>CAVUZC010000007.1:0-883406 GCA_963745965.1 uncultured Acidobacteriota bacterium
CTCTGTGAAGACGCGATGACTGGCTGTGTTTTTATTTTTAGAAGCCGCAGGGGAACCTCGATACGTCTGCTCAGCTACGATGGCCAAGGTTACTGGCTGTCGCAAAAGCGACTGTCGCAAGGCAGATTCCGGTGGTGGCTGGAATCGAACTCACCGGCCAAGGCGCTGGAGGCTTATGAGGCGCAGTTGCTGATGGCAGCCGGGGATGTATCGCGGGTGCGCGCCGCGCCGATGTGGCGGCGAGTGAACGCCGTCGCGTAGGGCCGCATTTTCCCCTTGCGTTCCAAGAAAGACTGTTTCATAATGCTGAGCAATGGCAGAGTTCCAATATCGCGGCCGGGAGATCCATCAGGAAGACATCCTATATATACGCACGCTGATCGAGCGGTATCCGAAGGAGAGCCGCCGCAAGCTGTCGACCCGGATATGTGAAGCCTGGCAGTGGCGGCAGGCCAACGGCGCGTTGCGTGACATGGTGTGCCGCGGCCTGCTGCTGATGCTGGAGCGGGCCGGACAGATCGCGTTGCCGCCGGTCAGTTATGTTCGGCATAATCCGCTGGCACAGCGGGCCCGGCCCGAACCGGTGCTGATCGATAAGACTCCGATCGAAGACGTGTTGCGCAAGCTGCAACCGCTCGAGTTCGAGCAGGTGCGGCGCACCGCACAGGAGCCGTTGTTCAACAGCCTGAT
This sequence comes from uncultured Acidobacteriota bacterium, assembly GCA_963745965.1. Taxonomy (GTDB): domain Bacteria; phylum Acidobacteriota; class Terriglobia; order Terriglobales; family Acidobacteriaceae; genus Telmatobacter. The sequence continues at coordinate 691 of CAVUZC010000007.1, forward strand.
GGAGGAGCATCACTATCTAGGCTATGAACAGCCGGTCGGGGAGCATCTGAAATATCTTGTGTGGGCTGAGGGCCGTCCGATCGCATGCCTGGCCTGGTCATCGGCGCCGCGGCATATCGGCAGCCGTGATCGCTTCATCGGCTGGGATGCGGCGGCGCGGCGCAGCCGGATCCGTTTTATCGCATACAACACGCGCTTCCTGATCCTTCCGTGGGTGCGGGTGGAGCATCTGGCGTCACACATCCTGGGCCGGATGGCGGCGCGGATCTCCGACGACTGGCAGCAGATGTACGGTCATCCGATCTACTTCCTTGAGACGTTCATCGATCCGGAGCGGTTCCGCGGGACCTGTTACCGGGCGGCCAACTGGGTGCTGATGGGCAGGACGACGGGACGAGGCAAACAGTCCAACAGCTATGTTCCGAACCGGTCGATCAAGGAGGTTCTGGGTTATCCGTTGACGAAGCGTTTTCGCGAACTGCTTGGGGGCGTGGCATGAAGAAGTCGCGGCGCCGCATCGACGTGAACCTGGAAGAGTTGGACCGGGTGCTGGACGAAGCGCGAGAAGCGCCGTTGAGCGAGGCCGATCACGACAAGCTCAAAGATACTCTGCATGCGATGGCGGCGCTGCTGGTGCGGTCGCGCAATACAGAGAAGACCAGTGAGGTGTTGGAGAAACCTGAAGGCGCGGAGCCAGGGCAACACCCGGATGAGAATACGCCACCGCCGCCCGGGCACGGCCGCAATGGATCAGATGCGTTTAGTGGAGCGCACAAGATAAATATCAAGCATCAGAAGTTGACCCACGGGGAGCGCTGCCCGGAGTGCGGCAAAGGCAACGTGTACGGGCAGAAAGAGCCCAAGGTGTTAGTACGAGTTATCGGTCAGGCTCCCCTGGCGGCGACAGTTTACTCACTGGAGCGGTTACGTTGCGGCGCGTGCGGCCAGGTGTTCACGGCCGAGGAGCCGGAAGGAGTGGGACCGGATAAGTACGATGAGACGGCTGCGGCGATGATCGCCCAGCTCAAGTATGGCGCCGGAACTCCGTTCAATCGGCTGGAACAACTGGAGGCACAGATGGGGATTCCGCTGCCGGCGGCTACGCAGTGGGAGATCGTCGAAGAAGCAGCGCAGCCGCTCAAGCCGGCGCGGGATGAGTTGATCCGGCAAGCGGCCCAGGGCACGGTGGTCCATAACGATGACACTGGCATGCGGGTGCTCATGCTGCAGCGTGATCCCAAGGACGAGCGCACCGGTGTGTTCACCAGCGGCATCGTGTCTGTTGGCGAGGGACACAAGATCGCGCTCTACTTCACTGGCAGCCGGCATGCTGGCGAGAACCTCGCCGAGGTGCTCAAGAAGCGCAGTGCAGAGTTGCCCAGCCCGATTCAAATGTGCGATGCGCTGTCGCGCAATGTGCCGAAGTTGCCTGCGGGCGTGGAGATCCTGTTGGCTAACTGCCTCGCGCACGGTCGTCGGCAGTTCGTGGACGTGGCGGAGAACTTCCCCCATGAATGTCGCTATGTGCTGGAGATGCTGGGCCAGGTGTACGGACACGATGCCGAAGCGCGCGAGCAAGGCCTGACGCCGGACGAGCGGTTGCAGCTTCATCAGCAACGCAGCCGGCCGGTGATGGATAAACTGCACGCTTGGCTTGAGGCGCAGTTAGCCGAGCGAAGGACGGAGCCGAACTCCGGGCTGGGCCAGGCGATCGGGTATCTGCTGCGTCACTGGCAGCCCCTGACGTTGTTCCTTCGCAAAGCCGGAGCCCCGCTTGATAATAATGTCGCCGAAAGGGCCTTAAAGCGCGCCGTTTTACATCGAAAGAACGCGCTCTTCTACCGTACTCTGCATGGCGCGCAAGTCGGCGATCTGTTCATGAGCCTGATCCACACCTGTCAGTTATGTGACGCCAACTCCTTCGACTACCTGGTCGAGTTGCAGCGCCACGCCCGGGAACTGGCTGCCTGCCCCGCGGACTGGATGCCGTGGAACTATCGCGAGACTCTTGGGCGCACGGTAGATCTCCCCAATTCGGTGGATTTATGATGAATCCCTGATGGCCGGAAAGGATACTCTTCGGCCATGCGCAGGGAGCATCGTGAAGTGCCCATAAAACGGGTGTCCGGCATTAGAAAATCCGGGAAGGTTTTTGGCCAGGGGCAAAAAGCCGCCAAAACGGTCCGCGCCGGCCTGTATGCCCGAGTCTCCACTCTGGATCAACAGACGCTCCCCATGCAGAGTCGTGCCATGCGTGAGTACGCCGTCCGGCGTGGATGGACCATCGCAATGCAGGTGAAGGAAGTCGGTTCCGGTGCGACCCAGCGGAAGATGCGGGAGAAACTTCTGGAAGCTGCGCGGCGCCGCGAGATCGACGTGGTGGTGGTGTGGCGGCTGGATCGCTGGGGAAGATCGGTAACCGATCTGCTCGCCACGCTTCAGGAACTTGAGCATCTCGGCGTCGGGTTCGTATCACTGACCGAAGCACTGGATCTGACCACGCCGGCCGGTCGTGCGATGGCCGCACTGCTGGCCGTGTTCGCCGCCTTCGAGCGGGAAATCCTCGGAGAACGCGTACGGGCTGGACTCGCTCATGCACGGCAGAACGGCAAGCGTCTTGGCCGGCCTGCAACTGCAACCATGCACGCCGATGAGGTCCGCAAACTGCGCCACTCCGGCTTTAGCAAATCCGAGATCGCCCGCCGCCTCAATATCGGCCGCACTTCGGTGCGCCGTATCCTGGATGAAAGGACTTGATGATGAGTTGCTCGACTACGGAACTCAAATGACAAAACGACATCCACGATCGCAGCCCACATGGACAGATGTTAAGACGAAACTCGCAGGCCTTGACCGGACAAACTTAATAGGCCTGGTTCAGGATCTTTATGCTGCCCACAAGGATAATCAGACCTTCCTTCACACCCGCTTCGGCTTGGGCGAAGATGTTCTGAAGCCCTACAAGGAAACCTTGGACCGCTGGCTCTGGCCGGATGTGTTGCGCAACCAGGATATCTCTGTCGCAAAGGCCAAACAGGCCATTTCCAGTTACCGAAAGGCGGTTGGCGAACCTGCCGGACTCGCAGAGCTGATGGTCTCCTATTGCGAAAGTGCGGCTGGCTTCTCCGACAATATCGGGTATCAGGATGAAGGCTACTTCGATGCTCTTGTCCATATGTTCGAGCAGGCTCTCAAGGTCACTTGTCAGCTACCTGCAGGCGACCGCGATGCCTTGATCGACCGGACTGGACCGCGTGCGCACCATCAGCCACAATTTTGGATATGGCGTAGGCGACGACATGGACGACCTGCTTGCAAAATATGACCGCACCTAACTGTTCCTCGCGGCCGGTTCACGCCTACACAGACATGCTACGCAGCCTTGCCGAAAACTCACCGTGCCCCACTCGGAATGGAAGTTCTGGAAGAGATTCTGGCCCACCAGTTCCACCGCAAAATCGCGGCCCAGCGTTTTCTGGAGGTGTAAGTCCATGGTCTGGTAAGCCGGGACCTCCTGCGCCGGAAGGGCAGTTACAAATCGGTACATCTGGTCGAATTGGATGCGCGCCGGCAGATCCAACATTGATTGCGCTGTAACGGTATGTTTTGGGCTCGACTCCTCGTAGGTCTGCACCGAGCCCGTTGAGCTGATGTTCGACGTGACGCCGTTGGCCGCGAAATCCGAGTTGAGATAGGAATAGTTAGTATTCAAACGCCACCATGGTTCGACCTGCGCCTCCGTACCAATCTCGAAGCCCGAGGCCGAGCCGGCGATCTGATTGGTGTACTGGATCGTGATGTAGGTGATTCCGCCTGATGTCGAAGTTACCGGAGCGCTGAAGCTCTGCAACCGGCCGTACTGGTTCCAATAGCCAGCCAGGTCCACCATCAGCTTTGTCGCCACCATGCGCCGGTAGCCCGCCTCGTACCCGGTCACCTGTTCCGACATGAATTTGGAATTGCCCAGCACCTGATAGACAAGATTCCCCGCCGATGCGTGAAGGTCGAAATTCTCTTCGAGATCGGAGGGCGTCGTCACCGCTCGCGTGACTGCTGCCCACAGTGCCTGTTGGTTGCCCGGCGACCAGAGCAGGCGTCCGCTTGGCTCAAAGTCCCATCCACTGTAGTTATTGTTTTCTGCTTTAAGTCCCGCCGTAAGCCGCAGGTTGTTCTTCAGGCGGACTTCGTCCTGCACAACGACCACGTGTTCGTGGTCAGTGCCGCCGGGGGGAACCAGCAGATCCTCGGGAACGGTCAGCCACGGGCTCCAGCGCAGGGTTCCTCCATAAGAAATCAGGTTTCCGTGCCCTGCCATGAAATGCTGGACGAAATCGATGTCGATGGTGTCGCGCGACTCGTCGACTTCTGCCGTATGGGTGCGCAGGGTGCGATCGACGTATGCCTGCACGTAGAATCCCTTTTCAGTGGTCAGGTCATGTTGCCAACGCAGATTGATGTCGCCGCCGGCCGTGCGGTCGTTGGAGATGCCAAGCGCGGTGATATGCGGGGCCGTGCCTTTATACAAATCGCCTTCGGCCAGAAACGCGTTCACGCCGGCGGTCGAGTCGGCGCGGAAACCGAACCGTTCCTGGTGCCAGGAATCAACGTTGGGCCCGTCCGGGTTGTGCTCATGATGCCGCTCAAGGCCTCGGCCATACAAGCGATAGTGGACATTGCCGTGCCTTCCGCCAAACTGCGCGTCGTCAATGGTGTGATCTTCGCTGCCGGCCAGCCCATCGGCAAACACGCCGTGCGTATTGGCGGAGTTTTTGGTGATGATGTTAATGACACCGTTCGCCGCGTTCGGTCCCCACATCGTGGCGCCCGGTCCGCGGATCACCTCGATGTGGTCAATATCTTCGAGCGGCATGTCCTGCACATCCCAGTACACACCGGCAAACAACGGGGTATATACATTGCGGCCATCGATCAGCACCAGCACCGATTTGGAAAAATTGTTTTGCAGGCCGCGAATGGCCACTGCCCAGTAGTCGGAGCTCATACGGCCCACCTCAACCCCCGACGCCAGGCGGAGCGCATCGGCGATATTAGTGACGCCCGAGCGCAGGATCTGCTCGCTGGAGATCACATAGACAGCTCCGGGCGTGTTCCATAGCTCTGTGGGCGCTTTGCTGTAGGTGGTTACTTCCACCTCGCCCAACTGCTCCAGGTTCAGGTTTTTCAGGGACCGCGTTCGTTGCGACGGATTTGCTTGACGCTCCGAAGCCCTCGCCGTGAGGGCAAGAGTCGCCATCGAGACAGAACAAGCGAGACAAGCGATCATTCGCAAGTCACCGCCGCGGCCAACGCGCCAGTTTCGAAAGGATAGGTTCTGGGGAGCAAACGACAGCAGCATCGGACCCGATTCTCATGTTCAATATTCCCGGGATGCAGGATTCCACATCCCAGTGAAATGAACCAAGATCAACAGCGAGATGACGGCAGTAATGACTTTGATGCTGCTCTCCGCAAGAATGGTTGTCCCGGCTGGGAAAAGCTGGTAGTGCGTTCATTTCAAATGGGTTGATAACGGTTCGTTGGCGGCTTTCTTCTGGGGCAAAGTGAAGCAGAATTCCGCTCCCTGGTCCAGAGCTCCGGTGGCCCAAACCCTCCCCCCGTGGCGCGCGATAATCCTCTGCACGGTCGCCAATCCGATGCCGATTCCGGGGAACTGCGCCTGCGAATGCAGACGCTGGAAGGGATGAAACAGTCGGTCCGCATAAGCGCCGTCGAACCCCGCGCCATTATCCCTCACAAAGAAGACCGTCTCCTCGCCTTCCTGTCGGCAACCGAATTCGATCCGTGCCGGGTCCTTTCGCGAGGAGTATTTCCACGCATTCCGCAGCAGGTTGTCGAGGGCGATGGTGATCAGACCCCGGTCGGCAAGGATCGTGCAGTCGTCGCCAATCCGCGTTTCCACGTGCCGTGTGCCGTCCCGCGTGAGGCCCTCGAGAATCGATTTTGCCAATGCGGTCATGTCGACGGGAACGGGTTCGAGCGTAGTGCTGGCCGCCCGCGAAAGGTTCAGCAGGTCGTCAATTAAAGACGACATCTTGTTGGTAGCGGCCAGAAGGTTCTCGAGCAGCATCTTCTGTTCAGGCGATCCGCCGTCGGCGCCGTCGGGTTGCAGCAGGAAAACGATATTCCCAACCTGCTGCAACGGGCCGCGCAGGTCATGTGCGACGGTGTAAGAGAACGCCTCCAGCTCGCGATTTGCCGCGGAAAGCTCCGCGGTCCGCTCCGCAACCTTTTGTTCGAGCACGGCTCTGTGCTGCTCGATCTCCGCGAGCATCTCGTTGAATGACTGCACCAGGAACGCGATCTCGTCGTGGCGGTCGGGAACCTGAACGCGCACGGAGAAGTCTTTCTCGCGCGAAACCACGCGCGCCGTGTTGGTCAGGTTCTCCAGAGGGCGAATGATCGATTCGCGGAGACTAAAGGTTGCGAGCAATGCGATGACAAAGCAAACCAGCAGGATGCCTGCCGAAAACATCCCGAACCGGCCGGTATTGTGGGTCACGTCGTACGTGTCAGCCATGATGTATACAGAGCCGATGGGTTTCCCATCCGAGCTAATGACACGCCCCAGAAGCACCTCTCCATCTTGAATCCAGAATGCGGAGGATTGACCATTCTCGAGTCGCGGCACAATCGACCCGCCGGCAGCATACCCTTTGCGGACGTAAGTTGCGAACGGACTCCCATGCACGTCGAAAATCTCCGCTCTCAAAATGGCTGGCGCGCCGCGCAGTGCAGAGAGCGTGGTTTCGGCCGCCTGTTGGTCGTCAAACAGCAATGCTGTTTCGCTGTTGATCCCGATCAGATTCGCCTGAGCATCGATCGATTCGATCAAGTGTTGGCGAAGGCTGTAAAAGTCGTACGCGAGATAAGACACATAGGCGAGCAGTAGCGCGGTTCCGCTGGCGAAGACTACCAATGCCGTCAACCTGCCGGAGATGGACTGTGCCCACTGCTGCTTCATGGACGCACCCCCGCAGGCGGTTCCCCATTCACGTCGACCGCTACTTTCAGAAGCTCGGAACTTAAACTGAGCCGGGCATCTTCCACCGCGTCGAGGTTTACCGCGAAGCGCACGTGATTCCCGGCGATGATCAGCTGAATCATCCCGCCGCGCTTCAGAAAATCGGCGGCGTCGCTCACTGTAAGAACCGGCCGGCCATGGAGCGCGTCCAGATCCGGTCCGATCCGGCTGCTTTCCGAGGCGCTGAAGTAAGCAATAGCGCAGTCGCGCGCCTCCGTGGCGGCTTTCAGCCGCAGCACACGAACGGGTTTGCCATCGAGTTTTTCATGCGCGGTAAGCTCATCGAGCGTTGCCCCGAGTGGGTCCTCGCCCACAATGCAGATATCGAAACTCTGGCGCGCCGCCTCTGGCTCCGCGTCCGCGAACCGGACGAATTTTCCAAAGTTAAACAGGTACGCCGATTCCACGTCATCGGCCGACACAGGAGCCTGGGCGCAAGCCAGCGAGGCGATCGCGCAAAGTGTGGCCGCGGCCACGGAGCCGCATACACAAGCCGCGACCCTCCGCCCAAACGCGAAGCCATTCAAGGTTCCGGTCCTGAATCGATAAAACTTCATCCTGCTCAAATCGATTGTCGTTTATACTCGGGACTATGCGAAGCACTCCCCCGAGGGCCCGTTAAATTAACTTCCCCCCGCCTCTGATCCTTGACCGCTGGAGAAAAATATATACCCAGTTGCTTTCGCTGCCTATCTCCTGAAAGGGCAGGAGGCACAACTCTCCAGGCATTACTGTACATGGTCAGAGATCGCGGCCGAGTTACCCTGACAGCCCACGCTGGCTCGCGAGAGGTTCCAGGAATGCCGGCAAATCCCAAGGTTCTTATTATCGACGACGATCCGTCGCATCTAGAGGTACATAGTCTCATCGTGCGCAATGCCGGGTTTGAACCCATCCCTCTCCTGGTCAGGTTCTCCGGTGCGGATCCCCTTCCTGAAGCAAGCATCGACCTGGTATTGCTCGACTACCGTCTGAATTCGGTAACCACAGCTCCCGAAATTGCGCGGGAGATGCGATCGAGATTTCCCGATGCGCCCATCGTGCTGCTCTCGGACTTCTGGTCGCCGCCACCCGACGTGGCTCCATTTATTTCGCAATTCGTGCGCAAAGGTGAACCCGCACGGCTCGTGGAGGTCCTTCGTTCGCACCTCTCCGGGAAATGACGCTGCGGCATTCCGCCTCGACGCCGACGCTTTTTCTCAAAATCAGGTTCGGGAGAGGCAACACAGCTTCAAAGTTCTGCATAAAAAACCAATCGCGTCTCCGATCGCGCCGGGGATGATCGGTGCCGAGCTTTGCGCGAAGATCGAGAGCAGGCTTCCTGACTGCCGTATTCTGCTCTTTGCAGGACAGGGATCCACTCGGAGATGATCGAGAGCGCAAGAGCCGACGGACACTCGTGAAAACTGCTGGCAAAACCCGTGGATCCCCGCGAACTGCTGGAGAAACTGGCCGCACTGTAGGCGGGAAAGAGCTGACCCTTCGCATGTCCCGGCGGGATAGTTGAGGCAGAGTTCTGGGAGCAACCTTGAGCGTGCTGCGCATAGCAAGACCGGTGTACGATGCGATCCGTGCGCACGGTGAAGAGACGTATCCGCGCGAGTGCTGCGGCGCGCTGCTCGGACGCCATGGCACAGACGGCTGGCGCATCGAGGCTGCGGTAAAGGCCGCCAACACGTGCATCGATTCGCCAAATAACCGCTTTGAGATTGCTCCGGCCGAGTTGGTCAGCATCGAACGCCAGGCGCAGGCCAGTGGTTTGAGCATCGCAGGCTTCTATCATTCGCATCCTGACCATCCGGCTGAGTGGTCGCCAACCGATTTCGCCGAGGCGCACTGGATCGGCTGCTCGTACGTGATTACTACGGTGGCCCAAGGCCGCGCAGCCCTCACAAATTCGTTTCTCTTGGCCGGCACGACCGAAGAAGACAAACGGTTCGAACAGGAAACCATCGAGCTGGTCGAGACAAGCGAATCGCTGGTCGCTCCGGCTGAATCCAAAGCAAGCGTGAATTCCCCTCGTGCACTAAAGTGAAACTATGGCTTCCCGAACCGCGCCAGCGGAACTGCCTGAACTGACCAAAGAGGAGCTTGCCCGCTACGCCCGCCACCTTATCCTGCCCGAGGTCGGCGAAGAAGGCCAGCGCAAACTGAAAGCCGCGCGCGTGTTATGCATCGGCGCCGGCGGACTGGGTTCGCCGCTGGCGTTGTATCTCGCCGCGGCCGGCGTAGGCACGCTGGGCCTGGTCGATTTCGACGCGGTGGATGCGAGTAACCTACAGCGTCAGATCATCCACTCCACCGCCGATATTGGGCGCAAGAAGCTGGACTCGGCCGCGGAAAAGATCGGGGCGCTCAATCCCGATGTCAACGTCGTCAAACACGACGCGTTGCTCTCCAGCGCCAACGCGCTCGACATCCTGAAAGACTACGACGTGATCGCCGACGGCACCGACAACTTTCCCACGCGCTATCTCGTCAACGACGCGTGCGTGCTCCTAGGCAAGCCCAATGCGTATGGTTCGATCTTCCGCTTCGAAGGCCAGGCCAGTGTCTTCGCCACAAAAGAAGGGCCATGTTACCGCTGCCTGTATCCTGAGCCGCCTCCGCCCGGACTCGTCCCCAGTTGTGCCGAGGGCGGCGTGCTGGGCGTTCTGCCCGGACTGGTCGGCGTCATCCAGGCCACTGAAACCATCAAGCTTATTCTGGGTAAAGGCGAAACCCTCGCCGGGCGCCTGCTGCTCGTGGACGCGCTCACCATGCGCTTCCGCGAATTGAAGCTGCGCAAAAATCCGGAGTGCCCAGTGTGCGGTGCTCACCCGACCGTCACCAAATTGATCGACTACCAACAGTTCTGCGGCATTGCGCCGGCAGCCAAAGAGGAGATCGCAGTGAAAAATGGAATTCCCCAAATTACCGCAACCGAGCTGAAGCAGCGCATGGATGCAGGCGAAGACCTGCTCATTCTGGATGTGCGCGAGCCATTCGAGCACCAGATCGCCAACATCGGCGGCAAGCTGATCCCAATGAATCAGGTTCCGCAGCGGCTCGATGAAATCGAACGCGATCGTGAAATCGTCGTGCACTGCAAGGTAGGTGGGCGCAGCCAGCGCGTGGCGGAGTTCCTCAAGCAGTCCGGCTATCCCAAGGTGGCCAACCTTGCCGGCGGTATTCTCGCCTGGTCAAGCGAAGTGGATCCGTCCGTGCCAAAGTATTGACGGAAGTTGATGGGGATGCGGAAGAGCCGAGGTAGATTTTGCGCAAGCTACCCAACCGCCTGCACAGTTCCTTTTCCGGCAAGCTCCTCAACCCGCTCCACCCATCCTCGGTCGGCGGCCACGCTCATGCCCTCAGGCTCCAGAACCACGGCGTACTCGCCTTTCTTCTCCAGTTGCAGCATCACTTTTCCGGGCCCGGGCGCAGCGTCGGCTGCACTCTTCAGCTCGGCCAGCATCTCCTCGGTGGCGCGGTCCAGATTGATGCGGATGCGCACGCCCGCAGGCAGCTTCACCTGCACCTCTTCGAGCGCCTGCACCTGGCTGACGGCGATCTTGGGCGCGGCGTCTTCCTCGCCCATCAGTTGTCCGCGCACAAGCACCGGAACCTCCATCTTCAACTGCGCGGCCAATTTCTCATAATCGCGGGCAAAGCAGATCAGTTCCATCTTTCCGGTGGCATCCTCAATCGCACCCTGCGCATACAACCGCTGATCTTTTTTGCTTTTCTTAGCCGCCACCCCAACCAGCATTCCGGCCACTTGAATTTCATCGGCAAGATCCTGCTGCCCGCCCCATCGCCGCTCCGGCGGCTTGCGTTCCAGCGCCTCGGCCACGGTGATCACGCCCGTCAGGTTGCGCAGCTTCTCTGCATACTTATCGAGCGGATGTCCTGAGACAAAGAATCCCAGCACCTCTTTCTCATTCGCCAGCCGCACCGCCTCCTCCCAGTCGGGGGCTGGCGGCAAAGTGTCGGCGTCGCGGGCGTGCGCCGGCGTCTCGTCGAACAGTCCGAACAGGCCGCTTTGGCCGGATTCGGCGTCGCGTTGTGTTTTCTGCGCGCGCTCCATGGCCTTATCGACAGCGGCGGTAAGCTGCCCGCGCGTCCCCAGCGGGTCGAGCGCGCCCGCCTTGATGAGCGACTCGATCACGCGCTTGTTCATCACGCGCAAATCCACCTTCTCGCAGAACTCCCAAAGATTCTTGAAGCGCCCGCCAACCTCCGCGCGCGCCTTCAAAATCGACTCGATCGCATTGCCGCCCACGTTCTTTACCGCAGCCAGTCCGAAGCGGATGGCCGCGCCGTGCGGCGTAAACTGCGCGCCTGAAACCTGCACGTCCGGCGGCTCCACGGCGATGCCCATCTCGCGGCACTCGCCGATGTACTTCACCACGCTGTCGGGCTTTGAAGTTTCTGAAGTCAACAGCGCCGCCATGAACTCCACCGGATAATGCGTTTTTAAGTACGCGGTCTGGTAAGCCACCCACGCATACGCCGCCGAGTGCGACTTGTTGAACCCGTATCCGGAAAACTTCTCCATCTGGTCGAAGATCTCATCGACAGCAGCCCGCGGATGCCCCAGCGCCGCAGCCCCTGACTGGAATCGCTCGCGCTGCTCCGCCATGGCCTGCGCGTTCTTCTTTCCCATCGCGCGGCGCAGCAGATCCGCTTCGCCCAGGGAGTAACTCGCGAGCACATTCGCGATGCGCATCACTTGTTCCTGATACACAATCACGCCCAGCGAATCCTTCAGAATAACTTCCAGCGGCGGCAGCAGGTATTCCACCTTGCGCCGTCCCCACTTGCGCTCGATGAAATCGTCGATCATATCCATCGGCCCTGGGCGGAACAACGCGTTCAATTGCGTCAGCTCCTCCACCGTATCCGGCTTGTAGCGCCGCAGAATGTCGCGCATGCCGCCCGATTCAAACTGGAACACGCCGGAAGTCAGAGCCGTGTGAAACACGCTCTTGAATGTCGCCGGATCGTCGATGGGGATCATTTCAATGTCGAGTTTTTCCCCCGCGTCTCTTCGATCAGCTTGACGGCATCGTTGATGACAGTGAGAGTCGTCAGGCCCAGAAAGTCCATCTTCAGCAAGCCCATCTTCTCCACAGCCTTCATGTCGTACGCAGTTACGATTTCATCGTTTTTGGTGCGGTTCAGCGGCACCAAATTGATTAGCGGCTCGGGCGCAATCACCACCGCGGAAGCGTGTACGCCTGCGCCGCGCACCAGGCCCTCGAGCTTCTTGGCCGTGTCGATCAATTCCCGAATCTGCTTGTCGTTGTCGTACACCTTGCGCAGATCGGGCACTTCCTCGAGCGCCTTGTCCAGCGTCATGCCCACCGTCGCCGGCACCAGCTTCGCAATGCGGTCCACGTCGCCGTAGGGCATATCCAGCGCGCGTCCGCAATCTTTAATCGAGGCCTTGGCCGCCATCGTATTGAACGTGATAATCTGCGCCACCTGTTCGCGGCCGTATTTGCGCGTCACGTAGTCGATCACTTCGCCGCGCCGGTTCATGCAAAAGTCCACGTCAATATCCGGCATGGTCACGCGCTCGGGATTCAGAAACCGCTCAAAGAGGAGCACATTCTGCAGAGGGTCGATGTTCGTGATCTCCATGACATACGCCACCAGCGACCCCGTCGCCGAACCGCGCCCTGGCCCCACTGGAATGGCGTGGTCGCGCGCGTACTTGATGAAGTCCCACACGATCAGAAAATATCCCGAGTACTTCATCTGCTTGATCACATCGATCTCGTAGCTGAGCCGCGCTTCATACTCTTCCGGCGTCGACCGACGGATACCGCGCAATTCCAGTTGCCGCACGGCCGTATCGAGCCGCTTCTTCAGGCCCGCGCGGCACACCTCTTCAAAGTAGCTGTCGATCGTGTGGCCCTGCGGCACGGCAAACTCGGGGAAAGGATTGTCCACCTTGTGCAACTTCAGGTTGCAGCGCTCGGCAATCTCCATCGTCCGCTTCACCACAGAGGGCGAGTCGCAGAACAGCGCCGCCATCTGGTCGGCGCCCTTTACAAAAAACTGGTCCGAGTCGAATTTGAACCGGTTCGTCTCGTAAATCTTCGAGCCTGTCTGCACGCACAGCATCACATCGTGCGCATGGCTGTCCTCACCGCACAAATAATGCGAGTCGTTCGTCGCCACCAGCGGAATCTCAAGTTCCTTCTCAAGCCGAAACAGGTCGGCGCGAATGCTTTTCTCCTGCTCCAGGCCTTGATCCTGAATCTCGAGATAGAAATTTCCTTTGCCGAAGATGTCCTGATATTGCTGTGCAACGGAAACGGCCCTGGAATAGTCGCTTCGTTCGAGCGATTCGCACAATTCGCCGCTCAGGCAACCGGAGAACCCGATCAGCCCCTTCGCATTCTCCGCCAGATACTTTTTGCTCACGCGCGGCTTGCGATAAAAGCCGTTGAGGCTCGCCTCTGAGGTGAGCCGAATCAGGTTTCGGTAGCCATCCTCGTTTTCTGCCAGCACGAGCAAGTGGTTGTATTCCGACTCGCGCGGCGCGCCCGGCGAAACCCCGTTCTCGGCGGCTTGTCTCGACGTCTCCGTGCGATGATCCTCTGCCTTGCATACATAGAGTTCACAGCCCAGGATCGGCTTCACGCCCTTGGATTTTGCCGCGTCGAAAAAATGTACCGCGCCGTAAATATTCCCGTGGTCGGTCATCGCCACGGATTTTTGCCCCAGCGCCGCCACGCGGTCCACAAGCTTAGTAACGTCGCAAGCCCCGTCCAGCAGCGAATATTCGGTATGCAAATGCAGATGGGTGAACTCAGTCATGACTAGATTGATTCTAGCCGTCAGGCAGAAATTCGCTTGGTTCGGAGGGCGGTTGAAATCGCGGTCAATTGAGGAAAAACAGGTGAGTAAGTCGTCGCAAGCATCGCGACAGCCGGAGCTACCGTCTAAGAGGAAAAAATACATACGCAGTGTCAGGACTTTTGACGGACATTGCAGTAACCTTCATCCGAGGTGTGATCATGATCAAACGTCCGGAACCAATCAAATATTGCAAATACGCCGGGGAGACCCATCCAAAACACAACCAAGGCGATGGACTTGGAATGCCTGGGATATGCGGATTCTGTAATGGATCCGCCGATTTCTTTCTCGAAGATGGCAATTGGGTCGCGAAAAAACACAGAGCCGGCATCAAAAAACGCCGTTAAGTGGCCCAAATCTCGCTAGGGGGAGTGCCCGCTAGTTTTGTCCGCCCTTCGGTTTGTCCAAAATGCCGAGCACCACATAGGTCTCTGACTGCATTTTCTTACCGTCCAGGCTGACGGGCCATTCCAGTTTTGCCTTGCCGCTATGAAAATCGGCTTCAATGTTGTCCACGATTGGTACGCGGCAACTCCGGTGGTTCCCTTGCGGACCGGCCATACGTTCGGCGAATTTGCTCTCACAGTTGACGACGGCAACGCGGCCATCCGGAAGTAGGAGAGACAAGGTGGCTCCGCGCACATGGTAGGAGATCTGGCGGGCGGGCGTACTATAGCCGTTCGTTGTCGATGAACCGCCGCAGTTCACGCTATCGCCTATGCTATTGCAATTTACGTTCGCGTTGGATTGCGAGCTGGAATAGCCCGGCACAACATAGGAGTAGTCTGTTTCGTTGTCCTGACGGTCGATGACCCTCACGCTGAGCTTCTGTGCCGACGCCGATACAGAACACGCCACAAGAAATACTGCAACCACAGATTTCATGCTTTATCCCCGTGGGCACGAATCTTACCACCGCTCCCGGTCACACGAAATCCCACTTTCGCCGGGTGCCCCAGGTCCGGATTTTCGGACCTGGGATAGCACAAACCCACCTGCAATTCAGTACGTATCCTCGCGCCGCAGCCCGCAGTAGTGGAGCACAACTTCAAGCCCCTCGACATCGTAGCGAAACCGAAATCTCCCCGAGCGCAGTCGGTACTGGCCCGCGCCCGCCTCTCAAAGCTGTCATCCTGAGCGGAGGTCGCCGTAGCGACCGAAGTCGAAGGATCTGCGGTTGCTTTTGCTTTTGTTCCCATCAACCCAGTGAGGCCGTGCAAAAAAACTATGCTGTCTTTCTCACGGCTCCCCGTTTCAACTCAGCCAACAGCTTGTCAGCGGGCCGTGTTTTACCCGCAGCGCGGTCTCGCCCGCTTGCCACGATGGACGCCCTAACCTTCTGGTCGCGTAACTCAAGATAATCTTCCATCTCATCGGCCGCCATGATGCCGATCACGGGAATGCCATCCTTTTCCAGGATGAAGTACTCCTTGCTGTTATGCGCTCGCCGCGCAATCTGGCCCAGATTGATGCGCGCTTTGGTGATGGGAAGACGATTGACGGTAACCATTGATGAACGTTGATTAACCTCAATCAAATAGTAGCACAGCGCCACTTGTTGTCAAGCTACGGGAACGATTGTCGGCGGGAATCTCTCGTCGTCTATTGAACAAGCACGTTCGTCCAGTTCCAAGCGAAATCGGGCGCCCCATCCCTGACGTTTTTTGCGAGCAATACGATCGCGGCAAGGGTGGGACAACGGGATTCTCAACCAACTACTGGTTGCTTTGGAAGTGGGGGTGATGATGATGGTGGTGGTGGTGGTGTTCTACCACTATGATCTGCGCCTGTGCCGCATAGGGTACCGCGAGACAGAAGGTGAGCACGAGTCCGAACAGGATTCTTTTCATAGCCCAGTATGCTGCTTGGCAAATCAATTTACCGAGCTACTATGACCACTGCGCGCAGGCTCTGAATTGCGCGGACAGGGGAACAAACGGCGGATGTCCGGGTCCGCATGCGAGGATTCGGAGCCAAATATCCGCAACTTTTAACTTGCGCGAGGGTTTGGACCCCATATAAGGTAACTCCCGGAGGAAATTTGCATGAAAGTACGCTCCCTCATTTTCGGAACCATCCTGTCTGCCGGCTTGGTTGCCGGCGGATTCGCCCTTGCACAACCGGCACGCGACATCAGTCCCGGGAGACACCCCAACCTCGCCGCCGCTCAGCAGCTGATCGACCGGGCGTATGCAAGGATCACGGCTGCCCAGCAGGCTAACGAGTGGGACATGCACGGCCATGCCGCCAAAGCGAAGGACCTGCTGGATGCGGCGAGCAGAGAGCTGAAAGCGGCTGCTGAAGACGCCAACCGGCGTTGAGCATTTCATCAATCTGAGTTTTCGATTCACCGCAACAAGCCCGCCCGGCCGGAACATCCGGCTGGGCGGCGCCATTTGTCCGCGCCTGAGACTCGCCGATCAGATCTGCGCGGAGTTCTCTGGCGCTATGACCTCTGATACGTCGCCTTCGCATTGCGCGTGTCCGCAGTGGCACACCACGTCGGTCCGTTCTTCTGCTCCTTCGCAGTAGGCGCTGCAATACTTCTCTCCATCGTCAGGCGCGCAATCGCACGGCGGATTGCCGCATTTCTTCGTCTTTGCCATCGTCTGTTCTCCTCGGGCCGCCTGGAAGCATCTCGCTCCCAATTGCGGACATGGCGAGTCGGATGCAGATTCGCGCCCGGAGGATGGAAGCTTGCTTCAACACACGCCGATCGGCGTCGTCACTGCGCGTAAACTCAACGCACCGGCTCATTTGGCCGGGTAGGGTGCTTAGTCCGGAACTCTCCATTTCTCCCCGCTATTTCATCCCGCCCGTTGGTATACTTAAGGTGTGACCACTACTGTCCTCGATTCCATTCCCCGTCACGCTTCCCAAGGCGCTTCCCCCAGCCAGAAGAGGGTGCTGCTGCTCAAGCCGCGTGGGTTTTGCGCCGGCGTCGTGCGCGCTATCGATATTGTGAAGATCGCGCTTGAAACCTTTGGCGCGCCGATCTATGTGCGCCGCGAGATCGTCCACAACCGCTACGTTGTGAACGAGCTGGCGGAAAAAGGCGCCATCTTCGTGCATGAAATCGACGACGTGCCCGACGGCCAGCGCGTTATCTACTCGGCCCACGGCGTCTCGCCGGCAGTGCGCGAGCGCAGCAAAGGCCGCAATCTGCAGGTGATTGACGCCACCTGCCCGCTCGTCACCAAAGTACATTTCGAGGCCGTCAAATTCGCCAAGCAGGGATATTCGCTGGTGCTCATCGGTCACCGCGATCACGATGAGATCGAAGGCACCCTCGGCGAGGCGCCCGACGTAACGCAGGTGGTTTCCAATGTCGCCGAAGTCGAAGCGCTCGAAGTGCCCGATCCCAACCGCGTCGCCTACCTCACGCAGACCACGCTGAGCCTCTCTGAAGCGCACGACATCATTAACGCGCTCAAGCTCAAGTACCCCAACATTGTCGGTCCCCACTCGCAGGACATTTGCTACGCCACCGAGAACCGTCAGGTTGCGGTGCGCAACGTGGCGCACAACGCCGGGCTCGTGCTCGTGGTCGGCTCCACAAACAGCTCCAACTCCAATCGCCTGGTTGAAGTCTCGCGCAACCTGGGCACCCTGGGCTACCTCATTGATAACTCCCAGGCCATCAACCCCGAGTGGCTCGCCGGCGTGGACACGGTCGCGGTCACAGCCGGCGCCTCGGCTCCCGAAGTGCTCGTCGAGGACGTGGTGAACTATCTGCGACAGAACGGCTTTAAAAACGTCGAAGAGGTTGAGGTGATGCCGGAAAACGTCCGCTTCGGACTGCCCCCGGAAATCGTGCAAGCCATCGGCAGCGCCAGCGGATCGGAATCCATCGCCGTCAACTAGAATTTGATCGCAAGAACATTCGATCGCAGGAACGGCGGCGCGCAGTCAAGATGCGTCAGGCATCCAAGGTTGGTACAGGCAGACACGCTTCCCCGGGGAACGACAGAGGCGTTTCAACCGCATGAGTCCAGAGCAGCAGACCACACAATCCGCAGCGATGCATTCCGCGCAAGCCGAAACAGGCAGCCCCAGATTCGGCCGTATCGACGCGGAGATGGCCCAGGTAGACTCGGCCATTGCCCGTTCGCGCGATTATCTCCTCGGCCTGCAGCATCCTGATGGCTACTGGTGCAGCGAGCTCGAAGCCGATTCCATGCTCGAAGCCGACTACATCTTTCTGCACACGCTGCTCGAAAGCGGCGATCCAGGCCGCCTGCGCCGCGCGCTCACCGAGATGATGCGCTACCAGAACGACGACGGAAGCTGGAGTATCTATCCCGGCGGCCCGGGCAACATCTCCCTCTCGGTCAAGTGCTACTCCGCGGCCAAGCTCATGGGAATCGGCGCCGACGATCTGCGCCTGAAAAAATGCCGTGAGTGGGTGCTCGCGCATGGCGGCGTCACCGCCTGCAACACCTTTACAAAAATGTATCTCTGCGCGCTCGGCGAGTACGCCTACGACGCCGTCCCCGCCATTCCGCCGGAGATTGTCCTCTTTCCCAACTGGTTCTACTTCAATATCTACGAAATCTCGGCGTGGTCCAGATCGATTCTGATACCGCTGGCAATCATCTACGCCAAAAAGCCCTTCAAGAAAATCCCGGCAGAGCAGGGAATCGACGAGCTCTTCGTTGGCGGCCGCGAAAACTCCATCCTGCGTCTGCGCGTGGATCGCAAGCACCTCTTCTCCTGGCGCAATTTTTTCCTCGGCCTCGATCGCATGACGCACTGGTTCGAGGCCGTGCACATTCGTCCCCTGCGCAAGCTGGCGCTAAAGCGTGCGGAGAAATGGATGCTCGAGCGCCTCGAGATGACCGATGGCTTGGGCGCCATTTATCCCGCCATGCTCAACGCCATTATTGCCCTGCGTTGCCTCGGCTACTCCGAGGACGACCCCCAGGTCATCCGCGCGCGCGACGAGTTTGAAAAACTCGGCATCGAGCAGGGCCCCACGCCCGGCATGCCCGAGCCTACCTTCCGCATGACGCCCTGTATGAGTCCTGTGTGGGACACGGCGCAGGCCGTCTACGCGCTCGGCGAAGCCGGCGTCCCGCGCAACGATCCCCGCATGGTGAAGGCCGTCGACTGGATGCTCTCGAAAGAAGTCCGTCACAAGGGCGACTGGGCTGTCAAAGTTCCAAACACCGAGCCGGGCGGCTGGTACTTTGAGTTCAACAACGAGTTCTATCCCGACACCGACGACACCGCGCAGGTTCTGCTCGCGCTGAGCAAGGTCGACAATCCTCGCGAGCGCTATCAGCACGAAATCGCCCAGCGCGCCATTGCGTGGGAGTTCGCCATGCAGTGCAAAAACGGCGGCTGGGGCAGCTTCGACAAAGACAACACCAAAATGATCTTCCAGTTCATCCCCTTTGCCGACCACAATGCCATGCTCGATCCGCCGTCGGTCGACATCACGGGGCGCATGCTGGAGATGCTCGCCGTCTATGGCTACACGCGCGAAGATAAGCGCGTGCAGCGAGCCATCGACTTCATCTTCAAGGAGCAGGAGCCGGACGGGAGCTGGTTTGGCCGCTGGGGCGTCAACTACATCTACGGCACATTCCTCGTGCTGCGCGGACTCGAAGCCATCGGCGTCGATCATCTCGAGCCGCAGGTGCAGCAGGCCGCCGAGTGGATTCGCATGGTGCAGAACACCGACGGCGGCTGGGGCGAGAGTTGCGGAACGTATGATGAGCCCGACACCCGCGGCATCGGTGTCAGCACTCCATCGCAAACCGCGTGGGCGCTGCTCGCATTGCTCGCCGCCGGAGACGATCGCTCCGACTCCATCGCCAAGGGCGTGCGCTGGCTGCTCGAGCGCCAGCGCGAAGACGGCAATTGGGACGAGTCGATGGGCGAGGGCCGTACGCTTCAGTCCATCATCACGGGCACCGGCTTCCCGAAGGTTTTCTATCTGGCGTACACGTACTATCGCCACTACTTCCCGCTCATGGCGCTCACAACGTACAAGCGCGCGATGGAAAGAAGCAATAGCCAGTAGCTTGTAGCCAGTAGCCTGTAGCTACATCGCTGCTGAGATTTCGAGAGTGTTGGAGGAGCCTTTAGCTACCGGCTATAGGCTAACCGGCTACAAGCTTTTGGCCGAGAACTCCAACGGAGGGTTCACCCCAAGATGGCAGTTCCAATCTCCCAGATGTGGACGGTCGCAACCTACGTCCTCAAAAACCGGTTCCAGGGCCGCAAGCGCTATCCGCTCGTGCTCATGCTGGAGCCGCTCTTCCGCTGCAATCTGGCCTGCGCCGGCTGCGGCAAAGTGCAATACCCGCCCCACATCCTCAAAAAGCAGCTCACGCCTGAGCAATGTTTCGCCGCCATCGAAGAATGTGGCGCGCCCATGGTGTCCATCCCCGGCGGCGAGCCCCTGCTCCATCCGCAGATTGTTGAAATCGTCAACGGCCTCATCGCGCGCAAAAAGTACATCTACCTCTGCACCAACGCGCTCGAGCTCAAGCGCCGTTTGCCCGAGTTCACGCCTTCCAAGTACCTCACCTTCTCTGTCCATCTCGACGGCCAGCGCGACGAGCACGACTTCTCTGTCTGCCGCGAAGGCGGCTGGGATCTCGCCGTCGAGGGCATCAAAGAGGCCGTCCAGCGCGGCTTCCGCGTCACGCCCAACGCCACGTTCTTCGACGGCACCGATCCCAATCACGTCCGTGCGCACTTCGATCAGATGATGGCCATCGGCGTCGAAGGCATCGTCCTCTCGCCCGGCTACAGCTACGATAAGGCGCCCGACCAGAAACACTTCATGGGCCGCGCCCGCGTGCGCCGCCTCTTCCGCGCCATTCTTTCGAATCGCAAAAAGTCGTGGAAGTTCAACATGTCGCCGCTGTTTCTCGAATTCCTCATGGGCGACCGCAATTACGACTGCACCCCGTGGGGTTCGCCCGCCTTCAACATCTTCGGCTGGCAGCGCCCCTGCTATCTATTGCAGGACGGCTACACCGAGACCTTCCAGGAACTGATGGAAACCACCAAGTGGGAAGAGTACGGCGTAGGCAGCGGCAATCCCAAGTGCGCCAACTGCATGGTCAGCTGCGGATACGAGCCCTCGGCTGTCCTCGAAGGCTTTGGTTCGCTCAAGGGCTTCATCGCGATGGTCAAGGGCAACTTCTCGCTCTATCCCGACAAGCACGCCCTGAACCTGCTCAACGAGCCCATGCCCACCGGCAAAACGCTCGTGCAGATCGCCCAGCCCGAACGCGCCTACGAGGAGACCCGCGCATGAAACTGGAGACCCGAGACTCGCGTACGAATTTGTAGCGCCGGTCTCCAGACCGGCTGTAGTGTGGGTCTCCAGACCCACACGGGAAAGGCATCGGGAAAGCACGAACTGTCAGGGCACGACTTAAGTCGTGCCGACGAAGGTGCAATGAAGAGCGGGGCTTTAGCCCCTGAGGGCCATAGAATTCAGAGGTAAGAGAAAAAATGACCTCTTCTGGTGTTCTCATCGGAGTCTTTGCTGGAATAGTTCCAGTCATCGTTCTCGCCATTTTGTGGTTGGGCCGGAGCGATAGTTCGGTTCAGTGTTACCACTGTGGTAAAGTTCAGCCGGCACGGAGGCTGCCCAGGAATTTGAATGAGTTTTTCTGGGGCGGCTGGACATGCAGTGCGTGCGGAACGCAAACGGACAGGTTCGGAGGGGACAGAGGTCGAGCCTGGACATTTTCAATACGAGTTTTCGACGAACCGCGCTGTAGGCGCAAGGATTATTAGCCCCGCGCTTCAGCGTGGGGTTAGAAGTGATGATGAAAAGCTTAGTCCCATAGGGACGGCATTTATATCGGGGCGCAGCTTCAGCCGCGCCAAAAACTGATAGTCGGGTGCCCCATGTCCCTCGCCTTTGGGGACATGGGAGACCAAGCCGACTTACTAACTCACTAAGGAAACCATGACCGCCGAAGTCCAGAAATTCACCCGCGAACAAATCGAATCCCTCGAACTCGCTCCCGGCTTCGAGCACGAAGCCCTAGAAGGCTGGGTTCCTGCTCTCGCCTCCGACGACGACCTCAAGTCCGCCCTCGAAAAAGCCTTCGACTACCGCGGCGATGTCACCCTCACGCTCAAATCCGGCGAGAAGGTCGAAGCCTACATCTTCAATCGGCAAACCGGCGCAACGCTCGCCGAGTCCTGGGTTCAGTACTTTGCGCCAAGCTCATCCGAAAAAAAGAAAATAACCTACGCCGAGATCGCCCGTATTGAATTCACTGGCAAAGATCGCGCCGCCGGCAAGCACTGGGAAGACTGGGTGAAAGCCTGGAACGAAAAGAAAGCCGCGGGCGAAAAAAACATCGCCCTGCACCCCGAAGCGTTGGAGTAGAGTGACCAAACGCTCTCCAGAAACAGAAAACCCCGGCGTCAGCCGGGGTTTTCTGTTAGTGCTGGTTATGAGCTAGTTGCTGAACAGCAGCACGCCGGCCGCTTTCTCGTCGCTGCCCGCGTCGTCTTTGCTCACAGGCCGATAGAAGAGCTGGTTCGCGTTGAGGTAGACCTCGAGGAACGCCGGCCGCTCCTGAATTTGCCCGGCGATCAGCGCCTCCGAAAGCGGATCTTCGACGTACCGCTGCAATGCGCGGCGCAACGGGCGCGCCCCGTACGTGCGATCGGTGAGCGTCTTTTCGAGAATCCACTTCTTCGCTTCGTCGGTCACGGAGACCGTGATCGATTTCTGCGCCAGGTTGACGTTCAACTGCTGCACCATCAGCTCCACGATCTGGATCAGGTCGGCGTCGGAGAGCGACTGGAAGAGAATGATCTCATCGAGACGGTTCAGGAACTCGGGGTTGAAGGTCTTCTTCACCTCGTTCCTCACCAGCTCCTCGACCTTTTCGCTCACCAGGTCTTCGCGCTCGCTCTGGAAGCCGAGTCCCTGCTTCTTCTGCAGGTGCCGCGCGCCGATGTTCGACGTCATAATGAGGATCGTGTTCTTGAAGTCGACGGTGTTGCCCAATCCGTCGGTCAATTGCCCGTCTTCAAACACCTGCAGCAGGATGTTGAACACATCCGGATGCGCCTTCTCGATTTCGTCGAGCAACACGACCGAATACGGCGAACGCTTCACGCGCTCCGTCAACTGGCCGCCCTCCTCGTAGCCCACGTAGCCCGGAGGCGAACCAATCAGCTTCGACACCGAGTGCTTCTCCATGAACTCCGACATATCGAAGCGGATCAGAGCCTTGTCGGACCCGAACAGGAAGTTGGCCAGCGTGCGCGCCATCTCCGTCTTTCCCACGCCGGTCGGTCCAAGGAACAGGAACGAACCAATAGGCCGGTGTGGAGACTTCAGGCCGGCACGCGAGCGCCGAATGGCACGCGCCAGCGCCGAAATAGCCTTCTCCTGCGAGATGATCCGCTTGTGCAGCTCTTCTTCCACGCGCAGCAGCTTCTGCGTCTCTTCTTCCTTGATGCTCGTCACGGGCACGCCCGTCCAGCGGCTGACGACATCTTCAATATCCTCGCGCGTCACAATGCCCGCGGCCGAGTCGTCGAGGTGGTACTTGTCGCGCAGCGCGCGCAGGTTCTCGCGCTCCTTACGCTCCTCATCCGAGTAGAACCGCGCCTTCTCGAATTCGTGATTGGCAATCGCCGAGTCCATGCGGTGCACGATGAACTTGATCCGCTTCTGCAGCTCGGTGATCTCCTCGGGCAGGGAAGTCTGGCGCAGCTTCACCCGCGCGCCCGCTTCATCGATCAAATCGATCGCTTTGTCGGGCAAAAACCGGTCCGGGATGTAGCGGTTCGAGTGCGACACGGCGAATTCCACGGCGTCATCGGTGTAGCTGACTGCGTGGAACTTTTCGTAGCGGTCCTTGATCCCCATGATGATCTTCACCGCATCGGCCTCGTTCGGCGGCGGCACCTTCACTGCCTGGAAGCGCCGTTCGAGCGAACGGTCCTTCTCAATCGACTTGCGGTACTCACCCGGTGTGGTCGCGCCGATGCACTGGATCTCGCCGCGCGAAAGAGCAGGCTTCAGGATGTTCGCCGCATCGAGCGATCCCTCGGCCGATCCCGCGCCCACCAGCGTATGCAGTTCGTCGATGAACACGATGGAGTTCTGATTCTCCATCAACTCTTTCATGATGGTCTTCAGCCGCTCTTCAAATTGCCCGCGGTACTTGGTTCCCGCCACGATCAACGAGAGATCGAGCCCCAGCACCCGCTTGTCCGCAAGAAAGCTCGGCACCTCGCCGTCGGCGATGCGCTGCGCCAGCCCTTCGACGATCGCCGTCTTTCCTACACCGGGTTCGCCAATCAACACCGGGTTGTTCTTGGTGCGCCGGCAGAGAATCTGAATCGCGCGCTCCAACTCGCCTTCGCGCCCCACCAGTGGATCGAGCTGCCCGTCCATCGCGGCCTGCGTCAAATCGCGGCTGAACTCCGCCAGCAAACTCGACTCGCGCTGCCGCTGCTGCGGCGGAGTCTTATCCTGCTGCGTCACGCGCGCCAACTCGTCGCGAATCTGCGCCAGCTTCAAGCCGCGCTCCTGCAAGATCTCCGACGCAAAGCACTTTTCTTCCCGCAACAGGCCCAGGAGCAGATGCTCGGTCCCAATGTGTTTGTGGCCCAGCCGTTCCGCCTCTTCCGCGGCATAGGCCAGCACCCGCTTGCACTCGTTCGAAAGCGGCAAATCGACGCTGGTCGACACCTTCTCGCGAATCGTGGTGTGCGCTTCAATCTGCTTGCGAATTGACTCCACCGAAGCATGCGAGCGCAAGAAGCGGTTGGTCAGCGCTTTGTCTTCTCGCAGCAGCCCCAGCAGCAAATGCTCGGTCTCGATATAAGGCGATCCGAACTGGCTGGCCTCGTAGCGCGCGAAGAAGATCACGCGCCGTGCCTTCTCCGTATAGCGTTCGAACATGATGTGCTCCCCATCCAGGCTGCCCGCGCAATAGCCGTCCGGTCCCTCACCCGGCAACAAATGTCGCCAGTGAATGCAGGTCCGGCTTCAGCCCTGCTGCGTGCGCCCTTCCCGTTGCTTCGCCGCCAGAGGGATTCCAACAAGGGCAATCTCTCCTTCCGAACGGCTCTTTTGGATGGTCCTGGGCCAGGTTCGACCCCTTCCGTCGGCCGGTCTTGCTCTTCCGGCTGACTCCCATCCCAACCTCTCCTGCTGCCCGCTTGGGAACTCTTGCGCAGGTCGTACCTTATAAGACTCACATCTGCAGGAAACGGTGCAATCCCGCAAGAGGGTTACAGGTTAGGGTGGTGACTGCGCGGCGTCTGTGACCTGCGTCAGCCTTCCGTTTGTCAGGCGTAGAGTACGCGTACAGCGTTGGGCCAATTCCATATTGTGTGTAACCAGAATGGACGTGAGATTATGGCTCAAATGCAGCCGCTCAAGCAACTCAAAGACGCGGCCGGCCGTGACGCTGTCGAGATCGCCGGTAGGCTCATCGGCCAGCAGCAGCCGCGGACTGCACACCAGCGCGCGCGCCAACGCCACGCGCTGCTGCTCGCCGCCTGAAAGTTCTCCCGGCCTGTGCGTTCCGCGATCCACCAAATCCACCTCACTCAACCACTTCCGAGCTTCGGTGATAGCCTCGGCCTGCCGCATGCCACGCGCCATCAGCGGCATGGCCACGTTCTCCTCGGCCGTAAACTCCGGCAGCAAATAGTGGAACTGCCACACGTAGCCAATCTCGCGGTTGCGAAAGGCTGCTGCCTCTCGCGGGGAAAGCGAAGCTACGTTGACAGAAGCCTCTCGAGTTGACGCGAAGTATACCGTTCCTGCTGTTGGGGCATCAAGCGCCCCTAAGATGTGCAAAAGTGTGCTTTTTCCTGTCCCCGACTGGCCCACAATCGCCACCAGCTCGCCGGCTTCGACCTCAAGGTTCAGCCCCTCAAAAAGCACCAGCTCCCCGCGCGCCGTGCGGTACGACTTGCGCAGTCCTTCAACGCGAATCAGTGGTTCTCGGTTTTCACTGTTTGCATCGAAGGTTCCGGCTGCATCGGCCATCCGTCCAGATTCGGATACCCACGACTCCTTCTCCCGCGCGGCGCGGGATGCCTCGGGAGCAGCCGCTGAAAGGGATTGCATCATTCAGATACCCCCATTTTACATGGATGCCAAACAGCGCCCTTCAGTCTGTGGAATCTGTTGATTCTCCGGCAGCTAGCATGTCTCACCGAATCTCGTTCCCATAATGGACCGATGAAAGCCTTGGAGGGAGCAGGGGCCTTTAGGCTCCTGAAACCGACGCCTCAGTTTCGGGCGGCTTCAGCCGCGGGTTCTTTATACAGGCTTCGACAGTTCCCAAAATGTGCCCAGAAAGTTACCAGGGTCGCAAATCATTTCTTGCGGTTCGCTTTTTATTCGCTATAATTGCGCCCATGGCCGTTACACGCAGACAAAAAGAAGTTTTGGACTTCCTTGAAGCCTTTGTGCAACGCAATGGCTATTCCCCTTCGTTCGAAGAAATCGCCCGCGGCATGAGCCTCAAGAGCTTGGCCACCGTGCACAAGCACATCACCAACCTCGAGAAAAAAGGCATGTTGGATCGCGTGCATAACCGCAGCCGCTCCATCGATGTGCTGCCGCCCGGCTCGCGCACCCGCTCCAGCCTCAAGCTGCCTCTCGCCGGCCGCATCGCCGCAGGCCTGCCAGTCGAGCAGATGGAGACTCCTGAGACCATTTCCCTGCACGATGTCGTCGGCAACCGCGATGTCTTTGCCCTCGAAGTGCGCGGCGACTCCATGCGCGACGAGCACATCATCAACGGCGACTACGTTCTCGTCGAGCGCACCCGCACCGCCCGCCAGGGCGAAATCGTCGTCGCCCTCGTGCACAACTCCGAGACCACACTCAAACGCTTCTATCCCGAAGGCGCAGTCGTCCGCCTCCAGCCCTCCAACGTCGAAATGGAGCCGATCTACGTCCCCGCCGCCCAGGTAGCCATCCAGGGCCGCGTCCTCGGCGTGCTCCGCAAGTACCGCTGAAGCACGGAAGTTGCCGTAGATGCGGAGGGAGCAGCGGCCGTCAGGCCCTGAAAGAGAGCCTCGGTCTTCCGAGCGGCTTAAGCCGCGGGCCTTCCTTCAACCATCTCAATCAATCCTGCAACGAATCTCACGCAATCGCGTCTGCCCACAATCTTCTTGCGGTCTCTTCTCCGTTAGCGCATATAATAGCGTTGCAGTTCCCCAACAACTTCTCAACTGCTTCTGACTTGCAATACTTTTCCCGGCCTGCATTTGATCTCCGTATAGTGAGGCGAACGCCAAATGATGGCTCTACTCGATTCCCCATTCGCGATTCTCGCCGGGATGGTCCTCTTGCCCCTGATCCCGGCCTTCCTGCTGTTCAAGCTGCTCCCCAGCACCGCCGTCGTCGGTGGTCCGTTTCACGGCTTCAGGGTCGACTTGAGCGGCGCATTCGGGTCGTACTTCATCCTGCTCGTCCTCATTCTTTCCACCAAGAACAGCGTCTGGGATCCGCCTCCCGCCTATCAGGTCTGGACCGTCAAGGGCACGGTGACTGACAGCAATGGAGCCCCCATCGCTCCTCTCGACGCGGGCGACATCTCCCTGCTCCCGCCCTCGTTACAGGAGTCCAATGCCTGGTTCACCGTCGATGTCCCGGTCAAAACTCTCCAGGGCGGATCTCCCGACTACCCCACGCTCGCCATTACTCATGCCGGCTATCAGCCGATGCAATTCACGCTCGATCCCAGCGCCACATATCCGGCTGGCGTTGCCGTCCGCTTCAATCAAGCCGCGAACGAGGTGCAGATCAACAGCCTGCGGCTACAGCCATTACCGGCTTACCAGGGTGGCGCCCCGCTCAACGACCAGGCGGCGGCCGTTCCCAACGCCGCGCAAACTCAGCCCGCAGGAGCTCGCCCATGAAACCGATGCGTAAATCAAACGCAATACTGATGCGGAAATGGACCGCGAAGAAATGGAAAGCAGTTCTGCTGCTTCCTCTGCTGGCCATCTCCTCTGCCGCCTTCGCGCAATCTGCCTCCGTGCCCAGGGTCGCCACGGTCCGCGGCATGTTGGAGGATCATACCGGTAAAACCCCGCAGCCTGCTCCGGGCGTCCTGGTCACGTTAGAGAGCCAGAACTACACCTTGCCCGCGGTCCACAGCGGAAAGGACGGCCTCTATTACATTCCGAACGTAGTCCCCGGCACCTATACGCTCAAGGTCTGGACCGATCCCAAAAATCCTCTCACCTTCCCGGTCACCGTCACTGGACCGCTCACCGATATTCACCCGGTAATCGTAGCCCCGGCCAACGCCGTCAAAGGCAAGGCGCCAGGGGCAAAACACAAGACGGGCACCGGAAACAAGACCGCGCAGACCCCCGCCGGCCACTAAGCCCGCCCACCCGCGCAACAAATCCAAAGCACGAGAATGGGAAACCGCTCAGCGCTGTCATCCCGAGCATAGTCGAGGGATCTGCAGTTGCCTTTCCCACACCCAATCCAGCACGAACCCCAACCCACCGCCTTGTATCAGGGCACGACCGGGGAGCCCATGCAACGCGTGGGTCGCATGCCGAAAAGATGCTTCAGGAAAGCACGAATCGCGAAAGGGCACGACCGGGGAACCCACGCAGTGCGTGGGTCGCGTGCCGCAAACGTCGCCAAAAAACAAAGGGCTTTACAAGTCGCGGAAAAACACCATCGACGAGGGCTTTGTAACAAGGGCACGGCTTTAGCCGGGCCAAAGAATTGAGCAAAATAAGTGGGGCTTCAGCCCCTGCGCGATGATCTTGCAGTTGTCATCCCGAGCGACCGGGCCCCCGGCAACCGGGGCCCCCAAAAAGCGATTTGTGCTTTTTGGGGTGTAGAGACAGGTCTTCGTCGCTGGGGTGTGGGTAGTCGAGAGCCTGTCCTGAGCGGAGATCGCGGAGCGATCGCAGTCGAACGGGGATCTGCAAGTTGCCTCTAGCGCCATCCGCATCCCCAGAGAATCCAGCCTCCGCATCGCCGAACCCGAGCGAAATATCCAACGGGCGAGAACGGCGTTTGCGAGGTGTAATCCTTAGCTGGGCGGAGTCCTCACAGGTTTCGGAGACCTGTTGGTGCAAACTCTGCTAGATTTCAGAGAGATCAAAATACTTGGATTCTCTGACTCAGATGAAGCTGACAATAGGAACGGCTATTTCCGAGTTCGGTATAGCAGCCAAAGCAAAGCTGGCCAATCCAGCGGCAACTGGTCAACCAGAGGACCAGATTCGCGCCCCTTTCGAGCAATTGCTCCTCGATGTTGCCACGCTCTCAGGTTTTCCATCTGGTAGCGTTGTGCCGGTCGGTGAGTCGCCGGTCAGCGACCTCAAAACCAGGCCGGACTATGCAGTCACGGTTCAAAAATCTCTCGTCGGATTCGTGGAGCTCAAAGCTCCGGGCAAAGGCTGTGACCCCAGGAAATTCAAAGACCCTCACGACAAAGGTCAATGGGAAAGGTTGTGTTCGCTTCCCAACCTCCTTTACACCGATGGCAATGGATTCAGCCTGTGGCAAGATGGAAAGCTCGTCGGCACGGTGCTTCATCTAGGCGGTGATATTGAATCCTCTGGAGCCAAGCTCGCGCCGCCGCCCGGCCTGCAAACACTCTTTGAAAATTTTCTGCGCTGGCAACCTGTTGCGCCGCGCAGCGCGCGCGATCTGGCTCATACCACTGCCCGTCTTTGCAGGCTGCTGCGCGATGAAGTAACCGAACAGCTTGGCCTCAAGAGTGAGGCCCTCACCTCTCTGGCTACCGACTGGCGCAAATTGCTTTTTCCTGACGCGACCGACGAGCGCTTCGCCGATGGCTATGCGCAAGCCGTCACTTTCGGTATGTTGATGGCGCGCGCCAAGGGAATCCCCCTTGGCAAAGGGCTGCAACTGGCCGCGTCCGAACTCACCAAATCCAGTTCCTTGATCGGCGCCGCTCTGCGTCTGCTCACCGAAAGCAGCGAGAATCAACAAACGCTGAAAACCTCACTCGATACGCTCACTCGCGTCCTCGATGCCGTCGATTGGAACAAGATCAGCAAAGGCCAGCCCGATGCGTGGCTCTATTTCTATGAGGAGTTCCTGGCAATTTATGACAACAAGCTGCGTAAGCTGACCGGCTCCTACTACACACCGCCAGAGGTGGTCAGTGCGATGGTCGCTCTGGTAGACGAAGCGCTTTGCAGCGAGAGATTCGGTCTCCATGCAGGTCTCGCCGCGCCCTCTGTCACGTTTGCTGACCCCGCAACCGGCACCGGCACTTTCATGCTGGGCGTTCTTCGCCGCATCGCTCAGCGAGTCCGGGACGATCAGGGCGAAGGCGCGGTCCCTGGCGTCATTCACGATGCGCTCAAACGCCTCATCGCATTCGAGATTCAATTAGGCCCCTTTGCTGTCGCCCAGCTCCGCATTCTCGCCGAAGTTCTTGACCTCACTGGCTCCACATCGAATGAACCCTTGCGAATGTTTGTTACGGATACTTTGGGCAATCCATACGACGATGCCGAGTGGATCCCCGGCATTTGGCCGCAATTGGAAAATCGCGCAAAGACGCAAACAAGATCAAGCGCGAGGAATCGATCACTGTCGTAATCGGCAATCCTCCTTACAAGGAAAAGGCAAAAGGTCGCGGCGGCTGGGTCGAACAGGGCAATCCCAACGCCAAAGCTCCTGCGCCGCTGGAAGCCTGGATACCGCCTGCGGATTGGGGTGTAGGCGCTCACAGCAAGCACCTGCGCAACCTCTATATCTACTTCTGGCGCTGGGCCACCTGGAAGGTATTCGACCACAGTCCAGAGCACCACAAGGGCATTGTCTCGTTCATTACCGTCGCCGGTTTTCTCGGCGGCCGCGGTTTTCAGAAGATGCGCGATTATCTTCGCCGCACCTGTGACGACATCTGGGTCATCGACTGCTCACCGGAAGGACATCAGCCGGACGTGCCAACGCGCATTTTTCAGGACGTGCAGCAGCCCGTCTGCATCGTCATGGTCTCCCGCTCAAAAAAGACGAATCCGGAAACGCCTGCATCCGTGCGCTTCCGCGCTCTTCCCACCGGCAAGCGAGAAATCAAGTTTGAAGCGCTCAACAGCATTCATCTGAATGACACGGAATGGATGGATTGTCCGTCCGATTGGCGCGCACCATTTCTGCCGGTATCGCACGGAGCATGGTCCACCTTTCCTGCACTCGAAGACCTTTTCGTTTACAACGGTTCAGGCGTGATGCCTGGGAGAACCTGGGTCATTGCGCCAGATTGCGAATCGCTTCATGCTCGCTGGAAAAGACTTCTGAGCGCATCAGCATCCGAAAAGGAAACGCTGTTTCATCCTCACTTGCGCAAAGGTGTGCCGGGCGACAAACATAGCAAGAAGATTGTTCCAACACCTTTGCATGGGTTTCCGGTCAATAAAAGCTCAGTTGCCGATGAGACTGTCAGCGACGTTCTTCCGATTCGTTACGGATTCCGATCATTCGACCAGCAGTTCATTATTCCTGATGCGCGCCTTATCAATCAGGCAAACCCTGAACTCTGGAATTGCAGGTCAGACAATCAAATTTATCTGACCGCGTTTCGCGAAGAGAAACCGACTAGCGGCCCAGCACTCACTTTTACTGGCCTCATTCCTGATCTGCATCACTACAAAGGCTCCTTTGGTGGCCGCGCGTTCCCCCTCTGGCGTGACGATAAGGCGCAACAACCGAATCTACCGCCATCTCTGCTTCCGTATCTCAGTGAAAAGTACGCCGCAAGCAAAACAGCGGAAGACCTAATAGCCTACATCGCCGCCGTAGCCGCGCATCCTTCGTTCACCGCCCGGTTTCAGGATGATTTATCCACGCCGGGTCTGCGGATTCCATTGACCGCCGATTCAAAGCTATTCACAGAAGCGGCAGAGCTGGGCCGCCGCGTGCTCTGGCTTCATACCTTCGGCGAACGCATGATCGATTCGAAACACGGACGGCCCGCTGGCCCGCCGCGCCTTCCCGCAGTGAGTATGCCAACCATCCCCAAAGAAGGGACGATCTCCAGCGGCCCGGATGAGATGCCCGACACTATCAACTATGACGCCGGGAAGCAACGCCTGTTGGTGGGCCACGGCTTCATTGAGAACATTCCGTTGGCCGTCTGGCAGTATGAAGTCTCCGGCAAACAGGTTCTTCTCCAGTGGTTCAGCTATCGCAAGAAGGATCGCGAAAGGCCGATTATTGGGGATCGCCGGCCTCCATCGTCGCTGGGCGACATTCAGCCGGATCACTGGCTGCCCGAATACACAACCGAACTGTTGAACGTACTCAACGTGCTCGGTCTGCTAGTTGAACTTGAACCCATGCAGGCGGACCTCTTGGAGAGAATCTGCGTAGGTCCGCTGATATCTGAAGCCGCGCTCAAAGCTGCTGGCGCTCTGGAAATCCCGGTGCCCTCCAAAAAAGCAAAGGCCAAAAAGGAAAAGCCGCTTCATCTATTTGGCGAGTAACTGTCTCATCCAGCGACAACTAATGCAAAGTCGGCTTGTGGTGGCCTTTGCGCGTGTGAAGAGTGCGGGGGATGAGCGATTGCGTACGCGCCTGTGTTTGGGCGCGGCTTTGCCGCGTACTTTGTTTTTCGGTAAAGGCGACCCGGTTCCCAGGGCTAACGCCCTGGGCTGTTTTCTGCTCTCCCTCCAGGAGAGGGGAACTCGGTTTCTCGAAGGACGGGTGGGCGGGTTGCGGCACGAGTAAACTCATGCCCTGATACAGGGCGGTGGGCAGGAGTGCGCACATCGCAAACCGGTGAGACGTGATCAGGATCACAGATTGGCAGACCTTGGCGGACCGATACTTCGTCATCTGCTCAGGAGATCTGATCGTGAATTGTTTCCGCGCGCGATTGTTCTGTTCCGCCCTTTTCGTTTTTCTCGTTTTGGCTGCTGCCGTCCAACCTGCCATGGCTCAGCAGGAACAAGCCACGCATATCATGCATCGGCTGATTCCAGCCGGGGATACCTGTGCCACCTGCCACAAGGTGGTGTATGACCAATGGAAAGCCAGCCCGCATGCCGACAACGGTGTCGAGTGCACCGTGTGCCATGGCGAGACGACAGCAAAGGACTTCGCAAGCAGGCCGGCGTTAAGCACATGCGACAGCTGTCACAGCGATCAGGTAGCACAACTGAAGTCTGATCCATTCATGACAGGCAGGACATGTGTGAACTGTCATCAAGCACACGTCTTCGTGGAGCACAAGAAGGCCGCCACGGCAGGCAAGTGATCTTAGTTTCCAGGCGTGGCATTCTCGAACTGCTGGCCGGTGCATCCGCGCTCACCGCCCCGGAAACGTGTCATGCCAGCATTCAGCAATCCCCGGGCACCGCATCCGAAGCATAGCTGACATTTTGCGCCTGGGGCATATCTGACACTGCCGAATCCGGTGGTGCCTGGGTTCCTGCTCCATGCGAGTCCAGGATGCTTACTTCCCGCTCTTGGCCAGCCGCTCCGCCCGCCAGATGGCTCCGTTGAGCGCGACCACTTCCTCGGTGCCCACCGGCATCTCCGGCGCGGCGGTTTGCAGCCCCGCGAAAAACCTCTCGCGCACGATCTTCATCTTGGCGATCACGCTGCCCGTCCACGCCGCCGGAACTTCCTCCATAACGCCGTGTTTCCGCCGGATCTTGGCCCGTACCAGCAGAACGAATGCCGCGAGATCGACCGCCGCCTGCTCGAGGGTGCCAATTGCAACCGGGTCGCCCCCCTCGGCCAGTTCGTTGATCGTCGGAGCCAGCGCTGCATAATCCGGCCCCGGCGTGCCGTCGCCCAGGTTGATGAACTCGTCCATGTCCTTGGTGCCCCAGATCTTCATCACGCTCGGAATCACCTGGCACGGCTCGTCGCGATCGAGTGCGTGCAGCGCGCGCCGCACGGAGTTGACGCCGATCCAATAGCCCGACCCCTCATCCCCCAGCCGCGAGCTCCATCCGCCCGCCGATTCGAAACGGCCGTCGGGCGCGCGCCCCACGCAATTCGACCCGGTCCCCGCAATCTGCAAAATCCCCGGCCCCCCCTTGAAGGCGGCATCGAGCGCGATGTCCACGTCGCCCACAACTTCAGAGCGCGCAACGCCAAAATCGTTAAAAACCGCCGTCACCCACTCCTTCACGCCCGGCATTGTCGGGCTCGCAATGCCGCAGCAAGCCGCATCGACAGCTTTCACGCCCGCCTGCGCATAAGCCTCTTTCAGCGC
Organism: uncultured Acidobacteriota bacterium; assembly: GCA_963745965.1. Classification (GTDB taxonomy): domain Bacteria; phylum Acidobacteriota; class Terriglobia; order Terriglobales; family Acidobacteriaceae; genus Telmatobacter. The sequence continues at coordinate 34,795 of CAVUZC010000007.1, forward strand.
CGCGCGAAGATTCGCGTCCGCAGCTTCAGCGCCCACGCGCAGCCGCTTGATCGATCCGCTTTGCCCTCTGCCCAAGATCTTGCCATTGGCGAAAACCGCCGCGCGAGTATTTGTGCCTCCGCCGTCAATTCCCAGAACCACGCTCATTTCGTTCCCTTCCTATTTCTCGCGCGACTGATTCTCGGGCGCCTGTTTCTCGCGCGTCGCCCCGTTGTCCCGCAGCGTGCCCGAAAGGATATTCAGGCTGCCGTCGTTCTTCGGCGGAGTGAGCCCCAGCAGATGCGCCATCCATGGATATAGATTTACGTTATCAAATGGAGCAACCGTCTTTCCCTCGCGCAAGTCCGGCCCAACGGCAAAGAAGCTGGCCTTCATCTCCGGCACAACATGAGGATCGAAGCCGTGCATTCCGATCGTCGGCGGCCGGTTAGCTTCTCCGGCCCGCGGCGTCCGTGCGCGAATCGCATACGGCCCCGTCGCCACAATCACCGGATCGCCCTCGCGCGGATTCTGGTTGCAGTCCAGGTCGGCAGGCACGTCCTTGCGCCGAAACACCATGAACTGCGACGTAGCGTGCTTGAGCTGGTTATACACGCGCGCGCGATCTTCCTCGGTCTTCCCATAGAGCAGATCGCCGACAGTCTCGAATCCGGTGAGATCGGCAAAGTCGTCCAGGTTGATCCATCCGCCCTCCGATTTGGCCATCCCGTGATCGCTCACCACCACAAGATCGATGGGAAGCCTGGTAGCGCGCAGCGCATCGCGCAGTTTGCCCACCAGCGCGTCCATGCGCAGCACGGCAGCGCGGGTTTCGGGTGCGTCGGGGCCAAACTCGTGGCCTTTGTGGTCCGGCTCGGACAAGTAGATGAGGATAAGGTGCGGACGTTCCGCGGCGGGAAGATGCAGCAGCGCGACCGTGTCGTCGATGCGCGCCTGCTCGGCCTCACGTGTGCCCTGTGTCTTGCTGTCGAACGTCGCGTAGTACGACGGCCGGAACCCGGCGATCTTGGCTTCGCACCCCACCCACAACAGGCACGCCGTCCGCATGCCCTGGCTCTCAGCCAAACTCCACAGCGGTACGCCGCCGTACCACGAGCCGTCGGTCACGGTTTGCGGATCGGACATGGAGTAACGCTCTCCGCGCGCGGGATCGAGGAAGCTGTTGGCCACAATGCCGTGATGCTCCGGGTAAAGACCGGTCACAATTGTGTAGTGGTTGGGAAAGGTGAGCGAAGGGTAACTGGGCATCATGCCCTCAGGTGCCCATGCCCCGGCCTTTCCGATGGCGAGCAAATGTGCCGCGTTATCCCGCTTTGCGTAGTCCCAGCGGAAGCCGTCAAGCGATACAAGAACGAGGTAATGCTGATTCTGCGCTGATGTTGAGTTGGATCCGTTGTCCACATGGGTGAGCGGGAGCGCAGGGTTGAACCTGGTCCGCTGCCCGTTCGCCGGAAGTGCCAGAAAGGCTAATGCAAAACCGAGAAGATAACCCGCGGTGATCAGACGGCGCAGATGCAGAAAGTGCATGGAAAGCTCTCCCGCAACAGGTTATCGCACGGACGGATGGGGAGGCCGGGCGTGCGAGGCTACGAGAACACGCGCGCCCAGGCCATATGCGCCAGACCAACCATCAGAATTGCGAGTTTTTGAGCCGCGGGCACACTGATGCGGCGCGTAAAGACGTCGTAGTCCGCACGCTCGATTCGTTTGAGCAACGCGTGGTAGATCGAAACCAGCACCCAAAGCGCAGGACGGCTCTCGGGATGAATGAGCGGCAGCAGTTCATCTGCCGAGCGGTAGTACTCCTCCGCGCGCCGCGCTATCGAATCCAGCAGCGCACGCTCGGGAAAGGTGGGTGGTGCGGCCGGCTCGCGGTGCAACAGGGAATCGAGGGAAACCCCGTGGACGGCGAGGTCTTCGAGCGGCAAGTAAACACGGTTCCGTACCGCGTCTTCGCTCACGTCGCGCAGAATGTTGGTGAGCTGAAAGGCAATCCCGGTTTCCTCGGCGAGTTTCTCGGCGCGGTCGCCGCTCGCGCCGAAGATGCGGATGCATACGAGGCCCACGACCGAAGCGACGAGATAGCAATAGCGATAGAGATCGTCGAATGTCGCGTAGGTGTCGGGCGTCCCGCCAGGAGCGCGATCCAGATCCATCGCCACGCCGTCGACCAGCTCGTCGAGCAGCTCAAGCGGAATCGCGAAGCGCTGGATGGCATCGCGCACTGCGAGGAAAACGGGGTCGAAGGTCGGGCCGCCGGCGGCGGCTGTGTGCCACGCGGCAAGCCATGAGTTCAGGTTGCGGCGGCGCTCTTCATGCGGAAGTTGCTCGTCGTCGGAAAGATCGTCGGCCTGGCGCATGAATGCGTAAATTGCGCAGATGGCGTTGCGGCGCTCGGCGGGCAGTGCGACGAAAGCATAATAAAAGTTCTTGGCTTCGCGTCTTGCGATGGCACGGCACGCGGCGTAGGCGCGTGCCACTTCGTTCGATGGAGCCGTCGGCGTCAAGCAGCCTTTCCTGTCCCGAGCCGCCAGAATGGCAGAACTTTGCCGCCCAAAGCTCGCAAAGCTAGCGCCAGCTTGGTGCGCTTCGAAATCGCCGGCCGCGCGCTCAACACGTCGTAGTTGCGGCGCTCGATGGCGCGCAGAATCTCGAGACCTCCGCGGCTGAAGAGATCGAGATCGAGCGCAAGATCCCGATTAACGCGGCCAATGAGCGGCAGTCCCTGCTCGAATAAACCGCGCGCGTAGTCGACCTCATAACGCAGCAGAGCGCAAAATTCCGGCGTGGGTACACCGTGTGCGATCATTGCGTCGCTTACGCCAAACCGGCGCATATCGTCCTGCGGCAAGTAGACGCGATCCTTCGCAAAATCCACGCGCACATCCTGCCAAAAATTGGCGAGCTGCAGCGCCGTGCAGGTTGCGTCGGAGAGCCGGAAATTCTCCTCAATCGCCTCGGGGCTCACTTCGCCGCAAGCGTAGAGCACCAGCCGCCCCACGGGATTGGCAGAATAGTGGCAGTAGCCGAGTACGTCGTCCATTGTGGCGTAGCGCGTCACGGTCTGATCCTGGCGAAAGGCCACAAGTAAATTAGCGAACGGCTCTTTGGGAATCTTGCAAGCCCGGATGGTCTCGGACAGCGCAACAAACACCGGATGGTGGGCGTGGCCCTCGTAGCACGCATCAAGCTCGTGGCCCCACAGATCGAGAAGCGCCAAAGCTGCGGCAGTGTCGTCCACTTCATCGCCTAGATCGTCTGAGATGCGGCAGTAAGCATAAATCGCGTGAAAGTGCGGCCGCAGGGCTTCGGGCAGAAACCACGTCGCCACATGAAAGTTTTCGTAGTGCGTCTCGGCCAGGTGGCGGCAATAGGCAAGAGCCTCGTTGAGCGTGGGCGCAACCTCGGGAATGCGATAGCCGGCAGGCAGCTTGGCCCATCCACGGGCGAGGAGTTCTTCATTCGTCGGCTGGGCGGTTGCGGTCATGAGCCAATGCCTCGCCAATATTATTTCATTGATGGGGAAAGCGGCGCTCGTTCGCGGGTTAGCGTGCGGGCTAACCCGGCGGGTCACGGGATCACGGCACAATCGCCGTCTTGATCTCGCTCTCACTGGAGCGGTTCATCAGCTTCTCGAAGACGCGATTGAGCTCGTAGAGATGGGCGCGTCCGGTGATGAAGGAGCTGGCCTGGAACCGGCCGCTGGCGATCAGAGCCAGGGCCTTGCGGCAAATCACCGGCGTGTGATGGAAGGTGGCGCGCAGAGTGATGTCGCCATAATGCAGGCGATTGGTGTCGAGCGTGACGTGCGTACTCTTGGCGCAGCCGCCGAAGAAATTCACCGTGCCGCCCTTGCGTACGAGCTCCACGGCTTCTTGCCACGCCTCGGGTACACCCACAGCTTCAATGGCAATGTCCACCCCGCGACCATTTGGCGTTAGCGCACGTGTCTCCTGAATGGCCTTGCGGATGGTCGCGCTCTGCACCACGTGCGCCGCACCCAGTTGCCGCGCAGCCTCGGCCTGCCCATCATGCCTCACCAGCGCGATGGTTTCGTATCCGGCGAGCGCAGCTACGTGCAGAATCATCAGTCCCAGAGGCCCGCCGCCGATCACCGCAATGATGTCACCCTGCCGCGGATCGGAGTCTTCGAATCCGTGCACCGCGCAGGCCAACGGCTCCGTAAGCGCCGCATGTTCCAGCGGCACATTTTCGGGCACACGGAGCGTGTTCTTGGTTACGATGCGATCGGGAATGCGGATGAACTCAGCATACGCACCATTGTTGAAGAGCAAATCGTCGCAAAGATTCTCCTGCCCCCGCGAGCAGAAATAGCATTTGCCGCAAGGCGCGGAGTTGAGCGCGACGACACGGTCGCCGGGTGCAAACTCTTCGACACCCTCGCCCGCCTCGACAACCGTTCCAGCCAGTTCGTGCCCGAAGAGCGCTGGAGGCACGATCATGCGCGCGTGATAACCGCGCCGAAAAACTTTGAGATCCGTGCCGCACGTAAGCGCCGCACCCACGTGGACGATCAGTTCGCCGACACCGGCCTTGGGAATTGGAACTTCTTCGATGCGGACGTCTTCGCGGCCGTGGAGTACTGCGGCCTGCATGGTGCTGCGCCCGTAAAGCGCGCTTTCGACGGTTCTGCGGCCCAGGCTGACCGCTGATTCAACCCTTCTTCGACCTTTGACGACGACCGTCTCGACGGTATTCAGTCCTACCTCGACCACGGACTCGACGGTATCGAGGCCGCCTTCGACGACGCCCTCGACTTTCTTGCGGCCCTCTTCGACGACGGTCTCCACCGTCTTGCGGCCGCGAAGGATCGCGTCTTTCACCGTGTTCGCCATCGGGCTCCCTACTCCCGGCCGGCGCCGGGCACAGGCTCCATCATAATCTTCATCGAATCCGGCTGAGGATTGGATGCAATGTTAATGGCCTTCACTGCGTCTTCAAACGGGAAACGGTGCGAGATAAGCTGCGTAAGATCGAAGCCGTTGCGATAGCCGTCGAAAACCACGTCCGTCACCTCATTCAGAATCGTGAATGAGGAAGAGTATGAACCGATCAGTGTCTTTTCATCTACGCAAACCGCCGCGGGATCGAACGCGGCTTCACCGTGCTGCGTCTGGGCAAAGAGCATCACCTTGCCGCCGGGGCGCACCGCATCCATCGCCGTGCGGATGAGCGCATTGCCGCCCACGGCCACGATCACCGCATCGGCGCCGCGGCCTTCGGTTTCGGCGAATACGCGCTTCACCACATCTTCCTTGTCCGCGTAGATCGGATTCTGGAGGCCAAAGCGCGCAGCGATCGCGTGGCGTTCGGCAAAGAGATCCGACGTGAGCACCCGTGCGCCCGTGCGCGCGGCAAGAGCGGCGTGCATCAGCCCGATCGGCCCCTGGCCGATCACCAGCACCGTATCGTCGGCGGCAAGATTGAGCAGCTTGACGCCCTTGAGCACCGTATTCACAGGTTCCACAAACGCGGCCTGCTCAAACGGCACTTCGTCAGGGATATGCACCACGCCGCCGCCACCCACGACGAAATCCAACACGCGAATGTACTCGGCAAAGCCGCCGCCCGATGGCTCAAATCCCGCGGTCGCGCCGGTTTGCTTATAGAGTGGGCATTGCGCCGGGGTTTGCTTGCGGCAGTAGTAGCACTTGCCGCACGGAACGTGATGGAAGCTCATCACGCGGTCACCGACTGCGAAGTTCGTCACGCCCGCGCCCACTTGCGCGACCACTCCAGCCATCTCGTGGCCGAAGATGCGCGGCGCGGAGTGCGAGCCCTTGTGAATCTTCTTGAGGTCCGTTCCGCAAATGCCGCATGTGGCAATCTTGATCAGCAGTTCCCCCGGCCCGATCTCGGGAACGGGAACCGTTTCAAGACGCATGTCGTCGATGCCGCGATAGACCACGGCTCGCATGGTGGAAGGAATCTTTTCGTCGACGCGGAGTTTGAGATTGGAAATCTGGGTAGCCATTCGTTTTTTCAGCCCGCTCTCACGCATCGCGCGATTGTTCTAAAAGAAACTCGCGGAACAATTCCGCGATGCTTTGGGAAGCCTTTCTACTATTGTCGCCCATCCGGAGCAGAGCAGGCCAGTACCAGGGCCGCACAAGGCTCGAGAGAGCGAAGGGAACCAATCGGAATCGGCCTTCGGGAGTGAGAAACGGGTTGAAGTCGGGCAGGCGATCGTTCGCGCCATCGCTCACGCCCTTAATGGCATAAAACGGGATTCCGCGCATAGAGGCCAGTCGTGCAATGGCCGCGGCTTCCATGTCCACGAGGGCGGTGTTGTAGGTTGTGGCGAGGCGTCGCTTCTCGGCCCGATCGGCAACCTTCGGGCTGGTGGCCAGCCAAAGATCGCCGGTACCGGCCTCGCAGTGAAAACGCTCGCCGGTGCGCACATCGATCACGCCAGCGACGTTGTGCGCCGAACCAGTTGCGATTTCCGGGCGCAACGCGCCGGCCCAGCCGACGGAAAATACAAGATCGACCGGTCCGCCGTCCTCGATTCCGGCGAAGGCGCGCGTCGCGGCGCTCTGTCCCGCTCCGGCACATGCAGCGATCCACTCTTCATCTTCGTTGCGCTGCACCCAGAAGTGAATGCCGGCGCGCGTCGAGTGCGGCCAGCCAGCCACGAGCGGCTTGAGCTCGCCGGGCATGGCGGCAATGATGGCGAGGCGGGTCATGCTTTGGGCGCGTGCTCCTGAATAATCTTGAAGAGCCGTGAGCGGTGGCATCGCGACTCGTCCTCGCAGAAGCAGCCAATGCTGATGGGCGTGCGCGCCGCGACCTGCGCGACGAATTCGACCGTCTGGCGCGACTCGGCGCTCGAGAGCAGCTCGCGTTCGTATCGATCCAGCGCCTTTTGGAATCCAGCAGCCGGGCCGTGCTGCTTCTTCAGGAGTTCGGCGACGAGTTTAGCGCTGGGCGCAAGCGCCGGCAGCCAGACATCGAAGTAGCCATCGGCAACCCAGCGATCTTTGGGCACGCCCCGCGGCGGACGGCGCATTGCGCCGACGCGAAGGCCCTGGTTGCGCTTAGGAGGTGTGCCGATGCGGAAGGTGGTGAGATGAAGTCTTTGCGCCATAGTTGGCCTCGGTTTCATTGTAGGACGCGAAGAGTGCGAGTCTGGAGACTCGCACGACAGCCGGTCAGGAGACCGGCGCTACATATCTCACGGCGCGTAGCCATTCGTGCGGAACCACTCGATTGCAGCGCGCATAGCGGGATAGACGGGAACAATGCGGAAGCCGAGCTCGGTTTGCGCGCGGGCGCTCGATGCGAACATCTTCTTGCGGCCCATGCGCACCTCTTCGAGCGTCGCGCGCGGCTCTTTACCGCGGATTCGTCCGGTGATCCACTCCTCGAAGAACGCGTACGTGGCGGCGACGAGGAAGGGAATCTTGACCGTGGGCGAAGGAATGCCAGTGATCGCCGACATCTTGTCGAGGATCTGCTTGAGCGTGAGGTTCTCGCCGCCGAGAATGTAACGTCGTCCCGGCGTGCCTTTGGTCAGGGCGAGAACGTGCGCGCGCGCTACTTCGCCGACAGCTACGAGATTGAGCCCCGTGTCGACATACGCGGGAAACTTCTTGTTGAGAAAATCGACGAAGATGCGGCCAGTCGGCGTGGGCTTGCGATCATTCGGTCCAATCGGCGTTGTGGGATTTAAGATCACCACTTGTTGGCCGCTCTGCGCGGCCTTGATCGCCTCTTGTTCAGCCAGAAATTTTGATCGCTTGTAGTGGCCGACCATGTCGCTGAGCGCTACCGGCGTGTCCTCGTTGATGACGATTCCGTCGGTGCGGAAGTGCATGGTTGCCACGCTCGATGTATAGACAAAGCGCTTCACTCCGGCTTCGCGCGCCAGTCGCAGCAACTCGCGCGTGCCATCGACGTTGGCCTTGTACATCGCAGCGGGATCGGGAATCCAGAGGCGGTAATCGGCGGCAACATGAACCACGGCATCGCAATCGGCGACGGCTGCCTTTAGGCTTTCCGGCAAAAGCAGATCGCCGACGACGGTCTCCGCATGAATGCCTTCAAGGTTCGCAAGATTGCTCGACTTGCGCGTGAGCAGGCGCAGCTCGGCGCCTTCGGCGGCGAGAGCTTTGGCGACATGATGTCCGACGAATCCGGTTGCGCCTGTGACGAAGATTCTCATGGCGGAATGAGCATCTTCATTCTAAATGTCGCGCCGCGGACAGGCCGTCACTTCACGGTCTATTCACGCTGCGCCGCCCGAATCCTCCACCCGGCGGGTGCAACAGCGATCTCAAACGTTGGTTTGCGCAGATTCAGCCGGCGCGGGGCTCTCGATCGGCGGCGCGCTTAGCGCCGCAGGCGCAAACGGCTGCAGCAACTGCCCCATCAGTCCCGGCTCGACGTGCCCGTCGATACCGTACTCCGCGGGTCTCTGCTTCTTTGGCAAGTACCAGCTTCCGAACAGAAGATCCACGAAGGGCAGCATGGTGGCGTAGTTCTTGTTGATGTGATCGTGCCGCGTGTGATGCCAGTGGTGGAATGCGGGCGTGGTGACGAGGAAACTGAGCCAGCCAAAGCGCCAGTTGATATTGGCGTGGATGAAATAGCCCCAAATGAGGCCCAGCATCAAAACGAGCGCCGGCACCAGGTCCACATGCTGACCGGCAATCGGAGTCGCCAACCCGAGGGCGTAGACGGGAACCAATCCGCAGAAGCGCGAGATCACGATGTCCAGCGGATGCGCATGCGAACTGACCAGCCAATCCATCTCTTCGGCGTTGTGGTGGATGGAGTGGAAGCGCCAGAGGAAGGGAATTTCGTGTTCCCAGCGATGTCCCCAGTAGTAGCCCACCTCGCCAACGGCGAGAGCGGCAATGGCGCGCGCCCAGAGTGGCAGATTCGCGGCGGTATCGAGCACCACATGGGGAACAAATGCGCGCATCGTCCAGGCCAGCCAGGCCATGGGAACGACGAGAAGCGCCTGCGGCAGCAGACTGTTGAGGATGTAGTAGCCGATGTCGGTGATCAGGCCGCGGCGAAAGAGCTTTTGCTTGCGCTCGGCAAAGATCCGCTCCAAAGGGATGAAGATGATGGCGAGAATGATGAAGCGGGCGCTCAACGACGCCACACTGAGAAGGGAATGGCGGACTGAGTGCGGAAGGCTTGCGAGAAAATCCATCATATCTAGCTTACCGTCGGCCCTGGATCAAATCAGGTGTGAAGGGAAAGCAATCGGGGAGCGTCATTGGACCGACGCTCCCCGGTTAAGAATTTCGCGTTTCTCTTACAGCGACTGCTGTGAGCGGCGCAGCATGCCGCGGGACTTGAGCAGGCCCGCACCCACCAGCAAGCCGGTGAGAAGCAGCGGCAGAGTCCCAGGTTCGGGAGTCGGGGTCAGCGAGACATCCGCCAGAAGCGTGAACGGCGGCACCTGCGGCGAGCCCGACGCCAGGAAGGAGAGGACTTCGCTGTTGCTGGTTGCTGTGAAGACCATCGAGTCCGGCATCCATCCGGAGAAATTTTGGATGGTGGGTCCATTTTGGACTTCGCCCGGAAGGGTGTAGACCGACGTGTCAATGGTCTGGCTGCCCAGGCTCACGTTCAACTGTTGCGTGGTCTTGCCGAAAAAGCCCGTTTGTTGCGAAGCCGCCCAATCGAAGGTCAAGTCGTACGTTTGGCCGATCTTCAGGCCAGTGATGGTTTGCTGTACCGGGCCTACTTCGTAATCGGCATCGAGGCCGATGAAGTTTCCTCCGCCTGGGGCCGACGTAACGCTATACAAACTCAAGCCACCGTCAACACCGCTCGAATTTGTTGAGAGGGTGCCGTAAGTGCCGCTCGTTTGCGAACCCGCCAGGAACAAGAAGTTATATCCGTTGTTCTGTGCGCCGGGATTCGACCAGTCGGCCACACTCTCAACGGGGCCGGCGCCACCATGGTTGTAATCAAGCTGGTATGCGCCGTCGTTCTGAGAAAAATTGCCGTTCTGGACCAAATTGATGGTGTTGGCGTGTGCGCTCGCACTCGTCAACAGGAACGTCACCGCGCAGGCCATTCCTAATTTGAAAGCTGCCGCAGGTCGACCTGCAAACCTCGGGGAAAATGCGTACATTCTGCTCTCCTTGTTGCTGTTGACACGAATCGTTGCTTGTCGAGGGGGAGCCTCAATCTGCGTAGGGGATATTGGAGGAACTAGGTCCAAATTAACATCGCATGTGTGCGAAGACAATGAACTTTACGCGAAATCCGATACCACTATTGCGGCGTTACATTCAGGAAATCGGTAACAGGGAAAATGGTTACGCGGCCGGCGAAATGAACTGCTGCTGCAACCGGACGCGCCGCTGTAGCGTTGTGCGGCCCGCGCCAATCGCGCGTAATACACTGGTGCGGGGAATGCCGAGACTGCCAGAGGGTTCCGATATCCATTGCTGTGATTCTGTAAGACCTAAAGGGGTGCAATCATGATCTGCCGTTTGATTCGTGTTGCCGTCACGCTTGCTGCCTTGCTCTGCGCTTCGGAACTGGCTGCATTTGCGCAACCCACGCCGGGTCAGGCTGCGCCCGCCGCTGCTGCAAGCTCGCTGCCCTTCGTCAGTCCCATCTTTGGCGACAACATGGTTCTGCAGCGCGGCAAACCCAATATGATCTGGGGATGGTCCGATCCTGGCGACCAAATTCGCGTTCAGATCGGCGATAAGAAGGCAACCGGCACGGCCCGCGCTGACGGACTCTGGCAGGCGGACATTCAACCGCCCGCGCCCGGTGGTCCCTATACGGTCAAGATTACCGGCCATCAGAACGTGGAACTCCACAACGTGCTGGTTGGAGATGTGTGGCTGTGCGGCGGGCAATCGAACATGCAGTTGCCCCTGCCGTTCACCAAAGATGCCGACGAAGTTATCAAAGCTGCTGACTATCCCGACATTCGTTTTTTCACAGTCGGGGGAAATCCTGCTTATCATCCGGTTAACGTCATCGCGGGAAACTGGAGCGCGGTCTCGCCCGAGTCCGCGCCGCACCTGTCGGCTGTTGCATACTATTTCGCGCGAAAAGTGCAGCAGGAGATTCACGTCCCAATCGGCCTTGTCATCGACGCACTGGGCGGCACTCCCGCAGAGGCTTGGGCCAGCGAGACCTCGCTTCGCCCGCTCCACGACTTCGATGTCCCGCTCGACCTGCTCGATCAGCTTCGCAGCCAGGGCGCACCCGAATACGGTAACTACGTCATGCACTGGTACGATGCGTACGACATCGGCCTGAAGGGACACTGGGAGGCTCCTGACTTCGACGATTCCGGTTGGAAGCAGGTGACGGTTCCTGGTGGATTTGCCGAGCTCGGCGTGCCCGACACACCCGCCGTCGTCTGGTTCCGCAAGCAGGTCACTCTGCCCGATCCGCTGCCCTCTGGCCGCGCCATGATCCACCTCGGCGTCATCGAGCGCATGGACACGGTCTACATCAATGGCCAGTGGACCGGCGCCAGCGCATGGGTCGAGAACCCGCGCATCTATCCTGCCGCCGCTCTCAAGCCCGGCCGCAACGTGATTGCGATTCGCGTCTTCAAAACCAAGCCCGACGGCGGCTTCATGTCGAAGGCCGAAGATCTCAAGCTCGTCTTTGGTGAGAGCAGGCCTGGCGATACGAGCAGCGGGGGCGACAAGACTGTGATTCCTCTGGCCGGCCAGTGGCGCGCTCAGCTCAGCGTCGACGCGCGCCCGCCTCATCCGATGCCCATCTCTTATGAGAATTGGCCGGTGATGCCTTCGGTGCTTTATGAAGGCATGCTGAAACCGATTGCGCCGCTCGCGATTAGCGGCGCGCTTTGGTATCAGGGAGAGCAGAACTCGCCGCGCGGCTATCAATACCGCAGGATTCTTCCGGTGATGATCGCCGATTGGCGCGCGCTCTTCGGCCAGGGCGATTTCCCGTTCTACATCGTCAGCCTGCCTGCTTTCACAGCACGCAGCGCCGTCCCTGTCGACGGCGATCCGTGGACTGAAACGCGCGAGTCGCAGGCCATCGCCGCGGCCTCCGTCCCCAACGCCTGCCTTGCCGTCACCATCGACACCGGTGATGCGAACAATATCCACGCGAAGGACAAGCAGCCGGTCGGCGAGCGCCTCGCCTTCTGCGCGCTGGCGAAATACTACCGCAAGGATGTCGTCTACTCCGGCCCGACGCTCGCCTCTGTCGATCGCCTTCCCGGCTCCATCCGGCTGCATTTCACGCACGCTGACGGCGATCTCGTGGTCAAGGGAGAAAAGCTCGGCGAGTTTTCTATCGCTGGAGACGATCATGTATGGCATTGGGCGGATGCGCGTATCGAGGGCGACACAGTCGTCGTGTCTTCGCAGGCCGTGCCCAACCCCAAGGAAGTCCGCTACGCCTGGCAGTCCAATCCTCAGGCCACGCTCTTCAACGGCGCGGGGTTGCCCGCAGGGCCATTCCGCACGGACAACTGGCCGCTGAAGACAGAGAGCGCGCGGCCCTACTGAACCCAGGTTTTGCTGTGTCCATACAGGAAGCCGGAGTGCCTCGATGAATCGAAGCACTCCGGCGGTTCAAGCGTCGAACCTGTCAATTCAAGGGATACTTGAGTCGTTCAGTACGTCTTGACCGGACTGGTGATGGTGTTCGACGGCAGATATGTCCAGCCGTTGATATTTTCAACCGCCGTGAGTCCGCCGGTGCCGCCGGTGAAGCCGACATATGCGGTTGAGCCGCCCACCAGCTGGGGAAGGTTCACGCCGTAGAAATAATGCGACCACGTGGCGCCACTCACCGTGTCGAGCAAAGTCATCGTGATCGTCGAGCCGTCGTAGACCATGTGTACATTGATCGGATCGGTGCTGTGGAAGTTAATGCCCGTCGATGAAAGATCGATGGCAGGGACGGTGGGCGAGTCACCGTTGGTAAAGATGCCCGTCGAGTCGTTGCCTTCGCCGTCGTTGTTAAACAGATCGAACTTAATAGCCATGCTATTGGTGATCCCAACCTGCCCGCCGGGATAAAGCGCCCCATAGCCCAAGCCGCCTCCCACTGGGCCTACGGCAGTCGGCCCGGTGTTCTGGATCGTGAAGGTGATGCCGTCGGCCTGCGCATTCGATCCCGTAAACGTAAAGTCGTTGGTGAACTGCGTGATCGGCACAGGAGTCGGGAACCAGGCGCTACGGGCCTCCATGGTCCCGCCGTCGATGATCTGGAGCGCCGCGTTGTTGGTTCCGACTACCGCAGCTCCGCCATTGAGCAACGGCGTAGGGCCATTGGAGAAAGTCGGATAGTAGGGCAGGGGCTCATACGTCCAGCTCAGGATCTGTTGCGTCGCGGTCAGGGCTCCTGTGGCACCTGTGAACCCAACATAAGCTGTTGGATGTCCCACGACCTGAGGAATATTGACGGGGAACGTATCCTGGAAAACCGCTCCGGTGACTGTGTCGGTAAGTGTCAGGTGCAGGTTGGCGCCGTCGTAGATCAGCTGCGCCTGCATCACGTCGCCGCTGTGGAGATCAACTCCACTCGACGTCATGTCGACTGCGGGCACGGTGGGACTCGCGCCGTTGATGTAGATGCCGGTGGAGTCGTTGCCTTCGCCCGCGTTGCTATAGAGGTCGAACTTGATCGCCACGCTGGGCGTAATCGGGCCATACAGTTTTGACGGGTCGCCGCCCGGGCCGCTGTAGCCGAGATAGCTCCCCTGGAAGCCCAGGGGGTTGGGGTAATAGGGATCGTTTTGCACGACAAAAGTAAAGCCGTCAGCCTGTGCGTTGGTTAGCTGGAACGTGAAGGTTGTCGCAAAGCTCTGCACGTTCACCGGACTTGGCGACCAAGCGCTTCCTTGCTCCCACGCTCCGCCGTCGGTGAGCGTCAAAACTCCATTGGATATGGTTGCGCTGTTGCCTTCGTTGCGACCGGTCGAGAGAGTGCTGATTGAGGGGGCCCTCATAGCCATTTGGGCTGCCGCTCAACGGAATGGCGTTGGAGGTTACGCCGGGCGTGCCGTTCCCTCCGGGGTAATAGGCCACGATATTGTGATCCCCGGGCGGCAGGATGACGTTCGAGAGCGTGGCTGTCCCGGTCGAAGACGAGCCGGTGGAAAGAAAGGCCATGGTGGCCCCGATCGGCGAATTCGTCGTCAACGGCTCGCCCATAAGCGGGAATTGGAACGGAACTGGAGGGTTGGGAAAGTTCACGCCTGAGGAATCTGACGGTGCCTCCGCCGACATGGTGAACTGGGGACCGCCATAACCATTGTTGGTGAACACGATCATGCTCCACGGCGCCTGCGTACCCGTTTGGTCCTGCACAAAGGCAACCAGGTCCGGCAGCCCGTCGCCGTTCACGTCTGCGGTCGCTAACTGAACGTTGACGTGTGTGCCGATGTTGTACTGCGCAGTGTAGGTTTGCCCCGTATCCGGGACCGTTGTCGAGGCGATCGAAAAGCCTCCAGAGCACCCGCCCGTCAGGACCGTCACTGTGGAGTTGGTCGCGTAAGCCAAACCCGGACATGTGCTGGGGCTATACCAGTCAGCCGAAACCATCGAGAGTACATTCGCCGGAGGCGCCTGGCTCCCGAAGGTGCTGCTCTGGGATTGCTCCGTGAACGACGTCCCATTGCCCGCACCCTCGTAGAGGGTCGTTCCGGCAAAACTGTTCGGGCTGCCCGGCGTGTACGAGAAGAAATCTAGATCGCCGTTGTAGAGGTAGTCCGCGACCAGCGCCGGAGCCGGCGCATTCGTGTTGATCGGCAGCCCAGTAGCCACATCCCCCGCACCGTTGCCGGCATAAAACGCCATTCCGCTCGATGTCGAGGCGATCAGGTCGAGATTGCCGTCGTTGTCAAAATCGCCGGCAACCGCGGCCGTCACGACGGGAGTCGTCATCTGGCCCGCAATGCCGAACTGGCCGCCGCCCTGGCTCAGCAGCACCGTCACGACGCCCGTGTTCGTATCCTGCACAACCATGTCGGTCATGCCGTCATTGTTATAGTCGCCCAAGGCAAGAATCTGGTACGGGTCGGTGGTCTGCCCGAAGGGCTGGCTGACTACCTGGTTGGTTGTTCCGTTCAAATTCGTCAGGGTCACCACAAACGCTGACTCGCCGTTCACCGTCGTCGACTGTACCGTGTCCCTCGTTCCGCTCCCCGTAAAATCTCCAATGGGCGGTGTCAGGGCCACAGGCGTTGTGTTCACCTGGTTGGCAAAATTCGCCGTCCCCAGCGTGTCGCCCGTGGTCTGGTCAATGAACGACACCGTGCCATGAGGCCCATTCGACTCATTGCTGGTCAGCGTTGCCGTAAGAGTGTAACCAGAAGAGTTTCCGCTGCTTGTCAGCGTCATAGAGTCCGATCCCGCGACACCCAAAGACATCGGCTGATTACTAAATCCCGGTCCCGCCTGGGTTGAGCCACTATAGTGCGCAATGATCAGAAAGCCGCCCGTGGGCAATGCGATGTTCAGACTGGCCACGCCGCTTGCGTTCACATGTGCGGTGCCAAGAGGTACGCCTTGATCGCAAAACGTCACCGTGCCTATTGTCACGGGCGCGTTGTTGTAAGTCACGGTTGCCGTAAGGGTGGTGGTGGAGCGCGCCGGGACTGAAGCGCCATTGTTGTTGACTGGAGTCACATGCACAGTCGCAGCGTTGCTGGCGCCAGGCATCTCAGTGCACTGGGCTCGAAGAAGGTTGGCAGATGTGAAGAGGAGGAGAACCAGGGCCAAAGGCAGAAGGTGGGCAAGGTTTAGGCAGCCAGGAGCCACACGCTCGCTGGAGGAGTTTAGTTTATGCATCGGGACCTCGGAGGATAGGACCGTCCTGATAGGGCTCGAATTAATTTAGTTCTAAATATCCCAGAAAGGTGGGCCTTCCTGACTTCTCACAGATGCTCTGGAAGGTTGCCGAGTTGACCGAAGCTCGCCCGAAATCTGCTCAATTTCTGCACCACACAACTTCCGCTTGAGCAGGAGAAAAGCCGTCGAGCCCTCGGTTAGCGGAACGATGGCGCCTCGGTTCGCTCGGCAGCTTGCGAAGAGATCATTCTCGATGAGTATGACAAGCGATAATTAGGTGGGATGGAGCCCGGATTTGCGATCTGCGATTGCGATCCACAAACCGCGGGCCCCTTTTGTCTATTTGCCCACGTAAGTGACGTGCCAGATTGACTTTGAGCCGTCGTCGGTGAAGAAGAGCGATCCGTCGGGCGCGACAGCGACACCCACTGGACGGCCCCACACATCGCCATCGCCCGCACCAACGGTGAATCCGGTGAGGAAGTCTTCGTACTCGCCGGTTGCGTGGCCGTCGTGCATGGGTAGCCGGATCACCTCGTAGCCGGCGCGCTGGGCCCGATTCCAAGAGCCGTGCTCGGCCGCGAAGCCGTCGCCGCGATACTCCTGTGGCAAGGCGTGCACAGGCAGGCCATGCGCGCAGGGCGCTTTCTTGGCGGCGCACTCCGCTTTCAGGGCGTCGGTGGTTGGATAAAACGTCATCTCGAGCGAAGCAAAGTGCGGCTGCAGCAGAATGTCGGGCGTGATGACCTTGTCCTTCAGCTCGGGATGCTTGCCTTGGTGGCGTGGGTCCCAATGTCCGCCGCTTACACCCATATAAAACCAGGGCCAGCCGTAGAAGCCGCCCTCCTGCACGTGCGTAATGTAGTCGGGCACCAGATTGTTGCCCAGAGCGTCGCGCTCGTTGGTCGAGCACCAAAGCTCGCCTGTCGTGGGATTGATGGCCTCGCCCACGCAGTTGCGGATTCCCCAGCCGTAGATTTTTACAAATTTGCCGCCGGGTGTGAACTCAAGCACGTCGGCGCGATGAAATTCCTCGGGATGCGTATCCGGGTCGTCGACATTCGAATGCGAGCCGACCGACGCGAAGAGCTTCGCGCCGTCCAGCGAGAAGGCGAGATCGCGCGTCCAGTGGCCGCCGCCCCGCAGCCTTCCGCCGCCGGGCAAGTCGGCGAGGTGCTCCATCGGACCGCTCGCCGTCAGGTCGCCGTTGCGATACGGAAAACGCACGATGCCGTCGGTGTCGCCGATGTAAACCCACTTGGGATCGTTACCCAGCGGATAAAACGCAATCCCGAACGGCTGGTGCAGACCCTCGGCGAAGACGGAGGTTTGTTTGGGATTGCCCTTGCCATCCACACCGCGGAAGACCTTGATCTTGCCGCTTTCGCTCTCGGCCAGGAAGAGATCGCCATTGGGCGCAAAGCGAATCAGCCGTGGATTGTCGAGGCCGGTGACGTAGAGATCAACCTTGAAGCCATTGGGCGCGATGGGCCAGCCATTGGCGGGCCGGGGAACCACTGTGGGACCGTTATCGACGGATTGCTCGGGAGCCGGTTCCGGCAGATCCGCAACCGTAAGATGGCGGCGAGTGCCGGGCGACTCATGCGCCGCGTCGGTAAACGCAGCTTGGCCGGTGAGAACAGGATGCTTTGGAGAGTTTTGCGCCTGCGAAGCCGCGCCGAAAGCCAACAGAGCGCACGCGGGAATCACAGTGCCAGCGGAGCCAAGAATTCTCAGATTCATGTGCGAGGTTTTCATGTGACCTCTCTTGTCGATGAATGGAATTTGTCGCGCGGAGAACAGGGAAGCGCGCGATGGGTATTTGATGCGCTGGCATTTCGTTGCGCACCAGCTTCACTATAGCCCAGCCAAAGAACTGCCCGGCAGCGTAGCTGTCACCACCACGCGCTCGCCGTGCTGCGTCACCTCGGCAGTTCTCAGCAGATCCTTCAGGATGTTGTTGGCGGTGTTGGTCCCAAGCGGCTGCGTGAATCCGCGCGCCATCGTTACAAGAGTCGCGAGGCTCGCGGCCTGGCTTGTGGCAGTCGATTCCGACGGCGCAATCTCTTCGATGCGCAGACGAAGCGTACCGGGCGATCTGGGAATTGGCAAAGCCGGCGCAAGGCTGGCAATGATGGTTGAGTCCGGCTCGAGCGGCAGCGCCAGACCGAAGATGTGAATGGCGCCGCTCTCGGAGAAGGGAAGTCCGATCTGGCCCACGCCCCAGGCCAGCGAAAGCAGGGGCACATCGTGGTAGTGGTTCTGGAGCAGCGTGGAGCCTGAAAGCGGCCAGGCGGCGGTGCGATGGCGGTCGATGATGGAGTGAATCTTTTCCGCGGTGGGGAAGTTCGAGACGGCGATCATGTCGTAGCCGATCTGCGCTACGCGCACGGTGCGCCCCTCCGAGGGAATGCTGTAAATCGTGTGCCCTGCGTAGGCCTCGCGCTCGACTGCATGGGCATCGAGCCACGTGTTCAGCCGCTGGCCGGTG
Organism: uncultured Acidobacteriota bacterium; assembly: GCA_963745965.1. Classification (GTDB taxonomy): domain Bacteria; phylum Acidobacteriota; class Terriglobia; order Terriglobales; family Acidobacteriaceae; genus Telmatobacter. The sequence continues at coordinate 53,080 of CAVUZC010000007.1, forward strand.
ATCTTGCCAGTGAGCACCATCGAATAAGCTACCGGCCCGTTCGGCCCGTTCGGGTCGCTCATGCGGTGCAGCGCGATCGCTGCCTGATCGAGGTCGCGCTCAGGGTCGATGCCCACGGCGTCGATGAATTGCTGGTACTCGGCGGAGCGCTGGGGCGGCTTCAGTTCCTTGCGAAAGAGTGCGCGAATAGGACGGATATTGATGTAGACGATGCCATCGCACTCCGGGAGAAGCCGCGCTGCTTCAGGCGGCGCTTTGGAGCGCAGAAAGACGGCCAGAGCCACCAGGGCCAGGACCGCGGCAACAATCAAAAGCGTTCTGCGCGTGCGTCGGCTCATGTGATCGACGATCGGAAACCGTCAGGAATGAGCGTAACATCCAGGGGCGGGCGAGGCGTGGGCGGGCGAACACCCGAACGCGCGAAAGGTCCATCCGCAGTGCGAATAGACCTTCCGGTATTCAATGGCGATGGCTGAAAACTGCGCGACGGGCGGCGCTACTGTGGCGGGGATGCAGCGGCGGGAGCCGGTGTTGGCGCAGGAGCGGGACTTGCGACAGGCGCGGAAGGAGTTGCTGCCTCCAAATCGGCGCTCAGATGCACGTTGCCGCCGGTTACGTTGAGGGTTTTGGTCCAATCGGCAAAGCCCTTTTTCTTCACGGTGATTTGATGGCTGCCTGGGCCCACGGAAACCGTGGAGGGTGTGTTGCCGACGAACGCGCCATCGATCTCGATGTCGGCGCCGGGCGGGGACGAGTCGATCGCAAGGCTGGCCTGAGATGCGGGAGCCGCGCTTTCCGGCTTCGTCTGAGCGGCGGCGAATTTCGCCATGTCGAGGTGCATATCGCCTTCGACAAATGCGGTAATCTCGGTGCCCTGCGGGATGGTGATGTCCTTGCCGTGCATGAAGAGGAAGAGCGGAGCGGCGGGAAAGAAGACGATCGAAGTTGCTACCATGGCCCCGGTCATGGCGCCGACGTGGCCGCCGCCTTTGTTGTCCTGCATGGCGCGCAGAGCGACCTTTTCCCGATCTGCGAGGCGCGCGTAGCCGATGCTGATATTCAATTTACCGGCTCGGCCCATGCTCCTCTTGGGGTTGCAGTCAGTGACGGTTCCTATGGCCGTGGAGCCCTTGGGGAGCACGTCTACGCCGTCGACGATTACGTCTTCCAGGACCTCGAAGGGAACCTCCTGATCGACTTTTGCTGTGGCGGAGGACATAGTCTCGCTGAGACGCAATTTCACGGGCGTTCCATCCATCAGCGTGTTCGGTTGCGGCGGCCGCGACGCTTGCGGAGGCGCGGCGGTAACTGGACCGGAATCCGATTTGGCGCCGGCCGGAGCCGGAGCGGATACTTGTTGCGCCGCAAGCCATGAGCAACTTGTTAAACACAAGACAACGACAAGACTCTTATGCACGAGACCTCCTGCCCCGGGGATTGAGGCAAAAACGCTCAAGGGAAGCACTAGAATCATCTACCAAAAGAACGGTTGAGGCAAGAAGGATTTTGCGGGTGAACCGCGGTGGGGCGGGCGCGCAGCAGCCGGCGAAGTCGCTTTTTTTGACCGCAGGTCCGGCGCTGCTCAGGCCACTCCGGCGGGTCCTGACGCCTGTGCGATAATCGCCGTGAAACTCGAGAACAGGTTTTCCGCGCCGCGCTTCATCTCTCAGTCGCAGCTTCCGGTTTTTTCCGCGTTTGCTCCGGGTGCGACGCTGTGCTAACCTTGAGTTCTGTGCCGTAGAACGCGGAAAGTTGTTGTGTGTCTGCGTTTATTCGGGGCCTCGGGCCTGCTTCCCGTGGGTAAGAGCTGGCGTAGCTCAGCTGGTAGAGCATCTGATTTGTAATCAGAGGGTCGGGGGTTCAAATCCCTTCGCCAGCTCCACAAAAGGGAGGCCGGAACCAGGGGTCCGAAGCGGCGAAAGTTTACCGGCGCCAGATGTATGATCGCCGGGCCTGTCCTTCGCGTTGAATCCACTTCAGGCGCAGGCTTGCGAATCCGGAAGACCCGGACGTTGCGGCGTGCGCAGAAGTTGATAGGCGAAGTCAGGAAAACGGCCACCCAGCCGCGGAGATCGCGGTAAGAGTGGTTGACAATATGGGCACAGGTGGCCGAGCGGTTAATGGCAGCAGACTGTAAATCTGCCGCTCCTTGCGAGCTACGGAGGTTCGAATCCTCCCCTGTGCACCAGAACAGTGGTCAGTGAACAGTGGTCAGTGATCAGGGCGGCGATCTCGATCGGAAGTTATGGATTGCGCTGGCCCTGTTTGGAATTTTGGCTCTGCTGGCATGGTTCACGATCGGCGACGGCACTTTCGACGTCGATGGCAGGCCGGTGGAGATCAGGCTGGTTCCGCTGGTTGTGATGGGTGGACTGGCGTTGAAGACAGTTTTAGCCCGGCAGGCAGAAAAGATTCGCCGGGAGAAAGACAGCTTGTAGCTGGTAGCTCGTAGCCTGTAGCTTTGGTATCGGCGGGTTGAAGGAATGCAGCTCGCGTTTGTGGGATGAAGCTAAAGGCTAATGGCTACAGGCTAACGGCTGGTCTTTAGGTTTAAAGGGCTGATGTAGCTCAGTTGGTAGAGCACTCCCTTGGTAAGGGAGAGGTCACCAGTTCAATCCTGGTCATCAGCTCCAGAATTACAGCTTGTAGCCGGTAGCTCGTAGCCTGCTGATTTGTGAGACGGCCGAAAGTTGGAATGAGATTTGGCTACGGGCTACAAGCTACAGGCTGCTTTTACGGGCGGGAGTAACTCAGTGGTAGAGTCACAGCCTTCCAAGCTGTTGGTCGCGGGTTCGAGTCCCGTCTCCCGCTCCATAGAGACAGCTGGTACCTGTTTAAGCGTGTTTCAGGAATCGGTTTTGTAACAAGGGCACGGCTTTAGCCGGGCCGAAAAGCGTGGGAACATTCGGGGCTTTAGCCCCTGCCAGCAAGTAGCAAGCGAGATGAAGCTAGCAGCTAAAAGCTGATAGCTGTTTTTCGAGGGTTAGGAACTTGGGATTCGAGCAGGTAGCCATCGCGGTACGGGATGAGCAGGGATATGCAAAGCTGCATGCCCTGATCGATGCGGCCTTCGATGCGCGAGACGTGGAAGTCTTCCTCAATCGCGTGCAGAAGTCGAAGCTGCGCATCCGCGATTACGAGACGATCCTGAGCCGCGGGCTGCTGGGCAAGGAAGCGATCGCATTTTACGAGGCGCTGCCGGTCTCGGATCAAGCTTTGACGCGCGAACGCTATCTGCGGCTGGTGGAAGCAGTGCCCGAGGAATTGCGGCAGAGATATTTGAAGGTGTACGCGTACTACTAGGAGCAAGGTTTCAGGTGTCAGGTTTCAGGTGTCGACGGGAGCGGCGCTAAGTGAGCTGATGTGTTCCGAGAGGCAAAGACGAACTGAAACCTGACACCTGAAAACTGAAACCTTTTTGCAAGCAGTTGGACGGAGGATTGGAAAGCAATGGCGAAGGAAAAGTTTGATCGCAGCAAGCCGCACGTCAATGTGGGGACTATCGGCCACATCGATCACGGCAAGACGACTCTGACGGCGGCCATCACGAAGGTGCTGCAGAAGCACAACCCGAAGAATGTGTACCGCTCGTTCGACTCGATTGACAACGCGCCGGAAGAGCGGGAGCGCGGCATCACGATCGCCACGGCGCACGTGGAGTACGAGACGGCGAACCGTCACTACGCGCACGTGGACTGCCCTGGCCACGCCGACTACATCAAGAACATGATCACGGGCGCGGCGCAGATGGACGGCGCGATTCTGGTGGTCGCGGCGACCGACGGGCCGATGCCGCAGACCAAGGAGCACGTTCTGCTGGCGCGCCAGGTGGGCGTGCCCTGCATCGTGGTGTTCCTCAACAAGTGCGACGCGGTCGAGGACGGCGAGCTGATCGACCTGGTCGAGATGGAAGTGCGCGAGCTGTTGTCGAAGTACCAGTTCCCGGGCGACGACGTGCCGGTGATTCGCGGCTCGGCGCTGGGCGCGTTGAACGGCGAAGCGCAGTGGGAAGCGAAGATCGACGAGCTGATGGATGCGGTGGACAAGTACGTTCCGCGTCCGGATCGCGCGGTGGATCTGCCATTCCTGATGCCGATCGAAGATATTTTCTCGATCTCGGGCCGCGGCACCGTGGTCACGGGCAGGATCGAGCGCGGCAAGGTGAAGGTGGGCGAGAACGTGGAAATCGTCGGCTTCCGCGAGACGCGCACCACGGTCTGCACGGGCGTCGAGATGTTCAAGAAGCAGTTGGACGAGGGCATGGCCGGCGACAATGCCGGAATTCTCCTGCGCGGCACGCCGAAGGAAGATGTGGAGCGCGGCATGGTGCTGGCCAAGCCGGCATCGATCACGCCGCACACCACGTTCAAGGGCTCGGTGTACGTGTTGAGCAAGGAAGAGGGCGGGCGTCACACGCCGTTCTTCAAGGGCTACCGGCCGCAGTTCTACTTCCGCACCACGGACGTGACGGGCGTGGCGGAGTTGCCGGCGGGCGTCGAGATGGTGATGCCGGGCGACAACGTGGAGCTGACCATCGAGTTGATTACGCCGGTGGCCATGGAGAAGGGCCTGCGCTTCGCGATCCGCGAAGGCGGACGCACGGTGGGCGCAGGCGCGATCTCGGAGATCATCAAGTAAGTGAAAGAGTGAATTAAGTGAAGGAGTGAACGAGAAAGCAAAAGAGTGAATGAAAAACGCTGATTCACTCTTTCACTGATTTACTTCTTCACTGGTTTCACGAAGGGAAACCGAACATGCGGGAAATCATCACAATGGAATGCACGGAGTGCAAGGAGCGCAACTACTCCACGACCAAGAACAAGAAGACCGTGACTGGCCGTCTGGAGTTGAAGAAGTTCTGCAAGCGCTGCCGCAAGCACCAGGTGCACAAGGAAGCGAAGTAGAGAGGCAGACTCTAGCCGCTAGCTCTAGCTCTAGCTCTTAGCTTACGTATCGGGAGGTCGAAATCTCAATCTTCCCGCGATCAAGCTAGAAGCTAGTAGCTAAGAGCTAGCAGCTGCATTTACAGGGGCGTAAGCTCAACGGCTAAACTGCCGGTCTCCAAAACCGGACTTGGGGGTTCGAATCCCTCCGCCCCTGCCAGATTGGAAAGCAGCCGCTAGCTGCTAGCTTTTAGCTAGCTCATGCATCGGGAAGCTGAGAATGTAGTCTTCCCGCGAACAAGCTAAAAGCTAGAGGCTGGAAGCTAAGAGCTGGTCTAGCAGAAGGAATCGCAGTATGGCAACGAATACGGCAGTCAAGAGAGGCGAAGAGCGGTCCGCCAGACGGCAGGAGCCGGGCGCCCTGGTGGAGTTTGGAGGCGGCGCCATGAATAAATGGCAGGAGTTCATCGGCTTTCTAAGCGATGTGCGCGCCGAGATGCGCAAGGTGGTTGCGCCCACGTGGAAGGAAGTCAAGACAACCACCGCCGTCGTAATCGTCGCGGTATTCATCTTCGGCGCCTTTTTCTTTGTGGTCGACGGAATTTTCAAGCAGGCCGTGCACGAACTGCTGAAAAGGACGGGTGGGCTGCAGCAGTAGGAACGAACTGCGTGCCCAGTGTGCCGCCGATTACGGCGGATGCGATTTCCGGTTGGGAGCGCAGTGGGCCGAATTGAGAGCGGGGAATCGAGAGCGGAATGGCAGACGATTTGGAACAATCCGTAAATACTGAAGCCGAAGTGCCGGCCGGCGCGAACGCCGCTGAAGACGGCGCCGAGGCCTCGGCTGCGGAGCCTGCGCGCAATCCAAACTTCAAGTGGTACATCCTGCACGCCTACTCGGGCTTTGAGCGCAAGGTGCGCGAGTCCATCGAGAGCCGCGTGCAGGCCTTTGGATTGAAGGAGCGCGTGGGCCGCGTGATGATCCCCACCGAGCCGGTCACCGAGATCGTCAACGGCAAAAAGCGCACCGTCGAGCGCGTTTTTCTTCCTGGCTACGTTCTCGTCGAAATGGAACTCGATAATAACCTGTGGCACGTGCTCAAAGACACGCCTAAGGTAACGGGATTTCTGGGCACCGGCGACAAGCCCGTGGCGCTGAGTGAAGAAGAAGTGAGTTCGATCCTCTTCCGCACCGAAACCACCAAGGATAAGCCGCGGCTCAAGATCAAATTCGAGAAGAGCGAGCAGGTGCGCATCACCGATGGCCCATTCGCCAACTTCAATGGCGTGGTGGACGAGATCAACGAAGATCGCGAGACCCTGAAGGTGATGGTGACGATCTTCGGCCGCTCCACGCCCGTCGAACTCGAGTTCGGCAAGGTAGAAAAGATTGAGTAGTCGAAGCTCTTTGCTATTAGCTTTCAGCTTCTAGCCGGCCGGGCGATCTAGCAGCCGCCGGTTGCGAGCGAACGCGAAGGTTTCGACACCAAAATCCGCATCAACAACGACCAGCTGAGAGCTAGAAGCTAGAAGCTAAGAGCTGGTTCCGAAGGAACCAACATGGCAACAACGAAGAAGATTACCGGCTACGTGAAGCTGCAGATCGAAGCCGCAAAGGCAACGCCCGCGCCGCCGGTTGGCCCCGCGCTCGGCCAGGCGCAGGTCAACATCATGGAGTTCTGCAAGCAGTTCAACGCGCGCACGCAGAACAAGGAGATGGCCGGCCTCATCATCCCGGTCGTCATCACCGTTTACGCCGATCGCACCTTCAGCTTTGTCACCAAGACGCCCCCCGCGTCGGTGCTGCTCAAGAAAGCTGCCGGCATCGACAAGGGATCGGGCACGCCCAACAAGGAAAAGAAGGGCAAAGTAACCGAAAAGCAGGTGCGCGAAATCGCCACGCAGAAGATGCCGGATTTGAATGCATCTTCGGTCGAGACGGCGATCAAGAGCATCAAGGGCACGGCGCGGTCGATGGGGATTGAAGTCGTCGCATAAGCCGTACTTTTCCGGTATTTCCAAAAGAAGGCTCTCCCGTTCGCGGGAGGGCCTTTGTTTTTTGTCGAGCGCTTTTGTCGGCGCGGCGATTGAAAACGGACTGTGACACTTTCAAAAGTGTCCTGTTCGCGAAGAATAGCCACGTTGTAGACCGTTATCATCTCTTCGTGCCCTTGATCAGAACCCAAATCGCACTCTGCATCGGCACTTTCTGCGGGTATTCCGCATTGATTGCTCCCGCGCAGACGCAACTTACGCTCGTCAACGAAATCAAACTGCCGGTTCACCCTTATAAGGGCACGTTTGGCGGAGGTCACTGGGCAACTGGATCCTCTTCTGACGAGATATTCCAGTTCATGGCCGCTGCTGACCAGAGCCTTCTCGTTCTATATCCGGTTACTAATGGCAAATGGGAGTTGATCCGCCTACGTAACTGGTGGACGGCAACATCCGAGACAGAGGAACTTGACCTGCCGGGCTGGACCGAGGCGAACACCCTGAACGAGGCCTTTTTCAGCAGTGACCTACTGATCACGCCAGATGGCCACTATGCCATTGCGATGGGAGGTGTCGCTTCGGTCAAGGATGCTCGCAACATCCCATTTCCGCCTAACGGTTCCATCGAGCACAAACCGGACCTCCAGATTACAGTCATCGATTTGAAGCGCTGGCAGATTGTAGGTGCGCTTCACACCGCGACGGTGGACCCCGAGGCCGAATTCCGCGGCGCAACCATCGTGAACGGCAGGTGGCTTGCCTTGCAGGGGATGGACAAAGAGCCTGAGAGCGTGAAGTACGAACACCTCTTTGATCGTGTCAATCGTCTGATCTCGATTCCTGATTTGAAGTCTGGGCCTGGGTGCGATACCAAGGACCCGGAGGTGTTGATTCTCGGGCACCCTCCCGGAGGAGCCAGCGGCCTGAGCCAGCGGAATGATTCGGCATGCAAAGAACTTCTCACTGCTGCCGGCTTTCCATCGATGCGAATTCTTGACTGGCGGATCTTTCTTGGACACGATCCCGAGCCAATCGATCTGAGATTTCACACAGATCCATGGCAAATGGAAAATCTACGGGAGGACGACACAGTTCAAAACATTCAAAAGCTCACGTGGCCCGATGGCGAATACTATCCCGGCTATTGGACCTCAAATGAGTGGGATATTTATTTCGAAAATCCGCCATTCGAATCTTCCGCAGGGATTTGGTATCAGTTGCGCAAGGCTAAGGGAAAGGGTCCCTACCAACTTAGCGAGTACTCGATCGAGGGGCGGCTCCTCAAAACCCGAGAAGCGAACTTCAATTCCAACCCCCGATGCGGCTCGCGCTTCGGATGCGTTTGCGATGTCGTGGACGCATCCGAACAGCAGGGCGCCATTTTGGCTCTTTGCCGAAATCAGAGTGTGAATTTCGCTGGCTCATTCGATTGGCACAAACAATGGATAGCGATCTTTCACGATGATCTTTCGCTGGCCGGTGAAGCACAACTGACAACGAAACTCACGCGTGTCGCCATCGCTTCCGCCGAAGGCCGGACGTACGTGGCAGCGGTGGAGCAAGGGAAAGTGGTTCGAGTCTATTCGGTGCCGGCTCCCTGAGCGTTGCTCGCGACAGCCGGTTTCAGGCCCATGATCTCGATCTCCAGCCCGCCGAAGTCGGGGTGGTCGTTTTCGCGGATGCGATAAGCGACATCGATGCGGCTGTCTTGTTCGAGGTGGAATTCCATTGCGCGCTCGGCCATATTCCAGCCCACGGCGCGGATGAAACTTTGCGGCGCGGCGCTCGCGGGCAAGCCGTTCGAGGTTTCGCTCGGCGATGAGGTCGAGTCCTGCGCAAGCTCTAGTGCCAGGTGGCGCGCTTTCATGATGCGCGGGGCTTTAACCAGGTGCGTATTGCGGGCGAGAAAGAGCGGCTCAGGATTGCCGTGGCCGAGCGGTTCGAGTTTCTTCAGCCATCCGGCGAGCACAGGCGTGATGCGGTCGAGCGGCAGCTCGGCGTGAATGCGCAGCAGGCGCTCGGGCTCGTGCGCGGCCAGATGCAACTCAGCATGGGCGCAGAGGCGGCGCTTCAGTTCGGGCAGATGTTCGGCGGGCATGGCAAAACCCACGGCAAAAGCGTGGCCGCCAAAGCGGGTGAAGAGGTCCGAACAGGTTTCGATAGCGGCGAGCAGAGCGAATCCGTCGACGGAGCGGCCTGAGCCATGCGCGATTCTGCCGCCGGGACCGTCCTCAACGCTGATCACGATGGCCGGCTTCGCCGTGCGCTCCACGATGCGCGAGGCTAAAATGCCGATGACGCCGCGATGCCAGCCATCGCCGTCGACGACGAGCAGGCGGCTGGCGGCAATCTCCGCTTCCGTTGCGAGGCGAGCTTCGATGGTGGCAAGCGCGGCGGCTTCCACGTCCCGGCGCTCGCGATTCAGATGTTCCAGTTTTGTGGCCAATTCCGCCGCACGATGCGAGTCGCGCGTCGAGAAAAGTTCGACTACGTCGGAGGCCACATCCATGCGCCCCGCCGCGTTGATGCGCGGCGCCAGGCGAAAAGCGACATCGAAGCCGGTGAGTTGTTTGACCGCGGGATCGAGCGCGGCCGCGGCAAAGAGAGCGCGCAAACCCACACCGACGGGCCGCCTCAGCTCGCGCAAACCGATGGCGGCGATGGTGCGATTCTCGCTGCGCAGCGGAACCGCATCGGCGATGGTCGCAATAGCCGCCATCTTCAGAAAGCTGGGCAGAGTTTTCTCGCGTGCCCGCACCGGATCGCGCCGCTCGAGCAAGGCCTGCGCCAATTTGAGCGCAATGGCGGCGCCGCACAGAGATTTTTCCGGATACATACAGCCCGGTTGATTGGGATTCAGAATGGCGAGCGCGGCGGGAAGCGCATCGTGCGCGTCGGGCAAATGATGGTCGGTGACGATCAGGTCGAGCCCAAGTCGGCGCGCGGTTTCGGCTTCGGCAAAGGCGCGCATTCCCGTGTCGACCGTGACCACAACCCGCACGCCATCGGCATGTGCGGCCTCCAGCACGCTCGATTGCATGCCGTAGCCCTCGCGCAGCCGGTGCGGAACGTGAAAGCGCACCACTCCGCCAAGCATCTCGATCGCGGTCTTGAGCAGTACCACCGCGACCGTGCCGTCCACGTCGTAATCGCCGTAAAGCAGAATCGGTTCATGCGCGGCGATGGCGCGCTCCAGCCGCTCGACGGCCGCGGCCATGCCCAACATCAGAAAGGGATCGTGCAAATGCGCGGGCTCGGGATTGAGGAAGGCGAAGGCCTCGCCAGCCTGTGTGATGCCGCGCGCCACCAACAACTCCGCTACCACAACGGGCAATCGGGCTTCGCGGGCCAGTGCGGCCGTGGCTTCAGGATTAGAATCGGCTAGAATCCAGCGCTGGCGCGGCAAGACGCGTTGCGCCAGCGAAGCTTCGCTATCTACGCCGGGCGAGCCCACACGCTCTACTCGTCCTCGTCGTCGTGCGAGTGCGCGTCGTCGATCACAATGTCGTGAAAGCTTTCGAGGTTTTCGAGCAGCGCCTGGTAGCGCTCGTACCACTCGGTGGTGGTTTCGTGCATAAAGACGATGCCCTGATAGACGAAGCCGAGCTGAATGTAGCCGAGCTTGCCGGCGTACTTGCGCAGCCACTTGGCCTCGACCATCTCAGCGGCCTCATCGTCGGGGAAGTTCATCTCGCCGGCTTCCTCGATGAGAGCGTCCAGCTCTTCGTGGTCCAGCGTCATCTCGCTGAAAGTGACAAAGGGAGAGCCTACGTGCTTGGCCATCTCCACAAAGTCCTTCCAGGCATCGGGGTTGCCGTGGCCCTCCCACAGCACCGAAGGAATGTCTTCAGTGACGTAGCCGGGGAGGCGGCGCATGCCGTGGCCCTCGATAAAGGCCACCATGTCGTCTTTAAGCGAAAGCAGGTTGTCCGTGCTCATGTCCAAACACCCATTCTCGCAGATGGGGCCAAGGTGACAACAGTACCGTGATCGGCGCGATACCGCGACGGCAGATTTTTGTGAGTGCGTGGGTTTCCGACGAGCCCCGTACCGGGCGTTAGTCTACTATCAGCCGCACCTGAGGAGGTTCTTCCGCTTGCCCCCGTTTGAACGCCACGTCTTTGTCTGTCTCAATTCGCGCCCCGCCGATGCGCCGCGGCCTTCCTGCACGCGCGACGGAACCAGCGCGCTGCATACGCGGCTCCAGCAGCTGGCGCGCGATGCCGGGCTGGGCGGCAAGGTGCGCATCAACAAATCCGGCTGCCTCGATCAGTGCGAGCACGGGCCCACGGTTGTCGTTTACCCTGACGCCGTCTGGTACGGCCGGGTGCAGCCAGAGGACGCCGAAGACATCGTGCGCGAGCATCTGATTGCCGGCCGTCCGGTAGAGCGGCTGCGGATCGCCGACGCCTGCCTGAACGCAAAGAACTGCCCGCATAAGACGGGAAACTAGGGAATGAGGGAACAAGGGAACGAAAAAGGCAGGGCAGCCGGACTACTAGAACAAGCGTTGAATGTCGGTCGTCGCCTGCTTACCCCTGACACCCGAAACCTGGCACCTGAAACCTGCTTTTCCCCCCTGACAACCAGCGGTCCCGTGCGTTATCCTGACGATTAACCCATGATTTTTTCCCGCGACTACATTGAGTATCTCGCCCGCCGTACGGTCAAGCACCTGATGGACGAGAAGATGATCACCACCAGTGACATGAAGGTCACTCAGGGTCGCGTCCACGCTGCCCTCGTCGATGAGCTTTCGCTCGAAGACCGCATCAACGACGAAGTGCGCGTGATTCTCGAAGCCTACTCCGACGAGATGCGCAAGAGCGGCGCCCAGTACGCCGAGATGTTCAAGAAGGTGAAGAACGAGCTGGCGAAAAAGTACAAGGCGGTGCTATGAGGGTTTTCGAAGAAGAGCGCAACAGCGGCATGCGCATCAGCCGCGACAAGCTCAACAAGCTGGCCCACACCGTGGCCGACACGCTGGCCGAGATTGAGCAGGTCGGGTTCCTCGAAGATCGCAACACCATCCGCCAGGAAGCGCGCAAAGCGCTCGAGACGCTGCTCACCGAAGAGCACAAGATCGACGCCTCGGCCCGCCTCAAGATCGCCAACCAGCGCAAGATCATCCTCGAAGGCTCTCAGGAGTGGGACATCCTCTACCGCAAGTACTACAACGAGGAAGTGCGCAAGCTGGGGATCTGAGTTGCAGCGACCGCGTTAGCGAACCCCGCAGCCGATTTGAGTTCACACAAAGTGTCCCCGGCCGAGCTGGCGTAACTCACTTCGGCGTTGACGCACCCTGGACCGGCGGCGGGCTGGCTTTCGGCATTGCGCAAATGTCGGGATCAACGGGTTTGTTGAACTCGACCTTGTTGACCGAGATGCTGAGCGAGAATGGTCCGCCAAAATCCACACTGATCGCATAGGGAATCATCAGACCGATATCCGTCTTCCGGTAATCGGAGAGGGTCGTCGTGACGTTCACGTCCTGATCCTGGAACTTGCCCTTGCGCGTAACGGACTTGATCAGGTATGTAGCGGCGTCGAATACGTAGGTTGTTTCGACGTTTTCCTTCGTCGTCATTTTGACGGTATAGGTGTTGGCGTCTTTGCTCACCAACTCAAACTTGTTGCCGCTGCTTGCGAAGTTGTGCAGGTCACCTTCAATGTAGATCTGACTCTTTCCTGCCTGGTACTGATCGTCGGGCATGGGCGTGGGATCGTTGATGCCCGCCATGGGATTCACCATCCAACCGCCGTTGGCCGTGTAGCACTGTATGATTTTCGCGCCGTTGAAACTCATCTCCGAGCGGGAGGCCACGCCGTCCAGAGTCACTACCGTGCCCGGCGCGTCGTTATCTGCAATATGATTGGTGGTCTCCATCGAGACCGATTTCACTTTGCTCATCACGTCCTTACCGCCGACGGCGGCCAGGTGCTTGGCCAGGATATCGTCAGCGGTTTGCGCGCCAAGTGAAACCGCGCCGGCGAAAGCCGAGAACAGAATGATGCTACGGAGGACGCTATGCATGTTGTACCGTCGTTTTTCATGTGCCTTGCCGGCACGGATTTTGTGTGGCACCAGTGTAGCTCAACTCCTTCTCGCCACGCTGTGTGCTGAACGCCTGGATCTAGGGCAGCCTAACCTCGCCTCGCCGCGCGTGCCTCGCAGCCGTTACCTTCGGGGTTGCCCGCGCGGAATTCTGCTTGTGGCAAATCGTTTTTCAGATTAGCATATGCAGGGAATAGCTCTTATAGTCTTCGCGGGTTCCTCTGGGTCAGGTCGATGTGCGACCTCCGTTCCTGATGTGATTTCGCTTCATCATCCGGCTGCTTGGACCTCGAGCGGCTTCATGAAGCCTCAAGTGCCAATTGGTTCTTTTGATCCCGGGTAGCCGATTGCGATTGCATCGGTTGCCAGATGTCGATTGTCTTTCCGGCCTCCTCTCCTTCCTGGCAGGAGGACGGAACAGAATTAGCGGTTGAATGTTGGCGGCTACAGGGTATCTGGCTTCTTGCCTGGATTCCAGTCCTGCCAATCCTCTTCCGGCAGGAGGCGCCTCTATGTTTGGAAATCTATCTTCGATTTCTTCATCGCTTGTGAACGCTCGCCGTCTGCGGGCCTCGCGTGACGCAAACACATTATCTTATCGGCCAGCCCTGACGATTCTTGCCGCAACCTGCGCCGTCTTCGGCGCCACCGCAGCTGCACAGACGAATCCAGCAACAACCGTCTCCGTGGACGCGAATTCGGTGCGGCAGGCAATCAATCCCAACATTTACGGCGCAGCATTTTTCAGTACTTCCGCCGATGTCAAGCAGTTCAATCTGTCCACGAATCGTATCGGTGGCAACAACGAGAGCACCTATAACTGGAATATTCAATTGGATGAGCCCGCGGGCGTCTCCCTGCCTACCGGCGATGCAATGAATCTTGACAACGACTGGTACTTCGAGAGCTATCTTGAATCGACGACGCCGGGCGGAAACAACGACAGCATCATATCTGCCTCGAACGGGGCCGGCATCGGCACGCAGACGATCGTAACCATCCCCATGCTTCCCTATATCGCCACGGTGGCTTCCAATGCCAACACCGGATCGGCATCTCTGTGGTCGTTTTCGATCAAGAAATACCACCCGCAGGTCGCCGATCCATGCGGGAACGGCGCCCAAAACAGGGAGGCGGCCGACCCCTATCAGTCAGATGCGGGCCTCGGGATCACGTCTGCGACCGGACCCGACAACAATGGGAACTGCACCTACAACTACGTGAATAACACTCCCACCGATGCCTACGTTGCGAATAGTCCGGCGATTCAGAAGGCGTATATCCAGTATCTCGTTAATAAATACGGCGATTCACAACACGGCGGAATCAAATATTACATGCTCGACAATGAGCCATCCATTTGGAGCTCAACCCACCGCGACGTCCACCCAAATCCTGAGACTTACGACGAGCTATGGTCCGATATTCAAGCCTACGCCGGCGCCATCAAATCCGTCGATCCCAATGCCATTGTCATCGGTCCCGAAGATTGGTCGTGGTGGGCGATGTGGGAGAGCGGGAAGGATCAGGCCAACGGCACTGGATCCGGCTCCGATTACGCCACGCACAACAATACTTACTACTATCCATGGCTGCTTCAACAGCTTGCTGCTTATAAGAAAACAAACGGCATCAATCTCATCGATGTTCTCAGCGCTCACTGCTATACCGACGACTACGGCAGTGTATCCGAGGCGATCAACACGCGTGAGTTATGGGATCCGCATTATCAGGATACGAATTGGTATGCATCCGGTGGACTGAATGGCGGCATCCTTGATTGGATTCCGCTGATGCAGCAATGGATTCAGCAATACGATCCAGGGCTGCAAACTGGATGCACCGAGTATACGGATTGGGGCGGGGATGACACGTTGAGCGGTATCGGAACGCAGGCCGACATGTTCGGTATCTTCGGTTACTACGGACTTGATTTCGCCAATACATTTACAGGCGCCTACAACGGTTCAACGCTCACGCCAAGTTATCTGGCATTTCTTATCTATCGAAACTACGATGGAAACCTGTCTGCTTTCGGAGACACAAGCGTTTCCACCACGGTGGCGAATCCTGATAATCTGTCAGCCTTTGCCGCCTTGCGAACCTCCGACGGCTCGATGACCGTGATGGTCATCAATAAGCAGACCGGCAGCACGCCGGTGACTTTGAATCTGGCCAACTTTAGCTCGACCGGTACGGCGAGCGAATATCAGATTTCGTCGGCAACCCAGACCTCTATTAACAGCCTTGGCAGCGTGACGGTCAAGAATAACTCCATCAGCGCCACGGTGCCGTCCGAGAGTGTCACATTGTTTGTAATTCCAGCCGCCACCGTCGCGCCCGCGGCGCCTACCGGGTTGGCTGCTACCGGCGGCAACGCGCAGGTCACCTTGAGCTGGACAGCGAGCACTGGGGCCGCCAGCTACGACATCTTTCGCGGCACCAGCGCCGGCAGCGAGGGCACGACACCGTTAGCTATCGGACTCACCTCTGCCACCTATGTGGACAACGCTGTGACCAACGGCACGACCTATTATTACGAGGTTGAGGCAGTCAATGGTGTTGGTTCCAGTGGCATGTCCAACGAGGCTTCGGCCACACCTTCGTCTGGCAATCCTTCATTCACCGCAACGGCGACAGCCACGCCGAATCCGGCTACGCAGAACTCCAGCACCGGGCTTACGGTTAACGTAACCTGTACGGCCAATTCGATGACCAATGGCTCTGTCTCCATCGTTGTTCTCGACCCGAACGGCAACGTGGCGCAGACCACGCCGGAAACTTCTCAAACCTTTGCCACGAATCAAACACTGACCTACACGCCGACGATCATGCCGGCTCTGGTCGGAACCTATACTGTGCAAGTGAATGTCTCTGGCTTCAGCGGCCAAGTGTGGAGCACGATTTCCTCGGCCGGAACTTTCACGGTGAACGCAGCGCCGCCACCTGTGCCTCCGTCGTTCACCATTACCGGAGGCGCCAGCCCATCGAGCATTAATGCGAATGGCAGCGCGACAATCAGCGCCACATTCAAAAATACGGGCGGAGCACTTACCAACGGAAACCTGGAGTTACAAATCTTTAATGGGAGTACGGTAATTAGCGGCATTGCCCCAAATTATAATGCCAATAATGTTACTGTCGACTCAAGTCAGACGCTGAGCTTCACCTGGACACCTTCCGCGGTATCTGGATCGAATCCGGCGGTATTCTCTACGCCTGGAACTTACAACATCGTAGGGCTGGCCTTCTCAGATAACTACTCCACAGAATATACACAAACGACAGTTGGCACGATCACCATTCAAGCCCCAGCGCCAACTGCCCCGTCCGCCCCCACGAGCCTGGCGGCAACCGCGGGCAACGCCAGCGTGAGTTTGATCTGGACTGGCTCAACCGGTGCGACGAGCTATAACATCTATCGCGGAACATCCTCGGGCGGCGAAAACGCGACACCGATTGCTACCTATGTGGCCCAAACAAGCTATACAGATTCCAGCGCGACGAACGGCGCGACCTATTACTATGAGGTAGCCGCTGTCAACTCGGCTGGAACCAGCGGCATGTCGAATGAAGCTTCGGCTACGCCTCAGGCTCCTGTAAGTCCAACCTTTACGCTGGCGGCATCCTCGCCGGGGACGATCGCGCCAGGGACAAGTGCCACATCCACCATCACCGTGAGCAGTGCGAACGGTTATGCAGGAACAGTTTCGATCGCATGCGCCCTGACCTCATCACCCAATGATGCACAGGATCTTCCGAGCTGCTCGAGCGACGCCTCTATAGTTACGCTGGGCAGCGGAACGACGTCGGGAACGACAACCGTGACCGTCAACTCAACTGCCTCTACGGCGGACAGTCGTCGTGGATGGACTGGCGGCGCGGTTTTGGCCTTTCTGGTTCTGATCGGAATTCCGGCGCGACGCCGTAGCTGGCGCTCGATGTTGTGCATTTTAGCGCTGACCGTTGCCGTGGGAACCTTCTCCGGCTGCGTCGCCAATCCACCCGGAGATGCCAATCAAGGCACGACCTCGGGAACATACACCTTCACGGTAACGGGCACAGGCCAACCTGGCGTGACTCCCGCGCCTTCAACCACGTTTACTGTGACGATCCAATAGCTCCGTGCGCGGCGATTCCGCGCACGGCACTATGCAACTCACGCTTACCGTCGAGTAACAAAGAGGCAGCGCTGTCACGCCGTCAGAGAGGTAGACGGCGTGGAGCACTATTTCGCCCAAGGCGCCCTTCTGCCGCGCACTGTCTTCGCACACATTCCCTGGCACGATTGGCGCTCTGTGCCAGTTCGGAGAAGGTATGAGTGAACAGTTGGAGAGCGCCTGCGCGCAGCGTCATTGCCCCGGGGCGTGAGATCGCAATAATGAAACAAGCTTCTTGATCCATTGACATCGCCGTCATTCAATATAATCAGAACAGATCGCAATCGCGCGGAGCCCGCTTGTCCATCACCACTCAGGGAAAACTGATACGTCCCGCCCGCAATGTCTACGGAAGCTTGCGCCTGCCTGGCGACAAGTCCATCAGCCATCGCTACGCTATGCTCGGCGCACTTGCTGAAGGCGAATCGCGGTTCACGAACTTTTCCACCGGCGCCGATTGCGCCTCGACGCTCGGCTGCATGGAAGCACTGGGCGCAAAGGTGAACCGGCTCGACGGCCAGACCATAGAGATCACAGGTGTGAGCGGGCATGTGATTCCCGCCAGTGATCCGCTCGACTGCGGCAATTCCGGCTCGACCATGCGCATGTTGTCCGGATTGCTTGCGGCGCAGCCAGGGCGTTTTACCCTGGTCGGCGACGAGTCGCTTTCGCGACGGCCTATGGGCCGCATCAAAGCGCCGCTCGAGCAGATGGGAGCAAGTTTGACGCTCACAAACGGACACGCGCCCTTCAGCATCGATGGCAGAGCGTTACATGCTATTGATTACGCCACGCCGGTCCCGAGCGCGCAGGTAAAGACATGCATTCTGTTCGCAGGATTGCAGACGCCGGGATCCACCACGGTGCGCGAGTCCGTGCGCACGCGCGATCACGGAGAGCAGGCGCTGCGCGCCTTCGGCGCCATTCTCACCCGAACGACGGACTCCGTATCGATCCGCGGCGCGCAGCGCCTGCAAGCCATCCAGGCTGCCGTCCCGGGCGATTTGTCGTCCGCGGCATTCTTTCTTTGCGCCGCTGGCATCTTTCCCGGCTCCGGGCTTGTACTCGACTCTGTTGGACTGAATCCTACCCGCACCGCGCTGCTCGATGTGCTGAATGCGCTGGGTGCGCACATTTCGGTGCTCAACCTGGAAGAGAAACACGCGGAGATGGTGGGAACCGTGCAGGTTTCCGGGCCCGCGGAAGGGCTGGGGACAACGGCCATCACCGGAGCGCTTTCCGCACAGCTCATCGACGAGCTACCGGTGCTGGCTGCCATTGCTCCTTATACTGGCGGCGGCATTCGCATCCGTGACGCCGGGGAGCTGCGCGTGAAGGAGTCGGATCGCATCGCTCTCGTTGCGCGAAACCTGCGCGCCATGGGAGCGGAGGTCATCGAATTCGAGGATGGGCTCGACGTTCCCGGCGGGCAGACGCTGCACGGCGCGGTGATCGATTCCGGCAGTGATCATCGCATTGCCATGGCGTTCAGCGTGGCCGCATTGCGCGCCGAAGGTGACACTCTCATCCAAGGCGCCGAGTCGGCCGCCATCAGCTTTCCGGAGTTCTTCGATCTGCTCGACAAAGTCGCCGAGCGCTAGCAATATCCCGGGCACGAAGGTGGCCTCGGCTTCGCGTTACAGACTCAAGCAAATACTGCGCTTCAAAGTGCTCATGATTCAATGCCAGTTCTGGGAGAATGGTGTATTCTTAAACCGTGGGGCGGCTAGCGCTCCTGCAGGGGTTTGTTGGTCGCATTTTTACTTGATAAGTTATTGATAGTAAAGGCGCTATCGTCTAGGGGTTAGGACGTGAGATTCTCAATCTTAAAACCCGGGTTCGATTCCCGGTAGCGCTACCAGAAGCTCGATGTTCAGGCCCGCTCACGCAGCGGGCTTTTCATTTGCCGGAGTCATCTTCGGATGCCTGCTAAAAGCAAAAGCACCTTTGTGTTGAGACCCGAATGGCGAGCAAATTATCGGTAAGCTTGCTCGTCGGCCCATTCGCCGATGAGCGGGAGCTTGAAACGCTTGCCGTTCAACGCGCTGATCACGCACCAGAGCCAGATCATGAATCCGATGATTACCCCCGCACAAAACAGCCAGAACAAAGTGCGAAGCCCCAGGAACTTTAGGTAAGGCGCGATCGAATCGAGGATGTAACACAAAGCGAGGGCGAAGACATTGAGTAAGAGCGATTGCCAGGCGTGGAAACGGACAAATGGGCGCTTGTTGTAGCGCCGAATGGCCAGATAAAAAATCGCCATGAGCGGCATGAGGGGGGGAAAATAGGCGGTTGCGCCAATGGCGTTGTCCGAGAGGCCGGTTTTTTGCAGACTGGACATCTTCCCCTCCTTTCTTTTGAGTCTCAGGAAAGATGATTCATGTGAAGTTTACACGCTGAGGCGGGATACTTGCATTCCTGGCGTGTGAAGCTCTTGTGGTCCGGGCGGGGAATCGATTGGTAAAACCCGTGGTGCGGGTGATTTCCTAAAACTTTTTCGTGAGACCCTGAAACTAATCCTTTAGTTGTGCGTCTATTTTGGTGGATAGAGGACCCGGAGACGCAGAGAACTACGCAAGATCAACAAGTTAGCATGCCGCCAAGAAAATCCAATACGCTCACAGAGGCCGAGCTCAGGTTGATGAAGATCCTGTGGCGGCGCGGCGCGTCGGCAGTGACTGACCTGGTGGCCGCACTCCCCGAGGACGAGCCGCTGGCCTATAACTCGGTGCTGACCACGGTGCGCATTCTTGAACAGAAGGGCTACGTTTCGCACCGCCAGGAAGGCCGCGCCTTTGTCTACTGGCCTCGCATTGCCGAGCACGAGGCCAGCCGCTTTGAGTTGCGTAATGTGCTCGGCCGGTTCTTCGGGAACTCGCGGGAGCAACTTTTGTTGTCGGTATTGGGCGACGAGGAGATATCGGCCGAGGAGTTGGAGCACCTGAAAAAAGCCATCCGCGGCGCCAGTGCGGAGAAGGGAAGCGAGGAATAGCCGATGCTCCTGATTCCAGCGACGATTTCGACGATGTGGGCTCTGGTGGCGGATCCGTTGCACACCGCGCTTACGAGCGGGGCATTATGGCTCGCCACGTTTGCCCGCGCCGCTGCGCCAGAGGCCGTGGCGGCGCTCTGGCAGGGCGCTTCCATTGCGTTCGTTCTTGGAATTTGTCTTCGCTTCACGCCGCGCATCCATGTTTATCTTGGCGCGGCGCAGCGATTCGTCGTGTGGGCTGTGGCATTCGTGACCATTGCGGTTCTGCCCTTTTTGCCTTCAGTTCCGCTGCGAGCGTCTTTCGGTTATGGCGCCATCGTTCCCTCTGTCACAGCATCCCCTGCGCAGTCGCTTCACTTTCCCTTCGTCCAAATCGGCGATCGTTGGGCATTGGGCCTGGCGGCCCTGTGGCTCGTGGCTTCGCTGGTGCGCGCAGCCGGTCTCATTTGGCATTCGTTTTCGCTGCACAAGCTCTGGAAATCGGCGACTCCGGTTGTGGGCGACGAGAATCTCCACGGCCTGCTTGCAGCGGTATCTTCTGCGCGCCGGCAGATCGAGCTTTGCACCACGCGCGATCTTGACCGCCCCAGTGTGATCGGCTTTTTCGCGCCGCGCATCCTCATTCCCGAGTGGCTTTTCCGGCGGCTCACCGCCGGCGAGCTTGAGCACGTGGTTCTGCACGAGGCCGAGCATCTGCACCGCGGCGACGACTGGATCAATCTGCTGCAAAAACTTGCCTTGGTTCTCTTCCCATTGAATCCCGCGCTGGCGTGGATCGAGCGTCGGCTCTGCCGCGAGCGCGAGATGGCTTGCGACGAGGGTGTGGTGCGTCGCACGCAGTCGCCGCAAGCTTACGCCGCGAGCCTCGCCAATGTTGCCGGCCATGCCATCGCACGCCGTCATGCTCATGCGCTTTCCCTTGGGGCCTTCGAGCGCCGCTCCGAGCTGGCCCGCCGCGTTGCCAGCCTTCTTGCCCGCAAGCCTACGCTCCATCCCGCAGCTGCGCGCGCGCTAGTGGGTGTTGCGGCGTGCGGTTTGCTCGCAGTGTCGCTGGAACTGGCGCGTTGCCCGCAGATGGTGGCGTTTGTGCCCACAGCGCCGGCGGCGAATGTGGCGCAGATTAACCTGCCCGCGATGCAAGACCAGGGAGATCGCGTCTTCCGGCAGCCAGTTGCGGCGTCCAGCATTTCCGGTTTCCGCGCAATTACGGCCAAGGCGATTCTGGCGCCGAACCAAGTGTCCTCGCATCATGCCTACGGGACTGCGTCCGCAGGGGCTAAAGCCCCGAACCCGATGAGCACCAGTTACGGCCCAGCTAAAGCCGTGCCCTTGTTACAGAACATGCCCCGACGGAGCTCTACGGCAATCAGTTCATTGGCAGAGGGAAAGTCTTCGAGGCAAGATCTGGTTGCGCAACAGGAGTCCAACTCCAGCCGGCAGATTCAATTCGCTGCTCAGCCGCAAGTGGTGGTTTTCACCGCTTGGGAAGAGATTGAGACTCGAAGCTCGGGACCGGTCGCCGATTACGATCCGAGCGTCACGCAGTCGGACTCGACTGAGTCCAGGACTGGGGTGCAGAATTCGCGGCGGCAGCGTCCCTCCGTGCAAATCACCGTGACGCGCCTGATCTTCTGGGTTGCGCCGCGGCAGGTCACTTCCAACCCCGCGCCAGGTTCCAAATCACCGCGTCCAACAAGTTTCGATTCACGGCAGCTTCCCGCTCCGACCGCAGAGAGCGGATGGCTGGTTTTCCAACTTTAACCATGAAATCTCAACCCAAAATGGAGATCGGTATGCCCTTCACAACTAATTCATTAGTAGCAAAGGCCAGGAAACTTGCCATACCCGCAGGCATTCTGGCCACGGTACTGTTTGTCATCGGCTTCGTCCTCGACCACAACCGGGCGATGGCCGCAGCCGCTGGTCCGCTCGATGACTCGAGCGTGTCGGCACTCACCGCGCTCGACAATGCTGTGGAAGCGGTGGCCGCGCGCGTAACGCCTGCCGTCGTCAACGTCTCTGTCACTTCGCGTGTCTCTCCCGATGAGCAAGGCGACAACGATGGCGGAGGCCACGGCCAGAATTTTGGCGGCATCAACCCGCAGGATCTTCCGCCTGGCTTCCGGCAGTTCTTCTTCAACTTCGGCGGCCCGGGTGGTATGCAGGGGATGAAGCCTCAGCCGCAGATCGAGCACGGCGTGGGCAGTGGCGTCATCATCTCGCCCGACGGGTACATCGTGACCAACGACCACGTGGTTGACGGCGCGACTGAGATGCGCGTCACGCTCAACGACCGCCGCGTCTTCACGGCCAAGCTCGTTGGCGTTGACAAGCTCAATGATCTCGCGGTGATCAAGATTGACGCCAAAAATCTGCCCAGTATTCCCTGGGGCGACTCGACCAAACTTCATCCGGGCCAAACCGTGCTGGCCTTCGGCAGCCCCTTCGGCTACTTCCAGTTCTCGGTCACGCGCGGCATTATCAGCGCGCTTAACCGGCCTAACCCCTATAGCGACGATCCGCGCAAGCCGGGCGACTTCATTCAGACGGACGCGGCCATCAATCCGGGGAACTCCGGCGGGCCTCTCGTGGACGCGCATGGCGAGCTCATCGGTATTGACACGTTCATCATTACGAACAGCGGCCAGTTTGCGGGCGCGGGCTTCGCCATTCCATCGCAGATCGCGAAATCGTCGGTGGAGCAGATCATCAAGAACGGCACAGTGCATCACGGCTACCTCGGCATCGCCATGAACGACGTCACGCCCGACAACGCACAGTTCTTCAACCTGCCTGACGCCACGGGCGCCGTCGTCAGCCAGGTGACTCCCGATTCGCCCGCAGCCCTAGCCGGGCTCAAAACGGGCGACGTGCTCCGCGAGCTAAACGGCAAGAAGATCGCCAACGGCAGCGCCTTGCAGGTTGCGGTGAGCGAAACCGCGCCGGGTACCGCGATCGACCTGGGTATCCTGCGCGATGGCAAGCCCGAAACCATTCACATCACAGTCGGAGAGTTCCACAACGGGAAGACCGAGGAAGCCAGCAATAACGGCTCGGGCGATCAGCACGCGCGCCTCGGACTGACGGTCGCCGATCTCTCGCCCGACGTGCGCCAGCAGTACAACGTTCCCGAACAGGTGCATGGCGCGGCGGTTCAGAATGTGCGTCCGGGCAGTCCGGCCGACGATGCCGGCCTCGCGCCCGGCGACGTGATTCTCGAAGTCGATCGTCATCCCGTGACGGATGCCGATAACTTCGTCAGCCAGGTGCACGCGGCGCCGAAGGATAAAGACATTCTGCTTCTGGTGTGGGCCAACGGTGGCGCAAGCTACCGCGTCGTCCATCCGGAGCAGAATCCGCAGAGCGGAATGTGAGTAAGGCAGCAAGCTAGCGGCCGCCCGTCGAGGCTTCGCTCGGACGGGCTGCGCCGCGCTTGTTTCGGCCCCTCACGGTTGAACTGCTGGGCTGGTCTTCGCGCCGAAGATCGAACTGAACACGCTCAGGTCCACGCCAAAGCCGAAGGTGAAGCCCGCATGTTCCTGAGTGACCTGGTTGAGCGTGGTCCCCGATGCGACGGCCGTGTTTACCGCTATGCCGCTCGGAAGCATGGCGCGATGAGCGCTGCCCAGGCCTGCCGAAAAATCGATGCCGCTGACCGGCTCCCAGTTAACGCCGACCATGGAGTTTCCCAGCGTGGAAACCGAAGTGGCGACTAGCACCGAAGGCAGCAGGTTTCGGCCGTAATTCGCGAATCCGCTGCGCCGGGGAAAATAGTCGTGGCCCCACGGGAACCAAACCAGGCCCGCCATCGCTGCCAGTTGCCACTGCGTCTGCTGCGTTTGTATCACGCAGCCGTAGGTTACCTCTCCATTTGAAGGCGGGCTGGTGGGCGAGGCGACAGGGACCGTCTGACCACCGCACGTTCCGGAGTACGTTGCCGTAGCGCCGCTTCCAGTTTGCACCGCCGGCGTGGGCGAGGCCTGCACCGCATAGCTCGCAGTGGGTATGTGGATAAACATCGCGCCGCCCGCGAGATTGAAGTTCGCCAGCCGATGCACCTCGACGAGAATCGTTTTCACCGCATGAGGCGGGGTGCTGGTGGTCCCAGGGGAACTGGTGGCAGGCACGTTCGTCGTCGCCGTCGCGGTAAATGTTCCACCCGCATTGGCCAAAGTGAACGGCGTGTAGCCACGCTGCACCACGATGGAGATGCGCACGAATGCATTGGATGTAAGCGGGGGCAGCAGGTCCGTCTGTTCCACGCTCGACCGGAAGTACCACTCGTTCATCAGGTCGTAAAGCCCTGTTGTCTCTTCATCGATCCCTCTCAGTTCCTGACGAAGCCCGTCGAGTTTTTCGTGCAGTTCATAGAGCCGGCAGCCGGTAAATGCGAGAAACTCGTCTTTCGCATTTTGATCGAGGTTAGGCTTGTATGGATCCTGTAGGTACACGCTCGCTCCCGCCGATTTGCACCGCAGGTCGGCTTCTCGGTCTGGGTTGGCTGTGTCGGAAGCGACCTCATGGACGAGCTCTTTAACCTGTTCGTTGTAGGAGTTCCAAAAATCTGCAATCTTCTGTTTCTCAAATGCGCTGCATAGCGGCACATCGTTTGCAGGGTTTGTGTCTGTCAGAACCTTCAGTGCGGCTTGAATCGATCGGATATCGGCCTGAAGAGCTTTATCCTCGATGTCCTTAATCTGGCTTTCACTCAATCCTTTCACCTGAGATAGAGTCAGAGCGCCCAGTTCGCTCTTCGTAAGTTTCTTCAGGTCGTCCGCACTAAGCTGCCCGGGTTGAAGGGCGGGCGGAATTCCCTGGCAGTGGGGATAGCGTGCCAGATCGGCCAAATTGAGCACGCCAGCCAGGGTCGAGTAATTGTTGAGCAGCGCGATGGTATTGGAGGCGAATGCCTGCGACGATAGCGCGCCAGCCAGGGTTGTTATCTGCGCATTGATGTTTTGGATGTCCGTCATATCGCGGTCGAACGCTGCGCTGTTGCTGGGATCAGTATCGTCGGCCTCGACATATCCAGCGACTTTTTTCAGAATAAAACCCACTCCCCGCACCGATCCCGGCGCGGCCATTACGCCGTTCTCTAACTTGACCGCCGGGTAAGATTCGCCTTCGGTCCTGCCGATCAGCCGGGTCAGCTCTTTGGCGTTGAGCGCGACCGAGAAGAGCAAGAGAGCCACCTGCCTTCCCGATGCAGTCACGGCAGCGGGCGTATAGGTTGGGTATTTGCCAGGCGTCTGGTCCTCTGTCAACGAGCCGAGCGAGATCCCGGAGATTGCCAGCGAAGGCAGTTGCGCCGGTGCGCCCAGGCCCAGGCCAGGCTGCGTTGTGGCTCCTCCGGTGGCAGTGCCGCTCTGCAACATGTCGAGTGAGCTTGAGAGACTCGCCGGGGGCGTTACCGGCGCTGCTCCGCGAACATCCGCGCCTCCTTCGGGCACACTGTTGGGGCTGGTAGTCACGGTAAGAACATCGGTAAAGTGGAGCCCGCAGACGCGAACAGCGATCTTTTCCTTCGAATAGACGATGGGAAGAAAGCTGCCGTTTGGGCCGATGATGTGGGTTTGTTTGTTCAGACCGCGATAATCGAAACCCCGGTTGTAGTCGGTCCAGGAGGTCATGCCGCGGAATCGGTCCTGAGAGTCCTGGCTTGCGTTGTATTCAATTACCACGTAATCGCCGGCCACTAGGGGGCGATAACTTCGATACGCAGGCACATTGAGGGTTTGGCTGCTGCTCGCCGGATTTATCGATTTGGAAACCGGGCAGACGCCCGGCTGAGCGCCCGACGACGCCACGAAAAAAACGAAGAAACATACAGTCGACGCGAAGCGCGGAATCTTACCGGTCATGAAATCACCTCTTGCCGCAGAGCCAGCATCGCCAGGGCTCAACAAGCTTGCCTGAAATTCTTGAGTCAAGTGAAAACAGCGGGGCGCAGACACACTCTGCTCTGAGGGCGCCCTCCCAGGTGAACTGCAGAACCTTGCGGCACCGAGAACATCTACGCCGGTGCACGAATCTGAGTGATTGGATCCCTGGGGAAAGAAAAAATCCGACTATCAAGCTACAGTTGAAACTATTCTGGCTCAAGTTACCACAAAACAGTGTCACTTGGTAACTCCGGCCCCGATCTGTCGCTTGCTGCATGAGGGCCCTTCGACGCAATTGGACTGAACAATCGGATTACGGTGCGTACCTGATCGATCCGGGAGTTGTGACGATGATCTCTCCGAGCACGGTGAGCCAAGGATTGGTGGGGTTTTTGCCTGGCCACGACTTCCTGGCGCCCGAACCTCTGGACTGTGCCCTGCTCGCCAGTGGTCTGATCCGGCTCTGGCTCTGCTCCCTTCGCCGCCGGCGCGCTGCTCATTTGTGATCGGAGTTATCTTTTGTGAACGGCGGGAATGCTATCGTAATTGCAGGCGAAGATTTGTTCTCGGGGGATTTGCGGACCTGAGTTGTTATCGCCGTCCCCGTTCAGGGGCCCCGGAGAGAGATCGCGCTGATATGGAACCAGGAGTCTCTCCGTAATGGCTTGGTTGAACGAATTCAAGCGTGAGCTGAAGAACTTTGGGAAGCCGAGGCCGACGCGCGCTGAGCGGTGGTCCACCACCGGGCTCAGTGCGTTTTACGGGCTTGAGACGCCATCCACGCGAGTCGGCATCAAGAACATCAGCTCCAGCGGCATCTATCTTGCCATCCACGAGACTCTCCCGGTCGGTCAACTCCTCAAGCTCAAAATCCTATACGACGGCGGCCCCGAGCTGAGTTCGGAGCTGCAATTCGCTTTGGAGGCCCTTGTTGCGCGCCAGGACGAGTTCGGTGCCGGACTCGCGTTTGTTCCCCCTCCGGGTCTCGATCCCGCCGTTTGGGCGGTGCTGGTCCGCGGCATTGCGGTTCTCAACAATCGCGATCAGGTGGTCGATATCTTCCGCACTCTTCGCACGGTCCTTTTCCTATGCCGTCTTTGCCCTTCCGGCGCAGAGGAAGCCATCGTATTGCTCGACGGCCATCTCGATCGGGACCGCACTTCGATGCTCTTCAAGATCGCGCACGGGGTGGAAACGCAACTGGCCGCTGATCCCGATTCCGCTCGCATCCGCGCCCATCCCAAAGTCGTGGCAAACGTCCTGCGCAATGGCTCCTGGGCTCCCAACGAACTGGCGATGCAGCTCTGGATCGGTCTCTTCCTCTCCTCATGTTCCGTGGAGGAGCCGGCCGACTCAAATCTGGTTCTTACTGAACTCCTCATCCACCTCACGTCCTACCAGGCTGCGATCTATAAGCACGCATGTGAACGCGCCTTGGCCTCCGTGCCGTCCGGCGATCTCGCGTCCGTTTCCGTCGTTCTCAGTTCCGATGAGATCACGAGGCTGACCGGCATCACCGACCTTGCCCGGAACGCCAGCGATCTCGCTTATCTATTCAATCTGGGCCTGATGCGAAAGTCTCTTCGATTTCACTTCCTATCGCGACATTGACTCCTTCGACATCACGCCGTCGGAGCTCGGCCTCGCACTCTACCGGCACTGCCAGGGTCAGCGGAGCAAGCTCGACCCGCGTTTGGCGGCCACCGCCCGGGAGCACCTCGAAGCCTTCCTTCCGCCACCCATTCCCAGCGCCTTCGAGAACTTCCGCCCATCAAGCCCGCCTCGTCTGAGGGCGAATAAGGGGCTGGTTCCCTCTCGAAGAGGAAAACAATTTCCTAAGTGGAAAGCAATTTGCTACACATTGCCTGCTTGTGTTGCATGTTAACCAATTGAAAACAAAGACAAATTGTTTGGATCGGGAATTGCAAAAGACCTGCTAAGCTTCAGTCGAAGGTCTGAGCCTAGGTGTCCCGAGTCTAAGTGTGCAATACGAGGGTGCGGTTAGGCCCTTGGTTCCAGGGCGAGAAGAGACACAGTTCGCCGAACGCGCGTTCACGGGCAGCTCGAGGATGGTCTTCTGTCTCAAGTCTTAGAGCTTCGGATTTCACCCGGCATCTAGGGTGAGGTGTGATCTTCACTATCGCGGCAGCAGTTTCTGAGTTTTTCCCGGTCGCATGAACTAAGGAGCAAAAATGAAGAGAATTCAGTGGTGTTTGCAGCGATGGCCATTGCGATGACGATCACCCCAGCGGTTTTCGCAAAGTCGTTGACATTCGATCACGATACTGGCTCGATCACCTTGACGTCGGAAAATCCGGCGGACCAGGGCACCGTCACCGTCACGGATTTCGCGATTATTCAGAACACTTCGGCAAACAAAGAGCCTCACCATTCAGGGGTTCGAGTTCTATCTCGGCGGCACCACTGTGCGTGGCGCTGCCAGGCGATACCCCGAGCACATTCATGAGTGCGAAGAACAAGCTGGACATATTCGATTGCCGAAGGTGATCTCGCCGAGCACGAAAGGGAGCGGATGGTCGCAAAACTACCACTCCTTACGATTGGCAACGCGGTGCGGCCCACCAGCTCCAGCTCAAAAGACTACCTCAGCTCAGTATCCATCGTGAATAGTTCCAGTCCGGCTATTTGCTATGCGGGCGAAGTACTTACCGCCGGCTCGGAATGCCAGGTCGAACTGCTGTTTACCAGTCAACTACGGCGGCTTGACGGGTTCCTCATCCGACACGTTTGTTTACGGCTATGCTGACGGCAAGCTGTCGGGAAGCGGTGCAAGTGCTGTCAGCGACTCCCAATTCCAAGGCATGGAAGAGAGTGTCCAAATCAACGTTACTCCCGAGCCTGGTTCGCTGGTCCTGCTCGGCACCGGCTTTGGCCTCGTCGGCCTCGTGGCCTTCCTGCGCCGCCGCACCGCCGCTCAGCCAACCATGGCCTGACGGCATTGGCTTCGCCCCTCGAACGTTCTCCCCATCCGCCGGCCTTCACTTAAAGCGAAGGCCGGTTTTTCATGCCCGCCCGCAATCGAAATTGTTACCTGACCCTGCGTTCCCTCCGGTTGCGCAGCCACTTCGCGATGCCCAGGAAAAGCAGCATCCCGCCGAAGGGCAGGCACATGAGGGCAACGATGAGCGCGAACCAACCGGCATTCGTGGTTGCGCCATCGCGCGTGTAGCCGCCCAGGACGGTGACCAGCAGCAGGACGGCGACAAGCCCCGTCCCCACCATCGAGCCGCCCCATTGAAGGAACTGGCGCGTGCCGTCGTCTGGCAGAGAGGCGCGCTTTGTCTTTTCATCGGGCAGGCTCACCGGCATTGTTCTCCTCTATCCTTGCGCCAGCCGCAGCATGACAAACGTGATGACTCCCGTGACGGAGACGTAGAGCCACAGCGGAAGTGTCCAGCGCGCCACCTTGCGATGCTGGGGAATCCGCCCCGAGAGCGAGAAGAAGAACGTAGTGAGCACCAGCGGCAGCGCCACCACCGCGAGAAGAATGTGGCTGGCAAGCAGGCAGAGATAGAAGGTGCGGAATGCCGCATGAGCCGGATAGCGCACATCGCCGTGCAGAGCGTGGTGCAGGATGTAACCCACCAGGAACAACGTGGAAAACAGCGAACGCGGTGATCATGGCTGTGCGATGCCGCTGAATCTGCCGCGCGCGAATGAAGGTGTAGCCGATAAGCAGCGCGATGGCCGCAAGGCCGTTGAATACGGCGTTGAGCGCGGGCAAAAAGGCGAATTGCGCACTGGAGGCTGCGGCAGGGTGAACATAGATGAGCCAGAAAAGAAAGCCCGAGGCCGCTGCGCTGATCGCGAGAATGGCGGCGATGGCTGGGGCCGTTCCGGAGCGTGGCTTAGAGGTGGGCGCTGTGGTGGTCATAGCGAGCCTTACGATTTCGCCCTCGCGCAAAGCATCAGCGCGGTAAAGAGCAGCGGCAGATAGAGCACACTCACTTTGAGCAGGTCGCGGGCTAACATGCGGCTTTCGTCCTCGCTCGTGGCGCGCAGAATGCGCGCGAAGCGCAGCGTATATCCGAGATAAACGAGGCCGAGCACAGTGGCCGGAATCGCGTAGGCTGCGCCCGCGACGCCGAGCCGCCAAGGTAAAAGGCTGACGGGAATCATCAGCACCGCGTAGAAGACGGCTTCAACAACCGTGGACCACCCGTCCGGCTGCACCACGGGCAACATGCGGATTCCGGCACGGGCGTATTCGTCGCGATACAACCACGCAATCGACATGAAGTGCGGGAACTGCCAGACGAAGAGAATGGCAAAGAGAGCCACGGCGGGCCACTCGATGCGGCCGCGCGCGGCGGTCCATCCCAGCATGGGCCCCATGGCGCCGGGAAACGCGCCGATGAACGTGGCCAGCGAAGTGACGCGCTTGAGCGGCGTGTAGATGGCGACGTAAGTGAATGCGGTGAGCAGCGCCAGGGCCACAGTGAGCAGATTTGTGTATTGGGCCAGCCACGCCGCGCCGAGCGCGATGGCTCCGATGCCGGCCAGAATTCCCACGGCCAGCGGGAACCTGCCCGAGGCCAGCGGCCGGTTGGCGGTGCGCTTCATGCGCGCGTCGGTCGAGCGCTCGAGAGTCTGGTTCAACGCGCCCGCTCCGGCGGAAACCGCCCCGATGCCGAGCAGCGCATAGAGTAGACCGCGCTGCATCGTCGGGATGCCTGACTGCATGGAGCCGAGGTAGAACCCGCCCCATCCGGTGACGAGCACCAGCCCGACCACCTTGACTTTGAACAGCTCGCGGAGATCGTGGATCAGCAGAGCCGTCGCGCCGGGCAGGGGTGCATGAAGACTGGGCGCATGCGGCGAATCTTCAAGAGAAGGAGTTGCCTGGGCAGCGGCGTGGGAAAAGGGCGTCATGAAAGGCAATGATCGGGAGGGCCACACGGGCGAGGGGGCAAACAACCCTGCTTCTATGATAGCAAGCGAGACAGATGCGTTGGCGGCTAGATAGTCGTTGTGCAATTCCCGAAGAGCCGGTGATAGGCTCAGAACTGCAATGAAGGTGAACAAGGCGCAAGCCATGATCGGTTTAGTCAGCGCGGCGCTCCTCCTGTTTCTTGCCATATGCCCGCCGTGGCAAGAAGCCGCCAAAAACGAGATTGCTTATAGAAAAGATATTGGCCGTGGCTTTTTGTGGAATCGGCCCGACACCATCTCAGTCAACTGCTACTTTTCTGGTTGCACGACAGCGCCAGCGTCGTATTTTCACGCGGTGCTTAATCGAAAACTACTCCTAGAACAGTTCATTCCTGTTCTGGTTGTCGCATGTCTCTTTATGTGGCTGTTCCGCTGTCATGCGGAGAAACAGTCACCGATGATGGGAAGCTGGGCAAAGCGGCTGACGATTAGCTCCTTGCTTGCTCTGCTGGTTCCCCCAACCGGAGGCGTGCCAATGGGCGCTGCACTTGCGTCCGAGCCAATGCTATTCGTCGAGAAGGGTGAATTTTGGACAGCATACGTAATCTTGATACCCATTCTCTACTTAGGCTTTGTTCTTGCGATTTACGGTTTGATAAGCGCCGTCCATTGGCTCATTGCGAGGGCCATGAAGGTTCGGAGCGTGTAGTCGGCAAACCGGAGGACTGCACCACTATCGGATCTCGCAAAAAGGCCATTCCGCAAGTACGGAATGGCCTGTTCGATGCAGAAGGCTGCCCAGACTACTTGAAGGAAGCGATGGCGCTTGCTTCATCGTCGTAGATGTCGAAGACGGTGTATAGCTTGGTCAGCTGCAGCAGGTCGTGGACCTTTTTGGTCAACTTGAGCAGCTTAAGGTTTGCGCCCTGGTTCTTAACGGTGGTGTAGGCGCTCACCAACTCGCCCAGTCCTGAGCTGTCGATATAGTTGACTTCACCGAGATCGAGCAGGATGCGCCGCTGTCCTTTAGCGATCAGGTCGCGAATCGCGTCGCGCAATTGCACGCTGCCCTCGCCGAGTGTGATCCGGCCGCTGAGATCCAGAACTGTCACGCCATCCACTTCACGTGAAGCTATCGAAAGTGCCACGGAAAATTCCTCCTTGTCGCTACTTCGGTTATAGCACCTTGGTCCGGCTTAGTTCCGGTAAAATTCCACAGCCGGACCGGCCAAACATACGAATTCGGTCCTCTCGCAAGCCGCCCTCGGACTATTGATTTCCGGTGGCGGGAGCCAGATGCTTCACCATCGTCAACTCTGTCCCGGGGTTGAGCTTTCGAAAGTGCACCTCATCCATCAGAGACCGGATGAGGAAGATGCCGCGGCCACTCGTGCGCAGAAGGTTTTCTTCGGCCAGCGGATCGGGTATCTTGTCGGGATCGAAGCCGCGCCCATGGTCGGCGACGGTAATCACCAGGTTTTTGCCGGTATTCTCTAGAGAGACCTCGATCGGTCGGGCAGGATCGCGCTCATTGCCATGAAGTACGGCGTTGATGGCCGCTTCGCGTACTGCCATCGTGATGTGAAAGCGCTGGTCCTCGTCGAGACCTGCGTCGCGGGCCAATTGATCAACCGCCGCCTCCACTTGTTCGACGCTCTCCATGGTGGAGTTCATCTTGAGGTCCCGCCGTCCTTTGTTGGCTGCGCACACCGGGCTGATTTCTTGCCTCCGCCGGGGCGACGAGGCCGTGCCGTCCCAGTCCCATCGTTCTTTTCGAAGTTTCCAAGTCTGGATGCGATTGTGTCAAGCAGCACCGGCACAGGTCGTTGAGGACTGGAGACTGGAAATCTCTTTAAGGCCGGTTCCTATCTCCATCAGAAACGGGCCAAAACGGTCTACACTCATCCCATGGGCACACTGACCGAGCCGCTCGCAACCCGTATTAGCCTGACGGCGATCCTCGGCGCGCCCGGTGACCGATGCTCAGGGCCATCTGTGCGGCAAACTCAAGGACATTGCCGTGACCACGGGGCCTGACGGCGGCAAAGTGGCCGGCCTGGTGCTGAAGACGCGCACCGGTCTCTCGCTGGTTCCCAGCGAGGAGGTGATGGAGACGCCGGCCGGCACGCTGGAGGTGCGCTCGGCCGATGTCGTTACGCCCCTCAAGAAAGATGAGGGCAATTATCTGTTTCTCCAGCAAGACGTGGTCGACCGCCAGATCATCGATATCAACGGCCGCAAGGTGGTCCGCGTCAACGACGTCGATCTCGAGTGGATGGGCCAGGGC
The DNA here is from genome assembly GCA_963745965.1 of uncultured Acidobacteriota bacterium. GTDB lineage: Bacteria > Acidobacteriota > Terriglobia > Terriglobales > Acidobacteriaceae > Telmatobacter. Next base: position 86,230 of record CAVUZC010000007.1, read on the forward strand.
GCGGCGCATCTTCTGCGTGTGGCCGAGGTGGAAGTTGGGCTGAGGGGCGCTTTTCGCCGCGTCTTTAAAGGATTGCTTTCGCGCCCGCGCCTGGAGACGGTATCGCGCAGGCTCAGCGCACGGGCTATTCCCTGGAAGTTTGTGGACGTCATCGAGCCGGATCCTGCGCGGCGGGTGAAGCTGCGCATCGAGCACGAGCGCCTGGCCGATATTCACCCCTCCGAACTGGCCGACATTCTGGAAGACCTCGCTCCCGCCGAACGCGAAGCCGTCTTCACCTCGCTCGACGAGGAGGTTGCCGCCGAGACACTCGAAGAGGTCGAGCCCAAGCTGCAAAAGGCGCTGCTCGAAAAGCTCGACGAGGAGCGCATCGCCGACATCGTGGAAGAGATGGACCCCGGCGCCGCGGCCGACCTTCTCTCCGAACTGTCTGAGGAGCAGTCCGACGCCATTCTCGAAGAGATGGAGCCCGAGGAACGGCAGGAGGTCGAAGAGCTGCTCGAGTTCGACGAGCACTCCGCCGCCGGCTGCATGACCACGGAGTTCGTCTACCTCGGTCTCGATGCGACGGTAGCGCATGCCGTCGAGGCTCTGCGCAGCTTCGACGGCGACCCGGAGAGCGTGACCGAGATCTACCTGCTCGACGAGAAGCGCGTTTTGCGCGCCGCTGTTTCGTTGGCGCGCCTGGTGATGGCGCAATCCGGAACGCGCCTGAGCGTTCTGGCCGAGCCCCGCGTGCTCTCGTGTCCGGCCGACATGAAGCAGAACGAACTCGCCGAGATGTTCGACAAATACAACCTGCACGCCCTCCCCGTCGTCGATTCGCAGGGCCGCATGGTGGGCGTGGTCCAGTCGGAGCACGTGATCAGCTTTCTGCGCGAAAAGCTGTAGCCACTTACTTATCGCCGCTGCTTTGCCATCATGCTACACTGGCCGCGGCATTCCAATTCTGAAGAGTTTACTCGGGCCCGGCAAGGCAGGAGAGAATTCCTCTCTTGTCCCAATTCCAGAGCACTTGGTGGAGGGAAGATCGTGGAACCGCAATACAAGTGGCAACCGGTTACGGACTTCTATAAGGAGCAGCAGGCCACCCAGACCGTCGATCCCGCGGCGGAAACCCAGCAAAAGCTGCAGGAAATCCAGGAGGAAGCGAAAAAGACCTCCCGGGTGGAGAAGAAGGGCCCCCATTCTGATCACGATTTATGGCTGGTATCTGATCTGCCGTGTGGGTGTCTTTTTGCTCCTGCTGCTGATCATCGCCTCATTACCGCAAGCCGATGTTTCAAAGCAGCTGGTGGCCGGTATCGAGCGAAACCTGCCGTACCATGCTGTGCGCGAACAACAAGAGCAGCAGCGGGAGATGTTCAGACGATACGGATTCAACCCAGATGCCGCGTATAACCCTAACGGGACTCCGAACGATGACAGCCCGGACGCCCGTTACGAGAGGTTGCGCAAATTTGTCATGATATGTCTATTTTTCCTTGTGGGAATGACCTCGGTTGTCACATTCATGTGGTGGAACCGTTCATGGAAAATTCGCTGGGTAGCGATGTTTTACGCAGGCGCCTTCTTGGCCAAAGCTGGGGTAGGTCTTTTTGCCGGATGGGCCTCAGGTGTAGGCAGCCAGTTGTCTCCCCTTCAATTGTCATCTCTGATTCTCGCGCTTGCAGTGAATGCCTTCATCTTCTGCTATCTCGCATTCTGGCCGGGCGTGGAAGAGTGGTTCAAGGAGTGGTAGTTCTGCCTTGGTTCGCGGCAGAGGGTGGGTCCAACTAACCGGGATCATCAGGCAGCACGTTCCCGCCATCGTGCCACCGTTCTCCAGTTCTATCCATCGCAATGCACTGTGCACCACATTTTTTCTGCGCGGAGTTCGCTGCGAATACGCGAAGCCTGTTATGGTCAGAGAGGACGATTCGTCTCCGCAATCATCCAATCCAAATGAACCCACCATAAGAAGCTCGTATCGGTATGTGGAAGCGCTGGCGAATCCGGATATTTCTCTTTCTGGCCGTCCTTGGCCCCGGATTCATCACCGCCAATGTCGATAACGATTCGGGCGGCATCTTCACCTACTCCCAGGCCGGTGCGCAGTACGGTTACACCCTGCTGTGGACCATGATTCCCATCACGATCGCGTTGATCGTGGTGCAGGAGATGTGTGGCCGTATGGGAGTGGTCACGGGCAAGGGCCTGAGCGACCTGATCCGGGAAGAGTTCGGTCTGCGCGTCACGTTCGTCCTGATGGTCCTGCTCGTGGTGGTCAATTACACCAACGTCGTTACCGAGTTCATCGGGATTGCCGGTTCGCTGCACCTGTTTCACGTCTCCAAGTTCATCGCCGTGCCCATCAGCGCCTTCCTGGTGTGGGCGCTGGTTCTGCGCGGCGATTACAAGAGCACCGAGAAGATATTTCTCGTCGCGTCACTGGTCTACATCGCCTACATCTTTGCCGGCATTATCGCCGCACCCGATTGGCACGAGTCCCTGCGGGCCACGGTTACGTTGCCGCCCAAAACGGTCTGGAACGAGAAGTACATCTATATGGCGATCGCCGTGGTCGGAACGACGATCGCCCCGTGGATGCAGTTCTATCTGCAATCGTCGATCGTGGAGAAGGGAATTCGCGTGAAAGATTACGCGGCCTCGCGCCTGGACGTGATCGTGGGCTGCATCTTCACCGACGTGATCGCCTGGTTCATCGTCGTGGCCTGCGCGGCCACGCTCTTTGTGCACGGCATGGGAGAGATTAAGGTGGCATCCGAAGCCGCCGAAGCCATGCGCCCCCTGGCCGGCGACTACGCCTTTATTCTCTTCGCCTTCGGCCTGTTTAACGCATCACTGTTTGCGGCGTCGATCCTGCCGCATCTCCACGGCCTACACCGTGTGCGAGGGCCTGGGCGTCGAGTCGGGAGTGGACAAGAGCTTTCGCGAGGCGCCGTACTTCTACTGGCTCTACACGCTGCTCATCGCCGGCGGCGCGCTCACGGTTCTGCTTCTGCCCGACTCGCAACTGGTCAACTTCGCGGTCTGGTCGCAGGTACTCAATGGCGTTCTGCTGCCCGTCATCATTATTCTCATGCTGCTGCTCATCAATCGCACCGACTTGATGGGCGAATACAAGAACTCGCGCCTCTGGAATTGGATCGCATGGGGATCCAGCATCATCGTCATTGGGATGACGGCGGCCATGCTGTGGGGAATGCTGCCAGGGCACTCATGGCAGCTAGAACTGCACCTCACAGAAGTTTGCCCGCCGCCAGATCCTTAATCAGTCCCCGGTCGGCGGCGAGAAAATCGTATCCGGGCAGGTCCTCGAGTTTGACCCAGCGCACCTGCTGATAGATCTGGTTGTCGATCTCGCCGCTGAACTCGCGCACCGTGAAGAATTGCAGATCGACGGCGCCGCCGCGGCGGTAGTGGTGGCGAATGCGCGTAATTGCGGGACCGATCTCCGCGCGAATGCCCAGCTCTTCAGAGAGTTCGCGGGCCAACGCCTGCTGCGCGGTCTCGCCCGGCTCGATCTTGCCCCCGGGAAACTCCCACAATGCGCCCATGGGCTGGTCGGCGCGGCGCTGGCCGATCAGCACTTCTCTGCCGCGCACGATGAGTGCGGCCGCGACAAAGCGGAGTGCGGGCGCCGGAGGCCGGCGCGTAGAATCTGCCTGGAGATCATCCACACAATTAGTCTAAACCGCGCAAAACACCCGCGATTCAGCGAAGGGAACCGTCTTGTCGCAGCGCACCTTGCTACGCCTGGCTGGCCGATTCCCCAGGAACCGCGGCATCGATGCCCTCGGCAGCCTTGGGCCGGTAGTAGCCCCAGCCGTTCTTTGCCGCCGCATCGATCAGCGACGGAGACGGATTGACCGGGAAAGCGCAACGCGCCATCTCCAGCATCGCCAGGTCGTGAATGGAGTTGCCGAAGACTGCATCCGGATGCGGAATGCCCACGCGCTTGAGCGCGGCGGCCTTGGCCTCGTCGGTGGGAACGTCGACAATCTCGCTGGTGATCAGGCCCTCCCGGACGCGCACCTCAGCCGCCAGAATGCGCTCGCTGGGAATGCCAAAATCGCGCACACCCTCGGCAACGACCCAGCGGTTAGTGGAGCTGACCGCCCAAATCTCGACTCCGGCCTTGCGCATCCTGTCCACCAGATCGAAGAGTTCCTCAAAAATGTTTTTGCGCACGAACTCGTCGACATACGTAGCCGCGGCGGCGCGCAACTCCGCCTCGCGCAGGCCGGCGTAGATCTGCACCATCTCGGCGCACATCGCCGCTTCGCTCACGTGGCCCGCTTTGTAATCGCGATAGCGGTTGTCGACCCAGTCGTGCGTCGAGCGCGACACCAGCCCCTGTTCCAGCGTCCAGGCCATGAACCCATAGCCCGCGTCGCCGCCCCACAGGGTGCCGTCGCAGTCGAAGACCGCGATCTTCGGCTTGCACTCGAAAACCAGGCGCTCAAACTCTTCGGTTGTCCATTTGCGAACTTCGATATGTGTAGCCGTCAATGGTTTCCAATCCTGCAAATCAAATTGTCTGATTCTATTTTCATCGAAATCGCCCGTAATTGCACGCGCGGAGACGGCTGCGAGTGTGAATGCCGAATCAATTTGAGCAAGCTGTGAACGATCCAGTTCTGAAGAGAAAGTCTCGGGCCCGGTTATTTATTCCGCGGCCGGCAGCGCGGCGTCTACCTTTTCCACGCGGATTTTGGCAATGCGCCGTGCATCCATCTCCACCACCGTCAGCCGCCGCCCTTCATACTCCACCCACTCGCCAGGTTCGGGAAGATGCCCCAGCCGCGCGAGCACGAATCCGGCCAGCGTTTCTACGCCTCCGTCGCGGGGCAGGCTCCATTGAATCTGCGTTTCAAGATCGCGCAGGTTCACGCTTCCGTCCATCAGCACCGCTCCGCCGGCCAGACCCAGCACGAAATGCGAGGGAGCATCGAATTCATCTTCAAGCTCGCCGACCAGCTGCTCGATGGCATCTTCCGACGTGACCAGGCCCACGGTCGATCCGTATTCGTCCACCACGATCGCCAGATGCCGGCGGTTCTGCTTGAAGTCGCGCAGCAGCTCGAGCGCCGTTTTGCTCTCCGGCACCGCCAGCAGTTCGTGCATGACCTGCGCAAGGTGAATTGCGTGGCGGCGGCGCCGAGCCGAAGACGCCGATGCGCGCTGGAAAAACAGCCGCGCCAGGTCGCGTGCATACACCGCGCCAATGATGTGTTCCGTGCCGCGCGCCTCATCGTAGACAGGAATGCGCGAGTGGTTGCGGCTGAACATCCGCGCGCAGGCTTCTTCAAGCAGCATGTTGGAGGGCAGGGAAAAGATCTTCTGCCGCGGCGTCATGATCTCGCGCACCAGCACGTCGCCGAGTTCAACGGAACGGTGCACCAGCGTCTCTTCAAACTCAGGCAGCAGCCCCAGCCGCCGCGCGGCGGTAGCGATCAGTTTCAGCTCCTCGGCGGAGTGGATGGAAGCTGCGCGCTCGGTCTTGGTAATGTCGAATGCTCGCAGAACGGCGCCCGCCGAGCGGCTGAGCAAGCGCACCGCCGGCCTGGCGACGGCCATAAATACCAGCATGGGCGGCGCAATGGCGACGGCCAGCGCCTCGGCGCGGCGCAGGGCAAGTGCTTTAGGCACAAGCTCGCCGGCCACAACGTGAAAGTACGTGATGAGGCAAAAGCCGAGCACCAGGGCGGCTGCATTCGCATAGAGGTGCGCGTGCGGCAGCATGCCGAACCATGGCGCCAAGAATTTGCGCGGCAAGCGGCTCGCCGAGCCAACCCAAGGCCAGCGAGCAAAGCGTTACGCCCAATTGCACGGCGGGAAGAAGATCGTCCAGATTGAGCTGTAGCCGGCGCACGGCCCGCGCTCCCGGAACCCGCGCCTCAAGCAAGCTGAGCCACGCGCGTGTCGCGGATGGAGACGAGCGCGAACTCAGCCGCCACAAAGTAGGCATTGGCCAGAATCAGCATGGCCACAGCCATGGGTTTGAAGATCGTCAAGCCGTGCATCTGGCTGTGAGAATAGCATCCGCGGAAGGCGGCGCTAGGGAATGAAGTAATACGGATCGGGGTACTTCACGGAGTACTCGGCTTCCGGCTTGCCTTTCAGGTCGCTCCACTGATCGCCGACACTCAGCGCCAGAGTGTATCCCTTGGCGACCAGATCGCCGCGCGCCACCTGCTTGAATTTGCCGGCAGTCTCGGATTCCTGATCGGCACGGCGCATGCACCAGCTCCTGCCAGTGGTCGAAACCCTGCGCCCGCAGGTTCTTCTCGGTTGCGGCGCGTTCCGACTCGGATCGGCCAGTGATAAAAAGGACGCGTACCCCCAACCGCTGTGCTTCCTTGTAAAGCCGCAGCGTGCCGGGAATTGCCGGGGCCTGTGCCGATTCGACCCAGGCGTTGAAGGCCGCGGCATTGTAGGCGAAGTCGGCGCCGGCCATCTCCTGATAGTTCGAGAGCGTGGTCTCGTCGATGTCGAGAATCAGGGCGAGCTTTTCCTGAGGCCGGCGATGCGCGGCGCGCTGCCGCAGAAACGCAATGGCGCGGTCGGCCTGCACATCCAGGTCATGCGTATAGCAGCCGCAGGTGCAGGTGCAGTCGTGATACTGCCGGAGTTCCTTCTTGAGCGCGTCGAGGTTGGGGATATGCTCGGCTGCGGTGTCGGTCACAAAGACGGGGGACGAAGATTGCTGCGCGGCAAGCCAAGCTGGTGCGGAAATCAAGGCGGCCTGAAGCGCAAAGCTGATGACTCGCTGGTTCAAAATCCCGGCTCCTTTCAAGCCTTTGCGCCCAGTCTAAACGACCGCGCTTCACCGGATATCTCACGGGCGGCACAATCTGTCGCTGGCCTGGCTCCGTGCGCGGGGAAGGCCGATCTTTCTCCAAAACTTGCGGCATATCCGGCGATCACCGGTACAATGGACTCCGTTATGAGCACGACCTCCCCTAGCGCCGTCTACGCCGGACGCCTGATCGACGGGAGATTTACTCTCCTCCGCCCGCTGGGTGAAACCGCGTCGAGCAGCGTCTTCCTCGCCGAATTTGGCGAACCCAAGCAGAAGGCCACGATCAAATTGATTCCGGCCGATGCAGTCGACGCCGAGGCCTGCATCGCGCAATGGGAACGAGCGAAGAATCTGTCTCATCCTCACCTTGTCGGGCTCTTGCATCACGGCCGCGTAGAACTGGACGGCAAAGATCTTCTTTACGTCGTCACCGAATACGCGGATGAGGTCTTATCGGAGATTCTTCCCGAGCGCGCTCTTACGCCGGATGAGACGCGCGAAATGCTCGGCCCGGTTCTCGATGCCCTCTCTTTTCTGCATGCGCAAAACTTGGTGCACAGTCATCTCAAGCCATCGAACATTCTGGTTATCGAGGACCGGGTGAAGCTTTCCGCCGACGGAATTGTTGCGACAGGCGAGGCCGCCCGGCATCCGCTGTCGCCATACGATGCTCCGGAGACAAGCACGGCTGCGATAAGCCCGGCCGCGGACCTATGGTCGCTCGGCGTCGTTCTGGTCCAGACGCTGACCCAGCAACCGCCGGCGTGGAATCGCGAACAGGGCGGGGAACCGGAAGTGCCGGCATCGATTGCAGAGCCATTCTTTGGCATCGCGCGGGAATGCCTGCGGGTTGACCCCGCGCGCCGTTTGACCTTGAGCGGCGTCAAAGCGCGCCTCAATCCTGCCGAAACCGTGCCCGCGCCTGCCGTACCGGCTGAAATGAAAACTCCTGCCCAGCCTGCCGAGCCGGCGGAGAAGAAGAAATCCGTTTCACCCACCGCACCGGCCGACGAGAGTGCCGCGAAGCCGTCACTCAAAGCCAACGTGCAGGCCGTGATCGGTACGCTGGTGGTGATTTGTGTGGCCCTGCTTGTGATGCGAGCCAACTCGCGCCACGCCGCGCCTGTGCCGCAGCCGTCCTCTTCCGCGCCTCCGGTCGTTCTGCGTCCAAAGCCGGCTCCCACCCATCGAACACCCACCGCCCCGATCGTGAAGGGTGAGGTCGCGACGCGCTCGCTGCCCGAGATTCCTGCAAAAATCGCTGGCGCCATTCACGGGCACATCAAAGTTGCTATCCGCGTCCAGGTCGATTCGCAAGGTAACGTGATCCAGGCGTCGATCGACACTGCGGGGCCGAGCCATTATTTTGCGGATCAGGCTTTGCACGCCGCGCAAAAGTGGAAGTTCACGCCCGCATGGATCGGCGGCCGTATGGTTCCTAGCGCGTGGCTCCTGCATTTTCAGTTCGGGCAGGCAGGAACCGAAGCCAATGCGCAGGAAGAATCCCCGTAGCGCCGCGTAGCAGCACAGGCGTTTCGCGCGATACCTCAGCTCATCCGCCCCAATTCTCTAAACTGATGTGCGACGGCTTCGAGAAATGTCTCCACGCTCGTCTCTGGCGGGATCACCAATCCGGATTTAGCGCACAACGCCATCGCAATGCGCTGAGCGAGAGAGCCGCGCGTGTTCAGGTCCATATCCAGGCGCCGGGCAAAAAATCCTTCCAGCACCTCCAGATCCGAGGGCGCAAGCCTCGCTAGCGCCGGTGCGGGTAGCGTCACGCGCAGGTGTGGAGCGCCAAGCCACGGAGCCACGCTCTGCGTTCCACCGGCCTGCCACGGCCCGGCCTCCGCCCACGGGCCCGGACCGGCACTCGGGAATCCCGGCGAAGCCATCGGCAAACCTGAATGCTGAGGCACGGCTGTGAACGTGCGCGACGCGCTGTCTCTCCAGATTGGCGCTTCCACCTCGCGCTCGCGCACCACCAGCGTGCCCGCCACCATATCGCCCAGGCGCTGGTGCCGCCGGCTCAGAAACATGGTTACGATTCCAACCCCGTAAAAAACCGGCATAAAGTCGATGTACCGGACGAGGTTGCGGCTCAGCGATTCCACAAAATTCATCCCGCGGCCCGATTGGTGAATTACGCGAATCTTCGCCACGAGCTTCCCAATGGTGCGCCCGTTATTGAACGCCTCAAAAAGCGTGAAGTAGCCCCAGAGCAACAGAAATACGCTGAGGAGATAAACGCCCATGCCCCAGCTTGCCGCCTTCGCGCCCAAGCCGCCCAAAGCAGGAACGATCAAGGCTCTGAGAACCAGAAGGAAAATCAGCGCGAAGAGGAGGATCAGCGAGTCGAGCAGCGCGGCGATGAATCGGCTCCCGATGCCGGCCAGCGGCAATTCAATGGCCACGAGCTCCGGCGTATCAATGTTATGCTGGTCTCCGATCGAATCCATGGCTGTCATTCTCTCCAATCAGTGGCTCGCCAAGCGCCGCCCGTACTGGGACCGCCTTAACTGGCTCCTCAGCCAGGCCACGCAAAGCGGAGTGCGCAGCCTTTCGCGCGCCGAACTGCGGGAGACCGCGCTGCTCTACCGCCAGGTGGCCAGCGACCTCTCCACTCTGCGCCAAGACCCCACCGCCCGCGCGTACGCCGAGCTTGTTAACCAATTATTGGCTCGCGCCCACCATATCATCTATTCGAGCCGGCGCAAAGGCTTCCAGAAAGTCTTCTACTTTTTGCGCGACGATTACCCGGCCCTGATTCAGCGGCGCTTCCGCTACGTTCTCCTCTCGCTCATGATCCTGCTGGCCGGCGGAACGCTTGGCACCGTGCTCACGCTGGCGCGTCCGCAGTTCATGCGGCACATGCTTGGCCCCGGGATGGTCGACACCATCGAGCACCATAAAATGTGGACCGAATCGATCGTGGGCGTGGAACCGGAAGCGTCCGGGGCCATCATGACCAACAACATCACCGTCTGCTTTATTGCCTTTGCCGGAGGCATTGTCTTTGGCCTTCTTACGATCTTTTCCATGTTCTACAACGGCCTCTTGCTCGGCGTGGTCGGTGTCGCGTGCCAGCAGCACGGAATGTCGCTTAGCTTGTGGAGCTTCGTGGCTCCGCATGGTTCGCTGGAACTGCCTTCGATCATCCTCGCCGGCGCAGCTGGTTTGCGTTTGGGCCGCGGCGTAGTTTTTCCGGGGCTCTATCGCTGGCGCGATTCCATCGCTCTGGCAGGCGCTGAAGCCACGCGCATTGTTGCCGGCGTGATTCCGCTGCTTGTCATCGCCGGCTCCCTGGAAGGATTTTTCTCGCCTTCCAATGCGCAAGTCTGGTTGAAATTCACTGTAGGCGGATGCCTGTTCACGCTGCTGGTCGTGTGGTTATTCCGTCCGGTGAAGTCGTCCGTTTCCCGCCAGCAAAGCTAGTCCCCCAGCGGCCAGTTTTCAGCCGTAACCCACCTTCAAAAAGGCCTCCGAGCTGTCTTTAAAGGGGTTGCCTGCAAAGAAATATTCTTGTTTTGATGGTGCGAACGTTGTGGAAATCAAGAAGCTCTTTGAAATGAATCCAGGCCTGGCATGTTCCTGCTATCCGTTTTCGATCCCAGCGAATTTTCGCCGTTTAATGGTGCGCAAGGTCACTTGCTGTTGCCAAAACCATCCTGCATAATCGCGAATAGTTCAGGCAACCTTATTTCTATTTAGACGAGACCGAGCTTCAGCTTTGATCGATCGCAAGGCTGCGTGTCTTTAGTCAGAAGGAATAATCCGTGAGTTTTCTCACCGTGGGGAAAGCTGTCGCCACGGGTGTGCCCACCCGTGTGCGTAATTTTTTGGCGTTGAATAGAAGTTCGAAGGCCACGATCTATTCTAAGTTTTTACTGCCGTCTGGGCGGATGGCCCTTACTCTCCTGGCCGTTAGCGCTACGCTCCTTCTGAATGCCTGCAGCGCTTCGCTTACGCCCGTGTCGCTGCAATCTGCAGCGGACAGCTCGAGTTCACAATCGTCCAACTCTTCGACTTCCGGGTCCAGCAGTCCCAGCTCGCCGGGCGGTGGCGAGCAAACGACGCCCCAGCTTTCCCAGGTGCAGGCCTACCAGGCCGACTCGCTGGTCGACTCCATCGGCGTAGGAATTCACATGACCTACACCGATACAAACTACTACTCGCATTGGCCGGCTGCCCTAGGCGATCTCCAGTCGCTCGGGGTGCGTCACGTTCGCGATGGCTTCTACAACTTTGCGCCCGGCACTCCGTACATCGCGGAGCACCAGCAACTCGCAGCGGCTGGAATCAAGACAGATTACGTGATGCCCATCAACAGCTCCACCACGCCGGCATTAGTTGCGAGCATCGCGCAACAGGCTGGCGACATGGAAGCCGTGGAGGGGCCGAATGAGTGCGATCTGGCAGGCGACTGCGGAACCACGCCCGCCGAGGGCATTGCCAACATGCTCGCCTTCATGCCAACCGTAGACGCGTCGGGCGCTGCGGCTGGAATGCCGGTGTTTGCCGCATCCTTGGCGCAGTACCCCTCGTTTTCTCAGGTCGGCAACCTTTCCTCGGAGATGGCCTACAACAACCTGCACGTCTATTTCAACGGGCGCTATCCGGGAAGTCCTGGCTGGTTCTGTGCCGATGCCCAAGGCAATGGCTGCTGGGGCCTCCCGTTCTGGCTCGATACCGCGAATGTAGATGCTCCTGGGGTACCGGTGGTGATGACCGAAACTGGATACGTGATGACGCCCAACCCGCAGCAATACGAGATTCCGGAGAGCACCGGAGCTTCGTACATTCCGCGCACGTTGCTCCTCACCTACATGAACGGAGTCAAGCGCACCTACCTCTATGAGCTGCTCGATGAGGTGGGTTCTCCAGGCTACGGAATGATCGACTCGAATATGAATCCGAAGCCGGCGTTTCTCGCCGTGCAAAACCTGATCGCCAATCTCTCGGATCAGGGCCCGAGCTTCGCTCCCGGGGAACTGGCTTACTCGTTGAGCGGCGGCGACTCTACACTCAAGCAGATCCTGTTCCAGAAACGCGATGGCAGTTTTTGGCTTGTGCTGTGGCTGGAACAGAGCAGTTGGGATGAAGAGAATCTCGTCGAGACACCGGTCACGCCCGAGCCGGTGACGCTCAACCTGGACAGCAAGTACCAGGTCGCAAAGATCGGAACCATCGATAACACAGGGAACATGAACTGGAATAACGGCCAGGGTTCGCCCGCTACGATTCAGGTTTCCGATGCGGTGACGATGGTCGAGATTCTCCCCGGCAAGTAGGGCCATTTGAAAGTCCGGCGGACCAGGGAGACGCCGGGAATTGCGGGCGCTCCGGCAAGGATGAAGCCGAGGCGCCCGGCTTGTATGTCCTGCCGCTGAGCTGGCTTCCGCGCTCACTCCAATCGCATAGCTGCTCAAGAAAACGCCGAGATGCATCCCCCCGAATCGGGGTTGGCTTACACAAAAAATCTTGTTTTGATCCCATCAACTTTGTGGAAATCGAGAAAGCCTTTGCCTTCAATTCCTGTCTGGCATATTTCTGCTACGAAGTTTCGGTGTCCTGGATATTCGCCGTTTTTATGGTGCGCAACGTCACTTGCTGGTTGCGAAAACGTCATGCAATAATCGCCGACAGTTCAGGCAACCTTATTTCTATTTAGACGAGACCGAAGCTTCAGCTTAGATCGATTGCAGGGCTACGTGTCTTTAGTCAGAAGGAAGTTCCTGTGAGTTTTCTCATCGTGGGGAAAGCTGCCGCCACAGGTGTGCCCACCTTTGTGCGCGGATTTTTGACGTTGAATGGATGCTCGAAAGCCGCGGTCTATTCTAAGTGTTCACTGCCGTCCGGGCGGATGGCCATTACTCTCCTCGCCGCTGGCGCAACGCTGATTCTTAATGCCTGCCAGTCATCGCTTCTGCCGTCGTCGCTGCAAGCTACAACACAGGGCGCAGGTTCTCAGTCCACAAGTTCCAGTTCTCAGTCAGGCAGTTCTCAGTCCAGTAGTCCGCAGGGTTCCGGCTCTCAAACTGGCGGATCCCAGAGCGGCGCTTCGCAGCCCAGCACAACCCAGGCTTCTACTTCGCAGCCGCAGTTGCCGCAAGTCCAGGCCTACCAGGCCGACAAGTTTGTCGACTCCATCGGCGTCGGTATCCACATGACGTACACCGACACAAATTATTACTCGCAGTGGCCAACAGTTTTCAACGATCTCCAGTGGCTCGGCGTGCGTCACGTGCGCGACGGCTACTACGATTTTCCAGCCGGCACTCCGTACATCGCAGAGCACCAGCAGCTGGCTTCAGCCGGAATCAAAACAGACTACGTTATGCCCGTCAATGCGTCGACCACTTCGGCAACCGTCGAGAGTATCGCGCAACAGGTGGACGATATGGAAGCCGTGGAAGCGCCGAACGAGTGCGATCTTGCCGGCGACTGCGGAACCACAGCGGCGCAAAGCATGTCCAACATGCTTGCTTTCCTGCCCACTGTAGACGCATCGGGCAGCGCGGCCGGTGTGCCGGTCTTCGGACCGTCACTGGCGCTGTACACGTCGTATTCACAGGTAGGCAATCTTGCCGCGAAGATGACCCAAAACAATCTGCACGTCTACTTCGTCGGGCGCAATCCCGGAAACAGCGGGTGGGGCGGCTACGACGCCCAGGGAAATTCCTACGGCAGCATTCCGTTCTGGCTCGATATGGCCAATGAAGACGCTCCCAACATGCCCGTCAACATCACTGAGACGGGATACGTGATGGTTCCGCAGCCGCAACCGTACAACATCTCGCTTGCCACGGGAGCGTCCTACATTCCGCGTTCCTTGCTGCTCACTTTTATGCAGGGCGTAAAGCGCACCTATATCTACGAACTGCTGGACGAGGTATCGTCTCCAGGCTACGGCTTGATCGACGGAAATATGAATCCCAAGCCGGCCTTCCTTGCCGTGCAAGGTCTGATCGCCAATCTCTGGGATGAGGGGCCCAGCTTCACGCCTGGAAAGCTGGCGTACTCGCTGACCGGCGGCGACTCCACGCTCAAGCAGATCCTGTTCCAGAAACGCGATGGCAGCTTTTGGCTTGTGTTGTGGCTGGAACAAAGCAGCTGGGACCCGGTCAATCTCGTCGACACTCCGGTGACTCCTGAGACGGTGAGCCTCAAGCTGAATACGAACTACGCGGTCACGAATATCGGCACCATCCAGACCACAGGAAACATGCATTGGATCAGCACCGCGGGGTCAACTCAGACGATCGCGGTTTCCGACACGGTGACAATCGTCAAGATTCTCCCCGAGTAAGCCCTCCGACAAGAATCCCGGCGTATCGGGGAGACGCCGGGATTTGCGGGCGCCTCCAGCCTGAAGATCGACAGTCTTGAGGCGCGCTTTGCGCCTACACCATCGCTCGTTCCTTTACTCGCAAATACTGGTTGAGCACCGCCGAGGTTAGCCGGTCGGGATCGAGATCGAGAGTCAGCGCGCCCTGCTCGCGCAGCCGCGCCAGCAGCAGCTCCCGGCGCATTGCCAGTTCCTGTGCCGCCGCCGCGCGGAACATCTGCTCCACATTCTTCGGCCGCGCCTTCGCAATCGCTTCCACATCCGGCTGCGCCATAGCCACAAACAGCAGCACGTGCCGCTTGACCAGTTGCATGGCGCCATCGATGACCTCGGGCCGCATCGCTGTTTCCGCCAGGTCGGTGATCCACAGGATCAGCGCCCGCCGCGGCTGCCAGCGATTCAGCGTGGCTGTAGCCCGCAGGTGATCGGCTTCGCTGCGCTCGGTGCGGGCCTGCGAGAGTGCCTCCACAAGGGTCCGCAGATGCGCCGGGCCGCGCCCCGGCAAAACGCGCTGCTGCACATGCTGCCCGTACACGAGCAGGCCCACGCGGTCGCCGGAGAAAAGAGCCAGTTGCGCCAGCGCTACCGCTGTTGAGCAGGCATAGTCGAGCTTCGAGAACCCGCGGCGCTCCTCGTCGTCGGTGTTGCGCAGGATCCTGCCCTGCAGCAGCCGTCCTGCGTCGAGAACGATCCACACTGCCTGGCTGCGCTCCATCTGGTAGCGCCGCGTGATGAGTTGCCCGCGCCGCGCCGTAGCCGTCCAGCAGATGTCGCGCAAATCGTCGCCTTCGAGATACTCGCGCAGGCTCTCAAAGTCGCGGCCCAGACCGCGCTCGCGCACCTGGCGCAGTTGCAAATCGATCTGCCGTCCGCGCGCCAGAAAAATCTCCTGGTCCTCGCCCTGCCGCAGCGCGGGATACACGCGCACGGTTTGTTCGAGCGGCGCCATGGCCCACTTGTCGACCAGCCCAAACAGCGATCGATAGCGGATATAGACCGATCCCGTAGTCACGTCGCCGCGTTCCCGCGGTTCGATCTTGTAGCGGAGTATCGCCCGCACGCGCGGCCAGACGCGAAGGCTGTGCGTCGCAGGCACACCCACAAGCGCTTCCGGCAGATCGTCCACGATGCGGCAATCGAGAATCGTTCCGCCGTTCTGCTCCACGGCGATCTCGATTTCGGTTGCGCTCGCAAGCGAGGGCGCGTTGCTCCACGAGCGCTCCACGTCGACGCGCTCAGCGGCGGGAAGTCTTACCCAGTCGAAGAATGCCGCGGCCAGCACCAGCGCATCCCACGGCAGCATGCCGAAGCCGAGGCGCGCCGACCAGAATCCCGGCAGCGCCAGGATTAGACCCGCCACCAGCAGCCAGATCGTGCGCGGCGTAAAACCAAACGGAAACCATCGCCTGCGCAACTTGCATTGCGCGCGCACGGTTTCGGGATGGAGCGAAGCGGAGATCATTAAGAAACCTGGAAATGCAAATCGAGCGCCATTGCCAAAGCACGATCCAACTCGGCCAGCTTGGAGCTTGGTAACTTTCCAACGTAATAGGTCAACTCTGTCTTGCGAACGCTGCTAATGCCGTCGCACAAGATCCAACTGTGATGTTTTAGGCCGGCTTCGGGCCCGAGGCTGACTTGCGTTGAAAGCCCTTGCCCCTCTGTCAGCACAGGCGCGCAAACCACCGTGGAAAACAGCGAATCGATCAGAGCCTGGCGGCTCACGATCACAACGATTCGATGTTTCTTCGGGTCGCCCGCGACCTTCGATACACGATACAGCTCGCCCCGGCGCATGAACTTGCTACTTTCTATCGCTTAATCGAGCGGCGCCTGATACTTCAGCACGTCTTCCATTTCGCGATTCAGGTAATCGGCATTTGCATTGATCAGTTCCAGGTCTCGTGCGTTGATCGCTTCCCGCACCTTGAGCTTAAAGTACTCCCGGAGCACGCCCTCGATAAACGCAGACCGCGAAGCTTTGGAACCGGCGTTGCGATCCACCTGAGCAAGAACGTCCGACGATAGTGTGATTGAAGTCTTCTCCTTCATACTACGAGTATACTACTCCTATCTTCTCGGCACCGCGACCGCCGCCACCACATCGCCGAGCACGCGGTCCGCATCGAAGCCTTCCAGTTCCGCCTCCGGCTTGAGCAGAATGCGATGCCGCATCACCGGCAGCACGGCGCGCTTCACGTCGTCCGGAATCACGTAGTCGCGATCCTCGAAGGCCGCGAAAGCCTGCGCCACGCGTAAGAGGCAAATGGCCGCGCGCGGACTCGCGCCCAGCGCCAGCATGGGCCATTCGCGCGTGCGCCTGACCAGCTCCAGAATGTAGCCGTACAGGTCAGATTCAACGCGTATAGCGCGAATTTCGCGGCGCGCAGCGTCGAGGAGAGTCGGATCGAGCGGCTGAATCTTCGCGTCGTCCAGCAGATTCACGCTGGATCCGTGGTGCCGCTCCAGCATCTGTCGCTCATCGCCTGCGCCGGGGTAATTCACCTTGACCTTGAGCAGAAAGCGATCGAGCTGCGCCTCAGGCAACGGATACGTGCCTTCAAAATCGATTGGGTTCTGCGTGGCGAAGACCGTAAACCACTGCGGCAACTGCCGCGCCACGCCGTCGCTCGTCACCTGCCGCTCTTCCATGCACTCCAGCAGGGCCGCCTGCGTGCGAGGCGGCATCCGGTTGACCTCGTCCACCAGCAGCAGATCTGTGAAAACCGGTCCGGCATGGAACGTAAAGGCATCGCTCCCCGCCCTCAAGATCGTGGTGCCCAGAATGTCGGCAGGCATCAAATCCGGCGTTCCCTGCACGCGCTGGAACCTCAGGCCCAGCAGACGGCTCACCGATTTCACGATCAGCGTCTTGGCGATTCCCGGCACGCCTTCGAGCAGCGCGTGTCCTTGGGCGAGCACGGCCACCAGCACCTCGCCAATCACTTCGTTTTGTCCCGCAATCACGCGTCCCAGCTCTGCGCGTGCGTGCGCCAGCAACTGCGGGGTCGCTTTCAGCACAGTGCTTTGCGCCTGTGCAGACTGTAAGGGATTCTGTTCCGGCAAACTCTCCTCGATCATTCCTGTCTCCTTGCACCAAAACTTCACACTAGAATCACGAACCACTCATCACTGTTTCGCGCGCGCCGCGGCATCCAATGCCTCACCGTGACGGCGCAAAAGCTGAACCAGCGCAAGCGCCTTTTTAGGCGTGAGAGTTTCATCTCCAATTGCCTGCTGGCACTCCGCCAAATCCTTCTCCATATCCTTGTCAGCTTTAGGAAAACGCCGGCGGACCGCGACGCCAAGCTCACCGGCGCTCAGCGCGGTCCCTTTCAAACCACACAGGTCGGCCATGCGCCGCCGGAAGCGCTCGTAAGCCAGTTCCACGGCTGTCGCGGTGGCGCGTGCTTCGCCATAAAGCGATCCCAGCGACTCGAGAAACTCAACCGGGGTGGCCCTCACCGGGGCCGGCAAGTCGCGCACCGGGCCGCGCCGCCGGCTGAAGCTGAAAATCACCAGCAAGCCGATCCCCAGCAGGCCAAACCGGAGCAGATTCAATGCCGCGCCGCTGGCGTAGAACCAATTGGAAACGATCTCGCCATGCAGTGACTCGTCCCAATAAAAATGGTGATTCTGAGCAGTGCCCAACGAATTCAGAAACAGATTCAGATTCCCGGCACGCTGGATCGAGCCGTTTTCCAGCGGCGTCGAGCTGGCCCACCAGACGATCTCGCCCTTGCCGCTCGCGTACTCCACCACCGCCGGCGCTCCGGCGCAGTTGTACTCCACTCGTTGGAGCGGTCGCGCGAATCCCCACGAGGCCTCCGGCGCCATTCGCACCTCGCCGGAGCTGGCCAGCGGATCGAGTCCTTGCGGCGTGAGTTTGCACGCTGCCTCGAACTGCGTCGAAGGCTCCACATCGCCATCCGGAGCCAGCGACCCGCCTCGATACCCCGTCAGCAGCACGCGCCCGCCGTGGGCGGCAATCTCTTCTACTGCTTTGAAGTCCTCGGTTGCGGTGGGATTCGGTTCGGCAAAGATCACCACCGTCTGCGCATCGGCCCGTTCGGCCAATTCGGTCAGCGGATGCTCCCAGCGCTCCACGTCGTAGCCGTTGGCCTTGAGCAGTTCGAATGCGGCGCGTGCGCCATGCTTGCCCGTGAGATAGCTGCTGGGCAGCGGATTGTCGTCATTCTCCTGGCGCGAAAAGAACGCGGTGACCACTGCCAGCACAATAACGGCGCACATGCAGCCGATGAGCAGCTTGCGGTCCTTGGGGTCGAGCGAGGCAAAGAGCTTCATTTCGCTTCCACCCCCAGCTCCGCGGCCAAGTGCAATGCGGCATTGAAGTCGGCGGCTGCGGCTTCGCGCCCGCCGTACCAGGTGCGCTCAAAATCTCGTGTCAGCGCTGTAAGCGTGGTCTTGCGCGGATCGCTTCCTCCCAGCAGCCCAAGATACTCGCGCGGCGTGCGCGCGCGATCGGCCGGCCACAAGCGGTTCGATTCCAGCCGCGAGATCGACGCCCAGTACACCGAATGAATGGCCTCGCGCCACGCGCCGGCCGCAGCCGCGCCCTGAGCGTCCTTCAGCCACAACTGCCACTCGCGCGCCGAAGGCGCTCCCGGCGCAGTCTCGACGTCGGGAACCAGCCGCACGCGCGCGTTGCGCTCCAGGCGAAACAGCAACCAGGCCAGAAGGGTCAACACGGCGCCGAGCAGCAACACCTTCAGCAATGTCCCGATCCACGGAGCACGCGCCCCAACACTGGCAAGGCCCATGAAGATCCGGTCGAGCAGGTTTTCAAGCCATTCCTGCACGCGGTTCGTGGCTGTAACCTCGGTGGCGCCTTTGTACTCCGGTTGCGCAAGAATTGCGTTGAGCGATTTCCTCTGTTCCGCATAGGCTGGATTCTCTACCAGTGGGCCATCGACTTGCTGGATGTCGATTCGCAAGCGCTCGTGGGCGTCGTCGAGCAGTGCGTCCACGTTGGGGGGCTTGTTCGTCGCGCCCTTGTGCGCCCCGAACATAAAAGACGCCGCGTCGTCGCCCTTTTTGCCGGCGCGGCGCAAGGCTGAGCGCAGCCAGTCGTAGCGAACCTCACGCGCCTGCTGCCCCGCGCCGGCCACTCCCTGCACGCGGTCATCCGGCCCCACGCGGTCCGGATCGCATGAGTCCGCGTCTGCGGGCGGAGGCGTCTTGAGTTTCAGTTGCGCCGCGCAGTCCGTAACCACACCGTCCAGCGCTTCAAGGTGCTGGCGGTACTCGGCAAGAGTGACGTCGCGAAATCCGGAGCTGGAAGGAACTTCCTGCGCGTGCGCAAGTGGTATGGCAGCGAGCACGAGCAACATTGCTGCCGCCCGATTCATCGCCGTTCCCACCTGCTTTTTCCAAGGCCCAGATCGCAACGAAATCATGGTTCTCTCAAGGTATCAGGCGGCGTAACCGGCGGAAAACCTACAGCGTCTATTGCCGGTACCGGGGCAGTTGGCGCCGGCGTCAGCCCCGCCTGCTGCATCATCCACTCGATGTCGTAGCCTTCCTTGCGGATGCGCTGGTCGAAATAGAACAGGGTGAGCGCGATCCATGGCACGGGCAATAGGGCAATCTGAGTTCCGAACGCCCCGATCAGGTACACAACCACGCCAATGGCGATTGCCACTGCCGCAATCGCAGGGTTATGCCCCAGGACCGAGACTACGGCGATGAGCATGAGGGCCAGGAAATAGCTCATCATGATGATGACGACTTTAAGGGCAGAAATCAGCAGGTAGAGAACGAAGATGCGTCCGCGTGTTCCCGGGCTGAGACGCCACGCGCGCTTGAGCGACTCCCAGGCCGACTTCTTCTCCACCGCACACACGGCCATGCCCATCGCGAAACTCAGAAGCAGCCAGGCGATAACTCCGATCATCGCCGTTCCCAAAATAACTGCCAGGAATCCGAGAGCAATTCCGGCTCCGATCCCCGTGCCCGAGCGCACGATCAGGTAGATCAAAGGCCCGATGAGAATCCCGGCGGCGCAGAATGGGACCACGAAGGCCAGAATGACCTGCAGCAGCAGATACCACAAATACGTCCAGAAGCGGGGCCAGGCGCTCTTGAGGGCGCCGCGAATCGTGAACGCCTCGCCGCGCTGCGCAATCGCCGTGCCTTCGGTGATTCCGGCGATCGAGACTGCATATGCCCCCAGGTAGACGGGCAGGAAGACGAGGTAAGCAAGAGCAAACGCGATGCCGCGAATGATCGTCACCGGATGGGTGCTTGCGCCGAGAGCAATCCCTGGAATTGCGAAGATCGCCAGCGCTGGAACACCAAGAAGAAGCGTCGCGAGTAATGGCAGCGCCCCAATTCCGACAAATCGCCAGAAGTGGTTCCGGTAAAGCTGGAACGTGCGGTCAAGAATCTCGCCGAGGGTGGAGGGTCGCAATCTTTCGTTCATGTTGTATCCGTTTGTGCAAATCGCTTGGGTCGCAGGCAAGCTCGTGCAGTTACCCAATGAGGCTCCCGCCAGACTCCTGTCCCACCTGCTGAGGCACGAGGCCGGCCGCCTGCATCATCCACTCGATGTCGAAGCCTTCTTTGCGAATCCTCTGGTCGTAATAGAACAGCGTGAGCCCGATCGATGAGATGGGAACGATCAGCGCGTTAATAAAGAAATTCGCGATCTGAATAAAAATCAGCCATCCCACCGGGGCCGGCTGCCCAGGATGCTTGAACATCGCCACAAACAAGGGAACCCCGGCCATCATCAGCAGAACCCAGCGCACTGCCCCTACCAGGAGTGCCAGGACAAAGATGCGTCCGCGTGAGCCCTTGCTCAGGTGAATGCTCCGCCGAATCCCCTGTCTTGCCGTCAGATCTTCGGCTACACAAGAGGGAATCGACAGGGAATAACGCAGCGACATCCACACGCCGTATACCACCGCCAAAACAATCAGCGGGAAAAGAATGAGGACGCTAAGTCCAAATCTCACCATTGCCGCGGGATCGTCAGGCATTTGCGGCACGACGCCCGGATGGGCGAGAAAGCCGTGTGGCATCACCGAGAAGGTGATTGCCAGGAACGCTCCATACAGCACGGCCAGCGGCAACCACGCGATGAATCCCACGATTGTCATGAGCCACAAATAGCGCCCGGCGCGCGGTAGCACGCTCTTCACCGCCGCGCGGATCGTCGCGGGCTGATCCAGATAAACCCACGTCACCGCGCGATAGATGGCCACCATGGAAAGTCCGTAAAGCAGCAGAATGGCCAAAGCCTCTATCACTGCGGCCGCGCCCGTTCCCCATTGCCAATGCGCCGTGATATTCGGGTAGCCAAGGAGAACGAGGGACCGGACGTAGAGAAGCTGCACCGCCAGCATGGCCGCAGCAAAGACCGCGGAGATTCCCGTGTAGAGCAGAAAACGCGAACGGTAAAGGTCGGCTGTGCGGTCCAGAATCTCGCCCAGGTTCAAAGGCCTTAACTGGTTGTCCATAGCACTTCTCGTGAGCTCCGAACCCGAACTGCGGTCCGGGTTTCCGGTTGGGCGCCTGGGCGTTGCCGAGGCCTGCGCCGGAAGGGGGCATTCCGCGTGGTATTCGGCGCAAAAAACGGTCCGTAAACGCTTGCACGGATCGTAGCACAGAGCGCAGGCGAGCGACGGCTTTTCTCCGAAAGCCCAATGGAGCGTCTTCGGTCGTGCCTTTTCGACGTTATTCGCGAACTAACGTAGAGCCCTTCGCGAAGTGGATTTGCTAAACTGTAGCCTGCGGGCTACAATGGTTTTCGTGCTCGAAGTTCGCGAGAGCGAGACCTTCTCGAAGTGGCTGAGGAACCTCAGGGATAACCGGGCGAAGGCAAAGATCGCGGCGAGAGTTCGTCGCCTGGCTTTTGGCAACCCCGGAGATGTGCGGCCGGTTGGCGAGGGCATCAGCGAACTACGCATCAATTATGGTCCTGGATACCGCGTCTACTTTGTGCAACGTGGCGCGGTCCTTATCATCCTCCTCTGTGGGGGCGACAAGAGCACGCAAGAGAAGGACATCAAAATAGCCAGGAGGCTGGCCTTGGAGGCAGGATGAAAGCGCTCAAGACAAAACCCTTCGATCCGGCAGATTACCTTGACAACGATGAGACGATTGCTGCCTACATGACGGAGGCGCTTGAAACCGGCGATCCGGCCTTTGTATCGGACGCATTGGGAGTCGTGGCGCGAGCTCGCGGAATGACGGAGGTTGCGCGCGCGGCCGGAGTTTCGCGAGAGAGCCTATACCGCGCATTGAGCGGGGAGGGAAGTCCGAAGTTCGAAACCGTCTTGCGTGTGATGCATGCGCTGGGGCTCAAGTTTTCGGCGCGTCCAGTTCGGGGCAAGAGGGTCGCATAGGCGCATCCTCGAGTGTCCCGCCGCCCTCACCGCCTGCCACGGTGATAGCATCGAAGTTGTCAGATGAATTCCAAAAAGCTGCAAATTATTCCTCTCGGCGGACTCGGCGAGTTCGGCATGAACTGCATGGCTGTGCGCTGGGAAGACGACATTATTGTCATCGACGCGGGCCTGATGTTCCCTGAGTCGGAGCTGCTGGGCGTCGATATTGTCGTCCCCGACATCACCTACCTGATCGAGAACAAAAAGCACGTCCGCGGCATCGTGCTCACGCACGGTCACGAAGACCACATCGGTGGCCTGCCGTGGATTCTGAGCGAGCTGAAAGTTCCTGTCTACGCCACCGAGTTCACGCTGGCCTACGTGGAAGACAAGCTTGACGAGCACAATCTGCTTGACGAAACCGAGCTGATCGAGATCGAGCCCAGGCACAAGTTCACGCTGGGGCCGTTCACCATCGAGCCCATCCGCGTCACGCACTCGCTGGTCGATTGCGTCGCGCTCGCCATTGAGACGCCCGTCGGTGTCATTATTCATACCGGCGACTTCAAGATCGATCTCTCGCCCCTCGACGAGAAGGCCTTCGACCTGCACACCTTTGCCGAGTACGGCAAGCGCGGCGTGCTGGCCCTCCTCCAGGACTCGACGAACGTCGAAAGACCCGGCTACACGCCCAGCGAGCGCGCGGTCATTCCCCGGCTCGACGAAATCTTCACGCAAACCCGGAAGAAGCTCTTCTTAACCTGCTTCTCCTCGTCAATCTACCGCATCCGCATCGCCATGGAGCTGGCGCGCAAGCACGGACGCAAAGTGGCCGTGGTAGGCCGCTCGATGGTCAACAGCACAGAGATCGCGCAGGACCTCGGCTATATCGAGGTGCCGCCCGGCCTCATCGTCAATCCCGGACAGATTCGCGACTTTCCACCCGAGCAGATGATGATCCTGATCAGCGGCACGCAGGGTGAGCCATTGAGCGCGTTGAGCCGCGCCGCGGTGGATAACCATAAGCATGCGCGCATCGAGCCGGGTGACACGGTGGTGCTCAGCTCGCGCATCATTCCCGGCAACGAGAAGGGCATTTTCCGAGTCATCGACCACCTGAGCCGCCGCGAGGCCAATGTGATCTACGACGATGGCCAGCACGGGCTGATTCACGTCTCGGGCCATGGCAGCCAGGAAGAGATGCGCCTCCTGATCAACTTGGTGCGGCCCAAGTTTTTTATTCCCGTGCACGGCGACTATCGCTATCTGCGCCGCCATGCGCAGGTGGCGATGGAGACGGGCGCGGTCGATCATGCCATCGTCATTGAGGACGGCGACGTGCTGGAGCTGGACAAGGACGACGCGCGCAAGCGGGACAAAGTCACGGCCGGACGCATTCTCATCGATTCCGGCTCCTCGATCGATGTCGTTGAGGACCTCGTGATCCGTGACCGGCGCATCCTGTCGGAAGACGGCGTGGTGCTGGCAGTGATGGCCATCAATAAGAAGACCGGTAAGGTGGAGCGCGAACCTGAGCTGCTGATGCGCGGCTTCGGAGGCGCAGATATCACGGAACAAGCCCGCGAAACGGTGCTCAAGACGCTGGACGGCTTAAGCGCCGAGCAGAAGTCGGACTATGGGGTGGTCAACGAGAAAGTGCGCGTGGACTTGAAGCGCCTGATCCAGAAGACCACCGGCCGCCGGCCGATGATTATGCCCGTCATCCTGGAAATATAGCGAGCCGCTTTTTATCGCTCCAGCCCCGGGGGAGGGTGGCTGGAGCGTGGTACGCAGTCAGGGGAATCTGGTTTACGCCGCGGATGGATGGTGCAGCGAGCGCTTGCCAATAAAGAACTCACCCAGCGTAAGGCGGGCGTTACCTTCCAAATCGAGGAATCCGGCGCGGCTCTCTTTGCAGAGCGCCTGCGCTTCCGGCGAGAGATACGGCGCGATGATCACCGCCGTCGCTGCACCGGAATGCTGCGAGGCTGAACCCTGCAGCTTCTTGAGCGAGGCGCGAACTTTGCTGGGCGTCGTATCGGGATTCACCTCGCACGTCAGAGTGTGGCTGTGCCCGTAAACGTCGACGCGGGCCACGATTTCGGCAGCGCGCCCGCGCGCAGGCCGCTCGTGTTTCATCTCTCTTAGCTTCACAGCGGAAACCTGTTCAAGCAGAGCCTTCAGGGCTTCCGCGGCGCGGACTTCAAGTTCGGTAGCTGCATGATCGCTTTTCATCGCCGTATCCTTTATCGATTTCAATGCGTTTCCTTTTTGGTATCGTCGAGCTGCGCGGGACCCACGATGAATGAGCTCGCGCCCGACGGAATCATCGCCAGTGGTGTGGGAACGCGGCGCCCGCTGCCGCGGCGGTCCTTCGACTCCAGCCAGAGGGCCAGCCTTGGGTCCGAGATCTCCGGCTTGCCGTCCCAGAAGTGGGACGGGAGTCCGCATTCGATGCGCAGATGATCCAGTTGCAGCTCGATTTCCTTGAGGGTTTTCGGAAAATAGCGCTCGACGTTATTCTCTCCAACCAAAATCCCGGTCACCCGGCGACCAGAACACTGAGATGTGACAACCATGGGGGATCCTCCGTTCAACGCAGCGCCCGTCTAGGGGGTCTTTCGCCGGCACGCCTGCGGCCTGGGGTGGAGATAGAGGTACGCAAGAGCATCAACCGTCATAAACGCGATCAGAAGAAGAAAACGTGCAAAGCTGCTGGGGCCGAAATCTGCAGCACAGCGTTTTCCAAGGTCACCGGCAACGGTTTTGGAGGAGGCTCTCCTCGCGGTCCAGGACCGTGAATTGAGCAAAGTTCCCTTTGAACTCCCGTGCATCCGTTGGTCGGGCGAGACGGGGAAAAAGCAGGAAGGCCAGGAATAGTTTTCTTTACGCTTAACGGCCGAGCGGGCCGCCTGCGTTAATTCCCTCTACTTCTGTGGAAATCTTGGACCTAATTCTGTTCCCTGTCAACCCGGTACGATGAAACTTTGGTCAAGAGAGTTGGATTGTGTGGAAAAAGTTTCGGTGATTCTCTGCTAATTCGCTTTACTGCGTCCACCGGCTCCGCCGCGTAGCCCTCGACGCGCACGCCGTAGAGCTTCGTTAGTCTCTCGAACGCCGCCCGCGTGAATATTAATTACCGGCGGCGCGCCGACGGCTGGTCGGAGAAGATCTGACCGTCGCGGATGTGCACCACCCGATGCGCATATTCGGCAATGTCCGCCTCATGCGTCACCAGCACAATCGTGTTGCCTTGGGCGTGGAGCTGATCGAACAGGGCCATGATCTCCTCGCCGGTTTTGGAATCCAGGTTTCCCGTGGGCTCGTCCGCCAGGATGATCGAGGGATGATTCACCAGTGCGCGGGCAACCGCAACGCGCTGGCGCTGGCCGCCGGAGAGCTCGCTGGGCTTGTGCATCATGCGCGACTCGAGACCCACATCGGCGAGCGACTGCCTGGCGCGCTCCAGGCGCTCTGCCGAGGGCGTGCCGTTATAAATCAGCGGCAGCTCCACGTTGTGCAGGGCCGTGGCGCGGGCCAGCAGATTGAAGGTCTGGAAGACGAAGCCAATTTCCTTGTTGCGGATGCGCGCCAGTTGATCGTCGTCAAGTTCGCTCACCAGCTGGCTGTTCAGCCAGTACCGGCCCTTCGACGGCGTGTCGAGACAGCCGATCAGGTTCATCAGCGTGGACTTGCCGGAGCCGGACGGCCCCATGATCGCCACATATTCATTATGGCGAATCTTCAGCGAGACGCCGCGCAGAGCCTGTACCTGCTGCTCCGAGCCCATGTCATAGGTGCGCCACAGATCCTCGACGACGATGATATCGTTCGCATCCAGAACCTTGTTCGTGGGCTGTTCCTCAACGTCGATGCCGTTAAATGCCATCGTTCCCCTCAGTGGTCAGTGCGGTTGGGAAGATCAGTTCACGCTCACACCCACACTCACGCCCCAGTTTTTTAGTCCCTAACCCCTTAGCCCCTGCCTTTTTCAGCTTCCGTTACTTGTGATCGGCTTCTCCGTATCGCGTTTCAAGAGCGCGCCGCCTTTCAGGTCGCGCAGAGTTTTGTAGGGGCCGGTCACCACCTCCTGACCCGCATTCAGACCCGATAGCACTTCAATGTCCGTCGTGCCTGTAATCCCCGTGGCGACGGGAACGAATTTGGCGCGGAGCCGGCCATGCGCATCTTTTTCGGCGACAAATACGCCCTGGACAGGGTTCAACTTGGCCCCAGGCGCGGGACCGGAGGCAGCCTGCACGCCCCCGCTCGAAGTCTTTTTATCCGATGCCGGATCGTGCAGAGTCAGCGCCTGGATGGGCAGGGACAGCACGTTGCTCCTGTGCGCCGTGGTGATCTTGGCGGTGCAGGAGAGCCCGGGCCGCAATTCATTGGAGGGATCGTCGAGCGTGATGACCACCTTGAAGTCCTTGGCCTCCTCCGTTCCCGTGGTGGACTGCGACGTGGCCACGCCCGTGGAGCGCAGCAGTGCCTGGTCGCCCACTAAGGTTACGTGGCCCTTGAAGATTTTGTTGGGCAGCGCGTCTACGGTCACGTCCGCGCTCTGGCCGAGCTGGACGTTCACGATGTCAGTCTCGTCCACCTTCACTTCGGCGGTTACCACGCTCATGTCGGCCAGGGTCATCAGTGTGGACCCTTCGCTGTTCTGGATGCCCTCGACGACGGTTTCGCCTTCGCGCACCGGTTCGTTGGTCACAATGCCGTCGAAAGGCGCCGTGGCGATGGTTTTATTCAGCAGATCCTGATCGGCCTGAAGCGTGGCAACATCGGTCTGCAAATGTCCGCGGGCCGAATCGGTCTGGGCTTTGGCTTGGTTGAGCTCGGCAATGGCTTGCGCCACGGAGGCTACATCCAGGTCATACGCGGCCTTCTTGGCGTCGTAGTCCTGCTTGGCCATGATGCCGGCTTTGTAAAGCGCCTGCGCGCGCCCCCAGTCGAGCTTTTTCTGTTCCAGGTCGGCCTGCGCATGTGCCACGTTGGCCTGGGCGGTCTTTTCCGCCGCGATGTACGAATTGATGTCGGTCTTAGCGGCGGAGATGGTGGCCTGCTGGGCGTTGACGCTTGCCTTCTGCTGCACATTTTCAATCGTGGCCAGAGTTTCGCCCTTCTTTACGTGGTCGCCTTCCTTCACATAAAAACGCGTAATGCGGCCGAACGATGTTGCGCCCACATTCATGTAGGTCTTGGGCTTGATCTGGCCCGTACCGCTGACCACCGAACTCAAATCCTGGCGCGCGATGGTCGTGGTGTACACCTTGGTGTATCCCGACTGCTGCTTGATCACCATGAAGGTGACAAGCCCGGCGGCCACCAGCACGGCAAGGGCAATAAGGAGGATTTTCTTCATGGCAAATAGGCGTTTCGCCTTTTCTCCCATAGTGTACGCGAGCCGAAGGCTCTCAGTTCCCTTTGTGAGTTGGCGCACAGTCCAGCCGCAACAAAATTGAGACTGCCTGGGTAACGTACCTTCGGCGGTGCCTTTCGTTTGACGAAAGAGCCTGCCGGTTTGACCCCTCCTGCAAAGCCCCTTACCATAAAGAGAAGCATTTCCCGGCCAAACGGCGTTTGTTCACCATCAGCTTGTCTTGGCCGCATTGATGAGCCCCGGAAGGTACATTTTGACTGCCAGCAGCACCCTCGAGAACAACTCCGATACGGCTGAAACCCCGCACGACCACGAAGGGCACGACCACTCCCACGAGGGGCACGCCCACGGGCCGGTTCTGAACCCTGATTGCACCCGCGAACTGGTCATCGATGTCCCCGCTGAAGAAGTTTCCCGCGCCTGGACCAGAGTGGCCGCACTGTACCGTAAGCAGGCCAAGATTCCCGGCTTCCGCGCTGGTAAAGTGCCGGAGTCGGTCATCCGCCGGCGCTTTGGCGCGGAGATCCGCAAGGAAGTCATCGACAGTCTGCTGCCGGAGCGCTTTAATAAGGGCGTTGCCGAGCTAGGCATTCGTCCTGTCGGCCAGCCGCAGGTCACCGAGCTATCCGTCGAAGAGGGCGCGCCGCTGCACGTAAAAGCGGTTTTCGAGTTCATTCCTTCCATCTCGATCGACGGCTACAAGGATGTGACCGTGCCCAAGCTTTCGGCCGAAGTGACCGAAGACGAGTTCAAGCACGAGATCGAGCACCTGCGCGATTCGCGCGCCACCATTGAGCCGGTCGAAGAAGACCGTGCGCTGAAAGATGGCGATTGGGCGCAGATCAGCTACAAGGGCGACATCCAGAAGGACGCCGCCGATGCGGCTGTAGAAGGCGCTGAGGAAGCGCAGCCGGTGAGCGGCGAAGACACGCTGGTCGAGATTGGCGGCCAGAACACAGTAGAGGCCTTCAACAACGCTCTTCGCGGCGCCAAGCCCGGGCAGGAGCTGAAGGTGGAAGTGATCTACCCGGCCGACTACTCTGAAGCCAAACTCGCCGGCAAGACAGTTGCTTACGAAGTGACGGTGAAGGCGATCAAGAAGCGCATTCTTCCCGAGCTGAACGACGACTTTGCCAAAGAGCTTGGTCACTACGAGAGCTACGCCGATCTCGAAAAAAGCATGCGCGAGCATCTTGCGAATCGTAAGCGGCGCAGCGTCGAGTCCGAAACCAGGGACCAACTGTTCGCCGCGCTCATTGCCAAATTCAACTTTGCGGTTCCGGAGTCGCTGGTGCAGGAACAGATCGACACGCGGCTCGAACGCGGTCTGCGCGCGCTGGCTGCGCAAGGCATGTCGGCCGAGCAGATGCGCAAGCTCGACTTCCAACGTCTGCGCGGCGCGCAGCGCGACAGCGCAATCGCCGAAGTGAAGACCAATATCCTTCTCGATCGCATCGCCGGCGAGGAGAACATCACGGTGAGCGACGAGGAAATGGAAAAGGAATTGCAGATTGCCGCCATCCAGACTCGTGAGCCGCTGGATACCCTAAAAGCGCGATTGACCCAGGAAGGCGGACTGGCTAGGATCAGGGAGCAGATCAGGCGCGAGAAGACTGCCTCAATTCTGTACGAACGCCTGCCCTCGTAGTCGTTCAAGGATTCAGATATACGTGGAATCGTCGCTGATGCGGCCGATTTTGAGCACGGAAAGCTAAGAGCTGAAAGCTAAAAGCTAGGAGCTGTTTTTCATGGCATTGGTTCCCATGGTGGTTGAGCAGACGAGCCGGGGCGAGCGCGCCTACGATATTTTTTCCCGTCTGCTGCGCGACAATATTATCTTTCTCGGTACCCCCATCGACGATCAGATTGCCAATCTCGTCGTCGCCCAGATGCTGTTTCTGCAAGGCGAGGATCCGGAGAAAGACATCTCGCTCTACATCAATTCGCCGGGCGGCTCCATCACTGCAGGCCTGGCAATTTACGACACCATGCAGTTCATCAAGAATAAGGTGGTGACGTACTGTATCGGCCAGGCGGCGAGCATGGGCGCATTCCTGCTGCTGGCCGGCGAAAAGGGCAAACGCTTTGCGCTGCCCAATTCGCGCATTCTCATTCATCAGCCATCGATGGGCGGGCTGAGCGGGCAGGCTACCGATATCGATATTCATGCGCGCGAGATTCTGCGCATCCGCGAAATCACCAACAATCTGATCGCCCGCCACACCGGCCAGCCGCTCGAACGCATCGAGCGCGACGTGGAACGCGACTTCATTATGAACGCCGAGCAAGCCAAGGAATACGGGATCGTGGACGAGATCATTGACAGGCCTATCGTCGACCGCCCGCGCACTTAGCAGTGGGTTTGGATTTGGAGTACACTCTTCGGGGGGACATTGGGGATGAAGACGCGGATAGGAGCTGAAGAAGCTTTGAGATGCTCATTCTGCCATAAATCGCAGGACTCGGTCGCCAAGTTGATCTCCTCGCCGAGCGACTACCCTCGGGCGTATATCTGCGACGAGTGCGTTGCCGTCTGCAACTCCATTCTCGAAGACGACCGCAGCGGTGAAGCTCCCGCCACCACCGCCGGACATCTTCCCAAGCCCACCGAGGTCAAAAGCTTCCTCGACGATTATGTGATCGGCCAGGACCAGACCAAGAAGAAGCTCGCCGTCGCGGTTTACAACCACTACAAGCGCATCCAGATGAACCGATCGCGTTCCGGCGAAGTGGAACTGGCCAAATCGAACATCCTGCTTGTCGGCCCCACCGGCTCGGGCAAAACGCTGTTAGCGCACACGCTGGCCAAGATGCTCGATGTGCCGTTCGCGATCGTGGACGCGACGACGCTGACCGAGGCTGGCTACGTGGGCGAGGATGTCGAAAACATCATCCTCAAGCTGCTGCAGGCCGCCGACGGCGACGTAACGCGCGCGCAGCAGGGCATCATCTACATCGATGAGATCGACAAGATTGGCCGCAAGGACGAAAACCCCTCCATTACCCGCGATGTTTCCGGCGAGGGCGTGCAGCAGGCGCTGCTCAAGATTCTCGAAGGCACTGTGGCCAACGTGCCTCCACAGGGCGGGCGCAAGCATCCGCACCAGGAATTCACGGCCGTCGATACCACCAACATTCTCTTCATCTGCGGTGGCGCTTTTGTCGGGCTGGAGCGCGTTGTCGGACGCCGCGTAGGTAAGAAGGCCCTCGGCTTCCGCGCCAGCGACTCCGAGGAGCAGGTGGTCGGCCTCGCTGCGCATCGCGACACCGAGCTGCTCCGCAAGACCGAACCGCAGGACCTGATCAAGTACGGCCTGATTCCCGAATTTGTGGGCCGTTTGCCGGTGATGGGCGTGCTCGACGAGCTCGACGAGCCCGCGCTCATCGAGATCCTCACCAAGCCGCGCAACGCCATCCTCAAGCAATACCAGCGCCTCTTTGAGTATGAGAATGTGCGCCTGCACTTTACGCAGGAAGCGGCCTGCGCCATCGCCCGCGAAGCTCTGGCCCGCAAAGTGGGCGCGCGCGGTTTGCGCATGATCCTCGAAGAGCTGATGCTCGACCTCATGTACCACCTGCCCTCAAACAAGCGCGCGCGCGACATCGAGATCACCAAGGACATGGTGGAGCGCCGCGACCTGTCGCTGTGCCTGCTCGAAAAAGCCGGCTGAGCGCCTGTCAGATTCGCACAGAATCGAAAAGGCCGCGCGATGCGCGGCCTTTGGTGTCAAGACCCTTTGGGCTACTGTTTCGTGGCCGTCCAGCTACCTGCGTCGCTGGGATAATAGCAATTGGAGCCGCGTGTTATTGTGTAGGTCCCCTGCATGCTTGTGGAGGTAATTGTGCCAGTTAAGCTGAGGGAGTCTGTCTGTGTGTTGCCCGGGCAAGGAGTTGATCCGGTAATTGTAAGGTTGCTGCCCGAAAGTGTGCCGATGAAGCTATACTGGAATCCTTTTATCGAATCTGTGAGCGTGCCGCTCAATGCGGTGCCTGTCTGCGAGACCGCAATTGTGCCGACAGGAGCGGTAAGCGTCGTTGCTCCAATTGCGCCCAGGCCAACCCCCAACTGCGCCACGGTTGCCGTGCCGGAAAAGCTTCCATGCCCCTGTGTGGATACTGTATGAATTGTCCAGCTTCCCGCCAAGTTCACTGGGGAGGGGCCGTTCGCGCCCCCATTACAGCCGCACGCGAGGGAAAATACCAAGAGACACGGGAATAAACGCACACATTTTCGTGAGATCATAAGCTCCGTTCTAAGCTACGGGGGGAATATAGAGCCGGAGCTGCCGCGCCGTCAACGTTAGCAAAGCGTGGCGTCCAACTTTAGTCGCAAGATTCCGCCTGGACCTATCCGCAATTTTCCAGCGTTGAATTAGTTTCTCCCGCATTGAAATTGATATTGCGGAGAATTGTACTTCGTCCGGGCCATCGCTGGTTACCAATGATTGCCACAGCAGTACATTTCCACCCCTTTGCTCGAAATGAGCTTCGCTGTACAATCCCATCAAGACCTTGCGCCGCTTTTGCATCCTGAGGGCGGTGTGGGAGTCTATAGGGACATCCGATGACCGTACCACGCGAAAAAAACGAACCGCGCAAGCTGCCCATGATGCCCATCCGCGATATGGTCATCTTCCCTTACATGATGACGCCGTTTGTCGTCGGCCGCGAGTCGAGTGTGCGTGCGCTCGAAGAGGCCCTGAACGGCGACCGCAAAATCTTTCTCGCCACGCAGCACGACGCCTCGATCGATGAGCCCAAGGCGAAGGACATCTACCAGGTCGGGTCCATCTGCAACATTGTGCAGAGCGTCAAGATGCCCGACGGCAACATCAAGGTGCTCGTAGAAGGCGTGGAGCGCGCCAAATCCACTGAGGTTACCGATCGCGACGGCTTCTTCGTAGCCACGGTGCGCACCGGCAAGCGCGAGATCGAGATGTCGCCGGCCGTCGAGCAACTGATGCAGCGCGTGACGACGCTGTTTGAGAACTACGTCAAGCTGCAGCAGTCGCTTAACTACGAGACCATCATCGCCACGGTGCGCATGGATGAGGCCGCTAAGCTATCCGACACCATTGCCGCCAATCTGCAGATCGGCATCGAGGAAAAGCAGGAGCTGCTGGCCATCTTCGATCCCGCCACGCGCCTGGCGCGCATCGCCGACGTGCTCGAGGTCGAGATCGAGAAGCTCGATATTGACCGCAATATTCAGTCGCGCGTCAAGCGCCAGATGGAGCGAGCGCAAAAAGAGTACTACCTGAACGAGAAGATCAAGGCCATCCAGAAAGAGCTGGGCCGCGGCGAGAAGAGCGAGTTCGACGAGCTGCGCAAAAAGATTGAAGCCGCGGGTATGCCCAAGGACGTTCTCGACAAGTGCATCCAGGAGCTAAAAAAGCTCGAAGCCATGCCGCCCATGTCGGCCGAATCCACCGTGAGCCGCAACTATATCGACTGGCTGCTGGCCGTGCCGTGGAAAAAGCGCTCCAAGGAAACGCGGTCGATTGACTACGCGGAAAAAGTTCTCAATACCGATCACTACGGCCTCGAAAAAATCAAGGAGCGCATCCTCGAATTTCTCGCCGTACGGCAGTTGGTCAAAAACCCGAAGGGTTCCATCCTCTGCTTCGCTGGGCCTCCCGGCGTGGGTAAAACTTCCCTCGGCATGTCGATCGCCAAAGCCACGGGCCGCAAGTTTGTGCGCCTCTCGCTGGGCGGCGTGCGCGACGAAGCCGAAATTCGCGGCCATCGCCGCACCTACATCGGCGCCATGCCCGGCCAGATCATCCAGCACATGAAGCGCGCGGGAACCAAGAATCCTGTATTCCTGCTCGACGAAGTGGACAAGATTTCCTCCGACTTCCGCGGCGATCCAGCATCGGCGCTGCTCGAAGTGCTCGATCCCGAGCAGAACATCACTTTCCAGGATCACTACCTCGACGTCGATTACGATCTCTCGCAGGTTCTCTTCGTCGCCACGGCCAATGTACTGCACACCATACCGGCGGCGTTGCAGGACCGCATGGAGATTCTGCGCCTCCAGGGCTACACCGAGCAGGAGAAGCTTGAAATTGCGCGTCAGTATCTCGTCAAGAAGCAGCGCGAACAGACTGGCCTGAACGAGAAAAACATCGTATTCAAAGACGACGCGATTCTTGAAATCATCCGCTTCTACACGCGCGAAGCTGGCGTCCGCAATCTCGAGCGCGAAATCGGCAACGTGTGCCGCAAGGTGGCGCGCAAGGTGGTCAAGGCTGGAAACAAGCACAAGGAAGAGATCACCGCGGCCAACCTCGCCGATTTTCTCGGCGTCCCCAGATTCCGCGACTCCGAGGCGCACGAGAGGAGCGAAGTCGGCCTCGTCACGGGGCTTGCATGGACCGAGGTGGGCGGCAGCATTCTCACCACGGAAGTTCAGGTGCTTGACGGCAAGGGCAAACTCACCATCACCGGTCAGTTGGGCGACGTCATGCAGGAATCGGCGCAGGCAGCGCTGGCTTACATTCGCAGCAAGGCGCATGCGCTCGGCCTCTCCCGCGAGTTCTACCGCAACATCGACATTCACCTTCACGTGCCGGAAGGCGCGATTCCCAAGGATGGTCCTTCAGCCGGCATCACCATGGCCACGGCTATGGCGAGCGCACTGGCCAGGATTTCGGTGCGCCGCGACATCGCCATGACCGGCGAGATCACCCTGCGCGGCAAAGTGCTGCCGATCGGCGGGCTCAAGGAAAAACTGCTGGCTGCGTTGCGCGCTGGAATCTTCGAAACAATTTTGCCGCGCGCCAACGAGAAGGATCTTTCCGAGCTGCCCGACAACATCAAGAACGCCATGAAGCTCCACTTTGTAGACACGATGGACGAAGTGCTGGCGTTGGCTCTTGAGAGTCCGCTGCCCACGCCCTTGCCCGAGGAAACCAAGACGTTCGCCGCCGTGCCGGGCGAAGTCGGCAACAACCTTCCCGCCCCGCAATAGCCGCGGGGAAAGATTCTCTCTGTTCCTCTGGCCGCAATTCATAACCAGAGTTACGCCGCGACTGCGGCTATGACTCCATCTCTGGTCCGGCCCACGGTCCGGCGTTTACACTTGTCCCGACGTTTCCGCCGGGGTGTACATGCTCAGCCGCCGCAAATTCCTCAAGACGAGCCTCACCACAGGGGCCGCTGCCATTCCACTCGCATCCGTTCTCGATGCCGCGCAGCAGCCCGGGCATCAAGCCGCGACGCCCTTGCTGACAATCCCTACCTATCGCATGATCGCGATGCCCGCGCGCTTGCCGGAGCCGCGGAACTCAGCCGAGCCGTGGCAAAACCGGGTTCGCCGTGTAGGCCAAACCAACATGACCGAGCACGACCCGGCGGTGATGAACATCGAAGAGTGGGCCGACTACTGGCACGCGTGCAAGGCCGACGTGGTGTTTGTCAGCGTCACGGGCATTTTGGCCTTCTATCCATCCAAAGTTCCGTTCCATCGGCACGGAAAATTTCTCAATGGCCGCGATTTCTTCGGCGAGTGCACAGCAGCCGCAAAAAAACGCGGCCTGCGCGTAGTAGCGCGCATGAGCCCCGACCTGAACTGGGGCGATGCGCTGGCCGCGCACCCGGAGTGGGCCATGCGCCACAAGGATGGCTCAGTGCAGTTCAGCACAGAAGAACCGCGGCTCTTCAAGACCTGCATGTTCTCGACCTACATGGACGACTATGTGCCGGCCATCATGCGCGAAGTCAATTCTCTGTATGACGTGGATTGCTTTTACTCGAATGGCTGGCCGCCGATCGGCTCATTACCGGAGTGTTACTGCGCCATTTGCAGCAAGCTGCCGCCGAGTGGCACGCCGGCTTACTGGCGCGTCTTCAACCAGCGCGTGCTCGACCTGTGGAAGCGCTACGACGCAATTGCCAAAGAGAAGAAGGCGGACAGCTTTTACTTTGCCAATTCCGGCGGCAATGTGCGCGCCAGCGTTAACCTCGATCAATTAGGCAAGGTCGCCTCCTGGTTCCAGGGCGACAATCAGGGGCGCACTTACGAAGAGCCCGCGGTGTGGGGATGCACCCTGCAGGGCCGCGTCTGCAACGCGGTGATGGACGGCAAATTTGCGACGAACCTGACGGCGACCTACTCCACCGGCACTCCCGGCTGGCGCAACCTTTCCAAGTCGCCCGACGAAATCCACATGTGGCTGAGCGAGACGCTTGCCGGCGGCCTGGCGGCCTACAACCATTTTGTCGGCGCGGAGAAGGGATTCGGTGAAGACCGTCGCTGGCAGAAAGTAGGCGAAGAGTATTTCCAGTGGACCGCGCGCCACGACGCGCACCTCGCCGTGCGGCGTTCTGTGGCTAACATCGGCGTCGTCATGGGCCAAAGCACGCAGTTGCTTTATCCCGGACCCTCCACCGCGCGCGACCCCAATTACATGCGCGAAACGACCAATGGCATCTACGAAGCGCTGATCCGCGGCCGCTTCGCTTTCGATTTCGTGCACGAGGACCGTCTCGAACCCGAGCGCCTGAAAAAATATCGCGCGCTGCTCTTGCCCAACGTTGCCATGCTCAGCGATCGGCAATGCGACCAGTTACGCGCGTATGTGCGCGATGGCGGATCGCTGATGGCCAGCTTTGAGACTAGTTTGTATGACGAGAATCTGAATCTGCGCGCGGATTTCGGCCTCTCGGACCTGTTCGGCGCGTCGCGTGCCGGCGACGTGATCGGCACCAACGGCAATCCGTACTATGCCCGCATTGAGGCACCGCAAGCGGCTCACCCGCACCCGATTCTCGAAGGCTTCAGTGACACCAACTGGCTAGCGGGTGCATCCAATCGCGTGCCGCTCAAGCCGGTTGCCGATCCGGTGCTGACTGTCGTCCCGGGTTTTGTGCGTTATCCACCGGAGCTTGCCTATCCACCGGTTTCAGAAACCACCGAGCCAGCCGTGGTTCTGTGCGAACAGGGTGCGAGCCGCCTCGCGTGGTTTGCCGGCGATGTGGAGCGCACCTACTGGCTCACGAGCCAGACCGATTTGCTGCATCTCATCGACAACACCATTCGCTGGATCACGCGCGACGAGCGTATGGTGAGCGTCGATGGGCCCGGCCTCATCGAAATGTTCTGCTGGGAAACCGCGCCAGGCTACGCCGTGCACCTGCTCAATTATTCAAATGAGAACGCATTTCACGGCTGGATGCAGTCGGTCGAGCCGCTCCCGGCGCAACATGTGAGCATGAAGCTGCCCATCGCTGCGCGTGCGCGGAAAGTGGAGCTGCTCAAGGCCGAGCGGGAGATTCCGTTCCGCACTGACGACGGCGTACTGCAATTCACCGTGCCCTCGCTCGCCGACTACGAAGTTGCGGCAGTCACGCTGGCGTGATGACGCGCGTGCAGTTTCTCCAGCGCGTCGCACGCGGTTTTCACACCATTTTCGTGTGCCACTTCATCGGCGGCGATGCCCGCATGTTTCCCGTACTCAGGATCATTCAGCATCTTGCGCACGCGCCGCGCTACGCGCCACGGCTTGTACCGTGAGCGCTGAATGACCCGCGCCACGCCCATGCGGCTCATGCGGCGCGCATTGTCGGGCTGGTCGTGCGAGTAGGGCATGATAAGCATAGGCCGGCCGGCGCGCAGGCACTGCGCCGTAGTGCCAACGCCCCCCTGGTGCACCACCAGCGACGCGCGCGGAAACAGCCCCGAGTAGGGTGCGTACTCGGCGATACAAATCGAGGCAGGCAATGCCTGCTGCGGCCGGTTGCGCGGATCGTCGCCGACCAGCAAAACTGCGCGGACGCCGAGCTTTTTTGCCGCGCGAGCCGACAGTTCGTAGAAATCTCCCGCGGCCAGCACAGCGGCGGAACCCAGCGTGAACACTACCGGCGGCTCACCCGCGGCAAGAAACGCCTCGAGTTGCGTGGGCAGCGCCGCATTGCCTGCGTGGGCATCGTAAAAACAGAAGCCGCTGATGAGCGTGTTCTCTGGCCAATCTTTTTTCTCCGTGCCCAGCGCGCGCGAGAATAGCGCCAGCACCAGTTCGGGCGAGTGCTTGCCATCGAAGATGGGATTCCTGCCCCTGGGCAGTCCCAACTCGCGGCGCAGTTCGTAGATCGGTTCCGGCCATTTGCGCGTAACAAAGCGCGCCAGCCGCTGCATGGCGCGGCCCATGCCCGGGGCCTTGTCAGCTCGCGCCAGTCTGGGATACGGCGGCAGCACCGGCGGGTCGTAGGCCGAGAAGAACGAGAATGGCGCCAGCACGTAACTCGCCCAGGGAATGCCCGTGACCTCGGCAACGATCGGCCCTGCATAATTCAGTTCGCCCAGCAGCAGCAGATCGGCGCGCGCGGGCTTGGTGGCCGCGTCCAGCAAGTCGGCATACGTCTCACGCAGCACAGGATACAGAAACTCGCGCAGCCCCGTTTCCGTGCCCTTCTTCACGTCGTAGATCATCTCCACGAGTTTGGTGTTCGTGGGATCGATGTCGGGCCGCACCTCGCGAAACTCCAGGCCCAGCGGCTCGATCCTCGGCCGGTAGACTTTGGGCAGCGCCATCACCGGCGTGTGGCCGCGTCGCTTCAGTTCCAGCGCAATGGCAATCAGCGGGTTGATATCCCCAAGGGTTCCGATGTTCGAAAGGACGATGCGCAATCCAGGCTCCCCCTATCCTTAAATGGACCGCAATTCTTTGAGGGTAATGCATTGGGGCGGCTGCGTTCGCAGGAATGTTCCGCGCGCCGTGCCTCGCTTGGCAATCCCTTATAGTTTCTATAGCAGTCGTGTGTCGGTCCAATGAAGATCGTCCTGATCGTCGTCGCGGTTTTAGTCCTTGTCGGCTCTTTCGTGGTCGACTACAAGTGGCGGCAGTGGATCGCCGCTCGTCGCCGCGAGCGGGATAGCGGCAGCAACGATCGCTGAGTCCCGCAGTCCCTACGTCCCTAGTCCCTATGTCCCTGCCCCTTGCCTTTCCCCGTTACAATAATTTCAGGGAGCCGTCCAAATACCTATGCGACCTATGCTTGCCGTACCATTCCCCGTGCGACTGAAACCCGCCCACCTTGCCCTGGCTCTCGTGCCCATGGCACTGCTTCTGATTGCGCCCACGGCCCGCGCCCAGTTCAGCGAGCCCGAAACCACGCAGGTGCACGACGCCTCGGCCCTCAAGCCGCCGCCTGGCGCGCACATTGCGATGATCGAGTTCTACGACCTTGAGTGCCCGGTATGCGCACAGACCAACCCCACGCTCATCGCGGCGGCCAACGAGTATAAGATTCCCTGGATTCGCTACGATTTCCTCATCCCCTACCACATCTGGAGCCGCCAGGCTGCCATCAACGCGCGCTACTTCGACAGCAAGAGCCAAAAGCTGGGCAACGACTACCGCGACTACGTCATGGCGAACCAGACCTCGATCGAGACCATGCCGCAGTTGAACATGTTCACGCAGAGGTTTGCGCAGGCTCATGGCATCACCATGCCCTTCGCCGTCGATCCCATGGGTAAGTTTGCCGCCGAGGTTGAAGCCGACGTCGCGCTCGGCAAGCGCATTGGCATCCAGCACACGCCCACCGTCTTTATCGTAGCCAGCGGGGGACGCGCTCCGCAGTACACCGAGGTCCCCGAACCTCGCACCCACCTCTTCCAGACCATCGACCAGGTAGAGGCCGAAGCGAAACGATAAAGCAGGGACGTAGGGACTAGGGACGTAGGGACTAGCAAAAGCCAAACGGCGTTCGCTCCAGCGAACGCCGTTTCCATTTCCGCCCCAACGAGTCGGCTGGCCAGATTCCGTAGCCCGTAGCCTCGGAATCGCTAAGTCCCTAGTCCCTGGTCCCTAGTCCCTGTATTTCGATCTTCACCAGCTCCTGCCCGCCCGGCGCCACCATGCGCGTTTGCGGGGCGCGCCAGTGGTCAATGTGGCTGATGCGGTGCACACAGCCGATGGTGCAATGCGGCGCGCAGCTCTTGGCGGTCACGAACTCGCGCTTCACATCCTCGCGCGTGTACTCGGCCACAGGCACCGCGGGGAATCCGCGCTGCTGCGAGCAGTAGTGCACCAGCCCGTCCTCGCACACGTAGAGGTACCGCGACCCGGCGCGGCAGCGCCAGTTGTTCGGCCGGCCCTCCACAATCGCTTCCTGGAACTTGTCGAACTGCGCGTAGTTCGTCTTTCTGCGGTTCGTCATCTCGTGGTAGACGCGCGCCTCGTCTGCCGAGAGCGGCTTCTGCTGCCCATCGCCGTCGTGGATGATGCCGATGGTCGACTCAAACCCCAGTTCCAGCGCGCGCTTGCCGATCACCAGCGCGTCATTGGGATTGCGGATGCCGCCGCCCACCACCGAGTTGATGTTCACGTGGAACTCGGCGTATTCGGCCAGCATCTCCAGCCGCTTGTCGAGCGTCTTGAGAGACTTCTTCGACACATCGTCCGGCTCCAGATTGTCGATCGAGATCTGCATATGATCGAGACCGGCTTCATTCAAGCGCAGAATCCGCTCGGGGCTAAGCAGAAACCCATTCGTGATCATGCCCGCAATCGCGCCCGTCCGCCTCATGCGGCGGATAATGTCGTCCAGGTCGGGATGCGTCAGCGGCTCGCCGCCCGAGATGCCGATCATGGCCGTGCCCAGCCGCCCCAGCGCGTCGATGCGCCTGTACATCTCTTCGAGCGGCACCGGCTCGCTCACCTTGTCGTACTCGTTGCAGTAGGCGCAGCTCAGGTTGCAGAAGCGCGTGGGAATAATCTGCACCAGCACTGGATGCGATGTGTCTGCCAGCGCCCGCAATACCATTGCGTACTCGCGCGCCTTCCGCTTGATCCGTTTCCAGCGGCCTCTCAGCGTCGATCTCCGGGGAATTGCCCATCTGTTCTATTAAAGCAGGGAACAAAGGAACTATAAAGCGGGGAGCGAGGGAGCAAGGGAACAAGGGAGCGAGAAGACAGGAACCAAGGGAACAAGGGAACGAGAAGGCAGGGAACAAGGGAACAAGGGAACGAGGGAACGAGGGAGCGAGTCGGCGAATTTGCGAGTCGGCTGTCTTTTGCTTTTGGCTGTTTACTTTGTAGGAAAGGGGGGGTACCCCCCCATATATCCTGTAAGGAAGTTCTCTGGTATCAGCGGGTTACGCAGGCAATAAATTACTTGACTAACCCAATCATTTCCGCTATTCTCAATCTATCGAGGATAAGGAAATGCAAAATCTTCCCACAAACCTTTTAGAAGCAACACGTTACTTTGCAGATGAACAACGCTGCATTGACGTGGTTGCCCATCTGCGCTGGTCTAACGAAACTCCGATTTGTCCGAAGTGCGGAGCCGAGGAGAACGAGCGAAAGCACTATTGGATTGCCACGCAAAAGCGGTGGAAGTGCTACGCCTGCCGGAAGCAATTCTCGGTCAAGGTCGGCTCGATCTTCGAGGACAGCGCCATCAGTCTCGACAAGTGGCTGATCGCTCTCTGGATGCTCTGCAACTGCAAGAACGGTATTTCCAGCTACGAGATTGCCCGTGACCTGAAACTCACTCAGAAGTCAGCATGGTTCGTTCTACAACGGCTCCGCACGATCCTGCCGACAGAATCCGATCACAAGTTCGGCTTTGGTGGTCCGGTTGAGGGCGACGAAACTTACATCGGGCCGAACCCGATCAAGATGCACAAGGACCGCAAAGCGAAAATTCAGGCACGCGATGGAAACCGGGGCGGCTTTGTTGGTAAGACAGCCGTACAAGGAATCCTTGACCGTGAGTTGCGTCAGGTCCGCGCCAAGGTGCTGCCAAACCTGAAACGTGAGACGTTGCAGAGCATGATCCTTGAGAACGTGACGCCATTCGCCAAGGTCTACACGGATGAGCACCTAGGTTATGACGGACTCGAAAAGAACTTCGTTCACAAAGTCGTAAACCACTCACAAGAGTACGTTCGCGGACAGGTACACACGCAGGGAATCGAGAATTTCTGGTCACTGCTGAAACGGACTCTCAAAGGCACATACGTGGCTGTCGAGCCGTATCACCTTGATCGTTATTTGGCAGAGCAGGTTTTCAGATACAACAACAGAACCACGAAGGACAATCCTCTCACAGACGCGGATCGCTTCGCGCTGGCAGTATCGCAAATTTCAGGGAAGAAACTAACCTTTGCAGAACTGACCGGCAAGGTGCCTCCCAGTTTCTAAGAGTGGCGCTTTGCGGGGACGTACTTGTATCGCTTATAACGAGAAACCTTCTCGGACTTCACTTCACTCACGCGCCGCTGTAGATCGTCCTTCGAGACGGAAAGCGCGGTAGACAAAGCCTCCTCGAATACTCGGTATTCAGGAGGCTTTTCGATTTTTTTGTTCTGACTATTCATTTTGTCCTGCTACGATTATGGCACGAAACTCCGTTTAGAATTTTCTGCTTCTCAATAGCACTAACACCATCACGAAGAGGAAGAAAAGGGTCGCAATGGCTGCAATCATGCAACTATTAGCTACTGCTCCTTCGGCTTTACCAAGCGAAGCCTCCGCTCTAGACGCATCCATATCAGCCTTGCGGAGTTCCATCGCCGCACTAGACAGTTGCATAAAGGCACTAGAAGGGTCTTCTTCTTTTTGGGAGCATTTGGCAATTGTTTCTTCGTTTGCGGTCTTCTTCGGAATTGTTGGCGAGGTCATCGTTATCGTTTCTGAATATCTCGATGACGTACATGATTGGTCGATTGGAGAAAGATTATGGGTCTGGAAGGTAGTTAGCCCACCTGGTCGTCCACCGCGATGGAGATTTTGGTTCGACATCATCGCAACCGTGGTTGTTCTGCTCGGCGTCCTAGGGGAGGCTTGGGGCAGCAAGGAATTGGCATCTATCAATAGCCAGTTGCGTTCGAAGACAAGTGAACTCAGGGCTGATAGTGACCAGTTGCTAGCATTGATAACGCAAGAAGCCGGTTCCGCAGCACAATCTGCCAGAGAAGCTAGAATGGACGCCGACGCAGCCAAAGCAGACCTCTTCGAACTAAGAAAAGAAACAGGAGCCAGACGGCTAACCGAGAAACAGAAACGAGAACTCGGAGATGCCCTTTCAGCCATGCCAACTCCAATCGCTGTCTGTCGCAACCCACTAGACAGCGAAGCAGGGGATTTTGCGAGCGATCTCGCCGACGCGCTTGGCAGGGGCCGCTGGCCGAAGGTGTATATGAATTGGCTCCCTAACGGGAAACACGGCCTGTATATCGGGTTCACCGATTCAACCGCTCGAAACATTCCCCAAGTGAAGTTGCTCAGGAAGGCGCTAGGCGACGTAGGATTTCCTCCACAACTATTGCAACTTACTGTCGGGGATAAATCTTTGAGCACTACGGCGGAACCCCACGTTCTGTATTTGCTGATTGCCGACCATCCTCCCGTTGCGACAAGCGCAAAGACCGCCCCCAAGACCACACAGTAAAGGGCTACCCTGTCACGGCAATTCCCGTTCTCCCGAATTGGAGATGGGTTAGTCAAATCATTTGTTACCGTTACGCACATGAAAATCGAATAAGATTCCTATTATCTATAGTTTATGGCCAGAATCTAGACAGCAAAGGAGTTAGGTCGGGAGCAGGGTTCGGGGGTCAGGTTTCATGTGTCAGTGACTACGGACCGGGAGCCGTGATTCGTGGATTGTGCGCCATGTGGTCGAGCCTTTCGCTGCTTTGCCTCTATAGTG
Organism: uncultured Acidobacteriota bacterium; assembly: GCA_963745965.1. Lineage (GTDB taxonomy): Bacteria > Acidobacteriota > Terriglobia > Terriglobales > Acidobacteriaceae > Telmatobacter. Next base: position 129,789 of record CAVUZC010000007.1, read on the forward strand.
CGCCGGATGGGGTTAATTCTCGGCAATTCGGCGGGTGGATTTTGCGGGGCGTTTTGAAGGGGTTGCGGAAAAGATGGGCTTGCCGGGCAGTTGGGTGGGTTCGTGCGATCCCAGGTCTCAGAGTCGGAAGTTTGGTGCGCCCATCCGCTTCGAATATCACCGCTCGGATGGGTCGACATCCGGCGGCAGTAGCCCCAAATTGATTAGTCGGAATTGCATTGACACTTTTGAGACTTTGTATAAGGACGCCAAGTGCTGGACCGCTTCGCCGTCGATCTTCCTAAGCTTGTCTACGTCTCCTCGAAGTAACTTTTCGGGCATCAGAAGTGCAGCAGCAAATCTGTTTGCCTCGATTTCCTGCCAATTCACGCCACGAGAAGATTCGGTATTTCGCCAATGCAGCCTGAAGTCGCCGTCCACAAACTGGGCCGGGGCATCCTTGTCCGAATGACAGAAATAATGCCCGAGTTCGTGAGCTATGGTAAATCGTTGGCGATTGGGATGCTGATTGGGGTTGATAGCGATTATCACATCTTCGCGTTCGCGAAGGATCGCGCCGAAGATATCGGCGTTTGCCGGAAGCGGGTACTGGCGGATCCCGTAATGCTCTAGGATCTTTTCGAGCAGCACGGGTCTGGTTGTTACGCCAGCCTCTTTCAATACCTGGTCGGGGGTCTTCATCGGTCTATCCTCTTAGCCCTCGTCCTTGGCTTTTTCGTTTTGCGGTGCTCCGCAAACAGGCTCTCGCGTAATGCGCGGAGGTATTCAAGTTTCGAGTTGGCCGACTCGCGACCGGCACTGATTTCGGAGGTCAGCGGGACAATTTCCGCTAGGCTGACCCCTAAAGCCTCTGCGAATTCAACTGCTTGGTGGAGCAGGACGCGTTGGCGACCACTCTCGATGTTGGCGACAGAGGCGCGGGTTAACCCCGAAAGCGTCGCGAGCTCCTGTTGCGGAATTTGCTTGCGCAGACGCAATTCGCGTAGCTTCTGTCCGAACACCCGGTAGATCGCTTCAGGATTGCGGGCCGAAGGCACGGCTCAATTGTAACCCATGCTGTCAAATTTTTTCCATTGCCAACATGATATTGATGGAAACCCTACTTTTGCACAGTTGACGGATGGCGCGATTCTTGGTAATTTCAAATTGAGAATTGTTGTAGTACCGCAAAAAGATGAAGCCGGTTGAAGGTGGCGACCAACAACCGGCTGGTGGCGAGAATCCGCCCGCTACCCACTTTTGCCGGATAGCACCCTAGCCCGATTATGTCGTACGTAGTCGGGCATCGGCAAGAGGCATCGCGACATAGGCGGACGAACCGTACCAAAGGAGAGTCTGCCTATGCCCAGATTTCGCGTTACCTGCACACAGAAGCAGGAAAAGCATGAGCACATCGTCAGCCTCGGCTGCTACACGCCGGACGGCAAATATCACACTTTCACTGAAGCGGAGGCGATTGCCCGCATTGACAGCGGAGCCGACAGCTTCTACTCAGAACGGCCAGACGGGCACGTCGCCGAAATCGTGGTTGAAATACGCGAGGGCGAAAAGTACCTGAAAACCAAGCCCGATGGCCAACAGCCAAACAATCTCGACTGGTTGCCAGACTGTCCCCCCAAGCCACATAAGGTGATCGTGCCGCCGCCGCGGACGGTTGTTCCTGCCGCTTCGCATGGCTCTCCTTGGCGGTGCTGAATGGCCGCAGCCGCCGTCTTGTTGCCCTTTTCGGCGCCGCCTGCGGCGGCGCCGGAGCTGTCGGACTACACCCAGTTCATCGCTCGCAGAGTCCCTGAAGGCAGCGGTGCCAGCCGCGCATACGAGGGCTTCATCCGTCCATTTTCCGACGACGGAACCGCGCGCCGAGTTTTGCGCGCGATCGAAGAAGGAATCCCGCTGCAGGTTTGCGGCGGGCGTCTCGATGCCGAACTGACGGAGCCAAGGGACAACCCGCTAGACCAGTACTTGGTCGATATGGCCGAGCTGTTCACGATTCTGCTCCTCGAATTCGAAGGAACTGAACGCCCTCGAACTTTTCTGCTCGATCCTCCGATGGTCCCGCGATTCAGCCAGTGCTATCACCTGCGCGGCGACAGGCTGATCCAAATTGACGGAGGGGAGCTTGCTGCACTTTGTGTTTACTCTGGCGCTGTCCAGCGATTCGACAGCGGCCGCAGCCCGCTTGAGCAACAGCTTGATCAGACGGCGACGTATTTGGCGAAGTATCTGATCTGGCTCCGAACACGGCAGTTGTACAGGCGAACCAACGAAGGGCCAAAACTTGTTAGGCGTAGAGCGCCGCACCGTAGGATCACGCTTGATGAGGTCCCTCGATCAAGGGATTTCTTCTGGGATGGCTACTGGCCTGGACCCTGCGCGCCGTCAACGCATGAGGGGCACCTCGCAACAATTAAACCCGAGAACGAGTGCTGGTGTTGGAGCGGTAAGACCTACAGCGAGTGTTGTCGTCCGGGAGAATTCAAACTCGTGGCCGAGCTCGAAGGCCGGCGAATCCGTGCCGAATTTGTCTGGAAACTGATGGCTGCTGTTCACTCCCGGATTCAATTGGGACGCTGATAGGGCCTGCAGCTAAGAGTTGGAAGCTAACGGCTAGCGGCTGTCTTGCTGCGGCGCTCGGCTTCCATCAGGTTGGTGAGGATGTCGTTGATGCGGGTTAGGTGGCCTTCGCCTTTGGACTTGAGCCAATCGAGCACCTGAGGATCGAGACGGACGCTGACGGCCTGCTTGCGGCGCGGGCCGCGCAGGCGCATCATGCCGGCAAGCTGCTGCGGAGTGAGGCGGGGGATGTCGGAGTAGTCGATATCCGAATCGTTGCCGGCGGCCTGTTTGGCGGCTCCGCGCCGTAACATTGCCTTTTCGGTATCAGTCCACTTCCTGTTCCTGATATCTTCTGACGTCATTCTTATCGGCTCTTCGTGCCGAGATGATGCGGATAATCTCTTCGCCATCGTGCTCCTCCTCTCTCAAGACGTGCGCGACCAGCAAGATCAATGCGCTGCCAGGCTCAAGCGAAACCGCGCCTAACGCTTGCCATCGTTGCTCGCCCGATTCATCGACGCGGTCCTGGCGAATGAGGCAATTCTCGTCCTCAAAGACAAGAGCCGCGAGCTCGAAGCTGATTCCGTGCTTGCGCTGGTTCCGGCGGTTCTTGCGTTGGTCCCACTCGTACCGCATTTGTATATACAGAGTGTATGACGAAATGGGGCAACGGTCAATAGGGAAATGCGAGGTGGAATCCGGTTGCTGTGATGGTGCGGCGACCCTGGGCTGGCTGAAAGCTCGAATTGCGGAATGTGCGGACGGTATGGCAGGCGGGCGGATAAACAGCCCATCGCGGAGTGGATGCAGGCGCACGACACGAACGTCTTCGACGATTCCTATTTCGCGCCGTCGTCCGCCCTACGGCCAAATGCCGGTCAGGTGAATCTCGACAAGCTGCTGGTAGGCATCGCTATTGAAGCGAAAGGTGCTGCCGGTGGAGGTGAAGGAGGTGCCGGTGGCGGGGCGGTTTGCCTCGACACCGTATTTCCACATAACGCGGCGCTCCTGGTCGTTGTGCTCCACGATGGCCATCTTCTTGGATTTGAAGTCGAATGACTCTGACTCGACGGGTTCGAGATGGGCGACGTCGTCGTGCAGGCGCGCCTCGACGATGTTGATGGCTTTGAGCTCGAGTTGCACGACGGCTTTGACGGCGCTGGCGCGACTGGCCGGGGCGGCAGGAAGCTGCACGATCATGGCGCCGTGCTCGGTGAGCAGGGTCATCGCCTGCTCGAAGTTGTTGTCGTGCTCGGCCTCGATCGCTTGATCGAATTCGGAGACAAACCGCGCATACCCCAGAAGCTCGCATGGATCTTTTGTCGGGCAATGAGCGCTACTGGATCTGGGTGCTTCTGTGTCCTCGGGGCCGGGGCCGAATTCGTCGTCGGGATCGGAGTTGTGGCTTTGGCTTCGATACGACTTTGGAGCTGATGAGGGCGCCGAGGAGGGCGTTGCAGCCGGCGATTGCGACAGCTTTGGCATGGGGACGTGGATAGGCGCGGGAAGCGAGCGCGGCAGCGTAAGCGGCATGTCCTGGACAATTGCCGCGAGGGATGCGTACCATCCGCCGCTCTGCCATTTCAGGCTCGCTGCGTTGGAATCGGCTTTGGCCGCGCAGGGCAAGCGATGTGCTGCATCCAGGTTTGCGACAGGGTCGCCGAGGTCGTAAGGCGCGTTCACCTGCTCCCACGCTCCCAGGCTCTGCCAGGTGATGCCGTCTTCGGAGATGAAGCGAAAGACCAGCGGGTCGCCGCCGGAGTCGCGGTAGAGAAGATCGCGGATGCCGTCGTTTTCTACGACCACTCCTCGCGAATCCTGCACGGGACTGCCGCAGCTGGCCTCGAGATCTCCGGGCGTCAGCCTCGCAATGGCTTGAAACCGCTCGAGCGAGTAGGGGTCGCCGCGCAGAAAGCGAAAGAGAAGCAAGCCCGCTGCAGCGAGGACGGCGATCAACACGAAACTCTTCAGGATGGCCATTTGCGTTGTGCGGTTCCTGAGTGTACCGCGTAGCGCAAGGGGCGGGCAAGAAGGAATTTCGGCAGGGCGGGCGTGAAGCTAACCGATTCAGCAAGTTAGCGGCATGGCAACTTCGTGAGTTGGCGGGCCTGCTTGTCAGCGCTGCCCGTCGCGATTCGGGTTGTCGAGGTACTCTTCGGGGACATCGTCTTCGGGAACCTGGCGAGTGCGGACTTCGCCTGCGTCGGCATCGGGAGCGTTCTCGACGCCGCTGATCACCTCGGCTTCGAAGGCATTGCCTTCTTCGAGGAGCTCTTCGACGCTTTCAGAACTCGCCAGCGGGCGGTCGCGAAGCTGCTGAATGTCGCCGGATTGGCCAGCCGAGCCGGGACCGGTTTCGCTGCGGAGTTTACGTTTGGCATCGGGCACGATAACTGCTCCTCCGATATTCGATGTCGGCCAACGGTGATCGGCTGCCGGGGCTGCGCATCCTCAGCGGGTTCCGCGCTTCCAGGCGGGACTGCGTTGCGCGATCTCTTCGAGGAATCGCAACTTGGGCATCGCGACATGAGGATGCAAGAAGGACGCTATTACGCCTTCATCCCCTGTGCAGGCCGGGCGCGGTGACGGTTTGCACCTGCCAGGCGTTGCCGCGTCGTAGGAGCGTGGCGTGGCCGTTTTCACCACGGTCCTCCTTGTTGAGCTGCGGGAACGCTTTTTTCACCTCCGGAACCGCAGCCCACGGCGGCGGCAGCGTCAGCGAGCCGCGATAGCTGACCTGGAAGTCCCGGTTGCCGAGCCGCGCGAAGCTGTTGACCGAGTTCACTTTTATGTGGCCGTAGCAGAAGTTTCCATGATTCGGCTGCGCCGGGTCGGGGGTCCACTGCACCCGGCCCATGTCAGAGAGCTTGTACTCGACGGTTGCCGGGCTCTTGGCTCGGCGTCGCGCGTGTCTGGCGCGGTGTTCGGCGGCCGCGGGTGTACGGTCGAGGAGGCCAGCGTCGACCAGGGCGTTGAATTGGCCAATCTGTGCGGTCTGATCGGTGTCGACGCTCGTCGGCATCTGGATGGAGTTCGGCCAGAGACACACCTGATGGTTGTTGAAGTAACTGTCGAGCGTGCCGGCGAATGCGTGCTCGTACTTCGCAGGGTGCTCGGCGTTGCGAACGATAAAGACAACGGCAAGGGTTACGGCGGCAGTGATAACGATCGTTCCGGTAACCTTGTTCGCTCTCGTCATTGCACACCTCTAGACCATGAGATGCGAAATACAGAAGAAGGTTTGGAGGCAAGAAACGGGGATGGAACGGTAGGGACTCAGGACTGCGGGGGTGCGGGATTGCGGCCTTACTCGCCGGTAGGATTGGACGTGTGCACGCTTTGAACCTGCCAGCCGTTTTGAGATTTCAGGAGTGCGGCGGTGGCTGCGATGAAAACGAGCGCGATGGAGAGAAAGCGCATGAATTTGTCCTTGGAGCGGTTGGATGCTAAAAGCAGGGAACAAGGGAACAAGGGAACAAGGGAACAAGGGACTCAGGGACTTAGGGACTGAGGGGCTGAGAGATTGGAGGGCGGCTGATGGCGGGGAAGAAAACCAGTGGGCTGCGCAAGTCGTTTACGGCGGTGCTGGAGCCGGACGGGACGGCGCTCAAATGGACAGTGGTGCGGATACCGTTCGACGTGGTGAAGACGTGGCCGGCGCGCAAGGGGCGACGGGTGCGGGGCGAGATCGAAGGATTCGCGTTCCGGACGACACTGTTTTCTGATCCAAAGGGCGGCGGGCACGTGCTGCTGGTGAACAAAAAGATGCAGGCGGGTGCGGGCGTGCGCCAGGGAGATAAGGCGCGGATTTGGCTGGAGCCGGACATGGAAGAGCGCGAGATTCTGCTGCCGGCGGAGCTGAAGCGGGAGCTGAGTGGCGAACGGGCGCTGCGGAAGTGGTTCGATGGGCTGAGCGACTCGATGCGGCGGGAGATTGGGAGGTGGGTGGCTGAGCCGAAGAGCGTTGAGAGCCGTGAGAAACGCGCGGCGCGGTTGGCCGAGCGCCTGATGCAGGCCATGGAGGGCGAACATGAACCGCCGCCGGTGCTGAAGGTGATCTTCGAGCGCCAGCCGCGGGCGCGGGAGGCATGGTTTGGGATGACACCGGTGCAGAGGCGGAATCATCTGCTGGGGGTTTTTTATTACGAGACCGTGGAAGCCCGGGAGCGGCGGGCGATGAAGGCGATTGAAGAAGCGATCGAAAGGCAGGGAGCAAGGGAGCAAGGGAACAAAAAGACAGGGAATAGGGAGTAGCCAGTAGCCTATAGGCCAAAACCAGTAGGGCGAAGCTATGGGCTAAGACGCTAAAAGCTGAGAGCTGAAGGCTAGAAGCTGTTTCGCTAGTCCTTCGGCAGGCGTTTGTCGTCTAATTGAGCAAGATGACGATGGCAGGGGTACGGCCGTTATTTGCGAAGGCTTCGATTGCTGTCGATGAGCAGGCGCGGCAGGAAAGTCTGGCGATTGCCGAAGGACTGAAACGCCGCAGGGCTGGCCTGCTGGACGAGCTGATTGTGTGTTACCAGCACCGGCTGCTTCGCTATCTGTTGTTCCTGACCGGCAGCCGGGAGACCGCCGAAGACCTTTTTCAGGAGGTCTGGATGCGTGTGCTGGTTCGCGGCGACCAGTTCAACGGGAAGGCGCGGTTCGAGACCTGGCTGTTTACGATTGCGCGCAACCTGGTAATCGATCAGCGGCGCAAGCGGACGATGCATAGCCTGGATGAGCTGATCGATGGCGCAAGCGAAGACGACCGGGCGATGACATTCGAAGTCGCGGACGATAAGCCCACGCCGTTCGACCACGCGGCGAACCTGGAAGATCGCGAAAAGATTGCGGCGGCTCTGCTCGAGCTGGATACGCTGCACCGTGAGGTGCTGGTGCTGCGCTTCCATGAGGAGATGTCGCTTGAAGAGATCGCCAAGGTGACGCGGGCACCGCTTTCGACGGTGAAATCGCGGCTGTACCGCGGAATGGCAGCGATTAAGCCGCGGCTTGGGAGCCTGGCCGAGCGGTTTGAGAGGGCTGAATGAACATGAACAGGCCTGACGCGCAGGCCGCGACGAGTGCGACGGCCCGGGCGGCGAGACCTGATCGCGACCTGCTCGGGGCGCTGGCCGGGAAGCAGGCGGCTCACGAATGTGCCGTGGCCGAGAAGGCGCGGCGCGTGGTGCGGACCTCGTTTGGCGTGATGGAGGAGCAGAAGGCCGGCCGTAGGCGCAGCCGTGCCTTGGCCGTCTCGGCTCTGCTGCTGGGTCTGCTGGCGCTGGGACCGTTCGCGTGGCACCTGACGGAGGATCTGGTTGGAGGCGAGCACATGGCGGATATCGCCACGCAGACCAGTCTTTGGATCTGCATTCTGTGCCCGGCCGTTTTGGCTGCAGTGATCGTGGCCGGGTGGGCGCGGAGCAGGCAATAGCGGTCCTTGAGCGCGGCGGAAACGGCTAATGTTCTTCCTGAGTCTGTTTTGCGTCGCGGGGTGCTGCCAAGGCACGCAACTTCTGACAAGGCTGATCCGTCCATCCTAGATAGGGGTTAATCTGCTTCCTGGAGTTTGAAGAAAGACCCTGCGTGGCGAGGGAAAGCCGATGGCCGATCTTGAAGCGATTCAAGTGAACGAAGAAGAGCGGATGATTCCGGTCTGGTCGATGATTGCGGCCGGAGCGGCGTTCGTTCTCATCGAATACTACTTCTGGATTGTTGCTCCGACGCAGCACCATCACGCGCCGCCGCCGCTTGGGCTGCGCATCTACTTCAATTTGTCGTGGGGCGTGCTGGCCGCGCTCTATTTCCTGATGGTGGGCTACATCAGCAGGGATGCGCCGCGGCGCGCGATGAGCACGCGGTTCTGGATGCTGATCTGCTTCGTGATGCCGGCGGGGATCGGCGCAGTGCTTTACTTTCTGCTGCGGTCACCGCAGGTCTTCCGCTGCCCGGCATGCGGCACGCATGTGCAGGCGGACTTTCATTACTGCCCGCAGTGCAACTATCAGCTGGCTACGAATTGCGGCACCTGCTTCCGCACGGTGCGGGCTACGGATGTCTACTGCACGCGTTGCGGGCACGAACTCGAAAAGGATCACGCTCCGGCGCGGCTGCGCGTGATGAGTGAGTAGAAAAACAGCCTTTAGCTCTCAGCTTTTAGTTTTCAGCTCTCAGCATTCAATTGCGGCTTGGCAGTCTGCTTCATGAGCGGTACATTGGCAGGGATTCCGGGTCGAAAAAGGAGATTCCAGTTTGAGCTTTTTCCCGGAATCTTCTCAACTGCATTCAATGGAATCCGTCTGGACATTCAATGGAATCCATCTGGAAAGGATGGAAAGAGGTGAATTTTATGCTCGGAACATCGATCAAAGCATTTGCAATCTCACTGCTTCTTCTTCCCTTGCCGATCTTAGCCCAAGACAACAATGCGGCCCCCGTGGGATCTCCTGGTTGCGGCGATTCAACAGTCAAATTCAGCGTGAAGACCGCCAAAGGCCAGAACACTGCCGCCTCGGAGGCCGGTAAGGCACAGGTCTATTTCATCGAGGACGATTCAAATTTCAATTCGATTCTCAAACCCACCACAAGAGCGGGCGTGGATGGGAATTGGGTGGGAGCCACGCATGGCAACTCCTATCTGTATTTCTCCATCGATCCGGGTGTGCATCATCTTTGCGCAAGCTGGCAAAGCAATGTTGGCTTGTTAAAAGATCGCCAGACAGCAGCGCTTTATTTCAAAGCCCGTGCGGGAGGTGTCTACTACTTCGAGGCCAAGAACACCGACTTCCACTCCCACTCGTCGGAGACGATCAATATGGGGCTGACTCGACTGGACAGCGATGAAGGGCAAATCCTGGTAAACAAATACGCAATCAGCACATCCAAACAGGAGAAATGAAGAGGGAGCAACGCGATTGCCCGCGCATGAAGGCAATGAGGCGAACTGAGGTCTGCTTGAGAGGAAGGCATTTTGCCTACGAATATGGCTTCCGATCGGGAAAGCGTCATGCTATCGGATCGGAGCCTGTGAACTTTCGGGTGGAAGAAGAGATAGAGCTGGTTGCATAAATCCGCGCAGCCGATTGAAGAGCTTCCCTCGATGGTTACCCCCCGTCTTCTCGCCTTTTAGGGCGTCCTTCGACTCCGTTCAGGGCAGGCTAAAAGTCGTGCACTGTCACAAAACATAAACGCCGATAAGTTTGTCGCGCTAGCTAGGAGTATCCTGATCCTCTGCGGAGGAGAGATGCATTTTTCGTGTGCAATGGATGTGCGGGCCACTGCTACTCCAGAATGGTGCTGGCGATTTGGACGGCGCGGCCGGTTCACGCGGAAGTTTCTGGCATGGGGCTTTGGTACTGCGTTTGCGGCCACATCGCTTTCCGCAGTCGCGGCTGCACAGAGTGATGGCCTGGTGCTGGAGCGCGAAGGGCGGGTGATTTCGCTTGTGCCGTACGGCCCGAACATCGTGCGCGTGACCATGAGCACGAGCAAAGAGGGTGCTACCGCACCTCCGGGTTATGGAATCGTGGCTAGTCCGGCGCCGGCAGGGATGGACGCATGACCGCGATGCGAACGGCGATGATATATACCGCTCGGAAAAGCTGATGGTGCGCGTAGCTCCCGGGAATTTGCCCAAGGACAAATTGCCCCATGGGATGCCGGGCGATGCGCTGAATCAGGAGCTGGATGACAGGTATTTCCCGCAGCAGGAGAACCCGTACGCTCCGCACAACGATGCGCTGACGGTGACCACGACCGATGGCAAAGTGCTCCTAACGATGCGTACATGGACAATGGCTCCGGAGACTGCCGAGGTGGCCCGGGAGGACGTAGGCGGTCACGGTTTCAGGGTGGCGGCGCAGTTCGACTCGTTTGCCGACGAGCACTACTACGGCCTGGGGCAGCAGCAAAAGGGATGGATGGACCTGCGCGACCACGAGATCCACTGCTGGCACGATTACGGCGCGATTGGCGGCGAAGACGTGTGCGTGCCGTTCATGGTGTCGAGCCGCGGATACGGGCTGGTGTGGGATAACCCATCGAAGACCACTGTCGATCTGGGCTTCAATGGCCAGAACGTCTGGTCTTCGGAAGTCGGGGACCGCGTGTCGTATTTCGTGATCGCGGGCGAGACGAGCGATGAAATCTACGAGGGCTACCGCACGCTCACCGGCATAACGCACATGCTGCCGAGGGCGGTATACGGGTACATCCAGAGCAAGGCGATCTATCCCACGCAGGAGCAGCTCCTGGATGTGGCGAAAGAAGTACCGCGAACTGCATCTGCCGCTGGATGTGATCGTCGTCGACTTCCTGAACATGACGCGGCAGGGAGAACTTGATCTCGATCCGACTCGCTGGCCAGATCCGGCGGCGATGAATCGCGAGCTTCATGCGATGGATGTGAAGACGCTGCTTGAGCGTGTGGCCGCACTTCGCGCCGGGAACCAGTTTCTACGACATGCTTCAAAAGAAAGGCTGGCTGGTGCGCAAGCCCGATGGATCGCCGGACCTTGGGTTGTGGCAGCCGAAGACCATCGGGCCCAATCTCGACACGACGAATCCCGATGCGGCGAACTGGTTCTGGGAGCAGATTCGCGATCGTTACGTGAAGCCGTACGGCTTCAATTACATCTGGCTCGACGAAACTGAACCGGATATCGACCCGGCGGGAGACATTTTCTCGATCGGCTCGGGAACGCGCTTCTACAATGTCTATCCGCTGTTTCACACGGCCTCGGTGTACGAGGGCTTTCGCCGCGATTTTGGCGACAGCCGGAGAGTGATGATTCTGGCGCGGGCGGCGTACCTGGGCGCCCAGCGCAACGGCACGGTCTTCTGGTCGAGCGACATCTTATTCCACCTGGGATATGCTCAAGCGCTCCATTCCCGCGGGGCTGAACTTTACCGCGACCGGGCTGCCCTACTGGGACACGGATATCGCAGGCTTCTTCTCACCCGCAGATCCCGGCCGACTATCACGCGGAGCATAAGCCGCTGATTGACGGCAGCGATGCGCGCGACACGATTGGGAACTACGAGGATTATCCCGAACTTTTTGTCCGCTGGTTCGAATGGGGTACCTTCCAGCCCGTGATGCGCGCGCACGGAGCGAGGAAACACAACGAGGTCTGGGCCTACGGGAAGCAGGCGGAGCCGATCCTGACGAAATATCTCAAGCTGCGTTACCAAGCTGTTGCCGTACACTTACTCCGTCGCGTACCGGAGCTACCAGACCGGCGCTCCTTACATGCGCGCGCTGTTCATGGATTTCCCTCACGATCCTCAGGCCGCCAATATTCCGGATGAGTATATGTACGGGCCGGCTTTCCTTGTTGCGCCGGTGACTGAACAGGGCGCGACCAAGCGGACGGTGTATCTGCCTGCGGGATGCGACTGGTACAACTTCTGGACCAACGAGCGGCTTCACGGCGGGCAGACGATTGTGGCCGATGCTCCCATCGATACTCTGCCGCTGTTTGTGCGGGCGGGAAGCATCGTTCCGCTGGGCTCGGAGGTGGAAAGCGCGGACCAGCCGCAGACGATCGCGGCGGTGAGAGTGTATCCGGGAGCGAATGGCAGCTTTACGCTCTTTCGCGGATGACGGGAAGACCTACGCCTATGAGAAAACCGGCGGCACGGTGACGCGGTTGACCTGGGACGACGCCGCGGCATCGACTGAGGCACGAAGGCGCGACTGCCTGGACCGGGCTCGGATGAGTCGATTGTGACGGTGGTGGGCAAGTAGACGTCAAATGATCGATGGGTGGTCGCTCAAAGATGGCCGCGTCTCTTTGTCGGCCAAACAGCTGACGACAAGCCAAAGCGGAACCAGCGGCATCCAACCAGAAGTATCGCACCGGTAACTTGCGGTAGACTTAGACTGTTTGGTAGGCTCAAGCATCCTTTGAACAGCAGCGAAAGGAGTTCGTTATGGCAGATGAAGGCAAATCTTCCGGATTCGCATGGTTCCTGGCGGGACTGGGCGTTGGCGCAGTGATCGCGCTTCTTTACGCGCCCAAGAAGGGAAGCGAACTGCGTGAGGACATCGCGCAGGGAGCGCGCGAGGGCTCGGAGTATCTGCGTGCCCGCTCGCGCGAGGCCGCGGAGAATGTCACCGCGCTGGTCGGCAAGGGAAAAGAACGCGTGGGCGAGGCTGTCGACCGCGGACGGGCGCAATGGGAAGAGTTCGTGGAGCGCGGCAAGAACATCGTGAACGATCAAACCGCGCGCGTGAGCGCCGCCGTCGAGGCGGGCCGCACCGCGTATCAGCAGGCTGCCACCGCTCAGGCCGTCCAGACGGATGACCACGAGGGATAAAATCGGCGGTTCAGGCGGCAAAGTTGCTCGTCGCCGGCTGCGCGAGGGGTTCCTGCGCGTTTATGCACTGGCTCAGGTGCGGAGGAGTCTTTCTGTGTCGGAAGCCGGCGTAAAAGTGGATCCGCACACACTGGCTGCGCAAATTCAAGACGAATGCTCCGGCTCCATTTTCCTGGTAGGCGGGCCCAATTTTTAACCTGAATTAGAGAACGGCTGCGCGAGGGCGATGCCATGCCAAAGCTCGATCAACAGACGGTACAGTTCATCATTGTGGTTGCGGTCGCTGTAGCTCTGGCGATCCAAACGATTGCGCTGGTTGTCGCACTGTTCATCATGCGCGGATTGGCGAAATCTGTGCGCAAGGACGTCGAACAGATGCGAGCGACAGCGTTGCCGATCCTCGCGGATGTCCGCGAGCTGGTCGCGCGGGTCAAGCCCCGGATCGAGGAGGCGACGCTCGACATCACCGTGCTCATCCACGCCTTGCGCGATCAGACCGCCGACATACAGTCGGCTGCCGATGACATCATTGTGCGGGCGCGCCGCCAGGCCAGCCGCATCGACAGCATGTTCTCCGGAGTGCTGGATGCGGTAGATCGCGCGGGCGCGTTCATGGCCGATACTGTATCGAAGCCGATGCGCCAGTTTTCGGCGTTCCTGGCTTCGGCAAAGGCCGTTGTGGAGGCGTTGCGTACCGACGGCGCAGCCAATGGGGGAGGGGGCCGTGCGCAGCGTGGTCCTGATCCGTACGCCTAGCCAGAGATAGAGCAAGTACGCCCGATGCCCACACTCGATCCCGCAGCCATCGCGCCCAGCGATATCTATAAGCTGATGATCGGCATCATTGTGCCGCGTCCCATTGCTTTTGTGTCGACAGTCGATCGGGACGGCGTGCGGAATCTTGCGCCTTTCAGCTACTTCACGGCTTGCAGCTCCAACCCGCCCGTGGTTTGCTTCACTTCGGCCGCGCGGTCCGGGCCGCGGACCCATAAAGATACGATCGAGAACATCCGCGCGACGGGCGAGTTTGTGGTCAACATTGTCTCCGAGGAGTTCGCCGAGCAGATGAACCTGTGCTCCGGCGAAGTACCGCCCGAAGTGGACGAATTCGAGTTGTCGGTTTGACGCCCGTAGCGAGCGACCTTGTGAGGCCGCCGCGCGTGGGCGAAAGCAAAGCCCAGATGGAGTGCCGGCTGCGTCAGATCGTGGTGATCAGCGAAGAACCGGGCGGGGGCTCGCTCGTGCTCGGCAACGTGCTGCGCTTCCACATCGAGGATTCGCTGCTCGATGACCAAAAGGGGGGCTATAAGGTCGATCCGGATAAGCTGAACGCCATCGGACGCATGGGCGGCCCGAGCTACGTGCGCACGCGCGATCGCTTTGAGATGCAGCGGCCGAAGTAGGCGCGCTCAATAAATCCAGCCGCCGCCTACGACTTCATCGCCGTCGTAAAACACGGCTGACTGCCCTGGCGTGACCGCTCGCTGCGGCTCGTCAAAGGTAGCGACGCACTCGCCTGCGCCGGCGGGCTCAATCGTGGCCCACGCCGGCTCGTGCCGGTGACGGATCTTAGCGCGGACGCGCATCGGTCCCGTCAGCTCCGCAATGCTGATCCAATTCAGGCGGCGTGCGCGCAACGTACGCGTAGCCAGTTCGGCATCGGCGCCAACGGTCACGCGATGGCTGGCGGGATCGATGTTCAACACGTAGAGCGGCGAGGGCGACGCCACGCCGAGCCCCTTGCGCTGGCCGACCGTGAAATTAGAGATGCCCTCGTGGCGGCCGATCACTTCGCCGTTTGCGGCCACGAGTTCGCCAGCGGTCGCCGGCATTGGCTCACCCTGCTCCTCGAGATAGGCCGTCAAAAACTGCTTGTAATCGCCGCCAGGAATGAAGCAGATTTCCTGCGAGTCGGGCTTCTCGGCGAGCCGCAATCCGTGCTGCCGCGCTGCCTGGCGCACTTCGGGCTTGGTCATGTGGCCCAGCGGAAAGAGTGTTCGCGACAGCTGCTCCTGCGTAAGGCCGAAAAGGAAGTAGGTCTGGTCCTTCGCGAGATCAGCCGGACGCTTCAGAATCCAGCGTCCGCGCCGCTCATCGTACTCGTTCACTGCGTAGTGGCCGGTAGCGATGCGCTCGGCGCCGATGCTCCGCGCCGTCTTGAGCAGTTGATCGAACTTGATGTGGTCGTTGCAAAGAGAGCAGGGAATTGGCGTGCGGCCGGCCAGATACTCATCCACAAACGGACGCACCACATCGCGCTCGAAGCGCTCCTCCTGGTTGACGACGTAATATGGAATGCCCAGGTCCTCGGCCACGCGGCGCGCGTCATATACATCGTCAATTGAGCAGCAGCGGCCCGCCTTGGGCGCATCGGGAATGCCATGCTTGCCCGCGAGCCGCGTCTGATCCCAAAGATGCAGCGTGAGGCCGACGACTGCATTTCGTGAAACGGCGGAGCCGTCGCCCGCGTGCGCGAGAATCGCCGCAGCCGTCGAGGAGTCAACCCCTCCGGACATGGCAACGGCGATTGTGGTGCGTTCCGTCATAGGAAATCCAAAAGTTTCTGGTCGTTTATCCCCGCGTTCCCGCGACCTCCGGAGCCAATGCCCGCAGATGTTCCACAGCTTGCGGCACTACGCGCAATACGCTGTCCACATCCTCTTCCGTTGCTGTTCTCAGCAGGCTGAATCGCAAACTTGCACGCGCCGCGTTCTTATCGAGGCCCATCGCCATGAGCACGTGGCTGGGCTCGGTTGAGCCGGAGTGGCACGCTGAGCCGCCGCTCACTGCGACGCCCTTCAGGTCGAGCGCGATCACCAGTGCCTCGCCCTCCACCTGCTCGAAACGGATGTTGGTGGTATTCGCCACACGCGGTGCGCCGGCGCCATTCACGGCCGTGCCCGCAATCTCGAGAATTCCCGCTTCGAGCCGGTCGCGCAAAGCAGCAACGCGCTCGACCGTCCCATCCGCGAGGCTTTCCATCGCCAGTTCCACAGCCTTACCCAGTCCCACGATGCCGGGGACATTCTCCGTGCCTGCGCGCTGGCGGCGCTCGTGGCTGCCGCCGACGATCAGTGGCTCAAGCGGTGTGCCGCGCCGCACGTACATTGCGCCCACGCCCTTGGGGCCGTGCATTTTGTGCGCGCTGATGGAGCACAGATGGCACCCGAATCGCCGCACGTCGAACTCGACCTTGCCCGCGCCCTGCACCGCGTCAATATGAAAAAACGCGCCGGCCTCGGTGGCAATTCTCCCGATCTCTTCGATCGGTTGCAGCACGCCGGTTTCGTTATTGGCCAGCATGACGCTGATCAATTTTGTCGCGGGACGGATGGCGCGGCGAATTTCCTCGGGATCGATGAGCCCGTTGGCGCGAGGCGCGACAAACGTGACCTCTGCGCCGCGCTCTGCAACTCGTTCTGCCGCACGCAGCACCGCCGAGTGCTCGATCGCGGTCGTAATCAGGTGATCGCCGGCGCGCACCAAGCCAAAGATCGCGGTGTTGTCGCCCTCCGTGCCGCCGGAGTTGAACACCACCTCCGCCTCGCGGCAATGGAAGAAACCAGCGAGCGCTTCGCGCGCATGACCGACAGCCTTCCGCGCCCGCTGACCTTCAAAATGAATGGACGACGCATTCCCGAAGTCGTCGATCAGATACGGGCGCATCGCATCCAGCACCTCTGGCGCGAGAGGCGTGGTGGCATTGGCATCCAAATAGACGCGGCGCATCGGGGAAGACTCCTTGTTAAATTGTACGGGGAATCGCGATTCCGGGCGAACCGGCGTTTTTCGATCGCTCCTCTCTCGATGCCGCAGGTTAAAATGCGGCTGTGAGTCAAAAGGAAGAACCGCGAATTCTCATCGTCGGCAATGCCGGGCAGCTTGGCCGTGAGCTTGAAAGGAGTTTTGCCGGTACAGGCTCGGTTGTGGGCGTGGATCGCGAGTCTGTCGATCTGGCTGATGCCGCACAAACGCGCGAGCTGGTGCGCCGCGCGGCGCCGGATGTGATTCTGAATGCTGCCGCGTATACGGCCGTCGATCGCGCGGAGAGCGAGCGCGATCTTGCGTATGCCATTAACGAAGGCGCGCCGCGTGTGTTGGCCGAAGAGGCACTGCGGTGTAATGCGCTCTTTGTGCACTACTCCACCGACTACATCTTCGATGGCAGCAAGTCTTCGCCTTGGGTCGAGACGGATGCGCCAAATCCGCTGAACATCTATGGGGCGAGCAAGCTCGCGGGCGAGCAGGCCGTCGAAAAGGTCGGTGGAAAGTACCTCATCTTCCGGACGAGTTGGGTCTACGGACCGCATGGGAGCAACTTTCTGCTCACCATGCTGCGGCTGGCGCGCGAGCGCGAAGGGCTGTCTATTGTCGACGATCAGATCGGCGCGCCGACGACGTCGATGGAACTGGCTCGCGCTTCGTACGCGATTGTCACCGGCATTCTTGGCGGCCGCTTCAATGCTCCTGAAGAGTGGACCGGTCTCTACCACATGACTTGCGGCGGTTCTGTTTCCTGGTTCGGATTTGCGCAGGCCATCTTCGTTCGCGCCGCCGGGCTTCTGGGCGCAAAGGCGCCCGCACTCACGCCGATCACGACCAAAGACTACCCAACTCCAACCGCACGGCCCCGCTACTCGGTGCTCTCGAATGCAAAACTGCACGATCGCTTCGGGATCGAGCTGGCATCCTGGGAAGCGGCGCTTGATGAAGCATTCGATTCGCTCCGCAACGCGAGGTGAAACGCACCAGGGTGAATCGCGGCGCGGACAGCTTCGTTCCGGCTATGCTCAATCCGCGGGAAGCGCACCCGGCGCGGCGTTCTGTTCTTTGCTCCGGCGATTTTCCGGGCCGTCGCCATACGGGCAATGCCGGCAGCCGGAGCCGCAGCAGGAGCCGCGCTTGAGGTGATACGCGGCGGTGAAGACCATCAGCGGCCCCTCGAAGTAGTAGTCTTCGGCGTCGAGCTTGCTCGAAGCGGCGCCGGATGGCTTTTGATCCATGCCTTCATTCTCGCGGAACATGCTTACGGCAGTCGAGCGGCCCACCAATCTGCAGCCAGTAAAATTGATGTATGGCACTCACTGCGCAAGATCGCGCTCGCAAAGTCAAAATCGTTCTCTTCGACGTTGATGGTGTTTGGACTGACGGCACCATCTGGCTCGTCCCAAACATTGGCCTGGCGGGCGGCAGACTTTTGGAGGAGATTCGTGGGAAGGAAAACATTGGCTTCGGAGTGAATTCGACGACGATGGTGGAAGCCAAGGGCTATAGCGCTCACGATGGCACGGCCATTTCCCTGGCACGCATTGGCGGATTGAAGTGCGGAGTGATCACCAAGCGCATCAGCGAGACCGTGGCCACGCGCGCGCGCGACTTGAAGCTCGAATTCGTTTATCAGGGCTGCGCCTTCAAGATGCAGGCCATCCGCGAGATTATGGAGAAAGAAGACGTGTCGCTCGACGAGATCTGCTACGTGGGCGACGACGTGATCGATCTGCCGGCGATGCGCGAGGTAGGATTCGCGGTGGCTGTGGCGAATGCGCGCGACCGTGTGAAGGCCGAAGCGCACTACGTGACACCTAATGGCGGCGGCTACGGCGCGGCACGCGATGCGGTGGAGTTTATTCTCGAAGCCAAAGGCGATCTGGATCGTTGCATTGAGGCCTACATCGACGAGCGCAATCCGATTCCGCCGTCGATGGACATCGGACGCGGCGGAGATTTGAAGTAGTTCGCACTTGCTATGGACTCCACCCCCAAACGCGCAGTTGTTCTTCTGAGCGGCGGCCTCGACTCGGCGACTGTCCTCGCGATGGCCAAGGCCGAGGGCTACGAGCTTTTCGCGCTGTCGTTTTCCTATGGGCAACGGCACGCGCGGGAGCTTGAGGCTGCGAGACGCGTGGCTGCGTCGATCGGTGTAGTCCAGCATCGTATCGCGCAGTTCGATCTCCGCGCCTTTGGCGGGTCTGCATTGACCGCGGACATCGAGGTTCCCAAGGGTCGCGCGCTGGAAGAGATGGCGCACGGGATTCCGATCACGTATGTGCCCGCGCGCAACACGATTTTCCTCGCGTTTGCGCTGGCCTGGGCTGAGGTGCTGGGCGCCAGCGATATTTTTCTTGGCGTGAACGCGCTCGATTACTCGGGCTATCCCGATTGCCGGCCGGAGTTTATTGCGGCTTTCGAGAAGATGGCGAATCTCGCGACAAAGGCCGGCGTTGAGGGACGACAGCAGCTCAGGATTCATACGCCGCTGATCGCGATGACCAAGGCGCAGATCGTCGCCAAGGGAAGGGAACTGGGCGTGGACTACGGCCTCACCTTCAGTTGCTACGATCCGGGGCCGGCGGGCGCGCCGTGCGGCCAGTGCGACTCGTGCCTGCTGCGGGAAAAGGGCTTTCGCGAGAATGGGATCGAAGATCCGGTGCGAAAGGCAGCTTTTAGCCGCTAGCTTCTAGCTACAAGCTTGTGCGTGGTCCTGCAAAGCGCTGCGTTTCAAACCGCTCTTCGCGCCGAATCGGGTTGGTGTTGACGAACCTTCCCTTCGCGCGATGAGCTAGAAGCTAGGAGCTAACAGCTAGAAGCTGTTTTTCATGTATTCAGTCAAGGAAATCTTCTACACGTTGCAGGGCGAGGGCGCGCAGACGGGGCGCGCCGCGGTCTTCTGCCGCTTTGCGGGCTGCAATCTGTGGTCGGGGCGCGAGGTGGATCGCGCGGTGGCGATTTGCCAATTCTGCGATACGGATTTTGCGGATACGAATGGGCCGGGCGGGGGGAAGTTCGCGTCGGCGGAGGAGTTGGCAGCAGCGGTTGAGGCGAAGTGGGTGCCTAGCGCGCAAAGAGAAGCAACCGCAGATCCTTCGACCCCGATCGCTGAGGCGAGCTCCGCTCAGGATGACAAAGATCAGAGGAGGCGGAAAGAGGGCGGAGGAGGCAAGCGATTCGTCGTTTGCACAGGGGGCGAGCCGCTGCTGCAACTGGACGCGCCACTGATCGACGCCTTGCACGCGCGGGGCTTTGAGATTGCCGTCGAAACCAATGGAACGATTGCTGCGCCGGCGGGGATCGATTGGATTTGTGTTAGCCCGAAAACCGACGCGGAGCTTCTGCAGCGCACAGGCGATGAACTGAAGCTGGTGTTTCCGCAGGTGGGGGCCGACCCGGCGCACTTCGAATCGCTCAGCTTCCGGCATTTCTTTTTGCAGCCCATGGATGGCCCTCACAAGGACGCCAATACGCAGGCCGCGCTGCAATATTGTCTCGACCACCCGCGCTGGCGGCTGAGCCTGCAAACACATAAGCTGCTGGGAATCCCGTAAAGGCAGGGTATAGGGAGGAGAAAAGGCCGGTTAATGGCCGGCGTTGGAAAGTAGCTGCCAAGGCCCTATTCCCTACTGGCTGCTCCCTCGCTTTTCCGCTTCTGCCAGCCATCCCCGCTTCAGCTTTTCAGCTGGAATACTGGAAAGATAGGGCTTGATATCGAGCACCGGCGTGCCGTCCAGCATGTCTACGCCGCGCACGCGGAGCGATGGGCCTTCCCGGCCGAGCAGCTCTACAACCGTGAGGCCGATGGGGTTCGGTCGGCGGGGTGAGCGCGTGGAGAAAACCCCGTGCGGGCGTTTCTCGTCTGTGGGCGGATGGGCAATAAGATCGAAGCCATCGGCGCGGTCGAACTCCCAGAGCACATAAAGGTGCGAAAAGCCCTCAATGTCTGCCAGCCCCGGCTCGTATTCGCGCAGCAGCTCAATCGTGCCTTCAGCATCGTGCTTTGCGCCGGGGCCTTTGGGAATGGCGGAGGTTTCGTGGTAGGGGCTACGGATGAATCCGATGGGCCGGGGGGTAAACATGGCTGGGCCTCCGCATCTCATCCTAAGCCTGGTTGGGCATGTCCTCCACCGGGGGGATCGAAACAACCGGCGGGGCGCGACGTGCGGGAATCTACATGGGGATCCCCGGCGAGCGGGGTTGATAGCCCTCCTTCGGACGCCAAACGGGCCCAGAGGCCGGTCTCTTTACCGCTTGACCGGCCGAGACCCCAGCTTTACCCCCTTGAATCAGCTGTTCGTATGACCAAAACTGGGGATTTCCGTGACCGGGAACACTTCTGTAAGCTCTGGTGTCTAAAGGAACAGGTGCGAGTGCCGTATGGTGGAACGCCAAGGCCGCGCATCGGATCGAACCCATTTTCCAGCGCCAAACAGCGGCTGGAAGGGACAAATCTCAATCCATCGGCTCACCCCCGGTGCCCCAGCCTTAACGGGCTGTGATGCAGGGAGGGTGCAAAAGGTGGACAAGTGCGATAACGTGGGAGGAAACTGACTTGCAGGCGGACCTCACCATGGGCAATCTTGTCGGCGCACTCGCGCTCCAGTCCGACGAAGCGGCTCTCGTAGCGGAGTTGCAGTCGGGCTCGGAGGAGGCGTTTGCCTGGCTTATCGCGCATTACCATCAGCCGATCTACTCGCTGCTCGCGCGCACGGTGCGCAACTCACGCTGACGCCGCCGACCTGACGCAGGAAGTCTTCATCAAGGTGTTCCGGGGCATCCGCGGATTTCATGGCGAGTCGTCGTTGCGTACGTGGATCTACCGCATCGCGCTGCGTGAAGCCTCGAACCAGAGGCGTTGGTGGATGCGGCATCAGCAGCAGGAGATCCCGATCGAGCAGGAAGTATGGCGGACGGCGACGGCGGCAGGCCGGCTCTATTGGGAGACATGCTGGTCGATCCGGCGGAGTCGCCGTACGATCACGCGCTGCACGAGGAGAATCGAGTGCGCGTGGAGCAGGCGCTGCGGCAGGTGCCGGAGCCGTTTCGGGCGACGCTGATCCTGCGCGACATCGAGGGCTTTGTGTACGAGGAAGTAGCGGCCATGCAGGGAGTGAACCTGGGAACGGTGAAATCCCGGCTGGTGCGCGGACGCGCTTATTTGAGGACATTGTTGGCGCGGCCGCACGCGGGTCACAGAGGCAAGCGCTGGCGGGGATGGAAATGTCCCTGGGAGAGGAGGCGCGATGAAGGTTGTCAAGCAAATACAGGCGGGCCTTACCGATTACCTGGACGGCCGCTTGACGGGACGCGAAATGCAGGAGATGGATGCGCACCTTGGAGATTGCCGAGAGTGTGCGCGCGAGTGGGAGACGCATGCGCGAGATGCAGACGGCGCTGGCCGGGCTGGGCCCGGTGGAAGAGCCGGCCAATCTGCCGCTGCGCATCCGCGTCGCCATCAGCCAGGAGCGGGCGCGCAGCCGCCGCAGCATCTTCACGGTTTTGGAATCTGGCATGGAAGAACTCCGTGGGGCCGTTCCTGCTGCAGACGGGCGCGGGCTTTGCCAGCGCGGTGCTGCTGTTGGGAACCGTCGTCTTCCTCGTCACCATGTTTGCCACGCCTGAATTGCTCAGGCCACGCCCGACGAGCCGCTTGGGCGACGCCACGGCGCCGCATCTGATGTACTTCTCGAACGCGCAGGGCGGCAATCAGGAGGACATCTAACATCAGCGGCCCGGTCGTGGTCGAAGCCTTCATCAATCCCTCCGGCGAGGTGTACGACTATCGCATCGTCTCCGGACCCGACGGACGCCGCGACGCGCTCGCAGGTGGAGGACCTGCTGCTCTACAGCCGCTTCGCTCCGGCCCGCTTCTTCGGCCAGCCGGTGCGCGGTCTCGCGGTGCTGTCGTTCTCGGGAGTGAACGTGCGGGGATAAAAGCAGGCAATAGGGATTAGGGAATAGGGAGTAGAAGTCCGGACTGTTTATTGTGCGCCGGGAGACGGAAATTATCGGCAAAAGTTTATGGAGAAACTTGGGGCGGTGTAAACGGTAGAGGCCTTTGGGTGGATTTGGGAAGGGATCGGCGTTTACGAGGACCTATCTCGCCGCCGATCCTTGAGTCGCAACAAGCGAAGGTTGTGACCTTCAACCGCTCCGCCGGCTATCCCCAAAGGAAGCTACTTGCAATTTCCATTTTGTGATGCCAGACTACCAGCAAACTAAAAGGCTGCACCCCAGCTTTCCCCGCTGCATCTTAATCTCGGCTCCTTGACTTCAATGACGATGAGGTGACGCATGAGACTGCCTTCAGTACACTACGCGCGTTTGTTTACCTTTTGGTGCCTGCTCCCTCTGTTCTCTTCGTGTTTGTCCGCGAGCGCGGCGACCTTCACCGACACCTGCCCGAATTCCAAAGATATATTTCCTCAGTCCCTTCAAAATCGGTCGATGAAGAGCTCGTGGCAGCGAGATTACCCGATGCTGATATTCGACGAGACTGCTTACCAGGCTGTTAAAGCTGTCAGGGATGCAATAGCGATTGAGCAACAAGCCCAATCCGATGCCGATGCAAAGAGGAATGCGGTGAAGGAAGCGCAGACCGCCTTAGACGCTAAACCTGGCGATGCTGCGCTACAGAAAAAAGTGACAGACGCGCAAGCCGATGCCCAGGATGCGACGGACGAATTGGATCAGGCAAAAGAAGCACTGGCCACCGCGGAGAATAACGCCAGGGGGCGCCCAACTACGTACTTGTATTGGAAAGAGGCGAACAGCGATGACTTGTCTGCGTTGCCCAATAATTCTTTCGTGGCGAAGGTTTACCTGACAGAGAAAGTGCTTGTCCTGGTGTGCAACGCAAAATTCGGCGATGGCTCAGCTATAAACCAGACATCGGTCGCGGCGTCCGGAACTGAGACTGAGGAGTTCAAGCAAATTTTCGAAACTGCACTAGCCGTTCCAGCGGCTAGCATCGACCGAATCTACGCACTTGAGCAGAAAATAACGGGCAATGCGATCACAGTGGTCAACTTCACCCAAACGGGCCAGGCAAACGCAGTGGATCCGGTGGCGAACGTGATCATAGAACGTCACCAACGAATACGATTCTCGGCGGGTGGCGGCATGTTACTCACCTTTGCAACACCCACCAATTACTCGGTCACCACGGTGCCGACTACGGTGACCACGACCACTTCGACAACGACGGTTACGACTTCGAGCACAGGGACAACAACGGTGAATACGACGACACCAGTTGCGACCACCGGCACCGCAGAATATGTTCTCGGGACCCAAGGCGACAGCCCACAGTTGAACGGCATTGCCGGATTGACATTTTACCCGTTTGGGCACGATACGTTTCCGGTAGCCGGAAGAAGATTTACCGCGAACTATGCATTTTACCGCCCCTATCAGGACATCGGCCTGTTTGTCGGAACGTCGGTCAGTTCGCTCGGTAATTTTGCTGTGGTGCCTGCGTTCGAAGTCTACCCGGGAATCCAGCTCTTTTTCGGTCCCACGTGGTGGAGCAAAACGAGTCTTCAGCCGAACATTACCGCTTGCAGCGGTTACGGGACAAGCCCGTCGTTTCAGTGGGAACCCACGGAAACGACTACGAGCACGTCGACGACTACGGGTTCTTCTCCCACGACTACGACGACGACCACTACCGTCTCCGCGACAGCGACCTCAGGCTGTGCGAATGGCGATAAGGCGAGCATCCTCGCGGGGTCAGCAGTGCCAACGCAGAGCTCGCTTCAGAGATCGTGGGGATTCGGTTTCGTGTTCAATACGAACCTCTTCAAAGCATTTAGCGGACTCAGTAAATAGCGGCCGATTATGTAATGATGAGCGGATTGAGACGTACATGGTAGTCGCATTCGCTCATGACGCCGTACGATGGAGCAGCGCGCTTTCGCGTCCGCAGTTTTGCGCGACTGTCGCTCACGGATTCTGGAAGACGGGCTCTGGGGTGGATCCCCTGTTGAATGCCGATTTGTCGGGGCCTTCTCTGAGGAGCAGCGCGTCGATGAGTGACGATAAGTCGGCTTTTGGTGAATTGTGGTGGAGTGGGGGTTCAGGTAACCGGGTTTTGAGCGGTGCCTCGCCGCGCTCGTTATTTCTAAAGAATGGGTGGAGCGATTGCGGCGCGAGTAAACTCGCGCCCTGATACAGAGTCTGCGCGATAGGGTTCGCGCTATCCCACCCTAGCCGCAAAAAGCAGAAACGCGGCGAGGGTGGGGCACCCGGTTTTTGGGTATTGTGACCGAGCGTGCTATTGCGTGAGCGTAAGCGAGCCGGCATCGAGCGAAACGGAGAAGAAGCCGCTGGGGTTCTCGGCGATGTCTGCTCCATTTTGCGACAACGCGCCGCCGCTGGGAACGATCACGCGGAGGTACTTGCCGGTTGGAAAGTTTGCCGGCAAGGTCCAGGTCCACGTGGTGGTGTTGCCGGAGGTGGTGCGCTTGGCCGACGCGACAGTCTTCAATCCACGCCAGTAGGCTCCGATATTTACCACTGAGTCGACCCAGGTGTAGCCAGACGTTTTGGCATGGGTCATGGCGCCCGTCACGTCGGTGACTGCGACGGGGTTGTACCAGTTGGCAGAGGTCGGCGTGATGGTGTGAATGAGAAAGATTTGCCATGCACCGGCGCTGCGGGCCAGGTCAGTGACGGCATTGAACTGGGCAGCGGTCTCGCCCTGCGCGGCCATATGACAGGGAACATTGAAGGGGTCAGTGTTGTCGTTCGGCAGGATCGACCCGCTTTCAACTCCACGATAGATCAAGAAGCGCGTGGAGGCAGCGGAATCGTATCCCGTATCTCCGTAGGGAGAAGCGCCGGTCCAGACGCCTTTCTGCGGATAGTGCTGCAGGATGTAGTTGGTGTCGTCGTCGAGTTCGGCGGCGATGCTTCCGGCATTCGTGTTCGTGATGCAGCCGGTCAGATTGGCATGGCAGTGGTCCTGGGTATGGTTGCCGAGCTCATCGCCATCCTCCGCGGCCCGGGTCCAGGTGGCATCGAAATTCGCGGTGTTGGCATGTATTCCCGAGACGATGTAGTACGTGACCGGCACGCCCACGGAATGAATGTCGGCGAAGTGTTCGATTTGCGAGGGCTGCGAATCGTCGAAGGTCCACGACTCGGCGGCTTTGAAACCAGCCCAATTGAGAATGATGATGGGACCAGCAGCGACGCCTTGACGGTTGATTCCCGCTGAGGGAATTGGAATGCCGTCTTTGGGAGACGCTCCACCGTTTCCGGCAGGGACGGCAGCAAAGATGTTGGGCGCAGCCAGAGCCAACAGCACGGCCGCAAGCGCCGACCGATGACTGCCAAAACAGCCTCGCAAATGAACGGGGCTGCGATGAAACATGTGCAACTGCATGGACTTCCTTTCGTGGGCGGATCGGGCCATGATACGTAATCGGAATAAGCGGCATCCCGATATTGCAGATGCGAGGGGCGGGAGATGAAGCTGCCTGCAAACCGAATGGCAAGGCAGTAAGTCGCCACTCCTGTTTTCGAGCGTTCGATAACGGAAGCATCATACGCGCAACAGGAGGCCCGGGCAACGGAGGCTGACAGCGGACGGCTGTGATGCGGCGGGTTTGACCCTGCTGTTGCGGGTCAATAGACTTTGAGACAAGGGCAATCTCGTCATGCGTTCACCTTCTCGGCTTTCGTTCGTGTTTTCTTTTGTTGCGGTTGTGTCTTTGCTGTGCGGGGTGGCGGCGAACTCCGCGGCTCAGTCGTCCAGCTCGTCCTCGGGTTCTTCGAGTCAAAGCTCCTCAAGCTCCGGACCTTCGTCGGGGCAGGCGTATGCGCAGGAGAAGTCGCCATCGCTGATCGATCCGGCGGGGCCGACGATCTCGCTGATCAGCGCGGAGCCGGTGTTTGCGCTGGCGGCGGCGCTGAACGCCTGCGGCTACGATGAGGGGCTGAAGGAGAGCGATCCGATCCGGCAGCACATTCGCGATGAGATGAACCAGGCGTTGGCGAAGAGCGAGGATGCGCGCGCCAAGCGCGACGCGCTGTGCCTTTACATTGCGCAGCATCGCATGACCGGTACCGATCAGGACATTGCGCAGTACATTTCGCTCTCGCTCTACGTAACACCGCCGCCGGCGCTGGAACTGGGGGCGGATTTGACGGAAATGCCGCCCGATGCGACGCAGGTAGTAGAGGTGCTGCCGCTGGTGAGGGATTTTGCGGCGGCAGTGGATTTGCACGGCATCTGGCTGGCGGCGCACCACGCCTACGACGAAGATGCGGCCGAGCTGCACGACGGGCTTTCGCAGATGATCGTGGACACCAATATTTATCTGAAGATGCCGGCGGCGGTGTTTAACGGGACGCGGTTTGTGGTGCTGATTGAGCCGCAACTCTCGCCGTCGATGGTGAACGCGCGCATCTACGGCACGGATTACATTGTGGTGGTTTCTCCGGCGAGCGGCAAGATCCCCATGAGCGCGGTGCGGCACACCTATCTGCACTATGTGATCGATCCCATGCTCTACTCGCGCTCCAACGCCATGCAGCGCGAGCAGCCGATCCTGAAGGCGATTCGCGAAGCGCCGCTGTCGTTTCGCTTCCGCTCCGATCCGACGGCACTGAATGTGGAGTGCTTAATCAAGGCGATCGAGGCGCGGACGATGGATACGGGGATTCCCGTGTACAAGATTCCTGCCGGTGTGGACCGCTCGCAGTTGCCGCGCTACGAGCATGAGAAGGAGCTCTATCAGCAGAAGGTGGACGCGGTGAAGGCCGCGGCGGTGGATCACGATATGCGCCAAGGCTACGTGCTGACGCAGTACTACTACGAGCAGTTGATCCAGTTCGAGAAGAGCCCCGTGAGTTTGAAGGACTCGATGGGTGAACTGGTGTACGGCATGGACGTGGATCAACAGGTGCATCGCGCCAAGCAGACGCAGTTCGACGCCCAGGCCGATGACGACCTGCTGCAGCGTTCAAAACCGCGGCCGCTGACGGGCCTGGATCTGGCGGAGTCGAAGTTGTCGACCGGAGATGTAGCGGAGGCAAGCGCCATGGCGCGGAAGGTGCTAGCTGCTCAGACGGACACGGTGGCTTCGGCAGCGGACGCGGCGCGGGCGCACTTTATTCTGGCGCGGGTGGATTTGCTGAGCGTGCACCCGGGCCAATCGGAAGATGATGCGGAGAAGACGATTGGCGAAGCCGTAGCCGAGTTCCAGAAGACGCTCGAGACCAGTAAGGACCAGCGATTGCTGGCGTGGTCGCATATCTATTTGGGGCGGGTGCTCGATCTCGAGTGCAAGCGCGATGAGGCTGTGGCGGAGTATCAGGCAGCGCTGGCGGTGCGCGACGGGCGGCTGGATACGCGGCTTGCGGCCGAGCGTGGCGTGAAGACGGCATATGCAGTGAAGGGGCATGGTTGCGACGAGGACGACGACGCTTCGGACGGCGGGGCAGCGAAACCGGTTCCGCAGGCGGGCACGCCGAAGTAGTGATCGTGATAGGGTCTGTGGATCGGCTATCGCAGTTTCCCACCCTAAACGCACAGAACGAGTTTAGGGTGGGGTACCCCAAGGATGGGCGCTCCGGCGAATCCGAAGGTATCTGAGTTGAGTCGCATTGGTCCTGAAACTGCGGGGGCTGGCCGCGCGTCAAATATTAGAAGATTGCAACGAGGGTGGAGTGCGCGCGGAATTCGATCTCAAAGAACTTGAATCTGCGTTGGGTTATGCGTTTACGCGACCGGAGTTGCTGGTCTGCGCGCTGACGCACCGTTCACTCTCGCACGAGCTGGCGCATCTAGAGCTGGCGCACCTCGAAATCGGCATCGAAGCCGCTGCGTATGAAGACAATGAGCGGCTGGAGTTTCTGGGCGATGCGGTGCTGAGCCTGGTTGTGGCCGAGGCGCTCTATGCCGAACATCCAGAGTGGCAGGAGGGCGAGCTGACGCGGATTCGCTCCGGGCTCGTGAGCCGGCAGCACATGGCGCATGTGGCGGAGACGCTCGCACTGGGTAGGCATTTGCGCCTGAGCCGCGGAGAAGAGAACAGCGGGCTGCGGCACACGGCCACGGTGCTCTCCAATACCATGGAAGCAGTGATGGGCGCGCTTTATCTCGATGGCGGACTGGAGCCGGTGCGGGCGTTTGTAAGCCGGCTCGTGATGGGTGAAGCCGCCGAGGAGCTGGCGCGCGAGCTGCGTTCCGGCGCGGCGCTTGGCAACTACAAATCGGCGCTGCAGGAGCGGCTGCAGGCGGCGGGCGCGGGAGCTCCCGTGTACCGGCTGAGGAGCGAGAGCGGACCGGATCACCACAAGCGGTTTCTCATCGAAGTGCGGACCAAGAGCGAAGCCGGAGAGCGTGGAGAGCTGCTGGCGCGCGGCATGGGACGCAGCAAGAAGCTCGCCGAGCAGGATGCGGCGCGCAGGGCGCTGGAATTGCTTGAGGCCCGGGCTGCGAAGGCGGGAGATGAGGCGCTTTCAGCCGGGGTGGAGCGCAGACGCCGCGCCAAGGAGCCGTCTGACTCATGAGTGAATCTCCCTCAGCGGCTGAGGACATGGCTGTTCTGCCGCGGCGCACTCGTGCGGAGCGCTTGCGGGAGTTGCGGGAGCATCTGCCAAGCCTGTCGCAGGCATTGAGCTCCTTGCTTCAGACGGTGGTGGTGGCGCTGTTTGTGGTGACCTTTGTGGCGCAGCCGCTCCTCATTCCTTCGGAAAGCATGGAGCGCACGCTGCTGGTCGGCGATTTTCTGCTCTTCAACAAGCAGATGTACGCAAAGCCGGGGCCGATCGGGCGCTGGTTCCTGCCCTATCGCAGCCCTGCTCGCGGAGATATTGCGATCTTCCGGCATCCTTATCCGCCGATGCTGATCAAGCGCGTGGTGGGGATTCCCGGCGACAAGCTACGCATCGTGGACGGACACGTGTTCATCAACG
The DNA here is from genome assembly GCA_963745965.1 of uncultured Acidobacteriota bacterium. Lineage (GTDB taxonomy): Bacteria > Acidobacteriota > Terriglobia > Terriglobales > Acidobacteriaceae > Telmatobacter. The sequence goes on from CAVUZC010000007.1 coordinate 159,345, forward strand.
GTGTTGCTTTGAATGAGCCCTATGCGACGTTCGAACCCGCGCTGCTTGATATGGACCGCGACAATTTTCCAGGTGATAATTATCCGGGCCCGCAGGTCGATCCCGAGTGGTGGCGGCAGATGCACAAGCTGACACAAGACGGCGAGTTGACTGTGCCTGCGGGCAAGTACTTTGTGCTCGGAGACAATCGCAATCACAGTCTCGATTCGCGCTACTGGGGATTTGTGCCCCGCGATGCGTTTGTCGGCCGGCCGCTGTTCATCTATTTTTCGCTTGATCGGCCGTCGGCCACGGACGCCGATGAGATTCCGCCTGAGCGAACGCTGGCAGCCGCGAATGATAGACTCGGACACGAACGGGAAATGGCCGCGAAGATCGAGGGCTTTGCCCGCTGGCGGCGCATCTTCCACGTGGTGCATTGATCTTGGGCAGACGGCCCGAAGGCGCCGCAAATCTTCCCGCAACGAGCGACAGGAATGACGAAAACAAAGACGCGAGCAGAAAATGAAGCTGACGAGCGCGCTGAAGCGGCTCCCGATCCGCAGAAACCCGATGAGACTCCCTGGGAAGCGCTGGCCAGCATCTGTTCCGTGCTGGTGGTAGGTCTCTTCATTCTCACCTTTATCGCGCAGAACTACGTCATTCCGTCAGGATCGATGGAGAACACCCTGCTGATCGGCGATCACCTTGTCGTCGATCGCATTTCGCTGGCGCCGCCCGCCAAATGGATGCCGCTGGTGCATTACCGCGAGCCGCGGCGTGGCGATATTGTGGTGTTCATCAAGCCCGTGGCCGAGCCCCAGCCCGATGCGGACGGGAATCCCCAATACTTTTTTCTCGTGAAGCGCCTGATCGGTTTGCCCGGCGATCGCATTCACCTGCACGAGGGCATCGTCTACGTGAATGGGGTGGCGCAGCCGCAACCGAAGCAAGGCATCGAAGATACCGGATCGGGCGATCTGACTTTCCTCGACGAATTTCCGATTGAGCCTCCCGCGCCCAATCCCCAGGTTCCCGACACCTGGATCGTGGATTTTCAGAACCACGTCGTTAACGGTGAACTGGTGGTGCCTCCTGGGATGTATTTCATGATGGGCGATAACCGGCACAATAGCCTGGACTCGCGCTACTGGGGCTTTGTGCCGCGGCAGAATTTCGTGGGACGGCCGCTGTTCAACTACTGGTCGTTCAAATCCGATGAGGCCGATTACAATCAGACCACGATGGGGGAGCGCATCGAGCGCATCGGCTATGTGCTGACGCACTTCCTGACCAAGACGCGCTGGAGCCGGACCTTCCATCGAACGCGATAGTCGGTCGTTTGATTGCCGTCTATGGGCTGGCTCATGAAAAGGGCATTGACCCGCAATGAAGAATAGAAGGCCGCCATCGGAACAGCTGGTTGCAAACCCTGCGCAAGCCGGAAAGACAGAGACTCCCTGGGAAGCGCTGGCCAGCATTTGCTCGGTGCTGGTGGTGGGCCTCTTCATTTTCACTTTTGTCGCGCAGAACTACCTCATTCCCTCGGGATCGATGGAGAACACGCTGCTTATAGGCGATCACCTGGTCGTCGACCAGCTCACGCTGGCACCGCCTTCGAGATGGATGCCGCTGGTGCATTATCGCGAGCCGCGGCGTGGCGATATTGTGGTCTTCTTCAAACCCGTTTATCAACCCGGTATTGATGCGACTGACGCCGATGGGACGCCGCAGTACACTCAACTGGTGAAGAGATTGATTGGCGTGCCCGGCGATCATATTCATCTACGCAATGGCATTGTGTTTGTGAATGGCGTCGCACAACCGGTGGGATTTGCGCAGCCGACCACGACGGATAACTTCAACGAGTTTCTCGATGATTTCCCCGCAGTCCCCCCAGCAGAGGCATCTGGGTCAACAGAGTCGTGGGCTGTGAACTTCTCAAGTTATATCCATGACGGCGACCTGGTGGTTCCTGCCGGCATGTATTTCATGATGGGCGACAACCGCCACGACAGCCTGGACTCGCGCTACTGGGGCTTCGTGCCGCGGCAGAATATTGAGGGGCGGCCTCTGTTCAACTACTGGTCGTTCAAATCCACTGAGGCCGATTACAACCAAACGACGATGGGGCAGCGCATCGAGCGCATCGGCTATGTGCTGACGCACTTCCTGACCAACACCCGCTGGAGCCGGACCTTCCATCGGACGAGATAGCTTTCAGCGATCGGCTCTCAGCTTTTCCGTGCGTCGCCACCGATCGTCTGTTCACCAAGCGCAAACTCAGTCCAGGATCGGAATGGGAAGCGGTGCTCCCTCCAGCGCGGATAACTTCTGCGGAACGCAACACGCCTTCTTCAATCTTGTAAGATCTGCCTGCATCACTCCATCTTCGCGGAGCGCGGAGAGCGCTTCGTCGAGAATCTGTGCGGCGCCGGCGTGCTTCGGCGCAACGATGCGATAGTGCATCCATTTGCCCTCGCGCCGCGCGGCAACGATGCCGGCACGCCGCAGGTAGGCAAGATGCCGTGAAACCTTGGGCTGGCTCTGCCCAAGGATCTCCACAAAATAGCAAACGCAGACCTCCTTGCCGTTCATCAGGTTCAACAGCCTGAGCCGGGTGCGGTCTGCGAGCGCGGCAAACAGCAGCGCCAAATCGTAGGGCTTCGCGGAGCGGTTCACATCTCCATAATATACGGCTTGACAGATATGTCCAGAGGGGAATACATTCGTTTTAGCGTATGCGAGGAGGCGCTCTTATGGAATCCACGGCCAGCATTCAGGAGCAGGTGAAAGAGAAGTATGGAAGTGTCGCGCGTGCTGTAGCCGAATCGGGGAGTGTGCAGGCATGCTGCGACCCCGGTCTTGGTTGCTGCGATCCGATTACTACAAACCTCTATGGTGCCGATCAAACTGGGGCGCTCCCTGAGAAGGCTGTCAAGGCCTCTCTCGGCTGCGGCAATCCGACGGCGCTCATCGATCTTCGCCCCGGAGAGACTGTTCTCGATCTCGGCTCCGGCGGAGGCATCGACGTATTGCTTTCGGCAAAGCGGGTCAGTCCAACGGGCAAGGCGTATGGCCTGGATATGACCGATGAGATGCTGGCGCTGGCGCGCGAGAACCAGCGGCAGGCGGGAGTTACGAATGTCGAGTTTCTGAAGGGTGAAATCGAGAACATTCCACTGCCCGACAATTCGGTCGACGTCATCATCTCCAACTGCGTCATCAACCTCTCCGCCGATAAGGATGGTGTTCTCCGCGAAGCCTTCCGCGTGCTCAAGCCGGGCGGACGGTTCGCCGTCTCCGACGTGGTGGTGCGCGGCAGCGTGCCGGAAGCGGTGCGCAAAAGCATGATGCTGTGGGTCGGATGTATCGCCGGTGCGCTGGATGAAAACGACTACCTCGCAAAGCTCGCCGACGCAGGATTCGAGGGCATCTCCATCGAGCCAACGCGCGAGTACGACGTCGAGGATGCTCGCCAGTCTCTCACGCAGGCCGGCATTGACGTTGATGCCATCGCGCCCGAGGTGCATAAGAAGTTTTTCAGCGCCTTTATCCGCGCAAGCAAGCCAAAAGCCGCCTGCTGCGAGCCGAATTGCTGCACGCCTGCTCTGGCAGGGGCAAAGGAATAGACATGGCCGATCACTACAACGTTCTGTTCCTCTGTACAGGCAACTCTGCGCGCTCGATCATGGCCGAAGCGATCCTGAACCGCAAAGGCAAGGGCAAGTTCACGGCGTATAGCGCGGGCAGCCATCCGAGCGGCCAGCCGCGGCCGGAAGCACTACAGCAGATCGAGTCGGCCGGGCTTTCGACCGCAGGCCTGCGCAGCAAATCGTGGAACGAGTTCTCGGCGCCGGGTGCTCCGAAGCTCGACTTTGTGTTCACCGTATGCGACAACGCCGCAAAAGAGCAGTGTCCTTATTGGCCAGGGCAGCCCATGACAGCGCACTGGGGTGTCGCTGATCCAGCGGCAGTCAAGGGCACTCCCGAAGAAATCGCTCGTGCCTTCCGTGATGCCTTCACCATCCTTGACCGCCGCATCGGGCTGTTCCTGTCGCTGCCGCTTGCGACGCTCGAGAGCATGGTGATCAAGCGGGAAATCGACCAGATCGGCCGGTCATAGGAGACAACATTGAAGAAGAGCCGGTTATCCTTTCTTGACCGCTATCTGACTGGATGGATCTTTGCCGCGATGGTTTTGGGCGTGGCGCTTGGCTGGCTAGCTCCGGGAGTCGTGCCGTTCCTGAACCGCTTCAGCGTCGGCACAACTTCAATTCCAATCGCGGCGGGGCTCATCCTGATGATGTATCCGCCGTTCACGCGGGTGCGCTTCGAAGAACTCCACGAGGTCTTCCGCAACAAGCGAGTGCTGGGTCTATCCCTGGTGCAAAACTGGGTCATCGGCCCGGTTCTGATGTTCGCGCTCGCCATCGTCTTCCTGCGTGGATATCCGGATTACATGGCTGGCCTGATCTTGATAGGGCTCGCGCGCTGCATCGCCATGGTCATCGTGTGGAACGAGCTGGCAAAGGGCGATACGCAGTATGCGGCCGGGCTGGTCGCATTCAACTCTTTGTTTCAGGTCTTCTTCTACTCTATTTATTCCTGGATATTTATTACCGTGCTCCCGGGTTGGTTCGGACTGCGCGGGGCCGTGGTTAACATTTCCATCGGTCAGATCGCAAAGAGCGTTTTTATCTACCTGGGCATTCCATTTATCGCCGGATTCCTGACGCGCACGGTTTTGGTCCGCGCCAAAGGGCGCGAATGGTACGACCGAAACTTCGTGCCCCGAGTCGCCCCGATGACGCTGGTTGCGCTGCTGTTCACCATCGTGGTTATGTTCTCTCTCAAGGGCAGTTACATCGTGCGTCTGCCTCTCGACGTTCTCAGTATCGCCCTGCCGCTGCTGATCTACTTTGTGCTCATGTTCCTGGTGTCGTTTTACATGGGCCGCAAACTGGGCGCAGACTACTCGCAGACGGCGACACTTTCGTTTACTGCCGCCTCCAACAACTTCGAGCTGGCGATCGCCGTTGCAGCCTCGGTCTTCGGAATCAACTCCGGCGCGGCGTTTGCCGCAGTGATCGGGCCGCTGGTCGAAGTGCCGGTGATGATCGCATTGGTCAATTTGGCGCTGTTCTTCCAGCGAAAATACTTCGTGGTTGCGGAACCAAGCGAGCTCTCGATCAACTGCAAATAACGCACAAGCGCAGGCTGGTTCATTGCGCCAGTGGTGAGCGGTTTATTGCAAACCGGAATCTGCGCCATTCTGTGACGGCTTAGAGCTGATCCTCACCAGCTAGAATGGTCCCTGGACCTTCCATGACAGACGGCGTTCCAGGGAACAAAAAACGGCACGCAAAGCTGTGGTCGGCTTTGGCGGTTGCCGCTTTTCTTTTGCTGGGGCTGGTGGTGCCTCCGCTGATCAGCGTGAACCACTACAAGGGCCAGATCACGCAACTGATGGCGAAATCGCTGGGGCGGCCGGTGCGGCTTTCCTCGGTGGAAGCACGTTTGTTGCCATGGCCCGGTTTTGTGCTCACGGATCTGAGCGTGGCCGAAGATCCGGCCTACGGCGCTGAACCGGTGCTTCACGCCAACAGGGTGAAGGCGTCGCTGCGGCTGCTTGCGTTGTGGCGTGGGCGGCTTGAGATCGACAAGATCAGCGTGGACGAGGCCAGCCTGAACCTGGTGCGTGCAGCTCAGGGCAAGTGGAACCTCGACCCCCTTTTTCGCACAGCCGCTGGCGAGACGGGCGCGTCGGGCAACCCATCCGGCGGAAGCGCGCGCGTACTGCGGCTGCCGTCGCTCGAGGCGACCGATTCGCGCATCGACTTTAAGAACGGCGCGGAGAAGCTGCCTTTCTCAATTGTGAACGCCGATCTTTCTTTCTGGCAGGCGAGCCCTGGCGAGTGGCGCATCCGGCTGCGCGGCCAGCCCGCACGCACGGATGTGAGCCTCTACCAGGAAGAGACGGGCGTTGTGCGTATGGAGGCGAGCGTGCGCTCCGCTCCGCAGCTGGCCGAGATGCCGCTGCATGTCTATCTCAGCTGGCGCGAAGCGCGCCTGGGCCAGCTTGCGCGCCTGATTACGGGGTCGGATTCCGGATGGCGCGGCGACCTGACCGGCGAACTGCACGTGGACGGCACCGCCGATGCGGCGCAGATCGCCATGCGGCTGCGCGCGACGGGCGTGCACCGGGAGGAGTTTGCTCCGGCCACGCCGCTCGACTTCGACGCCAACTGCGCCGTCCTTTACCACTACAACCACCGCAGCTTTGAGAAGCTTAACTGCAATTCGCCGCTGGGAGACGGCCACATGCGGCTAACCGGTGAAAAGGTGGAGGGAGCTGCGCCTGCGTTGACTCTTGCGCTCGATCGCATTCCCGTTGCGGCCGGCCTTGATGCAATGCGCACGCTACGCAGCGGTCTCGATCCCGATCTTGAAGCCAACGGCACGGTGAGCGGGAAGCTGGTATACGACGCCAATTCCGTGAGCCCGCTGCAACCGGTGAAACCGGCAAGATCGAAGCGCAAATTGCCATCGGCCGCAGTGCCGGCGGGGCCGCTTTCGGGTTCGCTGACGGTTGCGAATTTTGCCCTGACTGGCGCCGGATTGAGCAAGCCGGTGCAGACGGCGAAGTTCGTGCTTGAGCCGTCAGCGGCACCCGCTTCGACAGAAGCTCTCACGGGAGCCTTTGACGTTCCTGCGGGCGGGGAAACGCCGCTCGTCTTCAACTTGCGGCTCTCGCTGGCCGGTTATGAAGTGGGTGTGCGCGGCCCGGCTGCTATTGCCCGCGCCCGTGAGCTGGCCCATATTGCCGGGGTTTCCGAAGCGCAACCGTTGGCATCGCTCGCCGGTGAACCGCTGACCGTCGATCTGACGTTCGCGGGGCCGTGGTTGCCGGCCGAAGACAACCTTGCTGCGGCCGCAGCAAGCGCCGAGCCGGGTTCTGCGCCAGCACAAAAAGCGGCCGCTCCTGCTAGCCTTCCTGCCGCCACCATTCCCATAGCCGATTCGCTGACGGGAACTGTTACGCTGCGCAATGCGAACTGGAAGGCGGATTATCTTGCCAGCCACGTGCAGATTGCCGAGGCCACACTGCATCTGGACGGCACGAGCTTGCGCTGGGATCCCGTTGTTTTTGCTTACGGCCCAGTGAAAGGAACAATTGCGTTGAGCAGGCCATTAGAGTGTCCTGTTGCGGTAGACACAGAGCCGCAACCTTGCCCCACGCAGTTTCAGATGCAATTCGGGGATCTCGATGCCAGCACGCTCGAGTCGGCTTTGCTGGGAGCGCAGCAAAAATCTACTTTGCTCTCGGACCTCATCGATCGGTTGCATCCTGCCTCATCTCCGCCGTGGCCCGCGCTCGAGGGCACGGTGAAGGCGGATGCGCTGGTGCTCGGGCCGGTCACATTGCACGGAGTTTCTGCGGCGATGCGGGTTCAACCCACCGGTGCGGAGATTTCCAGTTTCGACGCGGGTCTGTTCGGCGGTAATGTTCACCTCACCGGCTCGCTCGTGAAGCCTGCCAACGATCAGGACAAGCCGGCGTACAGCTTTGAAGGAGATTTTCAGAAGGTCAATGTCGCTCAGCTCGGCGCGCTCTTACGCGTGCATTGGACCGGAGCTGCCTTGAAGGGCAACGGCAAGCTTGAGCTTTCGGGCTATACCGCGAAAGATCTGGCTGCGTCGGCTCATGGTGCGCTGCATTTCGAGTGCCGGCGCGGCGCGGTGGGGAATCAGCAAGCGAAGTCTGCTAAGGCTGAGGTCGTTCCCGCGGCGCTTAGCCGCTTTGAGCAGTGGACCGCGGATGCGACCATCGGCAACGGCGGCGTGACGCTCGACCAGAACTCCGTGAGCGCGGGTGCGCACAAGCAGCCTGTGGCGGCGACGGTGAAGTTCGGCGATCCACCGGTAGTGAGCTTCGCGCCGCCCAAGCCCTCCCCAGAAAAGCACTGATCGTACGCCGCATCTCGCCTTTTCCCGGCGCGGCGCGATAGAGTGAGGACGTGACGTCCGACAAGCTCATACTCATCACGCTGCTGGTCAAGATGGCCGTGATGGCGGCGACGGCCAGCATCCTGGCGCGCGCTGGGAACTTCCGGCGGCTGCTGTTTCAGGAAGAGCGCCACCCGGTGCAGACCATCGAGTCGCTGGCATTCTTCGTCGCGCCGCTCACGATGGGCGTGTGGCTGCGGTTCCTGGTGCCGAACTTTCTGGCCGCCGATATTTCCTTCGACACCGTCATTCTTCTCGGCCTGCTCGTCGGCCCCGGCTGGGCGATGCTGGGCGGCGCGGTGCTTTCGCTGCCCGCGGTTCTGCATCACGAATATCTGGCGCTGCCTTTTAACGTTCTGCTTGGTCTGGCGGCAGGAATGATGGGCCGCCTGATTGAAGACGAGGAAATCTGGTCCTTCACTCCGCTGATCGACCTGAGCATTTACCGCTGGGTGCGCAGGAATCTTCTGAAGCCGCGCATCGACCGCCAGATTCTACTCCTGTTTGCGATCGCGCTGATGGAAGGAATTCGCGACTGGATTGCGCGCATGTTTCCGCACCGGCTCTTCGCGCTGGTCTCGCACGAGGTGTGGGTGCAGGTGCTGGTCTGTCTCGCCGCGCCAATCACGGTGGGCATCGCGTTGAAGGTGTGGAACGCGCTACGCGTGGAGATGTCGCTCGAAGAACAGAAGCGGCTGCTGCTCGAAGCGCGGCTGGATGCGTTGCAGCGGCAGATCAATCCCCACTTTCTGTTCAACACGCTCAACTCGATTGCTTCGCTGGTGCGCACCAGGCCCGAGCAGGCGCGCACCATGACGGTGAAGCTCGCCAATATTCTCCGCGCACTGCTCAAAGACCACGATGCCTACGTTCCTCTGCGCGAGGAGCTCAAGTTTACCGACGATTATCTCGATATCGAGGTGGTACGCTTCGGTGCCGACAAGCTGCGCGTCGAAAAAGAGATCGATCCGCGCACACTGGAAGTGCTGGTGCCAAGCATTCTGCTGCAGCCGCTCATCGAGAACAGCATCAAGCACGGACTCGAGCCGCGCATCCACGGCGGTACGGTGACCGTGCGCAGCCGGCTCGAAGGCGACCGGGTTTCGATTGAGGTGGCTGACGACGGCGTTGGCATCAGTGCGCGGCCGGCTTCATCGCTGCGCCCCAAAGGCGCCGGCATCGGCATGAAGAATGTGAAGGAGCGCCTGGAAGTGCTCTACGGCAACCAGGCGCGCTTCAACGTGGTGTCGAATCCAGGGCGGGGGACTCTGGTTTCGATTGAGATTCCGGCGAATCTGAGTGGGGCGGGGTAGCACCCTGCACCGTAAACAACGACAAATAGTCCTGCAACTCCGACTTTGTCTGTTCGTTCGAACCATCCGACGGGCGCAGTGCTTCTGGAGTTTGGTCGGGACTCTGCACCGCAAATAACGACAAATAATCCTGCAACTCGGACTTTGTCTCGCCGTTCGGGCTATCGGATGGGAGCGGCGCTTCTGGCGTTGGGATAGGATTCTGCACCGCAAACGACGCTAAAAGTTCCTGCAACTCGGGCTCTTTCCCCTCGCTCGGACTATCCGATGCCAGCGGCGCTGCTGCCACTGGGTCAGGACTCTGCGCGGCAAGCAACGCCGAGTCTTCCTGCAACTCGGGTTCTTTCCCCTCGCTTGGATTATCCGATGCCAGCGGCGCTGCTGCCACTGAGTCAGGACTCTGCACCGCCAGCAACGCCGAGCTTTCCCCCAACTCGAGCTCATTCTGGTCGCTTGAGGCACCCGACGAAAACGGTGCTGTCGGCAGTGGCGGAGGATTCTGCACCGCCAGCAATGCCGAGTCTTCCTTCAGCTCGGGCTCTTTCCCTTCGCTCGGACTATCCCATGCCAGCGGTGCTGCTGCCACTGGGTCAGGACTCTGCACCGCCAGCAACGCCGAGTCTTCCTGCAACTTGGGCTCTTTCTCTTCGCTCGGACTATCCCATGCCAGCGGTGCTGCTGCCACTGGGTCAGGACTCTGCACCGCCAGCAACGCCGAGTCTTCCTGCAACTTGGGCTCTTTCTCTTCGCTCGGACTATCCCATGCCAGTGGTGCTGCTGCCACTGGGTCAGGACTCTGCACCGCCAGCAGTCCTGAGCTTTCCTTCAACTCGGGCTCATTCTGGTCGCTTGAGATACCCGACGAAAACGGTGCTGTCGGCAGCGGCGGAGGATTCTGCGTGGTAAGCAACGCCGAGTCTTCCTGCAACTCGGGTTCTTTCTCTTCGCTCGGACTATCCCATGCCAGTGGTGCTGCTGCCACTGGGTCAGGACTCTGCACCGCCAGCAGTCCTGAGCTTTCCTTCAACTCGAGCTCATTCTGGTCGCTTGAGATACCCGACGAAAACGGTGCTGTCGGCAGTGGCGGAGGATTCTGCGCCGCAAGCAACGCCGAGTCTTCCTTCAACTCGGGCTCATTCTGGTCGCTCGAGATACCCGACGAAAACGGTGCTGTTGGCAGTGGCGGAGGATTCTTCCCCGCAAACAACGCCGAGTATTCCTGCGACTCTGGCTCTTTCTGGCCGCTATCGCTGCTCAATTGTGGGATTAAATCCGGCGCGGAAGACTCTGGTCTCGATTGGGATTCCGGCGAGATTGATTGGGGTGGGGTAGGATTCCGCATCCAGTCAGTCAGACCCAACCCCATCGTATTCGGAACTTCCTTTGCGGCTGTGGCTGCAACGGGAGCTGGGCTGCTGGCAGCGGCTGCGGCGGCCTTGGCGGCGGCTGCGGCCAGAGCTGCTTCCAGAGCCTTTCTCCTCAGGCGATCGGCGAACCAGAAATTGAACTCCTCGGTGACCGAGATGCCGGGCTTGCGGAAGGGGCGAAGAGGCTGCATCAGGTATTCGCGAAAGGCCTCGTGGTCCTCGCCGTCTGGCGGGACCATTTGCACAGAAGGTACTTCCACTTTGATCGCTTGCTCGGTCTTGCCGGCTTTGACCCACGCCACAAGTCTACTGCCGAGATTTCCCATGGGCTTGCTCCTTCGAGTCGGTCCCGGCAGCATTCGTCACCTCAGTGACTTTTCTTCCGGACCGGAATTCGATCTCCACGGCTGCCGAGGTCAAGACGTACAGGAGCCCGGTAGGGGAGCGACTGAAACGCCAACCAGTATAGCCGCCGCTTCGGGGAATATGCCCTTGTGCTTTTGTGGGATTGTCAGGGTTATCGCATTCTATTTGTTCGGTTGGCGAATCTGCCGGTGCAATAGCCCGTCGGGGGATGGGGGAAGGGAACGATTCGCGCTATCCTCAATCCATGGTCCGCTTCACGGTGCTGGCGTCGGGGTCAAAAGGCAATTGCACCGTACTGACCGGCGGCAGGACGCGCATCCTTGTGGACGCGGGGATGAGCTGCCGCGAAGTCTTCCGGCGCATGAAAATCGCAGGGGAAGAGCCGGAAACCCTCAACGCCATCATCATCACGCACGAGCACCAGGACCACGTGAACGGCCTCGCCGTTACTGCGCGGAAACTGGGAATACCCGTGTACTTTACGGAGGCGACGCATCGCGCATGGATGCGCTGGCTGACTCCTCGCCGGCAAATGAGCTACGCGCAGTGGCTGGAAATGTGCCGCAAACAGGCTGCCGAGCGCCGCGCCGAACCAGAATCCGAGGGTTTGGAAGAGGAGGCTGCCGAAGAAGTGCCGGAAACTCCTGTGGAAAAGCAGGCCGAAACTCCCGTGGAGTGCTCAGCGACTGAGGTTTCCGAGACTTCGACCGATAGCCCAGCTTCGCCGCCTTCGCTCAAGGAGGATCCCACCTGGCTTCCGGCAGTCGAGTATTTCTCGGCCGGCCAGCGGTTTTCGATCGGCGACATCAGCATCGACCCATTTACGATTCCACACGATGCGGCCGATCCGGTGGGCTTTATCTTCAGCGCAGAAGGGGTCCGGATGGGCTTCGCCACCGACCTCGGCTACATCACGCCCAACGTGAAGGAACATCTGCGCGGGCTGGATCTGCTGCTGCTTGAATCGAACCACGATCTTGAGATGTTGCGGGACGGGCCCTATCCCTGGTCGGTGAAGCAGCGAGTTCTTTCCCGAGTTGGGCATCTCTCCAACGACTCGGCCGCGGAGTTCCTTGCCAACGACTACGACGGCCAGGCCGCGCACATCATTTTGGGGCATCTTTCTGAAAACAATAATCTTCCTGAGCTGGCGAAGCTGGCCGCCGAACGTGCCTTGGCCAGCCGGGCGCGGCTCTTGGCGAACCGGTTGTTGCTTGCCTGCCAACACCAGCCACTTTCTGCCATCGATTTCTAAAAAAAAGGGTTAGAATGATATTGACGCAGCGAATCTCTCCCCTGTTCTGCGCAAGGGCCTAGGCGTAACGTCGGCCATTGTGCATGGCATTGCATACCTTTTAATGTGTCTCGCATCCGATCACTCGGAGCGCGCGTCCAATCAAGAGAGCTTCCGAATCGGATCTCAATGCGGAAGCCAGGCGAATCAAGCTGAAGTGTTTGCCTCGGAATGATTTCTTTTGAGGGTGAGTCTTATGTCTACGACAAGAATGGAATGTACGGACCGGGTCGTAGGCGCCATTCTGGCAAGCTGGCGATATGACATCTCCGGCATCTCCCCTGAGATGCGCCGAGATTACGAAAGTCACTTTGCCGAATGCGCCCGTTGCAGCGCCCGCCAGAGGTTCCATCGCAGCGTGGATGTGACGCTTGCGGTTCTGACCTCGCTTGCGGCTGTCTTCTTTCTGTTTGCGCTCGCGGTCCTCAAGCACATTGGGCCGCTGGAGACGCTGGCTTCCAGGGTCTTTGCGCTGGATCGCGAAGATACTTACCACATGCTGATCTCAGCCGGCGTCGCGGGGCTGATCTTCTCGCTGATTGCGCTGGCGCTGGTGCTCATGGCGACTCCCGCGCCCGCGTACCTTGGCGGAATCGCCGCCGAGCGCGCCAAGCTCATCGAAGAGCGTCTGCCTGAAGCCTTGAAGTCGTTGCGCTCGCGCTAGCTGCCAAGCGGCAATTTGATCCGAAAGCCTCCCCGCAGGGGAGGCTCCATCCGGCACACAAAATGTTGACATCTTGAAACGTTTCGGAATGCGCATGCACTATGTCCATGTATCGCGCATCTGGGAGCCCGTAAAAGGGCGTAAAGCCTGGGGCAGCCTGTGCCAAACAACGGGCCTGAGATGATCGTGCAGGCGGCGGCAGGTACCGGCACAGATTCGTTTCGCCGCAGAAATTAAATCCAGCGATTCAACAGGAGGTTATATGCCCGACCAAGACGATGACAGCAGCACACAGGTTGCTGACGCACCCCAGGACACGACGGATCAGACCAGCACACAGGATTCTGGAGCAACTCAAGACACGACGGATCAGAGCAGCACACAAGTTGGTGGACCGGGCGGGACCGGCTCATCGTTCGACGTGAATTGGCCCGACGTGCAGCTTATCAATCAGCCTACGGGCATGTCCTGCTGGGCGGCGTCGGCAGCCATGGTTGTGGGATGGCGGGACAAGGTATCCCTGGACCCCGCCGCGATTGCTTCCGGGGCGGGTGAATGGGCTGCTTTCACCAATGGTCTTAATCCAGCCGACATTCCGACGCTGGCGACTGCCTGGTCGCTGGCCCAGGAACCGCCTCAGTGCTACACCGCCGACGGCCTGCGCCAGTTGCTCCAAACCTATGGCCCGCTTTGGGTAGGCGCCGCGGTTCCCGGCTTGCACGCGATCGTGGCGACAGGGATTTATGGGGACGGCACTCCGGACGGCACCTATGTGCGCATCAACGATCCCTGGGACCGGGACCCAGGCACGCCGGGAAATCCTGGGGCGTACATGAACACTCACGACAATGGAAGCCAATACGTGCTAACGCTTACACAGTTCTCGCAGGAGTACGATGCAGCCGCATCGGCTGCGGGCATGACTGTGCAGATATTGCACGCGGCGAACGCAGCACCAACAAGCTCTTCCGGCAGTTAACAGGGAGAGCCAAAATATTATTCCAAACCTACGATTGACCTGGTACAGGTTCCGCGAGCCGGCACATCTACGACGATGTCCGGCTCGCGGTCATCGACTCCAGTTTCCTGCTGCGTCGTAAGTGTGGCTCAGGGTCCCTTCGGGAGTGGCGAAGCCCGCTCATCGCAAAAAGCGCGATGAACGGGGCACAACTCCGAAAAGGTTCGCTTCTCGGGTCAATGAGTGGGGCATCCTAGGTACCAGATTTGCGCTTATCTCGTAATGTGCTCCAGATTGTCAAGAGGCAATAAACGGCGATGCTATACAGTGCGCCGTTAATCGCGACGGCAATTGTTTCCCTCCATAAGTGAAAGGGCCAAGGTCCTCTCGTGATTAACCATCCTGGCCACAACAAGTAGCCGAAAATCAAGGGAGGAGTCATCGGCTCATCGTGATATGGAAACAGCTTCGTTATGACGGCCGAGGAGATGTGAAGAGTAAGACTCAGAATAAAGCCTGCAATTAATGACCTTGCCCGCGCAAAACGTATCCCTTAGCAAGCTGTTCTAATGCGAAAGGGTAGCGAAGATGACGAAGGCAACGCGGGGACGTTACACGCTGGAGTTCAAGCAAGAGGCGGTTCGGCTAGTGGAGTCGGGCCAGAGTCAGGCAGCGGTAGCTCGCAGTCTGGGCGTGGTTGAACAGACGTTAGGCAACTGGGTCAGGGAGCATCGAGCCGGGACCTTGAAGGGTGCCAGCGGCAAGCCTCAGGTGACTGCCGAGCAAATGGAGAACAGCCGCTTACGGGCAGAATTGGCGCGGGTAACGATGGAGCGCGACATCCTGGGAAAAGCCACGGCGTATTTTGCGAAGTGCCAGAAATGAAGTACGCCTTTATTCATCGCCACAAGCGAGTCTGGCCGATCTCGGTTCAGTGCCGGGTTCTGCTGGTGAGTGTCTCTGGCTACCATGAACATCTGGCGCGGCGGGTCCATATTGCTCAGCGTCGTCACCTCAGCGACGAAGCGCTTCTGGTTCACATCAGCGCCGTTTACGCGGAGAATCGCGGTGCGTATGGGTGGCCGCGGATCTGGCGTCAACTGCGGGCGCAGGGCATTCGCGTGGGTAAACTGCGGGTGCAACGGCTGATGCAGAAGCATGGCATTCAGGCGCGCGGCAAGCGAAAGTTCCGCGTTGCCACCACCGACAGCAAGCACGGTCTTCCGATTGCGCCCAATGTGCTTGATCGCAAGTTCACGGTGGCTGCGCCCAACCAGGCCTGGGTTGGCGATCTGACCTATATCGCGACCGAAGAAGGCTGGCTGTTTCTTGCGGTAGTGATCGATCTGTTCAGCCGCAAGGTGGTGGGCTGGTCGATGAGGCAGGACATGCAGCGCGACCTGGTGATCGATGCTCTGGAGATGGCGTGGTTCAAGCGCAATCCCGGCAAGCTGGCCGGATTGATTTTTCATAGCGATCGCGGCAGCCAATACGCCAGCGACGACTTCAGGGAGGTACTCAAAGAGCATGGCATTACGCCATCGATGAGCCGCAAGGGAAACTGCTGGGACAACGCCTGCTCGGAGACGTTGTTCGGCTCACTGAAGGTGGAACGGCTATACGGCCGGCGTTTTGAAACGATCCGGGAGGCCAAGGATGAAACCATCTCCTGGCTGCTCTGGTATAACCGAACCCGGATGCACTCGACGCTGAACTACGTCAGCCCGATGCAGTTCGAGCAAGACTGGACAGATGCTGCTGAGAAGATCGCCGCCTGAGAATACGCGGCGATCGAGGCAGGCCGTGGAAATGACGGTTTATGGAAAGCCCGGAAAACGATAACGCTGTTTTCCGCCCTTCCCACAAACCTTGGAAATCGATGAAACCGATTCCCACATTCCCACCGCCACGACGATGACGAGGATGAATTTAATCCTCAAAACACGGCCGGTTAAGAGATACGCATTCTGAGGGCAAGGTCATAAAGCCCTCTTCCAGTTTTGATTCAAGATAACCAATTGGCACCTTCTCAATCCGCCACTCTGCGAAGCTCAAAACCCTTCGGCACTGACATTCGCGCAGCGCGGCCCTCTAAAATGACTCCATTTTTACTGCTTGCGCTCGCCGTGCGCGTAATGGCGGAAGCTCGACCGAGACCAGTCTTCCGGTTTGGCAAGCGAGAAGCAAATTTGTTACCACACGCAGCGAAGGGGGAGCGCACAAGGATTCCGTATAATCGTTAGTGAATCGTCAAAAAATGTGAGCTTCAAACCAGGAAAGGCTGAAATGTCTCAAGTCGTTTTGCTGCGTCATGGAGAGAGCATCTGGAACAAGGAAAACCTGTTTACGGGTTGGACCGATGTCGACCTGTCGGAAAAGGGAAGAGAAGAGGCTGCCCAGGCTGGCCGGGTTCTAAAAGAGCAGGGACACGTCTTCGACATTGCCTACACTTCGGTGTTGAAACGCGCGATTCGCACCCTCTGGATCGCTATGGATCAGATGGATCTGTTGTGGGTTCCCGTGGAGCGTGACTGGCGGCTGAACGAAAGGCATTACGGAGCGTTGCAAGGCCTGAATAAAGCTGAGACGGCAGCGAAGTACGGCGAGGAGCAGGTTAAAATTTGGCGCCGCAGCTACGATATTCCTCCTCCGGCGCTGGAAGAATCCGATCCGCGTTATCCGGGGAACGATCCGCGCTATCGAGGACTTTCGAAGCAGCAACTGCCCGTCACAGAATGCCTCAAGGATACGGTGGACCGCGTTCTGCCGTTCTGGCACGACGTGGTTGCTCCGCAGATTCGCGCGGGCAAGCGAGTCTTGATTGCGGCGCATGGCAACAGCCTTCGCGCGCTCGTGAAATATCTTGAAGATGTTTCCGAGCAGGAGATTCTCGATCTCAACATTCCTACAGGTGTGCCCAGGGTGGAAGAACTTGACGGCAACCTGAAGGCAACTGGTCATTCGTATCTGGGAGACGCGGCGCTGATCGAGCAGGCAGTGAACAAAGCTGCAAGCACCGGCGCAACGAAGCGCTAACCGTCCCATTGAATGCGCGTGCTGGGTTGCGCGCCGAAGTTTTCTGCAACGGTTGCTGCGGAAGATCATCCGATAGAGAACAGGCTGCGTACGCCGTAAGCGGTGACGCAGCCTGATTCCCCTTGCTTTAATCGGATTCCATGGCCCTGCCGACTCACATTCTGTTGACTTACGGCTATCTGCTGCTCTTTGTGTGGGTGTTGCTGGAGCAGTTGGGGATTCCTCTGCCTGCCGCGCCGGTGCTTCTTGCGGCAGGCGCGATCTCGGCGAATGGGCCCATCAACTTCTTTCTTGGGTTGATGGTCGGTGTGGGAGCCACTCTCATCGCCGACACCGTCTGGTTTTTCATCGGCCGCAGCCATGGGCACCATGTTCTGCGCCTGCTTTGCAAACTCTCGCTCGAACCCACGACCTGCGTGCGCCGCACACAGGACTCGTTCGGACGCCGCCGCGGCAGGTTGCTGATGTTTGCCAAGTTCATACCCGGCCTGGGCATTCTTGCGCCGCCAGTTGCCGGCCAGAACGGCATGGAGTTTCCGCAGTTCCTGTTTTACGACGGCATCGGCGCAACGCTCTGGGTGGGGGTACTGCTGGGGGCTGGGCGCTTTTTTGGAAACCTGATTGCGCGCAATCCGCAGTTGCTCCACTGGGCCGGCCGTTTCTCAGGTGCATTGCTCCTGCTTGGAGTCGCGGCGTTCTTCCTGGTTCGAATCTACCGGCGTCGTGTGGTGCTCAAGAAGCTGGTCGCTTCGCGCCTCGAGCCCGCGGAGCTGAAGCGCCAGCTCGACGCGGGTGAACAGGTGTTCATCGTCGACCTGCGCCATCCGCTGGAACTGATGGCTGACCCGTTTACTCTGCCCGGCGCGCAGCACTTCTCGCCCGATGCGCTGGCCGCCCGGCACAGTGAGATTCCACGCGACCGCGACATCGTGCTCTATTGCACATGCCCCAGCGAGGCGACCGCGGCAAAAACTGCGCTGTCACTACATAAGTTGGGCATTGAGCGCGTGCGCCCGCTGCGCGGCGGCTACGATGAGTGGAAGCGGCTGGGGTTTCCCATGGATGCGATTCCGCCCGCGAATCCGATGGTAACGGCAGTGCAGCGAGCGAGTTGATGCTGCGCCGTCAACGATTCCCGCGCTATGATCGTGGCACGATGAAGTGGCTTTGGTGTTGGCGATGCAAATCCGAAATGCCGATGCTCGACGAGGATGAATACGCCGAGATTGCTGCTCTCTATAGCGCTGGCACACAGTCCGTGAAGGACTACAGGGTGAGAACCGGTGCTGCGCTGAAGGATGTCCCGATAGCCGAACGCTTCGCGCCATTGTTGGAGCGCTATAAGGAAATTACCGGCTACAGCGAGACGAATGAAAACGCGGTTATGCACCATCGTCTCTCGCTGTACGGTCCTCCCTGCTCAAAGTGCGGCAAGCCATTGCGCACGCCAAAGGCAAAGATATGCGGCAACTGCATGGCTCGGCGAGAGTCATTGCAAAGCTGAGTGGCTATCCTCGCGTCGAGTCGCTTGACGCGATTGGCCTTGCATGATCGACTGTTCGAGGAATCCGCGAACTACATGATCCCCAATCCCATGACCTTGGCCCAACTGACTCTTGACGACTACAACACTCGATTTGCCGATCGCCACCTACTGCACGGCGTTGTCGCGAAGTGGGCGAAAGAACGGCCTGAAGCTGTGGCGCTGATCGGCGCGGAAAGTGGCCGCGTCGTCACCTGGAACGAATTCGACCGCTTTACCACGGCATTGGCGCTCGAATGGCTGCGGCTCGGCTTCAGAAAAGGCGACTACTTTGTCACGTTGCTGCCCATGTCCGTGGAGCACGTGCTGCTTGAATACAGTTTGTTCAAGATCGGCGTGATTGTGGTTCCGCTTGACCTGCGGCTGCCCACTGCCGAAGTGATTCGCGTGGTGGAGATGCTGCGCCCGCGCGGGTTTATCTCGCTGGGGCTTTATGGGCCAATCGATTTCCGCGAAATGGGCCGCGCCGTCGCGGCGAAATGCTCGTGGATCGAGCATTGCTTTACGGTTAGCTCGGCGGAGCCGACAGAAGGATTCCGCGCCTATGGCGAGTTGGTCGAAGCCGCTGCACACGCCGCGACGAATACGCCCGATGCCGGGGCGACGGAACTGGCCGAGCGCGCACCCGCGATCGCGGAAGACGATGGCGCATTGGTGATTTTCACCACCGGCTCGACGGGCTCGCCCAAGGCGGCGCTGCTCTCGCATCGCAATATCACGTCGCAGAACATGTGCCTCGCTGCCGCGTTCTTCGGCGGAGACAGCGGCACGCGTTCGCTCGTCAACCTGCCCGCCTCACACGTCGGCGCGCAAACCGAAATTCTCATGTCCACGCTCTTTGGCGGCGGGACGGCAGTGCTGCTTGAGGTCTTTGACGCAGCGCGGTCGTTGCGGGCCATCGAGCAGCATGGCGTGGAACTGCTGGGGCAGATTCCCGTGATGTTCAACCTGGAGTGGATGCTGAAGGACTACGATCGCTACGATCTCACGAGCCTGAAGTTCGCTGCTTACGGGGGCAATGCTGTTTCGCGGCCGTTCGTGGACAAGCTGGCTACGATGGCGCCGGTGGTGGGAACGGGATTGGGGCTGACCGAGTGCGCGGGGTTTTGCACTTACGTGAGCGTCGAAGTTTCGGAGCGGGTGAAAATCCTTGGCGGGTTGGGGCGCGACATGCCGATCTACGCGTGCACGATTCGCGAGGCAATGCGCGAAGACGGGTTGGCCGGCGCGGAGTTGCCAGAGGGCCAGATCGGACACATCTGCTTCTGCGGGCCGCAGACTTTTCTCGGCTACGTGAACGATGCCGAAGCGACTACGCGGACTATTTCGCGCGACGGCTATTTGTACACCGGAGACCTTGGCTACAAAAGCTCGGTGGGCATCCATCTTTCGGGGCGGGCGAAGTGGGTGATTAAGTCTTTCGGCTACCAGGTTTTTCCGGGCGACGTGGAAGCGCACATTGCCGGCCTTACGGAGAAGGTTGCGAATTGCGTTGTTGTGGGAGTTGCGCATGAAGTGGCCGGCGAAGGCGTGGTCGCGATCGTGGAAAAGCGGCCAAGCGTAGAGCTGGCCGTGCCTGAGCTTGAACGGCACACGCGTGCGCTCGCGACTTATATGCGGCCGCGGCACTGGATGATCGTGGAGCCGGGGCAGATGCCGCTGAACCGGCTGGGGAAGCCCGATACCAAACGCGCGCAGGAGCTGGCGCGCGAGGAGATTGCGGCGCTGCGGGGCCGCGGAGAGTGGGACAGCCGGCACACGAGCAACGTACCGGCGTAGCGCGCCTACACTGCGTGGCGCGCGCTTCGGATCCAGGCATTACCATGGGTGACATAGCATAACGCTTATCGGGAGCACGTCTTTGGCCTACGACGATCTGCGCGACTGGATCAAAACGCTCGAAAAGAATGGTGAGCTGCGGCGCATCCGCGAAGAGGTTTCGCCGGAGCTCGAAATTACCGAGATCACGGATCGGGTGAGCAAGATTGGCTCCCGATCAGGCCACGACTCCAGTCCAAAGCCAGAAAAGTACGCTCCTGGCGGGCCGGCGCTGCTGTTTGAGAACGTGAAGGGCCACACGGGGCACAAGGTTCTCATCAATCAGTTCGGCAGCGAGCGGCGCATGGCTCTGGCGCTGGGCGTCGAGCGCATCGACGAGATTGCCGAGCGCATTCAGGGGCTGATGAATTTGAAGCCGCCGTCGGGCGGGTTGCTGGACAAGTTGAAGATGCTTCCGCAACTGGCGGAGTTGGGCAACATTTTTCCGAAGATTGTTTCCGCGAAGGATGCGCCGTGCAAGGAGATGATCCGGCGGGAAGGATTCAATCTCAATTACTTTCCCATTCTCAAGTGCTGGCCGCATGACAGCGGGCGGTTCATCACATTGCCGTGCGTGCATACGCGCGACCCGCGATCAGGCAAACGCAACATCGGTATGTATCGCATGCAGGTGTACGACGGCCAGACCACCGGCATGCACTGGCAGCGGCAGAAAGTTGCCGCCGAGCACTATCGCGAGGCACTCCGTGCAGGAGCCCTTTGGACGAATGATGTGGGAGACCCGAAGGGCGCACGCGTGGCGATGATGGCGGAGTCGGCCGGAGGTGCAGTCACGATTCCCGATCAGCCGATGGGCACTGCGCAACTCGCCCTGGGCAATCTGAAAGGCTCACGGCTTGAAGTTGCCGTCGCTATCGGCACCGATCCTGCAACGACTTTTTCCGCCATCGTTCCCGCACCACCGGAGATTGAGGAGTTCCTGATCGCCGGGTTCCTGCGCGGCAAACCGGTTGAGATTGTGAAGTGCGAGACGGTCGATCTCGAAGTGCCTGCGCACGCCGAGATTGTTCTCGAAGGTTATGTCGAGTTGGGCGAGTTGCGCTCGGAAGGGCCTTTTGGCGATCACACGGGTTTTTACACGCTGCCGGACGAGTACCCGGTCTTCCATCTGACGTGCGTTACGCACCGCAAGGACCCGATCTACGCGGCGACGATTGTGGGCAAGCCGCCGATGGAAGATGCCTGGATGGGCAAGGCCGTGGAGCGCATCTTTTTGCCCGCGATGAAGATGACAATTCCCGAGCTGGTCGATATTCATTTGCCGGTCGAGGCCGTCTTTCACAACCTGATGATTGTCTCGATCAAGAAGAGCTATCCGGGCCACGCGCGCAAGGTGATGAACGCCATCTGGTCGCTGGGGCAGGCCATGTTCACCAAGTGCATCGTTGTGGTGGATGAAGACT
Source organism: uncultured Acidobacteriota bacterium (assembly GCA_963745965.1). GTDB lineage: Bacteria > Acidobacteriota > Terriglobia > Terriglobales > Acidobacteriaceae > Telmatobacter. The sequence continues at coordinate 181,117 of CAVUZC010000007.1, forward strand.
GCGACGTGCAGGACGTTAGCGAGGTAGTGCTGCGCGTGGCAAATAATATCGATCCCGAACGCGACATTCAGTTCACGCTTGGACCTGTCGATTCGCTTGACCACGCCAGCCGGCTGCCCAACTACGGATCGAAGATGGGCATCGATGCCACGCGCAAGTGGAAGGCGGAAGGCTTCGAGCGGCCGTGGCCAGCGATGATCGAGATGGATCGCGCGACCAAGGCGAAGGTGGACGCGATGTGGGAGAAGCTGGGGCTTTGAAGCTGCGCCTGTTCAGGTTCGGGCTATCCCACCCTTGGCGCAAAAACAATGACGCGCCAAGGATGGGGCACTCGTTTTTCGTGCTGAGTGGAGAGGAATTGGTTGAGGATCGTTCTACCCACCCAGGTTTGCGTTGAGTCAATGATCAAAACTTAAACGAGCAGCTCGGCACGCTGCCGCTCGCAGTCCAGCTGAGATCGGTCACGTCCGTGCCCGACGGATCGAGGCCGTTCACATTGTCCAGGTAGACGTCGGCATATTCGTCTCCACTCTGCGTATTGCTGTCGAGCTTCACGTTGCCCAGGTAAATCTGCGCAATGTTACTGGAGTTGTACCCCGCGAGTTCCTCGTAAGCGCCTGAAACCGAATTCTCAGAGAGCGCGCCATTGACGATGATGTTCTCGAACTGCGGAGTGCCCGAGGTGCCGCTACAGCTTCCGTAGTTGGCGTTCACCACGATCAGGTGCTTGGCGTAACGGATGCAGGTGTTCTCGTAGGTCACCTTATTCACCAGGCCGCCGCAATCCTTATCGGTTTTGATGTTGATGGCGTTGGCGTCAGTTGAAGCCGTGCCGCTGGAACTTTTGCCGTAGACGTAGTTGTTTTTGAAGAGGACGTTGGTGACCCCGTCGAAGGTCTGGCTGCCGATCGACAGTCCGTGAGTGCCGTAGACATTCGTGTTTTCGACGGTGATGTTCGAAGCCGACGAAGCATTGGTTTTGATGGCGATGCCGTCGTCGCCGGCGGTGATATTCGAATCGTTCACCGTGACGTTGGTGATGCTGTCGATATCGATGCCGTCGGCATTGGCCTGGCTAGGCGAGGTGTTGATGGTAACGTTCCACACCGTGGCGCCGTTGCCGCCCTGGATGTAGAGGTTGGGTTTCGCGGCATTTTGCAGCGTGACGTTGTAGGCGATGAAGTTGCTGGCGTTGTTGGTCTGCACCAGGCGCGGCTCGTCGCTCATAGAGTGCACGTTTTCGCGGCCGTCGATCGCGCCTGGGCCGTAGATTCCCGTATTGCTGTTGGGAATATCGATGAGCTCGGACTGGCTGTTATAGCTGTTGTTGCCGTAGAGTGTGACCCCGGAATTGACAACCAGGCTTTCGTCGCTCTCGATGGTGAGCCGTCCGCTCAGGAAGGCGTTGTTCGAGCCCGAGGCGGCCAGTACCACGGCCTTGCCCGAGCCTTCGCAGGAATTGAGCGCATCCTGAATGCGCGTGGTGTCGTCGCTGGTCGGCGGACTTGATACATCGACCTTTGAGGAAGTGAACTGCGCCGTTAGCGTTTGGCAAGCTGACGGCGTGCTGGGCTGGGAGACGCTGCGGCTGTCGCCGGTAGCGTAGGTTTGCGCCGTCGATGCGGCGGGAATGGCAAGCAGGGCGGCAAGCGCGCAGCCGCCGAGGATGCTGTGAAATAGGTGCCTGGTCATGCAGAGAGTCTCCTTGAAATAGAAATCCGGGGAAAGGAGGTGGTCTGAGTATAGGTCATACCTTATATTTCAAGTGTTAAACAAGAGGTATGACCACATTGGAGAGCAGACTACTCCCAAAAATTGGTGTCCGTCAAGCGATATTTCAAGATTATTTCGACTTGTGAGATTTTAATTCTCTCCGAAATGAAGAGGCATTCATCATCATTTATCCAATAAAATCAGTTAAGTGATCAGACCACTGTGCCCGGATTGTCTGCTTTGATATATCTAATTCCATGCGGGTCCACCTTCCCAGCCGCATTTTCGGACCGATAGCGGCGCTGATACCTGCCGCCCCTCTCCACGCACAGCAAACCTCGAGACGTTCCGCTGGATCGATTTCCACGATGCGAAAGACCAGAACATCGTGGCCTGGATGACGCGCTCACGATGGAAAAATGGACCGCGCGACGAAAGCGAAAATAGACGCGATGTGGGAGAAGCTGGGGCTGTAGAAAGACTGGATAACCCGACTTTTAATTACCTCTCTGATCCGCCATCCCAGCGAATCACTTCCCGATCGACGGCGATCCACGCGCAACTTTCATTGCGGCTCCCTGTCTCCTGTGCTCCCTGGATCGCCGAGCGATTCTCCCGCCTTCGCTTACTTCGGTGGAGGCGGAACATAGCACTGTGATTGTGGCCAGCAGCCCGCTACGCCGGTCGTCACATTGGTGCAATACGTTGTGTTCGTGGGGCAGCACTTTGCGTTGTGGCAGCCCGTGCCGTTGGGGCAACATACGTTCACCACCCCGGCGGCTTCGCCTGGACATACATATTGGCCTTTTGCGCAATTCTGCGCCGGCTTGCAGGTGCTGGTTTTTGCATCGGCGCAGCCCCAGTCGCAACAACTCGAGCCGCAAGACTCGCCGACCAGGCAAAGCGGCGCGCACTCGTTGCCATTCACGCATCCAGCCTGGCAGCAGACGCCCCCGCAAATACGCTCCGTGTAGCAGCAGATCTCGTCTTTGCTACCCGCGTAAGACTTCGCACAGTTCTGGCCCTCGGGGCAACACGAGCCGTTGCACGAGACCGGCTTTGCGCCGCCCTTGATCGGCGGACAGCAAATGTCATCGTTGGAGCAGACATTCCCTTCGGGACAACAGACGCCTTTACAGACGTTGCGGTCGGTGGTGCAGCAAACGCCATCCTTGCAAACCTGTCCGGGGGAACAGCACTGATTGTTGCAGATTTCGACGCCATCGGGGCAACAGCCGCCGTTGGGCGTACACTGCTGGCCGCTGTCGCAGCAGTTGCCGTTGCTGCAGCCAATCGGGCAACAGGCATGTCCGGCATCGTCGCATGCGCTGAGACACTCCGCTCCTGTGACAGAGCAGGCTATGAGGGCCGTCCCTTCGCAGGCGGCACCGCAAGGAGGGCAAATAAAGGCCACGATGCACCCTCCCCCAGCCGCGCCTTCGCATTCGGCGTAGGTACCTGCGCAATCGTTTTGACAATCGGTGCAGCCAGATCCGCCGATCTGCCCCATGCCGAAGCCTTCGCCGGCGCCTTCAAGAGCGGCAAGAGGCTCCAGTGCACCGAACGTGGAGGGAGCGAGCGCCAGAGCTGCGGGCGAGAGGCTGGCGATTTCAACGCCACGGCGAGAACGGGAAAGATTCACACGCCGGCGCAGGGCGAGAGACTGGAACCAGCTATCGGGCTCGCTCGAAGATCGGCTGGCGCTGGCGCTCTTGCAGGTCGATACGGCGTCCTGGGCCTGCTTTAAGAGGGCAGTGAGAGCGCTACTGATTGCGGGGTCAAGCTTTATCGCCGGCGCCGGGTTGCCGTCGGCATACTTGATCGTGCTGAAGTCGGCTCCAACAGGATGCGGCGAGATGGCGCGATTGTCGACGGTACCCTGGACGGTCTTGCCATCGAAAGTGAATGCCGCCTCGTGAACTCCCTGGAAGGCCTGGCCGTAGCTGTATTTAATTTGCAAGTTGCCACCTTGGGAGTTTCTGTCGATTTGAAGCAGAGGGTCATCGCCGAGTTTCACGGTCGTAGTGCTGGTGATTTTGACGGAGTTGGCATCGCCGCGATTCGAGCCGAGGTCGAAGGTGATTTCACACTCGTGGGTGAGCGGCTGGCCGTTGACGGAGCTTTGGACGCCGTACTTGAGGGTCGTGGTTTGACCATCACGAGAAAACGAGCACGGCCCTCTTTGTTCCAAGCTGGAAGCGGGAAGAGGCGGAATCGTTTTACCGGAGCTGGCGCGAGCCATGGCTCGAACAGGAAAGAAGCTCCCGGCGGCTGCGGCAACAGCGCCTTGAAAGGCCAGCTTCACAACATCGCGGCGAGACACTCCGCCGCGCGCAAGGTCCTTCACGAAGCGATCAAACCAATGTTCCACGGTTAAGCCCTCCTGAGAGCCAAATCCGGAGCACTTTCTGAGTCTTTACGCCGATTGGCAAGCGCGAAAACTGCCTGAGCGCCTGCCGCGACATGCGACGCGACGCGTCCATCGCCGTCGAGCAAGACCGCCATGGGCGTTCCATGAGCGGCGAAAACATGTGCGGCCTTTGACTCGGTGTCCAATACAACCACCGAACGCAAGCCCATGGCGCGGTTTTCACTCGCGCTGCCTGTTGAAATCACAAGGAGCTGCGGAGCGTCAGGCGAAGCTTCCGCTTCCCAAGCCTTTAGATCGGGCAGCATCTTCGTGCAGAAGCCGCATCGTGGATTCCAAAACAAAAGCAGAGTCTCCTTCTCGCGCAGATCGGAGAGTGCCACGCTTTCGCCCCATAAAGATTGAAATTTGAGATCCGGCGCCGGATCTCCCAAGGCAATGGCCTTCGTATCCTGGCCGAGCCGCGGACGTTGCGCCGTCATCGAGTGAATCAGGGCCCGAATTGCATCTCCGCCCTGGGCCACATAGCTTGCCATCGTCCCGTCGGGCGCAATCACAACCGCCGCCGGCGTGCCCCACGCCTGGTACTGCTCAGCAATCTCCCGCCGCTCCTGAATCAGCACACGCTCGATGCCGAGCGGCTTAAACTTTGCCCGGTTCGTCGCTGCCGATCCGTCAGTCACAACCGCAATCGTCAAATGCTCGCCCAGATCGCGCTGCCAACCCGGAATGTCCGGAAGCAGCGCCTGACACGGCCCGCAGTTGGGACTTGAAAAGAGCAGCAAGACGGGTTTCTGCGCCTGCAAAAGTCCGCTCAGACTGCTGTGGCCGCCGTTGAGATCGTTCAATTCAAACGCAGGAGCTTGCGTTCCCAAAGGCAGGCCAACCTGTGGAACAGCCGCTGCGTCGGATATACCGACCTTCTTGATGCCTACACCTTGCTCGATCGCTTCCAGCCGCAACAGGATGCGTCCTTGTTGCCGCACAACTTGCACCAGGAACGCTGCCAGCGCAATCAACAAAACCAGGTTGCCCACTGAAAGAACAAGGGTGACGGTAGCAGTCGTTCTGAGAAAACTTGTCCACCCCAGGAGGCTGAGAGCGTTCGGGTCGCGGCCACTCCAAACCACCATGCCCGCAATCGCGCCAAAGCCAAGATTGCGCGCCAGTGTGGTCCACCCAATCGGCTTCGAGTGCAGTTGGCCGAAGCAGTTGCAGCGCGGCTTGCGATGGAGAGCGAGATTCATCGCAATGGCTGCGCTGAACACTGCAAGAAGAGCCAAAGCTCCGACGCCGCCATACCAGGCAGTGGCGATGGGAAGCAGCAGCGCCGCGACCGTAAGCTCAGCCAGAATAAGACCGATTGCGGAGATGCCTGCGAAACGGACGGGCACGCCGAATTCGACTAAGCTATCGCGCGTTCTGGTTCGCGTGGCTAGCTTGGCCACTCCCGACACAGCGAACACGGCGGCCAGCAAAGCGCGGCCAGCGAGGACCGGCACCTGGAGCATGGTCTCCTCCGAGCACCAAAAGCGTTTCTCGAATCGATTGCAACCAAGGCGACAGTTGACGGATAGATTTTTTCCGCAGGGTCTTCACGGGCAGGTCTTTCCCCGTGGGCCCATATAGAATCCGCGCTGTACGCTACACCGCTGCTCTGGGAAAGCGAGAAACGCCGTCAGTTAGATTGTCCGGGTAGTTGATGAACAGAGCGCCTTGGGGATTGAAAACCGTGGGGAATCCAAGGTACGGTCTGCCGAATTCCGCAATTAAATATCATCGTATTGGAAATGTCAACAAAGAAATTCTGACAACACTATCCGACAAGCCCCCTCTGTTATATCTAGAGCCATGCGGGTTCACCTCTCCTGCCGCTTTGGGGTTTTCATTGCGGCGCTGGCTTTTTCCGTTTCTCTCAACGCACAGCAAACCTCGGGCACATTTCGCTGGGTCGATTTTCACGATTCCAAAGGCCAGAACCTCGTGGCGTGGATCACTCGATCCTTCCAAATGGAAAAATGGACCGCGATCCGCGAGATCGGCGTCGAGTATGACGCGGCGCTTGTGGTGACGACCGAGCGCGAAGGGCCGCGGGCAATTCCCAGCAATGACACCTTCACGGTGTGGAACGCATCGCTCACGAGCCACGTGGTTGCGCCGGTGCTGAAGGGCGTGAATCTGCGCTGGATCGATTGGGTGCATTTTGCTCCCGATGCTCCCGAAGAACTGACCGTGCTCTACGACAACTGCCACGACTGCGCGGCCAGTACATTCTTGACTAGCTTCTACTACGACGCGGCGCACCACATGTGGGCCGCGCGATGGATACGCGGCGGGCAGGGCGTTCTGGTGTGGAACGCCGTTGCGCCTACCGCTCCCGGAGTGACGTGGACGCAGGTGTACGCTCTCATGTCGGGCGAAGAGAACAGCGCGTCCGTGGTCACGTGGAATCACTTCGACTACGGCAAGGTAAGAGTACCGAGCGATACGCTGTTCCGATACGACGTGGACCCGATGACGGGGCTCGATCGCACGATAGAGTTGACCCACGAAGATGCCGACGCCATGAAACTGCGACTCTGCAGCGGGCAGGACGCCATCGAGGGCGTGGAACGCGGTCAGGATTCAGATTTGTGCCAGCAGCTTCTCGACACGCGTGCGCGAAAGCCGGTGACCACGCCCCCGGCGAACAATCGCGGAAAATCTGCCGCGAGCCGCGTCGGACATTGAAAACGAGCCCGCACGGGAGCGATCAACAGCGATGGCAAGAATATCCTGGAACGCCGAGACTTAGTATCATGGGCCGTGTTGAAAGGAATGGAGGTTGAGATGAAAAGTATTTCTCGACTCGCACTTTGTATGCCGCTGGCCGCAGCGGCTGTTCTATATCTGGCAGGATCGAATGGAACTCGATCGCACCTGAAGCTCACTGCGGTGCACGCCGCCGCTGGGCAAGCCCAGAGCGATCAGGCCCAACCCGACCAGGGACCCGATCCCGCTGATGTCAATGAGGCTCCTTCGGGCCAGTCTTACAGCACCGAGGCTCCGCCGCCGGACAACCAAAATCCCGACGACTCGAATTACGCGGAGCAGCCAACACAGCAAGCAACGGAGCCTCCGCCGCCGCTGCCCGATTACGATCAGCCTCCGGCGCCGGCCGATGGATATATCTGGACGCCAGGCTACTGGAGCTGGGGCACCGGCGGGTATTACTGGGTTCCCGGTGTGTGGGTTGAGCCACCGTACATGGGCGCGCTCTGGACGCCCGGCTACTGGGGCTTTTACGGCAGCCGCTACATGTGGTATCCCGGCCATTGGGGCTTGCACATCGGCTTCTACGGCGGCATTCATTACGGATTCGGCTACGTCGGATTCGGCTACGAGGGCGGCTACTGGCACGGCGGCCACTTCTTTTATAACCGCGTGTACAACAACATCGACATGCACCGCGTGCATAACGTGTACAGCTACCACGCCAATGTGCGCATGAACGATATGCACATGCGCAACGATGTGCGCGGGAACAATGCGGTTCATCCCAGCTATCGTGGCGGGCCGAATGGAGTGCAGTCGCGTCCGCAGGCTTCGGAGCGCTCCGCGTGGCGCGAACCCACGGCTCCGCGCATGAGCACGCAGGTGCAACATGCGCAGAGTTACGCGGGAAATCGCGGGCAGTACGCCAACCAGAATCACGGCAGACCGGCCACGCCGGCCGAGCCGCGCCCGCTAAGCGCCGACAAGAACGTCAAGCCGCAGCAGCGCGGCGGGGGCGGTGGCCACTCGGAGGGGCATCGCTAACTAAGCCAGAGGGAGATCCCCCGGCTCTGCCGGGGGATTTTTCGTTTAGGGGAAGACGCCTGAGACGCAGATCAAGTAAATGGTGTTGTTGGGAGCCGCGGACCTCAGATCAGGTAGGGCGAAGGTGGTTTCTCCGTTTCCGCCGTAGTTGATGCCGATCAGCGAGAAGAGCGCCGTGTTGGTCTCAATATCCAGAGTCCTGCCGTCCGCGGGGAGATAGTTTGCCGGGTACTCGGTGGAGACATTGAGAAGGATGCTGCCAATGGTGCAGTTGACTGTGCCGCCGCTGCCCTCGCGAAAACTGACACCGTTGCTGACTGTGCCAAAAATGCCCGTTGTGCCGGATGGCCCGGTGGGTCCGGCAGGACCGGTTGCGCCTGTCGCACCGGTTGGACCGGATGGTCCTTGCGGGCCTGTCGGTCCTGCGGGACCGGTAGCGCCCGGTAGTCCGTTCACGCCTGGCGTACCCATGGGACCTGGGAGTCCGATCGGCCCGGCCGGCCCGGCCGGACCAGCGGGACCTGTTGCGCCCGCGGGGCCAGTTGCTCCGGGAGGTCCGGTGAGACCTGGAATGCCAATCGGACCCGCGGGACCAGCGGGGCCAGCTGCTCCGGTTGCGCCCATTGGCCCAGCAGGACCTTGAGGACCGGCGGGACCAGCTGCACCTACCGGACCAGCGGGACCTTGCGGGCCTGCCACGCCTGCGGGTCCGGGCAGCCCAGGCAGTCCAATGGGACCAGCGGGGCCGGCAGGGCCGACCGGTCCTGTTACTGCCCAGCTAACGACGGCTTCGCCAGCCACACACTGGGAGGCCGTAGGAACGATGCGGACCGCATAGGTTGTTTCATTCACGCAGGCGGTGATTTGCGTGGCTGTGGGAGCGGCTAGCGCCGCTTCGGCCACGAAAAGCGAAACGCCGAGGACGGGGAGAATTCTGAGAGAGATCATACGTACCTCCAGAGGGTTTTGAGAGAAAGCGCCGGCGCAGGATCAAACCGGCTTACGAAATCGGGAGCAGCCCGGGCCTGGATCTCCGCATCCGAACCAGCACCAGAACGAGGAATCCGGCGCCCAGCAGCAGCCAGGAAGGCGGCTCGGGAGTCGGCACTACAGCAAGGGCGCCATATCCGCTGTTCCCGTTGTCTTCGTACCAGCCGTCGCCGAGGAAGTCATAAAGATTCAACTCCAGGCTGCCGAAGCTGAAGTACAGGCCGTCTACATCCAGATATTGCCCAGGGCCCGCATCCGGAAAGAGAAGATCGTCGTAGGTGATCAGAGTGGATGGGGACTGCGAGGAGTTGTCGGGACCGTTGGGGTTTGGGACCAAAGCTATAGGGCCGCTGTCGACGCCGTCGTCGAAGAATCCGGTGCCGCTTGTGAGCAGCCACGCCTGGTTGCCGTTAATGACCCCTTCATCGGTGCCGGTGAGAAGGCCGGAGCCGGAAACTCCGCCTGGCGCAGCGTAAGAGAAGTAGAAGGTCGTAGCGTTAGCAACGGGAGCGATCCATAAGACCGCGGCCAACGCAAAAGGGAAAAACGCAAATTGCCTGAGAGCTTTGTGCATCTCAGCGCCTCCTGGGGAAAGGATTTCTTCGTGAGCCGTTGCTTGTTTGCAAGGCACACTACGTGGCCTAACTACAGCCTGATTTTTTGTTGAGAGGTGTTGTCGCGCGGAAAAGCCCCGAGGAAGGCGACACGAACCTTGGAGTGTTTGTAACAGAGAAGCTGGCCGGAGGCAAGTTAAATTTCAACAGCTTCCGAATCGGGACTCGGGAGGCGCGGGAATCTTCGCTGTCCTGCCGGACAGTTGCTGCTCCATCGGCATCTCGGCTGACGGTTATGCGCGCGACAACGGTTCCTGGATTCGACGATGCCAAAACGATTGCGCTGCAGACGATCCGTGCCCTCCCGAGGCGCTTTCGGCCTCGTCGTATACTGAAGCCATGTCGATTGTGCGCAATCTCGCGGGCATTGCGAAGGGCATGAGTATCACCGCCCGCGAGGCCTTTGCGCCGACCGAGGTCGAGAACTACCCCGACGGTCCCGGCCCCAATCGCGGAGCGGTCCTTGAGGCGCGTTTCCGCGGAGCGCACGTGTTGCAACGCGACGAGAACGGACTGGAAAAGTGCGTGGCGTGTTTTCTGTGCGCCGCAGCCTGCCCTGCGAATTGTATTTATATTGAAGCCGCGGATAACACTGAAGAGAAGCGCATTTCCTCGTCGGAGCGCTACGCCAAGGTCTACAACATCGATTACAACCGCTGCATCTTCTGCGGCTATTGCGTGGAGGCCTGCCCCACGGACGCGATCACGCACGGGCACGGCTTCGAGTTGGCCTCGCTGAACGCCACCAACATGGTCATGCGCAAGGAAGACATGCTGGTTCCCGTGTCGGCGCTCACCGGGAAGTAAGCACATATGCCTGAACGGCGGTTCAGGGCTAGAGCCATCGCGATCGCAAAAGTACCCAAGGCGCCGATGCTTTTGACATGGCGCTGGAGGCGTCATGTACGCAGGAATGATTCTTGAATCGGATTCTTTTCATTAGAAGACGTACATCCAGAACGGTCCCTTGGGATTTACACCCTTTGATTCAGTGCTTTGCTCGAATTGGGGATACATTTTGCTGATCGCCAAGCGCATAATGTCCGATGAAATACCACAAAAGCGTCAGTGCGCGGGTTTTGTGTTCGCGCGGGCGCGTGGTCGTGGAAAGTCGATGAACCGGTTTCTGTCGAGGGATCAATTGCCGATCCGCGGTTTGCTCGGCGTTTTGGCCATGGCCGCTGTAGTCTGCTGTTCGGCCGGCGCTCTAAGCGCGTCCGAGCCGGGGGACCAGCAGCACACGCTGACCAGGGCGCGGGACGCGCATAACTTTCCGCTGGAAGAGGCTGTGCGCCATTATCCGGTGCATCTTCATGCGGTGGTCACCTACTACGATCCGTATATCGACTCGCGGCACGGCGCGCTTTTTGTCTGCGACAGTTCCGGCTGCGTCTTCGTGTCTGTGCCCCTGCGCCCGATCCTTCCCATCCAGGCGGGCGACGCAGTGGAGATTGTGGGAACCACAGGGCCGGGAGACTTCGCTCCGGTTGTCCTTGGTGATCGCGTGCAGCGCGAAGGTCACCCCGGCCTGCCTGGAAATGCGGCACAAGTTTCTCTCCCGCGCCTACTTACGGGAGTTCTGGATTGCGAATGGGTCCGAGTCGAGGGCCGCGTACGCAATGTGCGTCTCGAGCCGCACAATGCGATTCTGGAAGTTGCGGCCGAGGGCGGCTCGTTTACCGCGATTACGTTACGTGAGCCCGGAGCCGATTACGACGGCCTGGTCGATTCGGTGGTGAGCATCCAGGCCAATGCAGCGCCATTGTTCAATCAAAACCGTCAGATGGTGGGCGTACACGCCTTTTTCCCCTCGCTTCACGAGTTGAGAGTGATCCAGGCGGCGCCAGGCGATCCTTTTTCGGTGCCAGCGGTTCCCATCAAGCATCTGTTTCGTTTTTCTCCGGCTGCCGAGCTGCTGCACCGCGTGCACGTGAGCGGCAACGTGACACTGGACTGGCCGGGCCGCATCCTGTGCATTCAGGATGGTACAGACGGCATCTGCGCGCAAACCGTGCAGACCGCCCACATGGCCCTGGGTACTGGAGTGGACGTGGTGGGATTTCCCGCCATCACCGAGTTCAAGCCTACGCTCCAGGATGCGATCTTTCGCTCGACGGGAGACTTCTCCGCGCCGGTGCCGCACCGAATCGCGCCCGCGGATGCGCTTAACGGGAATCTCGACGGGCAGCTTGTGCAAATCGACGCGGAGCTGATCGGCCAGGATCCTGTGGCCAGCGATCCCACTCTCGTTCTGCGCGCTGGTTCCATTCTCCTTTCCGCCACACTGCCCGAAAGCGCGGCCAGCGCTGTGTCCAGGTGGAAGGAAGGCAGCATTCTGCGCATCACCGGAGTGAGCAGCATGCAGGTGGACGCTCTGAGCACCAATCTGGGAGAAGGCTCGGTGCGCACCCAGTCGCTGCACCTTCTGTTGCGCTCGGCCGGCGACGTTGAAGTGCTTCACACCCCTTCGTGGTGGACTCCGCAGCACACGCTGGACAGCTTTGCATTCGGCGGGCTTCTGGGTCTGGCGGCGCTCGCCTGGATTTTCATTTTGCGGCATCGCGTCGATCAGCAGACCCGAGCGCTGCGAGAAAGCGAAGAGCGCCTGCGTCATCTCTCGGAACACGATGCGCTCACTGGATTGCCCAACCGCCTTTTGCTTGACGACCGGCTGCAAACGGGCATCGAGCGTGCAAAGCGGTTCAACACCTCTCTTGGCCTGCTTATGGTGGATCTGGATGGTTTCAAGGAAGTCAACGATGCCTTTGGCCATCATGTGGGCGACATGGTGCTTTGCGAGATCACGAGCCGCCTGAGCGCAGCAGTCCGCGCCACCGATACCGTTGCCCGCATGGGCGGCGACGAGTTTATCATTCTGCTCCCCGACCTGCACGCTGCCGACGAGGCGGAGATGATCGCGGCCAAAATTGTTGCAGGTGCTTCGATTCCGGTACATGTGGACGAAGCACCGGTGAGTGTTACCGTCAGCATCGGCGTGGCAACATTTCCCGAAGAGGGCTCCGACGCGGAGTCTCTGCTGCGCTGCGCCGACGAAGCCATGTACGCGGCCAAGCAGGAAGGGAAGAATCAACTCCAGGTCTACCGGCCGAAGTCACAAGAGCCCCATGAACCGGTTTTCATGGAAGGATCGCATGCGAAGCGTTAGCTGGGCGGGACAGCGCGTTCGACCAGCAGCCGCCGAAGTACCATAGCGCCTTCACTCTTTTCCTGTCAGCAGCCCGCGCTTGCGGGTCTCCGCGATCACGCGTTCCACCTTCCAATCAAGCGCGCCGGCGCCGTCAATGACCAGATCGGCGTGGGCCGCGGAGGGGCGTACGAAGGTTTCGCTCGACGGTCGCACGCGGTGCTCCCATTGATAGCGAACCGACACTTCGGTTCGGCCGCGCTCGTCCTGGTCGCGCTTCAATCTGCGTGCGAAGCACAACTCGTCCGGCGTGTCGACGTAGACGCGCAGATGGTAAAGCGGAAGTAGTTGGGGGAAGTAGAGAGCAAAGATGCCTTCGACAATCAGGAATGGGCCGGAGGTGACGCGCACCGTGCGGCCCGCCATGCGCGTGTGAGTGACGAAATCGTAGCAGGGGCGGTCGATCGAGTCTCCGCGGGCGAGCGCTCCTACGTGCTCGGCGAGCAGAGGAACGTCGATCGTGGCCGGGTCATCGAAGTTCATCTCCGTTCGTTGTTCCGGCCGTATATGGCTGAGATCGAGATAGTAGTCGTCGAGATGGAAACGCAAGCCGTGCAGCAAGCGAGCCAGTTCATTGGCCAGCGTGGTTTTTCCGGAGCCGGAGCAGCCGCCGATGCCAAGCACGGTGGGGGAAAAGGCCAGCCGCGGAAACTGTGCGGCTCGGCGGGCGGGCCGGGATCTCACGATTCCTTATCCATCCTTGCGGCGATCTTCGGGGCGATGCGTTTGAGCAATGCAGCGAGCCGTGCCTCGACTTTCCGGCCGGTCTCCTCGACCTCCGCGTGGCTCAGCGGTGTTGGGCTAAGTCCCGCGGCAAGATTTGTGACGAAGGAAATGCCCAGCACTTCGATACCCATGTGGCGCGCTACGATCGTCTCCGGCACGGTGGACATGCCAACCAGCGTGGCGCCGAGAGCGCGAAAGGCGCGAATCTCAGCTGATGTCTCGAAGCTCGGCCCGGGCACGCCCATATAAATGCCTTCCTCAAGAACAAATCCCTCTTCGCGTGCCGCCTCCTGAGCCAACTCACGCAGCGCCTTCGAGTAGGCCTCGGTCATGTCGAAGAAGCGCAGGCCGGCGCCAGGACTCGCGGCGAATCTCGGCTCGTTGGGTCCGATCAGCGGATTCCAGCCCATCATATTGATGTGATCGGCGAGCAGAACCAGTTGCCCGGTTTGCAGCCCTTCCGCAATTCCGCCGGCTGCGTTGGTCAGCACGACGGCGCGAACTCCCAGGGCGCCCAGCACGCGCATGGGAAACGCGACATCGCGCGGCGAGTAGCCCTCGTAGAAGTGCACGCGGCCCTGCAGCATGACGACCGGTGTTCCGCCCAGTGATCCTGCAACAACGCGGCCCGGATGCCCTTCGACAGTGGATTGCGGGAAGTGCGGAATCTCGGCGAACGGCACTGCGACCGGATCGGAGAGCGCATCGGCTGCTGCGGCAAGTCCCGACCCGAGCACGATACCGACGCGCGGCGTGAGGTCGCCGATCCTCCACCTCAAATCGTCCGCCGCTTCAGCGACTTGTTCGTAGTAGTTCATGCCCCCACTTCCAGAGTGTGTACGCTCGGGCCATTGACCAGTCACGCGTCCTCGCTTTCTCCGCGGCCGGGGCGTTGCGGAAAAGAATCGTGATGCGGCGACCGGATCAGGCCGATTCCACAAAGCCCGTGGGTACGCTCTCGACATTCTACTGCGCGGCCGGCTGGATAAGCTCAGGTTGTTCGAGCAACACCTTAATTTGGGGGAGCAACGTCCAATTGGATTAGGATCGGACGATGGACGCGCTTGCGTTTTTGCCGGGTGAACACGAGGAGACCGCCATGGGGCGCGACCGGCGCCGCTACGAGATCGGAATCGCGCTGGCTTATGCGCTGATTCTGGCGGTGGAGTGGACGCCGCGGCCGCTGCAACGCGTACTGTGGATCGTGGCCGCGGTGGGCGTAGTGCTCATCGTAGGTCAGTCGTTTGAAGGCTGGCGAGCGATGGGCTTTCGCACCCTCAACCTGGGGCGCTCGCTTTGGATTGCCGGCGCGGCGCTCATGATTGCCGCCGTGGCCATTGCCATCGCCGCCCGGAGGCACACACTGCTTGTGCCCGCCGGGACGCGCGCGTTTGTTACCACCTATTGCGCCTACGCCCTCTGGAGCGGTGTGCAGCAGTTCCTGTTACAGGGGGTGTTTTTGTTGCGCTTCCTGCGCCTGATTTCACGGCCAGCCGGTGCAGCGCTCCTGGCATCTGTATTGTTTGCCTTGGCCCACCTTCCCAACCCGGTGCTTACGCCGGTCACATTTGTCTGGGGACTCGCGGCGTGCATGTTGTTTCTGCGCTACCGCAACATCTATCCGCTCATGGTTGCCCACGCCGTGCTCGGCATCGCCGTAGCCATGACGGTTCCCGGCCCGGTAGATCACAACATGCGCGTCGGGCTAGGCTATCTCACGTACAACCCGCACAAACACCCCCATCAGGTGTACCCGTAGGCGCGCGCCGATGAACGGACTTGAATGGATTAGTAATCAGCCGAGGAAGGCCATCGCCAGATGATTGACGGCGAAGGCGGCGGCATAGGCAAGCGCAAGCATGTAGAGGAACTGGATGGCGGGCCACTTCCAGCTGTTGGTTTCGCGGCGAACCACGGCGATGGTCGACGTGCATTGCATGGCGAAGGCGAAGAAGATCATGAGCGCCAGCGCGCCGCCGAGGGTCATGTCGTGGTGGAGGGCGGTTTGCAGGTTGAGCGCCTGGGTGCTGGGGTCTGCGCCGTAGAGCGTGCCCATGGTGCTGACCATGACTTCGCGCGCGAGAACGCTCGAAAGCAGTCCAATGCCGATCTTCCAGTTGAAGCCGAGCGGGGCGATGGCCGGCTCGATGAAGTGGCCGAGGCGTCCGATAAGGCTCGCGGCCAGATCGGGAGCAGTGAGTGCACCGGATGCCGTGTGCATCACTGGCAGGTGCGCAAGAACCCACAACGCAAGCGTGACGGCGACGATGATGGTGCCCGCGGTCTTCATGAAGATGCGCGCGCGATCGAGCAGGCGCAGCGCGAGCGAGTAGAGCGTGGGCATGCGGTACTGCGGCAGCTCGAGGATGAAGGGCGTGTCGCTGGATTTGAGGATGGAGCTTTTAAGCAGGCGCGCGGTGGTAAAGGCGGCGACGAATCCCGCGAGATAAAGGCCGAGCATGACGAGGGTTTGCAGGCCGAGAAGGCCATGCAGGTAGTAGATGTTGGGAATGAAGGCGGCGATGAGCAGCAGATAAACCGGAAGGCGCGCCGAGCAGGTCATGAAGGGCGTGACGAGGATGGTGGCCAGGCGGTCGCGCTTGTTTTCGATGGTGCGCGTGGCCATGATGGCCGGAACGGCGCAGGCGTAGGCCGAGAGTAGAGGGATAAACGCCTTGCCGTTCAAACCAATCGTCCGCATCACGCGATCGGCAATAAGCGCGGCGCGGGCCAGATAGCCGGTGTCCTCGAGAATGCCGATGAAGAGAAAGAGCAGAAGAATCTGGGGGAGGAAAACCAGAACCGAACAGATGCCCTTCCATACGCCATCGAGCAGGAGGGATTGCAGCCAGCCGATGGGCAAGAGCGGACGGGCTAGATCGGCGGCGCGTGCCAGCAGATCGCCAAAGCCGTCGGAGAGCGGCTGGCCCAGCGAGAAGACGACTTCAAAGACGCCGACGACGACGAGCAAAAAGAGCAGCGGTCCCCAGACGCGATGCAGCAGGACGTTGTCGATCCTGCGCGTGTTGGCGGCCGAAAGCGGAACGCGGTAGCCGGTGCGGCGGCTCACCTGCTCGGCCCAGTTGTGGGTGCTGGCCGCGTTGCCGATGACAGGCAGCTCAACCCGCTTGGGTTGGTCGTGGCCGTTCTGTTGATGCAGGAAGCGCGTGACGGCGTCGAGGCCCGCGCCGCTCGTGGCGCTGATCTGCGCGACCGGCGCGTCGAGTTCGCGCGCCAGCTTGAGCGCGTCAATGTGGCCGCCGCGGGACTCCATCAGGTCGCTCATGTTGAGCAAGACCAGAGTGGGCAGGCCTACGGCAAGCACCGGCATGGCCAGCATCAGTTGACGCGTGAGATGCAGCGAGTCCAGGACCAATAAAACAGCGTCGGGCTTGGGTGTGCCGGGCATGCGGCCGCGCAGGACATCGACAGCGACGCGCGCGTCTTCAGAGTATGGCGTGAGCGAATAGATTCCCGGCAGATCGATGAGCGTGAGATCGTCGCGGCCGATGCCTGCCATCAGCCCCATGCGCTGCTCGACGGTGACGCCCGGATAGTTGGCGACTTTCTGGCGCAGGCCCGTGAGCTTGTTGAAGAGCGTGGACTTGCCGGAGTTGGGAGGGCCGATGAGAACGACGGTCTTTAGCGCGCTGCTAGGTGACGTGGCACCGGCCGGCTTGAAAGCCGGGGTCTCGCAGCAGGCATTCATCGCGCAGCCTCAGCGAACTCGGGCGGTGCTTCCTGATCGGCAGGGACTGAGGCGGCCGTTGCGCCAACGCAAGGGCGCACGCGGATGGCTGCGGCCGTCTCGTAGCGCAGAGCAATCTCCATGCCGTCGATGCAGTAAACCGTGGGGTCGCCGGCCGGGGCGCAGCGCAGGACGTGGACGCAGGAACCGGGCACAAAACCCATATGCATCAGATGGTTCTGAACAGACTCGGGGAGGGCGAGCGACTCCAGGATTCCACGTTCACCGACCTTCAGTTCGCTTAGCGGGCTCACCTGCCTGGCTCCAGAAAGACGCTGCCGAAAAGGCAGCATTTTTGAAATGCGACCAGAATGGTCGGATTTCAGTATACGGCCAAAGCGGCCCGGGCTGCAAACCTGATTTTTGTGGATGATTGCATGGAACAGACCCACCGCTACACCTCCAGGAAGGGAGACACCGAACTGAGAATCCCCCAGTCCCCCTCCCGTACCCCCTGGCGGGCCCTCAACTCTTTCATCGGATCGATGGTTTAGTTGTAGCAGTGGAATTTTTGCTTCGAAGTGATCTGAATCACCTAATAGCAGGGACCGAGGGAACAAGAAAACAAGAAAACAAGAAAACAAGAAAACAAGAAAACAACAGACAGATCGACGGCGAAGCCGACGGTTTGGGTGCGTGCGACAGGAGGGGACTGGTTGCATGGGCCGCGCCCGGATGGTACAAGCGGAACATGACGGTTGAGGAGTTTCGGGCGACGTTGGGCCAAGCCGAGCCGCCGGGGCAGCTTTCGGCGCCGCTCGCCGCACTCTGGTGGGACGCGAAGGGCGACTGGGCGCGCGCTCACGGCATGGTCGATGATCTCGAGACGCCCGAGGCTATGGCCGTGCACGCCTACCTTCACCGCAAAGAGGGTGTGGAGTCGAACGCCGAATATTGGTATGCGCGCGCCGGGCGTACATTCCACCGGTCGACGTTCGAGGCGGAGTGGCAGGCGCTGGTGGAGGGGCTGGTCGCGTGATCAGCGAAAGGCACACCAAAGATTCGCAACCTGATAGTGCCGTTTTGCTGGCCTCGGGTGCGATTGCGGCCATGCCCATTCTGCTGCTGCACGTGCATGAGCACTGCAATTGCCGCTGCCTGATGTGCGACATCTGGCAGAAGACGGATGGCAAAGAGCTCGATCTGGCGGATTTTGCGCGGCATCGCGAGTCGCTGGTGCGGCTCGGCGTGCGCGAAGCGGTGCTCACCGGGGGCGAGGCGTTGCTGCACCGAGGATTCGAGCAACTGTGCGCATTTTTACGCGAGTGCGGCGCGCGCGTCACGCTGCTGACGACGGGACTTCTGCTGACAAAACGCGCCGATGCGGTTGCGAACGGAGTGGATGAAGTGATTGTATCCATCGACGGGCCGGAGCAGGTTCACGACCAGGTGCGGCGCGTGAAGGGCGGTCATCAGCTTATCGGGAAGGGAATTGAAGCAGTGCGGCAACGCAAGCCGGAGATGCCGATCAACGCGCGGTCGACGATTCAGAAGGCGAATCACAATGTGTTGAGGCAGACGGTCGCGGGCGCAAAGGCGATCGGCCTCGATTCCATTTCGTTTCTCGCTACGGACCTGACCTCGCAGGCGTTCAACCGCGACGTGGTGTGGCCGATTGTGCGGCAGGACGAGGTGGCGCTCTCGCGCGGCGAAGTCGTGGCTCTCGAAGAGGAAGTCGAGGCGCTGGTTCGCGAGAATGCCGATGACTTCCGCGCGCGTTACATCGTCGAGTCTCCGGAGAAGATGCGGCGCATAGCGCGGCGATTCAGGGAACATCTCGGCGACTGCGCTCCGGTGGCGCCCATGTGCAACGCGCCCTGGGTTTCGGCGGTTGTGGAAGTGGATGGCACGGTGCGGCCGTGCTTCTTTCACCAGAAGATAGGCAGCGTGGCCGGAATGACGCTGGAGCAGGTAATCAACGGCGATGAGGCGCGGTGCTTTCGCGCGTCGCTCGACGTCGAGTCGAATCCCATCTGCCAGCGCTGCGTGTGCTCGCTGAACTACAAAGGTGGCGATGGGCCGGCGACACCAGTTACGACGTAAACGAAATCCGTTTTACACGAGAATCAAAATGAACGCTCATCAAGTGAATTCAATTCTCATAACTGCAATCGCCGTCCACAAGGAAGAGAATCGCGAGCACGTCGCGCGGGAGATCGCGCGGATCTTAGCTGAGAACCCGTCAATCAGAGTCAGACTCGAAGGAGGCGAAGGCCAGATCGTTTTGGGTGGCGAGGATGAACTGGAACTTGAAGCGATCACGAAGAAGATTATCGAGACCGCAGTGATCGAGGTAGGAGAACTGCAGGTGGCTTTCCGCGAGACCATTCGCAAGACGGCCGAGGCTGAGGGCAAGTACATCCGGCAGACCGGCGGCTCGGGCAACTACGGGCACTGCTGGCTGCGCGTCGAGCCCAACGAGCCGGGCAAAGGCTACGAGTTCATCAACGAGATCAAGGGCGGCGTGGTGCCCAAGGAGTACGTCAAGCCCATCGACATGGGCGTGCGGGGCGCGATGGAGGGCGGCATTCTGGCCGGCTTCCCGATGGTGGATGTGAAGGTGGCGCTGTTCGACGGCAGCTATCACGAAGTGGACTCCAATGAAAACGCCTTTAAAATTGCCGGCTCTGTCGCGTTCAAAGAAGCCGCGCACAGGGCCAAGCCGGTGCTGCTGGAGCCGGTGATGGCTGTCGAAGTGACGGTTCCCGAGGAGTTCATGGGCGTGATTATCGGCGACATCAACTCGCGCCGCGGACGCATTGAAGGTATGGAGCACGTGAGCGGTTCGCAGGTGATCAAGGCCATGGTGCCGCTCTCTGAGTTGCTCCGTTCCAGCCGTCGTAGTCGGCCGGACTATTCCATGAGATTTGCGCGATACGAGCCGGCTCCGTCAAACGGCGGATTCGGCGAAGATGAGCTGCCTGTATTTGCTGTCAAGCCGCGGCCCTAAACCAAAGGACCACTCCGCCTCATCCCAGCCGGGCCATGAATGAACTGTTCCTTGGTGGATTTGTGAAGAAACTCAAACGCTGGTCCAAGTTCGCGGCGATTCTGTACCTGAGCGTGGTAGCGGTTTTCTTTCTGGCTCAGCGGCACCTGCTGTATCTGCCGACCCACACCTACACTCCGCTCAGTGAGGCGTATGCGAACCATGCCTTTCAAGAAGTTTCCGTGCGCACGGATGACGGCGTGGATTTGAAGGCGTGGTATGCGCCCGCTGCCGGCAAGCCCTGCACCATTGTTTTCTTTCACGGGAACGGCGACAGCTTGGCGTCCGCCGCGGAGGTTGCCGACCCGTATATCGCTGCCGGTTACGGATTTCTGCTCGCCGAGTATCGCGGATACAGCGGATTGCCGGGCTCGCCGACCGAAGCCGGACTTTATATGGATGCGCGCGCCGATCTGCGCGGGCTGACGGCTCGCGGAGTCGGTGCGAACCATGTCATTCTCTATGGGCACTCGCTGGGCACAGGCGTGGCCGTGGAGATGGCGACCGAATTTCATCCCGACGGCGTAATGCTGCTTGCGCCGTACCTTTCGATTCCCAAGGCCGCGCAGGCGCAGTATCCGTTCTTGCCCGCCTCGCTGCTGGCTCTCGACCGCTTTGATAACGAGAAGAAGATTGGCTTGGTCCACGCGCCGCTGCTCATCGCGAATGGCGCGCAGGACGGAGTGATTCCGCCGTCGCAAGGACGCAAGCTCTATTCGCTGGCCAATGAGCCGAAGGAGTTCCATTCAATTCCCGACCGAGGGCACAACGATGCGTTTGGAGAATTCGTCCCTTTGAGCCTGGATTGGCTCGGGCGAGTTTGTCCGAGACGATGAGCTGCGCGGTTGCCGACGCGACAAAGTTCAGTGCGGCAGAACGCTGAAATGTGTGCCGATATAGTAGGGCCACAGAACGATGGCCAGAACGCCGTGCCAGAAAGTCAGGTGCAGAAAGCCGATGGTGAAGAGCCAGGCGCCGCACCAAACTGTTCCCATGAAGGTGTGCTGTTGGATTTGAATCTTCTGTGGGTGTTTGCATTCGTCGTTTGCCACGATGTCCTCCGTCGGTGCGCTCTCCGCACTTGACGATCACTTTTTGAGTCTTCTTAAATCATCTACCCGGTCGAACCAGAATAACGTGATCATGCCGTTTTCATCACGAATGTTCGCGATAAAAACAGCATCCGGCGTTTCGATGGCGAAGAAGGGCTCCTCGATGTCGAAGGGAATCGTCGTCCAGAAATACTGAATTTCATTGGCGCGCGCGGGCCGGATTACACCCGTTCGCAGCGCGGGAAACTTCGCCAGCACTACGTTCCAGAATGCCTCCCGCTGTTCCTGCGTGCGAAATCCTCGGCCCTCGGCCTGGAGAGGTTCGGGTACGGACAGCATCATCGTGACAGGCGTGGAATCCTTCCTTAGCTGTTCCTGGTGATCTTTCAGATCGTTCCAGAGCGTGGGCCCGCAACTGATGACGCCGCCAAGAAAGACACTTGCGCTTGCAGGATTTGCGAGCGCTTGTTGAAGTACCGCCTGAGCTTTTGCGTTGACCTCGGACATCGCCTTTTTGTAGTTCACGCCGCTGGGCACATCCTGTGCTGCGGCAAACCAACCAAGCACGAACACAAATGCTAGTGCTGCTGCCAAAGCTCGCGATGCTGGACGAGTCATATTCTCTCCCTTGCGGAAAACAGAATTGGTTCACTGCGGATGTGTGGCAGCCATCGTAGCACGCAGTGGCTGCTTACTGCCGTATCTGGGCTTTCGCGGCGAAGTGGGGCGATAAAGCAGGGAGCGCGGGCAGGAAGAGTTGTCGCGACAACGTGATGGGGAACACGCCAATCGTCGGGTGCTACACACGCGGCGTTGCATGTTGTGAACATCGTGTCACGATGCGGGAATCCTGACCCTCCTTGTGCCTCCCATCACTGCCGCTAGCAGTCTGAACGCAGAGACTCACGATAGCGGCTGGCCCGATCCTGATTGGCCACGCGCCGCATTGTGGAGCGAAGCGAATGAGTGAACCAAAGACTGTGATTCCCACCGCCATTATGGACGGGAACGAGGCTGCGGCTTCTGTAGCCTATCGACTCTCCGAAGTCGTTGCCATTTATCCCATCACCCCGTCGTCGCCGATGGCCGAATGGGCCGATCAGTGGCTCTCGGAGGGGAAGAAGAATATTTGGGGCGGGTCGCCCATCGTCGAAGAGATGCAGAGTGAAGGCGGAGCGGCCGGCGCATTGCACGGCGCGCTGCAAGCCGGGGCCTTCGGAACTACGTTTACGGCCTCGCAAGGTCTGCTGCTGATGATTCCCAACATGTTCAAGATTGCCGGTGAACTGACCCCGGCGACGATGCACGTTTCGGCCCGCACCCTGGCGACGCACGCGCTCTCGATCTTTGGCGATCACTCGGATGTGATGGCCTGTCGCGCGACTGGCTGGGCTATGCTGGCGTCGAATTCCGTGCAGGAGGTTGCCGATCTGGCAACCGTGGCGCAGATTGCGACGCTCGAATCTCGTATTCCGTTCATTCATTTCTTCGACGGTTTCCGCACTTCGCACGAAGTGGGCAAGATTGAGCCCATCAGCGACGAGACCATCCGCGCCTTGGTGGACGACAAATATCTGATCGCGTTCCGCAAGAACGCGCTCTCTCCGGATCGTCCGTTCATTCGCGGCACCGCGCAGAATCCCGACGTATTCTTCCAGGCGCGCGAGGCGTGCACGCCGTTCCATGCGGCGGTTCCGGGGATTGTGCAGTCGGTGATGGATCGCTTTGCCAAGCTGACGGGCCGCAGCTATCGCCTGTTCGACTACTACGGAGCGAAAGATGCGGAGCGCGTGATGGTGCTGATGGGCTCGGGCGCTGAAGCCGCTGAAGAGGCGGTGGATGCATTGGTGCGCGCGGGCGAAAAAGTCGGCATGGTCAAGGTGCGCTTGTACCGGCCGTTCGACGCGAAAGCATTCCTGGCCGCGATGCCCTCGATGGTGAAGTCGATTGCGGTTCTCGATCGCTGCAAGGAGCCCGGCGGCGCAGGCGAGCCGCTCTACCAGGACATTATGACGGTGCTGGCCGAGAACGCCTCAAGTCTGCCCTTCTCTATGCCGAAGGTCATCGGCGGGCGCTACGGCCTCTCGTCGAAAGAATTCACGCCGGCCATGGTGAAGGGTGTTCTCGACGAGTTGAAAAAGCCCTCCCCCAAAAACAGTTTCACCATCGGCATCAACGACGACGTGAGCCACTCGAGCCTGGATTACGATCCGGAGTTCTCGACCGAGGACGCGAAGACGGTGCGCGCGCTGTTTTACGGACTCGGTTCGGACGGAACTGTGGGCGCGAACAAGAATTCGATCAAGATCATCGGCAGTGAGACGCCGAACTACGCGCAGGGCTACTTTGTGTACGACTCGAAGAAGTCTGGCTCGATGACCACTTCGCACCTGCGCTTCGGGCCCAACCCGATCCGCTCGACCTACCTGATCACCAAGGCGAGCTTCGTGGCCTGCCACAACTTCAGCTTCCTCGAAAAGATGAATGTGCTGGAAGCGGCGGTGCCGGGCGCGGTGTTTCTGCTCAACTCGCCGTATTCGGCGGCCGAGGTGTGGGACAAGCTGCCGCGCACCATGCAGCAGGAGATGATTGCGAAGAAGATCGAGTTCTACGTGATCGACGGCTACAAGGTGGCGCGCGAAGCCGGCATGGGCACGCGCATCAACACCATTATGCAGACCTGCTTCTTCGCGATCAGCGGCGTGCTGCCCAAGGAAGAGGCGATCGCGCAGATCAAGAAAGCGATCAAGAAGACCTATGGCAAGCGCGGCGAAGCGGTGGTCGAGAAGAACTTTGCCGCCGTGGATCACGCGCTGGCGCATCTGGAGAAAGTCGAGCTGCCCAGCGGCCGCGACATCGAGCTTCGATCTGACGGGCGCGTTTTCCGTCGAAGGCGCCGAAGTTCGTGCACGACGTGCTGGGCAAGATCGCCGAAGGCAAGGGCGACCTGATTCCGGTGAGCGCGATTCCCGCCGGCGGCGCGTTCCCGTCGGGCACGGCGCAGTGGGAGAAGCGCAACATTGCGCAGTTTATTCCGGTGTGGGACAAGGACCTGTGCATCCAGTGCGGCAAGTGTGCGATGGTGTGCCCGCACGCGCGTGATCCGCGCCAAGATTTACAGCCCCGAACTTGCCGACAAGGCGCCCGCGACCTTCAAGTGGGCCAAGCCCAAGTGGAAGGGCATGGAAGAGCAGCGCTACACGCTGCAGGTGGCGCCGGAAGACTGCACCGGCTGCGGAGTGTGCGTGGAAGTGTGCCCGGTGAAGAGCAAGAGCGACGCCAGCAAGAAGGCCATCAACATGGCGCCGCAGGCTCCGCTTGCGCGAGCCGGAGCGCGAGAACTGGGACTTCTTCCTCGCGCTGCCGGAAGTGGACCGCGCGAAGCTCTCGCACACACAAGTGAAGGACCTGCAGCTTCTGCAGCCGCTCTTCGAGTTCTCGGGCGCCTGCGCGGGCTGCGGCGAAACCCCGTACATCAAGCTGCTGACGCAGTTGTTTGGCGACCGGCTCTATATCTCCAATGCTACGGGCTGCTCGTCGATCTACGGCGGCAACCTGCCGACAACGCCTTACACTCGAACGGGCAGGGCCGCGGCCCGACGTGGTCGAACTCGCTCTTTGAGGACAATGCCGAGTTTGGATTCGGCATGAGGGCGGCGCTCGATCAGCAGAAGGCCTTTGCGGAGAATCTTGTGACGCGGCTCGCGTCGGCCATCGGCGCGGAGCTTGCCGCCGATCTGGTCGGGGCTTCGCAGAAGACCGAAGCCGAGATCAATCAGCAGCGCGAACGGGTAAGAGCACTTCGTGCCGTTCTCGACGGAAACAGTTCTTCTGACGCCAGAAATCTGCTGGCAATCGCCGATTCTCTGGTGCGCAAGAGCGTGTGGATTCTGGGCGGCGACGGATGGGCCTACGACATCGGATTCGGCGGTCTCGATCATGTGCTCGGCTCCGGCAAGAACGTGAACGTGCTGGTGCTCGACACCGGCGTCTACTCGAACACCGGCGGCCAGGCTTCGAAATCCACTCCGCGCGGCGCGGTGGCGAAGTTTGCCGCCAGCGGCAAGCCGAACAGCCGCAAGGATCTGGCCATGGAAGCCGTCAGCTACGGATCGGTGTACGTGGCGCAGGTGGCGCTGGGCGGCAATGACACGCACGTCATGAAGGCCTTCCAGGAGGCCGAGGCGCACGAAGGGCCGTCGATCATCATCGCGTACTCGAGCTGCATTGCTCACGGCTACGATCTGGTGCATGGGCTTGAACAGCAGAAGCTGGCCGTGCAATCGGGTTACTGGCCGCTGATGCGCTATAACCCGGCGCTGCGCGAGGATGGCAAAAACCCATTCCAACTCGACTCGAAGTCGCCCTCGATCCGGCTGAAGGAGTATGCCTATCGCGAGGCGCGTTACACCATGCTGGCGCGCAGCAATCCGGAGCTGGCCGCGAAACTGCTCGCCGAAGCGCAGGACGACGTGGAGCGCGCGTGGCGTGTCTACTCCGCCCGCGCTGCGATGCCTGGCCGCGGCGAAACGCCGCACATCGCGCCGCCGGAAAAACCCGAAGAGAATTCGGAAGCCAAGCTGGCGGCTGCGGCTGCCGGAGGTGAAAGATGACCGATATTTCCATGCAATATCTCGGCATGAAGCTCAGCGGCCCGATTGTAGTCGCGGCCACGCCGCTCTCTGAATCGATCGACAACATTCGCCGCATGGAAGAGGCTGGCGCGTCGGCGATCGTGCTCACGTCGCTCTTCGAGGAACAGTTGGCGCTGGAGTCGCGCGCGCTCGACGAAGACTTGTCGCGCGGCACCGAATCGTTCGCCGAGTCGCTCGGCTATTTGCCCGAGCTGAGCGATTATCGAATGACGCACGAAGGGTATCTCGAACACATGCGGAAGGCGCGCGAAGCAGCAGGAATTCCCATTATCGCCAGCCTGAATGGGACCACGAAAGGCGGCTGGGTGCAACTTGCCAGGGAGATGGAGCAGGCCGGCGCGAACGCCATCGAGTTGAATACCTTTGCGCTGGCGACGGACAGCAGCCAGACTTCAGTTGAGCTTGAGCAGCAACTGCTCGAACTCGTCGACAGCGTATGCAAAGCGGTCAAGGTTCCGGTCGCGGTGAAGATTTCGCAGGCATTTACGAGCCTGCCGAACCTGTGCGCGCGGCTGGAGGCAAACGGCGCCCGGGCCGTGGTGCTGTTCAACCGCTTTTATCAGCCGGATTTCGACATCGAGGCTCTGGAGGTGCGGCCTTCGCTGCACTTCTCTACGCCGTCGGAGTTGTTGCCGCGGCTGCACTGGGCGGCGATTCTTTTTGGCAACGTGAAAAGCGACATCGCTATCACTGGCGGCGTGCACTCGGCCGAGGACGTGCTGAAGGCTGTGATGGCCGGCGGCAGTGTCGTCGAAATGGCATCGGCGCTGCATATTCACGGTATCGATCACATCAGCCGCGTGCTGGCCGATATGCGCTATTGGCTTGAGAAGCGCGAGTACGCCTCGCTCGCCGAGACGCGTGGCTGCCTGAGCCGCCGCTCCGTGCCCGATACCTCGCCCTACGATCGGGGCAACTACATCAAGACGCTGAGCTCGTATAGTTTGCGGCAGACGCTGGCGGCTTTTTAGGTTTGTCTATTCTTCTTTCGTGATCGGCGGCTGCGGAATTTTGCAGCCGCCATTTTTTGTCAGCGAGTAGGGCGCAGCGCTTTCGCAGAATCTCCGAGTTCCGGTCCGGCGAGCAGGAATCTCTAGGCGGTGTAAGATTGATTTCGAGCAAACGATGAGCAATCTAACGCCCGTCTTCACAAAAGATGAGAGTGGCCATTGGGTGACAACTGCACCGTTCCCATCGTGGATAGGCTTTCGCGCGCCGAGCGGGGCCCACCTGCGAGGCGGCAGTGAAGCATGCGCAACGGGCATCGCTGAGATCACGTTTCTTCCCGCCGATAAGCGAGCAGATGGGCCTGGGGAAACAGATTCACAGTTAGCCGCTTGGGTCATTGAACACGAAGCCGAGATCTCAGCCTCCCTGCTGTCATCGCTTCTGAAGGAATATCCGTTGATGAGAGAACGCTATGAGTTTCTGGGCGATGAGCGGGATGTTCTTATGCCCGAACTAAGCTCCGTCGACGACCTCCGCAACCTTATTGGTTTTCAGGGAGTATTTGTTCACGCGACGCAGAAGGACGGAATTCCCTACGCAGGTTTCTGCTTCGATTGCTCCTGGGACGACGAACATGGCCTGGGCGTCCTGATGCACGGCACTCGTGTGGTCGAGATCGGCGGTATGGATACAGCTTTTCTCTGGTGGGTTCCCGTACAGGACGCGGAGAAATGGCCGGTGCGCTCGCGCACCCTGCGCTAAGCGAAGCCAATCACTTGCCGAGGAAGCGCAGCACGGCTTTTTCCAGGATGCCCTGCGCGCGGGGAAGAGCGGCTGCGACAGGTCCGCTCAACGTTTCGCCCAGTTCTGTTGAGCCCACACCGATGGTCAGGAGCATGGCGTGGGATTTGATGGAGCTATAGAGAGAACGCGTTAAGCCGAGAAGCTGATTCGGGTTCAGGTGATGCGAAGCCGTCGCGGAGTCATCCACGCGCGATGAGACAGGAACCAGGCTCACGCGGCCTGCCGGGGATTTGACCGATGCGTCGATAAAGAGAACGGAGTCGGCCTCTGCGATGTCGACTGCAATTTCGGGGGGCCACTGCTGGCGCGAGATGACGCGGACCCGAGGCTCGTCACGAAAGCGCTCTTCAGCCCACGCGGCGAGCCTGGGGCCGACGCCGTCGTCGCCGCGCAAGGTGTTGCCGCAGGCGAGGATGAGGCAGCGAATTGGATTCGAGTGCGGCATGAAGTTGGGTGCGTTTAACTATTCTTCTGGTGCAAACAGAAGGCTTCAATTCAAAAAACCAGGAATGAGGGGCCTTTCCCAAACATACAATGGCGCGATCAAAACGCCACCGTGCGTGCAATATAACCAACCAGGACGAGAGACACAAACAGATCGGTCGCCATTACCAGGTCTTGCTTCCGGTTCCTGTGTCTGTCGGTCGCGTGACGGATACCGGCGATTCCAAAGAATAGAGCGGCGATCATGGCGATCGGAAGAACAAAACTGTGCTCCACGATCGACAGTATTCCGACGGCTCCAATTGCGAAATTATCAATTCCCAGTTCCCGCACGAAGGGCAGTGGATCGTCACTGTGAATGCCGAATATTCCTTCGACCGTATACCGGGGCCGGAAGAACTGCCACAGACCGGCGGAAGCCTGCCTGATTCCCGAGCTCCAGAA
This sequence comes from uncultured Acidobacteriota bacterium, assembly GCA_963745965.1. Taxonomy (GTDB): domain Bacteria; phylum Acidobacteriota; class Terriglobia; order Terriglobales; family Acidobacteriaceae; genus Telmatobacter. The sequence continues at coordinate 209,615 of CAVUZC010000007.1, forward strand.
GACGAACCATTTTCCTGCCAGCAACATCAGCGGCGTCGACGCATGCTGAAGGTAGTGCTCGTTGCCAATCGAGAGGATGGGCAACACTACCATCAACAGGAGAACACCCACGACGTACACAGATTCAACCTTTCCAAGTGCAGTTCATCTTTCGATGAACAACAAAGCGAATCAGTCCCGCGCGATGCGATCTACGACTTCGCCGGCGGCGGATACGAGCGAAATTTCGAGCGGCATCTGGCCGGCGGCATGCGTGGAGCAGCTGAGGCACGGATCGAAGGTGCGGATTACTGCCTCGACGCGATTGAGCGCGCCCTCGGTGAATTTACCGTCCTTGACGTACGCTCTGGCCACCTGTAGAACGCCCCGGTTCATTGCGTTGTTATTGTGCCCGGTGGCAACCACCAGGCTGGCCCAGGTCATCTTGCCGTTCTCGTCCACCTTGTAGTGGTGGTGCAGGACGCCGCGCGGCGCTTCGATCTGCCCGGCGCCTTCAAGCCGATTGACGCCGGCCGTGGCGCGCACGTGCTTCTCGAGGATACGCGGATCGGCGAGGATCTCTTCGATCTTTTCGATGCCGTAAAGCAACTCGACCAGCCGCGCATGGTGATTGTAGAAGGAGCTCGAGACGGGTCCATTTGCGAGCTGCTTGAACTCGAATAATTCTTTTTCTGCTTTGGCCGTACCCATCTTCTTCACGATATTCAGCCGTGACAGCGGCCCAACGCGATAGCTGCCATCGGGATAGCCCAGCGCTTTGTAGTAGGCGAACTTGGTGTAGCTGTACGGCTCGACGGCCTCGCCGAACGCTGCGGCGTAGCGGTTGGCGTCGATGCCGTCTTCGATGATGGCGCCTTTGGGGTCGATCAAACGCAGCGCGCCGTCGGTGAACTCGATCGACTCGTCTTCGTTGACCAGCCCCAGAAAGTTGGTTGGGAAGTTGGCGAAGACTTCGATCTCGGACTTGAAAGTTTCCGCGATCTTTTTGTAGGCGTCGAGAGCCAGGCGGGCGCTCGCGTAGGCCTCGGGGAGCATGGCCAGAATCTTGTCGCGCTTGTCGGCGGACAACGGCTCGGTGACGCCGCCGGGAACCACCCATCCGGGATGCACGCGCTTCGAGCCCAGCAGTTCGATGATGCTCTGGCCGAAGCGGCGCAGGCCGATGCCGGCGCGGCCCAACTCCGGCTTGGCTGCGGCTACGCCGAGGATATGGCGCACCTTGGGATCGGACTCCATGCCTAGAAGCAGATCTGGCGAGCTCAAGTGGAAGAAGCTCAACGCGTGCGACTGCACCATCTGCGCGAGGTTTAACATGCGCCGCAACTGCGCCGCGGTGTGCGGAATGCGCACAGACATGATGGCTTCGCAGGCTTTGGCCGAGGCCAGCAGGTGCGATACAGGGCAGATGCCGCAGATGCGCGCCATCAAGGCGGGCATCTCGTAAAACGGCCGGCCTTCGCTGAAGCGCTCGAAGCCGCGCACTTGCGTGACGTGAAAGAGCGCGTTCTCCACTTCGCCCTGGTCGTTGAGATGGATGGTGATTTTGCCGTGGCCTTCAAGGCGCGTTACGGGATCGATGGTGATGGTCTGGCTCATGATCTCCATCAAGCTCCAAAGCGGGTGAGGGCTGGAATGTCCAGCGGGCCGCCGTTGACGAGCGCGGTGAGCGCGGCGTGAAAAGTGTCGGCCGAGGGCGGACAGCCGGGCAAAAAGACGTCCACCTTCACGAACTCATGAATGGGCCGCACCACCTTCAGCAGCTTGGGCACCACGATACAGGGAATCTGCTGCTGCGCGCTCGCGTTTTCGATGTACGCACGATTGAGAATCGCCTCGGGACCAATGGGATTGCGCATCGAGGGCACATTGCCGGTGATGGCGCAGTCGCCGATAGCGACAAGCGTCTTTGTGTGCTCGCGAATCTTGCGGATCTTCTTCTCGTCGTCGACCGAAGCCACGGCTCCCTCGACCAACGCGATGTCGACCTCGTCAGGAAATTCTTTGGTGTCGACGAGGGGGCTATAGACCACATCGACCACTTCGGCGAGTTCGAGCAGCCGCTCATCCATGTCGAGAAACGACATGTGGCAGCCGGAACAGCCGTCGAGCCAAACGGTGGCAAGTTTCAGTTTGCTCATTGCGCCTCCCGCATTAAGTTGAGATAGGGCAAAAAGTCGGGATACTTGGGGTGGTCGGAGCCGATCTTGCTCTTGTCGAACAAGGCTCCGGTAGGACAGACCTGCACGCATTTTCCGCAGCGGGTGCAGGTGGACTTGCCCCACTCCTCGTGGAGATCGGTGATGATGACGGAGTTGATGCCGCGCCCCATCACGTCCCACACATGCGCGCCTTCCACTTCGGCGCAGACGCGCACGCAACGCGTGCACAGGATGCAGCGATTGTGATCGACGGTGAAGCGCTCGTGCGATGCGTCGACCGCGAGATCGGGATTGCGATAGGGTAGGCGGACATGTGTGAGGCCCTGCTCCTGGCCGAGTGTTTGCAGTTCGCAATGGCCGTTGGCAACGCAGACCGAGCAGATGTGATTGCGCTCGGCGAACAGTAGTTCGAGGATCGTCCGGCGGTGTTTCTGCAGGCGCTCCGAGTTGGTGCTGATCTCCATGCCTTCCTGCACCGTGGTCACGCAGGCCGGCTGCAGCTTATTCGATCCCTTGATCTCGACCAGGCACAGCCGGCACGCGCCCACGTCGGTCAGCCCGTCGAGATGGCAGAGCGTAGGAATGGGAATGTCATTCTCGCGCGCCACTTCGAGGATGGTTTGTCCGGTGCGCGCGCTCACTTCCTGCTCGTCGATGACAAGAGTTTTGACATCTGTTTCAGTTGCGCTCATGCCATCACCTCGCTCTCAGAATTGACCGCTTCCATCTGGCAGACGCCGGCCGGGCAGCGCTTGTGCAGAATGTGTTCGATGTACTCGTTGCGGAAATACTTGAGCGTACTGAGCACGGGATTGGGCGCCGTTTGTCCCAGGCCACACAGGCTGGTTTCCTTCACGGTGGAGCAAAGCTCTTCGAGCAGCGCCAGGTCGTCCATGGTCGCCGTTCCGGTGCAGATGCGCGTGAGCAGCGTGTACATTTGCGCGGTGCCGGCGCGGCACGGGATGCACTTGCCGCAGGACTCGGTCATGCAGAACTCGATAAAGAAGCGGGCCACGTTGACCATGCACGAGGTATCGTCCATGACGATCATGCCGCCAGAGCCCATGATGGACCCGGCCGCCATGAGCGCATCGTAGCTCACCCCGAGGCCGAGCATGTTGGCAGGGATGCAGCCGCCGGAAGGCCCGCCGGTTTGCACGGCCTTCAATGTATGGCCGCCGGGCACACCGCCGCCGATGACTTCGATGATCTCCGCGAGCTTAATGCCCAGCGGCACTTCGATGAGGCCAGTGTTGGTGATTTTTCCGGTCAGCGCGAAGACCTTGGTGCCCTTGCTACGCTCAGAGCCCATGTTGAAGAACCATTTGCCGCCGTTGCGCACGATGGGCGCGATGTTGGCATAGGTTTCCACATTGTTGATGAGCGTCGGCTTGCCCCAAAGTCCGCTGGACGCCGGATAGGGCGGGCGCGGTTTGGGCGTGCCACGGCGGCCTTCGATGGATGCAATCAGCGCCGTCTCCTCGCCGCAGACGAAGGCGCCCGCGCCGAGGCGAATCTCCACATCGAAGTTGAAGGGTGTGTTGCAGATGTTGTTGCCCAGCAGGCCGTGACGCCGCGCCTCGCGCAGCGCAGTGGTGAGCCGCGAGACCGCGACGGGATACTCGGCGCGCACGTAGATGAAGCCTTTGCTCGCGCCCACTGCATAGGCGGCAATGGCCATGCCCTCGATGACGCGATGCGGATCACCCTCCATCACGCTGCGATCCATAAACGCGCCGGGATCGCCCTCGTCGCCGTTGCAGACCACGTATTTCACGTCGCCCCGGGCCTTGGCCACGGTGCTCCACTTCAGTCCGGTGGGATAGCCGCCTCCGCCGCGTCCGCGCAGACCGCTTTCGGTAATGCGGTGCACCACGCCGTTAGGCGTCATCTCCGTGAGCACCATGAGCAGCGCTTTGTAGCCGTCGCGCGCAATGTAATCTTCGATCTTTTCGGGATCGATGTAGCCGGCGTTCTCCAGCACCACGCGCACCTGCTTGTCGAAGTGCTCGCTCAGGTCGCATGTGAGCTCGGGAACCGGCGTGCCGCCGAGGCTCTTCACAATGGCTTCGGCTTTATCGGCCTTGACGTGGTGGTAGAGCGTGTCTTCAGGATCGACTCGGGCATCGACCCGGACCAGCGGCCCATGCGAACACGGGCCCATGCACCCGGTGCGGCGAACGCAGACCTTCTTGCCGCAGGACTCGGCGGCTTTTTCGATGGCATCTTTCAGAGCGCCGGCGCCCTGGCTGGCGCAGGCCAGATCCATGCAGACGTTCACTTCGTAGTCGTACTTATCGCGCTCCTGCCGGGCGGCTTTGGCGATCTGTTCGAGCTCTTCGATTGTCATTTTGCCGTCCACCTTTCCAGTTGCCCGAGCATCTGTTCATGGCTCATCTCGCCCATCACCTCGCCGTCGCACAGTACCACCGGCGCGCGGCTGCATGCGCCCACGCAGCGCGCAACCATCAGGCTCACCTTGCCGTCGGGAGTGGTTTGCCCCTGCTTGACGCACAGCTTTCTTTCGGCCGCGGCGATGAGCTTGTCCGCTCCCTTGATGTAGCAGGCAGTACCGGCGCAGACGGTGAGGGTGTGTTCGCCAGGCGGCTTGAGCGTGAAGTAGTGATAAAATGTCGCCACGCCGTAGGCCTGGCTCAACGGCACGCGCAGCGAAGAAGCTACAAAGCGGATGGCATCGTCGTCAAGGAAGCCGAACGACGACTGCACGGTGTGCAGAGTCTCAATCAACGCATGACGGGCGAAGCCATTTTTGCGCATGGTCCCGTTCACGATCTTCCAACGTTTGTCTTCGCTTGGTAGCGGCGGCGGCGTGAATGCGGACATGCTTCCTCCCGTGGTAGTTACAGCCGGATGCCCGATGCGGAGCGTACGCTGCGCGCTCCAAAAACGTCCTACCATTGTTCTACGGTCCGGGGGCCTGCTCCATCCGTGACAGCAATCACCATGCAGTGTGGTTTTTAACCTGATTTCAACTTGATTTTCAGGCGGTTACCGAAAGCGAACATCAGCCGGAAAGGCACGGAATCAACATGAAACCGTGTTGCTGCGCACGGCAACGCAGCGCTGCGCCGGAGCGTGCGTGTCGAAGATCACTGAAGCGCGCGACTCGATGCGCCGGTTTGCGCAATAGATCACCTTGGCGCCGGTTTATGTTCCAGCGCCATGCGGATAACCTATGAGTAGCCCTTGAGGAGGTCTGAAGTGCAACCATCCATCGACGCGCCCGACCGGCAGACGCAGGCTTTTCCTGTTCTTACGCCGGAGCAGATTGACCGCATCCGGCCCTATGGCAACGTAAGAGCGGTCCAGGCCGGAGAAATTCTCTTTGAACCGGGCAAGCTGGGAATGCCCTGTTTCGTGGTGCTCTCGGGAACGCTGGAGATTGCCATGCCCGGACTTTCCGGTGAGCGGATGATTGTGACCCATGGACCTGGACAATTCTCCGGCGAGGTAACCCTGATCTCCGGAGCCCGCGCCCTTGCTCTAGGGCGCGCAGGCGAGCCGGGTGAGTTTCTCGAACTCGGCGCCGACGCGTTGCGCGCATTGATCGCCAGGGATGCCGAGCTAAGCGATATCTTTATGCGCGCCTTCCTGATGCGCCGCGTGGCCCTGATTTCGAGCGGACTGGGCAATGTCATCGTGCTGGGATCGAGGCATTCGTCGCATACGCTGGGCTTGCGCGAATTCCTGAACCGCAACGGCCATCCGTACGGCTACGTCGATCTGGACACCGACAAGGCGTCCCAGGAACTCCTGGACCGGTTTGCCATCAAAGTGGACGACATTCCGGTTGTGATCTGCAGTGGAACGAACGTGCTCCGTAACCCGACGCATCAACAACTGGCGAAATGTCTCGGATTCACCGGCTGCATGGACCAGTCCCTTGTGCACGATGTCGCCATTGTGGGCGCCGGGCCAGCGGGATTGGCCGCGGCCGTCTACGCGGCTTCAGAAGGGCTGGACGCTGTCGTGATCGAATCTGCATACCCAGGAGGACAGGCGGGAGCGAGCTCGAAGATCGAGAACTACATTGGCTTTCCCATGGGCATCTCGGGGCAGGAGCTTACGGGCCGTGCGGTTGTGCAGGCGCAGAAATTCGGCGCGCGCATGATGGTCGGCGAGAAAGTGGTGAAGGTCAATTGCGACCAGCGTCCCTACCAACTGACTTTGGAAAACGGCAGGCTCGTGGCCACGCGTAGCATTGTGATCGCCACTGGCGCGCAGTACAACAAGCCGCAGGTTGCCAACCTGGATCAATACGAGGGGCAGGGCGTCTACTATGCGGCTACGTTTATGGAAGCGCAGCTTTGCGCGGGCGAGGAGGTCATCGTAGTGGGCGGCGGCAACTCCGCCGGCCAGGCAGCGGTGTTCCTGGCCGAGACAGTGAAGAAGGTTCACATGCTGGTTCGCGGCAAGGAATTGTCCGCGACCATGTCGCGGTACCTCATTCAGCGGATTGTTGAGAATCCAAAGATCGAGATGCACTTCGAAACCGGGGTCGTTGGCCTCGCAGGCGACTCGCACTTGGAGCGGGTCTCCTGGCTGAATCGGGCCACCGGTGAAGAGTCCGAGCACGCCATCCGCCACGTGTTCGTGATGGCAGGCGCTTCGCCGCGCACGGATTGGCTGCGCGGATGCGTTGCGCTCGATGAACGGGGGTTCATTCTAACCGGGCGAGATCTGGACCCGGTGCTGGACAGCGCGCCGGTGAAATGGCCGCTCAGCCGCTCTCCGCAGATGCTCGAAACCAGCCTGCCCGCAGTGTATGCCGTCGGAGATATTCGCGCAGGCAACGTGAAGCGCGTCGCGTCCGCCGTGGGTGAAGGTTCAATCTCAATCCACCTTGTGCATCGCGCATTGGCGGAGGTCTATTGAGCCGTCCGCGCAGCGTAAGGCCGCAGGGAAAACCACGGGCCCCTATTTTCCGTTTCGAAGCTGCAGGTGGTAGTCGCTGTAATCGATTGTGACGACGGTGCGGCCGAAGATCATGCTGCTTGACTCGGCGTGGGCATGCATGGCCATGGAAAAGCCATCGATGTTTGCATACTGGCGCATCATGTGGGTGGTGCCGGCAAAGGCTGAGGGGCTCTTGGATGCGACACCCTGAATTTTCACCAGTGTGCCATCTTTAACGTCGGCCCACAGGGTTCCGTCGATCAGATTGGGAGCCTCGCCCTTGGGCTTGATGGCGAGAACGTAGCAGGTTCGGCCGTTGAGATTCTGCGTGCCGCCGGGTTTCAGCTTCATCTCATAATTGGCCGAAGTGAACCAGGATTTTTCGACGTTGTCCGGCTGGTTGATGGTCTTCTCGTTTTCAAGAAGCGGCTTGAGTCCGAACCGAAACACCAGGCTCGATCCGCTCTGCGAAAGAATCGTGTACTCTTTGCCGGAGCCCTTCTTGTAGGTATCGCGGACGGTCATCTCGGCAACCGGATGAGTTTCATCGCTGCCGCGGTAAACGGCGTAGTGCTCGACATCGCTGAATCCGAGGACATTGTCGACGCGGGCAGCCACCGCGGTGTCAATCTGCCGGATGACGGCAGCCTGATCGAGTTGCTGCGGTATGGCTGCGCCCGCCTGCAACCCCACGGCAATGACCACTGCCATCCGGGATGCTGCCAGGCGGGCGCGATTCCTCATGCTTCGAATTTTCTCACGCGCCGGAGCCGAATTCTCCGGCCATGAGCGAGGCTACTTTTCGTTGGCTTCCGCGGTCTTGGCCTGCTCGTGGGCAGAACGTACAGCGCCAAGGAAGGCCATCGATCCCGGCGGAGGCGGAACTTTCCCAGTCAGCGCCTGGCGCGTAGTGACGTCCGATTTATAAAACGCGTGCATGGCGTCGCTGTCCTCATGCACCGCTGCGCCGTTCAGGGTGAGCCCGGCAAAAACCCCTTTGGCGCGAGAGTAGGTAAGGATCTCAGCATCCATCTTCCAGTCGGTATCCGCGGAAGCGTGACGGCCCACCGGTCCGGCCGCAGCCGAAGCATCCGCGCCGATTTGGAACTTGCTGTTCAGCAGCTGCTCCATTCCCTTATCGTTCTGGATGATCATGACCAGGTCGATGCCCTCGACTCCGATCTGCAATCCCCAGCTTCCGCCTTCGACCGAGAAGAATGCCGGCGCGCTCCATCCATGAGCCGTGCGGCATGTGGCCACGCCGCGCCCGCCCTCCGCGCCAAAAACGAATCCGCCCTTGATAAGATGCGGCACTACCGCGATGCACTTCGCGTGGTCCAAGACCTCCTCCGGAATGCCCTTATCGGGTGTCGCCATCACCTGGCGGAGAACGTCTCCCGCCTTTTGCAACCGGTCGGTGACGTCGGCTCTCGTTTCGTCGGCCCAGCTCATGGTCCCGAGACCGAGCAGTGCAAGAAAGAAAAAGATGCGCTTCATGGGTTCAAACCTCCTATGTAGATACCGTTTAATCTATGCGGACGACCAAAGTATGCCCACTGATGGCCCGGCACCAATCACGATGCGCCGTGAGGTGATTCGCCGCTCTGGATTGGAAGCCGCGCTATTCCAATTGGTTGCCCGATTTGGCGGGACCCGCTCGCCGGGATAGGAAAGCGACGCATGGACCATTTATGCTGACGGAGATTGACGCCCACCCACAAATCCGAGCCAAATGCAGAACGGCACGAAGCGCTGCGGCGAGAGAGGTATGAAGTCCGCGGCGTGGTGCAGGGCGTCGGCTTTCGTCCGTTCGTCTACCGCCTGGCGCTGGAGGAGGGGCTCGCCGGCTTTATCGGCAACGACACGGGCGGCGTGACGATTGAGATCGAAGGGCCAGCCGAGCGGGTGGAAGCCTTTCGCCGGCGGCTCGAAAGCGAGGCGCCGCCGCTGGCGCGAATCGACTCTGTCCTTGTCCGAGGCATTTGTCCGAAACAAGAAAAAGAATTCAGAATTGTGGCCAGCGACGCCGCCGGTCAGGTGAGCACCGGGATTCCTGCCGATGCGGCGACCTGCGCAGATTGCCTCCACGAGCTTTTCGATCCGGAAGATCGCCGTTACCGCTATCCTTTCCTGAATTGCACCAACTGCGGGCCGCGGTACACGATCACGCGAAGCATTCCATATGATCGTCCGCAAACTTCAATGGCGAAGTTCAAGATGTGCGCGGCCTGCCAGGCGGAGTACGACGATCCGGCGAATCGGCGCTACCACGCGCAGCCGAACGCCTGCGCACTGTGCGGACCGCGGGTTTGGTTGGTGGGCTCGGATGGAGCTGAGATTCCGTCGGACAATCCCGTGCAAGCAACCATCGACCGCTTGATGGCCGGAGAGATCATGGCCATCAAGGGCATCGGCGGCTTTCACCTTGCGGTCGACGCGACGAATAAGGCTGCCGTGATGCGTCTGCGCGAGCGCAAGCATCGCTACGGCAAGCCACTGGCGGTGATGGTGCGCGATATTGAGGCCGCGCGCGGAGCTGTGCGAACTCAGCGCCGAAGAGGAAGCGTTGCTCCAGAAGGTGGCGCGGTCCATTGTGCTCGCGCGGCGGTGCGCGGGTTGTGGCATTGCCGATTCTGTTGCGCCGGGGATTCCGTGGCTGGGCGTGTTTCTGCCCTACGCGCCCTTGCAGCATCTGCTCTTTGCCGACGCGCGCGTACATGCGCTGGTGATGACCAGCGCCAACCTGAGCGAGGAGCCGATTGCAATCGACAATGACGAAGCGCTGGTGCGGCTTGGGATTATTGCAGACGCTTTCCTGATGCACGATCGCGAGATCCTGCAGCGCTGCGACGATTCGGTGATGGCGCTGGTGGATGGCGCGCCGCAACTGATCCGCCGCGCGCGCGGTTTTGTCCCGCTCGCTGTGCCGCTGCCGCCGAATACGGACGCGCCGCCGCTACTGGCCGTTGGCGGGCACTTGAAGAGTGTTTTTGCGCTCGCTCGCGGGACGGTTCGCATACCAGAGTCAGCACCTGGGCGATCTCGAAAACATCACGGGCCTCGATTTCTTTCGCGAAGCGCTTGCGCACCTGATGCACACCTTCGAGATCGAGCCGGTCGCGGTGGCGCACGATCTGCATCCTGGATATTTGTCGACATCATGGGCGAAGGAATGGGCCGCCGAGCGCAAGCTGCCGCTCATTGCCGTCCAGCATCACCATGCGCACATCGCCGCCTGCATGGCAGAGCACGGGCTTGAAGGGCCGGCAATCGGATTGTCGCTGGACGGGACCGGCTATGGCACGGACGGCCGCATCTGGGGCGGGGAAGTGCTGATCGCGAAGCTGGACGGATTCGAACGCTTCGTGCATCTCCAATACATTCCCATGCCGGGCGGCGAAGCCGCGATTCGCGAGCCGTGGCGCATGGCGCTCGGCGCACTGCATGGGGCCGGCGTCGATGTGGAATCTCCGCAAGTGCTCGCGCTGCTCGGCGCAAAGCCGCAGGAAGTGCATGTTCTCAAGCGGATGATCGAGCGCGAGCTGAATACGCCGCTCACTTCGAGTTGCGGACGGCTGTTCGATGCGGTGGCAGCTGTGGTGCTAGGGCGTGGCGTGGTCGATTACGAAGCGCAGGCGGCAATTGAGCTCGAAGGGATTGCAGTGGATGAGCTGGACGAACTCGATTCCGGCTATTCACTGGAACTGCACCCCGGCAATTGGTCCGCTCGCGAGCCAGCAAGAATCTCCGCGACACCGCTATGGCGTGAACTGTTGAACGACCTGGGCGCAGGTGCGAGCAAAGCGCGTATCGCCGCGCGTTTCCATGCCGGAGTTGCGTCGGCGTTCATCCGTGCCGCGAAGCTGGCCCGTGAGGCAACAGGAATTCAGGGTGTCGTGCTCTCGGGCGGCTGTTTGCATAATCGCCGTCTGGCGCGATTGCTGCGTACTGGGCTAGAAAAAGACGGCTTTCGGGTTTACCAGCACCGCAACGTCAGTCCCGGCGATGGCGGCCTGAGCTACGGGCAAGCCGTTGTGGCCGCCGCAATACTTGCGAATGAACATGCAGAACGGCGAGGAGCGCGGAAAGACAATGCAAACCTGGCTTAGCCGTGTTCTCAACGCGCTGGCTGCTGCCTCAAGTTTCGGAGTGATGGGGTGGGGCGTGTATTCGGCCTGGTCGATCGACTTTCGGATGAGTCCGGTGCTCTCGTTTCTGTATTGTGCGCTGCCGATCCTCTCGTTTCCACTCGTCGTACGCATACGCCGGCGGCGCATTCCCGCATGGTGGCTGAGCGTAGCGGCCTGCGCGTACCTTGCGGTGTACTCGATGTTAAATTGGCGAACCTGCTCGGCCCATGGATACTGTGGAAGCGTGGCGGGAACGGTCTTTCTCACCTTGAAGACGCCGCCGATGCTGGCATTTGTTGCAGCGGCGGCATGCAGCCTGGGGGCGCAGACGCTTAGCAGCCGCCGCGTTGGAGAATTGCCGACGGCTCAGTCGCGAGAAATCGCAGCGCCGACGCGGTAGCCATCAGCCGGAGATCCGCACCAGTTCCTGCGCATCACTGCGTGCGCCGAGGACGGACATACGCGGGATGCGACCGCGGACCATGGCAACTTCATCGCAGCGATGCAGGCGCGGGCAACTTTGGCAATCCTTGAAGACCTTGTCGGGCAGCTCGGCTTTGTCTTCAACGGTGCGAAAGCCGTATTTGAAAAAGAAATCGGGAATGCGCGTGAACAGGCATACGGACTGAACGCCGTGCGTCTCGGCCTCTTCGATGAGCGCGCGCAGAATCGCTCCGCCGGCGCCTTTGCCTTTGGCTTCGGGCTTGACGACGATGGAGCGCACCTCGCAGAGATGCGGCCCGTACAAATGAAGCGCGCCGCAGCCGAGAAATACGTTGCCGTCGGATTCGGCAATGGTAAAGTCGCGGATGTTCTCGCAGATTTCGGCGAAGGGCCGCTTGAGGAGGGTGCCGTCGCCGGAAAGCGAATTCACCAAGTCATAAATATTGGAGGCGTCGTGCAGCAGGGCCTTACGCACCAGCATGGGCGGCCTCCGCAGCATTGGATTCTTGAAGCGCGGCGATGCGCTCGGACGCGGCGACTAATGCCTGGCTCACACGGGCGCGCGCTGTCCCGCCGCCGACGTCGTGGCAATCGAGCGTGGCATCGAGCGCGATGGCGTTGAAGAAGTCTTCGTCGAACTCTTCGCCGAACTGGCGTAGATCTGTCAGGGTTAGTTCGTTCAGCTCGACGCCCTTTTCGAGGGCGAAGCGAACGGCATGGCCGATCTTCTCGTGCGCGAGGCGGAAGGGAACGCCTTTGTGGACGAGATAGGTGGCCGCGGCCATCGCGTTCAGATAGCCTGACTGCGCGGCCTGGCGCATCCGCCCAAAATTGAATTGAAGGGCCGCGGTGAAACGCGCAACGAGCCTGAGCATTTGCGGCACAAAGTCGGCGGCAAAGGCCGGCTCCTGCGTCTCCTGCATGTCTTTATTGTAGGCCAGGGGTAGTCCCTTGAGCTGCAGCGTGACAGTCTGCGCGGCGCCGTTCAGGCGGCCAACTTTGGCGCGCAGAAGCTCCGTCAGATCCGGATTCTTCTTCTGCGGCATGGCGCTTGATCCCGTAGAAAACGCCTCGGGTAGATTTACGAATCCGAACTCGGCCGTGGCAAAGAGCGTGATCTCTTCGGCAAAACGGCTGATGTGCAGACCGACGAATGTGAGCGCCTGCAAGTATTCGAGGATGAAATCGCGGTCGCTCGTCGCGTCCATCGAATTGGCGGTGGGCGCGGCGAATTCGAGCTCGCGGGCGGCGATGGAACGATCAAGAGCCAGCGTAGCGCCGGCCACTGCTCCCGATCCGAGCGGGCAGAGGTTCAGCCGCGTTGCGCAATCGGCCAGGCGTGATGCGTCACGCAGCGCCATCTCGACATAGGCCAGCAGCCAGTGCGCGACGAGCACAGGTTCGGCGCGCTGCAGGTGCGTGTAGCTCGGCATGACGCTGTCGCCGGCTTTGCGCGCCTGCTCGATGAGGGCACTCGCCCACGCAGCGAGTCCGTCGATGACCAGCTCGATTTGCGCGCGAATGTAGAGGCGCAGGTCAGTGGCGATCTGTTCGTTGCGGCTGCGGCCGGTGTGGAGTTTCAAGCCGAGTGGCCCGATGCGATCGGCGAGTTTGAGTTCGACGAAGTGATGAATGTCCTCTGCAGAGGAGTGGTCGCGCACCTGCGCCTTGCCGGCCTCCGAGGCGAACTCGACGCCGATCGCATCCAGCGCCGCCCGGAGCTCCGCTCCTTCACTCTTGGTCAGGATTCCTGCTGCGATAAGGGCAGACGCGTGCGCTTTGCTCGCGGCAATCTCCTGATCGAGAAGCCGCCAGTCGAAAACAATCGAGCGCTGCCAGGCTTCGAACTCGGTATCGAGCGGCTCGCGGAAGCGGCCCGACCACATCTTTGCGGATTGATTCTCATCTGCCATGATGCCTTCTCTCGTCTCCACGGGCCGTGACCTGCACGGTAACAGGCGGCCAGTTCCCGGCGCATCGAGCGGCCGGGTGCTTCTTGTTTATGAAATTTGGAGCGATAGCGGGATGTGCCGGCTGCAACCGGTTATCCTCGCGGTCCGTTGTGCGCGCGTCGCCCTCCCATACTCTCGCGAGCGGAGGGCGGGAGAGGGTGGGGCAGCCAGGCGGGATGTGCGGACCGAAGCACGATGGCATTCCTCAAACTTGAATCACTACACCTATTACACAATGTTTTTGGGCGCGTTGTCTAGCGGTGCGCAATCGACTGGTCACCGAGTTTAGCTTTGCCTACCCAGAATGGCGCCGGGACGAGCGAATCGACGGAATATTCCCGGCTGGCGGTCAGTAGTGACTCCCTGGATCTGAACCTTCTATGGTGTTGCCGCGCGTTTCGCCAACTGAAGTCTGATATCTGACGCGAGCTCTCGAATACCTGCATCGGGGTCTGAATTAGCGACGCGCAGCAACTCCCACGCGAGTTCAATGCCTCTATCGCTGACGCAACCATACAAAACGTAGCAGAGAACTTGGAGGCCATTCCTGCGGATGACCGCTTCCGGATCGCTGAGAAAATCTCGAATCCATGGCAAAGCTTCCTCGTCAGCAAAGTGCGCAAGCAGGAATACAGCCCCGCAGCGCCTTTTCCAGTCGGTGTCCGTCTTGAAGATTTCATAGCACCTCTCCATGGCAGCGGAAGGACGCGCGATCTTCAAAACTTGCTCTACCGTGAATTGGCCGGGCCGACCATCGACGAAGTAGTCGACGGATTTGCGCAGGTTCTCCCTCCCAAGAAGAATCTCCAACGCCTGTCTCCCGCCATGGGTGCCCGTCACAAGTTCGCCGCCGGAATGGTCCAAGCCACCGATCTCGATTGCGATTCTTTTCCAGTCAATCTCCATTTGTTCTAAGCCTCGAACGCCGCTCTCTATTCCTTTTCCTTGCCATTGTTCAGCTGCGGCATTTCACTACCTTTGCTGAGGGTGAGCAGGCCGGCCTTGGCGTACGTGAGGAGCTTCTCGCGCGTGTCGGTGATGTCGAGGTTGCGCATGGTGAGCTGGCCGATGCGGTCGCGCGGCGAGAAGGCTGATTCGGTCTTCTCCATGCTGAGGCGCTCGGGATGGAACGTGAGATTCGGCGATTCAGTGTTGAGAATCGAATAGTCGTTGCCGCGGCGCAGTTCGAGCGTGACCTCGCCGGTGATGGCTTTGGCGACCCAGCGTTGCGCGGATTCGCGGAGCATGATGGCCTGCGAGTCGAACCAGCGGCCCTGATAGAGCAGGCGGCCTAGCTTGCGTCCGTTCTCGCGATACTGCTCGATGGTGTCTTCATTGTGAATGCCGGTGATGAGGCGCTCGTAAGCAATGTAGAGCAGAGCGAGGCCCGGCGCTTCGTAGATGCCGCGGGATTTGGCCTCGATGATGCGGTTCTCGATTTGATCGGACATGCCGAGGCCGTGACGTCCGCCGATGCGGTTGGCTTCAAACAACAGTTCGACGGAATCAGAGAATTGCCTGCCGTTGAGGGCGACGGGGAAGCCTTCTTCAAAGCGAATGGCGATTTGCTCGGGCTTGATGCCAACGTCGTCACGCCAGAAGGCCGCGCCCATGATCGGCTCAACGATCTTGACGGATGTGGAAAGATGCTCGAGGTCCTTGGCTTCATGCGTAGCGCCGAGGAGATTCGAGTCGGTGGAGTACGCCTTCTCTGCCGACATCTTGTAGGCGAAGCCGTGGCGCTGCATGAAGGCGGACATCTCAGCACGGCCGCCTAATTCGTCGATAAATGCCAGGTCAAGCCAGGGCTTGTAGACCTGGAGATTGGGATTGACGAGCAGTCCGTAGCGATAGAAGCGCTCGATGTCGTTGCCTTTGAAGGTAGAGCCGTCGCCCCAGATGTTGACGTCGTCCTCCTTCATCGCGGCCACCAGCATGGTGCCCGTGACGGCGCGGCCGATAGGCGTGGTGTTGAAGTAAGCAACCCCTGCGGTCGTGATGTGGAAGGCCCCAGCCTGTAGCGCTGCCAGGCCTTCGCGAACCAGCGGACCGCGGCAATCGATGAGGCGAGCTTTTTGTGCGCCGTATTCGAGGGCTGCGCGCGGGATGGCGTCGTAGTCGGTTTCGTCGGGTTGGCCCAGGTTGGCGGTGTAGGCGTAGGGGATTGCGCCCTTCTGCCGCATCCAGTGCAGAGCAGCGGAGGTGTCGAGCCCGCCGGAGAAGGCAATGCCGACCTTCTGGCCGACGGGCAGGGATTCGAGAATTACGGACATGCTTACAAGACCTCTCAAAACAGTGGTCAGTTGTTAGTGGCTAGTGATCAGAAAAACTACTCACTAACCCTCACCACTAAGCACTCGTTACTGAAACTTCTCCACATTTGCCAACCCGCCCAGCAGCAGAAGCAGCAGCGCCTTCTGTGCGTGGAGACGGTTCTCGGCCTGATCGAACACGATGGATTGCGAGCTGTCGATCACCGTGTCGGTGACTTCCTCATTGCGGCGCGCGGGCAGGCAATGCATGAAGACCGCTCGCGACGAGGCTTTGCTCATCAAGGCATCGTTCACCTGGAAGGGCCGGAAGATGGGCGCGCGCTTGGTCGATTCATGTTCGAATCCCATGCTGACGCACACGTCGGTGTACACTGCATCGGCGCCCTCGGCCGCGGCTTGCGGGTCTTGCAGCAGGCGAATCTCGCAGTTGGTGGTTGCGGCGATCTCGCGTGCCTTGGTGACGATTTCGATATCGGGCGAGTAGCCGCGAGGCGTGGCCACTGTGACATTCGCGCCGAGTTGCGCGCCGGCCAGCATCAGCGAGTGACACACGTTGTTGCCGTCGCCCACGTAGGTGAAGTTGAGGCCGGTTGCCGTGCCGAAGTGCTCTTCGAGCGCCATGAAGTCGGCCAGCGCCTGGCATGGGTGCTCGAAGTCGGAGAGCGCGTTGATGACAGGCACACGCGCGTTCGCGGCCATTTCGGTAATGGTGTCGTGCGCGTAGGTGCGCAACACGATCACATCGACCCAGCGCTCGAGGTTCTTGGCCACGTCGGTGATGGTTTCACGCTCGCCCAGCGGCGCGTTGGTCTGGTCGACGAAGATCGCGTTGCCGCCCATGGTGTTCATGCCGGTCTCGAAGGCAAGGCGCGTACGCAGGCTGGCCTTCTCGAACATGAGCACCATCTGCTTGGCGTCGAGCGCATGACGATACTCGCGCGGATGGCTCTTGATGTGGTGGCCGAGCTTGAGAATGGCGCGCACTTCGCCGCTCGAAAGATCCGCGATCGAGCACAGATCCTCGCCGGCCATGCGCGCGGCGGCGGCCAAAACGTCGGGGTCCTGATGAACATGAACAGCCGCCGGCGGCCGTTCGGCTATAGCTCTGTTAGCCATGGGTTCCCACTCCTTCTTTGGCGGCCGCAGCGGTCAGGCCGGCATTTTCATTAAAGAATTCGTCGAGCGCGGCGATAGTTTGATCGACGTGCTCGTGCTGGAACACGTACGGCGGCAGGAAGCGCAGTACGGTGTCGCTGGTGCAGTTGATGACGATGCGCTTCTTGAGCATCTCCTTCACAGTGAGCTTGCCCAGTTCGGCCGAGTCGAGCTCGATGGCCAGCATCAGTCCCATGCCCCGCACGGTGGTGATGCAGGTGTGCTTTTTGGCCAGCTCGCGCAACTTCTTCTGGAAGTACTCGCCGGTTTCCGTGATGTGCGCCATCAGATTTCCTTTTTCGATGGCGTCGATGACGGCGATGGCCACGGCGCAGGCCAAGGGGCCCCCGCCGAAAGTGGTACCGTGCATGCCGGCGTGGAAGGCGCGCGCCACTTCGTCGGTACAGAGCGTGGCGCTCATGGGGATGCCGCCGGCCAGAGGCTTGGCGAGCGTGGTGATATCGGGCTTGACGCCGTAGTGCTGATAGGCGCACCACTTGCCCGTGCGGCCGCAGCCGGCCTGAATCTCATCGACGATGAGCAATGCGCCGGTCGAATCGGCCAGCTTGCGTGCCTCGGCGAAAAACTCCGGCGAGAGCGGGCGCACGCCGCCTTCACCCTGCACCGCCTCAAGCAGAATGGCGCAGATATCGTTTGAGAATTTGGCGCGCAGGTCTTCGATGTCGTTGAAGTTCACGAAGTCGAAGCCGGGCACGACGGGCTCGAAGGGCGCACGGTACTTTTCCTTGTAGGTGGCCGAGATGGCGCCGAAGGTGCGGCCGTGGAAGCTCTGTTCGAGCGCGAGAAATCCCGTGCCTATGTTGCGGCCCTCTTCGCGCAAGAGGGCGGCGTGTGCGCGGGCCAGCTTGAGCGCGCATTCGATGGCCTCGCAGCCAGAGTTGCCGAAGTAGGCGCGATCCATACCGGTGAGGCGTGTGAGCCTTTCGGCAAGCGGGACCATCTTCTCGTTGAAGTAGTAGTTCGACGCGTTGATCAGCGTCGCGCTTTGTTTGGCGATGGCCTCTTCAATCACCTTCGAGCGATAGCCCAGTGCATTTACGCCGATGCCGCTCAGCAGATCGAGATAACGGTCGCCATTTTCGTCGATCAGGTGCACGCCTTCCCCCGCGACAAAGAGAGCGGGAAAGCGATCGTAGGTATGGATGAGCAGCCTTTGTTCGGCGGCTTGAATTTCAGAAAGTTTTGACATTTGAACCAATCTCCTGAATCGCAAATTTCTCAGGGGCTAAATCCCCGTGTGTTGATGAATCGATGTCTTATGCAACCATCACTTCGGTGCCGTGTGCGATGCGCGAACTGCACAGGTCCGGAAGGGAACCAGCCGCTCCCGCCGGCAAAATTCGCACGCGCTTTACGCCGTTCAAAAGCGCTTCGCGGCAGGCGGCGAGCTTAGGCAACATGCCGCCGGAGATTACGGCGCTCTTGGCCATCTCAGCGATCTGGTCAATGGATAACCATCGAAGTACTTCTCCGTTGGCTCCCTTCACGCCCGGAACGTCGGTAAGAAAAACCAGCGCATCGGCGCGGCAGGCGATCGCGCAGGCTGCCGCCATCTCGTCAGCGTTGATGTTGTAGTACTCCCCGTCAAAGCCGAGAGCCATCGAACAGAGAACCGGCACGCCGTTCAACTGCCAGACGGCATCGAGCCAGCGTGCATCGCTCGCGGCAATCTCGCCAACAAAGCCCAGATCATGTTCCATACGCTTTTTGCGCGCACGAAACATCAGTCCGTCGCCGCCGCACAGCCCAACCGCGGGCTGGCCCAGCGCGCCGAGCGCGGCCACGAGAGTTTTGTTCACGCGGCCGGCAAACACCATAAGAGCGGCGTCGCGGGTTTCCGCGTCGGTAATGCGGAGCCCGTCGATGAACTCGCTCTGCTTACCCAGCGCCTTGAGCGTGCGCGTCAATTGCACGCCGCCGCCATGCACCACGGCCACTTGGTTGCCGTCGCGCACCAGGTCGGCGATGGCCCGCGTGCAGCCTTCAAGCAGCGAAGGATTTTCGAGCCCCGCGCCGCCGAGCTTAACCACGTACTTCATGCATTCTCCTCTGCGGCGGACTTCATTGGAGACCGTCCGACTCGGGCCAGCCTTCCATGACGTTCAGGTTTTGCACGGCCTGGCCTGCCGCCCCTTTCAGCAGGTTATCGAGACAACTGACAATAACGGCGCGATTGCCGCTCGGGTCGAGTTGGAAGCCGATGTCGGCGTAGTTGGTGCGCACCGAATACTGAATTTGCGGTAGCGAGTTTTCGTAGAGCCGCACCATGGGGCTGTCGGTAAAAAATTCGCGATATACCTTGACGACGCTCTCGCGCGTTTGCGCCTTTTTGAAGCGCACGTAAATCGTCGAAAGGATGCCGCGTGGAATCGGCAGAAGATGCGGCGTGAAGATGATTTGGTCGCTCGTCACGCCGATCTGCTCCAGCAATTCTCCAGTGTGGCGATGAGCAAAGACGGCGTAGGCCGAAAGATTGTCGGCCGCGTAGATGAAATGCGTCTTCGCGGTCGACGCCTTGCCCGCGCCGCTTACGCCGCTCTTGGCATCGGCAATGATGCCATGGTCGAGATCGATGAGTCCTGCCGCGACCAGCGGCTTGAGCGGGAGAATCACCGACGTCGAATAGCAGCCTGGATTAGCGACGAGTTTTGCGTTGACAATCTGGGCGCGGTGCAGCTCCGGCATGCCGTAAACGGCTTGGGCTTGCATGGCCGCAGCTTGTTCGGTGCCCTCGTCCTCAAATTTATAGATGGCGCGATTGGCCGCATCCGTGAGCCGCCAGGCTCCGCTCAGATCGATCACGCGAATGCCACGCTTCAATGCCTCGGGAGCCCACGTGCGCGACTGCTCGTGAGGCGTGGCTAGAAACAGCACGTCCACCTTGCGTTCAGAGAGAAGCTCCCAGGAGAACGGCTCCATTTTAAGAGCGTGGGCAACTTCGCTGCCGCCGAGCTGAGGATGGATCTCGGTAAGCGGCACGCCGCCGCGGGCGAGGTCCTGGCCTTCCACGCGCCCGGCAAGCACCGGGGGGGTGCCGACAAGGCGCGGGTGATGAAGCAACAGGCGCGCCAGCTCCGCGCCGGCATAGCCTGTGACTCCCACAATCGCTGTCTGAACTTTCCTGGTCATCTTTCTAACATTGTCCTCAATCGGGCGGCTACTTCGCCAGCCTGCCGCGTATCCGTGCAAATTACCAATACCGTGTCGTCGCCGGCGATGGTGCCTGCGACATCCTGCCATTCCTCGCGGTCGAGAGCCGCTGCCACTGGTTGCGCGCCGCCATTCACCGTGCCCACTACCACCTGATTCATCGCTTGCTTTATCCGCAGACCGAAGCTCGAGAGCATTTCGCTCAAAGCTGGCGGCTGATCGTCTTCAATCTCGGCCGCGGCAACCCCTGCGCCGTTGCCGTTGGGAAGCGAGTATCCGCGCGGCCCTTTGGAGAGTTGCAGCTCGTGAATGTCGCGCGAGAGAGTCGCCTGCGTCACGTGAATGCCGCGTCGTCGTAGCTTGCGGCGCAGCTCGTCCTGGCTGGCGACGGGCGTGCCGGTAAGCACTTCGCGAATGACGTTCAAGCGCTGGGTCTTCATGGCTTTGGTTTCTTTGGGACTAAAAAGCAAAGGCGCGATCCGCCGGGGCGAACCGCGCTTGAATAAATATACAATCTCTTTGCATAAGTATGCAAGTAAAATCTGTGCACGAGTATGCACTTCACGCAAGGTAATTTGGAGTATAGATATGCATTGTGAGTCACAAATCCAAATTCGTGAACGACTTGATGCAAGGCCGGTCCCGGTGGGAGGATTAGGGGCATGGAATTCCTACGCCAATTTGGCGCATTTTTGGGGCACATGTGGGCGAGCGCTCAGGACCTTTGGAGGCGAGTGGGCGATTGGAATAGTTCAATTCACCTCAGCTTTCACGCAAAGTTCCCAACTATGGCCAAGATCCTCGGTGGGTTTCTGCGCATCTTTTGGGGAACATCGACCCATCCAGCCTTTGCCGTTTTGCTTGCTCTTTTGTTGGTGGGTTTCGTGATTTCAGGTGCCATCACGATTATTGTTTCAGTCTCGGTATTCTTCGCATGGCTGATAACGGTTCTGTGGCTAGCTCACTCTGAGCCCGTCAAGAAGATGAACATACTTCCAAGGGTTGTCTTGGTTTTAGTTTTCGCGTCTGGTGCCGCATCTGCCGCAAATTGGTACGTGAAAAGAGCTGGCTCAGCAAAATCGGACAGTGGTTTAAGTGGAGGTTCTGTTCTTTGGCAGCCTAAGATGGCTCGAGAAGAGGAGAACGATGAGCAGACGTCCACGCAGGAACCATTCAGCGGCGTTCAAGGCCAAGGTGGCCCTGGCCGCGATCAAGGGCGAGAAGACGCTGGCCGAACTGGCCGAGCAGTTTAGGCCGATAGAAGCAGGCAAGCCGTTGATCTTAGATGTTAAGTACATGAACGACAGGAATGAGACCGTGACCGTGATCGGTCATTATGCGCAGCGGTGGATTGAGACGCTACCGGATGAGATGGATATTGCGGGGACTTCACAAATAGAAAATAACTTATGGGCGTCTGTAGCAAAAGCAATGCGTGAGCTACCAAGAATAAAAGACGATGTCCTGCCTAAAGTGGAAATACAGGTTAGTGACGAGCAAAATGCAATTGTGATGACGGACGAACTGATTCACAAGCTCGATAGCACATCTGGAATATATATTGCTGGAGAATTCGAAGACCCAAGTGGGCGTTTCAGTCCGGCAGCATACTGTGTTCGTATAGATAAGAAAAGACAAGGGCAACAAGTGTCTCTGTGCCATAGTCTTATGCTTCCTAAGCAGCCGTAAGTTTCTTGTACTCTAGAGCAGGCGCTTCGATCAACTTGATCAAGGTGTCGCGGAACAGATAGGGGTTGGAACGGTTGTTAAACCGAAACGTCATTTCATTCAAATACGCTTCGAGATGCTTGGCACTCAAACGGTGCCATGTGCCAATAATGCCTCTTGAGCAGAGAAAATGCGGATTCAATCCCGTTTGTGCTTATATCGCCATCCACGTAAATTCCCTTGGAGTGATTGACGGTCTTGTGTTTGATTCCCTCCTCCTCAGCCTTCGCAATTGCCTCGAGGCGGCGATCACGACACTGTCCAGTAAACAGCAAACCGCTGCCAGCTTTGGTTCAGCGGCCTCAATGTCACCTCACGGGCCTGGCCGGTGATGCGAAACGCGAGTGACTCGCCGGGAACAGGCTTGATCCATGAATCGAGATCGACAGCGGTTGGCGAGAGCGCCGGAACTTCGAGCGCGGGAGCCTGCTGAATCTCCGGGCCTTGGTTGTGCTCGAGTTTTTCTTCAAGTCCCGATTTTTGAAACTGTCCGGCGAGCACGAGCGGGCCGTAGAGGAATGCTTGCTGCCTCGTGTCATCTGCCAGCGGCTCAGCTGTGAGCTGCATGGGCAGCGTGAGTTCAACGCGATCCCCAGCTCTCCAGGTGCGCGTGAGGGTCAGATAGCTCCCGGGCGTTCCCGCGACGTCGAGGCGCTTGCCGTTGACGGCGATGGTGCTTTCGAATGTTGTCCAGGCCGGGATGCGGAGATGAAGCGACCACGGCTTGGCGGGCGACTGGTCGATGTTTAACTCGGTACGATTGCTTTCAGGAAAGCTGGTCGCCTGGCGCACGCGGATGCCGCGCTCCTTCCAATCGACCGTAGAGGCGAAGTAGAGATTCACGTAGAGCGAATCGGGGTCGTGCGCTCCGCCGCGTGCATAGATGGTGTTGTTGAGCTTTGCGAACTCTTCGAGGGCCGTGCCCGTGCAGCACCAGAACGAATCGTCTTCCGTGCAGGTGGTCTTCCATGCGCCGGGCGCGAGCGACAGGAAATAAACGGTGTGGCCGGTCGCGGGCTCGATGGCGCCGAGGCGGTGGTTGAGGAGATTGCGTTCGTAGTAGTCGATAAGGCGGGGGTCGCCGGACCAACTGTAGAGGTGCCGCGCCAGCTTCATCATGTTGTAGGAGCAGCAGCACTCCTGATGGTGCGAGCTGATGCGCATTTCGGCGGCGAGATGATGGGGATCGGTGAGCCAGTGCTCATTGTTGCTGGAGCCGCCGGTCGCGTAGGTGCGCGACTCCGACATAGTTTCGAAAAAGAACCGGGCCACATCGGCGAAGCGATAATCGGCCGTCAGTTCGTAGCGGCGGGCCGCGCCTGTCATCTGCGGCACGTGCGTGTTCATGTGCTGGCCCTTGAGCTCGTCGCGGCGCATGGCGAGCGGCGTGAAGAACACTTTTTTCGTAAAGCGATCGCCCGTCTTCGCCCACTGGTCATTGCCGGTGACGGCGGCGAGGTTGTAGAGGACCTCGTTCATGCCGCCGAATTCGGTGTTGAGAATCTCCTGCATGTGAGCTTCTGATTTGGAAGCTGTCCATGCGTCCACCCAGCCGGCAAGTTTGACGAGCACATCGAGGGCTTGATCGCTGCCTGCCTGCGTATTCATATCGAACAGGCCTGCCATGATCTTGTGCAACGTGTAGAACGGCGCCCAGACGGGCTGCAGGCGATCGAGGCGGTCGAAGAGTTCCGTGGGGAAGGCGCTGAGGTAGCCATTCTGGTTGAGCTTTGCCTGGCACTCGGCGAGGTCGGCCACAAGTTCGTCGGCTCGGAATTTAATAGCTGGGTCTCCGGTGGCGGCGGAGAAGAGCGCGGATGCGGAGAGATAGTGGCCGACAAAGTGGCCGCGCAGCTCGCATTTGGGATCTTCCCAGCCGCCGAGCGGAGTTGCAGTGGATGGAACGCCTGCGTTGACGCGGAAGTTGTGGAGCAGCCGGTCGGTGGGAATGCGCAGCATGTAGGCGCGGTTCCAGGCGCGCGCGTCAAGAAGCGGCCCGGCGTCGAGCGTCACGTCGCCCAATGCGAAGAACTGGAGCTTGGGCGGAACTTCGCTGTGCGTGAAAGTGAGTGGCGCGGCGAAGGGCGCGGGTTCGTCGACGATAAAGTGGTTGTCGTCGTCGCCAGCGGCTGGGGCAGGTTTCGGCGCCTGCGACTGTGGCACCGCGGCTTCGGCGCGGGCCAGCAATGCGGATGCGGCGGAGAGAGTGACCGGCACTGCGGCAAGGTGTTTGGCGAACTGCCTGCGGTCGAGTTTTTTCATGTGCGCCTCGGCGGATTCTGTAAACGATTACCAGTTTACCGCTCGGGATCGTGAGACTCACTTGAGGTCGCGCCAGTTGGGGCCGAAGGCCAGGTCGGCTACCAGAGGAACTTTGAGCCGCACCACGCCTTCCATTTCGGCGCGCACCAGCGCTGCCACCTCTTCTGTTTCGGCGAGTGGGACTTCGAAGAGCAGTTCGTCGTGAACCTGCAGCACCATGCGGGTTTTCAATTTTCTTTCAGCGAGCTTGCGATCGAGTGAAATCATGGCCAGCTTGATGAGGTCGGCGGCGGTGCCTTGGAGCGGCGTGTTGATGGCGGTGCGCTCGGCGAAGCCGCGCTGGTTGGGGTTGCGGCTCTCGATGTCGGGAATGGGGCGGATGCGTCCGAACATCGTACGCACGCTGCCTTCGCTGCGCGTCTGCTCAAGAGTCTTTTCGATGAAATGCCTTCACGCCTGCATAGCGCGCGAAGTAGCGGTCGATGTAGGCCTTCGCTTCGGCCTGCGGAATGCCGAGCTGCGCGGCGAGCCCAAAGGCAGAGATGCCGTAGACGATGCCGAAATTGACGGCCTTGGCGCGACTGCGCGTCGCCTTGTCCATGGATTCGACGGCGACGCCGAAAACTTCGCTCGCAGTGAGCGTGTGAATGTCAATGTTCTCGGCGTAGGCGCGCATCAACAGCGGGTCTTCGCTGAAATGCGCCAGCAGGCGCAGCTCGATCTGCGAATAGTCGGCGGAGAGAAGCTGCGTGCCGGGCGCGGCGGTAAAGGCCGCGCGGATTTCGCGGCCCAGTTCGGTGCGGATGGGAATGTTCTGGAGATTGGGATTGACCGACGAGAGTCGCCCCGTTGCGGTAGCCGCGGCCTGGAACGTGGTGTGCACGCGCGAGTTCGCATCCGCCAGAAGCGGCAGGGCGTCAACATAAGTAGATTTGAGCTTCGATAGATGGCGATACTCGAGGACGAGGCGCGGCACTTCGTGCTTTTCGGCGAGGAAATCGAGAACATCCTGTGCGGTGGAGACGGATTTGGATTTTCCCCGGCTCGGCGGAGCGGCCAGGCCGAGATCGGTGAAGAGCACCGCGCCGAGTTGCTTGGGCGAGTTGATGTTGAAACGCTTGCCTGCCAGCTCGAAGATGCGCTCACCGAGGCGTGCCAGCTCACCACCGAATCTCTCCGAAAGGCTGCTCAATGCAATTGGGGAGATGCGAACTCCGGCTTGCTCCATGCGAAAGAGAACGGGCGCGAGCGGCAGATCGATGTCGGTGTAGACATTGAGGACGCCGCATTTTTCCGCCTCTGCGCGGAGCGCGGGAACGAGCGCATAGATGGCCGCGGCGGCTGCGGGAAGGGACGTGGGCGGTGTCTGGTTATTGCGCGCAGCCACGTCGGCGAGGGTTTGCGTGGAGTGCGTGGGATTGAGCGCGTAGGAGAGCAGCATCCCGTCGTCGATTGAGCCGCGCAGTGTGACGCCAAGGCCGCCGAGGACGTGCAGGGCGAGCTTCCAGTCGTGCACGCGCTTGGGGATGAATGCATCTTCAAGGAGGGCGCGCAGCTCCGGGGTGAGTTCGAGATGGAGGGCCATCGCAGGATCGGCGCAGACGCCAATATGGCAGCGGGTTTCGCGCTCGGCAGTCTCTATGACATCAAGGAGTGAGAGGGTGGGCGCGGGCTCGTCGTCAGACTCTTCGGCGAGGGGTTCGGCGGCATCGAGTGCCAGGGCGAAGCCGTGCTGGCGCGCGGCGGCGTAGAAGGCTTTTTCTTGTTCCGGCGATGGTTTATCGATACACTCAACCAAAGTCCCGCCCTCCGCAGGAGCTAGTTCGCGGAGCATGGACGTGAATTCAAGCTCGGTGAAGAGCGTGCGGCAGGCTTCGAGGTCGGGCGGCTGCGTCTCCATTGCGCTGAGATCGAGCGGCAGGGGCACGCGGCAATCGATGGTGACGAGTTCCTTTGAGAGAAGCACGGCATCGCGATTCTGCTCGAGCGATTCGCGGTACGTCTTGCGTTTGACCTCAGCAGCGTGATCCAGGACAGCTTCTACGGAGCCGAATTCCTTGATCAACTCCACGCTGCCTTTATCGCCGATGCCGGGCGCGCCGGGAATGTTGTCGACCGAGTCGCCGCGCAGGGCCATCACGTCGATCACCTTCTCCGGAGGGACGCCGAGAATTTCTTCGACTCCGGCGGGATCGAGGATGAGGTTGTCTTTTTGCGGATTGAGGACCTTCACCTGTGGCGTGACGAGCTGCATCATGTCTTTATCGCCGGAGACAATGAAGACTTCGTGCTGCTGCTCGGCGGCTTCGCGCGCCAGCGTGCCGATGACGTCGTCGGCTTCGAATCCCTGGGCTTCGAGGATGGGAATACGTAGGGCTTCAAGGGAGCGGCGGATGTAGGGAATCTGGCGGCGCAGGTCTTCGGGCATCGATTCGCGCTTGGCCTTGTAGCCGTCGTAGCTGACTTCTTCGAAACTCTGCGATTTGCTGCTCCATTTGCGCAAGGGGCCCATCTGGCGCGCGCGCTCATCGCGGAAGACTTCGCCGGATGGATCGAAGACCGCGGCGAAGTATTTCGGCGCGAAGTCCTGGCGCAGTTTTTTGATCATGTTGACGAAGACGTAGGTGGCCGCCGTGGGCAAGCCCGAGCGCGTGGACATGGGCCGCGAGCGCTGCATGGCGTGATAGGCGCGGAAGATGAACGACATGGTGTCGAGAAGGAAGACGGGCGGCTTGGACGAGGCGGGCATTGTCACTGGCCAGCCTTCATAAGTTCGTTCGCTAGCTGGTCTACGACCTCTTTGGTTCGCAGCAGCTCCGAATTCAAACTGTCCATTTCTGTGCACTTCTCCAGCATCGTAGCAGCCGCTTTTTTCTTGTTCGCGTCTGCTTGTTGCATTGCGGCCAGCGCATGACTCATCGCGGCCTGTGTTTGCTCCATGGAAGAGAGGGCTGCCGCCCTTGCCGCCGCGTGACTCGTGCCAGCAGGTATGCCATTCAAGGCCGCTTTGGCTTCCTCGTTGGCGGCTGCGGATCGCTCAAAGAGGACATGGGCCTGCTCGAAGGCTCCAGCAGCTCGCTCTCTGGCGGAGTGGGCCTCATCGAATGCGTTTGACGCTGTATTAAATTCACTCCGAGTTTGCTGGAAGACCTTGACTGCGTCGTCGAAATTCCGCTTTGCCTGTTCTAATTCGCCCTCATCCATCGCTCCCTTTCCTTTTCCAGCCTCACAGCAGAGAGTCTAGCAGTTGCCTCACGCAATGAACATGCAGTCGCCGTAGCTGAAGAACCGGTATTTTTCCTGGACAGCATGTTTGTAAGCGGCAAAAACATGTTCCTTGTCGGCGAAGGCGCTGACCAGCATGAGCAGGCTCGATTGCGGCAGGTGGAAGTTCGTGAGGAGCGCGGTCACAAGCCGGAATTCGAAGCCGGGCGAGATGAAGATATCGGTTGTGCCGGAGTGGGGCTGAATGGGAGCGCCCGCGGCCGCAAGCGCAGCCGATTCCAGCGTGCGCACAGTTGTCGTACCAACGGAGACGATGCGTCTGTGCTCTGCTGCTGCGGCATTGATAGCGATTGCGGCATCCAGAGAGATCGTGTAGCGCTCGCGATGGAGGCGCACTTCATCGACGCGTTCGACGCGGAGAGGCGCGAAGGTGCCGAGGCCGACGTGCAGCGTGACGCGGGTTATTTCAACGCCTTGGGATGCGAGTTGTGCGAGAACATCCGGCGTGAAATGCAGCCCGGCGGTCGGCGCGGCTACCGAGCCTCGCTCCTGCGCGAAGACCGTCTGGTAGCGCTCGCGATCGGCAGTCGCGTCGTCACGATGAATGTATGGCGGCAGCGGCACGTGGCCGATGCGGTCGAGAATCGAGAAGAAATCTCCTGCTGCGGATGGATCGGCTGGCGCGAATTCGAGCAATCGCTCGCCGTATTCGCCCCGATCGAGAGCCTCTGCTTCGAGCGCGATGGAGCCATCGGGTGCCGGAAAGACGAGGCGCTCGCCGATCGCGACCTTGCGGCCGGGCCGCACGAGCGCACGCCATTGGTTCGGGCCGGCGGGTTCGGTGAGCATCACTTCGATGCGGCCCGTGGGCTTTTCACTGTCGCGGCGCAGAGTGCGCCGCGCATAGAGTCGCGCGGGGATGACGCGGCTGTCGTTGAGAACGAGCAAGTCTCCTTGCCGGAGATATCGTCCAAGACCAGAGAAAGAATCGTCGCGAGTGACGCCGGTCTTGCGGTCCACCAC
This sequence comes from uncultured Acidobacteriota bacterium, assembly GCA_963745965.1. GTDB lineage: Bacteria > Acidobacteriota > Terriglobia > Terriglobales > Acidobacteriaceae > Telmatobacter. The sequence goes on from CAVUZC010000007.1 coordinate 238,054, forward strand.
CATCATGCGGCTGGTGCCGCGCTGGGCGGGCGGCTCTTGCGCAATGAGCTCTTGGGGAAGTTCGTAGTCGAAGTCGGCGACTCGGAGGTCGGTCATTGCAGGCTTTCCACGATCAGAAGAAGCGCGCGGGCGAGGACGCCCGCACGACAGCCGGTCAGGAGACCGGCGCTACACAGAATCTTTTGCGTCATTAGACGGCCTTTCTGAAATGCGCTCGGGCTTGGTAGCGCGCGCGCTCGATGGCGGCATTCAGCTCCTCGCGTTTCTCATCCAACTGGCCTTCCTGCAGATCGGCCGGGACGCGCGTCCAGCGCGCCCAACTGACCGCGATGCGCGTGAACGGTTTGGGCACGAGGAAGCGATCCCAGGAATGCATAGTCCATGCGCGTTCTGGTTCCAGATGAAATGCGCCGATGCGCACCCCGGTCATGTGCGCGAGCTTGATCGGTCCCATCTTGGTGCGGTAGACGGGGCCGCGGGGCCCGTCGGCGGTGAAGATGGCTGGGCCTCCGGACTGGAGCGCCTGTTCGAGACCCAGCAAGCCTTCGCGCCCGCCGGTAGAACTGGACCCGCGCACGCTTCTGTAGCCGAAGAGCGAGAGAGTGCGCGCGATGAGCTCGCCGTCAAAGCTCTGGCTCACAATGATGGTGGCGCGCGTGCGCCGGAAATAAAAAGTGCAGGGAAGTACGCACTGGTGCCAGAAACAAAAGATCTCCGCGCCGGCGCCCTCGCCCCAGGGGAGCGGCGTGGCGCCCTCCTCGGTGACGATTTCAAAACGCCAGGTGCGGCCCACGAGCGAAAGCAGCGCCCAAACAAGGCGCGGCACGACGGCCAGAACGAAGCGCTGGCGAAGCGAGAACGAAGAACGCGTGCGATGGGTCACTCAAGTCGATTTTATGGTCCCGGAGGCACCGGGATGGAGCGAAATTCCATGACCCCGTTATGCGCCTGCATTGAATACAGGAGTAATGGCCACGTTGCGAAAGCTGACGAAAGGCAAAAGCCGATACGTTCCTGAAGCCACTGGAGGAGTGCGAAGTTCTGCTCAGTTCGGCGCCGCGGACATCCCGGCAACCTGGCCGCCCATCTACTCAGAAGGCACGGTTGATCGAGGCCCCAAGCTTCGATGGGTGCGCCGCTGCATTTCATTCCTTGACCGGCGTCCAGCTGTGCGGCTCGATACTCTTCCCTGCGGAGTTTCTTCGATGACCTCTCCCCAGCGCGCGCCTTCTCCCAATCCATCCCCTCAACCGCACGTTCCGATGCGCGCCAGACGGCGTCGTCCGCGATTTCTATGGTGGTGGGCTTGTATCGCCTTTTTCGCCGGGGCGCTCCTCTGGTATTTCACCTTGGGTTCGGAGAACCAGGGAAACACTGAGCAGCATCACCAAAGCAATTCCTATTCGGTTGCGTCCGTCGTTCGTCCGATTGGCAATCCGGGCGCCATTGAGATCGGATAGGAAGCGCTCAGGCGATCGCGTGGGCCATTTCTTTCAGGATTTCTTCTGCCGCGGTGGCGGGCTTGGCTGCCTGCGTGATCGGCCGGCCCACGACGAGGAAGTTGGCGCCTGCCTGTAGAGCCGCGGCGGGAGTAGCAAGTCGCTTCTGATCTCCGGCGTCTGCGCCTTCGGGACGGATTCCCGGGACAACAAGAACTCCCTCGGGTCCGGTGAGCGCGCGCAGAGAAGCCACCTCCTGCGGCGAGCAGACGAAGCCATCAATACCTGACTCCAGCCCCATCTTCGCAAGCAGACCAACCTGGTCGCCTGTTGCACGATCGATTCCCACAGATGCGAGCTGAGCATCATCCATGCTGGTGAGTACCGTGACGGCGAGTAGCTGCGGCGGATTGGCGATGCCGTCGAGCGCAGCGTGTGCGGACGCGAGCATGGCCGGCCCTCCGGCCGCGTGAATCGTCATCATGCGCGCACCAAGCGCGGAGGCCGAGCGCACGGCTCCGGCTACGGTGTTGGGAATGTCGTGAAATTTGAGATCGAGAAAGACGGAGTAGCCGCGCGAAGCGAGCTTTTCCACGATGGCGGGGCCGGCGGCGGTGAATAGCTCTAGCCCAACTTTGAACCATTGACACGCGCCATCCAGGCGGGCGACCAGGTCCTCGGCTGCTCCAGCGCTGGGCATGTCGAGCGCGACGATAAGCCGGTTGCGCGCTTCAGGCAACCGATCGAGTGCCGCGGAGCGTTTGGAAGCCAAAGCCGGTTTGAGCCGTTCGGGGATGGGCATATTGAGATGCTAAACGATGTGTGCGTGAAAAATTTGTGAAAGTCTGTACAAGAGCGTCGATCCGGTGCGCTTCTGTCTATATGTCTGCGGGCGCGGGCTGCTTCTTTTGGGCGGCGCCGTAGCGCGGGCGATTCGTGCGCTGCGCCGGGCTGCTCGGCGCGGGCCAGCGCAGTGGGGCAGAGCGCGATGCGGAGCGGGCGCGAGCGATAGACAGATCGGCAACCTGGTCGACAATCCATGCAAAGTGTTCCTCGCCGACCGAGTGCACATCGGCGTCCGGCACCGGGTTCATGAAATCGATGGCGTGAGGAACGCCATCTTTCACGGCGAACTCGACGGAGTTCAAGTCGTAGCCGAGGCCGCGGCATAACTTCATTGCGTCCTCTTCCATCTTTCTCCACAGCAGGCGGGCATGCAGGGTTCTCGGCCGGGCGGTGTCTTTTAAATATCGCTCGGCATGAGGCTGTCGCGGATCGTAGGGCATGGTGCGGACTTTTTTCTGTCCCACCACAAAGCAGCGGAAATACTCTGTGAACTCGACCGCTTTTTGAAAGACCATGCACAAGTCACGGGTCTGATCGAAGGCGCGAAAGAACTCTTCGCGGCCGTGCACCTCATATACATCACGCCAACCGCCGCCGTCGATCGGCTTCAGAAAGCCGTGCTCGCCAACTGCGGCAAATACAGTCTCCCAGTCGAGAGGGAATTCCAGATTGCGCATGGACTTATCGCTGGTCCCGTTGGGCAATTGCTTGTGCGGCAACAGCACTGTGGCCGGCACATTCACGCCCAGCCGTCGCGCAAGCGCATAGTTGAAGAATTTATCGTCGGCCTCGGCCCAAAAGGGATTGTTGATGACCGCTGCGCCATGGAAGGCCGCCTGCTTCAGATAGGCGCGATAGAACGGCACGTCGTGCGAGATCCGATCGATGATGACCGCGTAGCGCGCTGCCTGGCCGATTTCAACGGCGCCGGTAAGGACGAATTCGGCGCGCACGCCATCGGTATTGCGGTTATTAATGGCTTCCACCAGGGCGCTGGGGAAACTGTTCTCCACGCCGAACAAGACGCCAATCTTCTTCATGCGCCGATCCTCCGTGCGCGGCGGCGGGGGAAATCGCCGGTTCAGCGCTCGGCACCAGTGTACAGAACAGGGCGCAGGTTTCAGGTGTCAGGTTTCAGAATCCTGGCTGGCGGCTTTTCGCACTTTCACTCCTTCACTTCTTCACTCATTCACTTTTCCCCTGCTTTTGGCTCCCTTGCTCCCTCACTCCCTGCTTTACGGCGTCTTCGACAGCACAACGTCCACATCCGTATCAAAAGAAACCTGAGAAATAAGGATGTCGAGGTGCCACTGCGCAGCGCTCCGCCGTCTTTCGAGATCGGCCTGCTGCTTGCGCGCGGCCTGAATGGCATCTTCGGCCTGGTTCAACTCGTCTACGAATCGTTTGGCCGCAGCCCCGTCCTTCAACGCTTTCAGATTCTCGCGATAGCGGTTTTCGTCATCGGCCAGCGATCCTTGCCGGGTATTATTTTCGTCGAGCTTGTCATTCAAATCGGCGAGCGCAGTTTGTGCATCGATCACCGGCTTCAACTTCTCAGCAAGCGCCGGCGAATCATCGCCGCATGCGATCAGAGTGGCCACGTTGTCCGAGTCCGTCGCGATTTGCACGCTCTCCGAATCGTTAGCGTGCTCGCGCACGTGCAGCGTCTTCGACTGGTGCGGATCGACGGCCATACGAAAACGATAGGCCGTGGCCGTGGTCTCGTCCGGCTTCGCATCGGAGTCGAGTTGGGCGCGGGGCTGGCGTGTGTGTTCGATGACCACGGCACGAGACTGATCGGCGGCATCGGTCACCACGTAATCGGTGTCGGTCACCGTACTCGTGGTTTCGACCAGCACCCCCTCGTGCATTGCCACGTGGTGCAGCGCGCGCGTCTGGGAGAAGTCGCCGCGGCGCACCTTCACCGCCTGATCGACGGCGTAGGAGAGCAGGCGCTTCTCGCCGGGATGGATGGGATCGAGCAGGCCTTCGCCGGCGAACTCGCCGTTCTCGAAGATCGAAAAGCTGCCGGAATCGAGCGTGAGATTCGACTTGTTCTCAAGCCAGATGGCGCGCAGCGGCGTGGGGTCTGTGTCGCTCCACAAAGTGACGTGGGTTGCGGGCAAATCCTGCTGCAGGATGGGCACCATGGCCGATTGGTTCTTGTGGATGGTAACTGGCTGCGTGAGCGCGTACTCGAAGAAGTCGTCGAAGGCGTTGGTGGAGACGTCGCCCTCGTGAATTGCGTCGGAGGCGCGGTACACGCCGCCGCCGTAACCATAGCCGGTTCCGGCTCCTGATCCGATCATGGCATTAGCGCTGTTCATGGGTAAGGGTCGAGCGGGCGGAGCTTTAGCCCTGCCGTTACTGCTGCTCGCCTCAACCGTAACCATCTCACTTGCTGCCCCAACGTTGAGCGTGACATTCGCGATCGCTGTAGGACTAACGGTGACATCGCGCTGTTCATAGGTCTCGAAGCCACGCGATCTGACGGTGAGTGTGTAGTGCCCTGGCCCGACCGGAAGCGCGAAACTGCCGTCACTCGAGGTTTGGTGTGAATACGATCGGTTCGTTCCCACCAAAGTTGCGGTGACGGTCGCATTTGGAATCACAGCTCCCGTCATGTCCGTTACAGTGCCGAAAATCCCTGCGCCACCAGGCATTTCTGCCGCCTCCTGTGTGGTCGGCACATTTTGCGCCACGGTAGCGATCGGAATCGTCGGCCGTTGGGTATAGAGCGGCTCGGAGAGCGGCTGGATGAAGCTCTGCGGTGCGCCGGCAACAAGCGAAAGCTGCACGTTGTCCCAGTCCGCGCCCACGGTGTTATCGACCACTGCCCATCCCTGCACGGTCGCCTTATCGTTGGCATCGCGCGGGAAGACGATGCGGTACGTCGACTTCCACACCGGCACTTCGCTGATGTAGCTCACTTGCAATTGGCGCTCGCCCTGGCCGCGGTCTTCAAGCGTCAGATGGCGCAACTGCTGGTCGCGCCCCGAGGCGATGATTTCGAGGTAGGCCGCGAACTGCTTTTGCAAGGCGGGATCAGTCATGCGGACCGAGACGGCGTCAGTGAGTTCCACGGTGCGCAGCGCGCCGGCGGGAGTTTCAACAGTGAGGAAGTAGCTCTGCGCGGTGGTTTCGCCGGCTGCGCTTTTCTTCGCGCGCGATTCAATGGTGACGATGCGGCCGGAGAGCGCAGAGCTGGCGCCCGTGACTTCAACCTGCTGGCCGCGGAGAGCCTCGTAGACCTGGAACGCCGCGGGGTCGTCATTTAAGCCGAGCCCCAGAGTCTTCAACTGCTGCTCGATCGGCATGGTGGAGTTGTATCCAACAGCGCCGATGGTGCCGCCCTTGCTGTCGAGTGCAGTGAACGATTGCAGAACGTCGTTGAGCTGATTTGAAGTAAAGTCGACGCTGACGCGCTGGTTGCCGTTGACCGTGCCGGAGTGCTCGAAGTAGCCGACGCCATTTTTGTAGAGCACGACCTTGCGCACGGGCAGGTCGATGGCGGCCGATACCGAGGATTCGGCGGCGGGAGAGTTGGTGTTTTGAGCGGGAATTGCCGACGGGAGAACCATGAGCAGAACCGCAAAAAGCGAACGGTACATAACTCCTCCAGGAGGGAGTTCGATCCCTCTATCGTTGAACGAGAGATTCCGCAATTCTGGCAAAAGAATTGCAGGCAGGTCGTGTGCGCAATGCTATTCCCTTTGACCCCGCGACAGGGAAATAGGTTCCCGGCTGTTCTTGGATATATTTTCAGCATTTTCAGGGAAAGATGCGTACCGCTCGGCATTGGGCCTCATAAACGCCGCCAATCCGCTAGCAGCCGTTAGGCAGGCATCTCAACCAGGCGGCGCAGTTGCCCGAGATGATTCAGGTCGTGGCCGGCCCGAGTTTCCAAAAGAGTCTGAAAGGTCATTGTGCCCCGCTCGGGATGCGTGACGGTTCTTTCCGCGGCAGCGGGCATCACGGACTGAATAAGTCGCAGATCCCACTTGCGCAGGGCGCTGAAGGTCTGCAGGGCCAAGGCGGCCGGAACACCCGGATATTGTAACGCCCATTCTTTCTCGTCGAAGGGTTGGATCGTCGGGCCGTCCTCTGCGAGGGTCTGGCGCATCCGGAAAGCGAAAACGATCTCGCAATCGGCCAGATGGCAGACAATCTCGGCCGCGCTCCATTTGCCAGGAGCGGGCGGCAGGTTCGCCCGATGCGCGCCAATCACCTCAAGATACTCGGCGATGGCATTCGGTGTTGCGGCCAAGATGACATCGAGCGGCCGGCCGTCTAGATACTTCTCGTAAGGATTCGTCTGGCTCACAGCAATTCCTCCGCAAAACGGTTTAGGTTTGCTTGCTCCCCGCTGCACTCGTTCACTTCTTCACTCATTCACTCTTTCACTTGTTGCCTGCTTTCTATAGATAATGCTGCATCATGCGCTGCCACGTAGGCCAGTCGTGGGAGTTCTCCGCATCCCACACATGCAGCGCGTGCGGAATGCCCTTTTCGCTCAAGATGCGGTCGAGTTGCTGATTGTGGGCGAGGCACTGGTCGTCCCATCCAGAGGTGAGGATGTAGTTGTTGGTCCGCATGCGATCGAGAGTCGGCGGGTGGTTGAGCTGGGGCAGATAGTGCGTGGGAAGATGGTTGTAGCAGTTCTGGTCGTAGTAGCCATGCAGAAACATGCTGAGGTCGAAAACGCCAGACATCGAAAAAAATCCACTGAAGAGCAAGGGATGGCGCAGGGCGATATTCACCGCGTGATAGCCGCCGAAGCTTGCGCCGAGAGCCATGAGTCGCGGGTCGGGATTCTTCTGGCGGATGAGCGGCACCACTTCGTCGAGAAGGTAGGCCTCATATTCTGCGTGGCGGGCTACACGGCGGCTGGGCGCGACCTGGCGGTTGTACCAGCTCTCGCGATCGACGGAGTCCACGCAGAAAAGTTGCAGTTGGCCGGCGTCGATTTTACCCGCCACCGCAGCGATCATGCCGCGATCTTCAAAGTCGAAAAAGCGTCCGCCGGAGGTGGGGAAGACCAGCACCGGCAATCCCGCGTGACCGAAGACCAGCAGCTCCATGGAGCGGTCGAGCCGGCGGGATTGCCCTTCGTGGTATTCGCGATTCATGTTCCTGGTCTGGCAGGTTGGAATGGGCTTCGGCTTCCACAGCACCGAAGGTCTAACTCGCTAGGATAAGCGAGCGCGGCAAGTTTAGGGTTCGATGGAGGCCCCGCCCCGATGGGTTCGGTTCAAAGCGGCGTTCTTTCAGCAGGGTCGTTCCCATTTATCAACGGAGCGGCCATATCCGTCTCGGGACCAGCCGGAGCAGGTCCAAATCCCCCCATCAGGCGTCTCCTGCGGTTACCCACCGGCCCGCGCAGGGGCTATCGTGAGCCTGCGCGCGGACCGGTAGATAAACTTGTGGTCTTGCCCCATCGGCGTCGCTGACAGAAAGTCATCGCGCTCTGCATCCCGCGGACTGAACCGACAGGGTGTGAAACCGCGGACCGCCGTGAAACGTTGGCCTTCCTTGCGCAAAATACGCTGAGCTTCGTGCAGTGTCCCATGTTGCTCATTGCTGCAAGTAGTTTAGAACTGCAGAATACAACGGACCGCCGTTATAGGAGCCCCAGCCTGTCGCGTTGTCATAGCCAGGGGAAGGGGCGTAGGTGGGGTAGTAGTAGTAGCCGCCATTTTCCGTCGAGGTTATGTCGTGGAAGATATTGGCGTAAATGCTGGGGTTCTTTGCGAGCGCATAAATCGTCGGATTCGCAAAACCGGCGCGCCTGCCAAGCCCTTTGCTAACAAGACTCCAAAATCCCGCCCACAGCGGCGTCGCCGCGCTGGTACCGGACCCGACCACAAACTCCTCCGGCTCCCTCTGTCCACCGGGGCCGCCGGTGCATCCATCATTGGAGTATTCGTTCCAACAATAGATGCTATAGCCAGGGTTGAGCCCACTGGCGTTGATCGCAACGTCCGGGACATTCCGCATGGTTGAGGAAAGTGCCCGGATACCTGTCTGATACGACGGAATCTTCCAGATTTGACTGACACCCCCACCCGTCGCTCCCGAACTGTCATTCCAGACAGTTTCCCGCACGTAGCCCGTCACGTAGTAAGCCGCATTCGCCGTGGTGGTCAGGCTCGTTCCGCCCACGGCTGTGACATACGGTTGAGACGCCGGGTCACCTACGCTCTTCGTGGTCGAGCACCCAGGGGAGTATTCTCCCTGGTCACCGGCCGCTGCGAAGACGGCGATGCCTTGCATTGCCATCCGTTCCAATACCGAATTCTCTGCGTTTAGCGTTGACGCGCCAACCGTTGACTCACATTGAGTCCAGGAGACGCTGACTTCGCCGGCAAGGTTGTCTTCAGCCATCTGGTCAAACGCGGCGAGCCAACCAGATGCATCGGGCGCACAGGAATACACGTAGATGGTGGGAGGGCTTGCCGCCGCCATCAGCATTTCTATGTCGAGCGCCACTTCGACTTGATACTGAGTACCGGTCCCAGCGCAATTTGCGATTGTTCGCGGTGTAATTGTTGGGGACGGAAGGCCGAATTCCGCCGCATAAAACTGGGCGGAATTCTGAGACTGATAAGTAATTCCTTCCGATGGAGAATACGATATAGAACCTTCAGAACCCTCAAAGAGGGCCACCGGTTCACCACCGTTTTCAATATTGTCCAGGTTATATGCCACCCGAATATCGGCAGGAGCATATTCGCCGTCAACGCCGCTGCCTACACCATAGGGAGGCGTTCCGGTTGCAGGCTGCGCGGATGGTCGGAAGGGTCTTTGGTTCAGCGCTGCTACATTGCCACCGATTGCAATGAGATCCGACGGCAATGAAGACTCCCTATCGGGCGCAAGATATTGCTTCCCATCGGGGGTTTGACGCCAGTACATTTGCGCTTTAAAGAGCCTGCGGATCGCTGCCGCATTGCCAGCGACATCCAGCATCGTACGGCCTTTATCTTCCCCCGTGATCGCGAGCCCGGATTTCTTCGCAAAGTGAATCAACGCGGCGTAAGACGCTTCCGAGGGTGCATATTTCGCGTTGAACTCCTCGGGGCTGAGAAAGTTACGGTAATCTGGGCTGTTCGGGTCGTACATTTCCTGTAGCGCCAGATCCATCCCCGCCTGATCCGTCGGAGGAAGAGTCAGGACAAAATTGATGGTTTCCGTATCCTTCGCGGCGCGCACTACACCGTCTGTTCCTCCAAAAGGTGTAGCGGCTGTCGCAGTAGCCGACAATAGAAAGCAAATTCCTACGGTAGCGGCGACAACTGCCCATGGGTTGTGTCGAAATAGCCTGCGAGGCGCCTGATTCGTCTGCCCAAATTTGCGATGCATAAATGTGCTCCTCTCCGTTGAAAACCAAAGTGGGTTAAAGGTGTGGGGTTGAGCTTGGAGAAATCGAGCGTGCCCACACGATGAGGTGCTCGACGGCGGCGTGCTTCAAAGCTTCGCCGAGCGACACGTAGACGCGAGATGGTGATGCCGGTTTTGTGCCTGGGTGTTGAGCCGATCTATTTACTCTTAAATTCTGCGTTACCCAGCGAGCTGCCGAAGGGGCGGCGTAGATCGCGCATGCGCAAATTGGGGAGTCAGTTCTGGGCTAGAGTCGGATGCGGCCCCAAGCCGTCTGGCGCGATCAGGCGTGCGCCCGTCTTGGAGCGTAAACGATGTTATCTTATACCAAATCTCTGGGGGAAGCAGATGGATTCGACAGAAAACGCGGCCTATTGGGAGGCGAACGCCGAAACCCGGACGCAATTGGCGCGGGCCGGATATGACGTCTATCGCGACCGGCAGAACGCGCCGGCTTTTCTGGCGATATTGATGCCTGGTTTTGAAGCGGTACCCGAGCGAAAGACGATTTGCCTCGAAGGCCCGGTTTCAGCGATACTTAGGTGTTGAGTCTTGCCTAGGCTGGCTTACGAGTTTGGCCTTTGCCTTGGATGTGCGCTGGCCTTTGAATGGCCCGGAGCCCCAGGCGTCCTGAAGACCCCAACAGAGATTTGAAGCTGAAAGGAACAGTATCGCCGTGGTCATGATTCGTTTGGCGCGCGTTGGCGCCCCCAAGAAACCCTACTATCGCATCGTGGTAATCGAGAAGGACCGCGCCCGCAACGGCCGCTCCATTGAAGTGGTGGGCACCTACAACCCGCGCACCAGCCCGGCCACAGTGGAACTGAAACACGAGCGCATTGCTTACTGGCGCAGCAAGGGAGCACAGCTTTCTCCGACCGTGGAAAAGCTGGTGACCAAGAACCCCGCCCCGGCGGCGGTTTCTGAAACGGCTGCTGCCTGAGCCAGCGCGGAAAGACCCGTCGCCCGCGCCGAAGCCCACGGGCGGCGCAGAATTGCATGCGCAAGTCTTTTGCCGCGGGCGGTCAACCGTGTTACTATTCGCCCACGGTCCCATAATTGCAATTTTCGAACGTAGAAGGTCAGGGGCAAGATCATGACCCAAGCTGAGATGGTGCAGGTAGACGAACTGGTCCGCGAAATTGCGCGGGCCCTGGTGGACGAACCCCAGGCAGTGGAAGTGGAGTCCGTTAGCCGGGATGAGAACACGGTGTTGCGGCTCCGCGTGGCGGCGCAGGATGTGGGCAAGGTGATCGGCAAGCAGGGTCGCACGGCGCGCTCGGTGCGCACCATCCTCGGCGCGGTCAGCATGAAGCTGCACCATCGCTACACGCTCGACATCCTGGAAGAAGACGAAGAACAGTAGCGCCTGACTCTTCGGTCAGCAATCGATGGCATTGTCATCCTGAGCGATCGAGCGGCATCGCTCGCAAGCGATGCCGTGAGGGAGTTGAAGGATCTGCGGTTGCTTCTCGGCTGATTTTCCGAGTGCCGCACCCGCTCATGACGCGCATAGGGGCAACCAGCCGTGCCGGATTCGCCGCAAAACTGGGTTTGGCTGGCGCGGATTCGCCGCCCGCAGGGCCGCATAGGCGAGGTATTCGCCGAAATTCTCACCGATTTCCCTGAAAAATTTGCCGAACGAAAGCATCTGTGGCTGATAAAGGCCGACGCCGCGGGTGCCCCGCCGAGTGCGAGTCCGGGTGTGGGTGCCCCAGGTCCCTCGCGTTTGGGGACCTGGGAGACCAAGTCCGCTCTTCCACAAGCACGTCCGGTGGAACTAGCCAACCACTGGCTGCACAAGGGCGGCATCGTGCTGCACTTTGCCGGCGTGGACTCGATCTCCGCTGCCGAAGAGCTGAAGGGGCTGATCGTAGTCATTCCACAATCGGAACGAGCGACCCTCGCCGAAGGGGAAGTCTACATCGACGACCTCATTGGTTGCGTTCTTGTCGACGTGTCGGCCACGGAGCCGGCAGAAATAGGCGCAATCGAGGACGTGGACCGGACGGCCGGTCCCGTTCCGCTGCTCGTCGTGCGCGGGAAAGGCGGCGAGGTTCTGGTTCCGTTCGCGAAGAGCTATCTGCGCAAAGTCGATCTCGCAGCCAAGCGCGTGGAAATGGCGTTGCCCGATGGGCTGGTGGAGTTGAATGCGGGATAGCCGAATCAGCGTCGGCGATCTATCGCTTCAGCCAGTCGGGATCTGCAGTGTAGAATGCGTCCCCTATATCGATCTGGTGCGCGCCGCGCTTAATTAGTTCCTGGACGAGTTGATCTTCGCTCATCGGCTCCGAAGTAGACCAATCCTCTTTGACTGCTGGCATATCGGGCAACTCGATATCCGCCGTGTATAAGCCTTCTGCGACCTTTCTTATTCTAATTGTCACCTCGTGTTCACCTCAGTCCCAACGGTTTCCACACCCCATTGTCCTTGAGCGCCAGTTGCAACGGGCGCGGCGGACCCTCGCCCCGAGTCCGTGCGTGGCCCGACCTCAATGATGAAGCTTTGAGACCTTAGAGCGACGAATCGGAATGGGAAGCCGGATCAAAAGCCTCTTCAATCCTGTCTTCAAAGCGCGGCCCTCCATGCGCCATTTCCGCAGCCGGTAACGAAAGAAGAGTCCGGCGAAGCCGCGTTGCACTCCATGCTTCTTGTAGAGATCGGCAAGAAAGGACCCGTCGGGTGGATAATGAAGCGCCAAAGAACCTTCGCGCCGAAAGATCTCATTCCAGAGATGGAGAAATGCCGCCGATTGGGTTCTGTCAAAGGTAGCCTCGCGGCCGAGGACCGTCACGGGCAGGAAAGCGTCTTCCCAGTGAATCGGGTACGCCTGCTCTCGGAAACCTGCTCGCTCCCATAGGCCTGTCTGCTTTGCCAGAGCAGTGATCAGTCCTGGCCCTGTCTGACCCCATCTAAGATTTTTGCCTGCTTCGCGGCTCTTTTCGTAAAGTGTCCTGACGAACTCATGGCCTGCGGGAAACTTGATGACTGCGTTGCAGATCAGGTCGTCGCTCTCTCGCTCCATGAAGATCTCGCCTTCGGGGACTTTCGAGGACAGGCAAAGCACGTCTGTGTCGACCCACCAGCCGCCGCGCAACATCAGCAGTCTGTAGCGAAAGATATTGGCAAACGCCGCAACACTTCCCTTAGCGTCGCCCTGCCGGTAAAAAAAGATCTCGCTCCGGGGAAGAATCTCGTTGGCGTCCAGCACGCGAACCCGATCCGGGACGGCAACGGAATCGTAGCTGTAAAGATCAAATTCGTGTCCGTGGTCGATGAAGGATTTCAGGCACAACGTCTCACAAGGCCGAAGGGATTGGCCGAGCCAGAAGGATTGAAATCGTGCCACAGGAAATCCCCCCCGGGAATGAAGACCGATCAGGGCAATACTTAACTATTTTACGAGGAGAATCGCCATTTTCGAAGAGGATCTGCTGAGATCGAGCCGCTTATGACCTAAAATTGCTGCTAAGCGCACGGCCACAGATGTTGGCCATGCAGATCACCACAAAACTGCCGCGCCTTGCAGCGCGATTTTTTGTTGCCGCGCGGCTACTTCAAATCCAGCGGCTTCCAGTTCCCATTCTCCTTGAGCGCCAGTTGAATCGGCCGCGGCGGCCCTTTCGGCGGCACGGTGACTTCGATCCAGAGTTCCTGGCCGGGTTTGAGCGGCAGGGGGCTTTGCGCGGTGTCGGAGATGAAGTAGTCGGTGGCGGAGGCGAGATGGATCTGGTCACAGGACTCGCCGGCCAAGCCAATGACTTCTTGTCCGTGGGTTGTGTCTTCCTGACCTTCAAAGCGCACGGCGACGAGCCGATTGTTTTCAACCTTGAGGTTGGCGCGGAAGCTGTCTGTGTTCTCGCGCAGCACATAAGGCCCGGGCTTGACGGTGCCGTCGTACTTGTGTGGGAAGGCCGCGTCTTTTGCCGAGGGTAGCGTGCTTTGGCAGCCATCGACGGTGAGTTGCAGTGCTAGATAACGGCCGCGCATGGGCAGTTCGGGATCGAAGGCCGCGGCGCGGGTCCAGACGCGCGGGCAGCTCCAGCGCTGGTAGAGATACTTGGCCGCAACGGTAGATACGATGACCAGCTGAACAACGAGCATGGCCAGTGACATGCCGGAAAGCGTAAAACGTCCGATCTTCATTGGGCGCCTCCAGTCGCAGTGGCGGGTTGCAGTGGGGAAGCGGCCATCCTCGCGAGTATCCGTCGCCGCATCTTTTCAAGCGCCCATCCTCCGGCAAGGAAAAGAACGCCGAGGCCGATGAGGGCGAGCGATCGGTCGAATTTGTTCATGATGTCGCCCCAGTAAAACCAGAGCACGGAGGCGGCGAATCCGAGAATGCCGAGGTTGACTAAGGCGCGGGAAACCAGCCGCACTCCCCACCAGCAGAAGAAGACGGCGAAGGCAGCGACCAGCGCGTATGCGAGCAGGTTGGGAGTGGCGTAGGTGGACGTGTAGGTGTATGTTCCGTTTGGCCCGTCGGGATAATTGTGCGAGAAAGTTATGAAGTGGTAGCACCAGGGCAGAGCGATCACGAACGCAATCGAGGCGGCGATGGGAATAAGCCCCTTGTGTCCGTGGAACGCAGCCACTACGAGCGGCACGGCGGCGATGGCAACCCAGGCCCAGACGCATGTGCCGAAGGGAATGAACGATTGCGTGGACGACCACGACTCCCAGTTCGACAACATCAGCACGATACCCGTAACGGCGTTGATCGCGCTCACCGCGAAGAGAATTCCCCACACCACCTTGCGCCGCGAATGGGCAAAGAAGGTGAGGTAAAGAATGCCCCAGAGGAAAAACAGCCGGCCCATGTAGATGTCCTGGCCGATGTGGCCGTCCATGCGATAGCCGAGCTCGCAAAAGATCCATGCAGGCAGAAGCAGAACTGCCAGCGTTTGCTGTGCCTGATCGCGCAGCAAGAGCCAGCCGCACCATGCCGCCACCGCCCAGAGCAGCACCGCAGCCGGCCAATGCTCCTGAATATTGAAGATCTGGCCCACGAGCGCAATGGCTGCACCGGTTGAGATGGTTCCCACGGCGTGCATTGCGGTAGAAAAGCTCTCGAAGTGCGAACGCGTGAGTCCGCCCGCAATGTGAAATACGGCAACCATGCTCAGAACCAGGAGAAAACGGCCGGCGGGACTGAGCTGATCCCAATGCGCGTTGACGAAGAGCACCACGCCGCAAGCCAGCAGAATGGCCCCGAGAATGAGGCCCGTGACCACAAGCCATTTAAGACTGGCGGGTGTGCCGGCTGAGGCAGCGGACGGCGCGCCGGGCTGCGCAGAATCGCGCGCGGCGATCTTCGCTTCGTGCGCGCGAATGCGGGCGGCTGTTTCCGCATCGAGGACGCCAGCCGATTGCCAGCGTGTCAGCAGTGATTCAAGGTCTTGCATGATGTTGTGCGAACATCATAGGCTTGGCGCGCGGTGGGGTAAAGGGGGAAAAACAAGGTCTACGACTGAGGGACTAAGGGCTGAGAGACTCAAGGAGCGCGAGGGTGAGTGAAAAACTCGGAAAAGCGACGGCATTGCATAAGGAGGGGAAAGAAAATGGAGATCAAACGAATTGGTACTGTGGCTTCGATCAAGGGGCCGGAGGATTGGTTTACGGGAACGGTGCGCATCGACCGGCTGATGTCCGCTCCGGACCCGGCGCGCGTCGATGGCGCGAGCGTGACCTTCGAGCCGGGCGCGCGCACGGCCTGGCACACGCATCCGCTGGGGCAGACTCTGATTGTGACTGCGGGTTGCGGGCGGGTGCAGCGCTGGGGCGGCCCGGTCGAGGAGATTCGTCCCGGCGATGTGGTGTGGTTTGCACCCGGCGAAAAGCACTGGCACGGAGCCGCACTTGCGACTGCCATGACGCACATCGCGGTCCAGGAGCGGCTCGAAGGGAAAGCCGTGGACTGGATGGAGCAGGTCAGCGACGCACAGTATGGCGGCTGACGCGCGTGCGCTCAGGGTACTCTACGGTTAGGCAATTATGGGTACACTGATTCCCCTTGGCGACGTCTCGCGGCGCACACGGCGCTTCGCGCTGGTCACGCTGCTGATTATTGTTGCGAATGCCTATGTCTTCCTGCGCGAGTTGGAGGCGGGCAACGCGTTCGTACGCCACTGGGCGGTGATTCCCATCCGCATCGTCTACGGGCAGCACTGGATCACGCTCATTACCGGAACTTTTCTGCACGCCGGATGGCTGCACATTGCGGGCAACATGGTTTTCCTGTGGGCCTTCGGTCCCGTCATCGAAGATGCCATGGGGCGCTTCCGTTTCCTGATCTTCTATCTCGCGGGCGGCGTGGTGGCCATGATGGCGCAGGTGGCGGGAAGCCCCTTGTCGCGCATTCCGTGCCTCGGCGCGAGCGGCGCTATTGCCGCGGTGATGGGCGCGTTCATCGTGCTGTTTCCGCGCGACCGGATCCGCTCGCTGGTCTGGATTTTGATCATCATCCGCATTACCTACATTCCCGCAGCTCTGCTGATCGGCGTCTGGTTCCTGATTCAACTTCTGAATGTAGGCATGGTGGCCACGGTGCAATCGGGCGGCGTGGCCTATCTGGCACACGTGGGAGGGTTCCTGTTCGGCGTGGTAACCGCGCGACTGTGGACACCGGCGCGCCCGTGGATGAGCAACGCGATGTGAGCTTCTAGGTCACTTTTTCACTGGTTCACCTCTTCACTATCGTCTGGGCGCTTCTATCATCGAGAGATATGCGTTTCGACATCGTGACCATCTTTCCCGGCTTCTTTGAGAGCGTGTTTACGCAAGGCATCGTGCGCCGCGCGCAGACTGAAGGCCTGGTCGAGATCCAGCTGCACGATTTGCGCGACTCTACGCACGACCGGCATCGCACGGTGGACGATCGCCCATTTGGCGGCGGCGAAGGCATGGTGCTGAAGCCGGAGCCGCTGGCCGAGGCGCTGGAATCGCTTGGGATCAAGCCAAAGCAAGGGAGCGAGGGAGCGAGCGAGCAAGGAAGCAGAGAAGAACCCGGGACGCGGGTGATCTTGCTTTCGGCGCAGGGGCGCGTGTTTACGCAGGCGGTCGCGCGCGAGCTTGCGAACTTTGATCGCGTGGTCCTGATCTGTGGCCGCTACGAGGGTGTGGACGAGCGCATCAACCATCTCTATTGCGATATGGAGCTTTCGATCGGCGACTACGTGCTGAGCGGCGGCGAGCCGGCCGCGGCTGTCGTGGTAGATGCGACCATGCGCCTCGTTCCAGGCGTGCTTGGGAATGAGGCTTCGGGCGAGTTTGAGAGCTTTGGCGCGGCCGATGCCGAGATCGACGCCGATATCGAGGGCGTCCCGCGCTCGCAGCACGGAGCCGGAGGTCTGCTCGACTATCCGCATTACACCCGGCCAGCGGAGTTCGGTGGGTTACGCGCGCCGGAGGTGCTCTTGAACGGCGACCATGCCGGAATCCGGCGCTGGCGGCGTGAACAGCAACTGAAGAAGACGCTCAGGAATCGTCCCGATCTGCTGGAGCGCGCCGCATTGAGCGCCGACGACCGCAGGATTCTGGAGACGCTGCGGGATGAACCGGGAGCACGGAGTAGCGAGTAATGAGCACGAAATAAAGGCCGGGTAGCAGGCGGATCGAGAAAGCGGAGCGAAGGAACTTTAGTGGGGTGCCCCAGGAAATCAAGCCTGGTGTATGATGTTGCCACTCTCGATTTCCTAAACCAGGGGGCAGAAAACATGATCCGCAGGTTCGGTCTATACGCATGTCTCATTCTTGGCGCCGTAATGGCCGTCCAAGGGCAAACCCGCGACCAGAACTGGGATAAATGCAAGGCCGACGATCCGGACACTAGCATCACGGGATGTACAGCGCTCATCCAGTCCGGGCAGGAATCGACGACGGACCTGGCAAGTGCCTACTTCGATCGCGGCATCGCCTACCGCCAAAAGAAGGAGCCGGACCTGGCGATGCAGGATCTGAATGAGGCTCTCAAACTGAAGCCGGACTTTGCCGGGGCGTTGAATACCCGCGGGAACGTGTACAGCGATAAGGGCGAGTACGATCAGGCCATCGCCGATTACAACGACGCGCTCCGCTTCGACTCGAACTACGCGCTGGCCTACTACAACCGCGGCAATGCCTGGGGCGACGAGAAGCAATGGGACAAGGCCATCGCCGACTACGACGTATACGTGCAGAAGGCGCCCACCGATGCCGATGGCTTCAACAACCGGGGTCACGCCTACATGGCGAAGGGCGAATATGACCGCTCTCTCGAGGATTACCAGGCGGCGCTGAAGCTGAATCCGAATCATGCGCTGGCTATTTTTAACACCGGCGTAGCGCAGAGCGACAAGAGAAACTACTCCCAGGCGGTGATCGAGTTCAATCGCTATATCGAGCTAAAGCCCGACGACCCGGACGGCTACGAAAGCCGCGGCAATGCCTACCGGCACCAGGGGCAGTTTGATCAGGCCATTGGCGAATACAATCTTGCGCTCGAAAAGAAAGCGGACTATTCGCTCGCCTACTACTACCTGGGACTCGTGCACGCGCGCCAGGGACTTTACGACCCGGCGGTGACGGATGAGACCAAGTACATCGAGCTTGAGCCGAAGGATCCGGACGGATTTACGATGCGCGGTATGGCCTATTATCAGATGGGCAAGTACGCGCAGGCGATCGAGGATTACGATCAGGCCAAGGAGTTGAAGCCAAATCAGGCGAACACTTTCTTCGATATTGGCTGTGCGCATTATCTCGCCGGACAGAACGCCGAGGCGGTGGCGGATTTCGAGCTTGCCATCGGCGTCGATCCCTCTACATCGTCGGCGGTCTACTCGGCGCTGTGGCTGCGCCTGGCCAAGGCGCGACTTCACCAGGATGCCACGGAAGAACTCAAAAGCGTCGCGGATAAGGCGGATCTATCGAGGTGGCCCGGAGCTGTGCTCAAGCTCTACCTGGGCCGGACGACCAGCGACGACGCCATCGTGACGGAAGCCGATCCCGATCCACAGACCCAGCAAGGACAGATCTGCGAGGGGAATTTCTACATAGGCGAGGACTCGTTGCTCCGCCAGCAGAGGGCTGTCGGCTTGCTGCGCCTCAAATCTGCGCGCGAAGGCTGCCCCAAGAGCTATTACGAATACGCTGCCACTCTTGTGGAACTGAAACACGCGGCGGCGCCGGCAAGAGCAGCTGGCGCCTCAGCGAAAACCACGGCCCGGCCCGCGAAATCGGCAGCCAAATAGCCTTTTCGCGGCCCTCGAAGTTCAGGACCGCCCTTGGCGGCTCCGGCGCGAACACCGCAACCAGACTGCGGATCGCAGAACGGCTTTTCTGAAGAGCGTTCATTCCTGGCGGATCGCGCGTCGCGGTGTTTATTGGAACCAGTGAACGGCGATTCTATACACCGACGGGACCGTGTTGCGCAGATGGATGCCCGATGAAGGCAAGTCGTGTAGTTCTTACGTTTGCCTGTTAACTCACGTGATAATATTCTTTTGATTTCTACCAAGCCAGTAACCCCCCGTCTGGCTCCATGGGACAGGAAGGTTCCGAATGAAAATCGGTACCACGATTCGTGCTTACCGGCTGCAGAAAGGCTTGTCACAGGGGGACATCGAGAAGAAGACAGGACTGCTGCGCTGCTATCTTTCCCGTGTGGAGAACGGCCACACAGTTCCTTCGCTCGACACGCTCTCGAAGATCGCTCACGCGCTCGACCTGCCGATCGCGCAGTTTTTCGCCAGCGATGCCTTGGGCCGCCAGTTGAACGCGCAGAATCTATCCGACGATGAACTGCGTTTCTTGTCGCAGATTCGCCGTTACTCCACGAATCTGAACGAGAGCGACCGCAAGCTGCTGCTGGCCATGGTGAAGAAGTTCGCCGCGACGGCAATAAAATAGCCATCGGCGAACATTGCAATTCAGCCCCGCGGCAACTGCGCCAGATAAAACCCAAAGAGGACAAGAAGCAAAACCACCGCTGCGATGGCGAGGCGGATGCGCATTTTGAAAATCGGCCGGGGCGAACCGATCCGGGGCACCATTGGCGCAGCGAAGAGCAATCCGCACAGGAAGCCGCCGATGTGCGCCGAATTATCGATTCTCACGCCCGTGAACCCGCTGCCGAAGTCAACCGAAATGCCGATGAAGAGATTGATGGCGGCAAAGTAGATGACGGATTTGCGCAGTCGCTTGAGCTCGTATTCCGGAATCGGCAGCCGCTTCGACTTCAACAAGATGATGAGCGCACCGGTGATGCCGAATACGGCCCCCGACGCCCCCGCGCCAGCCGGATAGATGACGACTCCGCCATCGTGCAGAGGCCAAAACCAGTTGTAGCAGGTGGAGAGAAGATTGCCGGCGGCGCCGGTGAGAATGTAGACCGCAATCAGACCGTACCAGTCCATCAAAGGCTCGGCAAGCAGCCCCAGGTTCCAAAGACACCACATATTCGTGGCCAGGTGAATGATGCCCACGTGCACGAACATGGCGGAGACAATGCGCCACCATTGCCCGCCAAGGAGCACATACCCTGCATTGTCAGCGCCGAAATACATCAGTTGTTCGGGGGTTGGCATCCAGAGGCTCACGCCGCGCAGCACCATCAGCAGAAACACCGCGCAATTGATGCCCACAAGTAGGTAGGTTGCCCACGCAGCGGCCCAGCGGCGTCGCGGCCGTGGGGGCGCCGCTGCTGGTGCGCCTTCTGGAGCAAGAATCTCTGGTGGAGGACTGACGGGACCACTTCCCATATCACCACTCTAAAGCATGAAGTGTGCCGCCGCATGTGGCTGCGGCTGGAACCAGATCGCGCTGACGTCTGCGGCCGGCCGCGCGATTCACAGCCTGACGCAGAAGGGCGATTTAATCTGGAATTTGGGTAGTCTGGAGTTTGGGTTGAAGTGGATTCTCGCCACAGGGGGACAGAGTGAGTACTGAAGCAAAAACAAGCGAAATCGGCGCGAAGGCCGTTCGCCGCGCGTTGCTGAGCGTGACCGACAAGACCGGGCTGGTGGAGTTTGCCCGTGCGCTGGCTGGCTTTGGCGTGGAACTGGTTTCGACTGGCGGGACAGCAAAGGAACTGCGTTCAGCAGGGCTTTTGGTGAAGGATATCAGTGAACTCACCGGCTTTCCCGAAATGCTCGACGGACGCGTCAAGACGCTCCATCCACGCGTGCACGGCGGGCTGCTCTACATTCGCGGCAATGCGGAGCACGAAGCGGCAGTCAAGGCGCATGGCATTGAGCCTATTGACATGGTGGTGGTGAATCTCTATGCCTTCGAGAAGACCGCGGCAAAGCCCGGCGTTGCCTTTGGCCACCTCATCGAAAACATCGACATTGGCGGCCCATCGATGGTGCGCTCGGCGGCGAAGAATTTTAAAGACGTGGCGATTGTGACGCGGGCTTCGGATTATTCCTCACTAACCGAGGAGTTGAAAGCGAACGGCGGAGGATTGACGCGCGCGACACGCTGGCGGCTGGCCAAACAGGCTTTTGCATTGACGTCTGCATACGACTCCGCGATCGCCAGCGCCCTCGAGAAGATCGCCGACGCGCCCGTTCCCGAAGCTCCCGTAGTGTTCGATAATGAGGCGCTGCCTCAGACCCTCCGCATCAATATGCCGCAGGCGCAATCGCTGCGCTATGGCGAGAACCCCCACCAGCGCGCCGCGCTGTACAGTGATGGCACAGGCCTGGGCATTGCTGGCGCGCAACAACTGCAAGGGAAAGAACTCAGCTACAACAACCTCGTTGACCTCGACGCGTGCTGGGAACTGGCCCAGGAGTTCGACGCCCCGGCCTGCATCATCGTCAAGCATACGAATCCCTGCGGCGCGGCGACGGGAGCCACGATTCTCGAAGCCTACAAGAAAGCTCTCGAATGCGATCCGGTGTCGGCCTTCGGTAGTGTGGTCGGTATCAATCGCGAGGTGGACGGCGCGGCAGCGGAAGAGATCGCGAAGCTGTTTGTCGAAGCCATCGCTGCGCCTGGGTTTTCCGCCGACGCCCGCGAGCGCTTTGCGGCCAAAAAGAACCTGCGCCTGGTGGAAGTGAAGCCAGCGCCGGCTCGTCCCGTTGTGAAGCACGTCTCGGGAGGGTTGCTCGTGCAGGACGCTGACACGGGCCGCATAACGGAGGCAGAGCTGAAGGTGGTCACGTGGCGTCCGCCGACGGCCGAGGAACTGCGCAGTCTGCTCTTCGCCTGGCGCGTCTGCAAGCACGTCAAATCGAATGCAATCGTCTACGCGCGCGACGGCCAGACCCTGGGCGTGGGCGCGGGGCAGATGAGCCGCGTAGACGCCGCCAAGTTCGGCGCCATGAAGGCCGTGTTGCCGCTCAAGACTCAGAACGGGGGCTGCGTGGCTGCCTCCGACGCATTCTTCCCGTTCCCCGATGGCCTGGAAGCAGTAGCCGCAGCCGGAGCCACGGCGGTCATCCAACCCGGTGGTTCGGTGAAGGACGAGGACGTGATTGCGGCTGCCGACAAACTCGGACTGGCCATGGTGTTTACAGGGATACGGCACTTCCGGCACTGAGCGGGTTAGGGCCGCACCGAGATGCGTTAGGGTGAGCGAAAGCTCTACGCCGGCATGGAACCAGAGAAGTCCGGCAAAAATCGCTTATCCGGCCGCGCACGTGCGACCAATGGCGCGTAAAATCGTCTGTAACGGTAGGCAGAGTCGCCCCGGGGAGTTCGACTGCCCGGTGGTCTGCGCCGCGCTTCCGATACCGCGAGCGCGAAATCACGCTGTGCTGGCTTTGAGGAACGCGGGGAATCCCCTGCATGATGAGAAAAATGACCACCTTTCCGAGTCTTGGGCGCAGAGTTGCCCCCGCACTTTTGTTCTTGATTCCTTCCGCAGTGCTTTGCGCGCAAAACGCGCCGGCGCGCCCTGCCAAGACCCAGCAGACGCAACCGGCGGCTACGCCCGCAAAAGCGCCGGTCGTCGAGCCAGCCTCGAATCCTGCAAAGTCAAATCCTGCGGGCGGGAATTCGGCTGCCGGGGCTCCGTCCGCCCAGCCTAATCTGGCTCAGGCCTACTATCACCTCGCGCTGGCCGCGGCCTACGAGGATGATGTCGCCGACGGCCGAACCGACGAGGTCAACAAGGCGATCGAAGAGTACAAGCTTGCGCTCGATGCCGACCCGACCTCGGCGGAGTTGGCCGACGATTTGGCCGATCTCTACTTCCGCATTGGCAGGGCGCGCGACGCCGAAAGCACGGCGCGCGCGCTTTTGAAAAGTTCGCCCAAAGATATCGATGCTCATAAGCTTCTGGGCCGGATCTATCTGCGCGAGTTGGGTGAAGGCGAGAACGGCGAGGCAGGAGCCGCAGCGCCCAATGACGTGCTGGACGAAGCCATCGCCGAGTTCCAGAAGATTGTGGCTCTGCAGCCGAAGAGCGTGGATGACCATATGGTGCTGGGTCAGCTTTACACGGTGAAGCACCAGCCTGACCAGGCTGAAGCGGAGTTCAAGACGGCACTGGCCATCGAGCCGGAATCGGAAGAAGCAGTGCTGAATCTGACCCGTCTCTACGCTGAGAAGGGCGATCTCGAAAAGGCCACCAAGACGATCGAGGCGGTTCCTGTGGATGGGCGGACCCCGAAGATGGAGTTCACCCTGGGCGCCTTGTACGACCAGATGAAGCAGCCCAAGGATGCGATCGCCGCGTATAAGCGCGCAAAAGATCTGGATCCCAGCGACGTGCAGATTCTCGATGCATTGGCGCAGGATCTGCTCAACCAGAATCAATTCGATGATGCTCTGGCTCAATACAAGTCGCTCGCCGAGGACAATCCCGACGACGCCGAGCCTCTCGTCCACATTGCTGAGATCGAGCGCCGCGAGGGCAAATACGAAGACGCGCTGGCCGTGATTCGCAAGGCGCGCAAGATGGATCCCAACTCCCTCGAAGCGGGATTCAACGAAGGCCTGTTGCTCGATTTTCTGGGCCGGCTCGACGAGGCCGAAAAGGTCTACGCGCAGATGGTAGATCAGAACCAGGAAGTCTCCCACGCCAACGGCGCCTACACTGAAGAAGAGAAAAATAATCGCAGCATCTTCCTGGAGCGGCTGGGGACCGTGTACACGGAGGAGAACAAAACCGACCAGGCGATCGCCACGTATCAGAAGATGATCGACCTGGGCGGCAGCTTTGCCGTACGCGGCTATCAGGGCGAAGTGGATGCGTACCACAGCGCGCACGAGTATCAGAAGGCTCTCGACGCGGCAAAGAAGGCCGCCGCTGCCGATCCCAAGAATAGCGACGTCACGCTCATGCTCGCAGGGGAGCTCGCTGACCAGGGTCATCCCGATGAAGGGCTGGCGATGGCGAAGAGTTTGCTCAACGGTGCGTCGCCAGACGAGCAACGCGGGATTTGGTTTGCCATCGGCCAGATGGACGTGCGCCTGCGCCGCTGGAAGGATGCCGAAGAGGCCTTCGATAAGGGCGAACCGCTCGCGACCAAAAAAGAAGATCGCACCTATCTCTTCTTTCTGCGCGGCGAACTTGCCGAGCGGCAAAAGCATTACGATCAGGCGGAGCAGTTTTTCAATCAGGCTCTCAATCTCGACCCTGAGAACGCCATGACGCTCAACTACCTCGGCTACATGTGGGCCGATAAGGGTGAGAAGCTGCCTGAAGCGCTGAAAATGATTCGCAAGGCGGTCAATATCGAGCCGACGAGCGGCGCCTATCTCGATTCATTGGGCTGGGTGTACTTCAAGATGGGCGAGTACGAACTGGCCGAGGATAATCTGCGTCAGGCAGTCAATCGCGACCAGACCGATCCCACCGTGCACATGCACCTCGGCGATCTCTACGAAAAGACCGGTCGCATTCGGCTGGCCGCAGCGCAGTGGCAGTTGTCGCTCGACGAGTTTTCAAAGTCCGCGCCCGCCGATGTTGAGCCCGGCGATGTGACCAAGGTCCAGAAAAAACTGGAAAGCGCGCGTGTGAAACTTGCCAAAGAAGAGGGCGCGATAGGCCAGGCCAAACCGGAGTAAGAAGGCCGCGCGAAACCAAGCAAGATGGACATGGAATTGAAAGTGCATGTCCCGCTGCCGCCGGGCATTGCCGTAAGCGGAGGGGACGGCAGCGAACTCACGCGCCGCGCCTATGCGGAAGCGCCGCACGCTTACCGCTCTCCCTTTGCTCGCGACGCCGCGCGGGTGCTTCACGCCCGCGCCTTTCGCCGTCTCGCAGGCAAAACCCAGGTCTTCACTCGCCTGCCCGCCGAAGAGCTCTCCGATCACTTTCGCAGCCGCCTTACACATACTCTTGAAGTGACGCAGATTTCGCGCACCGTGGCGGAGGCGCTAGGATTGAATGCAAGATTGGCCGAGGCGCTGGCGTTGGCGCACGACATCGGGCATCCGCCTTTTGGCCATGCCGGCGAGCGGGTGCTCGACCGTGCATTGCGCGGCCACGGTCTCAGATTCGACCACAATCTCCATGCATTGCGCATCGTCACTTGGTTCGAGGAGCGCTACCCGGCCTTTCGCGGCCTGAATCTTACGCTCGCTGTACGCGAAGGCATTGTGAAGCACTCGCGCGACTACTCCGCTGCCGAGTATCCGGAGCTTGCGGAGTATTTTCTCGACGAGCTTCCGCCGCTTGAGGCGCAGTTGATCGACCTTGCGGATGAGATTGCATATTTGGCAGCGGACCTCGACGATGGATTGGACTCGGGCGTGATCGCCCTCGATCAGGTGCGCGAATCGGTGCCGCTGTTCCGCGGCTTTCACGATGCGGCGCGCGAGAAGTGTCCCGAAGCCGCGGCGAAGGTAGTGGCCTATGAAGCTCTGCGGCGCATGTTGAACGCCTTCGTCACGGATCTGATCGGCGAAGTGAGCAGGCGCGTCGCGGAGTTGGGCGCCACGACGCTTGCAGAGATCCGGCGTTCACCCCGGCGGCTGGCCGCGCTCAGCCCGGAGATGGAGGCCGCCCGCGCGGCGACAAAGGATTTTCTTTACACGAGTCTTTACAACTCGCCAGGACAGGAACAGGTGCACGAGCAAGCGGAAAAGATCGTGATCGAAGTCTTTGAATTCCTGATGGCCCAGCCGGGGATTATGCCGCAGGATCACCAGGCGCAGATCCCTGGAGAGGGCCTCGCGCGCACCGTTGCCGATTACATAGCCGGTATGACTGATAGCTACATCGTCCAGTTGTGGAAGCGCTGCGGCGGGAAGTAAGTGCCGCGATCTGCGCGTCTATTTTGCGGGAAGAAACTCGATGCGCGCGAGATCTTCAACGGCCTTGAAACCAAAATCTGCGGTCAACAGTACGCAATCGGGCGAGGCCATTGCGCAGTCGAGAGCGAATGCGTCGGCGTAGGAAATGCTGCGGTCGACTTTCAGCGCGGCGGCGTGAACGGCGCATTCGGCATTGGCTGGAACGACGATCACATCGCCGGGCAAGAGGCTACTCAGAATGTGCGCTTGTCGAGATGAGCCGAACCGCTTTCGCAGGTTTCCCGCGACCTCACCCCATTGAACTGCGGAGATGCGTACTTCTACCCGGCCTTCAACGCAATCCTTCAGGACTGATTTCACGCGGAAACAACCAGCCTCTTTATCAAGGAAGCGGATCAATGCCGACGAGTCCAGCACGTAGACGGTCATTGACGACTCTTACCAACCCTCTTCACGCAACTCCCGCTCCCGTTCGAGGCGGCGGTCTTCGAGCAGAATCTCCGTTCCAGAAGGACTCCCGGCGGTGGCCCCGCACATCTCGTCGATCTTGCGCAGCTTTGCAGCCAGTGTTTCGGGATCGATGATGACGCGCGAACCCTCCTGGCGGATGGCGACACGGGTTCCCGCTTCGATTCCGAGGGCCTGCCGGATCGCCGCAGGAATCACCAACTGGCCTTTTGTGCTGACGGTTGTATAAACCTCTCCCATGTCTTACATTGTAGCATAAGTAAGATACAAATAAAAAGTAAGCAGATTATGGCAAGAGTAAGATAAACATAAAGCATCTTACATTTTGCGCATTCTCGCTGTGCTTGTTCCATCGGGTCGCAAGCGGCGCAAAGCGGACCCGCCGCCCACATTGCCGGACATGACAGACAGTTACGTTGTGCAGTTGTAGAAGCGGCGCTGCCTGGCAGCGAAGGCGAACGAAGCAGGCTTCGCTCACGATGGCGACTTCACCAGCCGGTTATAAAGCCAGGCGAAGATCGCGGCGCCGATGAGCCCGTCGAAGAAGGCGTAGACAGTTACGATCGAAACCTCGGCGATGCTGCGAGTTGCGTGATAGCCGGGATAACACGAGGCCAACACTCCAAGAAAATGCTGACCGTAGCTGCCGCATATGAGGTTGACCAGGGCCACAAGGAAAACAGCAACTCCGCACAGGATTGCCCACGCGAGAGCCAGAGCTTTAACGTCAAGTTTCATCGCATCCTCCTCTCAGCAGGCGATTATAGTCCGGCGCGAGAGGAGCAAGGGGCGGGCGGAAGAAACGACTTTCAGTGCACGAAAACGCACGAAGAGGAGTGAAGCTGGACGCTACTGCACAGTCCCTTGCGGCCGTAAACGCCTCAAATCCAGCGCACACTGGACGGCATTTTGCGCGTTCAGGCGCAGATTGTCGGCTGCGGCCCAGAGCCAGAGCCGCGTTGCCAGACCGGTGTTGCGCCCCAGCGGTTCTGGACGAAGCCGCACCAGCACTTCGTTCTGCCCGGTGACGGCCAGATTCGAGGGCGAGTCCGTGTCCTCGAGGATCAGCTCGATATGCTCCCCGCTCAGCGCCTCTTCAAGTGCCGCATTCTCTACCGGCCGTTCGAGCTCAACTGCAATCGAGAAAGTGTGGCCATGGAAAACAGGCGCATGAAGCACCTGCAAGGCGAGCGCAGGTCCGCGGCCGGCGGTGAGCGCCTCATAATGACGGCGGATGCGGTCTTCCACGGTGGACAAACTTAGCTTAGCCTCTTCGCCCATGCCGCCAAGCAAATTGAATGCGGCCTGCGCGTCATAAAGGCCGCGGGGCAGCGACTGGAAGTTAAGCAGATTCACCGTCTGCTGATGCAGTTCGTCCATCGCAGCTTTGCCAAATTCACTCGAAGGAAGCAGAACAGTGGCGGCGGCCAAGCGCACGGGCGCGGCCTGTTGCAGCCGCTCCAGCAGCAGAGCCAGCGCGATCACAGCCGGGTGCGCGGGAACGACTGCCGGTGTAAAGAGATCCACGGCGGCGGCTTCCGTGCCCAGCCATGGAGCGCGGATGAGGACGCCGGTCTCCCGGTCGAGAGCGCCTGAAAGATCAAGCACTGTAGAGCCGGCGCGAAGCGCCTGCTGCCAATGACGGAGCGTGAGCGCTTCCGAACCGCAGAAGAAGGTAAAATCCGCACGGTCGAAGGCGTTGGAACTGATGGACTGGATAAAGGTGACTTCGTCGCCGACTTGCTCCAACTGGCCCTGCGTCTCTTCTTCGTCGAGCAGGGCAAAGTTGGAGGCGGCAAGCGGGGACTCGGAGAGAACGTCTTTCAACTCCCGGCTGAGAAGGCTTGATGCGCCGGCAATGGCAATCTTGTACACGGGAATCCTTTAAGTTGCGAGGTAGCAGGTGAGCAATTCAGCGTGAGATTCTTTGTGCCCAATGGTGCGCTGCGCCAAGAGGGCATAAGGAAAAGTCTAGCCTGAAAAGCGCGGACCGAGCGATTCCGGTTTGGCGCTGGTTTCCGCAGGAGCAGCCGGACGGCGGCGGCGGCGCTGCCAGCCGTAGACCGCACGCGCCCAGATACCGGAGAACATGTAAACCAGGGCAGACAGGAACATGAAGACGTTCGAGAATCGGAAGACAATGTAAGCACCCAGCGCCAGCAACAGGATCAGCCGGAAAGGATGACTGCCGGTAAGGGTGATCTCCTTGGCTGACCAGAAGCGCCAGGTGCTCACCATCAGATAAGCGGCGAGGCCCACCAGGATGGTCCAGGGTATGGCAATGTACCAGTAGACATCGGGAATGCCGTAGCAAAGGTGTACGCTCGCAGCCAGCAGGCCGGCGGCTGCGGGAATCGGCATGCCGACAAAGTATTTGCGATCGGGCCGGCCGGGATTGCGCGGCTGCGGGTCGTGGCTGATGTTGAAGCGCGCCAGCCGCGATGCGCCGCCCAGAAGAAAGAGAAAGCAGATGAACACGCCGGCTTGCATCAGGTGCTGGCGCAACTGCGGGTTCATCGAGTCCGGCAGAAAATGGAAACCCCAAACAAAGGCCAGCAGGCTGGGCGCCATGCCGAAGGTGATGACGTCGGCCAGTGAATCGAGTTCCCGGCCAAAATCGGTGGTGGTGTTCGTCATGCGCGCAATGCGGCCATCGAGCGCGTCGAATGGGATGGCGAAAAGAATGGCGATTGCGGCCCAATCGAGATGGCGCTGCGCGTCGCCGCTGATGGCGGCGATGGTTTGGGTGATGGCAAAGTAGCCCGCGGCGATGTTGCCCGCGGTAAACAGCGAAGGCAGCAGAAACATGCCGCGGCGCGGGCGAGGCCGGGGCCTTGGACGGACGCGCGCCAGGTCGAAATGGCTCATGCGCGCTCCCCTGAGGGCACCGTCAAGGCCGGCGCTGTCGCTTGGGGCTCACGGGATGCAGCGACGGCGAGAATACTGGCCCCGCCTTTTACCCGCTGGCCCACTTTCACGCGAAGCTCCGCGCTTGCGGGCAGCAGAACATCCACCCTCGAACCGAATTTGATCAGGCCAACGCGCTCGCCGCGCTTCACCGTTTGGCCTTCGCTGCAGCGGCAAACGATGCGCCGAGCCAGCAGTCCCGCAATCTGCTTGAAGGTGATTTCAAGCCCCGCATCATCGCCCTCGCCGCGCAGCGTGATGGCGCTTTGCTCGTTGCGCTCTGCCGATGCTGGATTCATGGCATTCAAATACTGGCCCTTTTGGTAGAGCACCCGACTCACGGTACCGCCGATGGGCGAGCGGTTCACGTGCACGTCGAAGACGCTCAGAAAGATGCTGATGCGCTGGCGTGGACCTTCGGGAGTGTTGATGGAAGCAGTCTCCGTAACCAAGCCATCGCCCGGAGAGACGATCAAGCCATGGCCGGCGGGAATGGTGCGTTGGGGATCGCGGAAGAACCAGAGGAAGAATGCCGCGAGCAGGATAGGGAGAATGCCCCAACCCCAGTGACCTGTGAACCAGATGAGAGCCGCGGCCACAGCCAAAAGGCTGAGCGCGTAGATGTAACCGTCGCGAACCATTGTCCCCAACGATTATACGGTGCTTATCGTGAAAGGCGGAGTCGGCGAGTCACGTGGAGCTCACAACCCATTACATAGCGCCTCCGGGGCTCGCCGGGAGGCGTCGCGAGAGACGAATGACCCTAAAGGCCCTTCTACTTGCCGCGGACTGGCAATCTAGGCTACGACCGGCAGACGCCGCTCGATGGCGAAGATCAAATCCTTGGCGTGCAGCTTGAGTTTCTTGAGTTTCACTTCCTCAATCTGCTCGTCTTCGCTGAGGTAGGGCTTTTGCATCAGTTCTTCGAGACGCTGAGCGTAGCGGCGATGTTCGGCATGAAGGCGATCAAGCTCGTCGCTCAGCGCGGAACCCTGGATTTCATCCATCAAGCACCCCCTCGGCGATTCAGTTTGGGCTATCTGCTGAAGCCGCCGATTTTGTCAGAACATTAACATATATCGCCATTGCAGGGGCGACCGCAAGGGACAAAAACGCCAGAGGTAAGGGAATCTGTGGATTTCGAAGCGGAGTTAGCGGTGGGGTAGCGGGGTTGGCGGAGCTAGACGGCTAGGCCAACGCCATGCTGGTCGCTAAGCGAGCGGAAGGCGCATCTGAACCGCATCTTCAACTGGGTCTGCATAGTAGCCGGAGCGACGACCGGTTTGGACGAAGCCCAGCGAGCGGTAAAAGGCGCGCGCCGGGTGGTTCGAGGCACGCACTTCAAGGAGAAGCTCTTGCGCGCCTGCCGTTTTGAGCTCGTGAATCAAAGCGTGGATCAACTGCCTGCCGATGCCTCTCCGCTGACCTTCTCGCACTACAGCCATGGTTTCAAGCTCGGCCTGCGGAGGCAGGAGACTGGCGACGGTAAAGCCCAGCACCGAACCCGGCTTTGTTCCGGCGGCGACGAGGGCGATGCGGTGCGGCGTGGAGTTGGGATCGATTTGCGAATTCAGGGCTTTCAGGTAGGCCGACTGCGGCCAGTGGGGTGCTTCGGGAAGGGCTTCGGC
The DNA here is from genome assembly GCA_963745965.1 of uncultured Acidobacteriota bacterium. Classification (GTDB taxonomy): domain Bacteria; phylum Acidobacteriota; class Terriglobia; order Terriglobales; family Acidobacteriaceae; genus Telmatobacter. Next base: position 268,914 of record CAVUZC010000007.1, read on the forward strand.
CAAGCCCAAAACCTGGGCGAGGTCGGCGGTGGCCATGGGCCGGATTTCGACGGCTTCAATGTCGGTCTTCACGCGCCCTTCGCTTCTGCCCTTGCCGCCTGGGCGACGACATCTGCGCCGAAGATTTCGGCATCGGAGCGGCGCAGGTAGTGGCCGTCGAGCAGGGCCAGATCGACGGCAGCGCCGGCAACCAGCCGCGCCTCGCCGGGGCGAAATGCGTCCGAGGCGAGAGGCGGCTCGGTGGCGACGAGCTGGGTTTGCAGCCAGACGTGGGACAGTACCGTGGCAGCGGCCTCGTCGCAAACAGCAACGCGCGCGGGGATGGGCTGGATCCCGGCGAGTTCCTCGGGACCGGCGAGAAGCTCGACTGGTGGCGAGGCTGTGCGCTCCAGGCGCAGATATATTTCGCCGCGATGGGCGTCGAGTGCAGCCGAAGGCACGCCGGACTTCCTGGCGAGAACTTCGAGCCGCGAGAGGGCGACCACGGGAATCTTGGCGCCCTGCGCCAGCCCCTTTGCCGCACTCACCCCCACGCGCACGCCGGTAAAGCTGCCCGGACCGTTCACGACAATGATGCCATCGAGGTCCCCGAGTTCAAGACCTGCGCAACTCAGCAGCTCCGCGATCGCCGAGACCAGCGTGGCCGAGTAGCTGCGCCCGGCCAGCTCGGTTTGCCCGAGGATTTCGAGATCGCGCCCGGGAATCCGCCCCAGCGCCACGGAACCAGAAGGTCCGCAGGTGTCGATCGCGAGCAGGAGAAGCACGGATTGCTCGTGCTTCGAAATCGACGGATTGGCGCCGAATGACTTTATCTTCATTCAATGGCAGCGCGACGGAACGTCAACTCGCGCAACAGGCGATTCAAGAGAAGGAACATTAGGCGGTAAGCCGGCTGCGGATAGCTTCCAATTCCAACTGGTTCATCCAATCGACCGATCCGAACACGCCCGCCAGCAGGGCTGAAACCGGATGCACCACATCCAGCGCGGGCCAATACAGTCCAGTTCCACGGCCTAACAACTCAATGTTATTGAGATCGCTGTGATTGGCTTCCCTCAAACCCTGGAGAAGCTTGCGGGGGATGCTGTAAGTGACGCCGTATTCCATCCGCAGAAGAAATGTGTCCGCACCACCGGAGTAAGTCGCGCAGGCGGCCCTCCGGTCGAACTTCTCAAAGATGCGCGCTTGTTGAATTGCGGCATCGATCTCCTCGTCTGTGGTTGTCACTCTCACTATCTCAGGCATGAGCTTTCTCCCATAGTTCGGCGAGCTCGTCAAAGTGTGCGGCAGCAACATCCAGAACGCACCTAACGTCGCTGCGACTTGAATTTCCGGGCCGCACCGCATCCGTTCGATTCGCAAGTACGATCAATCTATCGCGGAGTTCAATAATAACCTCCGTCTCCGCATAGAATCCATGCACGTGGCGCGGCTCGTGATCTTGCGGATAGGCAACGAACAGCACACCGTCGAACCGTAACGAACCCACGGTTCTAGGATACTCCGATCCTTATTTCACTCAAAGATGCAATTACACCGCCTTGAGTGCCTCATCCAGATCGGCAATCAGGTCTTCCTTGTCCTCGATGCCGATCGAGAGGCGGATGCGGCCCTCATTGATCCCCATCTTCCGGCGCACGTCCTCGCTCACTGAGCCGTGCGTTGTAGTGGCCGAGTGCGACGCCAGCGACTCCACGCCGCCCAGCGACTCGGCATTGATGAAGATCTTGATCGACTTCAGGAATCGCTCGGCTTCGGCGCGCGACTTCAGCTCAAAACTCATCATCGATCCGAAGCCCTTCTGCTGTTTCACGGCCAGATCGTATTGCGGATGAGTCTTGAGCCCAGGATAGGCAAGCTTGCTCACCTTGGGGTGCGTCGAAAGGAACTCCGCTACCGCGCGGCCGTTTTCCTCGTGCTGTCTGATGCGTACCGGTAGCGTCTTGATGCCGCGCAGCACCAGGAAGCACTCAAAAGGCGACATCACGCCACCGGCAGCTTTCTGAATCAGCAGATAGCGCTCCTTGTGCTCGGGCTTGGTGCCGATGAGCACGCCGCCGAGGCCGTCGGAGTGGCCGTTCAAATACTTGGTCGTCGAGTGCATCACGATGTCAGCGCCCAGTTCGATGGGGCTTTGCAGCGCAGGCGAAAGAAACGTGTTGTCCACGCTGACCTCGGCTCCGTGCGCGTGGGCAATTTTGCAAATGCCCGCAATGTCGGTGAGCACCATGAGGGGATTGCTCGGCGTCTCAATGTGCACAAGCTTGGTGTTCGGTTTCATCGCCGCTTCAACGGCCTTGAGATTGCTGGTATCCACGTACTCGATCTTGATCCCGTAGCCGGAGACAATCTGGTCGAAGAGCCGGACCGTACCGGCGTAAACGTCTTGCGAGCAGACAACATGATCGCCCGCGCGCAGCATGGCCACTAGCGCGGAAATCGCCGCCATTCCGGTGGTAAAAGCGTGGCCGCTCGTCCCGCCTTCGAGTGCGGCCAGCGCGGCCTCCAGCCGGTCGCGGGTCGGGTTGCCTGCGCGCGAGTAGTCCCAGCCGCGGTCGCTGCCGATGCCGGTGAGTTCAAAGGTCGAGGACAAGTAGATGGGGACGTTCACCGCTCCGGTCTGCGGGTCGGGGTGTTGCCCCGCGTGCACAGCAAGAGTCGAGTACTTGTATGGGGACATGGGGTTAGCCGCTAGCTCCTGATTTCTAGCTTATCGTGACTGGGGCAGCGGAGCCGATTGCGCTCACCGTACCAGTACGATAATTTCCGTTTTCACGCTGCGAAAAGCCTGAGTTGGCTCACTCTGATCCATGACGAACCACCCCTCTTCACCCCGCATCGAACCAGATAGAGCGGCCAGGAAATGCTTACGAGAGATTCACCATTAGCATCTCGAAGTTTTCCGCCTGAGAACGCCGCTGGGGATCTTGCCTCTTGTTACGAATTCTGGAGGAGTGCTCGACTTCCTTGTGCGCGACTTGATGCAGTGACGTTGCCAAAAGGGAAGAGCAGTGACTCGCCGCCACAATTCGGCCGCATGCCTTTGGCCTTTCGGCTGCCTCGCCGAAACCGCTTATGCCGCACTTGTAGAGCTTTCCTGCCACGCCATTCGCCATGACCGCAGCCCTCCGCGAACAGGTTTCCCAATCGCGATTCATGCGGCTCATTGATTTTTCAAAACAAGGAGGTTTCTATGTACAGTAGCAAAGCAGTTGCGGTCTCAACGGTGGGTTACTTTTGTATCGCTGTCACCGGCTGGATGGTCTCGATGACCTATGCCGATTGGTTTTCCAAGCAATATGGCCTGGGGCTTCTGTTTCCGCTGGCCATTGTCCTGGGAGTGATAGGAATTCTCTCGTTTGTCCAGGGCCGCGCTCTCGATACGATCGTGTTCCTAAGCGGGACCGCGCTTCTCGGTTCGGTGTACGCGTACAACGCGACTCCAAATCTGATCCGAATGGATGACCCTCGCACGTTCCTGGGGTGGTTCGCCTTCGTTTGGGCAGTGTTCTTCGCCTACGTATGGTTAGGTTCGCTGCGCAGTGGCACAAGCCGGATGCTGTTCCTGCTCGGCACATGGCTCACGCTGCTCGGGCTTGCCATCGGTGGATGGACCGGAGTGCGGGGATGGGTTGTGCTGGCCGGCTACCTCGGGCTGATCACTTCCATCATTGCGGCAGTCACATCGGGCATCGAGATCGTGCGCCTCGGAATTGCTCGCGACCCCAACCTGCCTGTTGTGGAGTCTCCGCGAGCGATGGCGGCCGACTGATGAATCGGCAGACGGGCGCGATTTCCCCAGTCTGACCGCGGCGCCCCTGGGTTCCCCCGCCCATGGGCGACTCGCGGTCCGCCCTCCTAAGTCTTGAACTCCAATGGCTGTGGCCATCTGTGCGCAAGCCTGCGCGCAGCCCATTACATCGGTTCGGTCGAGTGAGCCGAGTCACGCGCCGAATTCCTGTCCGAAACAAAGACGTGATCTGCCGCACCTGTGATGACGCGCACAGCCACTCGTATCTCTTCCTGCGTAACTTCGCTCACATAAAACCGGCAAATCTCAGGAGTTGTCCCCCGCCTCCGGGCACTCCAAGGATTTGCCGGTGCAGTGCTGTGAGCGAGGGGAATCATGGGCGATTCGATTTGGCAATCAATGCAGAAGAAAGGCTACAGCCGCAGAGACTTCATGGCGTTCTGCAGCGCGGCCGCGACTATGGCCGGGCTGGGCAAATCCGGCGTGGCCCAGGTTGTCTCGGCCTTTGAAAAGAAGGAAAAGCCGGCCGTGGTGTGGATGCACTTTCAGGAGTGCACCTGCTGCAGCGAATCCTTCATCCGGGCCTCGCACCCGATTGTCGCCGACGCGCTCCTCGACGTGCTCTCGCTCAACTACACCGAGACGCTGATGGCGGCTTCAGGCTTTCAGGCAGAGAAAAGCCTGAACGACACCATCCAGAACAACAAAGGGAAGTACATTGTGCTCGTCGAGGGTGCCGTGCCGACCAAAGACGGTGGCGTCTACTGCATGGTGGGCGGCAAAACCGCGGAGTCGATCCTGCAAACGGTTGCCGCGGATGCTGCGGCCATCGTGGCCTGGGGTAGTTGCGCTTCCAATGGCTGCGTGCAGGCGGCCAAACCAAACCCCACCGGAGCCACGCCGATTTCGAAGCTAGTCTCGAAGCCGGTGATCAACGTGCCGGGTTGTCCGCCGATCGCCGACGTGATGATGGCTGTGGTCACGCACATCCTGGTGCTCGGCCAGCTTCCCGAGCTCGACAGCCAGGGCCGTCCCAAAGAGTTTTACGGACGCCGCGTGCACGACACCTGCTATCGCCGCCCCAACTACGATGCTGGGTTGTTTGTGGAGTCGTTCGACGACGAGAACGCGCGCAAGGGTTACTGCCTTTACAAAATGGGCTGCAAGGGGCCGGTTACCTACAACGCTTGTTCGGTGGTGCGCTGGAACGAGGGCACCAGCTATCCGATCCAATCCGGACACGGCTGCATCGGTTGCAGCGAAGCGGGTTTCTGGGATAACGGGCCGTTCTATCAGCACCTGCCGTCGTTCCCCGGCTTCGGTATCGAGAGCACAGCCGACACCATCGGTACAGCGGTGGGCGTAGCCACGCTGGCCGGCGTCGCGGCCCATGCTGTGGTCACCAACATTCGCAAGCATCAAGTCATCGCGGAAGTGCACGCTGAAGAACAGAAGGAGTCGTAACCAGCTATGGCAACGCGTGTCGTCGTCGATCCCGTCACTCGTATTGAAGGCCACCTGCGCATTGAGGCGGTGGTAGAAAATGGCGTCATCACCGACGCGTTCAGCGCCGGAACCATGGTGCGCGGCCTGGAAAAGATTCTCATCGGCCGCGATCCTCGCGACGCCTGGGCCATCACGGAGCGCGTCTGCGGCGTGTGCACCACCGTTCACGCATTAGCCAGCGTACGCGCCGTCGAGGATGCGCTCGGCATCTCAGTGCCTCCCACGGCAGAGATCATTCGTAACATCATGGAAACCACGCAGTACGTGCAGGATCACGTGATCCACTTCTATCACCTGCACGCCCTCGACTGGGTCGACATCGTGAACGCGCTCAAGGCCGACCCCAAGAAGGCCGCCGAACTCGCCGCGTCGTACTCCAAATGGGATAAGAACACGGCCTCCTATTTCACTGAGGTCCAGAACAAGATCAAGGCCTTTGCCGACAGCGGCATGGGCATCTTCGCCAATGGCTATTGGGGCCATCCTGCCTACAAGCTGCCGCCCGAAGTCAACCTGATCGGCGTGGCGCATTATCTCGACGCCCTCCAGTGGCAGAAGGAAGTGGTCAAAATCCACGCTGTCTTCGGCGGCAAGAATCCGCACCCGAACTATCTGGTCGGCGGCGTGCCGTGCTCCATCAACATCAACGAAGTCGCGGCCATCAACACCGAGCGGCTTAATCTTGTTGCGCGTCTCATCGCCCAGGCCGATGAGTTCATCAACGAGGTCTATGTTCCCGACCTGCTGGCCGTGGCCTCGTTCTACAAGGACTGGGCCCAGTGGGGCGGCGGCCTGCACAACTATCTCTCTTACGGCGAATTCCCCACCAAGGGTTACAACCATCCCGAGGCATTCAAGTATGCCCGAGGCGCTGTGCTCAACCGCGACCTCTCAACCGTCTATCCCGTCAACCCGAAGGACCAGCAGGAGATCAAGGAGTACATCGCGCACTCCTGGTACACCTACGAAGGCGGAGACAACGAGGGCCTGCATCCCTGGGCCGGCGAAACCAAAATCAACTACTCCGGTCCCAAGCCGCCGTTTGAGACTCTCGAAGGCTACGACAAGTACTCGTTCCTCAAGACGCCGCGCTGGAAGGACAACGCGATGGAAGTGGGACCGCTGGCGCGCCTGCTGGTCTCGTTTGCCGCCGGCCACGAGGATGTGAAGGAGACGGTGGGCGCGGTACTCGGCAAGCTCAACGTTCCCGTCGACGCTTTGTTCTCGACCCTCGGCCGCACTGCCGCGCGTGGCATCGACGCGGCGCTGGCCATGATCTGGCTCAAGGAGTTCTACGGCCAACTCATGGACCGCGTAAAAAGCAACGACGTCTCCACCTTCAACGGCGAGATGTGGGAGCCCAAGGACTGGCCCACGGATGCCGAAGGCGTTGGCCTCGTAGAAGCGCCGCGCGGCTCGCTCGCGCATTGGATCAAGATCCACAATGGCGCGATCGAGAATTATCAGCTCGTCGTGCCCACCACGTGGAACGGCTCGCCCCGCGACGCCAAAAATCAGCGCTCCTCCTTCGAGGCCTCGCTGATCGGCACGCCGGTCGCGAATCTCGAGCAGCCCGTCGAGATCATTCGCACCATCCATTCCTTTGACCCGTGCCTGGCCTGCGCCGTGCATCTCTATGATCCGCAGGGACGGCACCTTCACCAGATTTCCTTTGAGTGATGGCGATGAGCACAAGCAGCGGTGTAAGAGACGTCTTTCGCGCAAACGGCTCGGCGCCGGTCGAGTACCGGCGCGTCTACGTGTGGGAGCTTCCGGTGCGCGCGTATCACTGGATCAACGCCATCGCGCTCACGCTGCTTTGCATCACGGGATACATGATCGGCCACCCGGTGCGCATTGCGTATGCATCCGAGGCCTGGCAGCAATACTGGTTCGGCTGGACGCGCTTCATTCACTTTGCCGCGGCGTATGTGTACGTTTTTAACTTCGCCGCGCGCATCTACTGGGGATTTGTCGGCAACAAATACGCCAAGTGGAACAACTTTTTCCCCATCACGCGCAAGCAGCGGGAGGAGATTGCCGACGTCATCAAAACCGACGTCCTGCAGGTGAAGATGCACGGCGAAATCTCCACGGGTCACAACTCGCTGGCGGCGCTTATCTACTTCTTGACGTTTCTGGCTTTCTGCGCGCAGACCATCACCGGGTTCGCACTCTACTCCAGCATGAGCAACGCCTGGCTGCCGCGCATGTTCAAGTGGATTGTGCCCCTGATGGGCGGCGAGTTCAGGGTTCGCTTCTGGCACCACCTCTTCCTGTGGTTTTTTGTCACGTTCATTGTCATTCACATTTACCTCAGCTTCTATCACGACTACATCGAAGGCCGCGGCACTGTCTCTTCAATCATCGGCGGCTGGAAGTTCGATCGTGTGAAAGAAGCAGGGAAGAACGAACCGGAGAAAAAGGGGAGCAAGCCTCGGGTTTTCTTCTAAATCCGCTACCCGCAGACTGCAGCGAAGAGCAACAAGCTACCGGCTAACGGCCGTAGAGAGGGATAAAGATTGGTAAACGCTGAGAAAAAAACGCTGATCCTCGGTCTCGGCAACCTCATCATGGGCGACGAAGGCATCGGTGTGCACGTGGTTCGGGCCATCGAGAATCACCCGCTGCCGCAGAGCGTTGAATGTCTCGACGGCGGTACAGGCGGCTTCATTCTGCTCGAACCGCTGGAGAACGCCGGCCGCGTGATCCTCATCGACGCCGCGGCCGACGGCAATGCTCCCGGCACGGTCACGCGCATCACGCCGCAGTTCTCATCGGACTACCCCCCCACCCTCACCGCGCACGACATCGGCGTAAAAGATCTGCTTGATGCCTTCTACATGCGGGGCGGAACGCGCGAGGTCGTCCTCTACGCCATCACCATCGATCCCCGCCAGCCGATCTCCATGGATCTCTCGCTCGAAATGGCGGGAGCGGTAAAAGAAGCCGAGGAGCGCATTCTCGCCGAAATCTATGCTGAGGCTGCTGCGGCCTGAGTTCAACCTGGGCATCATCCATCCGCATCTACTCACGAATACTCTACAATCGCGTCTGAATGAACGACGCGATTCATTCCCCGATCTTTCTGAGGAGAAGCCTGCATGGCCCTGCAACCGGAGAAGTCACGGCTCCGATCCGCGGCATTCTTATGTGCGTTGTTTCTTCCGTCCCTGATGCTCGCGCAAGCCACCGCGCCAGCCTCTCGGACACCGCCCAGCCAGCCGCAGCCATCTCAACAGCAACAGCAGAATCCGCCCTCCAACCTGCCCAACGCGCCCACGCCGGCTCCGTCCTCGTCATCGCAGCAACCTTCGCTTTCCGATCTCGGTTTTTCGGCGCAGGAGACGCAGTCCAACCCGAAGCTCCAGGCCAAACTCAATAAGCGCACGGAGATGTTGAAGATCCATCAGCGCCTCGGCCTCATCACGCTTGCGCCCATGGCCGCAACGCTCATCACCGGTCCCATGGTCACGGCCAAAGGCAAAAACGGCCAGCCCATCACGGAGCCCTCGAACGCCAATCTCGATTTTCACGCTGCACTGGGCGGTACCACGGCGGCTCTCTACTTCACGACCGCATACTTCGCCATCGCCGCGCCCAAGCTGCCTAACAACCCCAAGCACGGCGCCATCCGCGTGCACGAGGCGCTGGCGTTGATCCACGGCCCGGGCATGATTCTCACGCCCATCCTCGGCGCCATGGCCTTCTCACAAGAGCAGAACGGAGAAAAAGTTCACGGCATCGCATCGGCCCATGGCGCAGTGGCTACCACCACTGTCATCGCCTACGCCGCCTCTATCATTGCCGTTAGTTGGCCCATCCACCTCAAGTTCTGGGAGAAACAATGAAGCGATTCCCCATCCTGCTTTCTCTCGGTCTGCTCCTGGCTTTCGGACCGCGTCGCGCGCAAGCGCAAGCTGATTCGCAATGGGTCGCTGACCAGGCCACGCTGACCTATCACATGTCACATCCCATGCACGAGGTGGATGGCGCCAGCCACGCCGCACGCGGTAAAGGCGTCTGCCATGCCGGAGTCTGCGACTTCCTCATCGCAGTCCCCGTCAAAACCTTCGACTCGGGCGACACCAACCGCGACCTGCACATGATCGAGGCCACACGCGGCGCGCAATACCCCATGATCGTGGTGCGGGCGCATTTCCCGCAGGCCGAAACCACTCAGCAGTGGATTCACGCCGATCTCGATGTCCAGTTTGCCGGTCAAACTGCCCACTACACCAAGGTTCCGTTCGAGCGCACACAGCAGGGCAATGAGATTCGAATCACGGGGACCATTCCGCTCACCTGTTCCGACTTCAAGATCGACCGCCCGTCGTTCCTCACAGTGCCCATCAAGAATGACATTCCGCTGCGCGTCGACATGACATGGCACGCGTTGTGAGCCGGCGCCTCCGCCTGCTGGTTCCCGGTTTTCTCACCGGACCGGCTCTACCCCCAGGAGCACCTAGAAAAAGCACTTGCCAAATCGGACCGTTTAAGTCTAATATCCTGTATATGGACGTTAAGACCTGTTGTCGCTGCTTTATGCATCTTGCTGATGCGGCACAGGGTTGTTTAGCTTAAGTCCTCAAGATTTCAATCCACGGCTTCCCTAATGTGCCCGCGATACAGCAAAAGCTGACGCGGGCATTTGATTATGCGGTCGAATTCAGGTTCCGAACACCAGGCAAAGGATGAGATGAGCGAGATTCCGCAAAAAGAGAGCAAGGCCCAGCGCATGGAGCGCCTGAAGCGCGAAAAAAATCCCTGGGAAGCCTTCGATGAAGTGCGCCAGTTTGCACGCGAGGGGCGGTCGAGCGTGGTACCGGAGTGGGCCTCTTCCTACTTCAAATGGTGGGGCATCTACACGCAGGGCGACGGCGTGGGCGCCACCGGAGGCAAAGGCGGCGAGGGCCTGGCGTCCGACTGGTTTATGATGCGCATCGGCATTCCCAACGGCATCGTTTCGGCCAGCCAGCTGCGCGCCATTGGCGGGATCACTCGAAAATACGCTCGCAATCTTGCTGACATCACCACTCGCCAGAACATCCAATTGCACTGGCTCTCGATCGAGTCGTTGCCCGAAGTCGTGGACGCGCTGGACGCCATCGGTCTCTCGCCCAAGGGCGCCTGCGGAGACGTGGTGCGCAATGTGACCGGTTGCCCGCTTGCCGGCGTGGCCGCCGATGAGCTGATCGACGCCTCGCCCATTGCGCGCGAAATTGCGCACCTCCTCACTGCGAATCCCGAGTTCTACAATCTGCCGCGCAAGTTCAAGATTTCTGCCACCGGCTGCCCCTCATGGTGCAACTATCCCGAGATCAACGATGTCGCTCTCACTCCGGTGAAGCGCGATGGGGAGGTGGGTTACTCGCTGCGCGTGGGCGGCGGCCTCTCCAACGAGCCGCATCTGGCGTTGCGCCTAGACGCCTTTGTCCGGCCCGATCAGGCAGTGCGCGTCGTGCGCGGCGTTACCGAGATCTTCCGCGATCAGCAGGGACTGCGCGAAAGCCGCGATCGTGCCCGGCTCAAGTACCTGTTTATGCGCGAGGGCTGGACGGCTGAAAGTTTTCTCGACGAATTGAATCGGCGCATCGGCTTCAAACTCGATCCCGCCGTGCCCGAGGACGTTCCCGACGAGAGTTTGCGCGACCACGCAGGGATTCATCCGCAGCGCCAGCCGGGGCTCGCTTACGTAGGCGCTTCCGTGCTGCGCGGCCGCATGACTGGCGAGCAGCTTGAGGCTGCGGCCGAGCTGGCCGAACGCTTCGGTTCAGGCTCGCTGCGCTGCACCATCTCGCAGAATCTGGTGATTGTCGATGTGCCCTACCCGAAAACCGTTGAGCTGGTCCAAGAGTTAGAAAAAATCGGATTGCACATCAAGGCTTCGCCATTCTGGCGCGGCGGCATTGCCTGCACGGGCACCGAGTTCTGCAAGCTGGCAATCACTGAAACCAAGGGCTTCCTGCGCTGGGTGGTCGACGAGCTTGAGGATCGTCTGCCCGAGTTCGATCAGCAACTCAAGCTGCACGTAGCCGGCTGCCCTAACGGCTGCGGCCAGCACTGGATCGCCGACATCGGCCTTGAAGGCAAAAAGATCAAGTACGAGGGCAAGCTGACCGACGCCTACTACTTCTGCCTCGGCGGAGCCGTAGGCCAGCACGCAGGCATTGCGCGGCCTGTGGGCTATCGCTGCCCAGCGCCGCTGGTGCCTGAGGCGATCGAGCGCCTGCTGCGCAATTATCTCGGTGGGCGGGGGTCGCATGAGAGCCTGCGTTCCTGGTTCGCGCGCCACTCGAACGAAGAACTGCGCGCGCAATTAGCCGGCGAGATCCTTGAGCCGGTGGAGCGCGATGTTCCAGCAGGCCGCGTACCGCACGCCGTAGCCGAGTAAGAAGTCAAAGATTGCACTGTCATCCTGAGCGAAGTCATCGCGCAGCGAGGACGAGTCGAAGGATCTGCGGTTGCTTTTCAACAGCTGTCGGATTGGCACGATGAAGGAAAGGGCATTGAACCTGCAATTATGAGCTTGTTGCCGATCTTTCTAAAACTCGAAGGCCGCCCTGCCCTCCTGGTTGGTGCGGGAACGGTTGCGCTGGAGAAGATCGGCACCCTGCTCAAGACCGGCGTCAAGCTGCGCGTGGTGGCGCCGCAGGCCCGGCCCGAGATTCGCCAGCTCGCAGCCGAGGGCAAGCTCGAACGGATCGAGCGCGCGTTTCAGCCCTCCGATCTCGACGGCAACTTCATCGTCATCGCCGCCACCGATGTGCCCGAGGTAAATGCCACGGTCTATCGCGAGGCTGTGGCGCGCGGCATCCCTTGCAACAGCGTCGACGACATTCCCAATTGCGACTTCTTCTTCGGCTCGGTTGTGAACCGCGGCGACCTGCAGATCGCGATCTCGACGGCCGGCGAAAGCCCCGCCGTCGCGCAGCGCCTGCGCCGCGAGATCGACGAGCAATTGCCCAAAGACCTCGGCCCCTGGCTCACCGAGCTTGGCGCGTTGCGCCGCGAAGTTCTCAGCCAGCACCCGCGCAGCGAAGAACGCCGCCTGCTCCTGCACAAACTCGCCGAGCGAGACCTCTGCGATTCGGCTCTCTGCTCCACGCGCCAACTGGCGCGGACGGGAAGGGAACCGGCGCGTGCTCAGGCCGGCCATGTGGCACTCGTTGGCGCTGGTCCCGGCGATCCTGACCTGCTTACCGTAAAAGCGCTGCGCTTCATCGAAAGCGCCGACGTGCTGCTGCATGACGATCTTGTTCCGCAGGCAATCCTCGACCTCGCCAAGCCTTCAGCCGAAATAACTAACGTGGGCAAGCGTTGCGGCAACAAGACCATTACGCAGGAAGAGATCAATGCGCTGATGATCGAGCACGCGCTCTCCGGGCGCAGCGTTGTGCGTCTCAAGAGTGGTGACCCGCTCCTTTTTGGCCGCGCGGCGGAAGAGATGACGGCGCTCGACGAGGCTGGCGTGCCTTTTGAAATCGTTCCCGGCGTTTCCGCCGCCTTTGCCGCGGCTGCGGCGCTCGGCCGTTCGCTCACCGATCGCGAGTGGGCTTCGCACGTGGTCTTTTCCACCGGTCATCACGCGCAGTCTCACAACCGCGAGGCGCTGCCTGCCCTCGAAGCCGGAACGCGCGTGGTCTACATGCCCGGCCGCGACCTTGCCTTGCTCGCCGCCGAGTGGCTGACCGAAGGTCTGCCTGCCGATCTGCCCTGCGCCGTGGTTTCGTGCGCAGCGCAGCCCGATCAGCACGTCGCGCACACCACGCTCGGCGAACTCGGCTCCGTCGCCCCCGCCGCCGCGCCCAGCCTGCTCATCGCCGGTTGGGCAGTCCGCGATTTTGACCAGCCGAAGAAGCCCGCGGAGCTCGCCGATTCCCGATCCGTGCCCGCATCCTCTGCCGAGTAGAATCGTGAAGCAGGGGTGCTGGATTCGTGTTTCACCTTCGCCGGCTCACCGAAACTGAGATTCACGCTCATATCGCAGCAGCGTCAGGGGGTGGTCCCGGCGCTCCGCGGTTCCTTGCGATCGAGAAGGGGCCAGCGCGGGGCGATCTGGGGACGTACTTTCACGACCTGAGCCAATCCTGCCTGGGCTACGGAGAAGCCGCGTTTGCCGCGGCAAAACGTGCCTTTGCGGATTGGAAGATGTTCGACCTGGGCTGGGTGCGCGTCGTGAACAGTGCCGCGCCAATCGCCAGCGGAGAAGTTGTTGCCGTCGAGGTTCGCTCTCTCGGCCTCCGGTCATTGAACTTCAGCCGGATCGTGGAGACGATCGACAACGAGACGCAATTCGGCCTTGTCTATGCGACAACCGCGCATCATCTGGAGCAGGGCGAAGAGAGATTTCTGCTTCGCTTCGATCGTGCGAATGGCGAAGTCAGCTACGAATTAGAAGCGGTTTCTCGGCCGCGCCACACTCTCGCCAAAATCGGCTATCCAATTACGCGGTACTTCCAGCACAAATTCGCCCGCGACTCTCACCGGCGAATGCGCCAGGCTGTTAACCTAAAAATATGAAATTCGGAGTGCTGGTTTTTCCGGGATCGAACTGCGACCACGATACCTACAACGTGATCGCCGAGATTGCGAAGCAGCCGGTCGAGTTCCTCTGGCACGACAGCGAGGACCTGAAAGGCGTCGATGCCGTGCTGGTCCCCGGCGGATTTGCCTACGGCGACTACCTGCGCACCGGCGCCATCGCGCATTTTTCGCCGGTCATGCAGGCGGTGAAGCGCTTTGCCGCGGACGGCGGCCTGGTGCTGGGCATTTGCAACGGCTTCCAGATCCTCACCGAGTCAGAATTGCTGCCGGGCGCGCTGATGCGCAACGCAGGATTGAAGTACATCTGCAAGCAGGTCCATCTGCGCGTGGAAACCACGAACAGCCCATTCACGAACCGATTGAAGAAGGGCGACGTGCTGAAGATTCCCATCGGGCACATGGAAGGGAACTATTTCTGCGATCCCGATGAGCTGGCACGGCTCGAGCGCGAGGACCGGATTGCATTTCGCTATTGCACGCCCAAGGGCGAGATCACGGCGGAAGCGAATCCGAATGGATCGCTCAGCAACATCGCAGGCATCTTGAACGAAGGCCGCAACGTGCTGGGCATGATGCCGCACCCCGACCGGTCGAGCGAGGCGCTGTTAGGCTCGGCAGACGGATGGGGGATTTTCGCGTCAATGCTTCAAAAACAGCTTCTAGCTGCTAGCTCCTAGCTTCCAGCTCTTGCATGGATGAACAAACAACTTTGGCTTTCGCAGGAACGAGCTAAAAGCTAGAGGCTAGCAGCTAGAAGCTGATTTTCATGATCGACATTCATCATCATCTGATTTACGGCGTCGATGACGGCTCGCCGGACCTTGAGACTTCGCTTGAGATGGCGAAGATCGCGGCGAGCGAGGGAGTAACCCGGATCGTTTGCACGCCACACGCGAGCGACAGGTATCCCTACAATGCGCCGCTGATCGAGGAGCGCTTCGCGGAGTTGCGCGAGCAGCTCGATGGCGTGGTAGAGCTAAGTCTCGCTTGCGATTTTCACCTCACGGCCGACAATATTCTGGAAGCCTGTGCGCATCCGCTGCGCTACTCCATCGATGGCAAGGGCTATCTGCTTATCGAGTTCCCGAGTTTCGTTATCCCTCCCAGCATGGGCGAGGCGCTCTTCCGTCTGCAGTCGTCCGGTTATAAGCTCATCGTCACGCATCCTGAGCGGTACCCGGCTGTGCTGCAGAAGCCGGAGATGATCGCTGAATGGATGCGTGCCGGGTGCTTGATCCAGGTCACCGCGGGTGCGCTCTACGGGCGATTCGGCAAAGTGGAAGAGTTGCTCGCCAACGAACTCCTCGAGCGGAACTGGATTCATTTTCTCGCCACCGACGCACACCACCCCGCAAAGCGTCCGCCGCACTTGCGCGACGCCTACAAATATGTGGCGAAGCGCGCCGGAGAAGAGACCGCACAGCGGTTGTTCGTCACCAATCCGCTTGCGGCTGTGGAAGGCGCGGAGTGGCCGGAGCAGCCGGAACCGAAGGGTCTGTGGGAGAATGAGCCGCTGCGATTCTCACGCACTCCTGAAATGAAGGGATGGCTGCGCGGCCGCGGGCCGAAGAAGGCGGATGCGGGTGCTGATGGCGGAGAGGCGCAGGAGCGCGGGTTCTGGCGGCGGTTGTGGAGAAGAGAGCAGAGTTAGCGAAGCTACAAGTACACCAACTAAGGCGATCCGGCGATCTTCCCGTTGCTTCTCACGCATTCGGACGTAGACTGTTATGCAGGAGGTCTCTCCCCGGAAAGAAGAGGTCTTCGCATGGTTTCACGCGCGCTTTTGAACATCCCTCCAGGCGTTTCCGACTTTGTGCTCAGCCTTATCAGTTCTGTTCTCACGGGCGTGCTGGTTCCCACCTTGCTGGCGTTGATTCAAAATCGCAAAGGGCGACCAAGGTTCGCGGCGAGTCATTGGATTGCCGCGGTTGTGGTTGCGGCGGCCACGTTTGGCTTGTTGAGTTACATTTTCAGGCCGGCGCCTGAGTTGGGATTAACCAAAATCGAAGAGCGGCAGCCCATGATCCTCCCAGATGGAAAAGCGCAGTATGACGTCTACATCAGCGGATATGTGAGGAACTGGAAAGAAAATGTGTACATTGTTGTGAAGCCGGCGGGGTCGGCGAACTGGTATGTGCAAACGGCAGTCGATCGCCTGGGATCGGAGAATGGCGGACAGATCGACTGGCAGGGTAAGGCAACCTTCTATACCACTCAACCGTTTCCCGGCGAGGAATTCGCATTCTATGCTCTGGCTTCGAAGGCGGAATACAAAATGGGCGATCGATTGACCGCGCAGCCGGAAGGATACCAGTCTATTGCGAGCACGGATTGGGGAGGCACTAAGTAGCGGCCCGGCAGTTTCGCTATCAAGCCAGGGCAGTAGTAGTCCTCATCACAGTCCGAGGCCGCCGTCGACAGCCAGCGTTTGTCCCGTGATGAAATGCGGACCGGTGGCGAAGAAGAGCACGGCCTGGGCAACGTCGGCGGCTGAGCCGTTGCGGCCCATGGGAGTCTTGGCAGCGAACCGGGCGGCCTGCAACTCCGCCCTTCGCTCGGCCTCATTGGAAGCGGCCACGGTCGAATCCTGCGTGGCAACTTCCTGCGCAGCCGCATCGTTCATTTCGATCCAGCCGGGAGCCACGCAATTGACGCTGACTTCCGGCGCAAAGGCTTTAGCCATAGTCTGCGTGAGCATGTGCAGAGCGGCCTTCGACGCGCAGTAGTGGGCGTGCCCGGCCCAGGGATGCAATCCGCCGAGTGATCCGATGTTGACGATGCGGCCCTGCGCGGCTCGCAGGTGCGGCAGGGCCTCGCGCGCCACCAGAAACGGGCCGCGGGCATTGGTTTCAAACGCCGCGTCCCATTGCTCGAGAGTGAGGCTTTCAAGCGCTGCGGAAGCGAACACGGCAGCATTGTTGACCAGGAGATCGAGGCGCCCGAATTCGGCCACGACTTTAGTGACGGCTGCGCGGACCGGCGATTCAGACCGGACATCGCACTCTACCACCACGGCGCGGCGCCCGCGAGCCGCAATCTCCTCTGCGGTCACCGCGGCTTCGGCGTGCGAGGAGCGGTAGGAGATCGCGACATCGGCTCCGGCATCGGCAAGCGCGAGCGCGATAGCGCGGCCAATGCGCCGCGCTCCTCCAGTGACGAAGGCAGTTTTACCGGCGAGGGGTTCGGAGTTGGTCA
Organism: uncultured Acidobacteriota bacterium; assembly: GCA_963745965.1. GTDB lineage: Bacteria > Acidobacteriota > Terriglobia > Terriglobales > Acidobacteriaceae > Telmatobacter. Next base: position 285,913 of record CAVUZC010000007.1, read on the forward strand.
CGAGATTAGTTTAGCGAGAGCGGTTCCGAAATTCCCGCTCTCATCAGCGTTTCGAAACCGGCCACAGCCTTGCCTCAAGAAGGGACCTCGACGAAATCGAGCCCCGCTTTACTTCGGTTGCGGCTGCGACTGGCTGTTGGACTGATTGCCGGATCCCGACGACTTGTCGTTCGATGCAGGGGGCTTTGCATTCGGCGAGGGGTTCGATGAACTGCCCGACCCGCTACCCGCGTTGGAGTTGCCACCCGAGCTATGGCCTTTGCCCGAAGTCACGTTAATGTCGGACTTTGTATAAATCGAGTACTGGCCTCCCGGCCGCTTCATACGCACTTCCATTGCCATCGCGGGCCTGTCGATCTTGTAGCTCTGCCCGTAAGTCTGGTACCCATTCACAATCACCTGCAATGTGACCGTATCGCCGATCGGAATCACATCGATGATAGCTTTTCCTTCGTCGTTCGTCTTCACCTCAAGCGATCCCGTGTCCTTGTCGCCCTGCGTAGGATGGAAGATCACGTGAGCATTCTCGATGGGTTTGCCGTTGAAATCCTTGAGCACCGTCACTTCGATATGGGCGGCAGGCGGGGGCGCCTTGTACTTGCGGACGTGAGAGTTTTCGTCGTCCTGCGATCGCGCTGCAAGCGAACTGAGAGAAATGCCAATAGCGGCCACAAGAAGAAAGACGGGGAGACGAAATCGGTGCAACATGCCGGTATTCTATCGCGTCGTGAGACAATGAACGAAATAGCAGCCAGCACTGTCAGAAGGTGGTCAGGCGAGTCGAGGATCCGCCTGGGTGCAGTTCCCGATATCAAAACATCTTGTGGTATGATGAAAGTCAATTACTAAGGTCAGCAGAAATTCATTACTAGCTGTTGAAAATGTGGCTGCATTCCCGTTAGATTGAATCATTCATTCGATGCTGTTTTTTAGAGGTTGCCGAGGTTCGGATCTCCGAGGTTTCCCATGATCTGTCCCAAATGTCAATCTGCAGCGGTTTCGATTATTCCGGCCGAAGTCCGGCTTTTTCGGAATAGTCCTCGCACGTTAAGTCACCCCCCCATGACGCCCTCCCCCGACATTCGAGTCTGTGTCGATTGCGGCTGGTCGGAGTTCACCATCCCTCGCGCCTGGCTCGCAGCGGGATGGTTGCAGTCGCAGCGGCCGCGGCCCGCTGAACCGGAGGGGCGAACCGAGACCATCCTTGCGCCAACATTGGTGCCAAGCCCGGTGATGTAGTTTCTCGAAAATCCAAGCTTTCCGCCAGTCGAGCTGGCCGTGTCTTCGGCGCAGGAATGCAGCGTCGAGCCAGGAGTGTTTTTCGCAAAAAAGGCCCCAGGCCGAAACCGGAAGGCCCTTTGTTTTCGTGTCACTTGTGTTGGACCGGCACAGTGCCGTCTCTTGTCCCGTCGTTCCCTTCTCACTGCTGTAATGAATTCACTGCAGTTGCGTACCCGCGGTGGACCGTACCATCCTTCATAGGTACTTCCAATAAGAGAGCGATCATGCAGGCGAAACCTAAGAACTCCATCCCTTTGGGCGCGTTCCTTCTTCTTTCCATCTCTTTCGCGGTACCGCATCTGGATGCACAGCAAGCTGTGGCTGGGAATAGTCTGGAACATCTGCAGCCACTCGGCGATCAGATTGCAGATTTGAGCCCTGAGAAACGCGCGCTGCTCGATGCATTGCAGGATGCGGCGCAGCAAGGGCGCGACGCCGACGTGCTGGCTGAGGGCCGAAAGCTGCTGCCGGGATTGACGCCGAACTCGCAGCTGGCCGACATGGTGACTCTAATGACGGCGCAAGCGGCGGTAGAGACCGGGGAAACGAGCTATGCTCTTACACTGATCAAGCACCTTGCCGACGCCCATCCGCAGGACTGGCGTGCGGCTGCGCTTCTGGTGCGCGCCTATGCGGAAAGCGGTCAGCAGGCTCTGCGCGATGCGCAGGTCTCTCATTTGATCGACCTTCACAAGCAGACCTCAGACCCTGATTTCGCTAAGCTGCATACATTCCCGATTGAAAGGGTGAAGCTGCACTCCGGCTACGCGCTCTTTCTTTATCCCTTCGAGCCGCTCAAGCCCTACAACACGTACCTGGTTGCGCTGATATTTACAAACGATAACCAGCTGGATTACCGCCTTGAGCTCGGAAGCGAGGATGAGGATCAGGCCTTCTTCAAGCCCAAAAAGCCCGGCGAACGGCGCTTCTCCATCGATTCTTACCGAAAGAACGAGACCAATGAAGAGGGGCCTGAATCGCAAGCGCTGTACGGATTCATAGACGGAGTCTTCGATTACGACCGCATGCGGGATCTGATGGTGAAGGCCGCCAACGGCGAGAAGCTACCGGGCAACTGACAGCTAAAAACATAAAAAAGGCCCCCAGCCGAAGCTGGAGGCCCTTTGTCTTTGCGCCGAAGGCGCGATTGCCTGGACGGCCAGTCCTAGTACATTCCGTCCATGCCGCCGCCGTGACCGCCGGCCGGAGCAGCCTTAGGCTCGGGGATCTCCACCACCAGAGCTTCTGTGGTCAGCAGCAGGGCCGCGATCGAGGCCGCGTTCTGCAGCGCCGTGCGCGTCACCTTCGTGGGATCGATGACACCGGCCTTCACCAGGTCCTCGAACTTGCTGGTGAGAGCGTTGTAGCCAAAGTGCGCTTCCTTCGACTCCAGCACCTTGGATACCACTACCGCGCCCTCTTCGCCGGCATTGGCAACAATCTGCCGCAGCGGCTCTTCGAGCGAGCGCAGAACGATCTGCGCGCCGGTTCTCTCATCGCCTTCGAGCGAGGCCACAAGCTTCTCGACCGCCGGAACGCAGCGCACCAGGGCCACGCCTCCGCCCGGAACGATGCCTTCCTCCACAGCCGCGCGCGTCGCATGAAGCGCGTCTTCCACGCGAGCCTTCTTTTCCTTCAGCTCGGTCTCGGTCGCCGCGCCCACCTTGATGATGGCCACGCCGCCCACGAGCTTCGCCAGCCGCTCCTGCAGCTTCTCCTTGTCGTAGTCGCTGGTCGTCTTTTCCACCTGAGAGCGGATCTCCTTCACCCGTCCCTCGATGTCCGAGGACTTGCCCGCGCCGTCCACGATCGTGGTGTTGTCCTTGTCGATGGTGACGCGCTTCGCCTTGCCCAGGTCCTCGAGCTTCAGGCCTTCCAGCTTGAGACCCAGGTCCTCGGTGATGGCCTTGCCGCCGGTCAGCACCGCGATATCGCCCAGCATGGCCTTGCGGCGATCGCCGAAGCCCGGAGCCTTCACCGCGCAAACGTTCAGGGTGCCGCGCAGCTTGTTGACGACCAGAGTCGCCAGAGCCTCGCCTTCAACATCCTCGGCGATGATCAGGAGTGGCTTGCCGCCGCGCGCTACCTGCTCCAGCAAGGGCAGCAGATCCTTCATCGCGCTGATCTTCTTTTCGTAGATCAGAATGTAGGGATCGTCGAGCACCGCTTCAAGGCGCTCCGCGTCCGTCACAAAGTACGGGCTCAGATAGCCGCGGTCGAACTGCATGCCGTCCACGGTCTCGAGACCGGTGTGCATGGTCTTCGACTCCTCAATCGTGATGACGCCGTCCTTGCCGACAACCTTCACGGCCTCGGCAATGATGGCGCCGATCTCTTCGTCGCCGTTGGCCGAGATGGTGCCCACCTGGGCCACCGATCCCTCGCTCACCGGCTTCGACAGCTTGCCGAGCGCGCCATCCTCGGTCCACTTCCCATCCTTGTCGCGCGTGCCAATAATAGCGGCCACGGCCTTCTCGATGCCGCGCTTCAGCGCCGTCGGGTTCGCGCCCGCAGCCACCGTCTTCACGCCTTCGCGGAAGATCGACTGCGCCAGAACTGTCGCCGTCGTGGTTCCGTCGCCGGCAACGTCCGAGGTCTTCGAGGCAACCTCGCGCACCAGTTGTGCGCCCACGTTCTCGAGCGGATCCTTCAGATCGATTTCCTTAGCCACCGTCACGCCGTCCTTGGTGATGGTGGGCGAGCCAAACTTTTTCTCGATCACAACGTTGCGCCCCTTGGGGCCGAGCGTCGCCTTCACTGCGTCCGCCAGCGTGTTCACGCCGCGCAGAATCGCCTGACGGGACTCCTCACCGTGCAAAATCTGCTTTGCCATTTCTCTCTCCTGTAGGTTTCAGGGTTCAGGTGTCAGGGGTCAGTCCCGCCTGCGCATCCAAACCAAATCCAAACTCTCAACTTTGCTGAAGTCTTTCTTGTGAGGTTCAAAGTCCATTGGGTCAGGCTCAATCTCTGAAACCTGACACCTGTAACCTGAACCCTGTGCTTCAGCTACTTCTTCAAAATGCCGAGAACCTCTTCCTCGCGCATGATCAGAAACTCTTCGCCGTCGATCTTGATCTCGTTGCCCGAGTACTTGCCGAAGAGCACGCGGTCTCCCGCCTTCACATCCAGCGGAAATACCTTGCCCTCGTCGTTCGACTTGCCCTTGCCCACGGAGATGACTTCTCCCTCCTGGGGTTTTTCCTTGGCGCTATCGGGGATAATGATGCCCCCGCGGACGGTTTCGGTCTCTTCCACCCGGCGCACCAGAATACGATCGTGGAGCGGGGTGAATGCGGTCTTTACAGATGTTGCTGCCATTGCTTCGCTTCTCCTTCCCGCTCGCCAGGCACCGCCGGGCTCACGGGTTTTAGTGATGAAAACAAACTGGATGAGATGGCGGTGTGCCTCACCGCCTTTGAGATGGGCGGCTCAGCCCAGCACATCCGCCGCCGAGCTGCTAGCACTCTCGCCTTCCAATTGCTAACGATAGGCAGACTCTTCGAGTTTGTCAAGAGGCACCGGTGAAATATGAGTGACTTTCACTAAGATTAAATCATCTCATCGCTGCACTATCCGTTGTAGCGCCGGTCTCCTGACCGGCTGTCGCGTGGGTCTCCAGACCCACGCCTCATCTGTATAAGGTCCGAGCCCTTGACTCTGGAAATCTGAAACCCAAGCCTCTCACTTCCCACTGCCTGGTCCCCACCGCAGTCGAAGCCCGGTGCGCACAGTAAAAGGAAGGCTGGGATAGCCGATCGGCGCGATGTGCTGGTTGTTCAGCAGATTCTCGGCTTGCGTGTAGAAGTCCAACCAGGAAAGAATCTCAAAGCTCTCGCCAATGTCGAGCTTGGCGTAGCCGTAATCGAGATTGCGGTTGGGCAAGAGAAGGGTATTGCCGCCGTTAACGTCCTGGCCCTCGAGATAGGTCGAGTCGTCACTGCGGCTGGCGAAAGCCGAGGAGAAGACGCCGGTGAACCGCTTGGTTGCGTAGGTTGCACTGAAGTATCCGGTGTGCGGCGCGCGGCGGAAGGGTCGCGCGCCCACCAGCGGCGAGTAGGCTCCCAGAGGGATTCCGTTGAAATCGATGGGTGGAATGCCAATCAGCGTTTCATTGTCGCTCGAGAAGGAGCGCTGCACCACGGCATCGAGATAGGTGTACCCGCCGCGGAGAAACAGGTTGGCACCGATTCCGCTTTCCACGCTTGTTTCGAATCCCTGCGCGCGATAGGCCATCGAGTTGAGCGTGAGCTCAAAAGCGCTATCGTCGATCAGCTCCTGTTCAAGCGCCTGCTGATTCGCCGGGCTTTGATTCGGCAGCAACTCGGGCACAAGCTGGTACCCGACGCCTTCGGTTTCACGGCCAAACTCATTGTGGAAGTAGCTGGCGCGAAAAATCACATGCTGGCTCAGGAACGACTGTTCCGCGCCGCCCTCGTAGGTGCGTACTGCAGGCGCAGTGAGCTGATGGAGGTTCAGCGCCTGGATGGTCGCCTGCCCGCCATTATTTTGGAGAAAGACATAGAGCGAAGCTTCCTGATCGTCGAGCGTGGGCTCGCGCACGGCGTCGCCAAAGTTGAACAGAATGCGCGTGCCGCTGAAGATGCCGCTGCGCGGCCTGAGCGCGTAGACTGAGAAGCCGGCCCGCGGCAGCGTCTGCACCCCGTACAGCGAATAGTGCTCCAGGCTGCCGCCGAGCGTGTAAAAGAATCGCGTCTTGAAGTCGCCGTGGACCGACGCCTGGTAGTCGTAATTCGTGCGCTCAACCGAAGGGTAAAATCCCTGCGGGTTCGCGCCGCGCTCGTCTTCATATTGAAAACCGATGAGGCCGTTGAGATGGGGCGTGACAGCAATGTCGCCACGATAGACGAGCTGATCGCGGTTGTTGACGAGCTGCGTGGCATAGGTCCCGCAATCGAGTACCGCCTGGCCGGTGGCGGAGTAGCCGTTGGCGCCGCCGATGGTCACTGAGTCGCCAAGGGATCCGGGCCCTCCGAAACACCCGGGAAGAGAGTCTTGTTTGTTTCCCGAGATGCTCCACAGATTCTCCTGCTCGCGCTTGCGCACCAGTCCGTAACGTGCGTCATTATGGATTTTCGCTGTCGTCTGATTCTCGATCGCTGCCGAGACAAAGATGTCCTGGTCCTTTTGCGTGGCGTCGTCGGCGGCATGATAGAAGTCCCACGCGTTGGGCACGCCGGTTGCGCTCACACCGTAGTGAATCGTGCCGCGAATCTGCGTGCTGCTGTTGAGCGCCCAGCCCAGGTTCGCTGCCGAAGTCGCCAGGTGGTACTCGTCGTTGGGCAGATCGTTGGCCGTTTGCAGCCAACTGAAAGCTCCGAGATAATCAAGCTTCTTGTGCGAGCCCGCCGCTTCGAGCTGCTCACGCGAGGTAGAGAGATTTCCGGCATCGCCTTCAAAGAGCAGGGAAGGGAAGCTGGTGGTGCCATGGGGAGTGGTCGAGCTCACCACGCTGGTCATCGCGCCCGCGCCAAATAATGTGGAATCAGGCCCGCGATAGACCTCCGTGCTCTCGACGGCAGTGGTGGAAAAGGGACCGAAGTTGAACTGATTGCCCATGTCGGTAACGTCAATGCCGTCGAGAAGAACTTTGTTGCTGTAGGAGTCGCCTCCGCGGACAAAGAGCGAGGATTGCGCCCCCATTTGCCCCACCTGCACCACCTGCGCGCCCGGCATGAGCCGCAATGCGCTTACAAGATCGATGCGCTGGGCAAGATCAATTGGCGAAAGTACGGTGGTTGCCGAACTGGTTTGCGGTTGCGGCGTAGGCGTGCCCGTGGCCGTGACCACAATCGACTCGCGCACCCACTCCGGTTCGAGCACCAGATTGCGCTCGATCGAGGCGAATGCGCCAGCGTAGAAGTCGGGCGTCTGCAATTGGCGAAAGCTTTTGGCGGAGACCACGAGGAAAAATCGTCCCGCGGTTCCAGTGGTGAGTTCAAAGCTGCCGTCGGAGGCGGAGACCGTCGAAGCGACAACGCTACCTTTGCTGATGAGAGAGATGCTGGCGCCCGTTACTTTGGCGCCGGAAGCGTCGGTGACCACGCCTCGGATGGAGGCGGCCTGACTGACCGATGCAATCAGCGAAAAGAGAATGACTACGGAGGCCCGGCGCAGAACGCGGCCGGAAAATGGGGGCAGGAAATCGAGAACTCGCATGAAGGCTCCTTCGTTCCCCTCGGAACGGGATCACTGGGGCTACGCCGAAAGGACCGGTCTCCTGACTTGCGCGTTTCCATCGATTCCAAAGCGCGATTGCGTCGCTTTCGAATCGCGATGAGCCGCCTTCCCAAAAGCCGAACCGCGTCGGTCCGGATTCAGTGGCCGAAAGGGCAATTCCGCAAGCAGCGGAAAGCCCGGCTCAATTACCTGTTCAATCCGCCGTCACAAGGACGGGCAAAGAAGCAGGTGCGCTCACAGTTGCGGGGCAGTGGCGGATTTTCACCGCCTTCCCGAGCATCCTGGCGATTGCAGTGGTGGGTTGCGCAGCCACATCGAGCGGCCGCAATGATGTCATCGAAGCAATTTCGATGACATCAACTTTTATAGATGGGACGGGCGCACTGCGTCAAAGGCCAAATCTCACGTTTCGGTCCAGGATAGACATATTGCGCAGGAAAGTGTAAGTGCCGGGATTCGAGAAGAACGATTGCTGGATTCGAGCCGCAAGAATGGCGATGGATTAACGAATGGTGCATGGAATTCGAGAAGGAGTGGTGACCCCGGGAAGATTCGAACTTCCGACACGCAGTTTAGGAAACTGCTGCTCTATCCACCTGAGCTACGGGGCCACTTGTTGTAACCAGCCTACTTGCAAAGGTATGACGGTTGCAATGCCAGGAGTAGTCCTTGATCTTGGCGTCCCTTAGCGCCTCGTTGAACCAACGCCGGTAATTGTGCTGCGGACCGCGGCCAGCATCTCGAAACACATAGAGTTGGTCAGCATGACCCGCCCCATTCTCCATCTGCTTGGTCACGTATTCCTGCTGTTCCCGCTTCCGTTTTTGCGGGGCGCTGCATGCAACTGCTTTGAGCGGAATATGGCGTGCTCTAACGGACTTCGTTTTGGACAGCGGAATCAGGCGGCGCTCAAGCAATACATCCCGCCATTGCAACTGGAACCTTTCGCCTGCCCTCATCCCATATGGATCGAGATCGAGAAGGCGGCGATACGCGAAAGCCTATGTATGATAGAGAACACCATCGCATTCGGGAGCGACCATGGCCAGCCCTCTGAACACATTGAACATCGGTGATCAGATCGATTCATATCGCATCGAGGCTCCGGTTTCTCGAACCAGAATCGCGACTGTGTACCGCGCTACGGACCTGAGAGATGGCCGGACTGTGGCTTTGAAGGTTCCGGACCCGGACATGGAAACCGATCCTTTCCTGCTCGAACGTTTTCGACGGGCAGCAGAGATTGGAGAAAGGCTGGGGCACCATGGCGTAATGCGGGTATTCACCGAGATAGAGCGCTCGCGCGTTTATATGGTGATGGAATGGTGCAATGGAAGGCCACTGCGGCAAATCATGGACGAAGGCAAGATGGCGCCGGAGCGCGCAATTCGCATCGCCACCGCGGTATTAGAAGCCCTGCAATACCTCCACGACAACGGCGTTGTGCATCGAGCGTTGACGCCAGAAAACATCCTGGTCGATGAGAACGACAAGATCAAGCTGATCGATTTCGGCCTGGCTTCGGATGCAACTTCCCGACGGCTGACGTATACAAATCTGGCGGACGAACTTGGAACGGCCGATTACATCGCTCCCGAACAGGTCGCCGGAAAGCGCGGTGACGGCCGCTCAGACATTTATGCGATGGGCGTGATTCTGTATGAAATGCTCACGGCTAAGCTGCCGTTTACAGGCTCCTCACCGGCGGAGGCGATGAAATCACGGCTCCAGAGCCCTCCGATTCCGCCAAGTATTGCCTTGCCGTCAATTTCTCCGCATCTTCAGGAAGTCCTCTATCGTGCTCTGGAAAAAGATCCGAAGAAAAGGTATGCGCGAGCGCACGAGTTTGCGCATGATTTGCAACATCTTGACCAGGTCGGAATCGAAGTTCGTCCAGAGTTGCATAGCTGGCAAAATCCAAAAGCCCACCTGCCGCGCACCATTCTGCTTTATCTGCTATTGCTGTTGGTTCCGGTGGCGATCCTGATTGCGATGGTGCTGTTGCCCCACGGCAAATGATTCCTGCCGGGAATGGCTTCGATCGTCTAGCAAACTCATCCCGCGCAGAAGCACGAAGTTGACAGCTCCATTCTCCAGCTTGCGTTTTATGATGCGTTCATGACCGCCTCGACCGCAGATCGGATACCGGAATGGCTCATGGACCATGTCTTGAAGCCGCCCGCCATCGCGGTCGTGTTTGTCCTCGTGGCGCTCCTGTGGACATTTCTACTGCAACACGTGATCGCATATCCGTTCGTGTTCCTTTTCTTCGGCGCAATCATGGGCAGCGCATGGTTCGGCGGCATGGTCGCTGGATTTATCGCCGTCATTCTCTCTTCGTTGCTGATCGGCTATTTCTTTATCCCTCCGTTCTATCTCGATGTCGATTGGGAAGGAGTCCCAGAGCTTCTTCACCGCGTTTATTCTTTGCGCGATTGCTATTACGGTTGTAAGTTCCGCGAGAAAACGAGCGGAAACTGCCGTTCGGACTGCTCGCGATGAGCTTGAAGAGCGGGTGCGGGAACGCACGAGTGGAACTGGAGCAATCGAATCGAGAGATCCAGGAGAGCGAGCGGCAACTGCGCCAACTCACCGAGGCGATTCCGCAACAGATTTGGCGCGCGGATGCGTTAGGAAACGTGGAATACCTCAATGGACACTTGCTCGCATACTTGGGCCGCCCCGCGGATCCGTCTGCAAGGTGAGTCGTTCTTTCATATTTTCCACGCGGTAGATGAGCCGCTTGTTCGCCAGGCGTGGCACGTGGCACTGCAATCGAAAGAACACCTTCGAAGCCGAGGCGCGGGTTCGCAGCGCCGACGGGAGCTACAGATGGTTTCTGGTTCGCGCTGTCCCGCAGCTGGATGGCGACGGCGCAGTGGCTCGATGGTATGGGATTCATATCGACATCGAGGAGCAGCGTCGAGCTCAGCAAAGCCTCGCCGAGGCCCAGGAAGAACAATCGCGAGTTTCGCATCTGCTGAGCATGGCGGAAATGGCAGCTTCGATTGCGCACGAGTTGAATCAGCCGCTCACAGCCGTGGTGACGCACGCCTATGCCTGCCGCGAATGGTTACGCGAAGACGCATTGAATATCTCGAAAGCTCTTTCCACCGCGGAGAAGATTGTGCAGGAGAGCACGCGGGCCAGCGCCGTAGTCAGCCGGGTCCGCGCACTTTTCCGAAAGGAAGCCCAGATACGCGAACTAACGGACATCAACAGCTCGATCCGCGGTGTGGTGCGCCTGCTGCGCGACGAAGCCATCAGGCGCGATGTTTCCATCCGGCTGATCCTGGCCGATGAATTGCCAAAGCTCAAAGTCGATCCCGTGCAAATTCAACAAGTGCTCTTGAATTTAGCCATGAATGGGATGGATGCGATGTTCGAGACCGCGGGCTCGCGGAATTTGACCATCCGCTCGCTGCAGAAGAGCAGAGACGAAGCATTGATCTCGATTGAGGATCAGGGGCCGGGCATTCCAGAAGATATCTCAGAGCGCATCTTCGAGCCATTTTTCACGACCAAGCCGAACGGAACGGGCATGGGGCTGGCAATTTGCCGTAGCATTATCGAAATGCACGATGGAAGACTTTGGGCGGAGAACGGTCCTGACGGAGGAGCGATTTTTCAATTTACAGTCCGGACGCAGGCATGAGCGAAACTGGCAAGGGGCAGGGAGTGAAGCAGACCGTCTTCATTGTCGACGATGACCCGTCAATCTGCGAAGGGACTCGCAAATCTGCTGGAATCGGTCGGTATTCCGACTGATTCTTACGCGTCCGCGGAAGCTTTCAACGACAATTGGAGCCGCGAAAAGAGCGGTTGCTTGCTCTTGGATGCGAGGCTGCCGGGAATCAGCGGCGTTGCATTCCAGGAGCAGATGCGCGCAACCGGCATCGATCTGCCCATCATCTTCATGACGGCGCACGGCGACATTCCGATGGTCCGTAAGGTCATGAGAGCGGGCGCGGTTGAATTTCTCACCAAACCATTTCAGAAGGAAGAATTGCTTCGTGCCGTGAAAGAGGCGTTTGCGCTCGATCGCGCAAAGCGGGAGGAAGACGGCATACTGCGTTCGATCCGCACGCGCATCGACTCGCTCAGCCCGCGAGAGCGGGAGGTGATGGCCATGGTGACCGCGGGACTGCTGAACAAGCAAATCGCGGCCGAGTTGAATCTCAGCGAGATTATGGTGAAAACTCACCGGCGGCACATGATGGAAAAGATGCAGGCGGATTCGCTCGCCGATCTTGTGAAGATGTGCGAAAGAGCGCAGGAGACCGCGTGGCAAGGGCCGCCGGAATTGAAGCAATCTGCGCGAGTAGATCCCGATGTAAATCTTTACGGGTTCCTTATTTGCGGGAGAAATGTATACCAAAGTATAGGTTGTTCTCAAGTGCGATCTATCTCATGCTTCCAATATACCGCCCGGCCTGATTGAGCATCGAACGAGGCGGAAGTCCTAAAACGAGTTCAAGCAGTCACCGGTTTTCACTACGGCGGTCAGTACCAGTGCATAACCAGGATTCCACACCGCTGCTGTCGCTCGGCGGCAGAGCGGATTCCTATCTCGGCAAGCGGAGGTTTGTGTGAGTACACAAGCATTGCTCGCAGAAATTCTTCTCTCTGGATTCTTCGCCATCGCTTGCTTCCAGGCGCGGGCAGAGTCGCCAAGCATTCATGGCCTTGCGCCTGGGCGGCTGTTCGCGCTTACAGGCAGACTGGAACGCCTGCGCCGATCGCGGTGGCAGTGGTTCTGCATGGTTTTGCTGCTCATGCTCATGCGAAAGCAAATGGGTGCTCCGCTTGTGGCGGAGCTGACAGTGGCGGCCCAGTTCATTGTGTTCCTCGCGTTGCCTTCGGCCAAACAACCGGCAGGAGTTCCCCGCTCATGAGAGTGTTGACCGAGATCGCTCAAATTCCTGCGCCGAACGCGAAGGCAGTTGAGATCCGGCGAGTTGTCGCGCGAGCCGCTCCATTTGCTGCGGGTGGAGTGGAAGGGCGATTTGCTGGAGTGCGACTGGCTCATGCGGCCCGTCGATCCGTGGGACAAATATATTCCGCAGGAGCTGGCGACGGAGAACCAGACACTGCAGGCATTACGGGACGCTCTGAAGCTTCGCGCGATCATCTTCCGGTCTTTTCCGGCTGTCAGTCTTGCGCATCTGCGGATGTTTCGCGCCGACGAGAACCATCGCCTGGAACTGGTAATGACAGGCAGCGTGAACCGGTGGGATGAAGAGTTTCACCGCGTTCCATCGGTGACCATGCGCGCAAAGATGTGCGGTTTTCGTTTCACTCTGACAGATGGAGCAATAGGCACGAATGATCCCGATCTCTTTGTGATGGGTCGCAAGGGGCCGGGAAAGCATAGCAGTTTGAGTTTTGCAGTCGAATCTTTCGAGTCTCTCAAGGAGGGGAGATTATGGCGGCAACAAAATCGCAAGGCACTAATTTCACGCTATTCATGGCCGGGCTGACCGCAGTTTGCGCCGGAATTGCATTCTTTCATCGGGCGCGGCCAAGGTGGCGCTCATCGTCGGCGTCGGTCGCTGTCGTTGCGTCGCTCTGGGGCTTCTTCAAGATCAAGCCTCTCGAAGGCAAGACCGGAGGCACTCCGCAACCGGCGGTAATGAAACTGATTGGCGTAGCCGTGGTGCTGGGCGGCTGGCTGTTCGTCCTCTACGGATTGCACCTCACGGCCGAGTGTTGGCGGGCGTTTGGTCACTTCGATTGTGGGCTTTGCCGTCTCCCTTGCCGGAATCTGCTTCATTCTGGCGCCCGCGGTGAACAAGAACGCTATCTGGAAGGCTTGATTGCTCTTCCCTATCTTCCCTGGCGATGTTTCAACCCAATTACGGAGCTCAACCGATGAGAATTGCACGCATTGCAACTTGGAGTTGCGCCCTGGCGATCCTGCTCATGGCAGGCGCAGCGACTGTGGCTCGGGCTGACGCCGCACCTTCCGCGTCGGCTGCCGAGTTGAAGGACGCCCTTGCCGCGGCGCCCACAACCGCTGTTCAGGCCAACGGCGATCCGGGAGGCACGATCACCGGAACCGTCAACGATGTGCCCGTGGCCAATGCCAAAACCGGCCTCACTTTGGGCGACGTCGCCAACCAGGTCGGCCAGAACAAGATCGCCGTCAACTTCGTCTGGACGCTGATCACCGGCTTCCTGGTCATGTTCATGCAGGCCGGCTTCGCCATGGTTGAGGCCGGGCTTTGTCGCGTGAAGAACGCCAACCACACCTACATGATGAACTTCTTCGTATACACGATGTGGTTTGATTCGCGTACTGGATCATCGGCTTCGCCATCCAGATGGGCGGCGCCGCGGGCAACGGAAATCTGGGTGGATTGCAGTCGCTGAACACGGAGCATCTGATCACCCTGTTCGGCACCCATTGGGGCATCTTCGGTGAGTGCGGCATGTTCCTCGCCAGGAGCACCTACGACGTCGGCGTGATGGTCATCTTCCTGTTCGAGATGGTCTTCATGGATACGGCCCTGACCATCGTGACCGGCGCCTGCGCCGAGCGTTGGAAGTTCCTCGCCTTCGCAGTCTCCTCGGTGCTGATGGGCGCCTTCACCTATCCGCTCTATGGCAACTGGGCATGGGGCGGCGGCTGGCTTTCGCAGCTGGGCGTCAATGCCGGCCTGGGCAAAGGCTATTGCGACTTCGCCGGATCGGGCGTCGTGCACGCGGTCGGCGGGATAACGGCGCTGGCGGTGGCCATGATTATCGGTCCCCGCATTGGCAAGTTCAATCGCGACGGCTCGGCCAACGCCATCATCGGCCACGATATTTCCGCGGTGCTGATCGGCTGCTTCATTCTCGCCTTCGGCTGGTTCGGATTCAACCCCGGCAGCACTCTCGGCGCCTCCGCCGCCGGCAACCTGCGCATCGGCTCCATTGCCGTCAACACCATGCTCGCCGGCTGCACTGCGACATTTGGCGCGCTGCTCTATATGTGGGTCGTCAAGGGTAAGCCCGACGCCTCCATGAGCGGCAACGGCATTCTCGCGGGCTTGGTAGCCATCACCGCGCCCAGCGGCTTCGTCAGCACCATGGGCGCCGCCATCATCGGCTTTGTTGCCGGCGTGCTGGTCTGCCTCAGTTGCGCATTTGTCGAGAACTTCCTCAAGGTCGACGATCCTGTCGGCGCCGTCTCTGTCCACGGCACCTGTGGGCTGTGGGGTGTGCTCTCCATCGGATTCTTTGCCGACGGCACCAGCAACTATGGCGGATCGTGGAACGGCGTAAACGGCTCCGTAACCGGCCTGTTCTACGGGGACGCGCGGCCAGTTGGTGGCGCAGATCGTCGGTTGCGCAACCCTGGTGGGCTTCGTATTCACCTTCAGTTTCGTTCTCAACTGGATTCTCGACATCATCCTGGGACAGCGCGTTTCCATCGAAACTGAGGTTGCCGGGCTCGACCTGCCGGAAATGGGGCAGCTTGGTTATCCCGAGTTCGTCTTCAAGCCGGAGCCGGACTTGATGCTCGCCGCGGAGAAGATGGCGTGCGGTCGCGTAAGTTGGGATCGGCGATGTTGACCATCGCGAGGCTCCTGCAAGAGCCTCGCGATTTCAGCCAATCACCTGGTTTTGCCCTCTGGGCATTCTCCTGAAGCAGCAAGGCTGATCTGCCAAGCCTTGCTGCCCTTTTTTCACGATCTGCGAGCGGAGCACACAATGAAGGAAGTTTCAATTGATCAAGTCGTGCAGAAACACCGTGAAATCTCCATCGCCTCAGCCGCGCCAGCCGCACTTACCTGGCCGGCAATGCTGCGCGGAGAAACTTCCGATCTGCTGTTGCGCATGTTCCGCGATCCTCGCGTGCTGGAGCCAAACGAGCGCGGCGATCTGATCGCGCAACTGCGTACCGCCGTTGACCTGGAGCCGCGCGTTCCGGAGATTCGCGTTCTGCTGGGCATGGCGCTCTGCTGTCGATCTGCAGGCGCAGGAAGCTCTGGAGCAATTGCGCGAAGCCACGCACCAGGCCCCCGATTGTTTCATCGCCCGACTGAAATTCGGCGAGTTGCTCATGCGTCTGCGCATTTGCAGCCAGGCGGCCGAAGAGACACAGAAGGCCGCAAAACTTGCCACAAACGACTTCCAGGCCGAACTGGCGCGAAAACAGGCGGCGACAATCCGCACCATGCTTCGCGAAGGGATCGAGCGCGGCGGCTACGGCAGCTTATTGGCCAAGCTGACTCCGTCTCGCCGCCGGTCCAAACAAACCCGAAACCGCCCCGGTGCTCGCCGGGTCCAGGTAGCGACAATGCCCGCTGATCTGCAATTGGCGCTGCTGATCGCCATCCTGCTTCCGGCTGGAAAAGTTCTCGCTTCTCTCACCAAGCGATTCGGGATTCCTGCAATTCTCAGTGAGCTTCTGGTCGGGGTGGCCGCCGGCCCTGGTCTCCTGAACATCCTGCATAAGCCCCTCTTCAGCGGCACAGCTGCCGGGGACGCATTTCTGCTCCTTGGCGCAAATCGGCGGACTGGTACTGATGTTTATCGCCGGCCTCGAGACTGACATCGAGCGCATGCGCGAGGCGGGTCCAACCGCGTTTTTCGTAGCCTTGCTCGGCGTGATCTGGCCCTTCTTCCTCGGCGCGGGAGTTGCGCATCTTCTTGGAATTAGCTGGAACGCCGCCTGGTTTCTGGGCGGGGCGCTTACGGCGACCAGCGTCTCGATTTCGGCCCGCACGCTGATGGACGCCGGCAAAATGACTTCGCCCGAGGCCTCCGTGATTCTCGGCGCGGCGGTCATCGACGACGTGATGGGATTGTTCGTTTTGGCATTCCTTGCGGCCGCCTGCAACGCCAAGAACACAAACACTTTCAGCAGTTGCGCCCCAGCTCTCGCTTTGGCTCCAGCAGAACATTCCCTGGGCTGGACGGCATCCTCTTGTCATCCAGATGAGCCTGATTGCGGTTTGCGTGACGGTCTACTTCGCGATCGGGTACGGGGCCGCGAAGAAGTGGATCGACCCGGTCATCCGACTATTCCGAAGGATAGATGCCAATGAAGCCGTAACAAGCTGCGTTCTCGCTCTCGTGCTTTTGTACGCAGTCAGTGCGGAGTGGCTGGGGAGCATTGCGGGAATCACGGGCGCATACCTGCTCGGCTATGTTTGCGCCGAAGCGAAACTGAAGAGCCTGTTCGAGCGCACATTTGCTGCCATTGGTCATGGACTCCTGATTCCCCTCTTCTTCGTCTCCATTGGGCTATCCAGCAACTTCCGCGCGCTCGGCGGGCACTGGCTCTTGTTGTCCGCCATTTTCGCCGTCGCCGTGGTGAGCAAGCTGCTCGGCTGCGGGATGGCGGCTCTGGGCATGGGCATGGGGCCCGTCCGCAGTTTTCGAGTCGGCTGCGGAATGATCTCCAGGGGCGAAGTCGGTTTGATCGTCACCGCGATGGGCGCCAGTACCGGGATCTTCAATGAAACTGAAGTCGCCGTGATGGTTGCGGTTGTTCTGCTGACCACGTTAATCACGCCGCTCATTATGCGCGGCGCTTTTGCCATTCATTGTCCGCAGGATTCCGAAGAGTCTATATCGAGCGAGGACACGGATTCAAAAGAGCCCATCAACGCAACCGAATACTCAATGAACGAGGTTCAGGCGGAAGCGTGAATGTCGGCTCGGCCAGGCTCAACGGCCTCGATTCGGAACTCGACCCGGAACTCGATCTCCGCACCCGTGCTAAGCCAGTTAACCGAGCGCCTTGTCAAACACTTCGCGATCTGCTGCCCTGGAATCTTCCTGCCGGCCTCCATCCCCACACTTCTCAGGCCGCCTGACCCACACTTGCTGTAGGTGCTTCAAGTAAGAAATTGGACATTAAACGGGATAGGGTATTGTAGTTTTCGTGATGAAGATATTGATTTCCGGAGCCGGGATTGCAGGACCGACTTTGGCCTACTGGCTGGCGCATTACGGATTTGAGCCTACCATCGTAGAAGCCGCGCCCCGCTTGCGCACCGGCGGCTACATCATCGACTTCTGGGGCGCGGGGTTCGAGATTGGCGGCCGCATGGGCCTTTTGCCGGAGATCCGCAGCAAGGGGTACATGCTGCGTGAGGTGAGCGTCGTCGACAGCGACGGAAAAAGAGTCGCCGGGTTTCCGGCGGAGGCGTTTTCCCGGATGACGCACGGCCGCTATGTGAGCCTGCCACGCGGGGAACTCGCCGCATCCATCTTCGGAAAGATCGGCGGAAAGGTCGAAACCATCTTCGGCGACAGCGTGGACCAGATCGAGCAGACTGGAGATGGCGTTCAGGTTGTCTTTGCCAGCGGCCGCACGCGGGAATTCGATCTCGTGGTGGGGGCGGACGGGCTTCACTCGCGGGTGCGCGAGTTGGTCTTTGGTGCGGAAAACCAGTTTGAGAAGTATCTGGGCTTTAAGGCCGCCGCCTTCGGAACTACGGGCTATCGGCCACGCGACGAACTGGCTTACGTGATGTACACGCAAGTGGGCCAGCAGGTAGGACGCTTCGCAATGCGCGACGATCGCACGATGTTCCTGTTTACGTTCGCGGATGAGGATCCCGGAAGTCCCGGCGACGTGGAGAGTCAGAAGGCGCTGTTGCGCAGGCGCTTCGAAGGCGGCGGCTGGGAATGCGCACAGATCCTGGCGGCGCTCGACGCGGCCGACGATTTCTATTTCGACCGCGTGAGCCAGATACGAATGGATCCGCGTGAGGGATTATGGACGTGCGGGCGAGTGACGCTGATTGGCGATGCCGCTTCATGCGTGTCATTGCTGGCCGGGCAAGGGACGGCGCTTGCCATGGTGGCAGCGTATATCCTCGCCGGCGAACTCGGTCGATGCGAAGGCGATTATGCCGCGGCTTTCCGCCGCTACCAGGAGCTGTTCGGACCCTTCGTTCTGGCTAAGCAGAAGGCCGCTCTTCGGTTCGCCGGTTCCTTTGCGCCGAAATCGAATCTCACGCTCTTCCTTCGCAATCAACTCTTCCGGCTCATGGCAATCCGCTGGATCGCCGACTTGGCTGTAGGGCGCGATCTCGCCGACCATATCGCTCTGCCCGACTACAGTTGAATGAGCCTCTGTCTTCGCCCCGGGGTTTATGAGGCCTTGGCAAAATAGGGTTCGCTCCCCGTGCCCGACTGGGTGTGGAGAATGCGTTTCAACAGATGACTGCTCGGATTGTAGTCAAGGACGATTTCTTTGAGCGCGACGACAAGGCTCGCTGTATCCCGCGTGCGGCAAATCTCGCGCAGCGAGTCGAGCCACGCTTGCATGTCGGCATCGGGCAAGCCGCCCCCGACGAAGATGCGAATGCGCTGATGGCGCGTGGGAACAGTATCTTCAAGCAGACCGCTCAGCTCCTCATACATCTTTTCGCCGGGACGCATGCCGATGAACTCGATCTTGATATCCTCGCCGGGCCTTAGCCCGGAGAGCAGGATCAAATTCTTGGCGAGATCGACGATCTTCACCGGCTGGCCCATATCCAAAACACAGATCTGTCCTCCCTCGCCGATGGCCGAAGCTTGCAGTACTAGCTGACAGGCTTCCGAGATGGTCATGAAGAAGCGGCGCATCTCAGGATGCGTCACGGTCACCGGGCCGCCCGAGGCGATTTGCTTTCTGAAAATCGGGATCACGCTTCCGTTCGAGCCCAGCACGTTGCCGAAGCGAACAGCGACGTATTGTGTGCCGCCGTTCTGCAGCGCCATGATCAAAAGTTCGGCAAGGCGCTTTGTGGCTCCCATCACGTTGGTGGGCCGAACGGCTTTATCGGAGGAGATCATGACGAAGGTCTCGGTTCCGTATTCTTTTGCTGCTTTGGCGACGTTGTAGGTTCCAAAGACATTGTTCTCGATGGCTTCAAAGACATGTTCTTCCATCAGCGGAACGTGCTTGTAGGCCGCGGCATGGTAGACCACCGCAGGCATGTGCTGGCCGAAGACCTCGTTCAGTCGAACGCGATTCTGAATGCTTCCGATCTCCGGGAAAAACGGGACATCGGGAAACGTCTGGCGCATCTCGCGGTCAATTTCAAACAGCGGCGACTCGGCGATTTCGAATCCCACGATCGCGGCGGGCCGGAAGCGCGCGATCTGGCGGCACAGTTCAGAGCCGATCGAGCCGGCCGCGCCGGTCACCAGCACAACTTTATCCGCCAGCGTGCCGAGGATGCGGCCATCTTCGAGGCGTATTGGCGTCCGTCCCAGCAAGTCTTCGACCGCGACCTCGCGAATCTGGCCGGCCAGCCCCGACCCCTCGATCACTTCCCCCAGTCCTGGCACGGTTTTGCACTCGACGCCTGCGCCGTGGCAGGCCTCAAGAATCCGCGTCATCCCGGTGCCGCTCACAGACGGAATGGCAATCAGGATGATCTCGGCTTTGTACTTGGCGACACAGGCTTTGACCTGGCCGCCTCCTCCGAGCACTGGCACACCATGGATGCGAAGGCCCTCTTTGTGCCGGTCATCGTCCAAAAAGCCGACCACATCGTAATCCAGCTTGTGATTGTTGCGAATCTCGCGGAGCAGGATCATGCCGGCTTCGCCCGCTCCATAGATGATGGCCCTCTTCTCGGGATTCCTGGACCTTCCGCAATGCATTCGCTCTGCCGCGATGCGCGCTGCGACACGCAGACCCGCCGTTGCTAAGAACGAGAGGATTAGATCGTTCAGGTAAACCGACCTGGGGAGCATCCCCGCCGTCATCACAAAAAGGATGACCGAACTCAGGATGGACCCCGCCACGTTGGCGGCGATCAGCCTGTACATGTCGAACAACGAGACGTACCGCAGTCCCTGGCGATTCAGCTTTGCAATTTGGAAGATAACGCTCTTGACAACCACCCAGACCAGGACCGCATAGACCATCTCGCGAAGATAGCCCGGACGCATCCTGAAGTCGAAGCGAAGAAGAAATGCAGCAATCCCCGATAATGCAAAGATCCCTATATGGGCCCCGCAAACCAAGGCCCACCGCACTGCGCGCGAACTCAAGACAGCATTTAACATGTTTCGCATCTTCTTTTGCCTTTCTTGCAATTGCTATTGCCTGATTTCGGCGAGATCCTCGGCCGGGGCCCATTCCTTCAGCTCGCCCGCGCCTGCGGCGCGGCGTACCGTGTTGACCACGTACAGCTGATCCTCCGCTGAGAGCGAACTCGAACTCGGCAGGCAGATCCCGCGGCGGAAGAGATCCTCTGCAACTTCGCCGCCGTAGCACCGGCAACCGGCAAAAAGCGGTTGCAGATGCATGGGCTTCCATACCGGGCGGGACTCAACGTTGGCCGCGTCGAGTGCCCGGAGCAGTGCATCGCGCGAGATTCCGAACTCATGCTCGTCGAGCAAAAAGCAACTGAGCCAATTGGTGTGCAGTCCATACGGCGCCTGGGGCATCAGGCGGATGCCCGGCAGATCGGCAAAGGCATCGCGATATCGAAACGCGACGGCGCGCCGTTGCTGCACGCGCAGGTCGAGCACCTGGAGCTGGCCGCGGCCGATACCCGCAAGCACATTGCTCATCCGGTAGTTGTAGCCCGTCTCCGAGTGCTGGTAGGCAATCCCCGGATCGCGTGCCTGTTGCGACCAGAAGCGCGCCTTTTCCACCCACGCGCGATCCCGGCACGCCAACATCCCGCCGCCGGTCGTCGTGATCGTTTTGTTGCCGTTGAACGAGAACGCCGCTACATCCCCGAGCGTCCCAGCGGGCTGGCCTTGATACGTTGCGCCCAGCGCCTCCGCAGCATCTTCGAGGATGGAGATGCCATAGTACGCGCAGGCCGCGCGAATCGGCTCCATATCCGCGCACTGGCCGTAGAGATCGACCACCACAACGGCCTTCGGCAGGGCTCCCGCCTCAGCAGCATCGTGCAGCGCATCTTCCAGACGCTGCGGTTCCATGTTCCATGTGGCATCGTTGCTATCGATGAACACCGGCTCCGCCCCCAGGTAGCGGATCGGATTGGCACTCGCCGCGAACGTCAGTGTCGAGCAGAAGACGGTATCGCCGGGGCTTACGCCAAGCAGGCGCAAGCCAAGATGAATGGCCGCCGTTCCGCTCGACACGGCGACCGCCGGACGTCCGAGGTAAGCTTCGAACTCTTCTTCAAATGCAGTCAGGTTGGGTCCGACGGTCGACAGCCAGTTCGAGCGGAACGCTTCCCGCACGTAGGTCTCTTCGCGCCCGCTCATGTGCGGGACCGACAATAGGATGCGTTTCATTGGATGGCTTCCTTAGAGGCTTCGGAGCAGGCCGGGCAGAGCGGAACAGTCCGCCATCTCGTAATCCGGAAGCAGTTCCGAATTCTCGATGTCGCTGTGCTGCCCGCCCTGCCGCCGGACGCGAATTGTGGTCCAGCCAAGCTGCTTCGGCGCTGAAAAATCCTTGAGCGGGTTGTCCGCAACGTAGAGGTAAAGTTTTGCCGGCTGGCATTGTTCAACCTGGCGAAAGGCCAGGGGGTGCGGTTTGCGAAATTCGCGGCCAGGAATCTCCGTCAGGATCAGGGGATCGGCGAATCGCCGCAGCCCCAGCGCTTCGGCCTTTCGGCTTTGGCTGGCGATCGGGCCGTCGCTGATCACCGCGATTGAAACCATGGAGTGGAGCGCTGCAAGGCACTCTTGTGCATCGTGCGTGAGCGCGATCGCGGGCGCATGGGTTCGGTACATCTCGACCAAAGCCGATACCAGCTCCGGCGCCGATTCGCCGCGTGTCTCCTGCAGAACGGCGTTAAAGATCGATCCGCGCGTCCCCAGAACGAATCGCTTCCAGCACCGCTCGGCAAAGTCCTCAATGCACAGCCACTCCCATGCCCATCGCCCAACAGCTTCAAATCCGCTGCGCACGTATTCGCTCTCGAGATACAGCGTGTCATCGATATCGAAAACAACGCAGACCTCGCGAGTCATGCACGCACCAGGCTTCCCGGAACGTAAATGGCTTCGTCGTAACGCAACATGGCCAGATCGTTCATCCACCCGTCAAAGTATGCGATGCGCTCTCCTTCGCGTTCTTCCAGGAGCCAGTCGGTAAACCGTGCGCCCGCCCGGTGAGCCAGCGGATATCCTCCGCCGAACCGGGCGTTCATCTCGATGATCCTGATCTGGCCCTTCTCATCCTTAAAGCACTGGATATTGAGCGGACCGTAGGCTCCGGGCAGTGCCGATGCGACCTCGCGGGCCAGTCGCATGATACCCGCATCCTTCACCGTGATTCCCTTGGAGACCTCGCCGGCTCGTACTTCCATCCTCCAGTGGGGCAGCGCGCAAACACACTGCCCTTCGCGGTTCACATACACGTTGACCGTGAATTCATCGCCGCGTGCGATCTCCTGCACGATCATGTCGCTCGCCGCTCGGCCGGCGGCCTCGAGCTCGATCCGGTTGCTCACCCGTCGAATGCCGATCGACGCGCTTCCTTTCACCGGCTTCACGATCAGCGGATAGGGCCACGCGGCGGGATCTTCGAGTGCTTCCTGAATCCTGCGTTGCCGGACCGTAGGAAAGCCGTTCGCGATCAGCCAGTCATGGGTTGCGACTTTGTTGCAGCAGATCTCGACCGCCTGCGGAGCCGAGATACACACCGTCACGCCGAGTTCCGCGAAGCGATCGCGAGCTGCCGCGTAGACCGGAAGCCCAGGATCGATGGTGGGAACTACCAGCCCGATTGCGTGCTCCTCGCACTGAGCAAGCACGGCATCCACGAACGAGGGGTCCGTACAGCGCGGAACCCTTGCAGTCCCGGCGGCCAGGTATGCCGCGGGGGCGCTTGTTGCGGCATCGACGGCAAAAACCTGGGCCTTCGACCCCCGCACCGAAATCGAATCGCGAAAGCACGCAAGCAGCCCGCTTCTGCGCCCGATCGAGGAGATGAGAACATTGTTCGGTTTCATGACCTCTCCAATCTCGGCTGTGAATCTCCCGCAGGCGACCCAAAGAACTCGGGCATGGTTGCGTGTCCGCTCTGGCTGATGCCTTCCTGCCGAATCACCTTCAGCAAGGTCAGCCACAGGATCTTCCTATCGAGCCCGAGGCTCCAGTGATCGACATACCAGAGATCCAGCCTGAATTTTGCTTCCCAGCCCAGAGAATTCCTCCCGTTCACCTGCGCCCATCCGGTAATCCCGGGCAATACCTCGTGCCGGCGCGACTGCTCTGGCGTATAGCGCTCCAGATACTCCATCAACAGCGGCCGCGGACCCACCAGACTCATCTCTCCGCGCAGTACATTCCATAGCTGCGGCAGCTCATCCAGACTCAGCGAACGGACCCAACGCCCGACGCCGGCCAGCCGCGCCGCATCCGGCAGCAATCTGCCGCTGGTGTCGCGTGCCTCGCGCATAGTGCGAAATTTCAACAGCGTGAAAGGCCGCGCTCTCAGCCCGGGCCGTACCTGGCGAAAAAAGACCGGCGATCCCATGGAAAGCCGAATGGTAACGGCAGTCGCCAGCCACACAGGAGAGCTCAGAAGAAGAGCGAACCCCGCAAGAACTCGGTCCAGTACCGATTTTGTCCATCGTTGCAGCCTATGCCGCGTAAGATAGGCCGGCGTCGCTAAAATCGCTCGATATTCGGCCAGCGCGCTGCGCCAAACCATCTCGCGCGCGAAGTTCTCCCTGACCCACTTGGAACCGGCTTCGCCCATGCGCACGCGTAGCGCGCGATCGCCCAGCAGTCGTCCCAGGGCAGCTGTTAAAGCATCCACGTCGCCCACCGGAACGCGCAGACCGGTGACACCATCGACGATGGCGTCGATCGCTCCCGTGGCGTTAGTTGTCACCACCGGCACCGATGCGGCCTCCGCTTCCAGAGGCACTCCCGGGAAACCCTCGCGATATGTCGGTAGCGCCAAAACATCCATGGTCCAGTAATAAGGTGCAGTGTCGGGAACAAATCCTGTGATCGTGACTGCATTGTCTGCCCGCAATTGCTTGTGCAACTCGGGAGGTACTGGATCGCCCCTTTCGAAATCCCCTACGAGCAGCATGCGCAAATTGGGATGGATGCCGCGCAAACGAGAAAGCGCCGCATAAAGCTCGATCACTCCCTTATCCCGCACCAGCCGGCCGGCAAATCCAATCAGCGGCGCCGTCGCGGGGATGCCAAGCGCTACACGTGTCCGTCGTCCTTCGGCTTCAGCGGCCGGTGTGCGCCGCCAGTGCTCTGTATCCAGCCCATTCGAAGTGCCGTGCCCTGGCACTCGAATGCGATCCGGAGAGACGAGCCCGAGGTCAATGGCGCGCTTCCTCAAACTGGGACTGACGCTCAGGACATGATCCGCAGCGTGGCAGGCAAGCCAATTGCATAACCAGAGAATGCGCCGCTTCCAGCCTGGAGCTGTCTCCAGACGCAGTCCGTGAAGCACATAGACCACGTGCTGCACTCCCGCTGCCCGCGCCGCCAGCGTGCCCAGAAACCCTGCCTTCGGCGTGCCCGAAACTACCAGACCGGGACAAGTGCGCCGAAACAGCCGCCACAGGCGCCAGAGCGATACGGCGTCCTTGCCAAGGCAGATCTCCCGCTCCATAGGAATCGCGCGCGGGGTTGCGCCTTGTTCTCTCACTCTATCCAGTTGCGGTCCTGGGGCCGAGACCATCTCCACATCCAGCCCATTCGCGATGTAATAGGCGAGCTGCCCGCGAAAGAAGCCGGTGCTCTGCGGCGCGGTGACGACAAATGTGATCTGGTTTGGCAATGAAGTCTCGAAGAGTCTCAGTCCCTGGATTGCAATCTGCCGGTTATGCCGCTTGACCTGCATCTGAGTTGAGAGCGTTGCGATAGAGTGCCGCGTAGCGATCCAGAGTGGCGTCCAGTCCAAACTGCCGGGCTCGCTTCAGTGCCGAAGCTCCCAGCCGGGCGCGTAATGCGGAGTTGCCCAGCAGCAGCTTGATGCCCTCCGCCAGCCCGTCCACATCGCCGGCGGTAAAAAGCAGCCCTGCGTCGCAAACCATCTGCGCCAGCCCCGGCACATCGCTCGCAATCACCGCTCTTCCCGATGCCATCGCCTCGAGCGCAGCGAGGCAGAAGCTTTCCCATCGCGAGGGTTGCACGTATACATCCGCAGCTTTCAGCAATTGCGCGATGTCGCGGCGCTTTCCCAGGAACTTGACGCGCGGCGCGATCCCTAGTCCGCCGGCAAGTTCCCACAGTTTCCCCGAGAGCCGGCCGTCCCCGATCACGATGAGTACGGCATCCGGGATGAGGCGGATGGCCCGCAGCAGAGTCTCGTGCCCCTTCACATACTCCAGGCTGCCTACCGTCATCACCACAGGAGTCTCTTCCGAAATCGAAAACAGCGTCTGCTTCCCGGGGGTTGTGGCGGAAGAGAATGCCTCGATGTCGATTCCGTTCGGGCAGTCGGCGATTCTGTTGCGCACTTCGGGCAGCCAGCCCGCCAGATTGGCCGCCACCGCCGCGCTCACTGCGGCGATCAGGCGATACTGCGCGTACATCCAGCGGTCGACGAGACGATACCAACGCTTGCGGCGCCGCACCTCGGTGCTGTGTTCCGTGGTTACCAGGGGCGCCTTCAGGCGCGCCAGACGCGCCCCACAGGCAGCCCAGAGCTGCGCAGGGAACAGATGCACGTGCACCAGGTCATACGAGTGCTTCCGCAGGTGCCGCTCGAAAGCCAGAATGTGCCGCGGCGAGTACACCGAAGCCGCAAGTGGCGCATGAATGCGTGCGTTCTGATCGAGCAGGCTGGCTGCCAGCGGAGTCTCGCCGGCACGCAGCACGTAGTATTCGCACTCGATGCCCCGCGCGCGCAGGCCTGAGTGCATGCTGCTGACCAGAACTTCGGCCCCGCCCAACGCCAGGCTGTCGATGATTTGTAACACCTTCATAGGCCCTTCCGGTTTCGTGCCCACACAGTTTTCAACTGGCTAAACAATGGCTTCCGCTCTGTGACCGGACGAGCGCTGCGAGCGATCTCGCCTCTGCTTTTCCGTACAGACACCATCCAGATCAAAACCAGCGGCATGAATGCCACAAGCTCAACGGACATCATCAAACAGACAACGATGCATGTGAGGATATGAGCATTCCAGTTATGTGTTGTATCTCCAAGACGGCATATCCACAGAATCAGGAGCGGTCCGATGAGTAGTCCAGCTAGTCCGGTATTGGCGATAGCTTCGTCGAAAGTCCCGGTTGTCATGCCCCATCCAAGGTCACGCGGATAGACATTCAAAAGCGCGCTGGTAAAGTAACTTGCATAGGAATACGGCTTGTTCTCCCAAAGCGATCGAGGTATAAAGCAAGTTGCGTAATACACCAGGTTCTCTCCGCGATAATCGAGAATGCGCATTGAATCCGGATGAAGCTCGGCATAGATGGCCATCTTTACACGGCTGTCGCGCGTATAGTCGATCCTCATGTTTTCCTGCGCATCCTCATGAGATCCGGCATCAAAAGAGATCGACCGGATCGACGATTGATAAATCACCGAGAATGCCATGAGCCCAATAGCCCCACATAGGGCCGCGCGTGCTAACTTCGTGCCGGCCAGAATACCCCGATACCACAGTGCTAAGAGGACCAGAAAGAGCGCCTCGGCGACGATATACCGCTTACCGTTCATCCACACAGCCACGGCTGCTGCAAAGCAGAGTTCTGCTGCGATCCAGGGACTCAGCGGCTCGACCAGACATCGGCTTGCTATGCAGAACACGGCGATCATGGTCGCGATGCTTACAACGACATGAAATGCCTTCACATCGATACCCAGTGAGGCATCCATGATTCCGGCGTAAGTCAAATACACTTTAGGATCCGGCGCAAGGATCCATAAGTATATGGGAAGGAACGATGCCAGCCGTAGCAAATGACGAGTCCATCGTGGCGAAGAAGTGAACGGGAGCCTCGGACAGTATGGCGTGTTTGCCAACCATAAAGGTGGCGCCAGGAGGATAAGTGCACAGTAAAGAAGACGCACAGAAGGATCGCGCACAGATACGGCAAATCCATACATTGTGTACTGCGGGATGCCGGCCAGCAAGTCCCATGCCAACGGAGAGGCATATTCCGCAAAGAAGACCAGGTAAACAATCAAAACGGTGCTCCGATCGCCGCTCCGGAGCCGGCGAATAGCGTGCCATCCCCAGACGGTTGCCCAGAGCAGAGTCAGGAGTTCAAGAATGTCCATCTCTGCACTCGTAGGGGTTTGGGGGCCGTGCCATACAGGAATATGCCTGCGGCTGATGGCGCGGCACTTAAGGCAGAAGAGACTGCGCCCATCATGCGGCAATCCCGGCAACCAGTGAGCGGGGCGCCTTGCTTCGCGCCAGGCGCAGCGTGGTTCGGAGCACGCGTACATTGCCTAGTAATCCAACCGTGGCCGAGAGAAGCATGGCCATCGCCGCCCCGTTCATATGC
Source organism: uncultured Acidobacteriota bacterium (assembly GCA_963745965.1). GTDB lineage: Bacteria > Acidobacteriota > Terriglobia > Terriglobales > Acidobacteriaceae > Telmatobacter. Next base: position 313,759 of record CAVUZC010000007.1, read on the forward strand.
CAAAGTGGTATCAGCACAAAGCCCGCAACTGTCGTTGTTGCTGTGGAGGCGGCGAATACCGGAATCTGTGCCCGGAAACACCGCGCCGAGTTCAATCCCGAAGTGACGAAGAAGGCCGTGGAACTGAGGCCTGCGGCTGCTACCAGAATCCCCAGGGTAATCACATGATCTCCGTACTCAGGGCGATAGAGAATTGACAGGAGCGTCCGTCCGAAGAGGAGCGACAAGGGGACACCTGTTGCAATCATGACTGCTCCAAACATGGAAAGCTTCAAGACCAGGCGGGAAAACTCTCTCAATCGAGACTCACAGAACAGCACAGACAGTCGCGTGATCACGGACTGACTCAAGGCGTTTACTACCAAATTGATTGCAACAATGAGATAGGCGAGCGATGCGAATACGCCTAACTCCTCCGATCCGCCAAAGCGCTCTAGAACATAGCGTGGAATATTCACATTCAGCGAGATCAGCGTCATCACGATACCCAGGGGTGCGCTCACGATCGCTAGTCTCTTCAGTCGGGCCCAGCGAAAAACAAAGAAGCGGTCGCGCTTGCGAATCAGGATGCGCGCCTGACGCAGATCGTAGAGCAGGAAGACGCAAGACCAGACGGCGACGATGGCAGAGACTGCAGCGATCAGGCTATGCGAAACCCGGTAGGTCGCCGCGAAAGCCGCCAGGGAGAATCCGCCGCGCAGCATTAAACTGATGGAGACCCGGTCGAGGCGCTCCGCCTTCTGCAACAGACCCGCCACTACGTCGCCGAGTGTCTCAATCGTCTTTGCCGCGCCGACGAGAAGGATGACGGATCCTGTCTCGAAATCATAGCGCGCGAGGGCAACAATCAGGCCGATAACAAATAAGCCGGAGAGGGAAGCGAAGACGCGAAGCGTAAAGTAATCGGCAAATGCGAACTCAGAGCGCGCATCGGTGGCCTGAACTGCGCGCAGTTGCAGATTGGTAAACATAAATACAGGCGCTGTAATCGCCAGTCCCAGAGCAAAGCTGCCGACGACGGCTGCACTGCCGAACTTGGCCAGGGCCGATATCATGCCCCACTGGCAGCCGGAATAAATCACATTGCCGGCGAGAGTCCAGCTAAGATTCGACCGCAAGGTAGGCACAAGCGGCGCCCGCACTTCGGTTGCCTCCACAACAAGATCCGCCATAGGTTTCCTACCGGGTACCTTTGGATTGGCCGGTCAGAGCATTCTTAAGATTGCGCAGCGCCTCGCCGTGCACCGGATTGGCCTCCTCCGTCTCAAGCCAATGCAGGAGACGCACGACAAGATACGAGACAAAGAGCCCAATGAGCGTTGCGAGCAACATGATCACGCCGCGCTGCGGCGCGGACTTCTTTTCGGGAGGGACTGCCGGCTCAACCACCTGAATAATGGCCGCCTCTTTGCCTTCATCCAGACGCGCCGCGTCGTATTGCTTGAGCAGCAGATCGAAAAGCGTCAGTTGGTATTGAACCTCATGCTGGGCGCGAAGGTATTCCATGCCCGCTTCCGGAACATCGGCCAGGCCCAGACCGGAAGGCGCCGAGGAACGGCCGTGCTGCTCAGCGCGAGCGGCCTCCGTCTCGAGCGATCGAAGCTCGCTCTTGGCCAACTGTACCTCAGGGTTATTGTCGGTCGAGTACGAGCGCATAGCCTCAACTTCAACCTGTTTGGCCGCCACCTGGGCGTGGAGCGAGCCCAGACTTTCAATCATCGCCACGGATTGCGCATTGAGCGAGACCAGGCCGCTCTTTTGCTGCACGTCCTGGAAATGTACTTCAGCTGCATCCAGGGCGTCTTTGGTTTGCCTTAACTGGTCCTCGTAAAAAAGCCGCCTCCTCGCTGCTTCCGTTACCGCAAGATTCTTCGTCAGAGCGCGGAGTTCGTCGGTGTAAGCATTTGCGATATCCGCGGCGCGTCTCATGTCTCCATCCGTGACAGTGATGGAAATGAGGCCGCTCTTTTCCGATGTGATCTTGGCGTTGCCGGCAAGCCTTTCCCGGGCCGCTGCCATGGTTTTGGTCCGGTACGCCTTCGTCAGATCGAACCTTCGAACGATCGCGTCCGCGACCAGCCTCGATTCGAGCAGGCCGATATAGAGATCGTTGGGATTCTTTAAGCTCAGCCCGCCGCCGGCCAGTGCCGTCAGGGAACTGGCCCCGCTGCCCGCCAGTTGATTCATGAAGAATGAGGCGGCAGACCCTGTCTGCTGCGGAGGCATCAGTTTGGCGACGGCTGTAAATCGCAGCGGAAGCACCATGCACAGAATGGCGCCGATCAGGATGGACGCGCTCGTGATCTTCGCAATCAGCCACTTGTGCCGGGCAAGTTGCGTCAGCAGCTCGATCGGTGTGCTGCCTTCTTCGGCGTCAAAGACCTTTGGCGCACGGACTGCGCCGGGAGATCCGGCCACAGGTTGCGGAGTTTCGCAGAGTTCAATCATTGGCATATCCAGCTAATACGCTGTGCCCAGGACAGCGCCCGTTAGGGCCGTTTGGGAGATCATCTGGCTGACAAACGGTAACTGTTGCATAAAGCCGTTGGGCGACCGCAGCTTCGTGGGCACGACGATTGCGTCGCCGGGCAGAAGCGTGAGCCTGTCGAAGTTCTCATGCCAGAAGGTGCCCGGGCTTTGCCGGCCGACCACAGTGCCGTCGGCACGGATCAGGAACATATGCTTTACATCCGCTTCCCGAGTCGCCCCGCCTGCATCCCCGAGATAACTTGCAAGCCGCTTGCGTGGCTCGTAGCGGAAAGCATTCTCGTTGTAGACGGCGCCGGCAACCTGCACCGTATTGAGGCGCGGAGGAATATAGAAGCTGTCTCCGTCTTCGAGTGGGAAATCGGGAATGTCTCCAACCGATTGGGCGCGGGGCGTCATGTCCAGCACCACGCGTCCCGTAGGACGCACCGCGCTGAGTTGGGCAATCGCCGCCTGTTGCATGCTGAACTGCGCCTGCTGCTGGTTCGGGTTGTTCGCGCCCAGCGGCGAAGACGCCCCGTAGCGCGACACAAGTTCTCTTTGCATTTGATCGATCGACAGCTTGAGCTGTTCTTCTTCGGCAACGCGTGCTGAGATCCGTGTCAATTGTGAAGCATAGAGATAGGCGTGGGCCGTGACCCCACCTGCGCGCGCGACCAGGCCGCGCAGCGTCTCTCCGGGCGCAATCCGGTAAATGCCCGGTGCATTCACCTCGCCGCTGACGCGCACAAACGCCGCCTGCTGCTCCTGAGGCAAGGGAAGGTCTCTGCGCGAAAAGATGGTGATCACGTCACCGGGTTGGAGGGTCTGGTTATCGGAGGATGCAGGGTCGTCCAGTGCTTTTCCCAGGTTGAACGCAATCACATGCGTGGTCAGATCGCGCCGGTCGAGTCTTTCGATCGCCGCATAGTCCCAGTTGATCTCCGCACTGTTCTGGGAGAGTTCGGCCATTACGTCGAGAGGTTTCGGCGGGTCGCTCTGTGGCAGCCAGTCTTCGCCCCCATCCGTTTGCTGGGTCTGGTTCTCAGCCAGGGCAGCGGCACCGGCTGGGAGCCGTGGCTGGTTCCGGTCTCCGGATGGCGTACCCGGCACGGCCTCAGAGTTATCCCGTCTCAAGCTCCGGGTGGAGGACCCAGCCGGAGAGGACTGACGGTTCCATCTCTCGAAGTTCGCCGATGTCGGGACCAGATGGTTTTGCTGATTCCAATACCTTCTTGGAATCAGAGAATCGCGCGATGGGATGAGATCGGAGACGCGCAGCCCTTCGCGCCACGGATAGTGGCCTGGTTCGGCAACATTGCCCTGCAAAGTGACGGCATTGTCAATCTGCGGCGAGATCGGAAAGACCTCCAGAATGTCTCCGTCATGAAGACTGCGCTTGAATCCGCCGGCGTCGAGCGAAAACTCGTCCACGCGCCGCCGCATATGATTCTCGATCCTTTCCAGAAGCACCCGGTCGGTTCCGGCCACATTACTCAGGCCGCCGGCGTCCTCTAAGGCATCGGCGATCGTAGTTTCCCCCTTCAACTCGTAGATTCCCGGCTCGCCGACGCTTCCTGCAATCGCCACCTGTGGGCCTACGGGCGGAATGTAAATTACATCGCCTGGCAGTAATCGAGCGTCTTGCGACTTATCGCCCTTCCGCAGCAGGTCGTATACATCGAAGTCTGTAAGTACCCGGTTATCGCGCCGCAATTCGATGTGCCGCATCGAGCCCGTCGCCGAAGGACCGCCGGAGATAAAGAGCGCATTAACCAGAGTGCTGAGCGCACTGATGGTGTAAGCGCCCGGCTGGCGTACATTTCCTAAAACGAAGATCTGAATCGATCGCAGTTGCCCGATGGTTACGTTCAGTTCGAACCCCTTATAAAGCCTGGCAATGGCGGAGTGCAGGTAACCCTCGGCCTCGCTGTACCGCAGCCCGGCGACAGTCAAGGTCCCAACCGTGGGCAGGAATATCTGGCCGTTCCGGTCGACGGTCACGGCGGTATCGAGAACGATCTTGCCCCAGGCATGCACCAGCAACTGGTCTCCAGGCCCGAGCACATAATTTGCAGGCAGCGGCACGCGGTCCACCGGCGCGAAGGTCGTAGGCGTTTCGTTAAAGAGCCGTCTTCCGTATACGGGGAGCGGCCGCCCCGTCACATCTTCGGCGAAGAGTTCGAACTCCGATCGCTCGGTCAGGGGACCAACCCTCCGCGAAGATGCCTTTGGAGCAGGCGCTGCCGTGCTTCCTTGATTGGAAGTGTCACCTGAAAACTCAGGCGAGAAGGCTGAACTCAGATTCGGTACCTTCACCTGCTGCGCCCCGGTTGGCGCAACTCCAGGAGCATTCGATAGCTGACCTGGGCTGATCGCTGCTCCTGTTTCTGAGCAGGCCCCGGATTCCGGTGAGCATTGCGTTTCCGCACAGGACGGTGAGTAGTTCGCGTCGTCTGGGTTTGTCGAGCATTGCGCCGAGGCCATGGCCGTATCCAGCAGTCCTGGGCACAGCAGGCCCGTCAAAAGGAACCAAGTTAGAGTCTTATGCGTCATAGGTTGAAGATGTCCTTGCGAGCGCCACCTATCGCGATTGCCAGTGCGAAATCAGAAAGCCGTCTTTCGCTCTGGATACCACGTGAACTGAAGCGTCGTCGCGGTGACTGTGTGCGTTCCCGGAAGATAGACAGGAGCCTTCCAGTGCTCCAACGAGAAAGCAGCATTGACTTCAAAGTCTCTGTGGATGCGCTTGACCGCTTGAAAGCTCAGGTCATTCAACGTGGTTCCACCCGGAATGAAGTCCTTTGCAGCTTTTTGATTTCTTACGCTCGCCTGCATCCACTCGTTTCCGCCCAAATGCCAGGTAATCCATCCCTGGCCGCCCTTGTCTTCGCGGCCGATCCAATCGCCAAAGAGTTGTCCCTGGTTGGTATAACCCTGTCTCTCCACGCCTTCCCAGTACATGAATCTTCCGCCCTGGCTGTTCGTAACGGCTGGGTCGGTCATAGCCGCTTCCAGGCGCATAGCGAGCTTTGGCGTCTTCGGTACATGTGAAAGATACAAACCGGGACGCACGGAGGATCGCTGCGGTGCAGAGATAGGCGACACATCGTCGTGCACCTCGGAGTCAAGGTACAACGTGAGCCAGTTGCGCACAAAGGGAAGCCGATACGATACATCGAAGGCGCCAAAGCGCGCGCCAGGATCGTTGCGGCTGTCCTTGACGTCTCCCTGTGGTGCCGTCAAGCTGAAGAAACTTCTCAGGAACGTGTGCAGCGTGACGGGCGAATGACCTTCGCCGCCGAACAGCGCCGTGCGCTCAAAGCCGAATTCCAGGTTATCTGTCGGCCGGAAGCTGATCTTCTCCACGTGAACCCACGGGTCGCCAGGATTGATCACATTGGGTTGCGGGCTTTGCGAGCTGCCCGGATAATTCGGATTGGGCATGAGCGTGTGGCCTCTGAGCGCCCCCACCAGAAATTCGTAACGAAAGGGACCGGTGAAGCGCGAAAGACCGGGAACATAGAGCGGCTCGATGCGGTTGATGTGGAGGGCATAAAAGCTCTCTGCGTTATTGGAATAGGCCATGCTGGCCCCTTGTGCCGGCCCCAGCCATTCGTCCTGCTTGCCAAACGACAGCACGTGGTTGAACGCCCGGATGCAGACATAAGCTTCCAGAAACCGTCCATGGCGAGCCGCGGCAATCGGGCTCAGGGGAATCGTCGCCTGGTTGGGATAGGCCAGGCCGGTCACCGGATTGACGGTCTCGTCGATCTCGGCCAGAGTCTGGCCCAGCGCGGCGGGGTATCCGGCGGCTGAAGGCGCGCTCTCAAACTCTCCGCGGATGTAGAAACCGAGGGGGGCGGCAGCAAATGAACCGCTCGCGCCCGTGTAGCTATTAAAGCCGCTTTCGTAAGGCCTGCCATAGTCATTGATGACCGTCGATCCCAGATGAAATGAGTCGCGTAAAGGCGACCCACTCAGGGCGCGAATGATCGTATAGGTCGACTCGAGTTGGAAGGCGCCCGAATGCACAGGGCACGAGCCGTTCATGCGATTGATCTCTCGATGCACCGCCTTGTAGAGCTTTCTTGCCTCGTCGCTCACAGGCCCTTCACGGGCCTCGTCGATATTCGCTGCCGAGTCTTCTAACATGTGCTTCAAGCTGTCCCATGTCCAGGGACGCATACCGAGAAAGACATGATCGAGAAAGCCAAGAGAGTAAAGCCGAAGCACTGCCGGATAGATCCAGCTGTCGACCGGGATGAAAGGAGCGCTCCATGTTGAATCGGAGCAATCAACTGTCGCACTAGCAGAGGGATCTTCCTGATCTGCAGAGGATCCATCTCCAACCGGCCTTGCACCCGCAAAGGGGCTCGCAACGGAAAGCAAGATGAATGCCAGGGTGAGAGCAATTGGGAAGCGGAGGATAGCTGATCCGTGGCGATATGTGATTGAGTTAGTGCTCATGGAAGCGTTAGGCGCCTGAGTTATGCCGGCAAGAATCGGATGGAGCGCTTTAACCATTCACAGTCTTGGATCGTAATCCGGTATGTCGGACGCTAACTCAGAGTCGGGAGAGATAACATCGCAACTTACTTTCATCAGAATCTCGTTCGCCGGTGGCTTTAGTAACTGAATCTCTGCCGTGAGCGCCACGATCCTTAGTTCCAGATCTTTCACCTGTGCAACATTCTGATTCAGGGTTGAGGCCAGCACGCTCTCACGGTCGGCGCGCTGAATAAAGCTGCAGATCGCGGCGCGTGCCAGGTCGGAGATGCTCCGCGCGCCGCTCTCAACGCAGAATCTCTCCAGAGCGGCGTATTCATCCGCACTCAAGCGGACACCGAGTGTGCGCGTGCGTGGAACTAGAATGGACACAATAAACTTGCGTACCGTTGGAGACGAGCTGGCACAGATTCAGTACAGGGAAGAGCGGCTGCATCTGCCCGGGATGCAAGGGTATAGCTTCGCCCCCTCAGTCCCATGTGTTCAGAACGGGCCTGCGAGCACACTGCGCCGTCTCTCTCTGCTAATAGCTGCGACAGTAGACTCAGACTAAGTGACATGTTGCGGGTTGAATCTTTCACCCGCGCTCGCTTGCCATGGTGAGGTGTTTTTACCCGCCTGCTTGCGAACGTGAGTCCAACGTAGCACGGCAAGAATTGTGTACAAGGAGAAAATGTTGGGCAGCTGTGAAGCGGTTGTTAAAGTGGAACTCGTAATCGATCAATGTCCCAAATGCGGAACTGGTCCGTGGCCCTTTTCTGCGGTAATATCTCCAAGCGTGACGATCGAACGCGCTTGGAGCGCTGAATTCACTTTAGATATAAGGAATTGTGAACGGCAGGATCGCTGTTCGTCTATTTCTCGTGAGGAACTTCCGTGGGCCTTTGAAGATGGATCCGCTCAGACCGACCTGCCGGTAAATAGATCGCAACCTTGACTTAATGGCTGCTCCACGGGAGAGGCCGCCCATGCCCGGAAGTCTTCCCGGTCGTCCGGCTGCGCAGAACCTCGATGTCACCAAGGTCCACTTCAAGCGAAAAACACTGTCCGGTTGCGGAGAGCGCCAGAACGACTCTACATGGTTTATGTAAGTCGGTAACGACGCCTTCCGCGCCCGCAAAAACTCCCCCAAGCACTCGCACCGGGCTACCCATCGCTACGCCGACATGGGGACGCAGGAGGCAGCCGGTGGCCAGGCCCTCGCGAATCCGCTCCATCTCCGCTTCACTCACCGTATCGCGCTGCGTCTCGCCAAGCAAACGAAGTACCCCCGGAGTGCTGAGAACAGAAAGCCTGGCCTCCGGCTGAAAACGCACAAACACATATCCGGGGAAAAGCGGCCGTTCCAGGTTGACCACGCGATCCGTCCATTGCGAACGCTCCGCATAAAGCGGGAGATAGGTTTCCTGAAGGCGCACAGCCAGATGCTGCGTTATGCGCTTTTCGTGGTTCATGATGACGTGAAGAACGCGCCACCGGGTCTCGTGCATGATTGGCTCCCAACCGCCAGGACAAAGGCGTAAGTATGTTTTGAGCCGCGTGCGCGGCTGCAATCTGCCTCAGCCGGGCCAGATAGCCCTGGCATTTAGCAATCGAATGATCGATCCGAAGATACGAAGATCATGGAGGAGACAACCCGTTTCCGGAAGAGATAGCGTTGCGCTGCAATCGAACGTCTTTGAACCTTAACGGTTGAGCCGCTTTCGGTCTGACTGGCCCAAATTGTAGGTTGCTATCAAATCGGTATGCAACGTCGTAGGAGAAGAAAGCTTACTCAGCTTTCCGCATTTGGGAAGGCGTTCCGCTGCGGTCAGCGAAGAAGCTGCACGCTCTCATCCAGCGAACCCCGTTTACTCCACCGGTTCGCTCACTGACTTGCTCGGTGGCTCGCTTCCGGCGCCAGTTCTTCCTGCGGCCTAACGCTGCGCCGCCGTCTGGCCTGCTTTTCCGCGTACATGCCTGCGTCGGCGGCGGTAAGCAGGGCCTCCGTGGTCGTCCCGTCTTCGGGATACAGGGCGATCCCGATGCTGGCCGAACCGTCGATCGAATAGCCATCGCCGGCGAAAGGGCGATCAAAACAACTCCTAAGGCGCCTGGCAACTTCCTCGATGTCAGAGCGCCCGGCCACTTGCGTCACCAGCACGGCAAATTCATCTCCGCCCAGCCGCGCCAGAAAATCCCCCGGCCGCAACTGACGCTTCATACGCCCGGCCACTTCCTGCAGGTACAAGTCACCCACATGGTGGCCGTAGATGTCGTTTACCTGCTTGAAAGCGTTTAAATCGATGTAAAGAAGTCCGAAAGCGCTGGCTGTCTGGCGCGAGGTTTGAATCAGTTCCTCGAAGTGTTTTTCCAGCCAGAATCGGTTCCGGGTATTTGTGAGCTGGTCGAACTCCGAACGATGCACCAGGTCGCTATGCAGCTGCGAGGTCTCAATCGCCAGGGCCGCTAATCCGCAGCCCATAGAAAGAACCTTTTGTGCATTGTGCAATTCGGGTCCTTTGCATACCGCGATAGACAGTCTTCCCAGTGAGGCCCCGGTGGGCGCGGTAATCTCACATTCCTTGACGGAGATCGAGGCGCTGCCGGTGTGTGCATTCCGGTTCCCGATTGTGGTCCCGTCCGCCGCTTCGCACCAGCAGGCCGCCCCGTTCAAGCTGAAGGAAACCAGCTCGGTAATTTGTTCCAGGATTTCGGGAAGGGGGCGCAGCGCGTTGATGTCCTCCAGGATGCGGCTGCGCCTCTGCTCCCCATAAGCCAGATGGCCGACATGCCGACGCATCTTGTGCTCGATGAACCAACTCCGCACGCCGAGGGCAAAGAATCCCGCAAGCAGTATCGCGATCAAGAGAATCAGGTGGGGTACATTCAGCCACGGCGGGTTGGCAACGACCGAAATGTCATCGTAGGAGCGCATCATGATGCTGAACGGCACTTCACCATTGAAGGGATTGGCATCCGAAAGCATGCAAATACCGGTGACGCGGATACGTGCGCCAATCGGGATCAACTTCGCCGACGAAAGTTGCTGGCTGTTCGAAGAGCCGGAATGGAGCAGGACCGCGGAAAACAGGTGACCGTCGGTCGCAAGCACATATTCATCCCGTGTGGCTTGCCGGACTTCCGTCTGAACGTTGCCTTCGATGGAGACCAGGTCGAAATTGTGGCCCTGGCTTTCGTTGCCGCCCAGTGCCAGGTCCCGCCACGTGAAGAGCTTTGGGATGATCGGCGCTTGTACCTGGCTGACTTTCACTTCGCCGTTGGTAAGAGTCAGGAAGCCGTTGTGCACTTCAGGGAATCCAATGGCATCGGCCAGGCCGCCGATCCGCAACGGCTGATCTCCTGCCACGGAAATCCATACACTCTGTGAACCGTCCTGAAGCACCAGAGCCGATTCGGGCTGGTAGTAGGTGCCCGATCCAGCATGGAAATAGGTGATCGTGCCGCGCACGTGCATGAGCTTGCTCAGGACCTTCACACTGTAGCCTGGCAGGAGTCGGTCCATCGGGGCGATCGGGAGCGACCAGGGATCGATGCTCGATCGCTTGATTATTTTCACATCGGCCAACGATTGCACGTGAAGCAAAATGCCGACCTGCTGCATCTTGTTATCGAACAACCCTCCGACCACGCCCGTAATTTCCACCTCGGCGTCCAATAGCCCCTTGAGCCCATCTCCGTCCACGTCGTTCACGGTCGCGTTCACCATAAATCCGTCTACAAGCATGCGAATGGCAGCATTCTTCTGCGTCGACCTTGGATCCGACAAAATATCAGCAGACTGAATCACAGCGTGAACGGTCACCAACTTACTGTCGGCCTCGCCCCGATTCATTTGCTCATAGGTAACATGAAGTGGCCTGAGCAGGGCGCCGTGGCCGATGTGCGTCACTTGGGTAGCTACCACGAAAGGCCGGAAGCTCGGGCGCATCGTCCCGTGCACAAGGACACGGTCGCCCGGAACCAGTTTCGCTTTGCCGCTCCAATATACGAAGATCGCTGCATCTCCGTCCTGAACGAAGAGCGAGCCTTCATAGGAGCGAACGTAAGTGACCGTGGCCTCAAATGAAACCGGGATGTGGTTTGCCGCCTCGGCGCTAGGAATCGCGGCGATGGAACTCAGCGGAGAAAGTTGCTGGCAGATACACGCCTGCGCACCTGCGGCGCAGGCAAGAATCGCGGTCAGAATGCCGAACCCGCTTTTCATCCAACCAGGTCCTTTGATCCTGGCAAGTTCGCGCCGCAGATCTCCGGGCAGGTATGTCCATCGGCTGCTGGGCAGCTAAACTTGATAAGCGGCCCTGGAGCGGACAGTTTACCGTATCCACCCTGCTCTCTCTCATTGTCCATGTCAATCCCACATGCGCCCGCAGTTCCGCTTCGCCCGCAAGGCAAGATTCAGACAACGACCTTTGCCGCCGTCAATTTTAACGGAGATGGCAATGGGCTTGATCGATCTCCAGTTGGGAAACGCGCTTCTATTGCCCAGCTATCTCTCAATCGCGGTGGTAATCGCATCGCGCACTTCGTTGGGGAGCGCAGCATGGCGCCGGACTGTGAGGCCATCCAACTGCCCCAGCGATTGCCGGCTTCATTGACCATGGCTAGGCTGGCGCCGCGCAGCATGTAATGAGCCAGGGCGGCCGTGAAGGCGTCACCAGCGCCGATGCTGTCGCTCAATCTGACGGGGAAGTGGCATTCAAAGTTGCGAATCAACGAACGAGGGATCACGATCACTGTCTTCTATTCCCTACTGGCTATTGGCTACTCCCTGTTCTCTGCCTTTCCACCGATAGATCGAGCAGTCTTCCCAGCCTGGCGCAGCGTATTCTCCGCCTGGCTGATTCAGCAAAATGTTGCGATCGGCTGAGGCATCAACCTGCGAGCGGCGAATCTGTCCGCGATAGAGCCGCTCAAATCCAGGTTCGCAAACCAGCACGTTACTTTGTTCGTCGTTGACGTACAGAATATCCACGGGCCCTGTGCGCCCGGCGGCATTTTGTTTCCAAAGGCGCAGCAATCGCCGCAGCACCGGCGCGCCAAAAGGATTGAAGAGAAAAATCAGGCACGGCCCGACTGGAAGAGGGAAGTCGGCGGCATCGCGGCAGTACACCCGCGCAGGCATGTTCGTGCGGCCGGCTGCGCGCCACAGGGAAAGATTTCTGCGCGCAATGCGCGCGAGGGTTGGGTGCTGTTCGACGCCTAAGACAGCGCGGAACGGATGATCGGCGGCAAGCAGCAAGGCGCGGCCCATGCCTGCCCCAAGGTCGATAAACGTGTAGGCATCGATCGGCGCAACTGGCTTGCAGCGCCGCCAGCGCACCAGAATGCCTTGAAAGACCGACGGCGCAATCGCGTAGTAAGCGGTAACGTGGCGATCGTTGCGATGACCGGCGTTCAGGTGGCGTCCTGCGATCAGCCCGCTGGTCCGCGTGCCAAACTCAAGATCGAAAGGATGGCGGATCAAACCGTCTTTCACGGCCAATCCGGGCAAGAGCCGCGGTTTTGCGCTCGCTCCCCGGGATTCAGCTGGCCCATGCTGGCTCACGCTTGAACCTTAGCACAACGTGCTGACCGAAGAATGGAGGGACGACGGCGAGTGACGGCAAAAAATCGGAGAGCAACCTTGAGTTGGCTGCTCCCCGAACTTGTTTGAGTTGGTTGACAGATTCGCGCTCACTCGGCGTGTGCCGCTTCGAGTTCGGCGATGTAGTCAACCACCGCTTCGCTCCAGCCGTCGATGTGCGTCCACGCGCCGTAGCCTACGCCGTTGGCGTTTGAGGCGACGTTGATCACGTAGCCCTTGCCGCGCGGCGCAGACACGTTGTCGTGCGACTGCTCGTCGGTGATAACGACGATCCGGTCGTATCCGGTGCGGCACTCCGCTTCAACAGCGGCCAGTGCCTTGCCAAGATACGTGCCCGAGTGCGGCTGGCTCGCGTCGAGCGCGTCGCGCAGGGCCATGCCGCGCCGCGGCGCCACCAGCTTCGCGTGATCGGAGAAGGTGTAGATCGTCGCCTTCTCGGCGATCTCGCGCAGCAAAATGGCCAGTCCGTAGGCAGCATCGGTGCGGCGCATCTCCGAACGGCGCGAGAGCGGCCCCTCCATCGAACCGGAGACGTCGACCAGCAGCACCGTGTGGCCGCGCAGCTTTGCCGTGCGGCTCTCAAGAGCGCGGAACATCGCGGCCTCGAGCGGCTGCTCCCACTGCGGCGCCGAGCGTGCGGCGGCGAGAAAACGGAAGGGAAGAACCCGGTCCGTCTTCAAAGCCTCAAGCGCGGCCAACACCAGCTCCTCGCTCACCTGAGCCTGGTGCAGGTTGCGCAAGTTACGCAACAGAGCCAGTGCTCCAAGCTTGCGCTCTGCGAGCAGCCGCTCCCAAACGTCGCGCTTGGCAACTTCGCGATCGCCTTCGGGGCCGTCGCCGCGTCCGGCAGCCGAAAGAGCCACCTCCCAGGTGTCAGGCGTGGCGAGCTGGTTATCGACGAGCCGCTTCCACAGCGCCGCCTGCGCCTCGTCGACGGGGCGCGCGTGGCACAGGAAGAGCACGTCGCGCAGACGAACTGCGCCAGCGCGATCGTACTTGGCCAGCGCGTACTCGTCGAACTTGCCGAATGCCGCGGCCAGGCCCTTCTTCACCTGCGCCGAGAGCGGCTGACGGCCCATCGCCCAATAGATGGCGATAAACTCGCTGAGTTCATCCGCGCGCTGAATCACGTGCTCAAGCGTTTCGGCGACAAGGCCGCGATGCGTGGCATAGCGCGCCATTTCGCGCACCAGCAGGAGCGGGGCGTGACGCAGCTTCATGCGCTCTCGCGCTTCGACGGCCAACGCAGCCACCTTTGCGGGCTCGACCTGAGGCACCAGCTCGTGAATGCGGCCGGCGATCTGCACTCCGTCCTCGTAGAACTCGCCCTCCCACAACATGCAGGAGAGAACCGAGCGGCGCAAAGCCTGCTCAGGAGTGATGACGCGAGCCCGCGCTCCCTCGTGGGTGCGCGGGTGCGGCTTGGGCTTGAATACGTTCAGGCGCATTGTGCGCCTCCTCTCATTGCCTAGCAAGAATAACTCTGCCGGGGAAAATCGGACGCGGGATTTGACACCTGGGCAAGCATTGCTGCAAGTCCAGGCGGCAGGATTCGAACCTGCACAGCCGCCTTAAGCGGCCTTCTACCATTGAAGTATCCGTGCCCTGCGCCACCGGCAGTGGTTTTCCGATTGCGATTCTGGTTAGCGGGTGATCGCGGCTTCGTCTTCGTCGTCATCGATCACTTCTTCATCGTCATTGTCTACTGCGGGCAGGCGAACCGGACGCGACTCTGCAATGCTGCTGAATCCCGTCGTTTTCGCGGAAATGCGCGAGGGGCTAACGTGGATTGCCAGTGTTTGCATCTGCTTCCAGTCGGGAAGATGCTTGTCGCTGAAGCTGGTGCAATCAAGGACCGTGAAGGGAACGATGATGTTCTGATTCGTGTTGGTACAAATCACCAGTCGATCCGATTCACGATAACCCGTCATGCACTGACCCCAGGTGCAACGCACGCATAGAGGTGCGTTGCCTACTGGCGTTCCGTTTTTGACATGCAACTTGGCCATGGCGATTCATTTCTAATCCGGACAAGCCGGAAGTTATGACCGGGGAACAAATGTAACGGTGTTGCTTTCGGTGCTCGCCATCGAGCATCCGGAACTCAAGAGTTCCGGGCGGGAGTTAAACCCGCTGCCTCCCACTTGGGAAGCGACGATGTATCCGTTACGATCACCACCGGTTCTTTCAAGGTTTGAACGAGGATCTTGCACTGCTCGAGCCGGGGAACAAGCGGCAACAGCACATAAGCGAATGTCCTGCCGTTAGACGACGCGATCCAAGACCGCGGCGGGATTCGAACCCGCATCATCCGCTCCCGAAGTACCCGTTGCCTACGCCACCAGTTCCTTTCCTCGTTCTGGACGAAAGTTTCGTACGTGCCAGCCGGGGAACAAACGGCTGCGGAGTTTTCCGATGCTCTGCCATTGAGCTACTTGAATCTGCATTCAGGGCGGGATTCGAACCCGCAACCTTCGGCTTAAGAAGTATCCGCCTCCTACACCACCGGCCATTTCTTTTGACTTTGGACGAGAGCCTCGTCGGTTAAACGTTGCCCCGGGGAACAAGCGAAAAGAGTCGGATAACGAGCCTCTGCTTTGCGGTGTTTTGTGATTCGGGACTGCGCCCCGACCCCGCAAAGTGATCTGCCCGGCAGGGATTCCGGCCCTGCTCTTCGTGGGAGGAAGTAACTCTCCTCTTTCACCACCGGTGCAAGTTAGTAAGTCGCAGAAGAGACAATAGTCTCCTCACGACGCCCTTTGATATATCGGGGCGCCCAGTTATCGCATGAAACATCAAACCCAGCCAATTGTCCCCGAGGGTACAAACGAAGACAGCGTAGCGTTAACAGACGATGAAACTGGCTTCTACGCCACTCGGGAAGACTCAGGATGCGGCAAAAGCGCACTGCCCACTTAGGCGATGGCCCGGTTTTGTTTTTAGGATGCGCAGAAGGCTGACCGCAATGGGCTAGCGATAATCGAGAAAGCTCGCCCAGGGGCCGGTCGGGACCAGCCTACGCATCGAGATTTGCGTTTTATTTGTCATCGGGCATTCTCCTACGCAGAAACTACTTTGCCATAAGTGATGATTAAATGCAAGGAACTTATAGAAAAAAACTTCGATAACTTCTACAACTTATCTGAAACACTTCTCGGAAATAACCTTGCGGCAGAGAGAATGACAATCAGGATTTAGCGGCAAACCGCAGGCGTACGTAATCGGCGGTCCATTGACCTTCTTCGTCGCACAACGCCGGTTTGAGCAGGGCAACCGTTTCCGCAACGACGGTTTCGCGCAAACTCTCGGGTAGGGCGTCGAGTGCGCCGCGGCAAAACGTGTTCAGCCAGGCCGTCATGCCCCCTGCGCCGAGCGGTGTCGGGCGAGGGAAGTGGTTCATCCGCTCGACTGTAAAACCGTGCGCGTTGAGACGGCGAGTGTAGGCTTCTGGAGTGGGGTAGTAGTTGCCGCGATTGCCCAGGTCTGCGTAGCCATGGCGCGCCAGCACAGCGGCAAAACCGACGCGAATGGCAGCGATATTGCCGTGACCGCCCATCTCGGCAACGAAGCGTCCGCGTGGACGCAGCACGCGATGCACCTCAGTCATCATCGCGTCCTGATTGCGCACCCAGTGCAGCGCAGCGTTGGAAAATACGGCCTCGAAGGTTCTATCCGCGAAAGGCATCGATTCGGCAGAGCCTTCCTCGACCGCTAGGCCTCGCGCCCGCGCCGCTGCCACCATCTTCAGCGAAGCGTCGATGCCAGTGACGTTCGCACCAGCGGCGACGATGCGTTCCGTGAGTTGGCCGTCGCCGCAGCCGAGGTCGAGAATGCGCTCGCCTGCCTGAGGCGCGAGCCACTCAAGCACGCCGCTGCCGAGCTGAGGAACAAATGCGGCGTCGCGGCCGTAGGTCTCAGGGTTCCAGATTTGCGACAAGCGAAACCTCCAGCTTCAACGAAGTGATCCTGCAATGAGTCTTACAACTTCCGCCAATTCATCCCACGCGGACGAGAATGCCCGAAGCGCGTGGCACGTCGATCGTAATCTTGCCGTCTTTGAGATGGCCGGCAGCTTGCGACTGAGCGATGTGCGCTTCGCGGCTATCGAGTGCCGGGGCTGCGAGGGTTTCCGTCTTCACCTGCTTGGCTTTCGCGTTTCCAAAATCCAGGCGCAGCGAGAGATCTTTCTCTGCGTCTTTATTGAGAACAACGACCGCCGTTGCCCCGCTGGTCAATCTGGCTGCGTAGGCCGTGGCGTTGACTCCCGCGGCCTCAAGTTTCTGCGTGAGGCCCGCGTCGATCATGGTTGCGCCGGCGAACGAACCGGCGAACTTCAATCCATACGCAACCGGCTCCAGGAGATACTCCGTGCCGAAAGTCGCAATCGGCGTGTAAAAAGGATGCGGGTGCGAGGCGATCTGTTCGGGCGTCGCGCCTTCAGAGGTGAGCAGCGTGTCGCCGGGCAGAACGCCCCCGACCGAGTTTGCCACCGATTTTCCGGTGCCGCCGTGCAGATTTACGCCGGTGTAGCGATTGCTTGCGAGAAGGAGCGAGTAGTCGGCGGACCATAACGCTGCCGCGAAGACATCGGAGACGCCCGGTTTGCCGCCGCGATAGCAGGTGTTCCCTTCGGTCATGCGCACGGGCACGCCCATTTTGGCTGCGGCAGCGTTGGCAGTGTCGGCCGTGGCCTGCACCTTCGCCATCGTTGCCGTCTTGAGCAGGTTGGGAATATTGACCTCGGGATTGGTGGCGGGGCCGCCGAAGTAATAGTGGTGCGTGAGGCTTGCTACGAGCGGCGGATTCTTGACGGAGCGCCACTCGCCGGCGATTTCCGTGAGCCAGTCGATGGCTCCGGCGACGTCGGGGAGTCCGAACTGAGCGCCCGGGACGCGAGCGGAGACAGCGTTGGCCAACTGGAGCCACTCGGCGAGGTAGGTTTTTTCGGACCAGGTTTTGGGATCGCGCAGATGCCGGTCGAAGAGATCCGCCTCATTGCCGATTTGGAAGTAAATGAGGCTCGTGCCCAATGTCTCGGCAACGAATTCGGCTTCATCGGCGGCGCGCTCGGGGGTGTTGGTGCCCATGCCGATGCCGTAGATGCAGCTCCAGCCGGTTGCACGCAAGAACTCCTGGAGGTTGCGCACTGCATCCGGCGTGACGGCGTAATACTGCGCCTTTAGCTCTCCGACAACTTCGCGGACCTGCGGGTGTTCCGGTTCCGGCGACTTAGGCGTGGCCTTCCACCAGCCAAACTCGCTGCTGTTGCCGCCGAGCCGCAGCACGCCGCGCGGGGCAATGTCTTTGAAGGCCCGAATGAGGCCTGTGTTCTGAGTCGAGAAAAAAGCCGGATCGGCGAACTGCGCGACCTCGTAAGAGAGGCCGACAAAATCCTCAGGGATGCGTGGCCCTGTAGCTCGAGATGGGATCGAGAGAGCAACCTGGGTCTCTGTCTTGGTCTGGGCGGAGAGGCGAGCTGCGGCGATGGAGCATGCGGCAGTGGAAAGAAAACGGCGACGGCTGATGTGGGTCATAGGACTCGCTTGGAATCTCAAGCAATTTTCGGCTTCCATTCTAAATCGATTGCACGGGTACCAATGTGAGGTCGTCGACGAGGCCGACCTCTTTCTGCACGAAAGGTTCGCCGTAGAGCACGCCGGCAAGCAACCCGTAATGGCGCGCTTCGGCAAATGTGCGCTCGCGAATCTCCTCCTCGGGAACGAAGAGGCCGCTGCCCGCGGATTGATTCGCGTACTGCGAGCGGTACGCCATCAGGGCCTGATGGCGCTGCTCGATGAAGGGTGTGACATCGACGATGAAGCTGGGGCGCACGTCGGCATAGAGGCTGGCGTAGACGATCTTGAAAGGCCGATGCGGTTCGCTGCCTGTGTCGATCTTTTTCAAGCCCGAGAGAAAGCAGGCATCGTAGCCGAGCGTGCCTACCGTGGCATGATCGGGATGGCGCGCTTGCCAGTAGGGAAGGATGACGACGCGAGGACGGATCAGGCGGAGGACGCGCACAATTGCGATGCGATTTTCGAGCGTGTTCTCGATAGCGCCATCCGGGAAGGTGAGCGCCTGCCGCCGGCCCACCCCCAAAATGCGCGCAGCCTCGTCCGCTTCGTGGGCGCGCTCATCGGCAGAGCCGCGCGTTCCTGCCTCTCCTTGGGTGAGATCGAGAATGGCGGTGCGCAGGCCGCGCGAGGCCATGCGCAGCAGTGTTCCCCCGCAGGTCTGCTCTACATCGTCGCGATGCGCGGCGATGGTAAGAACGTCGGCGCGAAAGTCCGGGGCGTCCGAGGGCATGGAGCTATGCTACGACGCCAGGGACTGCTCACACGATTGAAGTCGCGGCATAACGCCTACATCTCGCGTTTATGTTCGGTTAGCCCAAGCGGGCCCGAATAATTTTCTGTTTCGAAGAATGGCTCGCGCGATTTGCCGGTAATGCTCGCCACTTCATGATCGCGGGCGAATAGCCGCACAATCTGGCTGACGATGGCCGCAAGCAGCGCCCACGCCATCAGCAACAGCCCGAGGGCAATCAACGCCACACCGCCCAGAACGGCTGGACCCGTAGTCGTGAGATCGAAGTGCAGTTGGCACCCGGAAAACGGATAGCCGGCATTGAACGCAGTATTTCCGTGGCAGTACGCGAGGATTGCGGCGATGCCGCCTGCCAGCAATGCCACGGCGCCAATCAAGGGACGATCCGGTCGCATCGTGATCTCCATTCCGGCCGCGTGTTTTAAGCCAGGAGCCGATCGCACACTCCAAGCGGGCCGCAACCGTGCCAAGGCAACCTATTCGCATAGATGCTTGAGCCGCTCAAATGGTTTGGAGGGCCAACGTATTAGTACACGGTGTTATCGGCGTCAGTGAGCGCGTCGATATAGGCCACATCGTAAGCGGTCCCGGTCACGGTCACGAATTGGTTGTTAATCGACGAACCGTCCTTCGTGGAGTAGATGTACACCTGTCCGCCTTCGGCGGTGTAGATCTTGTGCAGACCCAGAACCGCGGTTACGCCGGTAGCATTGCCGATATAGGGCAGTAACGTCGCACTCGCTACGGTCGTAGGATTGGTCGCGGGATCGGTCGGCGGGTTGAGCTTAACCATGGTCAGGCAGCCGTATCCGCTCACCTGATTTGTCGTATATCGCACGCCGGTGTCGCACCCGGTCATCGCGATCCACAGCGTGTTGTCATCGGCCTCAACCATGCGGCTCATGGCGCCGGGCGTGCCGTCGCTGATGGAAGTTCTGCTTGCGATGCCGTTATTGGCGAGATTGACGACAGTAAGATTGCCGCCGAAGAGGGTTTGGTCGGTGACGGTACTCTGGCATTGGCCAAAGCTGCTCGCCAATTCTGGACACTGTCCAACCACATACATCGTGGAGGAGTCGATCAGCGCGTTGGTTGCTCCGCCGGGGATCGGAACCGTAGCCGTGGCCAAGGCAGCGGTGGTGGGCAAAAGCCCGGAAGCCATGCTCAGAGGAAAGAGCATAGGCCCGACGGGAACCGGCGTGAACGCTGCAGTCGTGCCTCCACACTCGGGTCCGCAACTCAGGATGTACGCGGTGCCGCCGTCGGACGAGAATACCGCTTTGATCGGGTGATCGAACGTGAGTGGCGCGCCATAGTAGGTGCCTGTGGCATCGGTGGCGTCGGGGCTCTGCATCTGGAACAGACACCAGAGAGGGGCGTTTTGCGGTTCGCAGTCGACAGCTGCTTTGGGCCAGGTCGAAGGCCCGCCGGAATAGGTGATCGACTGCGCGGTAGAGAGCGCGCGTGGGTAATACACGTAAGGCGAGTTCTGGACGAAGGCCAGCACGACCGTCCCGGCAGGATTGACGCTGACGCGGTATACATCGGGAAGATTGAGCCCAAGTGAAGCGCCGTTGGCGGGGGCTCCAATCGTCAATTGATGCGCCGTCTGGCTGGCGGCAAACACATAATTCTGGTTGTGCGTGATGAAGATACTGGATGAAGGTGCGGGAATGCCGGCGACCGTTTTGGTAACCCGCTCGTTGGCGTAATTGGCGATGATCAAGCTGCCGTCGCCCGCGCCGTACACCGCGCCGAACTGTTCCTCGGGCATATTCTGGATCGTGACGGGCAGCGCGCCGCTGTAGCCTGAAATGGAAAACACGGGCGGCGTGCCGCCGTAGCCGGTGCGTTCGTCGTAGTACGCGTCGACAATCTCAAGCGCCCCCTTGTTCAGGGTGCCGGGGTTCTGGATGGCGATGACAACGCGATTCAAGAGCCCGCTGGGGGGAACCGAGCGGCCGTCAGGGTATGAAGTGGTGCCGCATCCTGCCAGCACAGCCGCCGCAACGAGCGCCGCACCCACACTGATCCACAGACTTCTATTCTTCAAAATCTCAAACCTCGATTGCTGCAGCGGCGCAACCTGCCGCGTCGACAAAGAAATATCAATGCTTGCACAGGGAAATCGCGCATACTGCAGGCAGGCGAGGCGATTTCCACGCAGGTTATGACTCCCGAAGTATAACAAAGCGGCCCTGCCATTTGCGGCCTGGAATCGGCGTGGAACCGAGCAATTGCATCGCCGCGGAAAGACCTTTGCATTGCAATCATTCTTGCGGAATCGAGCGACCCTCCAGAGTGCGGGGCTCTGCGCTGCAACCCCTTCCCAGGGCAGGATCTGCGCTCTGCGGACTCGCCTTTGGCTGCATTCGAGCGTCCCGTTGGGGAGAAGCACAGCCGATGCGGTAGCATGACAACAGAATGACCCGCTTTTCCGAGCTCTTTGCCGACCGCCCCCTGCTCGCCGACGGCGCCATGGGCACTGTGCTCTACGCACGTGGCATCTTCGTCAACCGCTGCTACGACGAGCTGAATCTCTCCGATCCCAACCTGATCCTCGCCGTGCATGAGGAGTATTTGCAGGCGGGTGCGGAGATTCTTGAAACCAATACTTTCGGTGCCAACCGCTTTCGCCTGGCGCGTCATGGCCTCACGGGAAAGCTGGCTGACATCAACACCGCGGGCGTGCGCCTGGCGCGGCAGGCTGTGGAACGGCTGAAGGAGAAGCAGGCCGGCAACGCGGAAATCGCCGCGTGGGTTGCCGGCTCGGTCGGCCCGCTCGGCGTCCGGCTGGAGCCTCTGGGCAAGACCGGATTGGATGAAGCGCGCTCCGCCTTTGCCGAGCAGATCGGCATCCTTGCCGAAAATGGCGTAGATCTCTTGATCGTAGAAACCATGCCCGCGCTGAACGAAGCCCGCGAGGCGCTCCAGGCGGCAAAGCAGGCCGCTCCGCAGTTGCCGGTGTTGGTCATGGTGACGGTGGATGACGAGAGTGAGTGCCTGGATGGCGCTTCTCCGGCGCAGGCGGCGGCGCTGTTGGCCGAGTGGGGCGCAGACGCGATAGGCGTGAACTGCTCTACCGGCCCGGCCACTGTCCTCACGGCGGTCGAAGCCATGCGTGCCGCAACGGCGCTGCCACTGGCAGCGATGCCCAATGCCGGTGTGCCGCGCGCCATCGAAGGCCGCAACGTCTATCTCTGCTCGCCGGAGTATATGGCCAGCTTTGCGCGCAAGGCCATCGGGGTTGGCGTGCAGATCGTGGGTGGATGCTGCGGAACTACACCCAACCATATTCGCGCCATGCGGTCTGCTATCCGCTCGATAGACGAGCAGGCGCATATCACGGTCACCGGCTCGGCGCCGGAGATCGGCAAAGAAACTGCGCCAGCACCGCTCGCACAGCGCTCCAAACTCGGCGCGTTGCTCGCAGAAAAGAAATTCATCAAGCTGGTCGAGTTTGTGCCGCCACGCGGCATCGACTGTTCTCGCGAGATTGAAGGCGCGCAGATGCTGGCGCGCCTTGGCGTGGACGCCGTCGATGTCTACGACGCGGCGCAGGCCTCGGCGCGCATGAGCGGGCAAAGTCTCTGCATCCAGATTCAGCAGCACACGGGGATGGAGACCATTCTGCATTACACCTGCCGCGACCGGAACCTGTTTTCGATCCAGTCGGATCTGCTGGGAGCTTCGTCCATCGGCCTGCGTAACATTCTTTGCGTGACCGGCGAACCGCCTAAACAAGGAGACTATCCTGACGCTTCTCAAGTCTTTGACGTTGATTCCATCGGTTTGGTGAACATCGCCAGCCGTTTGAATCGCGGGCTCGACATCGGATCCAACTTCATCGGCGCGAGCACCAACTTCACCATCGGCGTGGCGGCCAATCCCGGCGTGCCCGAGATTGAAAATGAGCTGCGGCGGTTTGTCTATAAAGTTGAGGCTGGAGCCGAATACGCCATCACGCAGGCGGTCTTCGATCTGCGGCTGCTCCAGGAGTTTCTGGAGAAGACCAAGGAGCGCCTTGGCGATCGCAACATTCCCATCATTGCCGGCATCTGGCCGCTCACCAGCCTGCGCAACGCCGAGTACATGAAGAACGACCTGCGCATCGCCATGCCGGAAGAGATCATGCTGCGCATGGCGCAGGCCAACACACCGGAGGCCGCGCGCGCCGAAGGAATCAAGATCGCGCAGGAGATGCTGGAAGCGGTTCGTCCGCTGGTGCAGGGCGTGCAGGTGAGCGCTCCTTACGGCCACTACGATGTGGCGGCCGAGGTCATGGCTGGCACCTTGCCGGTGGGAAAATAGGAAGAAGGATTTTTCGCCATGCCGTCGTTTGAAGAATCGCTCAAGAAGCTCGAGACCATCGTGGATCAGCTGGAAAAAGGCGATCTGGCGCTCGAAGACTCGCTGAAGCTCTTCGAGGAGGGCGTGAACCTGTCAGCGGCGTGCAAGCAGGAGCTGGAAGCCGCCGAGGGCAAGGTGCAGATGCTGGTGAAGCAGCGCGACGGATCGCTAAAGCCCGAGCCGTTTCTGACGGAGAAGCCTTTCTAGCCAGGTTTCAAGCCCCAATCAGGGAGTCATCGCGATCGCAATCAGCGAGGCGCGCAATCGCGCATGAGCCTGCGGGCGGAACTCCGCATGCCAGTGCGCGAAGCTATTTCTGCAGCCGTGCCAGCAGATCCTGGGGATGGACGGGCTTGGCCAGAATGTCGAACTCGTAGCCTGCCTTGCGGGCCTTCTCCAGAAGGTCGGCAGTGGCGGCCTGGCCGGAAAAGAGCAGTATCTTGATTGCCGGCAGCAGAGAGCGGATGCGGATCGCCGCGTCAATGCCATTCAGATCGGCCATGATCACGTCCGAGATAAGCATGTCGGGCCCGAAAGTCGGGGCCATCTCGAGCGCCTTCTCGCCGGAGTAAACGGCGCGCGCGTCAAATCCGCTCTGGTTCAGGATCATGGCAAGCGTGTCGGCGATCACCCGCTCGTCATCCACGACAAGAATCTTCCGTTTATGTGAATTCGAGGACATACTCTCCTAAGCGTTGGAGGAAAAGGGAAGTTGTAACGCGCCATTCCAACTCACGGTCCGTCACGCCAATAAGGGCCCGTTTGACCGTACATCTCTATACGGCAGAAATGGTACGCTTTCCTAGTGTAATCCATCGAACGCTATTTGGAGCAAGATCCAACGTGAAATGCCGACGCCAGCCCGCGGCCATTCCTCTTGGCTCCGGGACGCCATTCACATCGAATCTATTTTTCATCTTTATACTGTCAGCAACGGCCGCGAACCGGCCCCGATCTTTCCCCGGAGAGCGTGCCCATGCAGGAAGCGGCCACCCAAACCCAGACCATCGCCGCCCCTGCGGCTACCGATGCCATCATTCGCGCGGAGCGAATCGAGAAATACTACGCGCAGCCAAGCCAGAACCGCATCCAGGTCTTCTCGCCGACCGACCTGAGCGTCGTCCCCGGCGAGATTCTTGCCCTTTTGGGGCCTTCGGGCTCCGGCAAATCGACCATGCTGCGCATGTTAACGGGGCTCTCCACCCCCTCGGCTGGGCAGGTGTACTGGCATGACAAGCCCATCGCCGAGACCGAAATCAACGTCTCGATCGTCTTCCAGAGCTTCGCGCTCTTCCCGTGGCTCACCGTGCTTGAGAACGTGGAAGCGCCTCTCGAAGCTCGCGGTGTGCCGCCGGCCGAGCGCCGCGAACGCAGCATGAAGATGCTTGATACGGTGGGCCTCGACGGTTTTGAGGCGGCGTATCCCAAGGAGCTCTCGGGTGGCATGAGGCAGCGTGTCGGCTTTGCCCGCGCCCTCGTCGTCGAACCGGAAGTGCTCTTCATGGACGAGCCTTTTTCCGCGCTCGATGTCCTCACCGCCGAGAACCTGCGCAGCGAACTGCTGGAGCTTTGGGCGAAGAAGACCATGCCCACCAAAGCGGTCTTCCTCGTGACCCACAACATTGAGGAAGCGGTGCTGCTGGCCGACCGCATCGTCGTGCTGGGCCGCAATCCCGGCCGCATCCGCACCGATTTCCCTGTGACTCTTCCGCATCCCCGCGATCGCAAATCGGAAGCCTTCACGCAGTTGGTGGACTACATCTATAAAGTGCTCACAAAGCCCGACACAGAGCCGGCTCAGGCTCCCGGCCAGCCCCATGCGCCAGCCGTACGCGACCAGCGCCAGATGCGCTACCAGATGCTGCCGCACGCGCGACCGGGCGGCATCGCCGGATTGCTCGAACTCGTCCTCGACAAAGGCGGCCGCGACGACATCTACCGCCTGGCCGACGATCTGGCCTTCGAGATCGACGATCTGCTGCCCATCGTCGACGCCGCGCAACTGCTCGGCTTCCTCAAGGTCGAGGAGGGCGACGCAGTCATCACGCCCGCCGGCGAGGAGTTTGCGAACTCCGAGATTCTTCGCCAGAAAGAGCTCTTCCGCAACGCCGCGGTCGAGAACGTGCTGCTGCTCCGCCAGATTCGCCGCGCCCTCGACGCCAAGAGCGACCACACCGTTCCCGAGGAGTTCTTCCTCGACATGCTCGACGAGCAGTTCAGCGACGAAGAGAGCCAGCGGCAAATGGAAACTGCCGTTACCTGGGGCCGCTATGCGGAGCTGTTCGACTTCGATGCCGCGCGCCGCCGCTTTGTGATGCCTGATGCGCTCGAAGAAGAGATTGTGCCCAGCGAGGACAAAGAGTGAACCTCCAGTATCCCTTTGCGCGCACTCTTGTCACTGTTCGCCGCGGGCCGTTCTTTATCGATCTGGGCATAGCCGCCTGTGCGCTCGCGGTCTTTTTCGCCCTGGTCTCGACCGGCGTCTATTGGTTCCAGAAGCCCATCCCCGTGGTGCCGATCTCAAGCTCCATCTCCGCGCTGCCGGCCTATGCCTTCTACTCCATCGTGCGCATGGCAATTGCGTATTTCTTGAGTCTCGCCTTCGCCATCACCTACGGATATATCGCCGCCTACAATCCGCGCCTCGAGCCGTGGATGGTTGCGGTCCTCGACATTTTGCAGTCCATTCCGGTGCTCAGCTTTCTTCCGCCGGTGGTGCTGGCCATGGTCTCGCTCATCCCCGGTCATCAACTCGGCATTGAGATGGCCGTGATTTTGCTCATCTTTACCGGCCAGGTCTGGAATCTCGCCTTCAGTTTTTATTCTTCGCTCAAATCCATTCCGCGCGAAATGCTGGAGGCTTCGCGCATCTATCGCTACTCCGGCTGGCAGCGCTTCTGGCAGCTCGAAATGCCGTACTCCGCCATCGGCTTGGTATGGAACTCGATCGTCTCGGTGGCAGGCGGCTGGTTCGCGCTCATCTTTTGCGAAGCCTTTTCCATGGGGAACCGCAACTTTCAGCTTCCCGGCCTCGGCAGTTACATCCAGACCGCGAGCTACGATGAGAATGTCCGGGCATTGCTCGCGGGCATCGCGACGGTCATCGTGATCGTCGTCGCTACGGATCAACTGATCTGGCGTCCGCTCATCGCCTGGAGCGACAAGTTCAAATTCGAGCAGGTGGAAGCCGCCGATCAGGTCAAGTCGCCGATCCTCGAACTGCTTCGTCGCTCGAAAATCGTGCAAACTCTCCCCGGCCGCATCTGGCGCCGGGTCGAAGAGCCGGTCTACCGGCATCTGGCGCAGAGCAAAGAATGTCGCGTGGTGCGGCCGCTCGACGAAGAGCGCTCACGAAAAGCTTCCCCGGTTCTGTGGGCAGTGGCTATGGCGGCCGTGGCGGCGGCCTGCTGGGCAGCCGCGCAGGCCGCCATCATGCTGAGGACAGTGACCTGGGCCGATCTGCGCCTGCTGTTTGAAGGCGCTGCCGCAACCTTTCTACGCGTCAATGCGGCGCTGCTCATCTCCGCTGCGTGGACCATTCCCGTAGGGGTGGCGATTGGCCTCAATCCGCGGCTCGCGCGCGTGGTGCAGCCCTTGGCGCAGATCATGGCTTCCGTTCCCGCAACGGCTTTCTTCCCGATCATCCTCATGGCGCTGGTGCGCCTGGGCGGCGGGCTCGGCATCGGCGCCATTGCGTTGATGTTATTGGGCACGCAATGGTACATCCTCTTCAATGTGATCGCCGGCGCCATGTCGATTCCCTCAGACCTGCGCGAAGTCGCCTCCCTCTACCGCTTCACGCGCTGGCAGCGCTGGACCAAGCTGATCCTGCCGGGAATCTTTCCTTACCTCATCACCGGAATGGTGACGGCATCCGGCGGCGCGTGGAACGCATCTGTGATGGCCGAGTACTCGCACGTGAAGGACCAGACGCTCTCAACAATCGGCCTCGGCGCGCAGATCGACGCCGCAACCGACAGCGGCCGCTTCGCTATGCTGCTCCTGGCAACGATATTCATCTCGCTCATCGTCGTCACCATGAACCGCTTGGTCTGGCGCAGGCTTTATCATCTGGCCGAGACGCGGTTTAAACTTGAGGGCTAGCGAGCAGTGGAGTGCGCGCAGCTAGCGGGGTTAGCGATTCGTAATCAGCGAGGCGTCGTCGAGATCTACTTACGGCTTAGGGTAGAGAATGCGCGTTTCGCAACTACCTGCATCGAACAGCGCAGATTTTCCGCAGAAGGATGTCAGCATCTTGTAAACGTCGTTTCCTGCGCCGGGTACGAACCAGAGTTGTTGTGTTGCAGACGCTTCCATCAACTCGGGGTGCCGAAGTTCAAGATACCGAAAGTAAGCTATGCCCCGCTGGAAGCGATCGGAGCCCTCATCTTCTGCGGCGCAACTTATGTCACCTGCCTCATGAGGGTCAGTGGCATCTGTGCCGAGAAGATAAATGACGTCACGTCGTATGTATTGCCGCTCTAAATTGGAAAAATCCGCCTGACTTGCGTAAGGCGGAGGATCGACAATTCCGAATCTCCAGCGGTTGACTTCGTCTGCGCATTCCCGAGCGGGAACACTGAACTTAAAATCACCGTGCGAATCTGGAAAAGGCCTTTCAGCGGAAAAGTAGAGGTACGAGGATGGATTCGCAATGACGAATCGCAGATGAACCCCGCTTTTGATCAGAGCGTCGCTCCCGCGGCCAACCACGGCATAATGCTGAACCATCAACGCTCCGCCTGCATAGCCCACTAGAACCACGCTTTGCAGGTTGGGAAGAAGAATATGGTTGGATAGCCGTTCGAAGATAGCATCGAGCGCGTCAAACGAACTGATCAATGAATTGTGCGCATTTTCACCATCGGTCCAGGCGGCATGTCTCCAGCGCAAATCATCATCCGGAACCTGATTGACGTCGGCATCGTTCTGTTCCAGGAACTCGGGTGCAATCAAGAGAGTGTTCCAGAAGGTTTCTCCTGAATCATGAATGGCACGTTGCTCAACCGCGTCGTATCCGCCTGCATCTCGTCGACTGCCATGAATCACAACAACCGCCCTTTTCACGGTTGGATTAACGAACCCTAAGTCGACATTTACCCCGCGCATCGTCGCGTAAATCGGCAGAAAGCCTTTTGTATTCGATGCTGTGACGGGCAGCCTCTGATTGGGGATTGCTCGAACAGGGTTCCGGCTGATGTCAGAGCTTTGTGCGGTACTGTGGTGGGCAAGAAAAACAGTTGCTGTAAGGAGCAGGAAAGCCAATCTGCACGTGCCACACATGGGAACCTCTACTAGGCTGGGCGCTGATAAGGGCAAGTATATGCGATCGCGGCTCGGGGGCAGTGCATTGCAGGCCATTCGCTTAAACTTGCCGGCTCGGCTCCCGCTCCACCAACGGCACCCAAAACCGAAAACGCGCGCCTCCGCCGGGGACATTCGTCGCCTCGATGCCGCCGTTGTGCGCCTTCAGGATGGCGCGGGTGATGGCCAAGCCCATGCCCGAGCCTTTGCGCTTGGTTGCCGCGGCGGCCTGGCCCGTGCTGCGTTTACCGCGATAAAACTTCTCGAAGATCAGCGGCAGATCGAGTGCATCGATGCCGGGGCCATTATCCTCGACAGAAAACTCAAGCCGAGTATCCGTTCGCACGCTGCCAAGCCGGACGCGGGTGCCGGGTGGCGTGTGGCTGGCAACGTTCTCCAAGAGATGGCGCAGCACGCGGCCGAGCAGGTGCGGATCGAACCATACAGGATAGTTTTGGGCTGATTCCTCGCCGGCACTCTGTTCCGCCGACACGCTTACCTTGTGAGCCGCGAGGTTCCTCCGCGATTCCTCAACAGCCTGATCCAAAAGCGCGCGGGGATTCTGCGGAGACATTTTAACTTTCACCACGTTGGCGTCGATCTCCGCCATCTCCACGGCCTCGCCAATCAATAAGTCGAGCCGCGAAGATTCTTCGTCGATGAGCCGTGCCATGTCGGTGCGCGTCGCTTCGTCCAGTCCCTCGCTCTCGATGAGCGTAGTGGAGGCAGCGCGAATCGAAGTCAGCGGCGTGCGCAGCTCGTGGGTGAGGGAATCGATGAGCGCCGTGCGCAGCCGCTCGCTCTCGCGGGCCGCTTCCACGCGCGCCGCGGTATCCATGGCGAGCGACCGCGCTACCGCAATCGACACCTGCCCGCAGACGGCAATCGAAACCTCGCGCGACAACTCTGTCGGCCGCCAGGCCAGCCCGCCCACGGACCGCAATCCCAGCATCAGCGCGGTGGAGTGATAGCCGTCGAGCGGCACCAGCGTGGGGTTCATGCCTTCGGTCTGCGACTGCATGTTCGCACGCAGACTGGGCGACGCTTCGCCGCCGACCGAGTAGAACCGGTCATGATCGCGAACGTAGAGAACGACAGCATCGAGCTCGAAGATGCGCTGGATCAACCCCGGCAAGTCGCGGACCAGCCGCGCAGCGTCTTCAAAAAACATCATCTCCTGGCTGAGGGTGTAAAGCCGCCCCACGTCCGCCTGCCGCTGCTCGGCCTCCAGGGTCTGGCGCCGCGCCCGCTCGGCCAGCCTGCTGACCACGACCGAACCAGCCGCGAACGAGGCCATCGCCACCCAGGCCTGCGCGCCAACCAATCGAAACGTATGCACGGGAGGGAGAAAGAAAAAGTCGAAGGAAATCGCGCAAAGTGCCGTCGTATAAAGCGAAAGCGCGATTCCCGCCTTGCTGGCTGACCACACCACCAGAACCAGAAACACCATACCCGCGGTCGTCGAGTTCGCCCCCAGCCACGCCAGCAAGACTGTAGTGAGCATGGCCGCAAAGCTCGCCAGCAACCAGCGAAACATCTGATCGGAATCGGCGCGCTTGTCCATGGGTATCCTTCTCCGCATCATAAATGCCGCCAGCATTTTGTGGAATCGCGCGCCGCGCAATGATGTAAGCTTCCAGTGGGCCGTGACTCACTCCGCTAACATCGCCAGCTCCGCTGCTTGTTAAGAAGGAAGAACGACATGCCCGGACGCATTCTGGTCATTGACGACGAATCGCAGATTACGCGGGTGCTGCGCGCCGCACTTTCCGCGCAGGGCTACGATGTGCGTATAGCCAACGATCCCGAAGAGGGATTGCGCGTCTTTCGCGACTGGGCGCCGGACCTGGTGATTACCGACCTGATGATGCCCGGCATGAGCGGCGTGGATGTGTGCCGCATGATTCGCTCCAAGGGTGCCACGCCGGTGCTGGTTCTGTCGGTGCGCGAGCATGAACGGTCGAAGGTGGAGGCGCTGGACGCCGGCGCCGACGACTACGTGACCAAGCCCTTCGGCATTCAGGAGCTACAGGCGCGCGTGCGAGCGCATCTGCGGCGCGCTCCCGAGCGCACCACGGCAGCCCTCGAGATCGGCGATTTCATCGTGGATTCGCAGGCGCACACCATTACCGTGCAGGGCAAGCCCATTCACCTCACGCCCAAGGAATTCGAGCTCATGCTGCACCTGGCGCGCAATGCCGGCAAAGTAATGACGCACCGCGCTCTGCTGACCACCGTCTGGGGCGCGCAATCGGCGCACCAGCCAGAATATCTCCGCGTCTTCGTCGGTCAGTTGCGCAAAAAGCTCGAAACCGAAACCGGCCGCCAGTATATTCAGACCGAGCCGTGGGTCGGTTATCGTTTCGTCCCCGAAGGCTGGGCCGGCAACGAAGATTAGAGCTGCGAAGCTAATCCATCTCGCATCGTGAGCTAAACCCCTTCGCATCTGCTGAACTCTGCAAGACCAGTCTCTATCGTGACCCATCCTTACAACTTATTTAGGAAATCTTTTCGATACTCAAAGGTGTTGGAACTCAGAATCAGTTCTAGTTGAAGCGATGGTGACGCTATAGCGGGACCGCAGCGCAAAATCCTGCGCCTGCTCCGGCGAACATCGAGCGCATCTAACTGAAGTTGTGTTTTGAGCAATCGGGCCGGCCCACCGCCGGCAGTCACTCTGGAGACTCTGCATGCAAGACGTACTCATGCTGCTCTACACCGCTATTTTTTTCGCCCTGGCGTTTCTCTACGTCAAGGCATGCCAGAAGCTGAGGTAGCCCATGCACATGGATTGGATTTCGGCAACCGGCCTCGTTCTTTCCATCCTTCTGATGGTGTATCTCACCATCGCACTGCTGTTCCCGGAGAAATTCTGATATGTCCGCCAACGGCTGGCTGCAATTCGCCATTTACTCTGTCATTCTTCTCGCCACAGTTCGCCCTGTGGGCATCTATCTGGCGCGCGTGCTCGAAGGCGAGCGTACCTGGCTCGATCCTGTGTTTCGCCCCGTGGAGCGGCTCCTCTACAAGCTCTGTGGCGTAAATGCCGACAAGGAGATGAACTGGCGCGAGTACGCCTTCGCCATGCTGGGCTTCTCGGCGGTCACGCTTGTCTTCACCTATGCGATCGAGCGGCTGCAGGGATTGGTTTCAGGTTGGGCCAATCCGCAGCACATTGCTGCCGTGGCTCCTGATCTCGCGTGGAATACCGCTGCCAGCTTCACCACGAATACCAACTGGCAGTTCTACACGCCCGAATCGACCATGAGCTATCTCACCCAGATGATGGGCCTGGCGACGCACAACTTCTGGTCCGCCGCGGCCGGCATCGTGGTTGCCATCGCCTTCATTCGTGGCATCAGGCGCACGCAGTCTGCCACCATCGGCAACTTCTGGGTCGATATGACGCGCACCCTCTTCTACATTCTGCTGCCCGCGTGCATCATCTACGGATTGCTGCTGGTATGGCAGGGCGTTCCGCAGAATTTTCATGCCTACACATCGGCGCATACGCTGGAAAACGCGACCCAGACCATCGCGCAGGGTCCGGTAGCTTCGCAGGAAGCCATCAAGATGCTGGGCACCAACGGGGGCGGCTTCTTCAACGCCAACAGCGCCCACCCCTTCGAGAATCCAACGCCGCTCTCGAATTTCATTGAGATCCTTTCGATCTTCCTCATCGGCGCCGGCCTGACATATACGCTGGGCCGCATGACCGGCTCGCCCGGCCACGGCTGGGCCGTCTTCGGCGCCATGTTCGTGCTCTTCGCAGCCGGGTTCGCGGTCTGCTATTGGGCCGAATCGCAACCACATCCGCTGATTCATGGAGCCGTGCAAACGCGCACTGCGACCGCGCCCGGCGGCAACATGGAAGGTAAAGAAGTGCGCAACGGCATCGCCGAAAGCGCGCTCTTTGCCACCATCACCACCGACGCCAGTTGCGGTGCCGTCAACTCCATGCACGACAGTTTCACTCCGCTCGGCGGCATGGTTCCGCTCGTGAACATCATGCTCGGAGAAGTGGTCTTCGGCGGCGTCGGCGCGGGCATGTACGGCATGTTGATCTTCGTGATTCTGGCGGTCTTCATAGCCGGACTCATGGTGGGCCGCACGCCCGAATATCTCGGCAAAAAGATCGAGTCCTACGACGTGAAGATGGCCATGCTCTACGCGCTCATCTTCTGCCTCATCATCCTTACCTTTGCCGCCATCTTCGTGATGATTCCTCAGGGTGTCAGCGTGATGGCCAATCCTGGCCCGCACGGATTCTCCGAGATCCTCTATTCGTTTACCTCCGGCGCAGGCAACAACGGCTCCGCCTTTGCCGGCTTGGGCACGAACTGGTGGTACAACGTCGCGATGGGCTGGGACATGCTCATCGGCCGCTTCCTCATGATGATTCCGGTGCTGGCGCTGGCCGGAAACCTGGCGCAGAAGAAGAGCGTGCCGCCTTCGCCCGGCACATTCCCGGTGAACACGCCGCTGTTCGCAATTCTGCTTATCGGCGTGGTGGTCATCGTGGGAGCGCTCACCTTCTTCCCGGCGCTGAGCCTGGGACCGATTCTCGAACACCTGCAGCTGCACGCGGGAACGCTGTTTTAGGCTGTCGGGCGTTAGCTATTGGCTCTCGATAGAAACCGACGGTGGATCGCAACGTGCTCGTTTCAGCACGACGAGCTAAAAGCTAGGAGCTAGAAGCTAGGAGCTGGTTTAAAACATGGCAGAGAAAATCAGCATTTGGGATACAAAGATCATTGGCCCCGCCATCGTGGAGAGCTTTCGTAAGCTCGATCCGCGCGGCATGGTTAAGAACCCGGTGATGTTCGTGGTGGAAGTGGGCAGCGTGCTCACGTCGTTGCTGCTCGTCGAAAACTACCGTCATCACCCCGAGAGCTTCGCCTTCAATCTTCAGATCACGCTTTGGCTGTGGTTCACGGTGCTGTTCGCCAACTTTGCCGAGGCCATGGCCGAGGGTCGCGGCAAGGCACAGGCCGACACCCTGCGCAAGGCGAAGGGCGAAACCATTGCTATGCGCTACAAGGCCGACGGCAGCTTTGAAGAGATCGTCAGCGGCGATCTCCGCGCCGGCGACATCATTTATGTGGCGGCCGGCCACTACATCGCCGGCGACGGCGAAGTGATCGAAGGCGTCGCGTCGGTGGACGAGTCGGCGATTACCGGCGAGTCGGCGCCTGTGATTCGCGAAGCTGGCGGCGACCGTTCGGCCGTGACTGGCGGCACGAAAGTTCTCTCGGACTGGATCAAGGTGAAGATCACCTCGAATCCGGGCGAA
This sequence comes from uncultured Acidobacteriota bacterium, assembly GCA_963745965.1. GTDB lineage: Bacteria > Acidobacteriota > Terriglobia > Terriglobales > Acidobacteriaceae > Telmatobacter. Next base: position 347,595 of record CAVUZC010000007.1, read on the forward strand.
ACTTTTCTCGACCGCATGATCGCGCTGGTCGAAGGCGCGACGCGGCAGAAGACGCCCAACGAGATCGCGCTCAGCATTCTGCTCTCTGGCCTCACCATCATCTTTTTGCTCGCCGTGGTCACGCTGCAGCCCTTCGCCATCTACTCGCACGCACCGCAGACGGTCTTCGTGTTGGTCTCGCTGCTGGTCTGCCTCATTCCCACCACCATCGGCGGATTGCTTTCGGCCATCGGCATCGCCGGCATGGACCGCCTCGTCCAGTACAACGTGCTGGCCATGAGCGGACGCGCCGTTGAGGCCGCCGGCGACGTGAACACGTTGCTGCTCGACAAAACCGGCACCATCACCCTCGGCAACCGCCAGGCTACCGAGTTCATTTCCGCACCCGACATCAGCCAGGAGCGGCTCGCCAACGCGGCGCAACTTGCATCGCTCTCCGACGAAACTCCCGAAGGCCGTTCGATCGTCGTTCTGGCCAAAGAAAAGTACAATCTCCGCGGCCGCGACCTGGGCGGAACGCACGCCGAGTTTGTGCCCTTCAGCGCGCAGACGCGCATGAGCGGCGTGAATCTGTCGGGCACGCAGATCCGAAAGGGATCCGTCGATGCCATCTCACGTTTTCTTGAGGAGCAGGGAACCGCGATGCCGCAAAAGGTCCGCGAAAGCGTGGAAGAAATTGCCCGCATGGGCGGCACGCCGTTGGTCGTCGCTGAAAATTCGACAGCCCTCGGCGTGATTTATCTCAAGGACATCGTGAAGGGCGGATTAAAGGAGCGTCTTGCCCGCCTGCGCGCGATGGGCATTAGCAGCATCATGATCACGGGCGATAATCCGCTGACCGCGGCCGTGATCGCGCGTGAAGCGGGCGTGGACGATTTTCTTGCCGAGGCCAAGCCCAAGGACAAGATGGACCTGATCAAGCGCGAGCAGGGTAAGGGCAAGCTCGTCGCCATGACCGGTGACGGCACCAACGACGCGCCCGCTCTGGCCCAGGCCGACGTAGGTGTGGCCATGAACTCCGGCACGCAGGCCGCCAAGGAAGCCGGCAACATGGTCGATCTCGACTCCAATCCCACCAAGCTCATTGAAATCGTGGAGATCGGCAAGCAACTCCTCATGACGCGCGGTGCCCTGACCACATTTTCCATTGCCAACGACGTGGCCAAGTACTTCGCTATCATCCCAGCCATGTTCGCCGGCGTGTTTCCCGTGCTCGGCGCGCTCAACATCATGTATCTGCACTCGCCACAGTCGGCGATTCTTTCGGCAGTGATCTTTAACGCAATCATCATCGTGGCGCTGATCCCGCTGGCGTTGAAGGGCGTCAAGTACGAGCCCAAGGCGGCCGACGTCCTGCTGCGCAATAACCTGTTGCTCTACGGCGTGGGCGGTATCTTTATTCCCTTTGTCGGTATCAAGGCGATCGACCTTTGCCTTGTCGCGATGCATCTGGCGTAGGCGGGCTTTAAAGGAGGTTTTGATTATCATGGCTACAGTGACACAGCAAATTCCGCAACGAATCGCCGAGACGCAACATCAAGAGCTTGCAGGGAGTCCCGCCGTGCACTCGGTTTGGAAGACCTCCATCCTCTTCACGCTCATCACGGCCCTCATATTCGGAATCGGATACCCGCTTGTAATGACGGGACTCGCCAAGGTCTTCTTTCACCATCAGGCCGACGGCAGCCTCATTCTGCATGATGGTCAGGTGATTGGTTCAGAGTTGCTCGCGCAGAGCTTCACTTCGGATAAGTATTTTCATCCGCGGCCCTCAGCCGCAGGCAACGGCTACGACCCCACAGCTTCGGGCGGTACCAACCTCGCGCAGTCGAACAAAGCGCTCGTCACGCGCATTCAGGGCGACATCGACAAGCTGGCCGCGCAGAATGGGGGCAAGCCCGTGCCCATCGACATGGTCACGACCTCGGCATCGGGTCTCGATCCCGACATCACGCCCGACAATGCCTACTACCAGATTGCGCGCGTCGCGCAGGCCCGCGGCATCAGCCCGGATCGTCTGCGCAAGCTGATTGCGGACCACACCGCCGGTCGCCAGCTAGGGTTTCTCGGAGAACCTCGCGTCAATGTACTGGAGCTGAATCTGGCCCTCGACCAGTTGAAATAGTCTCCTGAGGGAAGGCGGCTTCCCTTGCAATCCTTCGGCGGGATGAGCCAACCGGCTCTCCCGCTTTTTCTTTTGGAGGGAGTAAGCCAGAAACGTTTTGGCTCTATTTCCCGCAGCAAATGCAGCTGGACTGGCGGCTTGCGCCCAGTTGCCTCTCGACCTAGGGCCGATGCTTTCTGCGAGATTGCTCTTCAGTGAGATCCTCAATTTCGTCCTTGGCACCTTTCAGTTTCACAGACTTAACGACCGCACCGTCCGGCCCGTAGATATTCACGAAGGTCGGTCGTTTCGAGCCTTTCCGTTTCCCCTCATACCGCTTTAGTGCCCACCCGATTGTAACGTCGGCAATCTTATCCGCGAGCTTTGTGCCACCCCATCCAAGGAACAGGAGCGTTACTGTGATTACTTCGCCGTAGGTTACACCAACACCTTTGCGTCGTTGCGCGATGACCTGCGTCTCAATGTCAATATCCAGACGCCGTATGATGCGCGCCAGTTCCTCAACTTCCTCGACTGGAATGTCCGCCGGTTGGGGCGAGCGAATGACTACGTGCTTCGCCATGTCCTGAGACTATCTCGGTGAGGAGCCGTGTGGAAGGAGATTCTGAGGCCACGAGTCGCCATTTCTGGGCAAATAAGGCCAGCCAAACTTTCTAGATGCTGCGACTAGACTTCCCGCCGCCCCTCGATTGCCCGCGCCATCGTCACCTCGTCGGCATATTCAATGTCGCTGCCCGCGGGAACGCCCGTCGCGATCCTTGTAATCTTCACCGAATGTCCGCGCAGCGCAGTTGCCAGCCAGCTTGCGGTAGCTTCGCCTTCGAGTGTGGGACTGGTCGCCAGAATCACCTCGTCCACTTCGCCGCGCTCGACGCGCCCGATCAGCGATTGTGTGCGCAACTGGTCGGGTCCCACGCCGTGCAGCGGAGAAAGCGTGCCGTGCAGCACGTGATAGACGCCCTGATAGGTCTGCGTGCGTTCCACGGCGGCGACATTGGTGGCTTCTTCGACCACGCAGACCAGCCGCCTGTTGCGCACCGGGCTTGCGCAGTAGGCGCAGGGATCGATATCCGTCACGTTGTTGCAGATGGAGCAAAGGCGCAGGCTGGCTTTCAGTCCACGCACGGCGTCAGCCAGTGCGGCGGCGTCCTCGTCGCTCGAACGCAACAGGTGAAAAGCGTAGCGTTGCGCGCTCTTGGTGCCCACGCCGGGCAGCTTCTTCAGTTCTTCAATGAGCCGGGCCATCGGCTCGGCATAGCGGCTCACAATATTCGCCTTTCGCTTGAGCTAGTTTTGGCAATGCATTGAAAGGGCACGGCTTCAGCCGTGCCGATAACACAACAAAATCAATCGGACCTTTAGGCCCAGAGGGAAGTTCTTTCGGAAACTCGTACGCGATTCCCTGTCTTTCCGCCGCTGTCTAGTCCCCGAGGAATTGTTTTTCGAGCGGTTCGCTCCTCACGCCCCGAGCCCCGGAATCTTCAATCCGCCAAGCAAGCCTTGCACGTTCGACTTGATGGCCTCATCCGCCTTGCGTCCGGCTTCGTTGACCGCGCCCACAATCAGATCTTGCAGCATCTCGACGTCCGTCTGGCTGCCGCTCAGGCTCATCACCGCGGAGGGATCGATGCGGATCTTGAGCAACTCCTTCTTGCCGTTCATCGTTGCCGTGACTGCGCCGCCTCCGCTTGCCGCCTCCACTACAGTCTCGCCCAGCTTGCGCTGCATCTCTTCCTGCATCTCGCCGGCTTTGGAAAGCATCTCCGAAATCTTCAGCGGATTAATCATTCTGCGTACCTCTGCGAGAGAATATCCTCGCTCCCCGTTTCGGTTTGTAGCCTCTCAACTTGCTCGCCTTGCCATCGGAACTCGCCTTCACACGAAAAACTAGAGGCTAGAAGCTAATAGCTAGAAGCTGCCTTTATCACTTCTGCCGCAGATCGACCACGCTGCGGACCTCGGCCTTGAAGATTTCCTGGGCGCGCTTGACCATTGGATGGTGCAGCGCCGCCTCCTGCACGCTGCCCACGGGCGCAAGCGGCGCAGCTACCACAGTGGGTGCTGCGCCTTCGCTGGGCGACACAAGAAACCGTGTCGGCGCTCCCATCCGCTGCAATTCCTGGCGCACAATCTTTTCCGCGGCCGCGTTCACCGTCAGGCTCAGCATCTTCTTGCCCATTCCGGGCACTGTCACGTGCACGCTTGAAGCGTCAAGCCGCCACGCGCCATTGCCCAGCAGTTGCGCGGCTGAACTGTGTCCGGCCGTCGCCAGCGCGGCAACAATATCCTGACGGATCGACTCGGCGGTCAAATCTGTGCCGGTAGCTCTCGCAGTTTCAGGTGCCTTCGCCAGCGCTCCCTCAGTCAGCATCTCTGTTGATTCGGAGCCTCGCGCCTGCACGCCCACCGAAGGGAAGGGCGAAAGCTCGGGCGCGACAATACTTCCCGCCTTGGATTCGACCGCAACCTCCGGTCTGCTCATCGCGGCGCCGCCCGAGCCGCTGGAGCTTTGCCTTACAGCCGGCGTTGCACCCCAGCCGCTCGGCTCTTGCCTGGGAGCGCTCGCCGCAACTGAAGCCAAGCCCGCCGGCCGTGCTACGCTGCTACTGGCCCGCGTCGCGCTGCTCGGCGCAGCGGTTCTCTGACCCGCGCCAGAGGCCACTCCACTCAGCAACTCCTCAATCGGCAGCAGCCGCTGCGCGTGAACCAGCTTGAGCAGGCCCAACTCCAGATGGAAGCGCTGCTCCTGCCGAAAATTCAAATCGTCGAAAGTGCGCAGCACAATCTGCAGGTTGCGCGTCAGCTCCTCTTCGGTGAAAAGCAGCGCCGTGCGCGCCGCCCGGCCCCGCTCGTCGGCAGAGATCGCGAGCAACTCCGTCTGTTCTCCTCCGAGCTTGGCCATCAGCGCATTGCGCAAGTAGCGCACCATCTGCCGCGCCAGCGAAAGTGGGCTGTGCCCGGCATTCAGCAGCACGTTCAGTTGCTCCATCAGCGGAGCGGTCTCGGCGGCGGCCACGGCTTCGAGCAGTTTCTCGAAGACCGTGCTCGGCACCGAACCCATCAGCTCGCGAATCTGCTCGGTCGAGAGCTTCGGCCGTCCGTTTTCAAGCGGCGCCGAAGCAATGGCCTGATCCATGATGGAGAGCGCGTCGCGCATCGATCCGTCGCCGGCCTCGGCCAGCAGAGCCAGCGATTCTTCCTCGGCGGCAACGTTCTCCTCCGCCGCGATGGTCTTCAACTGCGCCAGAATGTCGTCGAACTTGACCGCGTGAAAGCTGAAGTGCTGGCAACGCGACCGGATGGTCTGCGGAATGTTCTCGGGCTCCGTCGTCGCCATCATGAAGATGACGTGCGCCGGCGGCTCTTCGAGTGTCTTCAGCAGCGCGTTGAACGCCGCTTCCGTAATCTGGTGCGCCTCGTCGAGGATGTAGACCTTGTAGCGGTCGCGCGCCGGCGAGTAGCGCGCCGCATCGCGCAGCTCGCGAATCTCGTCGATGCCGCGGTTGGTGGCCGCATCGATCTCGATCACGTCCACCGCGTTGCCCTGGCGAATCTCGGTGCAGGCATCGCACACGCCGCATGGTTCGGGCGTCGGGCGCTGGGCGGAGCCAACTTCTGTCCGGCAGTTCAGCGCCTGTGCAAGAATGCGCGCGATGGTCGTCTTGCCAATGCCGCGATGCCCGGAAAAGATGTAGCCATGGGCGATGCGGTTTTGGCTGCAGCGCATTCAGCAGGGTGCGCGTCACGTGGTCCTGGCCGGCCACGTCGGCAAAGCGCTGCGGACGGTACTTGCGGGCCAGAACCTGATAACCCATGCGAACAACGCTCCCAAACGGCTGCCGAACAAGCAGCCTCAACAAATTCTACCGTTCAGATTCTATCGTCCGCGGCCAGGGAAGCAGCGCGTGGAAAACTGTCGCGCAGCGCTCGCAGTGCGACGAGGTCTCTAGCAGGCTGCGGAAAAGCTCAATCAAAGCTACCGTTTTGAAAGGGCGCGGCTTCAGCCGCGCCGAACAAGGGCCGAAACTTCAGGGGTTTTACAGGCTGCGGAAAAACTCGCCGTGGAGCACGAATCGTGAAAGGGCACGACTTCAGTCATGCCGTAAACTCAGCCAGGACAAATCGCGGTTCTTTCGGATATGCGATGCTGGATGTGGACGCGAAAGGTGCACACCCTGTTCCGGCCCTGATCGCGTCTAAGAAATCGGGATCTGCAGATGAAGCCTCTGCTCGGCATCGCACTCGTATTGTCCTGTTTCCTGGGCACGGAAACGGGCGTGCGTGCGCAGTCTCAAAGCAGTGCCTCGGGCCAGAACCAGCCCACGGCCAACCCCCAGAATCACCCCGCGCGCGCCAATCAGCAGAACAACCAGAATCCGTTTCCTGAGGACACAAGCGACGTTCCGGTAATCCCGACGCACAACGTGCCCGGCCCGGTACCGGACGACAGCGCCGCATCCCGCACGCATCCCGATGGCGGCCAGCGATGCCGACCCCGTGCGCAGCCCTGAAGATGCCCAGGCGGCCTCCGAGAATCAGCAACGGGGCTCCAGTTCGAGCCTGGCCGGAATTGGGTGACCTGCTTCCCCCTGCCGATGACGACGAGACAGAACCGTCGAAGCACAATCGCAAGGGGCAGCAGGCCGAGCCAGAGCATCATGAAACCGCCGCCGAAGACGAGAACGTCGGCGCGTACTATCTTGACACTCACGATTGGAAGGGCGCGCTCTCGCGCTTTCAGTCCGCTCTGGTGCTCGACCCCGATAACCCCGATGTCTACTGGGGATTAGCCGAGGCCGAGCGACACCTGGGCCAGTTTGCCGAGGCCCGCGCCAATTACCAGAAGGTGATGGAGTACGATCCCGGAAGCCGCCACGCCAAAGAATCAAAGAAGGCCCTGGAAGACCCGCAGCTCGCGAACGCTAAATCGCCGTAGGCCGTGGGGCCTTCTGCCTCGCCGCAATAATCACAGCGAAACATTCACGTGCATTACGGACGTCAGCGGTTGAGCTATTGCCGCGGGTGAGCAAGCGTCTGAATCCGGCCTTCTGCGGCCAAATCCCAGCGAATTTGCAGGGGCTTGTTGCCGAGATATGCGCCAACGTGCACATGCGGATTCTTCGCCGGTCCGTTGTTCCCGTCCAGCGCCACGACCTGCCCTACTTTGACGTGGTCGCCCGGATGGACCCTGATGTCATCGAGATGGGCGTATACCACCACGAGTCCGTCCGCTCGCTGGAATTTGATATAGCCCGGAGGCGGTTGCCCGGCTTACCAGGCGTGTTAGTTACGCGATTGGTCGCGACCTCTAGGACAACTCCATCGAAGGGAGCGTGGACCTCGACATGCCAGCCAAACCAATCTTCGTTCGTAGCGCCGTCCGTCTTGTAGAAGCGCACGAATCCGTGGGACGCTCCTATGCCGCCCAGGACCAGGCAATCCGAGCCCAGCGCATCGCCGAGGTCTTTCAGCTCACCGTTCACATGCTCCGTACACGCAAACCGCTGGTAAAACAGAGGCGCAAGCTCAGCCTCACCAATGGACGCATTGTTCGCGGTCTGACCGATCGCGGGGAAGACTACTGCTATTGCGATGGCGATCGCCAAGAGAATACGCCGAATCATACGAGGCCTCGTAAACTGGTTTTACAACTCTATCAGGCAAACCGGCGCGAAATAGCAACATTTCATCAGAATCCGGCCCAGTGCTCGTAGAGCGCGATCAACTGTTGACCCCAGAAGACGCTCACGATACCGCCGATGCAAAGAAACGTTCCCAAAGGCAGCTTTTTGAGCGCCCAGTTCGGTTCGTCTTTGCGCGATGAAGGCAGCGCAAGCAGCACGAGTGCCGTGATCGCGCCCAGAACGCAGCCGATGGAAAACGCCAGCATCGCGCCGTCGAGCCCAAGCCACGCGGCCAGCATGGCCATCAGTTTGGCGTCGCCAAGACCAAGTCCTTCGCGGCGGCGGATGATCCAGTAGAGCCCGCGGATGAGAAGCATCGACCCTGCGGCGAGGATCGGCCCCGCAACGAGGACCAGCAGGCCCACAAGAGGATTGCCGATGCCCGGGAAGTGAATGGCCTGAAGAAAATAGCCAATCTTCATCACCGAGTCCATCGACATCGTCATCGGTAATGCGGAGAGGTGGATGACGTCGAAATACTTCTCGCTCAGTTTGCTCGCGGCTGCCAGCCAGAGGAACGATGCGACCACGCCCAGAACGATTCCCGGCCACACGAGCCGGTCGGGCAGCCAGAGATTTTCCGCGTCAAGGACGGCGAGCGCGACCAAAAGCCAGAGAAAAACCGAAATTCCGACGACCACGGAAATCTGGTAGCCAAGAACACTGAGCGGCAGCGACAAATCGGCGGCTCCGGCAAGAACGCGCCATGCCGTAAACGCCCACAGCGCCCCGACCGCCAACTCCACCAGCGGATAGCGCCAGCCAATCGGCGCTTGGCACGTCCGGCAGCGGCCGCGCAGCGCGATCCAGCTAGCCAGCGGAATGTTCTCCCACCACTGGAGCTTTCGTCCGCAACTCCTGCAATGCGAACGCCCTTTCGCGGCGCTCTCCTCTTCGGGCCAGCGCGTCGCGCACACGTTCAGAAAGCTGCCGAAGGCGAGGCCGAGAAGAGCAAAGAATGGAATGCCAAGTGCGAGAACCATCGGAAGCATTGAGTATACGGCTTAGAGATTCCCGCAACACCGATCCCAGCGGTCAGGGCAAGTCCTGGCTCAGGTTGTCGCGACCGGTGCGCGGCCACGGAGCTTCAAAACAGCGGCGAAGACAAGAAGGAGCAAGCCGCTCGATAAGAGAAGCAGAGAATTCGGCTCCGGCGTGAGGACCACGAAATCGTCTTCCACAAAGTTTCCTGGCGAGGTTCCCTCATCGAGAATATAGCTGGTACCGTAAGCAATTCTGAGATCCACTCCTCCCTGCGTGAAGAGCAGGCCATAGGTAGTCACCAGGGGGCCGAAGGCGGGGAAGAGCAGGTTGTCGTAGGGGAAGTGAGCGTTCGGCGACAGGTGAAACCGGGGATTGCCAAGAGGAACAGGGTTATTGCTGCCAAAGAGCGAAAATGTCCCGTTGTACGGCGCGCCGGTGATGGTGAGGGTTCCGCTGGTGACATCGAGGATGGAGCCAAAGACAAAGGATCCCGAAACGGTAAAGCTGCCCGATTCGCCGAGGCTGCCTTTGAATGACTGGTTGAAGGTAAAGGTATCGGCCATTGCGCGGGGAGCGGCAGCAAGCACCGCCGCAAGTGCGAGTACCGCGAACAAGATGTTTTTCATGTGCTGACCTCCTTGAGCTTCCTCAGATGTCTCAGAATACTACGGCTATTTCTGGAAATTACGGTTAAAAATCAGGGCCGGCCGTATTCATAATCCTGCAACTCCAGGCGCTAAACTGGAACTGCATGGACCTTCCGCCGGCTGACTCCAGCCAAAAAGATCCTTCGGCGCAAAGGCTTACCGACCCCGCGCTGGCGGCAGCTTTGTTTCGAGAGTCCGTAGCCATCATGGCGCGCCTCCGCGCGCCCGGCGGCTGCCCATGGGATCGCGAGCAGTCCTTCGACTCCATCCGCAAATACACGCTGGAAGAGGCCTACGAGGTCTTCGACGCCATCGAGCGCCGCGACTTCGCGCACTTGCCGGAAGAACTGGGCGATCTTCTGCTCCAGGTGCTGTTTTACGCGGAGATGGCTGCCAACGAGGGCCGCTTCACCATCGCCGATGTGCTCGAAGCTCTGAATCGCAAGCTGGTGCGGCGTCATCCTCACGTTTTTGGCGACGAGGCCGCGCGCGCCGCCGGCAATCGCGCCGATGTGAACGCGAATGTCGAAGGCTCGTCCGAAGCCGTGCTGCGCAACTGGGAAGAAATCAAAGCCGCCGAAAATGCATCGCACGCAGCAGACTCGCCTTCGGTGCGGAAGCAACCGGAGTCGCGGCTAGACAGTGTTCTGCGCGCGATCCCCGCGCTGGCTGAAGCTGCGAAACTCGGCGGCAAAGCGCAGAAGGCCGGCTTCGACTGGCCCACCTGGCGCGAGTTGCTGCCCAAAGTTGCCGAGGAGACCGCGGAGCTCGAAGCCGAAGCCGCTTCAGATGATCCCGCACGCAAACCAGCCATCGCAGCGGAGCTGGGCGATCTGCTGTTCACGGTCGTGAATCTCGGCCGTCATCTGGGCGTCGATGCGGAGATGGCTCTGCGCAACTGCAATCTGCGTTTTCGTCAGCGCTTCCGCGAGATGGAGCTGGCCTCGCCGCGCCCGCTCGAAGAACTTTCGCCGAGCGAATTGGAAGCGTTATGGGCGCAGGCAAAACAGAAGCTCGCAGCGGAGGAGACCGCGTCGCAATCGGAAAAGCGAGCACAGCCATGATTCGCATTCGCTCGTGCGAAGGGATGGCCGAGTTGGAGGCTTGCGTTCAGCTCCAGGTCGAAACCTGGGGCTACGATGCATCCGAAGCGGTCCCACTCAAAACATTTTTGCTGGCGCAAAAGATCGGCGGCCAAGTGATCGGCGCGTTCGATTCGGACATCATCCATAACAACATGGCTCCCGATTCCGACGGCGTTCTTGTTGGTTTCGCCATGTCTTTGCCGGGTGTGAAAGCGGCGCTGCACAGGCCCGAGCCCTACCTTCACTCCCACATGCTTGCCGTCCGCCCTACGCACCGCAATCGCGGTGTTGGTGTGCAACTCAAATGGGAGCAACACCGTGACGCTCTCGCACGCGGCATCCGGCATATGGAGTGGACCTTCGATCCACTCGAAATCAAAAACGCTTTCCTCAATATCCACAGGCTGGGCGCGGTCGTGCGCACGTACCTTGTGGATTTCTATGGTGTATCCTCATCTCGACTGCAGGGTGGTTTGCCCACTGACCGCCTTTTGGCCCAGTGGGAGCTCGATTCCGTGCGAGTCGAGGATCGCCTTAACCACCGCCCGGCAGCCGCACGCGCAATAGAAGAACGCATTCTGGTTCCGGCTTCGATCGGTCCATGGAAGGCCAGCGAAGCAAGCCGTGACAAGGCCCTCGCTGTCCAACTGGAGAGTCGCAAGAAATTTCAGCAGGCATTTTCACGGGGACTGGCTGTGCTGGAGTTCTCTCGCGACGCCGAAGGCAACGGCATCTATGAACTGGGCCCTTACCCCGAGGTCTCATTGAAAAGGAAATTATGAGAATCGATAGCATCATCCTGCGCGAAATTCATCTTCCCCTGCTGCGTCCGTTTGAAACCAGTTTCGGCATCACCCGTGATCGTCGCATCGTGCTGGCTGAAGTTCAGTCTGAAGGGCTATCCGGCTGGGGCGAGTGTACGGCGGGTGAGCATCCGTTCTTCTCGGGCGAGTCGACCGACACCGCGTGGCAAATCCTGGTCAATGAGCTTGCCCCCATGCTGGCTGCCGCTTCGCCGGAGCACGGTGGCGACTGTCCGCGCATCTTTCACGCAGTCCGCGGCAATCCCATGGCCAAGGCTGCGCTCGAAAACGCTATCTGGGATCTGGAAGCGCAGCGCGAAGGCATCTCGCTGTCGCGCCTCATCGGCGGCGTGCGCGATAGCATTCCCTGCGGCGTTTCGCTCGGCATCCAATCCTCGATTCCCGAACTGCTCGCCACGATCGAGCGCGAACTCGCTGCTGGCTATCAGCGCATCAAGCTCAAGTGCAAACCGGGTTGGGATTTGGAAGTCTTCGAGCGCGTGCGCAGCCGCTGGCCGGAGATCCTGCTCAGTTGCGACGCCAACTCCGCCTACCGTTTGCGCGACGAGGAGCACCTCGTCAAGTTCGATGCCTTCGACCTCTTGATGATTGAACAGCCGCTCTGGCACGACGATTTCTACTTCCACGGTGTCCTGCAAAGGCGGCTCAACACGCCCATTTGCCTCGATGAATCCATCCGCAACCGGCGCGATGCGCTGGCTGCCATCGAAATGGAGTCGTGCAGGATCATCAACATCAAACTGGGCCGCGTGGGCGGCTTCTCTGAGGCCATCGCCGTGCATAACGCCGCCATGGAGCGCGGCATCCCCGTCTGGTGCGGCGGCATGCTCGAGTCCGGCATTGGCCGCTCGCACAACATCGCGCTCTCTACGCTAGAAGGCTTTACGCTGCCGGGCGATGTCTCGGCTTCGGCGCGTTATTGGACACAGGACATCGTCGAGCCGGAAGTGACTGTATCGGCGGAAGGCGAAATCGCCGTTCCCGACACGCCAGGCCGCGGCTACGAAGCGCGCACCGATCTCATCGAGAAGCTGACCGTGCGCCGTGAAACCGTCCGATCCATGGTGCATGTGGCCTGAAACGAGCAAGTCCCAAGTCCGAGAGTAAGCAAGTCAGCCGCATAGCGTCCTTCTATACCCTTACACCAGCGTTGTCATCCTGAGCGAGCGCAGCGAGTCGAAGGATCTGCAGTTGTTTTTGCCCCGTCAGGTGAAGACATCGCGTCGGCAATCGCCTTCGCTGACTTGCCTTCCCTCTGCCTTCGGCAAATACACTCAAATGATCGATTGTTGAGGTGATCCGGATGAACCGAATCCATCGCACCGCCCCCCCCGCCGTGTTCCTTGTTTTAATGTGCGCAGCCATTCTCGCGCCGCATTTAGCCTTACTTCATGCGCAATCCGCCAACTCCGCCACAAACAATCCACCCGCGAAGGTCCAGCTATTGCCCGGCCTCGACAAGCAGTTGATCGACACCAGCGCCGACGCTTGCGTCAACTTTTATCAGTACGCGTGCGGAAACTTCGACAAGCTCTACCCCATTCCTCCCGACCGGTCGGCGTACAACCAATTCGCGATGATCAACGACCACACAGAGGACATTCTGAAGGACCTGCTCGACCAGGCTGCCCAGCCGGGCGCGCAGCGCTCCGCCAACGAGCAGAAGATCGGCGACTACTACGCCAGCTGCATGGATGAAGATGCGATCAACGCCGAAGGCCTCAAGCCATTGCAGCCAGAACTTGACCGCATCGCGGCGCTGAGCAGCAAGAAGCAATTGACCGATCTCCTCGCGCACTACCAGATGATCAACGTCGGCGCATTTTTCAGCTACGGCGAGCAGCAGGATTTCAAGGACGCGCAAAAACAGATTGCCGTGGTCGATCAAGGCGGGATTGGCTTGCCGGAGCGCGACTATTACTTCCGCACCGGCCCTGAAGCCGAGAAGACGCGCAAGCAATATGTGGAGCACATTGCCGCCATGCTGCAGTTGATCGGCGAGCCGGCCGAGAAGGCCGCGTCCGACGCAGACAAGATCATGGCTCTCGAAACGGCGCTGGCCAAGGTCTCCATGGACATCACCTCGCGCCGCCAGCCCGAGAATGTCTATCATCTGCTGCCCGCCGCCAAACTCACCGAGCTGACGCCGGCGATCGACTGGACAAAACTTTTCGCCGACACAGGCGTGCCCGGAATCGCGGAACTGAATATCACCAATCCCGATTTCTTCAAAGGCCTCCAGACCGTTCTCGACACCACCGATCTCGAAACCATCAAGACGTATCTGCGGTGGCAGCTCATCAGCTCGATTCCGGAGTACGCGCTGCCCAAAGCGCTGAGCGAGGAGGATTTTAAATTCAACGCTCACGAGCTCGAAGGGCAACCGGAGCAGAGAGCGCGCTGGAAGCGGTGCGTTGCCGCTACCGACGGCGCGATGGGCGAAGCGCTGGGCCAGGTGTACGTGGCAAAGAACTTTCCCACGGCAGACAAAACCTTCATGGTGCAGATGGTTCACGACATCGAAGCGGCGATGTCCGGCGAAATCGGTGCTCAAATCTGGATGAGCGATCCGACCAAGCAGACTGCGGAGGCCAAGCTCAAACTGGTGGCCGACAAGATCGGCTATCCCGACCACTGGCGCGACTATTCCACTCTGAAAGTGATCCGCGGCGACGCGCTCGGCAATGCCGTCCGGGCAGCGGATTTTGAGAACAAGCGCGAACTGGCCAAGATCGGCAAGCCCGTCGATCGCGCCGAGTGGAGCATGAGTCCGCCGACCGTGAACGCCTATTACAACCCCTCGATGAACGACATCAACTTTCCCGCCGGCATCCTGCAGTCGCCGTTTTACGATCCCAACGCAACGGACGCGGAGAACTACGGACACATCGGCGCCATCGTCGGCCACGAACTCACGCACGGCTTTGACGACGAGGGCAGCCAGTTCGACGGCTATGGAAATCTGTCGGGATGGTGGTCGGCGGACGATCGCAAAAAGTTCGACGACATGACCGACTGCGAAGTGAACGAGTACAGCAACTTCACGGCGGTGGACGATCTGAAGGTGAACGGCAAACTGACGTTGGGCGAGAACACGGCCGATAATGGTGGGCTGCGGCTGGCCTATATCGCCTTCCTCGCCGACGCCAAGCGCAAGGGCATCGACCTCGATGCAAAGCAGGACGGATACACGCCGGTACAGCAGTTCTTCCTCGCCTTCGGACAGAATTGGTGTCAGAACATCCGGCCTCAGCGGATTCGGCTGCAGGTGCAGACCGATCCGCACTCGCCCACAGAGTTCCGCGTAAACGGCGTGGTCCAGAATCTTCCGGAATTCGGCCAAGCCTTCGGATGCAAAATGGGCCAGCCCATGATGCCGGCGAACGCCTGCCACGTCTGGTGATCGCGTTTACTTCGCAGCCGTCAACGCCTCGGTAAGCGCCGGAACCACTTCGAACAGATCGCCGACAATGCCGTAATCGGCGACTTCGAAGATCGGCGCATCGCGGTCTTTGTTGATCGCGACGATGCACTCGGCGCCCTTCATGCCCACAAGGTGCTGAATCGCGCCCGAGATGCCGATGGCGACATAGAGCCGCGGCGCAACCGTGTGACCGGAGCTGCCCACTTGGCGATCGAGCGGCATCCAGCCGTTGTCGCAGATGGGCCGCGAGGCCGCCAACTCCGCATCGAGCGCATGGGCAAGAGCCTCGACGAGGGGCAAATTCTCCGCGCCTTTGATGCCGCGTCCCACACTAACGATGCGCTGCGCCGCACCAAGATCCACCGTCTGCGCCGACTCACGAAACGGCTCGCCAGGCCGGGTGCGAATCTGCGCGGCATCGAGGGTCGGCGTGAACACTTCAATCGCAGCCGGTCCGGCGTTGCCATCTGCTTCGAGTGCGTCGGCGCGAAACGCCCCCGCCTGCACCGATACAAAGCATGGTCCCTCGCCCCTGTGCCGATAGCTCCCGTTGAGCCGTCCCTGCATCAATTGCCGCGTAAAAACCGGCCCATCCGCAATGCCGGTTATATCCCCGATAAGCACCTGACCCATGCGGCATGCCAGCGCCGGCGCGTAGTCGCGCACCTGATAAGAATGCGGCAATACGAGCCACTGCGTGGCGCTCTGGTTTTGCAGGAGCTGATGGAGGGCAATGGAAAAACCATCCGCCGTATAGCGGGCCAGCAGCGGATGTTCCACGCGAATCACGTTGCCAACGGGACTCGCAGCAGCCTCTTGAGCCAGTGCTTCGGTTTTCGCTCCGATTACAACTGCCGCGATCTCCTCGGTGGGCGCAAGCCGGTACGCCGCAGCGAGCGCTTCCCAGCTCAGTCGGCTTATCTTTCCGCCGCGCTCCTCCAAAACCAGCAAAACTCTCATAGGACGCTCGCCTCTGTCCTCAGCTTTTCAACCAGCGCAGCCGCGGCTTCCTTCGGCGAACCGGAAAGAATCTGTGTCTTCTTTTGCTTATTCGGCGCTGAGAGCCGATCGAGAGTCACGACCGGCGCGGCGTCTTCCCCAAATTCCGCCGCATTCACCGTACGCAGCTCCTTGGTTTTGGCGCGCTTGATACCCATCAGCGTCGCGTAGCGCAATTTGTTCCCGCCCGACTGCATCGTCACCACCGCGGGCAGCGGCATTTCAATGTGTTGAAACCATCCCTCTTCAAGTTCGCGCTTGACCGAAATCCCAGCATCGGTTTTCTCGATATGCAGAATCAGCGTAGCGTGCGGCACGCCGAGCAGTTCGGCAAGGATCACGCCAGTCTGGCCGAGTCCCAGGTCTTCGGACTGCAAGCCGGCGAGCACAAGATCGGGGTGCTCAGGCTCAATGACCGCAGCCAGCAGCTTTGCAACGCCCAAAGCATCGCGCTCTCCGAGATCGTCGCAAAGAATAAGAATTGCGCGGTCCGCGCCCTTGGCCAGCGCCTCACGGAGCGTCGCGGCCACGCGTTGCGGACCTGCGCTCACCACGACGACCTCGCCTCCGTGCCGCTCCTTCAACTGCAGCGCCTCTTCCAGCGCGTGTGCGTCCGGCTCGTTCATCGCCCACGCCAGATCGGCCTCGTCAATCCACCTTCCGTCCGCGGCAATGCGCACAGGCGCATCGCGCTCGGGAACTTGTTTGATGGCGACCAGGATTTTCATCTCAACTTATCTGGCTTGGATTCTGTCATAGGCCTGCGTGAGGCTCGAAAACTGCATCAGCGCCAGGAACAGCATGATCACCAGAAAACAAACCTGATTGGGCAGGTTTTTCCGGCTGCGAACCTCTTGATTCTCTATCTTCCGCGGCACCAGACACATCCACAGCGGAACGAGCGAAGTGAGAAAACATGCCTCGAACGCTATGGCGTCGAAGAGATAACCGGACGCCGCATGGCTAGCCATCAATGCCGAGAGCCGCACAGCGAACACCAGATCGATGACGGCATAGGGCAGGAGCAAGACAACGAACCGCGCCTTTCCTGCCAGCAGAGAGTCTGTGAACTGCTCTTGCTTCTTATCGTTCGATACCTCGACTGAATCCATGGAACATCTCCTTTGCTTCCTGAATCTCCGGATGGGAAGTTCTTAGCGTTCCGGCAATCCCCGCGCCGCAATCTGCGCAATGTCCAGCAACTCCGGTGCACCGTCGCCGCGGGCGGCGAGCGCGTCTCGAAACATCGTATTGCAAAAAGGGCAGGCGGCGGCTACGACTTTTGCTCCAGTTGCGGCCAATTCTGCCGCGCGGACGTGGCTCACGCGTTCCCCCGTCTCCTCGCCAAGAAATGCGAGCCCACCTCCAGCCCCGCAGCAGAAACTCCGCTCCCGCGAACGCGGCGCTTCAACAAGTTCACCGGCCAGCGCGGCGACCGTGCGCGGCTCGTCATAAACATCGCGGTACCGCCCCAGATAACACGGATCGTGAAACACAACTTTTTCCTGGCTTTGGACGGAGGGCAGTTGCGATGCAAACCGTGCCAGAAACTCGCTGTGATGCTCGATTTCAGGCGGCGCACCGTACTCCTTCCAATCCTCCTGAATCGTCCGCACGCAATGCGGACAAATCGAAATGATCTTCTTGGTTTTGGACGAGGACAGTGCTTCAAGATTGAATTCCGTCAGTTGCTGAAAGAGCAGATCGTTGCCCAGCCGCCGCACCGCGTCGCCCGCGCACTTCTCCTTGCGCAGCACGCCGAAGGATATTCGGAGGTGATGCAGAACCTTGACCAAAGCCAAAAGAATATCGCGCCCGCGTGGATCGTAGGCGCCCATGCAGCCCATCCATAGGCAGTACTCCTGCGTCCCGTCGAAGATGGGCAGCGCGTTCTTCTCGATGAACTTGTCACGCTCGGTCGTGCTAAGGCCAAAAGCATTGCTGCCTTTCTCCAGGGCCAGGAAAAGCTTCGAGCCGTACGCATCGTTCCACTCACCCGTATTGACCGCGCCACGCCGCAATCCCACGAGGATCGGTACATGCTCGATGCCTACCGGACACTGAAACTCGCACGCGCCGCAAGTGGTGCACTCGAACGCCGCCTGCTGCGACACGTATTTGCCAAGCAGCGGCTCGTCGGATTTCGGCCCAAATTCGTTCAGGTAGCCGCGCACGCCCAGGACAATTTCCTTCGGGTTGAGTTCCTTGCCAGTGTTGTTGGCAGGGCAGTGCTCCATACAGCGGCCGCATTCCACGCACGAATAAGCCTGCAAACTCACAATCCGCGTTAGATCCTTTCCCGCCACCAGCCCGAAATCCTCATCTCCACTCAAAGGAGGGATATGCGCAAACGTGCCGCGCGAAAAGAACACGCTGAACGGGCTCAGAACCAGATGCAAATGCTTCGTGTGCGGAATCAGTGGAAGAAATGCCAGCAGCGTAAGCGTGTGCGCCCACCAGAGCGCCCGCACCGTGCCCGGCGCCGCTGCGAAGAACGCTGCGAGGTACGTCGCCATCAGCACGAAGATCAGCAGCGCAATCAGGCCCGACTCCCACGAGAGCTCGCCCAGCCATTTGGGCCGGACAAAAAATCTCCGCACAAAGAGCCCGGCGATGGCGACCCCGCAGGCCACGGCGAACACAGCCGCAACATAGAAGTAGATTCGCCCCACGCGTCCCGCGGGATCGAGAAAGCCAACTCCGAGAATCGCCGCGCAGTGGTTGAGAGTCACCAGCGCGAAGGCGCAGAAAGCCCAAAAGACGAGTGCATGAGCCAGGCCCGCAAGCGGTCGCTCGCGAATCACCTTGCCCTGCAGCAAAACCTCCCATACGAAATCGCGCACTCGTTTCGCGATAGGGAACAAATGGAAATCGGAATCTTTTTTCGATGCGAGAATCCTGCCCAGGATCGGCCCAAAGCGCCGCCAAAAGCCGTACACCGACACACCGGCCAGTGCAACAAACAGAAATCTCTCCCCCAGCGCAAAGTGCCGAGGCTCGGCCGGCATTGGCAGCAAATGGATCATCGCCAAAGCCACAATACACGAGCAGGGTGACGAAACGGCAACCGCGAGCTCCTGCCGGCCAGCATGAATAGAAAAAACTTGGCCGCATGGAACGCGATTCCCATGCGGCCAAGGTTCATTCGTTTCATTTGGAGCGGGGCTGAGAGCTATCGCAGCCGCTCCTTACGCTACTGGACCGTAAGCACGACCTGCGTGGCTTGGGTGTTGGTGCCGCTCGTGCCGGTTACGGTGAGCACGAACGTATCCTGCCACTGGACGGCACTGGTTGCGGGCGTCCCGCAGGCGCTCAACGAGAGCATCGCACCGAGCGAGACAGCCAGAATCACGACGAGCGATATCTTCTGCCCCCACTTGCGCACTCTGCGGAAGGGCAGGAGCAGCAGCAACGCCATGAGGGGAACCAGCCCACGCGAACCCCTCCCGAAAGGCGAAGCAGGACGCTGATTCTCCGTGGTGTTGGCAGCGACTTGGATCGACAGGACGGAAGTGACTGAAGCCGCCCCCGGTGTCACACTGGTTGGCGTGAAAGTTGCGGTAGCGCCCGCAGGCAGCCCTGTCACCGACAGCGCAACCGGGTTGTTGAAGGTTCCGTTCGCGGGCGCGACGGTAATGATGAAGTCAGTGGTGTAACCGGCGTAAACGGTTTGCCCGCCAGGCGCGCCACTGACGGTGAAGCCCGGAGCCTGCACGACCAGCGTCACGCCTGCATTGGCCGTGGCGTAGTCGATATTGTCGGTCGGTGTGAAGGTGACGGAAAGCGTTTGCGTTCCCACCGGAAGCACGGTGCCGGCCTGGGGCGTGTAAACAAAAACGCCGGGAATCGTGGCCGTGGCGTTCAGTTGCGTCGCGCTCAGCGGCGTGCCGTAATCGATGGGTGCCGGCGTCTGCCAGTTAAGCACCGGATTCGCCTGGTTGACAACGATGGTGGTGGTGGCTGACGCGCTTGAGTAATCAACGCTGTCAGTCGGGAAGAAGGTGACCGAGAGCATCTGCGTTCCCGCCGGCAGTATCGTGCCCGCAGCCGGGGAGTAGACAAAAGTACCCGGAACGGTCGTGGTTCCGAAAACCGCCGTAGCGTCAAGCTGCGTGGCGCCCAGAGGAGTTCCGTAGGTGATCGCCGCGGGCTGCGTCCAGTTGATCGAAGGCATGTTCCCAGTCACATTGATCGTGACCGAGCCTGTAGCCGTGGTGTAGTCGGTGGTATCGGTCGGCATAAAGCTGACGGTGAGCGTGTGCGCGCCCGCAGTCAGTACGGTTCCGGTCGGGGGCGCGTAGGTGAAGGTGCCGGCGACCGCGGCGCCATTCGAGGTGGCCGTGGCATCAAGCTGCGTACTGCTCAGTGCTGTGCCGGCCGCGATCGGAGCCGGTGTCGGCCACATGATCGTCGGCGTAGCCTGGCCGACAACCAGAGTCACCGAAGCCATAGCTGTTGTGTAGTCCGTGGTGTCTGTCGGCGTAAAGGTCACGTTCAGCGTGTACGAGCCTGCGGTGAGAACAGTCCCGGCCACGGGCGTGTAGACGAAGGTCCCCGGCACAGATGCCGTGGCGTCAAGCTGCGTGCCGCTCAGCGCCGTTCCATAGGGAATCGAAGCTGGCGTCGGCCAGGTGATGACCGGCGTGGCCTGGTTGACGGCCAACGTCACCGAACCGACGGCTGTGGTGTAGTCGGTCGTGTCGGTAGGCGTAAACGTGACAGTGAGAGTCTGTGTCCCGACCGGCAAAATCGCGCTGGTGCTAGGCGAGTACACGAAGGTGCCCGTAACGGCATTGCCATTGAAGGCGGCTGTGGCGTCGAGTTGCGTGGCGCTGAGCGGCGTGCCGTAAGTGATCGCCGCCGGCTTGGCCCATGTGATGGTGGGCGTGTCCTGCGTAACGTCGATCGTCACCGATCCCGTGGCCATTGTGTAGTCGGTAGTGTCGGTGGGTGTAAACGTGACAGTGAGAGTCTGTGTCCCGACCGGCAAAATCGCGCCGGTGCTAGGCGAGTACACGAATGTGCCGGCGACCGCAGAGCCATTGAAACTGGCCGAGGCATCGAGTTGCGTGGCCCCCAGCGCAGTGCCGTAGGCAATGTTCGCAGGAGTGGCCCAGGTAATCACCGGCGTAGCCTGATTCACCTGGAGGGTCACGGTCGCCGTGGCCGCCTGGAAACCGGCGGTGCTGGGGTCGCTGGGGGTAAACGTGACCGAGAGCGGCTGAGCTCCGGCTGGCAGCACCGTGCCCGCCGCGGGCGTATAGACGAAACTGCCGGGGATGCTGGTGCTGGCGTCGAGCTGTACGGAGCTGAGCGGCGTGCCGTAAGTGATCGCCGCCGGTGTCACCCAGTTGATGGCGTTCTGCGCTTCGATCACATAGTTGGCTTGCCGTGGCAGGCTTTGACTCTGGGTGCCAGCGACAGCGATCGCCTGTACCAGCTCGGTATTGCTGATGGTGATCGGCCCAGTATAGGCGTCGGACGAAGACACTACGGGCGTATTGCCGTTCGTGGTGAAGTAAATCGCCGCGCCATTGATTGCGTCGGTGATCGAGAGCGTCTGCGTGCCCTGATAGGTTCCGGCCACCAGGCTGAAGGCCGGCGTGGGCGTGGGCGGCACCGCCTCCCAGAGATCGTTCAGGAGACCTCCTGTTGTGGCGTTATAGCCAACTCCTCCGAAGAGCCAGAAGTTGCCATCGAGGGTATTCCAGGCGGCATAGGCTTCCCGGCCGCCAGGGATATTTGTTATAGCGGGCGTTCCCTCAGTTCCGTAGACTGGCGTTTGGGCTCCCGTCGCCGTTGGGGAGCCGCCCATAAACGTCCACTCCATGGTGGTGGTGTCGAACTCCCAGAGATCGTTGAGGTCGCCGGGGATATCGGTTGTATCGAAGCCGAAGCCGCCGAAGAGCCAGAGGTTGTTGGCGGCATCGGCCCAGAGATACGACTCCGGGCGCGAACCGGGTTCATTGCTGTTTGCGGTAACGAACTCCGTGCCGGCGTTGCCCGGCTGGCCGTTGCCGTTGCTACCGGCCTTCCAGGTCCACTCCAGCGTCGTGGGGTTGAACATCCAGAGGTCGTTCAAGAGTACCGACGAGGCGCAACTGGTATCGCAGCCCTCGCCGCCGAACAGCCAGAGATTGCCGCTGGCATCCGCCACTCCCGAGGCCGCATCCCGGCTGCCGGGAACATTGGCGGCGTTTGCCTGGCCCATCGTGCCGTAGCTGCCGACCTGGAGTTGAGTCAGGCTGCCAGACATCCAGGTCCACTCCAGCGTGGTGGGATCGAACTTCCAGAGATCGTTGAGATCCCCCGGATTGCCGTTGGAATCGTCCCCAAAACCACCGAAGAGCCAGAAGCTGCCGTCCGTGCCGGTCCAGGCAACCGCGCGCGTGCGCGCGCCTGGAACAAAGGAGGTCGAGGAAGTAAACTGCTGGCCGTAGCTTCCGGTTTGGTTCGTGTTTTCGGTTTGGACGCTTCCCTCGAAGGTCCACTGGCCCGAGGCGATGTTGTACATCCAGAGATCGTTCAGATTGCCCGGCAATGTGGACGCATTGCCGCATCCGAAGCCGCCAAAGAGCCAGAAATTACCGCTCGCGTCTACCCAGGTTGCGGCGCTGGCACGCCCACCGACAACGGTGCTGCCGGCAATGTAATTGCCTTCGTTACACTCAGTGGCGCCCGGCAGAGTGATCGTGGCGGACAGGCTTTTGAGCATCCACGTGCCCCCCGAGTACTCCCAGAGGTCGTTCAGATAGCCTTGATTTCCCGTCGAATCTTCGCCATAACCGCCGAAGAGCCAGAGATTGCCGTTCAGATCGGTCCAGGTGACCGCGCTCTGGCGGCTGCCGGGCAGAATGGCACTGTCATCGACGTCGACGTTTTCCGATCCGGCCATGTAGCCCCACGCCGTGGCCGGCGTCTGCGCCTGTGCCTGCCTGGGCGAGCAAACGATTGCCAACGCCGCCAGCGCAGCCGCCGCAGGCAGAGTTCTCATCGCCGCCGTCAGGCAGCTCGCAGCCCGGTCTTCAACCCGGGCCAGGGAAGCGCGAACAGCATTCTGGAACATGGATCTTTGCGTCATCGGCCAACTCCTTCTCGCGTGCAGTCAAGTGCGCGCATCCCGCGCTGCCTGGAAGCCGTGAGAGTTCAAATTCTCTTACGCAATCGGGAAAACCAGCGGGCAAGCAGAGAAACAAACAGACAGACTAAGTACACCGAGCACCGACGACCGATGAAAACGGACTGAGTTCAAGCACCAGGATTCGCTTACAGCACTAAGGTCTGTTACCGCATTAAAAAGTGTGTTTCATCATACGCTGCCCGCAAGCTCGCGGAAAGGGTCAAAAAGTAACAAGAAATCTGCCGGGACCTCAAAACTGCAACTCGCATACCGTAGCTTCCAGCGCATGTCTTAGCCGATCCTAAGAATCTAGTGGCAAGCAGAGCGCAGCCTGCGCCTATCCGTTCCCCAATCGCCGCGGCGGCTGCAAAGACGGGAAAACAAAAAACAATTTCAGAAATCCGAATTCCAAAGATAGCACGCATCGATTGCTATTCTGTGAAGGAAGGTCGAAAATCCGGCCTCAGGAATCAATTGTGGGGGAGACTTTGCCCAGGTATCTTGTCACCGGCGCTGCCGGGTTTATTGGCCGATCCATTGCCGCCGCACTATTGGCCCGTGACGAGTCAGTCCGTGGAGTTGACAGTTTCATCACCGGCAATCGCGCCAATCTTATTGGACTTGAGGCCATGGAGTTCATCGAAGGCGACTTGGCCGACCCGGCCATCTGCGCCAAAGTTTGCGCAGGCATCGAGATCGTCTTCCACGAAGCTGCTCTCGCCTCGGTCCCGCGCTCAGTCGCCGATCCCGCCGCCACCAATCGCAACTGCGTAGACGCCACGCTCAACGTGTTGATCGCGGCCAAAGAAGCCGGTGTGCGCCGCGTCGTCTATGCCGGCTCCTCATCGGTCTATGGCGAGACGCCCACTCTGCCCAAGCGCGAAGACATGCTCCCCGCTCCCATCACTCCTTATGCTGTGGCCAAGCTTGCAGGCGAGCATTATCTCGCCGCCTTCGCGCGCGTTTACGGCATCGAAACCGTGACGCTGCGCTACTTCAACGTCTTCGGCCCGCACCAGGACCCCACCTCGCACTACTCCGGAGTGCTCGCCATCTTCTGCCGCAAGCTGCTCGCCGGCGAGCAGCCGACAATCTACGGCGACGGCGAGCAGAGCCGCGACTTCACCTACATCGAGAACGTCGTCAACGGCAATCTTCTCGCCGCCGCCGCTCCCGCGGAAAAGGTCTCCGGCCGCATGATGAATTTGGCCACTGGCTCGGCTATCACGCTCAATCAAACCTTCGACATTCTCTGCGGCCTCACCGGCTACCGCGGCAAGCCCGCCTACGCCGAACCGCGCGCAGGCGACATCAAGCACTCCCTTGCGGACATCGGCTTAGCCCGCGAACTGCTCGGCTACGCGCCCACGGTCAATTTCGCCGAAGGCCTCCGCCGCACAGTTGACTGGTACCGTGTACAGCCGCACAGCTAAGTAGTGTCTAACGATTCCTAGGGTTTGTATCAGGGCGCGGCTTCAGCCGCGCCGTAAGTCGTGCCTAATCGAAGGGATTTTAACCCCTGAGGTATGCCTTTCGCTCGCGAGTCTGCTAACTCCGCAGCCCCACCTTGCTTCCTCGCTCCCTTGCTGCCTGGCTCCTGCCTTTGTGACGAACGTCATTGACGAATCGCCGTTTAAGGCGGAAACTAACAGGGTTTTCCTCAGATTGGCTTTTCGTTCAGAAACGCCAGGGCTATCCCTCTTCGTTTTCCGGAGCAGACGAGGCTCATGGCGGGTGTCGGCTGTGTATCAAGTCGGCTGACCATCTCGCTTCAGACCGTTTTTTGGGCTGATGCCGGGCGAAGGCTTTGCTCTGCGTAGAGAGTTTTGGAGCGAGGTTTCTGTCGCTTGCCGGATTCTGTGTCTTTTGAGACTGCCCAGACGGCGTTTTCGCCAGACGGTGTCGCGACGCGAGCCGCGAGCGAAGCTTCGCGCCCACCCTCCATCTCCCTGCACGACGGTTGGCAGATCCTGTGGCGCCGCCGCCGGTTCATCGCCGTCATCGAAATGGCGCTGCTTCTGGTTTGTGGACTCTATTGCCTCTTCGCGCCCAATCAGTACGAAGCCAAAGCCCGCGTCGAGCTGCGCACCCAACCCGCTTCTTCGCTTAGCTTCGAACAGCAGGGGGAAGCCATCACTTCGGCCTCGCTTCTCTCGGCCCCGCTCTCGCTTGAAACCCTGGCCAGTGTTCTGCGCAGCGATCAGCTCGCATGGCGCGTGATCGCTGACCTCAAGCTCTACCAGCAGCCAGGATTCCGCGGCCGCTTCCAAAAGAAGTTTCCAAGTTTCAACGTTGAACAACCCAGTCCCGCCGCCCAGGCTTGGCTCCTCGACCGCTTCGCCTCGCGCCTGCACGTCCAATCCATGCCCCACACGTTCCTTGTCGAGGTGCGCTTCCGCTGCAAGGACGCCGCGCTGTCGGCCTCCGTGGTCAACGCGCTCATCCGCACCTATCAGGAGCAGGAGGCAGAGTCGCAGATTCAGGCGACCGCGCAGGCCTCCGGCTGGCTCAACGCCCAGCTCGCCGGGCTCAAGGCTCGCGTCGACCGCGATCAGCAGCGGCTGGCCGACTTTGAGATGCAACACAGCATTGTGAGCACGCCGGAGGTCCAGGCCAACGGTATGCAGGGAGAAACAGAGCACGACTCGGCGATCCTCGAGATTGACGAGTTGAGCCGTCAGCTTGTCTCCGCAACGACTGATCGCATCCTGAGCGAAGCCGAATACCGCGCCGCTTCGCAGGGCGATCCGGAGATGGTCATCGCCTCCGATCCGCGCCTCCAGGCCGATCCCTCCAACTTCGCCACCGCGCTCCTCCAGCAGCTCCACGCGCGGCGCAGCGATCTCGAACAGGAGGCTGCGCAGCTCAGCGCCGAGCACGGCGAGAGTTTTCCGCGCGTGATCGAAATCGGTCGCCAGCTCACCGACCTCGACCGCCAGAAACAGGCCGAAGACGCGAAGCTCATCGAGCGCTTCCGCAGTAACTGGCAAACCGCCGTCGATCGCGAGCAGTTGGTGCGCAGCAGCCTCGACCAGGCCACCAGCGAAGGCCTCAAAGTGAATCAGGCTGCCATGGAGTATGCCGTGATGCGCCAGGAAGCCAACGCCAGCCACGATCTCTACCTGCGTGTGCTCGAAAAATCTCAAGAGGCCGGCCTGGCCGCAGGAGTGCACGGCTCGGACATCTCCGTAATCGATGCGGCGCGCGAGCCGGCCAGACCCGTCGCACCCGATCCGCTGCTCTACCTCGGCATCACCTTCTTCGCCGGCCTGTGGATCGCGGTCGCCGCCGCGCTTCTGCGCGACTCTCTGGCAGCCTCGGCCCGTGCCGTAGCGATTCTGGTCGCATTGCTCGGCTGCGGCGCAATGCTCCCCGGCGCGCTGCTCCACGCCCAAGCGCCTGCGCCGAACACCTCGGGCCTGCCCAGCGGCGTCGTCAATCTTCCGCAATCGCAACAGACGCGCACACTTCCGAATCCCAAAGAAGCGCCCACGGTCTGGAACAATCCGCAAACCGCCGGCACGCCGCAGACCGCTGGCGCGCAGTCCTCACAGCCCATGCCTGCGCCCATCGCCGCCGGCGACTCACTCGACATCAGCGAATTCCATACCCCTGAGTTTCATTCCGTGGTGCGCGTCTCCCCTGACGGCACGGTCACGCTGCCCATGATTGGCGAGATCGATCTAAGCGGCATGGACGAGCAGGCCGCGGCCCACGCCATTCAAGCCGCGCTGCTCAAGAAAGGCATGTTGCTGCATCCGCTGGTTTCGGTGTTGGTCACGGCCTATGCCGGCCAGGACGTAAGCGTGCTCGGCGAAGTGAACCGCCCCGGCGTCTATCCCTACACCTACCACCATCGCTTGCTCGACCTGATCTCCGCGGCCCAGGGTCTCTCGCCGAACTCCGGCCGTCTCGTGAACGTATTTCATGCCAGCGAACCGAAAACTCCACACCCGGTGGTTCTCGATCCCAGCGGCACCGACACCACAGCGGATCACAACCCAGAGCTGCTCCCCGGCGACACGGTCCAGGTGAGCCGCGCCGGCCTCGTCTATGTGGTCGGCGACGTGATTCGCCCCGGTGGTTTTCCCGTCGATCCCGTGCAGGGCCTCACCATCGTGCAGGCCCTTTCGCTCGCCTGGGGCCCTTCCCAGAACGCCGCCGTCTCGCACGCCGTGCTTATTCGCGAGCAAAAGGGCGGCCGCACCATGATCGCTCTCAACCTCAAGCGCATGTTGCGCGGTCAGGACCCCGATCAGCCAATTCAGGACCGCGACATTCTTTACGTGCCTGACTCCTTCGGCAAGAACCTGGCGAACCGCACCATGGAATCGGCCATACAGTCGGCGATTGGCGTCTCAATCTACTCCGGCCTGGTCTTCTCGCAAAGGTATTGAGGGACTGCTGAGATGCGACGAATTGCCCGGATTCTGCTTCTGCTCTTCGCCTTCACCATCCCCTGGGAAATCTCTCTCAATCTGGGCGAACCGCTGGGCAACGCGGCGCGCATCGCGGGCATTCTCGTGTTGCTCGCAGCCATTCCTGCCCTCTTTCAAGTCGGCCGTATGCGCGCGCCCTGCGCATTCTGCTGGATCACGCTCGTGCTCTTCCTCTGGTTCGCCAGCACGTGTTTCTGGAGCGTCGATACGACTGCGAGCCTCGTCAAGCTCCGCGCCTACTTTCAGGAGATGATGATCGTCTGGCTCGTATGGGAGTTCGCCGAAACACCGGAGGATTTACGCAACCTGTTGCGCGCCACTGTCGCTGGTTCCTGGGTTCTCGCCCTGCTCACGCTGGTCGCGTTTCATTCTCCCGGCGCAGTCGCTGCGGGACAGATTCGCTTCGCCGCCTACGGCGAAGATCCAAACGACGTAGCCCGCTTCCTCGATTTCGGCTTTCCGTTGGCAGCACTTCTCATGCACAGCGAGCGGCGAAGGCTCTTGCGCGCTTTGGCCCTGGGATTCCTTCCTGTCGGCATCGTCGCGGTGCTGCTCACGGCCTCGCGCAGCGGCTTTCTGGCCGCGCTCGTCGCTCTTGCCGGATCGTTGGTCATCTTGTCCCATGGCCATGCGCGGCGCATAGCCGTCGCTGTCTTTGCGCTGCCTCCATTTCTCGCCGCGCTCTGGTTTTTCATTCCCGGCGCAACGCTGGAGCGCCTGGCCACCATCCCCGAGCAACTCGCTGGCGGCGACCTGAACCAGCGCGTAAACATCTGGACGACAGGCTGGGACGCCTTCACGCGCGCGCCGTTCTTCGGCAGCGGCGCAGGCACGTTCGTCACGGCCGCGCACACCGCCCCCATGGATTCGGCTCATAACACCGTGCTCTCAATCCTCGTCAGCGGAGGCCTCGTCGCCTTGTTTCTCGCTTCATTACTCGTGGCTCTAGCTGTCCGCGCCGCATTCCGCGCGCAAGGTTCCCTGCGCCTGTCTCTCGTCACGTGCCTCGCGGTTTGGGCCATCGCCACGCTCATCGCCACAGTCGAAGAGAACCGCACCACCTGGCTTTTATTTGGTCTTGTGCTGTTAGCCGCGCGCCTGAGCGAAGAAGATCCTTCAGGCCTGGCCGCATGTTTCCAACTGTCGCCACCGCAGCCGCTGGGGAACCCGCAAGAGTCCTCAACCCGGTTAGCTGAGGTGTAACATCTCATTTACGTTGTGAGGTGAGGTCCAAGACTTTGGAGAGGATGATCTATGTAGTAATTGTTTTGTCAGCTTGTCATCCTGAGCGGAGCGAAGCGGAGTCGAAGGATCTGCGGTTGCTCTTACGATCCTCGCGTTGAGACCGAACCGAGAGGTTAGATCCACCCCATGCACGAAGGCAGTTATTCCACGTACATCATGGCCAGCCGCAGTCACACGCTTTACATCGGCGTCACCGGAGACTTGCACAAACGCATCTTCGAACACAAATGGAAAGAGCACGACGGCTTTACCGCGAAGTACAACTGCGATCGCCTTGTCTGGTTTGAGAATTATCAAGATGTGAAGATGGCAATAGACCGCGAGAAGCAGTTAAAGGGATGGCGTCGGGAGAAAAAGATCGCTTTCATCGAGAAGACGAATCCGGCATGGATTGACTTGAGCAGGGACTGGTACGATGTGGAACCTGCTGACCTGAAGCGCGCTACAGATCGGATGAACGCGTAGGCCGGAAAAAGCAACCGCAGATCCTTCGGCGCGCTCGCTGCGCGCGCTTTCTCAGGATGACAAAAGCAGCTTTGGAAGCATGAGACAAAGTTCATCCAGGCGATAGTTCTAACCAAGGAGGAGCAGGATGACGATGATGCACAACCCGGCAAGTCCTGGCGAACTTCTACGGGAGTTCTTAGGTAAGACTACGGCAACTGAGCTCGCCCGGCAGATCGGCACCGCGCGTGCGACTGTTTCGCGCATTCTCAATGGCCGCACCGCCATCACTGTCGATCTGAGTATTCGCCTTGGGCAGGCGCTCGGGCTTTCTCCCGACTTTTTCTCGAAGGCGCAGTTGCAATATGACCTCTGGACCGAATTGCAGAAAAAGCGGCCGAAGATCAAACGGCTTGCTGCTTAACGCAATCTGCCCGGTTGACCGCAGTCCTGCAAGTGAATGAGTGTCGCGCCCCAAATTCCGCTCTCGGCCCCAAAGCCATCCACCATCCACAGCAGCATCCTGCGTGCCGCCCTCTCCGTAGGCGCAGCGGGCATCCTCGTCAAGCTCATCGCCACAGGCAAGGAGATCGCGGTCGCCTCCGTCTATGGCCGTTCCGACGCCATGGACGCCTTCCTCGCCGCGGCGCTTATTCCCAGCCTGCTCGTCAACCTCATTTCCGAGTCGATGAATCAGGCGCTCGTGCCTACGCTGATCCGGGTGAGGGAAAAGGAGGGTCGCGAGCGCGCCCAGCAACTGCTTTCAAGCTCCATGCTCTGGATGTGCCTGCTGCTCGGCATCGTGTCTCTGCTCATGGCGCTCTTTGCGCGCGCCTACTTCCCGCTCATCGCATCGAACTTCGCCCCCGCTAAGCTCGCCTTATCCATCCGTCTCTTTTACGGTCTCCTGCCCATCGTGCTTCTCACCGGCGTCGCCACCAACTGCACTGCGATCCTCAACACTCTCGACCGCTTTGCGCTGCCCGCGCTCGCGCCAGCCGTCATCTCCATCTCGATCATCGCCGGCGCGCTCTTTCTAGGCGGCCGTTACGGCATCTGGGCCATGGTATACGCCACGCTGGCCGGTTCGCTGCTGCATGTCCTGCTCGTCGCGTGGATGATGGAAGCGCACGGCTACCAGTTCCGTCTGCGCTGGCACGGCATGAACGACGCTACGCGCGAAGTCGCCGGCCAATACGGTCCGGTGCTCCTCAGCAGCCTGGTCTCCTCCGGCGGCTTGCTCGTCGATCAGTCCATGGCCGCAATGCTGGTTGCAGGCAGCGTCTCCGCTCTCGTCTACGCCAACCGCTTCGTCAGCGTCGTGCTCACGCTCCTGGCCGGCGCGGTCTCCACCGCCATCGTTCCCTACTTTTCCCGCATGATTGCCCACGGCGACTGGGCCGGATGCCGCCACACCATCCGCACCTGGGTACGTCTCACGGCGCTCGTCTCCACGCCTATCGCGGTCCTGCTCATCATCGGCGCGCGGCCGCTGGTGCGCGTCGCTTTTCAGCACGGCCGCTTCGGTCCGCACGACACCGCCGTCGTAGCCTCCGTGCTCGCCATGTATGCCGTCCAGATCCCGTTCTACGTAGTCAGCCGCGTCTACTACCGCTTCATTGTGGCCATGCGGCGCACCGACCTCGTCCTCTACTGCGGCGTCATCAACCTGGCCCTCGACGTCGTGCTCAATCTCGTCCTCATGCACTGGTTCGGCGTCGCCGGAATTGCCCTCGCCACCTCGCTCTGGACCGTCAGCACGTTTGTATTCCTCTGGTACTGGAGCCGCAAACTGCTGAGCAGGGCTGCTGGAGTTACTAAGCAGCCAAGTGCAGCCGAATAATGCCGGGAACGTTCATCGGCCCCAGTCCGCGGAACAACGGCGCGATTTTCTTGGCATCGAGGCAAGCCTAAAAACTTCTTCTCATCAAAGCATTTAACTGGAAGTATGTTTCCGTAAGACCACCGCACCCCCGCGTGGGTGATCGCGAGATCGCCGCCTTCCGCAGCTTTCTCGCCGCACACGCGAATCAATTCATTTCAGTCGATCAGGCGCTCTCTCATTCCCACCCTGCCACCTTGACCCTCCCCCGAGCGCCTTCAGGCTGAATGGGCGCTGTGACGCCGTAAACTCTCCCACGCCGTGGTGCCGATCTGCCGGCCCGGATTCTTGCGCGCCAGCAAATCCGCATACAGCGCCTCCCAGCGATCCAGAACCGTCTCCAGACTGAAATTGCGGATAACGTGTTCCCGCGCTCGCTCGCCAAGGGCGAGTCGTTCCTTCTTTGGCGTGTGCATCAGCCAGTTCATGGCCGTAGCCAGTCCATCAAGATCGCCCGCCGGCGCGAGCCAGCCTGTCTCTCCCCTGAGAATCACTTCGCGCGTCCCCGGAACATCGGTTGCCACCGCAGGAACTCCGCAAGCACCGGCTTCCAGCAACACCATCGGCAGTCCCTCGTACCGCGACGACAGAACAACCCCGTCGGCGGCCTGCATCCACCGCGCTACATGCGTATGGAAACCTACGAAGCGCACGCGCCTGCCGAGGCCCAGCGCTTCCGCCATCTGTTTCAACTCGGCTTCCAGCGGCCCCGTACCCAGAATCATGAGTTGCGCCTTTTGCCCGGCGCGCGCAAAGGCGTTCAGCAGCGCCGGATAGTCCTTCACTGGCTCCAGGCGCCCCACGGCCAGCCATAGGAAATCGTCTCCGATGCCCAGTTCTTCACGGGCTTCCCGGCGCGCCAGCGCATCCGGCTGCCAGCGCTCCGCATCGACGCCGTTGGCAAGCACGGTAAGATGCCCATCGTTCACCATTCCCGCTGCGCGATGCGATTGCGCCGTGGCCTCGCTGACCGCCGTCACGTGGTCCGGCAGCCACTGGCTGCATCGATAGCCGAATCGCCGCCCTAGTTTTCCGGTTGAGGAGCTGTGCAGGGTGTCAATCACAAGCGGAACCGGCGCGGCCAGCCGCGACCACCGCGCCAGCCACGCAGCGTGACGCAGATGGGCGTGCAACACGTCCGGCTGTTCGCGGCGCAACCATCGGTGGAAGCGCAGCCAGCCGCGCGGGTCGGCAAGCCCTTTGCGCATCTCCAGGCTCACGAATGCGACGTCTGCGTCGCGCAGTTCTACCGCCGCGGAGCCTCCGCTGCCCGAGAGCGCGACGACACTTACGCGCCAGCCGCGCCGGCGCAGTCCTTTGGCCAGTAGCATCACTTGTTTCTCAGCCCCGGCAATGCGATCAAGGCCGGGGATGACGAGCGCCGTATGCTTCACGGCCTTTTCCAGGCATCTGCGCCAATCAAGTCCTCATAGCTGCCGATCGCATGTTCAAATCCAAAGGGATTCACCCTCTGTAGCTGATGGCGGTGGATAGGGCTGCTGGCTTGGCGCAGTTGAAACCTCGGCATCGCCGAAGCAGCCAAGGCGCAAATTGCAGCGATCAGAAACGAGACGGCAAGAAATGGAAGAGATAACAGAATCAAAACAGCCGAAAGAAAAAGACGAACCCAGTGGCGAACCACGTACTCCTCCCGGCAACGCAGAAGTGTAACCGAGGCGACTTGCAGACAGAAAGACAGTAAATCAGTTATTTGGCGGATGACCAGCTCGAAGGTGTCGACAGGCTCGGCAAATCAGGCCGTCACCGGCCCGGAATGCCCCATCTTGTCGTTATCGAGGAGAGCCCCGCCAAACGACACAAAGGTGACCGTGGTAACAGATCAATGTTTGGATGTGAAATCTGTACCATAAAGAAACATAAGTGTGGAAAACATGTCAAGTGATGAAAGACACAGTAGGAAAAGTCGGTCGATTTATTACCTTTAGATTACTTTCGGTCCTATCTTCTCTCGGCGCATAGGGTGTCCATAAGTAATTAACGGCGCAGTTTTCCACAGGTTTCCCACGGTTCGCAGTCGATGACGACGGGCTGGTGCCGGCCTACGAGGGGAGGAATCCGTGCCGGAAACGTTGTCCTGGACGAATGCTTTTGAGAGCCAGAATCAGAGCGCTTGCCAGCGCAGGCGCGGAAACCTCAAAGGCAAGCCACGCCCCCTCGCGCCCACGCAACAGTTCAACAACTCCTCCCGAGGCCGGCGTCGCGACGACAGGTAATCCCGCCGCCGCGGCCTCCAGAAGCGCATTCGGCATCCCCTCGTAGCGCGATGAGAGCACAAACAGTGTGGCTCCGGGAAAAAGTGCGTAGGGGTTTTCGAGCGAATCCTCAATTCGCACGGCGCTGCTCAGATTGTTTTTCTCGAGAAGGTCCTCGATCCGCTTCTTCTCGCCACCCGAGCCGGCAATCGTCAGATCCGCCGACGGGAACTGCAGCCGCACCTCCGCCAGCGCTTCAATCAGCAGGTCGAATCCCTTTTCCGGCGCCAGTCTGCCCGCCGCCAGCAGGTGCGGTCCCTCGCCGCTCCACTCCGAAGGCGCATGTTGCGCCGCGAGAATCCCCTCGATGTCTACCGGGTTCGGAAGCACTACGATTTTGGCCCTGGCCATTCCAATTTCGTGCGCCAGATCGTCAGCCATCGCAGTGGACTGGCAGATGACGCAGTCCGCCCGCGGGTAAAGCAGCCGGTAAAGCAAGCGCGTGTAGCGCGGAACGCCGCCGTATTTCAGCGCATTCGACACAGTGCTGTTTTGCCGGACAAGCACGCGAGTTCCCGCAGGCAAAAATGGCCGCAGAAGCAGAACCAGAAAGCTGATCTCGGGCGCTCCGGACAGAATCAGATCGGGCCGCAATCGCCACACCAGCCGCAGCAGCGGAAACGCTGCCGCGCGTGCCCGCCTGGCCTCGAGTGCATGAATCGTCACCCCTGAGAGCACCGTCTTGGAGCCTGGATCACCCGGCCGCACCAGCCCCAGATGCACCTCGAATCGCTCCCGCGACAGACCCCGCGCTAACAGCGCCATCACCTGTTGCGCGCCGCCGCCGCCAATCCGCGGAGTCAACAAAAGCACTCTTACGCGCTCCACGCTGTGCTTCCTCGAAACCAAAATCCCGAACCGCCGCGTACATCCTAAGTGTTAGCGAACATTGAATCTACGTGGTAGTGATCCCACCCGGCTTCTCGTGTTAGTTTCAACTCGTTAGCAGTCCATTTGTAACACTTCCTTCCCGAATCTGCTCAGAGGACTCCCCCCTCAGGCAAATTTGCTGTGCTTTAAGGGCGTTGTCTCATGGCGGTTTCGGCATTACTTCATTTTCCTGTTTCGGCAGCGCGTCAGAGCTCACCTCCAACAATTCTCGTGGGTGTGACGCATGCGCAGACCTGCCTCATCCTCGGGCCGCGGCTGCGCGCCCTGCGCAAGGCCGGTTATCGCGTTCTTCTCGTCTCCAGTCCCGGACCGCTCCTCGACGAGACCGCCGCGCGCGAAGACGTGGAACCGATCGCGTTGCCGATGAAGCGCGGCATCGCTCCCATCGCAGATCTTGTCAGCTTGTTCCGGCTCTGGCGCCTCATCGCCGAATACCGTCCTGACCTGGTCGAATTCAGCACCCCGAAGGCGGGCTTACTCGGCACCCTGGCTGCCTGGCTGCGCGGTGTTCCGCACCGCGTCTACATGCTGCGCGGTCTCAAAGTCCATTGCACCTCCGGCATCAAGCGGCGCATTCTGCTTGGCGCCGAGCGCATGGCCGCCCGCTGTGCCCAAGTAGTGCTCTGTAACAGCGATAGCCTGCGCCAGGAAGCTCTGGAATTGCGTCTGGCTCCCGCAAGAAAGCTTACGCTGCTGGGGCAGGGAAGCAGCAACGGTGTCGATACCGTACGCTTTTCGCCAGGACCAAGCCACGTGCGCAGCGAACTGCGCATTCCGCGGAGCGCCCCAATCATCGGTTTCTCCGGCCGTCTCACGCGCGACAAGGGACTGCCCGAGCTCCTCGAAGCCTTCGACCTGATTCATGCCTTCGAGCCGACGGCAAGGCTGCTCCTCGTGGGTTGGTTTGACGAGGCTGACGACGCTCTCGATCCCAAGATGCAGAAGCGCCTCATCGAGAATCCCAACATCGTATGTACGGGATTTGTCGGTGATACCGCAGCCTATTACCGCGCCATGGACATCCTGGTTCTGCCCACCTGGCGCGAGGGCTTTCCCAACGCTGTGCTGGAGGCTGCGGCCACCGGAATCCCCGTCGTCACCACGGCATCCACCGGCGCGCGCGACTCCGTAGTTGCGGAGGTCACAGGTCTCCTGGTTCCGCCGGGGAACTACTACGCCATCTTCGAAGCCGTCAAAAAGCTTTTGCGTGATCCCGAGCGAAGGGTCCAGATGGGTCGCGCAGCCCGCGCCTGGACCGTCGCGCATTACGCAGAGTCGCACGTAGTCGGTCTGATCGTCGACTACTACCAAGGTCTTCTGGACGAACGTTTCGCCAAAACGTCTTTACGCCACGCATGAAAGGTCGCTGGCCGCAGAATCATAAGGCAGCAAAGGAGTCATTCGGATTCATATGTCAAACGGCCTAGCAAGCAGCGAACGACCAGGGCAAGCTGCCAAGCCGCGCCGGATCAGGGTTGCTATCAAGGGCCCGGACGGGGTGCCGAAGCAGTATGCGAGTCCCGCGCCGAAACCGGCGTCCAGTGAACGCGGGCAGCAGATCGAGCCATCGCAGACGCGCAGACAAGCGATGGTCAGAGGATTTCTCAGCAGCTCTGCTTTTGGATTGATGGCGAGCGCGCCGTTCCTGCGCCGCTTACTTGATGTCGGTGCCGGCGTCGTCTTTTTCGCCTTCAACCGAGATGCGAAGCGAGCGCAGAAAATGAAGATCGTTTTGCGTAAAGGCACCCGGCTCCGCGCTGGCTTCGGCCGCCGCCTCACCCGCCTCGCGACTCTTTTTGGCCTGCGCCGCAGCAACCTCATTTAGCCCGATCGTCGCCTCCAGCATCAGAAGCACGTCAAAGCCGTGTTTGCGGATGTCCTGGACCACTCCCGCAATCTGCTCGCTCTCAATAACGGACTCGTGAATTGCTTCGCCGAGTTGCTGAATCAGTTCGCGCAGACGGGATGTCACAGGTTAACCTCCGCGAGCGGCGCTCACACCCAAAAAACTGTGCGAGCCGCAGCTTGGATTCTCTTTACCTTACTGCCAATCCGGTCTGAGGGCAACCCGGAAGCTTGGGCCGGCGGCTCGCGCTGGGAAGCAGAGCGATCGAGCCCGCTGCTACCATCATAAACGGTATGAGAGCACGCAGAATTGGCCGCACGCTGGGCATCGGAGTGCGCGTCTTCGCACGCGTTGCAACCGGCCGCGTCGCCGAGCCGCGACAGGCCCGCGCGCAATCTGTCACGCCATCCCAGAGCACTCGTGCGCAGCCGTATGCAGCCGCTCCGCTTCCCGGTTCTCGCAACGCGTATCGCGCCGCCGGTGAAGCAACTGCGCCCGCCGCGGTTCAAGCCGGCCCCACTCTAAATCAGGCCAGCCAATCCGTCAGCCGCGGCGTCGGCGGCATGTTGCGGCCCTTCCGCCGCGTCGGCGGAATCCTCTGGCTCGAAGTCACGGGAGTCTTCTTCCTGCTTCCCGTCGTCGTCTTTGCGCCCGCGCTCTGGCGCGAACTCGCCGCCTACCATCGCACCACCGACCACAAAACCCTCTACCTCACCGCCGGAATCGTGGTGGTCTTTCTCTATTTAGGAGTCAGCTCGTTCTGGCGTGCGCACAAGCGGGCAGCACAAAGCCAATAGCCAAGCGCAAAGGTCTTGTAACAAGGGCACGGCTTTAGCCGGGCCGTGAATGGCCCAAAATGAGCGTGGGCTTTAGCCCCTGCTATTCCAATGTTTGACCTTGCCCTCAGAATGCGTATCTCTTAACCGGCCGTGTTTTGAGGATTAAATTCATCCTCGTCATCGTCGTGGCGGTGGGAATGTGGGAATCGGTTTCATCGATTTCCAAGGTTTGTGGGAAGGGCGGAAAACAGCGTTATCGTTTTCCGGGCTTTCCATAAACCGTCATTTCCACGGCCTGCCTCGATCGCCGCGTATTCTCAGGCGGCGATCTTCTCAGCAGCATCTGTCCAGTCTTGCTCGAACTGCATCGGGCTGACGTAGTTCAGCGTCGAGTGCATCCGGGTTCGGTTATACCAGAGCAGCCAGGAGATGGTTTCATCCTTGGCCTCCCGGATCGTTTCAAAACGCCGGCCGTATAGCCGTTCCACCTTCAGTGAGCCGAACAACGTCTCCGAGCAGGCGTTGTCCCAGCAGTTTCCCTTGCGGCTCATCGATGGCGTAATGCCATGCTCTTTGAGTACCTCCCTGAAGTCGTCGCTGGCGTATTGGCTGCCGCGATCGCTATGAAAAATCAATCCGGCCAGCTTGCCGGGATTGCGCTTGAACCACGCCATCTCCAGAGCATCGATCACCAGGTCGCGCTGCATGTCCTGCCTCATCGACCAGCCCACCACCTTGCGGCTGAACAGATCGATCACTACCGCAAGAAACAGCCAGCCTTCTTCGGTCGCGATATAGGTCAGATCGCCAACCCAGGCCTGGTTGGGCGCAGCCACCGTGAACTTGCGATCAAGCACATTGGGCGCAATCGGAAGACCGTGCTTGCTGTCGGTGGTGGCAACGCGGAACTTTCGCTTGCCGCGCGCCTGAATGCCATGCTTCTGCATCAGCCGTTGCACCCGCAGTTTACCCACGCGAATGCCCTGCGCCCGCAGTTGACGCCAGATCCGCGGCCACCCATACGCACCGCGATTCTCCGCGTAAACGGCGCTGATGTGAACCAGAAGCGCTTCGTCGCTGAGGTGACGACGCTGAGCAATATGGACCCGCCGCGCCAGATGTTCATGGTAGCCAGAGACACTCACCAGCAGAACCCGGCACTGAACCGAGATCGGCCAGACTCGCTTGTGGCGATGAATAAAGGCGTACTTCATTTCTGGCACTTCGCAAAATACGCCGTGGCTTTTCCCAGGATGTCGCGCTCCATCGTTACCCGCGCCAATTCTGCCCGTAAGCGGCGCAAAAAAGGCGGGTTCTCACGCGCAATCGCGCAGAAACCCGCCACTCAAATACGATGTTGACGCACTTATGGGAAATTACCGGCAAACCATCGCGCGATTTTGGGAAATTATTTGGTTACATTTGCCTCCAATAAGGCCAATTTCGCGGTATTTGTCTCGAAAAATCGCAACCTCCCAGGCGAACATTTGCGGGGCATCTCTAACCCTTCAAGCGAACATTTTGCCGGGTAAACGCACCGCCCAAACGAACATTACACTTGATTCTCAAGGGTTTCCGCCCTCTACCGGAAAAATATCACTTCGCGCGAACTTCCGAACCCGATCACAGCGTTTTCACGTCGGCGGAGCGGAGAGTGATGTCGGCGGCGGCGCGGCTCCATCCGATGCGCAGATCCTTGACGTTGTTGAGGGCGAAGTTGCCGTTGAGGGTTTGGGCGCTGGGGCGGGGCGCGGTGATGGCGAAGAAGTCGGCGCGGTTGACGTCTACGAGATAGAAGGCGGGGCGCGGGTCGGGAGATTGGGCGGCCAGCTCGACGTGGCTCATTTCGAGGTTGCGGATGTGGCGCAGGAAGAAGCCCAGGGCGGGCGTGGGTCCGAACATCGTGGGCTCGGGATAGGCGTCCTCATTTTCGGGTGGCTGGATTTGAGCGGCGCGGGGCGTGGGGCCGCCGCCCTGGTTCTCTATATAGATATTCGAGAGCTTGACGTCTTCGATGTTGTAACCGGGAATTCCGCTGAGGATAGACGTGATCTCGGTGGGCGCGTTGTGGCAGACGAGATTGTCGACGAGGACGCGCTTGAGCGTGCCGGGTTTGGTGGTGTCTTTGGGTCCGCGCAGACGCGCTCCCAACCGCATGAATAAAGGCGGGGCAGTGAGATCGCGCATCGTGGTGTTGACGATAGCGATGTCCTCGAGCTGCGCGCCGTCGACAGTCTCGAGCGCGTAACCGTGGCAGCCCTCGAAGACACAGCCCGTGATGGTGATGTTGAGGAAGCCGCCGTTTGACTCGGTGCCGCACTTGATGCGGCCGGTGCCGCTGGGGCGCGGACCTGAGTCAGGGAACTTCTTCCACGTACCATCGAGAATCGAGCCGAGCTGATAGCAGCCGGTGACGTAACAGTTGGCAATGGTGACGTTGCGCGTGGGGCGCGGGTAGCCGAGGGCGTAGCTGGACTTGGGGCAGATGCCGTCGTCCCACGGCGAGTTGACGGTGCAGTTGGAGACGCGCACGTTCTGACAGCAGTCCAGGTCGATGCCGTCGCGATCGGTGTCGATGGTGAGGTTGTCGATGGTGAGGTTGTCGACGCCGGTGAGGAGCAGGGCGAAGTGGCCGCCCTTGAGGATGGAGAAGTCGCGCAGCAGAACGTTGCGGCAGTTCTTGAGGGCGATGGCTTTGTTGCCGACGCCGGGCTGCTCGGCCTGGTACATGGGATAGTCGCCGCGCGGTGGGTATTCGCGCCGGGGTGGCGCGGGGATGGAGTGGAAGTTTGGGTTGACGGCTTCGGTGCCGAATCCGCGCAGCGTGGTGGAGGGAGACGGCGCGGGACCGGAGCCGAAGCTCAATCCTTTTCCATAGATGAGGCCGGGACCGGTGATGGAGATGTCGTGGTTATCTTCGCCCCAGAGGAGCGAATTGTGCCAATGGTTGTGGCCGTAATCCTGATAGGCGTCCCATGCGGTGTTGGGCTCGGCGGGGTCGTAGGCTCCGCCGTTGTAGCCGGTGGTGTCGGCGGGGCGGGGCGATTCGGCGGCGAGGATGGTGGCGCCCGCGTCGAGATAGAGATGAACGTTGCTCTTGAGATGGATGGAGAAGCAAAGATAAATTCCAGCAGGGAAGAGGACGGTGCCTCCGCCGGCGGCCGCGGCGGCTGTGATGGCGTGATTGATGGTATCGGTGTCGAGCGTCTTGCCGTCGCCGGTTGCGCCGTAGTTGCGGACGCTGAAGATTCGATAGACGACTTCGACGGGTCGACCGGGGCTTGGAGTGTCGGATTGACTGCTTGCTGCGGCGGCGAAGGAGACGGCGGGAATGGCGGCGCCGGCGACGCCGAGGCTGCCGATGCGGAGTAGGTCGCGGCGGGCGGGATTCATTATTAGCTCCTGGCTGCTAGCTTCTAGCCGCTAGCTCTGTCGTGCGGTACATATAGATTCGCGGCTCAGATTCATGGGTTTCGCGAAGAAAGGGAATTATCGGATTTGAGGCGCGCCGACGGCAAGGGGATAAAGATTATTGCGCGAAGTGTGCGGCGAAGTGGGGGATAGGCGAAGAGGGTGACGACGATTCCGGCGAGGGCGGCGAGCGCGAGGCTTTGGAGGAAGACGGAGCGGAGGATGGCACCTTCTTGTCCGTAGCTTTGGGTAGCGGTGCTGGCGACTACGACGCTTGGTGCGGCGATCATCTTGCCCATAACTCCGCCGGAGGCGTTGGCCGAAGCCATGAGTACAGGTGAAACGCCGATCTGGCGCGCGGTGAGGGTTTGCAGGCTTCCGAAGAGAACGTTGGAGGCGGTGTCGGAGCCGGTTGACGCGGTACCGAGCCACCCGATGAGCGTGCCGAAGAAGGGATAGAGCGGGCCGGTGCGGGCGAAGGCGAGACCGAGAGTCGCGTCGAGTCCGCAGTAGCGCGTGACGTAGCCGAGAGCGACCATGGCGGCGATGGTGACGATGGTGTAGCGGATCTTGTAGATGGTGCGGAGAAAGGCGCGGGCGAGTGCGGCCGGTCCAAAACTAAGAAGAAAACCGGCGAGAATCGCGGCGATGAAGATTCCGGTGCCGGTGGCAGAGAGCCAGTTGAGATTGAAGACGGCTGCTTCGGGAGTGGGCGCGGCGACGACGGGCGGAGTGCGAAGAACGATCTTGTCGAGGCCGGCGACGGGGAGCTTGATGGTGGTTCGGGCATCGATCAACGCGGAGAAGCGGGGCAGGCCCCAGAGAAAGACAACGAGGCTTAGGACGATCCACGGTAGCCAGGCTTTGAAGATTGCGGCGGCGGTGTGGCCATGGGACTGGCGTGCGTGGCCGGTGATGTCTTCGCGGTTGACGCCGAGCGTGCGTTTGGGCCGCCAATAGCGGAGAAAAACGACGAAGATCACGATGGTGGATGTGGCGGAGACAATGGCGACGAGCCATGGGCCGCTCGCGAAGGCTATTACGAGCTGGGCGAGAGAAAAGGTGACACCGGTGACAAGGATTGCGGGCCAGACTTCGAGCATGGCGGCGAAACCCGCGAAGGCCCAGACGAGCCAGCAGGGAACGAGGAGGTCGAAGGGCAGAAGGATGAGGACGGTGGTGCGGGTGAGGGCGAAGAGATCAAGGCCCGTGACGCCGTGGAGAGCGATAACGGGAATGCCCATGCTGCCGAAGGCGACAGGAACGGTGTTGGCGAAAAGGCAGAGCCCGGCGGCCTGTAGCGGAGGGAATCCGAGACTGATGAGAATGGCGGAGCAAACGGCTACGGGCGCGCCGAAACCTGAGGTGCCCTCGAAGAATGCGCCGAGTGCGAAGGCGATGAGGAGGAGTTGCAGGCGCGCGTCGGCGGTGATGCTGGTGAGGCTTTGCTGCAGGGTGACGAAGCGGCCGGTCTGGACTGTGAGGTCGTAGAGAAAGATGACGGGAAGGATGATCCAGCAGATGGGAAAGACGCCGTAGCCCGCGCCGTAGGCGGCGGCGGTGAAGGCGAGACGCGCGGGCATGTGAAAGATCAAAACGGCGGCGAGAAGCGCGGTTGCCAGACCGGCGACCGCGGCGATGTGGGCTTTCAGGCGCAGAATCGCCATGGCGCCGAGCAGCACCACGATGGGAAGGGCGGCGATGAGGGTGGAAAGCTGCCAGATACCGGTGGGGTTGTAACCCTGAGACCAGGGCGCGGCGGCGGAGTTGGTGGCGAAGAGGTAGAAGATGCCGAGAAGAGTCGCTAGGAATGCCGTGGTCTCGAGGATTCGCGGCGCGAATGGGGACGAGTTGGCGGCGGGAGCGGGCGGATTCGTGCTCATGTAACCTCGCGAGAATCTTAAAGCAGGAAATTCATTGGCCAGCGATAAAAACAGGGGTTACGGAGGAACGGGGCAATTCTAGGCCGAAGTCTGGACCGGCTGCCTTTTACTGGCGGATTCCGACTTTCATTTGCTGTCGAAAAGGCGGATACTTGCGTCTAACGAGATGGAGCGAAGCGGGGCAGATTGAGCGCGGAGCGCCAACTGCTGCGGAGGTGAGGTCATGAGGGCTATGGATCGCATCGGTTTAAAGCTGGCAGTTGTTGCGGCATTGGCGCTGGCGACGGGAGCCTGGGCGCAGTCGAGCGGATCAGGATCGGATCAGACGCCGGCGAACACTCCTGCGGCGCAGGCTCCGGCGAGCACCACTCAAAGCGCCCCCGCGGTTGGGCAGACGACGCAGGGAAGCTCGCAAGTGCCACAAGCGGCGTCGGCCACCGGCAACGCGCAACCTGCTCCGGCGGCAAGCCCGGCAAATAAGGGAACGGTGCAGTCCAGCGGGACGCAGAACACTCCGAGCGCGCAGCCGGCGCCGGGAACCCCTGTAGGCGGAGATGCGCCGTTGCCGGCAAAGCAGACGACAGCGTCGGCGAGCAAAAAGAGCGACCCCTGCGCAGCGCAATCCGACAAAAAGAAAAAGAAGAAAGACAAGGACGATTTGGATGATCCGGAGCCGGGGACCTCGCCGGATAACGGCTGCGATGTGGCGAATGTCGATCCCGATAAGGTGGTCGATCCCGGCAGCGAGATGATCAAGATCAAGCCGGGCAGCATCGAGGATGTGAGCGCTGTAGGCAACCGCGAGATTGGCAAGCGCGGCTTGGGCAACTGGTACTCGACCGATGGCGAGATCAAGATGGGCAAGCAGTACGCCGACGAGATCGAGAAGAGCGCGCGGTTCATCACCGATCCGGTAGTGACGGAGTATATCAACCGCATCGGGCAGAACATTGTGAAGAACTCCGACTGCAAGGTGCCGTTCACGATCAAGGTGATCGATTCGGATGAAATCAACGCGTTTGCGCTGCCGGGCGGGTTCTTCTACGTAAATTCGGGGCTGATATTGGCGGCGGACGAGGAAGCGGAGTTGGCCGGCGTTATGGCGCATG
This sequence comes from uncultured Acidobacteriota bacterium, assembly GCA_963745965.1. Classification (GTDB taxonomy): domain Bacteria; phylum Acidobacteriota; class Terriglobia; order Terriglobales; family Acidobacteriaceae; genus Telmatobacter. The sequence goes on from CAVUZC010000007.1 coordinate 390,689, forward strand.
AGACGGCGCACGTGTGCGCGCACCACGCGGCGCGCGAGATGACGCGCATGAACTGGACCCAGATCGGCATGGTGCCGCTGATGATTATGCTGCCCTACGACTGGACTGGTTATGGCATCTACGAGGCCGCGCAGCTGGCGATTCCCGTCACGTTCCTGCAGTTCTCGCGCGACTTCGAGGCGCAGGCCGACTACCTGGGTGTGCAGTACATGTATCGCGCGGGCTACGATCCGCAGGCTTTCATCACCTTCTTTGAGAAGATTCAGGCGCTCGAGAAACGCAAGCCGGGCATCGTGGCCAAGGCCTTCAGCGACCATCCCCAGACCCCGGATCGCATCCTGCACTCGCAGGAGGAGATCGCGCGCATTCTGCCAGCAAGATCTGATTATCTTGTGACGACTTCGGAGTTCGATGACGTGAAGGCGCGGCTGGCGCGCATTGAAAACAAGCGTCGTCTCACGGATAACAAGACCGCGCGGCCATCGCTGCGGCGGGCAAGCACGGATGGCTCGGGCTCAAGCACCCAGGCTGGCGACAGCTCCGGCGACTCGGGCGACGGGCCGCCGACACTGCATCGCCGCGACGATCAGAACTGAAAGGGCAGGGAACGAGAGACCAAGGCTGCCTGTCGGCCAGCCGCCGACGGGTGGCAGGGGTATCTCTGGTTCAATATGTCAGCTATGTCCCCGGTCCGTACCTTAGGCCAAAGCACCCGGGTTTGTGATGGGTTGACAAACCTTCGATGAGGTTCGTGCTATCCCATCCTAAACGGTCGCCGCGGCGACTGCGTTTAGGATGGGACACCTAGGTTTGTGGTGATTCGCAGGGAATGTCGATCAGAACGATGAGATGAGCTGCTGGTATTTTGTCTCTTGCGCTTAAAGTTTGCCGACATCGGGAAGGGGAGTGTGAGCCGATGCTCCCGCGTCAGGGCGAAGAATGGGGCCAAAGATATGCGGCGTTCTGCATTGCGCTGCTGCTGGGCCACCGGGCGCGGGGGGAGTGGACTGATCGTCGACGAGCCATGCCGATGAGTCGCACACGACGGGCCCGCCGATGTTGGATGTGAAGGTAGCGCCGGAGATGTCAACGCTGGAGTTATCGAGTTCAAGGATGCCCGGACCGGCGTTCTGCGAGACCTGGAGGTTGCCGCGGATGTAGGCTTCGGAGTTGCCGTCCACGCGAACACCCGCGCGTGCGGGATTGGTTGCGGCCGGGCCGGCGCCGTTGCCGGTGATCTGGTCAATGCCGTTGATAAACACTTGGCTGTGCCCGTAGATGTCGACGCCCGCGTCGGTGTGATTCGAGATCTGCACCCCGCCCCAGATCGTCACCTGGCTACCGAACCCCGCCGAAACGCCCACCGGCCCGTTGCCTTCAATAATGGTGGTCCATGGACCGCTGGGTGAGGCCGGCGACGGACCGCTGAGGCTGATCTCGGAACCTTCGTGAATGGCCACGCCGCCGGCCTGGTTGCCCGAAATCACATCGGGTCCGAAGTAGGAGTAGAGCACGGCTCGCGCGTGTCCCCAGAAACTGATACCGAAGCCGGTTCCTGAACCTGTTGGGTAGACGTTGTTGGAGTTGATCGCGTTGTTGTTGAAGAACACGTTTCCGAGGGCCGACATCACACCGTCCTCGAGGTAAATTCCGTTGCCCTGATTGTTGTTGAGGGTGATGGGACCGCCGTAGGCGAGGAACTGCAGGCCGGTGGCACCGCCAGCGTAGACGCCGTCGGCGCCGTTGTTATTAAAGGAGCCACTATCGTCGATGTTCACACCGGAGGCTGAAACATTCAGACCATTGCTCCCGTTGTTGTTGCTCGTGCAGTCATCCAGCGTCACGCCGGAGCTGTTGTTGATGTCGATGCCATCGCCGTTCGGGTTGGTGACGTTTATCCCGTAGAGATACAGGTTCTGCACGCCGGTGAGGGTCAGGTTGCCGTTGAGCGTCGCGGTTTGCCCATAGGCCGCGCCGATGTTGAGGTTGGCGAGGCCGGTGATCGTGACGTTTTCCGTGCAGGGACCGGTGATGCGCACTGCCGCGCCGTTCGAGAGGAGCGGCAGCACGGAGTTGATGCTGGTGAAGGCGCCGGGGGTGTTGCCGGTGCAGTCGACGACGTACTGGGCGAAGGCGCGGGTTGGAGTGAGAAGGAGTTGAGCGGTTGCGGCGAGTGCGAGCAAGGGCAGAGCGATGCGCGGGAAACGCATGGAGACCTCCATTGGGGAATTCGCGGGACTATGACTTTTTAGGGGAGGGTTCCAGAATACTCCAACGCAGACTGCAAATGGAAACGGCCGGCTTGAAGTAAGCTGGCCGTTTCAGTGTGCACGCACTTTGCGGGTTGGCCTGACGGATCGGATTGCCCGCGCGGAGCGGGAGCCGCGCGGGGCGGAAGCGATCGATCTCTTCAGAAGGATGAGATGAGCTGCCGATACTTCGTCTGCTGCGCCTTCATCTGGGCGATGTTGGGGATGGACGGAGTGAGCGCGACTGGGCGGGGGTTGGGGCCGAAGGTGTTGGGGATTTTGCAGGGCGCTGCAAAGCCGAAGCCCGTGGGAAACGCCGGTTGATCTGCGATGAGCCACGACGACGAGTCGCACTGGATGGGACCGCCGAGGTTCGAAGTGAGCGTGGCGCCGGAGACGTTGATGCTGGAGTTGCCGAGGGCAAAGACGCCGGGTCCGCCGTTCTGCGTGATCTGGCCGCCGCGAATGTAGGCTTCGGAGTTGTCGTCGATGCGGATGGCCGCGTGAGTGGGATAGGTCGAAGCGGGACCGGCGCCGTTGCTGGAGATCTGGTCGGTGCCGTCGATGAAGACCTGGCTGTGGCCGTAGACGTCGATTGCCGCGTCAGGGTGATTGGTGATCTGGACGCCACCGGCGACGGTAAGCTGGCTGCCCATGCCCACGTAAACGCCGACCGGGCCATTGTTGTCGACAATGTTGGTGACAACGAATCCAGAGCCTGTGGGTTCAGTGCCGCTGAGGCTGACTTCAGACGATTCCTGAACGGAAATGCCGCCAGCCTGGTTGCCCGATATTACATTGGGAGGCAACGTGGATGGGGACCAGTTGTAGAGAAGCACCCGCGCGTGCCCTTCGAGTTGAATGCCGTAACCGTTCTCGAAGCCGAGGGCCGCGATGGTCGTAGAGGCTGCTGCCTTCGTGTTAGTCACGATGAGGTTGCCCGACGCCGATTGCAACATGCCGTCCTGCACCTCGATCCCGACCCCTGTGTTGTTGCTGACGATGACGGGAGCGGAGTATCCATTGACAATCAGGTCGGCGGCGCCACTTACCCAAATACCGTCATTGGCGTTGTTGCTGAAAGCCGAGGGATCCTGGACGGTGACCGTTGAATCGTTCACACTCAGGCCGTAGTTGCTGTTATTGCTGCTGGTGCAGCTATCGAGCGTTACGCCGGCGCTGGAGTTGATGTCGATGCCGTCGCCGTTGGGGTTGGTGACGTTCATTCCGTAGAGATACAGGTTCTGCACGCTGTTGAGGGTGAGGTTGCCGTTGAGGACTGCGGATTGGCCATAGGCCGCGCCGATGTTGAGGTTGGAGAGGCCGGTGATGGTGACGTTCTCCGTGCACGGGCCGGTGATGCGCACGACGGAACCGTTGGTGAGAAGCGGAATGACCGAGTTGATGGTGGTGTAGGCACCGGGCGTGTTGCCGGTGCAGTCGACGACGTACTGAGCGAAGGCGCGTGCGGGAGTGAGAAGGAGTTGAGCGGTTGCGGCAAGAACGAACAAAGGAAGGGCGAAGCGCGAGAAACGCATGGAAACCTCCTGCGGGCTATTGGGGAACCTGATTCTTTGGGGGAAGGCTACCAGAATACTCCTGTTTGCTTAAAAACGATAACGGCCGGTTGAACTGGTCCGGCCGTCGAAGCTACTCTGTCGCGCAAAAGCAGAAAGCCCAATCTCCCTTGCGGGAGACCGGGCTTTTGTTGTTCTGGCGGAGGATCTTTAGAAGAGGTTCCAGAGCGACTGGTTGTAGACGGCATGATGGAACTGGACTTCGGAGCCTTTGACGATAGTTCCGAGGTCGCGCGGCGAGCGGTTGGCAGCGGCCTGCTTCAGGTCGACATAGCGGCCTTGCACGTCGGCGCCGAGAATCTCGCCGATCCACTTGGAGGACTTGAAGTCGTCGATGGCTTTCTGGATGTTATCGGGCAGGTAGCGGCCGCCGGCGCGGAGATCCTTCGACTTGTTGATGGTGCCGTCGATGCCGGTTTTGAAGATGCCGTAGAGCGAGAGGTAGGGGTTGGCGTCGGGCGCGACTGCGCGCACTTCGGTACGCATGGAACGATGGTTGCCGATGGGCACGCGGATCATGGCGCCGCGATCGACTGCCGAAGCGCGAATCTGGTTCGGGCGCTTCGAAGTGCGGATCGAGACGGCGATACGCGTTGACGCTGGAGTTGAAGATGAGGCAGAGATCGAGCGCGTGGGTGAGAATGCGGTCGAGGAAGTCCCAGCCGAACTGCGAGAGTTGCTCCTCGCCCTTCTCGTCCCAGAAGAGGTTGGTCTTGCCCTGGGAGACGGAGACGTTGGTGTGCATGCCGCTGCCGTTGACGCCCACGACGGGCTTGGGCAGGAAGCAGGCCGTGTAGCCCATATTGGCCGCGATCTGGCGGCAGAGCAGCTTGTAGAGCTGGATCTGATCGGCGGCGGCGACGACTTCAGCGTAACCGAAGTTGATTTCGAACTGGCTGGGCGCGACTTCCGGGTGGTCCTTCTCGTTCTGGAAGCCCATGGCGCGCTGCACTTCGGCAGCGGTGTCAATGAACTGGCGGAGCGGATCGAGAGGCAGCACGTGGTAGTAGCCGCCGCTATTGATGAATTCGAATTTGCCGGTCTCGTGGTACTTGCGCTCGGCGTCTTTGCCGGCGAAGAGAAAGCCTTCGATCTCAGTGGCGGCGTTTAGGGTGTACTTCTTCTCCGCGAAGAGCTTCTCCGCGTAGTTCTTGAGCACGCCGCGCAGATCGCCGGAGTAGGGTGTGCCGTCCTTGTCGATGACGTTGCCGAAGACCAGCACCTTGCCGGTGCCAAAGACGTCGGCAGGCACCCAGTAGAAGGAGGCCCAGTCGATGCCGAGGCGAAGATCGCTCTCTTTTTGCGCGGTGAATCCGCGGATCGACGAGCCGTCGAAGGTCAGATTCTCGTAGGCGCCGAGGAGGAACTTCTTGTCGTAGTCGAGCAGGTGCAGACGGCCCTCAAGATCGGAAAACAGCACGGTGACGGCCTTGATGCGCTTCTCGTCGGTGAGGTACTTCAGGCGTTTTTCGCGAATTTCGTCGGCGGACACGCGGTTATGGCGGTCGCTCTTGGCTTGCAGGTTGAGGGTCTCCAACTCCTCATAAGAGAGAGCTAGAAAATTCCTATACTCGGTGGACATGGATCTCCTTTCTGGGCGCGAAGCAGTTGACGGGCACTCACGGAGATTCTAAACCTTTGATAGAAGGATTCCGCGAGGATAATAAGGCGGATCGATCCCCAGAGCGTTCAGCGGCTATGGGCGATCAGAAGCATGACCAACAGTATAACAACCGGGATGAGCGCCAGGCCTCCGTAATAGAGGATTTTGCGGACGAGAGGGGACTTGCGGACCTGCCAGTCGCGGATTTCGGGACGGTCCTCGACGCCGATTTCGTCGGGGTGGTCGAGATCGTGGAGGAATTCCTCGGCGCGGGGGTAGCGGTTTTTGGGGTCGCGCTCCAATGCCCGATAAACGATCTCCTGCATCTGGGGCGTGACGGAAGGGGCGGCGACGCGCGGCGGCGTAGGGTGGTTCAGCAGGCGATCGTTCATCGCGGCGAGCGGGTTGGGACCGGAGAAGGGCAGCTTGCCGGTGAGCATCTCGTAGAGGATGACGCCCATGGAGTAGATGTCGCTGCGCCCGTCGCCGCGCTTGCCCTTCACCTGCTCGGGCGAGATGTAGCTGGGCGTGCCGAGCGCAGTGGTGAAGTTGGCGTAGGTGAGGCGCTTTGCGGAAGTATCGCCGGCGATGCCAAAGTCGATGAGCTTGATGTTGTCGTTGTCGTCGATGAGGATGTTTTCGGGTTTGAGATCGCGATGGACCACGCCGTTGGCATGGATATAGGCCAACGCCTGGAGCACGCCTTTGGCGATGCGCATGGCGCGATCGTAAGGGATGCGGCCATCGTCGAGGATGCGACGCAACAGGCGGCCCTCGCACCACTCCATGACCATGTAAATGCGTGCGCGCTTCTCATCGCCGTAGACGCGCATCACGTTGGGGTGGTTGAGGCGCTCGCCGATGGCGGACTCGCGCTTGAAGCGATCGAAGAAGAGCGGATCGGCCTCCATGTCGGGATGGGGAATTTTAAGGGCTACGACTCGGCCATCGCGCGTATCGGTGGCGCGGTATATGGTGGCCATGCCGCTGCGCGCGACCGACGCGTCAATGCGGTAGGAGTCGACTTGTTGACCGGGTTGCAGGGGATCGTAGAAGCCCATTGTGCGGTGCGCTCCATCAGGGTTCTCTTTACTTTATCGGAAAGAGCGGCGTAGGAAGTAAGGATTCCATAAGGAGAGATGATCGCACCCGGGTGTGGATACCCGCACGACAGCCTGTCAGGAGACCGGCGCTACTTTCTCGGCTAGGTTCGCACGGCCAGGATTTGCCGTGCGATGTTGCGGACAGCCCCTCCATCGATAGAGCGCAGCGATGAATCGTCGCTTGCGGTTTCAAAGCTGCGGGAGGATAATTGCGCAGTCTTTAGAATCTGCTATACATCGGCCCTCAGTTTTCCAGTCGTTCCTCGATTTCCTGCCTGAAAGGATTCCCGGTGATGAAGAAGCTCACGTTAGGCTTGATCTGTCTTGTGTCATTCGCCGTCAGCTCATTTGCACAAAATGGCAACGCGCCTGCGCAAAAGAGCAATGCCGGCGGCCCGCCGCCGCTGATTGACCGGGACATACTTTTTGGCGATCCGGAGATTGCCGCGGCCCAGCTCTCGCCTGACGGCAAGTATGTTGCCTTTGTAAAAGATTGGCATGAGACACGCAATGTATACGTGAAGGGCGTAGATGAGCCGTTCAGCGCGGCGCGACTGCTGACCACTGAAACCAAGCGCCCTGTCGCCGGCTATCTCTGGTCGCGCGATGGGAAATACATCCTTTACGTCAAGGATCACGATGGAGATGAGAACTACAACGTCTATGCTGTCGATCCCGCGGCCAAGCCCGCAGCCGGCGCCGATGCGCCGCCGTCGCGCGACCTGACCGGACTGACCGGAGTCCGCGTACTGCTTTACGCGGCGCCCAAGAGCGATCCGGATATTGTGTACGTGGGAATCAACGATCGCGACAAAGCCTGGCACGACCTGTACAAATTGCGGATTTCAACTGGCGAGAAGACGCTGCTGCGCAAGAATACCGACCGCATTACGGGGTGGGAGTTCGACGTGAAGGGCGAACTGCGGCTGGCCGTTCGCAATGCGGAGAATGGTGACACGGAGATTTTGCGCGTGGACACCGACAAGCTGACCAAAATCTACTCGTGCTCGGTTTTCGAGACCTGCAGTCCGCTGCATTTTTTGCCGGACTGCAGCAAGGTGTACATCCAGACGAACAAGGATGCGAATCTCATCTCGCTGGCGCTGCTCGATCCTGCCACGGGAAAAACGGAAGCGGTCGAGAGCGATCCTTTGGGCAAGAACGATTTTGGCGGCGCGCTCTTCTCTGAAGTCAACGACGAATTGCAGGAGACCTGGTATACCGCGGACCGCACGAAGACCTATTACAGAGATAAGAAATTCGGCGATGGAGTTCATTGGATCGAGAAGCGCTATCCAGGTGAGTACGTGGATGTGGTTTCGCGCACACGCGACGAGCAACTTTGGCTAGTGAACGTGCATAGCGACGTCGAACCGGGCGAGACGTTTCTGTACGTGCCGAAAACGCACAAACTGACGCTGCAGTACAGGATTTGGGAGAAACTGCCGCGCCAGGATCTGGCGGAGATGAAATCGGTCACCTACAAATCCTCCGACGGTCTGGAAATCCCGGCGTATCTCACGCTGCCGAAGGGCGTGGAGGCAAAGAACCTGCCGACGATCATCTTTCCGCATGGCGGGCCTTGGGGCCGTGACGACTGGGGTTATCGCCCGCTGGTGCAATTCCTGGCCAATCGCGGCTATGCAGTTCTGCAGCCGAACTTCCGCGGGTCGACGGGGTATGGCAGGCAGTTTCTCGATGCGGGGAACCTGGAGTGGGGCCGCAAGATGCAGGACGACCTTACCTGGGGCGCGAAGTATCTGGTGGACCAGGGAATCGCCGATCCCAAGCGCGTGGGCATTATGGGCGGGTCGTATGGCGGGTATGCGACGCTGGCCGGCGTGACATTCACGCCCGATCTCTACGCGGCGGCCGTGGATATCGTGGGGCCTTCGAACCTGATTACGTTGATGGAATCGATTCCGCCCTATTGGGAGGCCGCGCGCAAAATGTTCGCCGTGCGCATGGGCGACGTATCAACGCCTGAAGGCAAGAAGCTTTTGATGGAAGAGTCTCCGATTCATTCGGCTGAAAAGATCAGGACTCCGCTGCTGGTGGCGCAAGGGGCGAACGATCCGCGCGTGAACCGCCGGGAAGCCGAACAGATTGTGATTGCGCTGCGCGACCGGGGTTTTCCGGTTGAATATCTCCTGGCTCCGGATGAAGGCCATGGCTTTGCCCGGCCGATCAACAACCTGGCCCTCATGATGGCATCGGAGAAGTTTCTGGCCCAGCACCTGGGCGGCAAATATCAGGAAGGCGGCACGACGGAGGAGATCGCGCGCCTGAAGGAAATATCCGTGGATCCGAAAACGGTGGTTCTGGCAAAGACGGTTGAAGCTGCCAGCGTGGGCGTTCCCAAGCCGGCCATGGATTTGCAGGCAGGCACGTATCGCTATCAGGTGAAGATTGAGGCGGGCGGGCAAGCGATGCAACTGAAGTTATCCACCTCAATTCAGGACGGCGGCAGCTCCTGGACGGCTGTCGATACGATCGAGATGCCGCAGGGTACCATTACGGACACGGCAACGATCGAGAAGGCGACGCTGCTGCTCGAGAAACGGAGTGTCAGGCAGGGGCCGGTGGCGATCGATCTCGACTTTGCGGGAAATAAAGCTGCCGGGAAGTTCAGCATGAACGGTCAGGAGAAACCGATCTCGGTGGACCTGGGCGGCCCGCTGTTTGCCGATGCCGCCGGAAGCGAACAGGTGATCGCTTGCCTGCCGATTGCAGAGGGATATACGACGACTTTCCGCAACTTCGACGTGCAGACGCAGAAAGTGAAACTCTGGCAGCTTTCCGTCGCGGGATCGGAGAGCGTGACGGTTCCTGCCGGGACTTTCCAGGCGTATCGCGTCGAGATTGTTTCGGCCGATGGAGGCTCCGACAAGAGGACCCTCTGGGTTGCGAAGGACTCCCACAAGGTAGTGAAGACCAGCGCGGTGCTGGCGTCAATGGGCGGCGCAACGATGACGGCCGAGCTGGTCGAGTAGGGAAAATACCGCCGAGTTGGAAATTGCAACATTCGGCACCCCTCGAGGCTGCCGGTTTCCCGCGTTGATGAGGGCAGTTCGGCTAAGCGGGCAACCGGTAGGGGCGGCCGCGGTACATGCCTACCTGCTCGACGGAGCGGACGCGGATGACTTGCGCGGTGGTGTTGTCGCCGCCGTCGATTTCTACGGCGCGGGCCACGAGTTCTTTCGCAATCTGCGCGGCGTCTTTTTTCTGCGAGGCGATGGCGGCAATTTCAGGCTCCTTCATCTCATCGTGCAGGCCGTCGGTGCAGAGGACGAGCACGTCGCCTGGCTGCAGTGTGACGGCCGAGGTGTCGGGCGAGACGAACATCTCCGGCCCCACGGAGCGCATGAGCACGTGGCGGGAATCGGAGGCCGCAATTTCGCTGGCGGAGATCAGACCCATCTTGCGCTGCTCGTTGACCAGCGTGTGGTCCTGCGTGATCTGCCGGGCCTGGCCGTTACGCACGAGGTAGCAACGGGAGTCGCCGACGTGCGAGACCACGGCCTGATCGTAGCGGAGGGCGCAGGCAACAATCGTGGTGGCCATGCTCTGACCGCGGTATTTGGGATTGAGCCGGCAATCGTGGACGGCCGTGTTGGCGCGCTGAATGAGGCGCGGCATGAGGCTGATGAGCATGGAGCCGGACTGCGCCTTCGAGAATTCCTCTGTAAGGACAGAGACGGCGGTGGCCGAAGCGACTTCGCCGAGATCGAGGCCGCCGACGCCGTCGGCAACGACAAAGAGAAAGCCGTGAGAGCGCGCTTGCGCGCGCGATGCCGGGATAAACGAACCGAGAGCGTCCTCATTGTTGGTACGGACTTTGCCGAAGTCGCTTGCCTGGCCGAACTGTACGTCTAGCATTTGGGGCCGCCGTGTGAAATGTTCCGCTCTGCCTGGGCGGAGTGCTTCCAATCGGAAATCAAGTTCAAAAAACGTGAAACTGGGTGGATACCTCTCCAGTTCCTCTTGCAAGGCCGGAGAGGAAATCCACCCAGGATCTAATACTGAGTTAACGAGCAGTTTGCGAAACTTCCTGTTTTGATTCAAGCAGGACGGACTTGCCCTTGGCCTTCGAGGAACGGAGGAAGTATACCGCCCCGTAGAGGCCCCAGATCAAGGAGATGCCCAGAGCGGTTAATGGCTCCATCTTAGTGCCGAGGTTGAAGAACGGGCCCGCCAAGTAAAAGGCCATGCAGGTGAGGTTGGCGAGCAGGCCGAAGCCGGGGATGAGGTAGTGCATCAAGATATTTTTATCGTGACGCTCGGAGTAGGCGACGATGCACAGCAGGCAGCTCAACCCGTAGAGGATGAAGGTGCCGAAGTTGGAGGTGAGGGTGAGGGCGAGCAGCGAGTTGGGCAACTTGGCCAGAGTATCGTGCGGCAGGTAACCCCAGCTAGAGAAGATGCCCTTGGGCAGTGCGGCGATGGTGGCGTCGGTGGGAGCGCCGGCGTCGCCGAACATCAGCGAGATGGCGATGACGCCGATGACCGCCGAGATCCAGGCCAGCGTCCAGATGGACTTGCGCGGCGACAGGGACTTTTCGTGAAGCATGCCGAAGTGTTCGGGAACCTCCTCGTCCTTGCCCATAGCATAGGTGACGCGAGCGCCGGTGTTCATGCAGGCCAGCGTGGTGCCGATGAGGGCGAAGAAGACCGTGACGGCTTCAGCCAGCATAAAGTACCGGCCGTGGCCCTGGCCGAACAGTTGATCGCCGACGATGATCATCATGTCGCCGATGGGCGCGGCCGAGCCCGTGGCGCTTTGCATGGTATACCCCGAGTTGAGAAAGTAGTTGGCGCAGAAGTACTCAAACAGGTAGCAGAACAACCCCTGAATCAACAGCGAAGCGATGACGGCGATGGGAATATGCTTGGTCGGATTTTTTGCCTCGCCTCCCATCGAGGTGACCGACTCGAAACCGACCAGAATGAGAATGGCGACAGTGGACTGGATGAAGACCCAGCTCCATTTGTGAACACCGATGACGGAAGCTGCGCTGGGATGCGAAAGGAAGTTACCGCTGGAGTCGGTAGTCGGGTAATCGATCGTGAACGGGACCGGCTTACCAGTTTTATCGAGCAGCGGAAGCGGAGTGCCGCCGGAGTCGCGCATGATGGAGCCGTCTTTGGCGGTGGCGAACTGGTAGGTGAAGGTCTGCTGCGTCTGCAAGTCGTACTGGAACGAAGGCGTGCCGGCCGGATGGTTGGCGCGATAGCCGAGAGCCAGAACGCTAAAGACGATCAGGGCCGATATTTGAATTACGTTCATGGCGATGTTGACTGCCGAGGAAGCGCCGGCGCCCTTGGAGGCGATCCAGGCGACGAAGAAGGAGAAGACGACCGCGACGATCGCCATGAAGAGCAACCCGGGGTTGGAGCCGCTCATGAATGTCGGATACAGGAAGCCGACCACGTAGCCGACAAAAACGCCGGTGACGGCGACCATCACGCCGGGATAGACCCAATAGTAGAGGTGCGAGGCCCAGCCCACGACGAACTTGGCGATGCGGGCGTACTTGAAGGCTTTGTCTTTTGAGAGCATGGCCTGCTCGGCGTAGTAGTAGCTGGAGCCGGTGCCGGGATAGAGCTTGGATATCTCGGCGTAGGACACGGCGGTGGCCAGACAGAGCAGCAGGGAGATGAAGATACCCAGCCACATGGATGGCGCGGTGGACGGCTGGCCAGCAACACCCGTGGTGGCCTGGATGTAGAAGGTGAGCCAGAGGAAGGCGCCGGGAGCGATGAGCGCCATCGCATTTGCGGTCAACTGAGTTAGACCCAGCGTGGCCTGCATTTGAGGTGCTTTCGTATCTGCCATGAAAATTCTCCTGAGGTTTGAAGTTTGTCCGGCTGTTTCCCGGCGGATGGTTCCCGGGAAGTTGCGAAAACAGCTGGTTATAGCGCATCCTCTACCGCGTACTCCGAACCGAGGTGCAGCATTGCCTTGTAGGGTCCGGACATGTGGGGCTCTGGCCGGTCCTGGGCTATCGATGTTGCGAGTCTAGAGTCGAGTTCGTGAGGACCGAATAAAGAACGAAAAAAGAGTTGACCGAGTGTTTGCAGTTCGCTAAAGACACGAAGGGCGTCACGGTTGCCGGAGTGAGTGCTGACCGCGTTCAACGTGGAAATTGTTCGGGAAGATGGGCGCGGTTCCTTGCGGAGGCCGCGCCCATTGAGGTTACTTTTCGACGAGGTTCTTGCCGAAGATGAAGCCGAACTCGCCGGTGGCGCGGAACTGGCTGGCGTCGGTTCCTGTGGGACCGAAGGCGTAACCGTTCGAGTTGTTGGTATCGACGAAGCCGAGGTCGGAGCGGAAGTAGAAGCCGCCCTTCTGGTAGGTGGGCGTGACGGTGAAGGTCACGGCCGAACTGCCAGGCCCGTAAAGCATGTCGACATTCCCTCCCGCGACGGTGCCGGACTGCTCGATGTACTCAAAGCGGCCGGGAAGCGAGAAGCCGCTCTTGAATGTCTTGCTCAGGTAAAATCCGAAGCCGTTGCTGGAAGCACCCTGGTCGATGCCGATGTTGGGGTTGGTGGGAACCTTGCTGTATTGGTATGTCCCTGTGGCGACCCATGTGCCTTTGGTGTAGGTGTAGATGACGGCGTGCATCATGCTGTTGTTCTGCACGAGCGGGGTTGCCGCGGTTGAGTAGCCTGTTTGGCCGGCATTGCCCATGCCGGCGTAGACGAGGGTGTTGACGCCCTTGGTATATGTCAGCGAACCGGAGAGCCAGTTGTAGCGGTCGGAGTAGTAGCCGTCATTCCAACTAAACGAAGCCGTCAGATACTTCCCGATGGTCTGGTTGACCTGGACGCCGCGGTTGACGATGTTTTCCTGAAACCAGAGCAGGCCGCGCGAGACGTTCATATTCTGGTAGGTGAAGGCTCCCTCAGCGCCCATCAGGGTGGGCAGAGCGCCGACCTGCCATGTGGTGGTCTTGCCGGTGGCCAGCTTGAGATACGCCACGGGAACCGGTCCGAACAAGTTGACAGTGCTCTGCGCGTTTGCGAAAGGCGCACCGAGTGTAGGGAAGTCGTAAAGACCGGCCTGGACGTAGTACTGGAGTTTGCCATCGGGTTTCTGGACGAAGATGAACCCGTTTGTCAGCGTGGCCTGCTTCGTGTCATCGCCTGGAACAGGGTGGTTTTGTCCCTGGGCGTATCCGGTAAGGATGCCGTTGACCGAGAGCTTGCCGAAGGGGCCGGCGTCAAAGGTGGCCGGTGGCAGCCACGTCAACGGACCCGAGAGAACGAAGGTGGAAAGAGGAGCGGGCGCTGCGTCCGCGGGGGCAGCGGGTGCGGCGGCCGGCGCGCGGCGTTGAAGGTGCGGGCGTTTGTGCGCCAGCTACGACGGCGAATGCCATCGCAGATCCCAGAGCAGATCGAAGGGCGATTGAACGGAGTATGACCAGGGATTTCGAATGCATCGACAGGAATCCTCCAGAAAGAATTTGGGTATGACCAAAGACGCAGAGAGATCGCGCATGAGAGCACGCGCTCTCAAAGCCCCGTGAAAGCGCTGTTCGAGATTCAGGTACAGCGCACGGTTTTGGTTGCGGCTGCCGACATCGAAGCTATCGACAGCGGTCAGTCGGGTTATAAGCGCCGCGAAACTTGAAACGGTCTGGCATTAGTAATGCAAACGAATCATAAAGAAGATATGAGGATCACAAAAAGAAATCATGTGTCCCGAAAGCGCGGTCTTATCTCCCTTGATTAGTGGGCAATAGGAAGAGTTCCTGGGAGGAGGCAAGCGGATGCGCGGCGTGAAAACCCCATAAAGAACCTGTTAGACTTTACCTTTCTCCCGTTCAGGACGAGCAATACTGCGCAGTGGGCAACGATCGCGGTCGAGGCGATGGTTCTGGTGCGGGCGGGTTGGCCGATTCGGGCCGCGTGGTTGCTGATTGCTGCGCAGGCTGGAACAGAAAGCGAGTGGCGGATTGCCCCAGAGCTATCTTGCGCGTTCGGTATTCGGACCATGGCACTCGCGTGGTTCCAGTACGCGCATCCTTCTGTTTGCGCTCGAATCCGCTCTCGGCGCGGTGAGCGTGGTGATGCTGGCGGCGCTGGCGCACTGGTTCAGTTGGCTGACTCCGATCGCCGCGTTGATCTATCTGGTCGTTGTGGTTGCCATTGCGCTGCTGTGCGGGTTCTGGCAGGCAGTGATTGTTTCGCTCACGGCGGTGGTGGCGCATGGCTGGTTTTCCACCCGGCAGCCGGACCTGGCGATGGCCGCGAATCCGGCAAGCTGGATCACTCTGGTGGTGTTTGTTCTGGTCGCGATCACCGTGAGCCGGCTTTCGTCGCGAGTGACGGAACACGCGCGCGAAGTAGAATCGCGCGGCGGGCAGATGGAAGATCTCTACGAGTTCACGCGGCGCACGCTGCAGATGAATTTGAATATGGAGCCGGGTCAGCAGCTGGCCGACCTGGTGCACGATATCTTCGATGTCGAGGCGGTCGCTGTTTTCGATGCCGATTTGCATGAGGTGTATCAGGCGGGCTACTGGAACGTCGATCCGCAGGAGATGGCGCAGAACGTTTATTACTTCGAAACCACGGATGACGACCCGGAGGCCGGCATCGGGCGGCGCGTAGTGCGCCTGGGAACTGTGCCCATCGGGAGCCTTTTGGTGCGGGGCGAAACCAACCCGCTGACAAATAATGCCATCGCCTCGCTGATCGCTATTACATTCGACCGTTACCGCGCCTTCGCCAACGAGAGCCGGATCGAGACCGAGCGGCGCACCGAGCAATTGCGAGCCACCGTGCTCGACAGCCTGGCGCACGCGTACAAGACACCGCTGACTGCGATTCGCGCGGCCTCGACAGGCTTGAGCGAGATGGGCCACCTTTCGCCAGGACAGGCGGAGTTGGTGTCGCTGATCGACGAGCAGACCAGCCTGCTGGGGGAGTTAACGACGCGGCTGCTGACCACGGCGCGCCTCGATGCCGACGATGTCACGATTCACGTGGAGCGCGGTGAGTGCGGGCACGCTGGTCGAGGAGGTCGTCGGCAGCATGAAAGAGCGGCTGGCCAGCATGAAGGTGGCAATCGAGATCGGAGATGAAGATTTGGTCCTCAAGTGCGACCGGCAGTTGATGGCGATGCTGTTAACCCAGTACATTGACAACGCGTGCAAGTACTCGAATTTTGGGACCACGATCACGATTCGGATCGAGAACGCCGGCGCCGAAGCGATTTTTTCGGTGCAGAGCTACGGGCCGGTCATTCCGATTGCCGACCGTGAGCGCATCTTCGATCGCTATTACCGTTCCGCGGGCTACTCGAACCGCGCACCCGGAACGGGAATCGGCCTGGCGGTCGCCAAGCGCGCGGCGCAGATTCACGGCGGTTATGTTTGGGTGACGAGCGAGGAGCAGGAAGGCACTACGTTCTTTGCAGCGATTCCGCTGACAGCGGAGAAGGAGAGTTCATGACCATGCAGCAAGTGATCCGCATTCTGGTGGTGGACGACGAGTCGGCGATCCGCAGAGCATTGCGCCCGCCGCTCATGGAACTGGGCTTCCAGGTGGCCGAGGCCTCGCGCGGCGAAGAAGCGCTGCAGGCGCTGCGCAGCAGCGGGACTTTCGACGCGGTGCTGCTCGACATCAATATGCCGGGCATCGGCGGCATTGAAACGCTCAGGCGCATCCGCAGTTTTGCGCCCCGCCTGCCGGTGCTGATGCTGACCGTGCGCGACGACGAAGAAGACAAAATAGAAGCGCTGGACCTCGGCGCTGACGACTACGTGACCAAGCCGTTCAGCACGCGCGAGCTGATCGCGCGCATTCGCAGTGCGGTGCGGCGCGTGCGCGCTCCAGCACGGCCTGAAGACGCGCCGATGGAGATCGGCGAGATTCATCTTGATCCGGTGAAGCGGCGCGTGACCAAGCGCGGCGAGCCGGTGAAACTGACGCGCAAGGAGTTCGACATCTTGTATTGCCTGATGAGCCGCTCGGGCCGCGTGGTGACCTATGCCAAGCTGCTGACCGCCGTTTGGGGAGCGGAATGCCGCGAGGAAGTGGAGTATCTGCGCACCTTCGTGCGGCAATTGCGCAAGAAGATCGAGGACGATCCCTCGAAGCCGGTTTACCTGCTCACGGATGTTTATGTAGGCTACCGGTTTGCCGATGCGTCGATGTTGCAGACGGAGTCTGCGGCGGACGGTGCAGAAGCCCAGGCTTCAGATGAGGTGGGCGAAGAGGTATAGGAGAGATTACGCGCTCTGTCACATTCAAGCCGTTTAGACGCTGCGATAGCCCGCCTAACTCTACTAGCTCAGCTAACCACGCTATTTCCGCTGTAGGCTACTCGTCGTAGTGGAGCAGGCTGAAGACGTCGTACTCGGTGAAGCGGTCGCGGCCTTTGAGGAAATCGAGCTCGACGGCGAAGCCTAGACCGGCAATCACTCCGCCCAACTGCATTACGAGCTTCACGGTTGCTTCCATGGTGCCGCCGGTGGCGAGCAGATCGTCCACGAGCACGACGCTCTGGCCCGGCGCGATCGCGTCCGTGTGAATCTCCAGCGTATCGGTGCCGTATTCGAGATCGTAGGTTACGCGCGCGACCGGTGCGGGCAATTTCCTTGGTTTGCGGACAGGGACGAAGCCTGCATTGAGGCGATAGGCGAGCGCGGGGCCGAAGATGAAGCCGCGCGCTTCGATGCCCAGCACCAGATCGATCTTGCGCTCGATGTAGTGCGCGGCCAGCGCGTCGATGAGCTGCGCAAAGCCGGTCTTGTCCTTCAGGAGCGTGGTGATGTCGTAAAAGAGAATGCCCGGCTTGGGAAAATCGGGCACTGTGCGGATCAGTTTTTTGAGGTCTTCGACATTCTCGGGCTTGGTGGGGTTGGACATGGCGGTGCGGCGCTCCTCGGTTTAGGTGTCAGGGTTCAGGTGTCAGGTGTCAGTTTAATGCAGTGAGGCGCAGGCTTGCCGCTCGAAGCGGAGTTTCCGATCTGGGCAGAGGCAAGGACTGAAACCGGACACCTGACACCGGACACCTGACACCTGTCCTTTACCACGCGCCGTCGATGCGGAAAGACGAGAGGTCCTGGGCTTCGCTTTCGTTGAGGGTGTGTTCGACGACGCGATCGACGCGGCTGCCGCGCGGGCCGCGCTTGAGGCTCGAGCGCAGGTCGTCGAGATCGACGGGCTCACCGGCGGCGACAACTTCCACGTCGCCGTCTTCAGTGTTGCGCACCCAGCCGCGCAGTTCGAGTTCGCCGGCCTCGCGCTGCACGAACCAGCGGAAACCTACGCCTTGCACGCGGCCTTGAATGAGGAAGTGAAGGACCAACTTAACCCACCTTAGATAAGGCTAAATTAAGTACGTCGATCGTGTTTTTGTCTGGTGTGCCGCCCGCGAAGCTGGAGACGTGCTGCAATGCGCCTTCGATTTCCTGCTTCACCGAAGAATTTCCACGATAACTTCCACCCTTCACAAGCTCCAAGACTGCAACTGCAGCCTGAAAGAAGATGAACGGTTGGCGCTCAGTCTTGATTCGCTCGATCAACCAAGGAAAATAGTTGTAATCGGGAGCGACTTGAAGAATGCAGATTGCCGCCAGGCGCTCGCCAACGCTTTGGCTGGAGACGAAAGAATCGAGCAGCGGGCGCGCGGCGAGTGAAAGGCTGCGCATTTTCGCAGCGATTTCATTCATTCGCCTCGTGCGGAGAGAGCCGCCGGGCAATTCGTTCCTGAGCTGCTCGTATTGATCACATTGCGCGCGGATTTGTTTTTGTACCACACCAAGCGCACTGCTTTGCGAAATCGGAGCATCCCGCAAGCGCTTGTCGACCTCCTGTGCCGCCTGAAGCTGATTCTCGGGTATCTTTGTTCCCAATTGCTCGACGCTGGCTCCGCTTGCTGCCTTGTCGACGACATCTTTAATGTCCTGTTCTGCGGACTCAATTTCGAGTTGCCACGCCTTCACTTTCGAGGCCGTTGCCAACTTCTTGGTCAGGACATCGAACAAGGCAGCGATCTTCGATCGGAAGGCGATAATGACGGCAACAAGCACGAGCGGCCAGGCGACTGCATTGAGGATTGCTGCGATTCCCGAAAGGATAGAAACTGGAGTATCCCCTGTCATTCTCACCCCCGCTTAGCGCCTGCAAGCTCAATGCGATTCGATACTCTGGCAGTTTTGCAGATGGGCGTGAGCGTATGCAAGCAGGTGCAAATAAGTCATTCAGCTAGTGAGCCCGCATGGGGCTTGCGGGAACAGCATGGCAGCGATTTGGATTCGTGCGGTTCAATGGTGTGCCTACAACACACCGGGGATGATTGCCTTCACGCGACGGCGGTAGGGCGGGTACTCCTCCGGGAAGGTCTCGATCATCAGTTGCTCTTCCTGGCGCATCTTCACGGAATATGAGACAACCAGCAAGACAAGGTATGGGATCCATACGCTCCGGTCGGCGGCGATCGCGGTGCCTGTCAGGGCCAGCAGTATGCCGGAGTAGATGGGATGGCGTACCAGTTTGTAGGGGCCTTTGACGATGAGTTCATGGTCGTGCTTCACCTTCGGCATGCCGCTCCAATTGGAGCCGAGCGTGACGCGCGCCCAGATGGCAAAGCCGCAGCCAAGGATGGTTATAGCAAGCCCGGCCGACTGTACGGCGACGGTGTGAGGCCAAAAGCGCAGGAGAAGCCAATCGGCAGGAATGGCATGAAAGACCACGAGCAGATAGAAGGCAATGAGAGGAAGAAAGAAAACAAAACACGAGAAATAAGAGGTTTGCCTGGCTGTAGATTTGGTAAAAAACAGCCCGGCAATCCAGACAATGATCAGGGTTCCCCAGGCGCAAGCGAACCCAGCGCGAATGATCGTATAGAACAAGATGAAATCCTTCTGAAGAACGGCCTACAGAATACTACGCAGGCGGGACGGTAGGGGTTCCAGTGCTCGCGCTACACTGAAGTCAGCATGGTCTTCGTACTCGACAATTACGATTCGTTCACCTACAACCTGGTGCAGTACCTGGGCGAGCTGGGCGCGGAGGTGGTGGTGCGCCGCAACGACGAGGTAACGCCCGAGGAAGTGGAGGCGATGAAGCCGGAGAGAATTTTACTTTCTCCGGGACCATGTACACCGGGCGAGGCCGGCATTCTGGTGCCACTTATTCGCCACATGACGGGTTCGCCACGGAGAATTCCGATTCTCGGCGTTTGCCTGGGACATCAGGCGATTGGCGAGGCGTTTGGTGGCAAAGTGATTCGCGCCAAGAACCTGATGCACGGCAAGACGAGCGCCGTCGATCACGATGGAACGGGCGTTTTCGCGGGTCTCTCGACGCCGCTTACTTGTACGCGCTACCACTCGCTGATCGTGGAAGAGAAATCGCTACCTGTAGATTTGCGCGTGACGGCGCGGACTGCGGAGGCGAACGGATCGGGTTCTGTGATTATGGGGCTGCGGCATCGTACGCTGCCTGTTGAAGGCGTGCAGTTTCATCCCGAGAGCGTGCTGACCGAGGGCGGCCACCAGATGATCCGCAATTTCCTTAGTATGTAGTCATGCACCAAGCACCCAAGGCCAGGAACCAGTCTGCGGGCCGTCGGCAGGCGCGGAGAGTGATTTGCGTTCGGCATCTCTGCGCGGTGCTGATCGCTGCGTCGGCGCTTAGTGTTTGCGCGGCGGCTCAGACCACGCCAGCAGCAGCCACGGCAAACGCTCCGGCAAGTACGCGCGCAACGCCTGCAGATGCACAACCAGATACGTCGCCAACCTTCCGCACTCTTCCGGTCGCCATTGTTCCGTTGGACAAAGCGATGCCGGGTGCTGCGCTCGAGGTTGCTGGGCCGATGCAGGCATGGAACGGAAAAGCATACCTGACCGGCAGCGGCAGCATTACCGCCGGAACCGCGACCGCTGAAGTGGCGTTGCCCGCGCGAGGCACGCTGCGTGTGTGCGCTTCGAGCACGGTAAAGCTTGCGGCCGACACGAGCGCGCCGGAGGGCGAGGTGCCGGGATTACTGATGGCGCTCGATCGTGGTGCGGTGGAGATGAGTCTTGCGCCGAGCGAATCGCGCGCCAAAAATGCCGATACGCTGCTCACGCCCTACTTCCGTATTCTCATCGGCGGCCCGAACGCGGTGGATGTGAAGGTGCGGCTAGGCGAGAACGGCGACACCTGCGTCGACAATTCTGGCGCCGATGCGCCGTACGTTCTGGTAACGAGCGTATTCGACGGCGGGATCTATCGCGTGCAGCCGGGGCAGCGCGTAATGTTCGAGCGCGGCAACCTGCAATCGGTGGTCGATCAGGAAAAGGAGCCATGCGGCTGTCCGCCGCCGCCCGCCGCGGTGCTAAGCAACGAGTTCCCGTTGGCACAGAGCGAAGGGCTTGCGCCGGGCGCGCAAACACCTGTGGTCGCTGCTCCGGCGACGCATGGCGTGAATGCGACCACTATGCTTAGCTATAACGGAGCCGATCATACGGCGCAATCTGGCTCGGTCACGACCGCGCCGGCCGCGCGCGCGGCTCCCACGCCCGCGGCGGCTGTTTCTGATGCACGGCCGAAACAGAAGAAGCCGGGATTGTTTGCGCGCGTGGGACAGTTCTTCCGAAAATTCTTTGGGGCAGAATAAAGCTTGCTTTGCGTGTCTATAGGTGGGAGCCGCTTGACTGAGCGGTCCCAGGAATATGGGAAGATTTTTCTTGCGTACGCTGCGCAGAGAAGTATACTCTTGCAATCCGAGAACCCTCAACGAGAATTGGTTTCCCCTTTAAGCTTCCCCTGAGCTGTGCACAAAAAGAAAGTCAGAATCCGGTATCACCGGACAGGAGGTTTCCTTGGTTTCTTCGAAGGTGCTGTGTGCACTCGCCATGTTCGGCTTTGCTGCCGCCGCTTCCGCCGACCCGATTATTACGGTTCTATACGATCCAACCGTTGCCTTCAGCAACGCCGACAAAACGGCGATTCAGAACGCCGTCAACTTCTACGCGGCGAACATGAGCAGTAACTTTTCCCTTACAGTTGCGTTCGGATCCCAGGCGAACGGCGGTGCAACCTCGCGGTTTCTTGTCGGCGCGGTGCCTTATAGCGACTACTACAGCGCGCTGGTTGCCAGCTCGTCCGGGGATGCGACCGATATTTCGGCAATTGCAAGCCTGGGCGGCGGGCCGCATACCACGAACCCCGTGACCGGCAGCGGAAACGTTGTCATGACCTCCACGCTCGCCTCTGACCTCGGCCTCGCAGACCAGGCTTCTGTCGCATTCAGCACGTGCGACAATCTGACTGCCAATGGCTGCATCGACCTCAGCACATCTTTGCTCAACACTTCCGGAACTCCGGCGTCAGCACTTGAGGGCGCTGTGGAGCACGAGTTGGACGAGGTGCTGGGCACGGCTTCGGCCCTTCCCAATGGCGGCGTCGGCGGCGTACCCGCGAATCCGATGGTGGCAGACCTTTACCGCTACAGCGCTTCGGGAGTACGCAGCTTCGCGTTGAACAGTTCAACGAGCGTTCCATGCACCGGCTCGCCTACGGCCTATTTCTCAGTCAATGGCGGCGTCTCGCACCCGAACGGGGCCGTCTATAACAACTGTAATAATGGCGGCGACTACGGCGATTGGATTGGAACCAGCGGTCAAAACGTTCAGGATGCCTACGGATCCAATTCAGATACCGTGACGTTGAACCTCAGCTCGCCTGAGGTGCAGGTTCTGGACGCGGTTGGCTACAATTTTGGGCCATTAACTCCAACTCCGGAGCCGTCCAGCTACCTTCTTCTGCTGACGGGAGCTGGCGCATTGACATTGCACCGGAAGCGCCGCCTGTCGACGCAGAGGATCTGACGAGATCGCGAAACACGTGAGCGTGAGGCTGCGCAGCCCCACATCCCGCGGTGACCGTCTGAGATTAGATCGCGGATGGAACCTTCTTACGGGTTCAGTTGGGGGATGGCGCAGGGGACGCGGCGAATGACTTCGCCGGGGCGTGTCATTTCGAACATGTAGGAGCACTGCAGGCTTGCATTGCCAACCAGGGCGCCTTGATAGAGGTACACGGTCCTGGTTTCAGGCTGATAGACGAGCAGGGAACTCGAGTCTTTGGCTCCCGTGAATTGAAACTGCACGCCCTGGCCGGAATCATAGCTCGAACTGCGGCTTGAGGCGCTGACGATGCGGCTGGCGCCAAACCAGAAGCCGAGCGCCAGAATGCCGATGAACGCCAACCCATTTCTTGTCCAGGTCCAAACGCTGTTCATATTTCACTCTCCCCAGAGAACTTTCCCGATAGACGTGCAGGGTTGCGCGGCCGCTCGTGAAGTGGAACCACAGAGCACTTCAACTCATGGTACTTCGCGCTGGAAATGGACTCGGCAATACAACCGTGCGTCACCTGACCATATTTGAGAATGGTGACCAGACCGATGCCGCATAGGTCTGTCTTAAGCGAGATGCAAGGGTTGGATCATAACGGGCTTGCGGGGGATGTAACCCCAACATGTCCGGGACTGTGCCTGATTATGGTAGAACCGGTGTCTGAGCGCCTTTCGGTGCGCGTGAAGGCCGTTGCGCTCGCAACGCCGGAAGCCGGAGATTGTCAGCCATGCAGAGCAGCAGCCTCCAATCGAAGAGTGGCAGTGTCCTGTCGAATCCAGGGATATTTGTCTATGCTGGAGGAGCGATTTTTCTCGGTCTGCTCGGTTTGGCATCGAGCGATTTTGCGGCGACATGGCAGCACGTGGGTCCGAACGTGCCGTTCCGTACCCCGCTCGCGTATGGTACCGCCGCGGTTGAGCTGAGCGCGGGTCTGGCACTGCTTTGGCGGCGAACAGCGCGAGCCGGTGCTCTTACGCTCACGGCCGTCTACTC
This sequence comes from uncultured Acidobacteriota bacterium, assembly GCA_963745965.1. Classification (GTDB taxonomy): domain Bacteria; phylum Acidobacteriota; class Terriglobia; order Terriglobales; family Acidobacteriaceae; genus Telmatobacter. The sequence goes on from CAVUZC010000007.1 coordinate 414,077, forward strand.
CGTTTTCACGATCGTTTGGGTGCCTGCGTATCTCGCAAACCTGCGCAACTTCGATCCTCTTGGCAACTTCTTTGAGGAGTTCTCCCTTGTCGTTGCCGGAAGTGTGCTGTTTGCATCGCTGTCGCCGGCCGGCTCATGGGTTGCGCGCCGCGAGAGTCTGTTCGCACGCCTGTACGGGTTGTCGGCGATCTCCTTTGGCGTGGGCCACATTTACTATATGCCGGGTATGTTGACGTGGATTCCCGGGTGGCTTCCACCGTCGCGGATGTTTTGGGCTTATGTGACGACGATCGGGTTTTTCCTTGCCGCGGCGGCGATTCTAACGGGCGTCATGGCCAGGCTGGCGTCGCGTCTGATTACGGCTGAGATTCTCAGCTTCGAGATTTTGGTCTGGATTCCAAAGCTCGTTGCAGGGCCTCACGATCATTTCAACTGGGCGGGCAACGCGATCTCAGTCGCGCTTGTTGGCGCACCATGGGTGGTTGCAGACTCGATTAGCCGGGCAGCGAAACGCGCGAACAGAGGTGCATAAGCTCGACGGCTTACATCTCCCGCGCGCGCTCGATGGCGCGAATTACAGCCTGGGCTTTGTTGATCGACTCCTGGTGTTCGAGCTCGGGGACAGAGTCGGCGACGATGCCTGCGCCCGCCTGAACAAAACCCTTGCCGCCGATCGAAAGCATGGAGCGGATGGCGATGCAGGAGTCGAGGTTGCCGGAGAAGTCGGCGTAGAGGACTGCGCCGCCATACGTGCCGCGCCGTGCAGGCTCAAGCTCCTCGATAATTTCCATCGCGCGAACTTTGGGCGCGCCGGAGAGGGTGCCCGCGGGGAAGCAGGCGCGGAGAGCATCGACAGCGGTGAGATTGGGACGGAGCCGGCCTTCGATGGAGCTGACGATGTGCATCACGTGCGAGTAGCGTTCGACGAACATGAGCTTGTCGACCTTTACGCTGCCGAATTTACTCACGCGGCCCACGTCGTTGCGGCCCAGATCGACGAGCATGACATGTTCGGCGCGCTCCTTCTCGTCGTGCATCATCTCTTCGGCGAGTGCGTTGTCTTCGAGTTCGGTTGCACCGCGCGGGCGGGTGCCGGCGATGGGGCGATACTCGACTTTGCCTTGATGAACGCGGACGAGCAGCTCGGGCGATGACCCCGCAATCTGGATCTCCGATCCCTTTGACCTTTTGGAGGAAGTTCGTGCGGCTGCGCCTAGCGGCGCATCCGGATCGAAGCGCAGGAAGAACATATAAGGGCTGGGATTGACGGTGCGCAGGGCGCGATAGACCTGGAAGCTGTCGACGCCCGGCTCGATATCGAAGCGTTGTGAGACAACGACCTGGAATGCGTCCCCGGCGCGGATGTATTCCTTGGTGCGCTCGATGGCGGCGAGGTAGTGGCTCTTCGGCGTGCGGTGCTTGACCTTGAGCTTCCCCGGCTTGCGCGAACTCGATATCTCGCGTTCTGGAAGGGGCAGGTTGAGGTGTTTCTCCAGCTTGTCGAGGCGTTTGACTGCGCGGTTGTACGCGACCGAAGCGTTGCCGCGCGAGACGTCGACGGTGACGATGAGCCGGATCTCCTTGCGCACATGGTCGAAGGCCAGCACCTCGTCGAAGAAGAGGAGACATGCGTCGGGAATGCCCAGCTCGTCTTTGGCGCGAGAGGGCAGGCGCTCGATCTGACGCACGGCGTCGTAGGCGAAGTAGCCGACGGCGCCGGCGGTGAAGGGCGGCAGGTCGGCGAGGCGCGCCGGCTTGTGGCCGCTGAGCGCGTCGCGGAGCACGGCGAAGATGTCGCCTTGTGTACGCGTGGTTTTACGGCCTTCGGTGATGGTGATTTCGCGGCCGCGCGCGACGATGCGCTTGAAGGGGGTGAATCCGATGAAGGTGTAACGGCCCACCTGTTCGCCGCCCTCGACGGATTCGAGGAGGAAGCACTCGCGCTGGCCCCAGGCGGCGCGCAGGAAGGCCGAAACCGGAGTTTCGAGGTCAGCCATGAGCGTGCGGCAAACAGGCACGAGAGTGTGCGTTCGGGCCAGTTCACGAAACTCTTTGAAGCTGGGATGAACGGTGTTGGATGAGAAGCTCACATTCACAAGTGTAGCGGCACTGAGCCAGCATAACGAATGCTAAAATACGAGAGCAATCAGCAACGGCACGATTCGAGAAAGTGGAGGCTGCTTGGCTTTGCAGTCTTGTGACGTGGCGAATCTCGGTTGGGGACAAAGGCCCCGGCCGAAGACTCTCCAGTCACAAATTGCACGCCATCTGAGCTGAGATCAGTTCAGCGCGCCGGTGGCTTTGTTTAGACGAACCGGCAGCTTGGAGCTGCAACTGGTCGGGTTGAGTTCGGGTAGCGCCGTCGGCCCAGCAAGCAAAGTTCTGAGGCATGCCGGTGCAGATCTTGCTGTCAGAGCTACACGAAATCTCGTGTGTACAACCCGCAACTGCTGCCCCAAAGTGATTTCTCTAGCACGACAAAACGATGAATATACCCGTCTCCGTCGTTATTCCGCATCACAACCGCCCCGATCGTATTGAGAGGGCGATCGCTTCAGTACACTCGCAGACGATTCAACCGGCCGAGATTATTCTGGTCGATGATTTCTCAAGGCCGGAATGCCGCGAAAAGCTAAGGCGCTTCGAGGGGGAAGCCAAAATCGTATGGTTGCCTGAAAATGCCGGGTCGGCGAATGCGCGAAACGAGGGAGTTCGTGCCTGCCAGTGCGATACCGTTGCTTTTCTGGATGACGATGACGAGTGGGTGCCCACGAAGCTCGAGAGACAATGGGCGGTGCTCGAGGCCACTCCCGGCCTTGCAGCCACCACAACAGCCATCCTGGTCGTCGACACCCATTCCGGGGAGAAGTTAAGCGTGATGCATCGGCGACCGGCTCCTGCAATCACACTCCCCATGGCCCTGGAGGCGACTTCGGCCATGAACCAGACGCTGATGATCCGCAAATCCGCCTTCTTGGCGCTGGGAGGGTTCGACCCGAGTTTTCGCAATATGCAGGACCATGACTTCATGATTCGTTTGGCCGCTTCCGGGCTTTCTAATTGCCATCTGGCGGAGCCGCTCTCCAGGTACCGCGTGGGAAATGCCGACCAGGTTACGAAGAATTGGAAAAAGATGTTGCGGGCGCGTTTGGCGGTCATCGAGAAACATCGCTCGCTGTACGAGCAGGTCTTTGGCCCGGGAGGAGCGCGGCTGGCCCGTGGAGCGCATCTGCGATGGGCAGGCGCGCGCCATGGAGGGTTCCAGGGCAGAGCGGTATTTGCCTACGGAGCATGGCTAGGCCGTGACTGGAGGGCCATCGGGAGACTTGCTCTGACCGGCAGAATGCGCGGCCCGGAATATTCGCGCCTTCACGGCGGACCTGGAGAAAGGCCGTTTCGCTGACGGAGCCAGAGCATGAGCTGGCCGGGCCCGATGGCGCCGGCCATCTTGTGAAGCGCGCAATAGCGCACACCTGTGGGCTCGACCGGCTGACCGGCGAGTCCGCCGCCAGATGGCGCAATCGGATAGAGTTAAAAGGGAGAAGACGCCGCACATCAGACATCCTGCGAGGATTGAGCTGCGCAGACAGACGATTCGTTGAGCGGCAAGAGATGGAGAGGCTTATGGCAACGGGACCCACACAAGTGACGCTCGATCAGGAGATCAATCCCTGGGAGGCGCAACACGCGCGCTTCGATTTTGCCGCGCGCAAGCTGAACCTGGACGAAGGGCTGTGGAAGGTGCTGCGCTCGCCGCAGCGCGAGATCATCGTGCACTTTCCGGTGACGCTCGACAATGGCATGATCGACATGTTCACGGGGTTTCGTGTGCAGCACTCGATGGCGCGCGGGCCGTGCAAAGGAGGCATCCGCTACGCGCCGGACGTGACGCTGGACGAGGTGCGCGCGCTGGCGAGTTGGATGACGTGGAAGTGCGCGGTTGTGAATATTCCCTTTGGCGGGGCGAAGGGTGGCGTGATCTGCGATCCGAAGTCGATGAGCCGCGGCGAGCTGGAGCGCATGACGCGCCGCTACACGGCTGAGATCATCGAGTTTCTTGGCCCGGAAAAAGATGTGCCCGCACCGGATGTGAACACGAACGAGCAGACGATGGCGTGGATTATGGATACCTACTCCATGCACATGCGGAAGACTGTGACCAGCGTGGTGACGGGGAAGCCGCTGAATATCGGCGGATCGCAGGGGAGGCTTGAAGCGACTGGACGTGGCGTGAAGGTGGTCTGCGACCAGAGCCTGCGCTACCTGAATATGCCGGTCGAAGGCTGTCGGGTCATCATTCAGGGATTCGGAAACGTGGGTTCAAATGCTGCGCGGCTGATGCAGGAGCGCGGATACTCGATCGTCGGCATCGCCGAGCGCGAGGGCGGGCTCTACAATCCGGCGGGCATCGACATCCACCAACTGATCGAATACAAGTACCGCAACAACACGATTCTCGGATTCCGAGGCGCCGAGGCGATACCGAGCGAAGAGCTGCTTGTTTCGGAGTGCGAAATTCTGATTCCGGCGGCGACAGAGAACGTGATCACGAGCCGCAATGCGGACAAGATTAAGGCGAAGATCGTGGTGGAGGGCGCCAACGGGCCCACGACTGCCGTGGCTGACGAGATTCTGTCGGAGAAGCGCGTCTTTATCGTGCCCGACATTCTGGCCAACGCCGGCGGCGTGACGGCGAGCTATTTCGAGTGGGTACAGGACCGCCAGGGCTACTTCTGGAAAGAGGCTGCGGTGAATGAGCAGCTCGAAGGCATTTTGCGCGACAGCTTCGAGGACGTGGTGCGGTATGCGGAGGCGCACGGCGTGAACAACCGCATTGCGGCGTACATGCTGGCCATCGATCGCGTGGCGTTTACGATCAAGCAGCGCGGGATTTACGCTTGAGGGCGTCTCCGAGGACCGCATCGCCTGCGCGGGATCGATAGCCTGTTGCAATGGATCGGATGAACGACGAGTTCATCCGATTTTTTGTTTTTCAGGATGTAACTTTGTTCGCAACGCAGGCGTCTCAATCAGCAGAGAATCCATGGGAGGGAAGGTATGAAATACCTAAAGGTGTTGGTTGCGGTGCTTGCAGCGTCCTTTTCACTACCTCTCGTCGCCCAGAATGAGCCTGCAACTCCGGCGGCCTGCGGCGATTTGCAGGTGAGCCTGGCGGTGAAGCTGGACAAGGCGCACCCGCCGCAGGCACAGCCGGAGCCAGGAAAGGCGCTGGTCTATTTTATTCAGGACATGGGAGCGGCGTTTACGCTTGGTTACTCGACGACGACGGTTGGCTACCCGACGACGAAGATTGGAATTGACGGAGAATGGGTCGGCGCGAACAAACAGAACTCTTGGTTTTCCGTGGACGTGGCGCCTGGCGAGCATCATTTGTGTGCGGCCGTCCAATCTTCATTTGTTCCGAGGGATATTCGAGCTCGCTCACCTGACGGCCGAAGCTGGAATGGTCTACTACTATCGAACGCGCATTGTTATGCAGGGTAAGGACGAGCTAGCTCCAGTTTACGAAATAGCCTCTAAAGTTTTTCAGTGATCTGATCCGATCGGCCGCGATGTAGGCCTGGCGATCGGGAAAGCCCGCTCCCAGCGCGAGTTTTCTCATGTTCGGCCGAACTGGGGGAGACACGGCGAAGGCGTCGCGGCGGGCCAGTAAAATGTATACACTAAATCATTAGGGGGCAGATTCGCGAGGGACAGGTGAGGCCAAGGGTGCCTGCTGCGTCGAATGCCGATGCTTTGACCGTTTTTCCGAGGTTTATAACTCTGGTTCCACATGCAGTGGTATCCGGGTTGACGTCTACTAAGTATGGTATACACTAAACTCCGTGGCCAGTATCCAGCGCAAGATTATCCACGGACACCCCTATTACTACCTCGTCGAGTCGCGCCGCGTAAACGGCCGCCCGCGCCCCGTTGTCCTCCAGTATCTGGGCACAGCAGATAGCTTGCTTCGGCGCTTCCAGCAACCACACGCAGAACCAATCCGCGCCCGCCTGACCCAGTTCGGCGGCGTTGCCGCCCTCTATGATCTGGCCCAGCAGATCCGTCTGGTCGAGCTCATCGACGAACACGCCCCCAAGCGTCACCAGGGACCCTCTCTCGGCCAGTACATGCTGGTGGCAGCCATAAACCGCTGCCTGGCCCCAACCAGCAAGCGGCAGATGCCCGCCTGGCTGGGCGCGACGCCACTGCCACGGTGGTTGGGTGTTTCGGCCGAACAGTTCTCTGCGCAACGCTTCTGGGACAACATGGAGTTGCTGGGAGAGAACCAGATCTCGGCCATCAGCGAAGCGTTGACACGGCGGTTGCTGGAAAGGTTCCAACTCGACCTGAACAGCCTCATCTTCGACTGCACGAACTTTGATACCTTCATCGACACCGAGAACACCAGCAAACTACCGCAGCGGGGTCATGCCAAGAGCAAACGGGAGGACCTGCGCATCGTGGGCCTGGCGCTGCTGGTGAGCGTCGACTTTCACGTCCCCCTTTTGTGGAAGGTCTATCCGGGCAATCAGCATGACAGCGTGAGCTTTCGCGATGCACTGGAAGAGCTGACGCAGCGCTACAAGGTGCTGGCACAGCAGTGCCAGTCGATTACCCTTGTCTTCGACAAAGGCAACAACTCGGCAAGCAACCAGGAGATCCTGGATGCCAGCGGCTTCCATTTTGTGGGTTCGCTGGTCCCGACACACTACTCCGATCTGCTGGCGATTCCGTTGAAGAAGTTCGAGCCCCTCAAGGACACGCGTCTGGAGCCGGTACTGGCGCTGCGGCTAAACCGTGTGGTCTGGGAACAGGAACGTACCCTGGTGGTCACCTTCAGCCCGGAATTGCAGCGCAAGCAGATCCGGGGGATCGAACAGCACTTGGGGAAAAAGCGGCGGGCGCTGGAAGAACTGCAGGCAAAGCTGCGGCGCTCGCTAAGACCGGGCGCCAAGGGAAAAGGCTATACCCGCGAGAGTCTTGAAAAGCAGGTGAAGGAAATCTGTTCCGGCCAACACATCCACAAGATTCTTCCGGTAGCGGTGACAGGAGAGGGAAGGAATCTAAAAATCACCTACCACACGGATGCTGCCGCCTGGGCCCGCATCAAGCTGCAGTTAGGGAAACGGATACTGTTCACCGACCAGAAGGACTGGAGCAATGAACAGATTGTTCTGGGCTATCGCAGTCAGTCGCACGTCGAGGATGCCTTCCGGAGCATGAAGGATCCGTGCTTCCTGGGTTGGGAGCCCATGTTCCATTGGACTGATTCCAAGATACGGGTCCACGCCTTGTACTGTGTGCTGGCGCTGGTCCTGGGAAGCCTGTTGCAGCGCCGGGCGGCGAACAGCGGTTTGTCGCTGAGCATGCATGCGCTGCTCAAGACCCTCGGCGGAATCCAGGAAGTGACTAATCTGTTTCCAGCCGCAGGCAAGTCCGGCTCCCCCGGGCGACCACAGCTGAAGACGACCCTCACAGAGATGGACCCCACGCAGCAAGCGCTGTACCGCCTATTTGCGCTCGATGGCTACCGGCAAGCCTGATTGGGTCGATTTAGGCTATACAAGCTGATCCGTTCCAAAGCGCATCCTGGAGCGGGTTCTTCGCTTTTTCGCCACCGTATTTCGTAAACTGGAGCTAGAGTACCTGACTTTCCAGGCGGTCGACAGCGATGAAGGCCAGTATCTGACTGCCTCGTATCCGCTGGCGACGGCGCATCCCCGCAAGTAGGCCGCCGCCGTTCGCCGTTTCACCCGCATTTGCCGACGATGAGTCCTTCGTCGATGGGCGGCAGGCGGCCAGTCTTGTCCGCAGCAGCGCCGCCAATCCCGGTTCACAACGCAGGAGCGCAGCGCGTGACGAAGAGCGTTACCATCGGATTTTGAAAGTCGATCAACGGGCGGTATATACTGCTTTCACTTTTCTATTGCGGTTCCTGCCTTGGCGAAAACGGGACTCGAGGCCTTCGCGCCTTCTTCATCCATTCCAATGAACAGGTGAGCCAATCACCGTTTCCATCAGAATCTGTGTAGCGGACGTCTCTCGTCGCCAGGAGAATCTATGAATCGGTTCGGTGTCATTGTCCGTTCCGCTGTCCTTGTACTTGCTTCCTCTTTATTGCTGCCTGTTGGCGGCTGTATTGGTTCAGTCGGTGGTTCAGGACAGACCCAGGCTACGCAAACGATCACCTTTGCGTCCATTGGCGCGCAAACTGTGGGTGCTACGGTTACGCTTTCGGCCACGGCGAGTTCCGGGCTGCCGGTTACGTTTGTCTCGGATTCGCCTGCGGTTTGCACTGTGAGCGAGAGCGTGGCCACGATGGTCGCTGCCGGCACTTGCATCCTTGAGGCAGCGCAGACCGGTGACAATAAGTACCTGCCGACCAATGCGGAACAAGAGTTTGCGGTGAGTGCGGCTTCTTTGCAGTCGCAGACGATTACTTTCAACAATCCGGGCGCGCAAAGCGTGGGCACGCCGTTGGCACTTTCGGCGACTGCGAGTTCAGGATTGACGGTGAGCTTTGCCTCGCAGACTACGACAATTTGCACGGTGAGCGGGACGACGGCGACATTTTTAACTACGGGCACATGCACAATTGAGGCCACGCAGGCAGGGAATGCGACGTATGCTGCGGCGACACCGGTTTCGCAAAGTTTTACTGTGAATGCGATCTCGCTGCAATCGCAAACGATCACTTTCAATAACCCTGGCACACAAACAGTCGGTACGCCATTGACGCTTACAGCGACGGCAAGCTCGGGGCTGACGGTGAGCTTTGCGTCGCAGACCACGACGGTTTGCACGGTAAGCGGGACGACAGCGACGTTTTTGACTGCGGGTACGTGCACGATCCAAGCGACGCAGGCGGGGAACGGGACGTATGCTGCTGCGACGCCAGTTTCGCAAAGCTTCGTGGTGAATGCGGCAGCGCTGTTGTCGCAGACGATCAGTTTTGCGAATACCGGGACGCAGACGGTGGGCACGCCGCTGACACTCATTGCGACTGCAAGTTCGGGGCTGACGGTGAGCTTTGCGTCGCAGACCACGACGGTTTGCACGGTAAGCGGGACGGTGGCGACGTTTCTAAAGGCAGGCACGTGCACGATTCAGGCGACACAGGCAGGGAATGCAACCTATGCCGCGGCGACGCCGGTTTCGCGGAGTTTTACGGTCACGGCGACAACGGGCGGAACGTTGAAGATTACGACGACGACGTGTCCGGGCGGCACGCAGGGACAGGCGTATGCAGGCTGCACGCTCGTGGCAAGCGGCGGCACTCCGCCCTATACGTTTTCTTACGACACGAGCGGCAATTATCCACCGCCGCCCGAGGGCATATCGCTCGACGCCAACACCGGAGACCTCACCAGTTCAGAGATCGGCGGACAGGGCACGTACACGCCCGACTTCATTGTGACGGATTCCACGGCCGCGACGGCGACACAACAGATCAGCTTTGCGATCAACGGCAGCAATGCATTTGCGGCGAATATCTTTCCGGCCGATTCAATCTTCCATCATCGTATGGATGCGGCGACCACTGGTTTGCCTGTGGACACTTCGCCCGCTGCGCCGATGTACAGCGGATATTTGTCGGAATACATTCGCGTATTTTTCGGCAACAATTCGGATGCGCCGTTTCCGAATGGAATTCCGATGTTCGAGGTGCCCTCGAACCAGCCGGACGTGAGTGTCAGCTTCAATCCCAATGTTACGACGCATTATCAGTCGTATTTCAATTCGGGGCCGATTCCAGCTAACGCGCCCGTCGAGGGCACTGCTTTCGCCGGACTGAATAATGACATGCACGTCCTGATCTATCAGGAGGCGGGCGGCAGCAATCCGCCGGCGCTCTATGAGATGTGGCAGGGTGTTTACGATAACGGGCCGTGGTTCGATACGTCGAACGCGCTGTGGCCAAATGTGAGTACGGATGCGCTGACGCCGCAGAGTAACGGAACCTCGGATGCGGCCGGCTTGCCTGTGGCGCCGCTCGTGGTCAATGCCGACGAGGTGATCGGAACCGGATCGCCGACGGCTCCAAACGGGACAGTGCAACATCCGATTCGTTTCACGCTGAATCACATGCTGAACTACTGGGTGTGGCCGGCGACGGACACGGCGGGTGTGGGCTCGTGCACGGATTCTTCGGGCAGCATTCCGACCGGGCAACTGATTTCGCAGTCGGCGCCACCATCAAGCTGCACGATGACGGGACCTGCAGGGGAAATCTACCGATTGAAGGCTTCAACGCCGACGCCATCGTGCGCTACGAGTAGCCCGCAGGCGGCGATCATCATCACCGCATTCCGCAACTATGGGATCATCCTGGCGGATAACGGCATGAGTGGCGGACTGATCGGAACGCCGGATGCGCGCTGGAACGACAACGATCTGGCCTGCCTGACGAACATTCAACTGAGCGACTTTGAGCCGGTGAACGTGTCGAGCCTGATGGTAAACAATGACAGCGGCCAAACCGCCAGTTCGGGCACAACCGCACAGACGATCACATTCGCCAATCCCGGCGCGCAGACGGTGGGCACGCCGCTCACTCTGTCGGCGACGGCGAGCTCTGGTTTGCCGGTGAGCTTTGTTTCGCAAACGACGAGCGTGTGTACAGTGAACGGGACAACGGCGACGTTTTTGATTGCTGGCACATGCACGATTCAGGCGACTCAGGCGGGCAACACAACGTACGCAGCAGCGACGCCGATGAGCCAGAGTTTTACGGTCAATGCGTCGAGTGGAAGCGACCCGACCAGCGGCGTACTGCCTTCCTACAACGACACTTACGCAAACTGGAAGAACGCCGGTCTGGCTCTCGTCGGCGGCATTCCGGACCGGACGACGATTTGCGCGACAGTCAATCCGCTTGGTGGGGGACAGGATGATTTCAGCAACATCCAGAACGCGATCGACAATTGTCCGGCAGGCGAGGTGGTTCAGCTTGGAGCGGGCGCATTCAGCATTCATTTAGCCGATATGCCTATCCATGTTTCGGCGGGGATCACGTTGCGCGGAACGGGCAACTGCACTGGCAACAGCTCGCCGTACTGCCAGACCTCCATCTCCGTGACTGACGGCGCTCTTGCCTACACCGGCGGGATGTGCGGCACGAGTACGTCGAGTGAAGGGGCCTGTCCGAATGGCGGAGAGCCGGAGATTCTAATGTCGCCTGTTTTGCCCGACTACAACTACAGTTGGGAAACATGTGGCAACGTCGGCGCAAATCTCGGAACAGGTTGCGGCGCGACGCCGCTGGCCGCCGACGCCGCTCAGGGCCAAACCACAATTCAAGTCGCCAGCACGAGCGGATTCACAGTTGGATCGTGGGTTTTGATTGACGAGGCGTCAGGCGCTGGCTGGGTTACGGATCCAATGAATCAGTGGACAGGATATGGGTCCGTGTGGGCCGCTTCCGACTGGCTCAGTTCATCCGGAAGCCCGGCGACAGGCCGTGTTGCGTGGGCAAAATTCGATGTCTCCTTAGATTATGAGGGAGATTTCGGCGCAGCTAGTTCCGACATCTACCCCTACCAGGCTGGTACGCCAGGTTGCTGGGAAAGCTATTGCGACCGGCCGACCGCCGAGTTGCACAAGATCGCCTCCATCGGCGCCGGTCCATGCCCAGGGAGCAACTGCACCCTGACATTTGACGATCCGCTCACCATCGCCTTCCGGGAGAGCGGGGGCCATAACGCTCAGGTCTACGCAAATCTCTATGGGAACAATTCGGGAGGTGGATCGCCTATTTCCATGCTCCAACAGGCCGGCGTGGAGAACATTTCGCTTCTCCGGTCTCCAGAAGGGGGCCTGGAGATGGAACTCTGTGTCAACTGCTGGGTGAAGAATACCGAGGTCGGTGATTGGTACGGCGGCGGAATAAGCATGGCCTATTCGGCCCGTAGCGAGCTGAATACAGTTTATGTTCACCATTGCTGGGATTCGGTGAACAATGGCGGTGAATATCCATTGGCCTTGGATAGCGCCTCGACCGAAATGCTGATCACAAACAGCATCACCAACTTCGCTGGCAAAGGAATGGTCGCCAGGGCCGGTGGTGCGGGCTCGGTGATCTCCTATAACTACATCGATGACTCGATGTACGATGCAGAGTCCGGTATAGGCGACTATTGGCTCGATATGGGCATCAACGCGAGCCACTATGCGGGGCCGCACCACGTTCTGTTTGAGGGAAACTGGGGCGACAACCTGGACAACGACAATACGCATGGTAACTCGATGTACATCACATTTTTCCGGAACCTGGGCTCTGGATTTAGGATGCCCTTCACCGATCCCAGCGTCAGCCCCATGTTTAGCGGGCTTGTCGATGACTTTACAGGGAAGGGCTACTATTGCCCGAATGGTCTGGCCTCGTGCGTAGCCAACGCTCCGGGGCCATTACGCGCGGCCGGGCCGATGGGGTACAACTACTGGTTCGCTTACGTGGGGAATGTGCTGGGGACGGCAGGAAAGTCGACTGCGGCGAATGGCTGGACTTACAGCGGAGACTTCACCGGATCTCGCATTTTCATGCTGGGGTGGGGTGCCGGCGGCGGTGGCCAGGATCCGTACATAGACGGCCAATCAGGGTCGTACATTCTGATCAACGGCAACTACGATTTCCTCAACAATGCCGTGACCTGGGTGGGGGGTACGCCGCTTACTCTTCCAAACTCGTTCTATTTGTCCAGCGAGCCTGCTTTCTTCACTGGCGGCAGTGGTTATCCGTGGCCGTGGGTCACGCCCACTGGCTCCGCACAAATTCAGGCCGGTCCGTCCGGTTGCGGCGGAACGTGCTCCGGCCTGCCTGCGCAGGCGCGTTGGCAAGCAGCGACGCCGTTTGTGCAGCCTTGAATTTCGAGAACATGGCACTCTTGCCGGCGGATGGGCGGGATCGGAGGGAGCGAGCAAGACGTGCACTGACGGACCTGCGATAATGGCGTTAAGCCCACGCCAGCGCGGCTGCGGAACCGCATGAATCTTCCGAACTCCATCACGATGACGCGGATCGTAATGATCCCGGTTTTCTTGTGGATTCTTTCGCCGCATTTCCCATGGACTGGGCCACATGGGGAGCAGGAGATCGCGGCGTCGGTGCTGTTTGTGCTGGCGTCGATCACGGACGGTCTCGACGGGTATCTCGCCCGCAAACATGGGCAGATCACGACCATGGGGATGCTGCTTGATCCGCTGGCCGACAAGATCATGGTGACGGCAGCGTATGTGGCACTGGTGGCCTATAACCCCGACGTGGTGAAGGTGTGGATCGTGGTCGTCATCATCGGCCGCGAGTTTTTGATCTCAGGATTGCGGTCGATCGCGGCGTCAGAGGGTTTCGCCGTCACGGCCAGCGATCTAGGCAAGCTGAAGACAGTGGTGCAGATCGTCTCAGTGGTTTTGGCGATTCTGGCGCACCGCTGGGACCACTGGGAGATTGGCGTGGTGCAGGTTCCAGTGGAGTGGTACGCGATTGCGGCGATCTATTTTGCGGTTGCGGTGGCCGTGATCTCGGCAGTGGATTATTTCATCGGGTTCTGGAAGCAGGTCGACCACGCGTCGAAGGATCGGCGCAAGGCTGCGGTGCTTTCGCGAGGGAAGAGCGTGCGGATCTCGTAGAGGCAGGGAATAGGGAGTAGAGAGTAGAGGATGGTTATGAGCGCCGATCCCGGGAAAATGAATTGCCTTGAGTTTCAGGCTCAGCTGTCCGAAAAGATGGCTCTGGGCGAGGATGTCTACTCTCATCCTCACGTGCAGGCGTGCGCGCGGTGCCGTGCACTATTAGTCGATCTGGAAATGATTGCCGAGAAAGCTCATCGGTTGTATCCCGGCGAGGGACCCTTCATTCACTGAATTCCAGCGTTATTGCCCAACTTCGTAGCGCACTTCTGCCAACGCAGTTTGATAGGCGTAGCGCGCGTTGGTGTTTTCAATCTGGGCTTCTGTCTGGTTGAGCTGCGCCTGTGTAAGCTCGACAATGCTGCTCAACCCGATCTTGTAGCGGGCAGTCGCCAGGTCGAGAGAGAAGTTTGACTGGTTGAGCATGTCCTGAGTGACGCCGATGCGCTGAAACGCAGTCTGTGCGTTCAGGACGGCGGTGCGCACGTCTAGCGCGATCGTGTCGCGTAGATTGCGCACCTGTTCGCCGGCTGCGCTGGCGCGGTATCTGGCTTCCTTTGCATCGGCGCTATAGAGGAAACCGTTGAAGACGGGAATGCTCATGTTGGCGCCGGCGCCGAGATACCAGGAAGTTTGGATCTGGTCGTCGCGGATGGGCGTGCCCCCGCCGGCCAGCAGCGCGGATATCGTCGGCAGCCATAAGTCCCGCTCAGCGGTGGTGTATTGTTTTGCGGCCAGGAATCTCTCGTTCAACGAGGCGAGGTCGGGGCGTTGCCTGAAGGCAGCTTGCACGAGGGCTTCGGGATCGTCGGGGGCCGGCTGAGGATTGCCACCAGTTTCATCGACTAGAACGTATTGCTGATCCTGTTCCGAGCCGAGCACGTTGTTGAGCGCGGCCATGGACGCCTGCTCATTGCCGCGCGCATCGAGGAGCAGAAGGTTGGCTTGGGAGATCTGCACATTGGCGAAGCTCAGGTCGAGTTCGGACTTGACTTGGGATTTGGTGAGCGCGCCAATCTGGTCGCCGGTCGCCTGGCGCTGCGCGACGGTTTGCTGCGCGACCTTTAGCACGGCTTGTGTTGTGAGCGCCTGATAGAAAGCTTGATCGACGGCGAGCCGGATGTCGAGTTCGGTGGCGCGTTCGGACTCAAGCTCCGCGCGAGCATTTGATTGCGCGCTCTTGACGAGATTATGGGTGTGGCCGAAGTCGGTGATGAGCTGGCTGACGGTGAGGCCTCCCGCCGCCTTGTTAAAAATCATCGGACTGTTGATGGTTCCGGCACCGGTGATACGGCTGTTCTTGTGCGCGTCCACGGCGGTAAGATCGCCGACCGCCTGCGGCATTTCTATGGCGCGGACCTGGCGCGTGACCTGACCCTGCGCGAGCGCGAGCAAACGGCCAACGCTGATGTTGGGATTGTTCTTGAGGGCCAACTGCTCGGCCTGCTCGATGGTGAGAGTGGGACCGGGAGGCAGGGCATTGTAGGGGCTAGCGGGCATCTGCGGCGGAGCCGGTGCTGCTGTGGGGGCCGCTTGAGCAGGCGACGCATTTTGCGCAATCTGTGCGAACAGATGTGTCGCCGGAGCGTCGGGGAGCGGTTGCTTTTGCGCGTGGGCCGCCGAGGCGAACACGAGAGAAGAGACTAAGAAGAAGATTGCTGCAAGGGCTCGGTTATGCATGTTGCTCCTCCTCGGCGGCGGCATTTCGTTTGAGCCAGCCGTGAATGAGCAGATACACGGCTGGAACGAGGAATACAGTGACGACGACCGATAAGGCGAGTCCGCCGATGACGGCGCGGGCCAGCGGCGCATACTGCTCGCTGCCGGCTTCGAGGCCAAGGGCCATTGGAATCATGCCCAGCAGAGTAGCCAGCGAAGTCATCAGAATTGGGCGCAGCCGGATCTTGCAGGAGTGCACAACGGCTTCGAGCAGAGGTTGGCCCTGCTGGTGCAAAATGCCGGCGAACTCCACAATGAGAATGCTGTTCGAGACCACGATGCCGGTCATCATGATGACACCCATCAGCGACATGATGTTCAACGTGGAGCCGGTGAGGAGCAGGATCAGAATCACGCCGACGAGTCCCGGCGGAATGGCCATGAGAATGATGAACGGATCGATGAACGAACGGAACTGAGCCATAAGAATGAGATAGACGAGCAGCACGGCGACGATTAAGCCAAGACCGAAGTCGTGAAACGCCTGATTCATTAGCACAACGGCGCCGCGCACGGCGATGACTGTGTTGCGGTCGTGGCTGGTGTTGGCCAGCAGCTTGTCGATGCGCGCGCCAATGGTTTGCAGTGCCTCGGTTTTGGTGGCGACGTAGACATCGATGACGCGGCGGATTTGATAGTGGTCCACCTCGGTGGGCGTATTGATCATTTGAATGTCGGCGACCGAGCTGAGCGGCGTGTAGCCAGCGGCATCACTGGCGGGATCGAAATCCTGCGGCATATCTGAAGCCCTGCGGCCCTCCTGCAGCGGCGTGTATCCCGCGGGACGAACGCCGCGCAGGGGAATATTGCGGAAGTCGTCCATCGACATGTGTTCGATGTAGCGATTTGCGTATTGCACCGTAACCATGTAGTTGTTGCCGCTCTTGGGATCGATCCAGTAGCTGGGCGCCACCATGCCATCGGAGGTGAGGGCGGTGATGACGTTATCGACGACGTCTTTGGCGGAAAGGCCGATCAGGCTCGCGCGCTCGCGGTCGATGTTCAGCGCGAGGCCCGGATAGTCGATGCTTTGCGGAATGTAGACGCTCGATACGTTGGGAATCTTGCGGATTTCGGTAGCCAACTGGCCGGCGAGGGCGTAGGCGCCGTCCATATCGTTCGACTTGATCTGAATGTCGATAGGAGCGGGCAGGCCCTGGTTGATGACGCCGTCGACAAGGCCGCCGGCCTGGAAATACGTGGAAAGCTCGGGCATCTGCCGCGAAAGCTTGGCCTGCACGCGGCGCATGTATTCGTAACTGCCGATGCTGTGGTCTTCCTTGAGGCTGGTTTGGACAAAGGCCGTGTCCATGGATGCGTTGGTGGTGTAGATGGCCGAGAGATCGGGATAGACGCCGATGTTGGAGACGATCATGCCGAGATCCTTCGGCTTGACCACGCTGCGGATGACATTTTCCACGCGCGCAATGTATTGGTCGCTGACTTCAAGGCGCGTGCCGCTGGGCATGCGCACGTTGATGATGAACTGGCCGGGATCGGTGCGGGGAAAGTAGGCGCGGCCGAGGAAGGGAAACAGAGCGATCGCGATGACGGCCATTCCGCCGAGAAGGACCGCGGCCGTCGTTCCCGGACGTCGCATGCGCGCGGAAGGCAAGCCGCTCGTAGTGCTCGAGGAAACGATCGTAGCGGCGTGTTGAAGGCGAAGAGAAAGCGCTTAAAGAACGAGGGTTTGTGCCCCTCTACAGCGTCGATTTCGCCTTCATTTTCGATGCCGTGCGGATCGAGGCGGACGAACTTGGCGCAGAACAGCGGCACGACGGTCATGGCGAAGAAGTAGGAGGCGAAGATGGAGAGCACCACGCCCAAGGCCAGCGGGGTGAAGATGTACTTGCTCACGCCTTTGAACGACATGACCGGGAAAAATACGATCGCGGTGGTGAAGGTGGCGGCGAGCACGGCCATCGATACTTCGGTGCCACCGACGTCGGATGCATCCGGGGCCGATTTGCCCATTTCCATATGGCGGTAGATATTCTCGAGCACAATGACGCCGTTATCGATGAGGCGCGAGAAGACCAGCGCGAGACCGCCAAGGAGCATGGTGTTGATGGAGCCGCCCATGGCGTCGGTGAGCAGCAGGCAAACCACCATGGAGAGCGGCACGGCCAGCAGCACGGCCACGGTGGCGCGCGGACTGCCGAGGAAGACCAGAATCATGACGCCGGTAAGGACCAGGCCGATTCCCGCTTCCCGCGAAACATTGGCGAGAGCCATCTTCACGAAGACGGATTGGTCGAATACCACGGCAACATGAAGAGCCGCAGGGATATCGACCAGATGTTTGACGGCGTCCTTGATGCCGTCGACGATGGTGATGGTGTTGCTGCCGCCGCTCTGTTTGAAGACGGGCACGTAGACAGAGCGTTGGCCGTCGATGCGCACGATGTTGTACTGCAAGGCGCCGGAGTCCTCGGCATGGCCGACGTCGGCTACCAGCACGGAGCTGTTGCCGGTGGACTTGAGCGGCATGGCGTTCATCGACTTCGCATCGGGGAACTGGCTGTTCGCGTAGACGTTGTAGTCTTTGGAGCCGATGCGCACGTCGCCGGCAGGAAGGATCAGGTTGGAGCTGTCCACCGACTGCGACGACATCGTTCAGGCTGAGGTTGTGCGCCTCGAGCTTGAGGGGATCGACATAGACCTGAATCTGGCGGTAGGTTCCGCCGTAGGGTTGCGGAACGGAAGCGCCCTGGACGCTGGAGATCTGGTTACGCACGGCGAACTGCGCAAGATCTTTGAGATGAGTTTCGTTGAGCCCCTCGCCTTTGAGCGTCACCAGGCAGACAGGCTGGGTGGAAGCCGTCATGCCGAGGACTACGGGAGGCAGCGTGCCGGGCGGTAGGCGGCGCAGGTCGGCCATGGCGAGATTGGCGACGTTCGAGAGCGCGGCGTTGGGGTCAGTGCCGGGCTTGAAGTAGATCTTGATCAGGCTGACGCCGGTGAGTGAACGCGATTCGCTGTGATCGACGTTGGCGGCGAGGGTAAAGAATCGTTCGAAGGTATTGGTGATGTCGGCTTCGATCTGCTCGGGCGGCATGCCGTTGTAGAAGGTGGCCACGACGACCACAGGCATGTCAATTTCGGGAAACAGATCCACCGGCATACGCGCCACGGTGACCGTGCCAACCAAAGCGACCACCAGACAGAGCATGAGAATGAAGTAGGGAAATTTGAGCGCAAACTTCGGCATCAGTGATTCTCTCCGGCGTTCTGCTCAGCCTTCAGGTCGATCATGCCGCCTGGTTGCTGCGCGGTTTCGGAGGCGGGCTCGGATGTGACGAGCGGGTGCACCACCTGGCCCTCGTGGTACTTTTCCTGACCACCGATCAGCACACGTTCGCCGGGCGCAACGCCGCTCGTGATCTGGGCGAGCTTCGATCCCTGTATTCCGATCTGAACGTTGCGGATATGAATGCGATTGTCTGCATCCAGCACGTAGACCGTCTGCTGACCCTGGGCATTGAGACACAGCGCCTCGACGGGGATGGTGACGGTGTTTTCGGCATGCGCCAGTTGGAGCGCGGTATTGGCGTACATACCGGGAGCGATGGAGAGATCTTTATTGTCGACATCGACCTCGGTCTCCATGGTGCGGGTCTCAAAGTTGACATCGCGGGTAAAGCGCACGATTTTGCCCGTGAAGGAGCGATTGATAGCGTCGACGCGAACGTCCACGAGCCCGCCTTCGTGCACATACTGGATGTCGTCTTCGGGAACAGGAACGCGCAGGCGCAGGAGCGTGCTTTGCGAGAGGCGGACGATGGGCAGCGTGGAATCGTTGGAGTTGGTGCCGCCCTGAATCAGCGCGCCTGTATCGGCGTAGCGCCAGATCACGACGCCGGCGATGGGCGCGGTGACGTTTGTGTAGTCTTCAAGAGCCTGGACGCGCTCATTTTCGGCGCGAGCAGCCTCGGCGTGCTGCTGCGCCGCGGCCATGGCCGCTTTTGCGGCATCGATCTGCGCCTGCGAGTCGAGGTCCTTCGCCCTGGCATCGTCCAGTTCCTGCTGCGCAATCAGGCCGGGACGGGTGGCTGCAGCTTGTTTCAAGCGGTCGTATTGGGCGTGAAGCGCGAAGTTCAACGCTTCGGCGCGCTTGATCTCCTGCTGGGCGAGCGCGATCTCCTGCTGGCTCTGCTTGAGCTGGAAGACGGACTGCTCGAGCTCGGCCCTTAGCTCAGGAACCTCGAGGATGGCGAGAGTCTGGCCCTGATGGACGATGTCGCCGATGTCGACGTTGATGCGCTTCATGTAGCCGCTGACCTTGGGGTGCACGTCGACGACCTGATAGGGCTGAAACTGACCGGCGAGCGTGAGCACACGGGAAATGTCGCCGCGCTGGGCGACGGCAACGCGGGCCGAAGGCATGTCCGCGGCCTTAGCCGTGGAGTCGCTGTCTCCCGAGTGGCAGGAAGCGATGCCCAGGGCTGCTGCAGCAGCCACGCAGGGAAGAAATATTTTGATCATGCCGATCTTGCTCCTGATTCAATGCGCTGTTGCGCATGAATTCAAAACGGGAGGAAAAATCACTGGGATTACGGGTCGCAGCAAAAGATCCGATTACGGGCGACTCCGCCCGGAGCGAAACTGCCCAAACCCATGATGAGATGATACGCGGAGTTAGAGTGCCGGCGGGGGCCGGAAGAGGAGCAGGGGAGATAGCAGGGCCGGATTGAAGAGAGACGTACGGCGCCGTAAGACCGGACTTTGCGATGGGTCGTAAATTACGAAAGCGCAGAAAGTAATGAACGCAAAGACTGGGAAGAGCAGGCTATGGAAATCGAGAGGATTGGGAGCCGCGGTTTTGTGTGGACCGATCTTTAGGGTATCGGCAGGAAGTGCCTTGGCAGCCTGTACATCACCGCCCGTGCCAAACGGTCCATACCATGCGGTTTTGGCCTCTACGGCAAAGAGAATCGCCAGTAGCCCAAGCGCGATAGCAAGAGTTGCACGCCGGCAGGGAAAACGATCGGCGAACCTTCCTGACATGAGAGCAGTTTATCACGCGGGCTTCAGGCAAAACACCGCCCTGCCGTGGGAAGCCGATTGGTATCCTCACGGCTTAAAACTCGATCAAGCGCCTCCGACATGGCCCCGTGCGACGCATGGACACACCAGCGCAATAGCACGGCCTTGCCGCAGAATCTCAGGGGGCTGCTAGCCCGGTCGCAGAAAGATCGCTGGGACCGGGCTGCGTTTCTATCCGCGGTCGCGTCCTCTTGACCCGCCACCGCTTCCTTTGCGCGATGCGTAGCAATCGCGGCAGTAGACTGGGCGATCGCCACGCGGGGCGAATGGAACAGTTGTAGGCTGACCGCACCCCGAGCAAATCACAGGTGTTCCCTGAGAAGGAGCCGAACGGTAGCCGGATCCCCCACCCGAATCATTCTTTCTTGCCTGGCGGCAATTTCTGCACCGCTTGGGGGTTGAGTAACCGCGTTCCTGAAAGAACGCTTGATCCGCAGCGCTGAAGGTAAATTCCTGCCCACAGTCGCTGCACGTAAGTTGCATATCTCCGGCCATATTTCTCCTTGCGGAACTCCTTGGGGGGAATTGTACAGCCCAAACCGTAAAAATCCGCAACGATTTCTTTTGGCAGGAAATACTAAATCGATTCCGTTCCGCGGCTCGCGGCGGGATGGCCGGGAAAGGCCGCCAAGGGGTGGCTTGCCGGGGGCTGGGTGCCAGTTGCAGGGATGTGATCTGCGGTTGAGACGGTCGGAACGAAGAGGCGCTATCATCGTTGCACTCTCATTTCTGGTAAGGGTGTGTCCCGATGCGCGTCGTGACCGTTCTCACCTCGCTCGGGGTGGGCGGAGCAGAGAAGCAGGCGCTGGCCGTGGCAGAGCGGATGGCCAAGCGTGGCCACGACGTGGCGGTTCTGGTGCTGAGAGCGCAATTGCCGCAGGAGTGGTCGACCGCGCTTCCGGTCGTCCATCTCGACATCTATGGAATCCGCGAAAAGCCATTAAGCCTTGTGGCGGGATGGCGGCAGGCGCGGAGCTTTCTATTCGATTTCCGCCCCGATGTGGTGCACAGCCACAGCTTTCACGCGAATCTGCTGGCACGATTGCTCCAGATCGGCATCCCTGCTGGCGCCTTGGCCGGTGCTCCGCATACGGCTGTGATCTCGACCGTGCACAACGTGTACGAAGGCGGCTGGATGCGCATGTTGGCGTACCGGCTGACGGACGGCTGGAACGACTGCACAGTTGCGGTGAGCGAGGCGGCGGCGGAGAGATTTGTGCGGCTCAAGGCGATCTCCAGACAGAAATGCTCGGTGCGCGCCAACGGGATCGATAGCGCGGAGTTCACGCCGGATGCCGAACGGCGCACCACGATGCGGGGAGCGATGGGCGCGGGCTCTGCTTTTATTTGGTTGAGTGCGGGACGCGTGACGCCGGCGAAGGATTTTCCCAACCTGCTGCGCGCCTTTGCGATCGTGCGCAGAAAAGCGCCGGATACAGAGCTTTGGATTGCGGGTGCCCTTCAGGATGCGAAGGAGGCACTTGCTGTCGATGGCCTGGCGGGCGACGTGCTGACAGCGAGTGCGGAAGGAAGCGGCCCAGAGCCCGTGCGCTGGCTGGGCCTGCGGCGCGATATGCCGGCGCTGATGGACGCCGCGGACGGGTTTGTGCTGGCGTCGGCGTGGGAGGGAATGCCGCTGGTATTAGGTGAGGCCATGGCGATGGAAAAGCCCGCGGTAGCGACAGACGTCGGCGGCGTGCGGGAGTTGGTGGGCGATTGCGGCGCAATCGTTCCGGCGAAAGACTCTGAGGCGCTCGCCGTGGCGATGCTGGAAACGATGCGGCGGAGCAGGGAAGAGCGTGCGCAAATGGGG
Source organism: uncultured Acidobacteriota bacterium (assembly GCA_963745965.1). GTDB lineage: Bacteria > Acidobacteriota > Terriglobia > Terriglobales > Acidobacteriaceae > Telmatobacter. The sequence continues at coordinate 436,284 of CAVUZC010000007.1, forward strand.
CGTCTCTCGCGGGAACGGATTGTGCGCGAGTTCAGTATCGATGCGGCGGCGGATTGGTGGGAGGCGCTCTACGAGCAGGGAGTAGTGAGCAGCCAATAGGGAATAGAAAAATGCCGGCGATCTGAAGGATTTCGTTTTCTGTTCCCTACTCCCTATTGGCTATTCTCTGTCTTTAGAACTGAAACGCCATCTGCAGGAAGACGCGGCGCGCGGCTGAGCTGGTGGAAAAGATGCCGCCTGCCAGGCCGGTTGAGTGGCCGAATTCGGGTCCGGGGCCATAGCACTGGGGAGCGGTTGCACAATTGCTGCCGGGGTCGCCGCTCGAGAGCTGGTTTTTGGCCGGTTGCTGAATGCCGCCCTGCGGCGTTCCCAGGTTAATGTCGTTGAACAGGTTCAGCGCCTGCACGTTGAAGTTGAGCGAGTATTTGTGGCCGGTGTTGCCGCACGCCGCCAAATGGCCGGCCACCGCCGCCAAACGGCCCGCCGAAACCGCGATGGCCTCCACCTCCGCCGCCTCCGCCCGGCGGGGGACCGCCGGATGATTCCACCTTCGGCCCGATGCCGAAGGAGCGCCCGACACGCATGTTCACCGCGACATTGGCGGGACTGGTGCCTAGAGATATTGGAACGATGCTTTCGCCGCTTACGGGCACAACGTCGAGTCCGCCGAAGCTCGTTTGCGCGACGTTGGCGGGATCCGCTGAGGGACCTGCGTATGAAGGCCGGTCGTTAAAGAAGTTGTCACCCGTGAGATCGTAGGGCGAGGAAATGTTATAGGGGTGGCCTGCCTCGGCGATGAGGAAGGGATTGAAGGTGATTCCCTTGGGGCCGGTGTAGTTGCCCATGAGGAAAACCCAGTGCGGGTGAATGAATGGTGCGCGCCCATAATCCTGGCGCAGATTGTAGGAATTGGAAGGGTTCGAACCGTTGCCGCCGTCGGAGTTGGCAAAACTCGCGGTATAAAAGCCGAAGAGACTGAGCTTCGGTGAGAAACGGGCGTTGATATTGACGATGAGCTGATTCTCGTTGAACACGGCCTGGGGGAAGTACTGCTCGATAACGCCGAAGTTTGGATTCGGCCGCTGACCATCGTTGATGCTGGTATCGATGATCGGCGCACCGTTGGGATCGCTTGGGTCGATCTGATATTCGCCTGGCAGATAGGCGTTCGCGTCGCGCACGACGAGCTGATGGAAGCCTGAGGAGTGCATATAGGTGAAGGTGAGCGTGGAGACCTTGGTCAACTGGCGCTCGAGGCTCAGGCCGAGCTGCTCCATGTAAGGCGAACGGTAAGCGGGCGAGATCGCGTAGATCTCAGATTCGGCGGTCGTCGCGGCTCCGCACGCAGAGGGCAGATTCAGAGGATTGCTGCCGTCAATGTTGTTCAGGCTTTGGATGTCGAAGCATTGAGGATTGGGAATGACGATCTGGGTTTGGCTGTTCGCGGTGCCGTTCAGGCTCTCGATGTCCATCAGGTGCGAAACCGAGAAACGATCGTAGAAGAATCCGAAGCCGCCGCGCAGGATGGTCCTGGAGACGGCGCCCTTTTGGTGGCCGTCCAGCGCATAGGCAAAGGCAACGCGCGGCGCCCAGTCGCTGTGATCGGCGATGTGGTTCTGCGTCTCCCAGCGCAGCCCGCCGGAGAGCGTGAGGTTCTTGTTGACCTTCCAGTCGTCCTGGACGAAGAGCGCGCCGTTAAAGACGTTGGCCTGAAACGGAATGGGACCGTAGGTTGGAGCGGGGCCGTAGGTTGGAGCGGGGCCGTAGGTGTAGGTGAGCTTGCTGGCGTGGTAGCCATCGCCGTTCGCCGTATCAATGAAGTCCTCGGCCGAAGGGAAGGTAAAGGTGCCGTTGAAGTCGCTGTTATTTGACAGGGCGTCGCGATCGTCGCGCAGCCAGGCGCCTAACTTAATGGTCTGCGCTCCTTTTGTCAGCGTGGTGAAGTTCTGCAGCTCGAAATGGTCGGTGTGCTCGGTGGAGAACTGATTCGAGTTGCTGCCGCCGGAGAAGGTGCCCGCTACGTTGAGGCTCGGCGCCGAAGCCGAGGTTACGTCGAAGGCAGGCACCGCGCCGATGGGTGAGGAATTTGTGTTGCCGCGGCGGTATTCGAAGCGCGTCTCGTTCACGAGGCGATCGCTGAGGATCTGCGTATCGTCGAGCTGCACCGCGTGTTCGATTGAATCCGTCGACTGCGCCTGGCTCGGGAGATTGGTGGAATTGCTAAGGCTGTCGACCGTGTGATTGCGGTAGAACTGGTAGCGCAAGGTGAGTGTGTTCTTTTGGCCGAGCTGTAAATCGATGCGCGGCGAAATGTTGAGGTGATTGGCGGGGCTGAAGAGGCTGCCTGAAACCGGCGTAGTGCCGATCTGCCAGTCGTCGCGATTGGTCGTCGGGTCATATCCGTACACCGGCCCCCCGGGAATGTAGTACACATTGTCGGTCTGCGTCTCGCGGTCTTCGATGCTCAGGAAGTAGGAGGCTTTCTTCGAAATGGGGCCGCTGATCGTGCCATTGAACTGATCGCTGTAATACGAAGGCAGCGCGCGGGTGAAGGGATTGCCGGTGTTCAAGGTGTTGTCGTTTCCCTGGCCGAAGAAGCGGCCGTGTAAGGTATCGGAGCCGGGCTTGGTGAGAATCTCGATGCGGCCGTAGCCGATCTTGTCGAACTCGGCCGAAAAGGGATTCTGGTTGATGCGGATCTCGCGAATCGCCGACTTGGGCGGCAACTGTCCGCCGGTAAAACCATCGATGTAGATTTGCCCGCCGTTGGGCCCTGCCGAGGGACCGGCCAGAGCTGTGAGTTCATTCGAGAGCTCGTCGGGGTCGTCGGAGAGGGCGTCGAGGTCGGAGCCTTTGAGAACGATGGCGCTGGTGTTGGCGCCGGCTTCGGTGCTGACGCTGGGACCGCCCTCGTCGCTGACCACAACCCGTTGTTCGGCGGTTTCGACCGCCATTTTCACGTCCATGGTTTTCGTTTGTCCTGGTGTGATCACAATGGGCGCGGAGACAAAGGGCGCAAAGCCTGCGGAGGTGACCTGGACGATGTAGCTTCCTGCGGCAAGGCCTCGGAGCGCGTAGGCTCCTGTGGCGCTTGCTGTGGCGGTCCCTACGGCCCCGCCCTTGGTGGTGGTTACGGTGATCTGTGCTCCAGGAATCAATGCGCCGGTGGGGTCGAGAACGTGGCCGCGCAGCACGCCGGTTGCTGCCGCAGCGTGCGTCACAACGGCGGACGCAGTCGAAACGGGCGCAGTTTGAGGGGAGACGAACGTCGAGGTTTGCGCGCGGGCTGCGACGCAGAAGAGTACCAGGGCCGGGAAAACCACGGAGGCAATGAAGCAGGATGATTTCGAAAGCACGCGTTCCTCGTTCGAATGTGAATGAAGCATGAATGTCATTACTGCGCCGCTTCGGATTCGCCGTTGCTGAGGCTCCAACTTGAAAGCAAGTCCTGCGCCTCGGGAGCTTCGAGCAGCGGTTCGACCCCGGCGAGCAGCTTGACGGCGCTCAGGCCCGAAGCATCTTCGGTGGCCACGATCATCACGGCGTCGCCTTTTTTGAGATCGCCGAGTTGAATTGCGGGAGCGCGTTCGAGAATGGTTTCAAAATCCATGTGGCCGCCGCCCGCGCGGCCCTGACCCCAGCCGTGCTGCCCGCCGTTGCCGCCTGCCTGGCTCCAGTTGTGTTGGCCGCTGCTTGCACCACCGCCGCTCGGAGCAGCCCCACCCGGATTCCCTTTTAATCGCGCGGCGAGAAAGGCCGCTACCCTGTCGTCGAGCCGCCGTAGCTGCGCGTCGGAGGTGATGCGCACGGTGACGGATTTCTTGGTTGCGAGGTTCTTCACCGTCAGCGTGGACGCTGAGGCGTCCGCGGAGATCACGGTTCCTGGAATACTGCGGAACTGCCGGAGACTACGCCGTCGGCCGCAATCGTGCTGCCATCGGCATTTTTGGCTCCGCGCGCCCATAACTGATCGCCGGGGCGGATGGCGGAGAGCGGTGCGGGCTGCGCCTGATCGAAGAGAACCGAGCCGGGCGCATAGCGCTTGAGCACCGTAGTCGGCGTGGTGTGGACGGTGACCTCTTTGTTGGCAGTTCCCACACGGACGGTGACCACAATCTCGCCGGTCGCGGGGGCGACGCTCTTCACTAGGCCATGCACGCCTTCATTCCATGCAGCGCTCTCGGCTTCCTGCTTTTTTTCGACGTCGGCCTGCTTGATGGCGATGATGCGCAATGCATGGGGCGGCGTGCCGGTGAAGTTGGGATCGAGCGTGACCAGTACGCGATCGCCCACGGCGAGGCTGCCAAAATCGAGCGGCTCGGCCTTCGTCAGATCCCTTTCACCCGGCGCGATGCGCTTGAGAATGGCGTCGGCGGGGACTTCGACCTGGTGAGTGTCGCCCGCGTCGGTTTTCACAGTCAGTTTATTGCCATCGACGGCGACAATGCTGCCGAGATAGTGCGTCGCCTGCGCGCGTGCGCCGGGTGAGGCCAGCAGCAGGAGGGCGAAGGCAGCGAGCCCAAACACAGAAAAGGCGCGCGTCTTGTTTTCACGTCTCATTCATACTCCACGGCGGGGACTTCAGGAATTGGGTCCGGTCACTCTATCTTTCTAGACGAATAACTGAGGGAAAAGGTCGAAGGGGCAAAGACAGCGAGTAGCCAGTAGGGAATAGGGAGTAGAAGACCGGTGCCGGAGTTGAGGGATCAGACGTTTCCGGCAAGGCAAGGCGTTTCTATTCGCTATTGGCTACTCGCTACAGCCTGTTTCCTCACCAGGCGCCAAGCAGGCGGCGGACGAGCACCAGTTCGCCGAGATGGTAGGCGCTGTGATCGGCGGCGAGGAGGGCTTCTCTGAGGATGGTCTGCCCATCGCCATGGGGAATGCGCGCGTAGAGATCGGTGGAGGGATCGGCGACCAGATCGCAGAGGGCTTTGAGGTCGCGGCGAAAGGCGCGCACGCTTTTGTTCCAGGCCTTGGCGTCGGGCGGAGCGGGCTGCGGCGGCCAGTATCCGCCGGGCCAGTCGGGAGACTGGTGCTTCGCGTCGCGCGAGAACGCGAGAATGTCCCATTGGGCGATGCGCAGATGTTCGAGCACTTCCCACGGGGAGTACTCAGCGCCCTTAGGCCGCTTGCCGCGCAGGGGTTCGGGGAGGTTTTTAACGGCTTTGTCGAATGTGGCGTGCGCCTGTCCGCCGTTCAGCAGGTCGAGCAGATGTTTGCGGAGGGAAACGTCGCGATGGGCGGCAGTTTTTCTGGCAGGCATGGGGGACCGTCCTTGGCGGATTGCACTTTGCAAGCGCGATCCGCTCTCCCCAAGCTGATGCACCTGCGGAAGGGATCGATGCACAATTGTCGATTGTGCCGAATGCGAAGTGAGATGATTCGGCCGCGCGGTTTTTCTAATCCCTAATCCCTGTATTCCCAAGCACCGCCCGCTGCGCCGCGAAGATCTCTTTGAGCCCCGCTTCTGCCAGATCGAGAAAGCTGTTCATTTGCGCGCGGGAGAATGAACCCTTTTCCCCCGTGGCCTGCGTCTCGATGAGTCCCCCATCGGCGGTCATCACCACGTTCATATCCACCTCGGCCTGCGAATCCTCTTCGTAGCAGAGGTCGAGGAGTGCGGTGCCGTCCACGAGGCCCACCGAGGTGGCGGCGACGAGTTGTTGCAAAGGCGAGGCCTTCAGAGTTCCCGCCTTGACGAGGGCGTCGAGCGCGAGAGCGAGGGCCACCGCCGCGCCGGTGATGGCCGCGGTGCGTGTGCCGCCATCGGCCTGGATCACATCGCAGTCGAGGATGACCGTGCGCTCGCCGAGGGCGTGCATGTCGACGACGGAGCGGAGGCTCCTGCCGATCAGGCGCTGGATCTCATGCGTGCGGCCGCCGATCTTGCCACGCTCGGATTCCCTGGGCGTGCGCGTGACGGTGGAGCGGGGAAGCATGGCGTACTCGGCCGTGACCCAGCCGCAGCCGGAGTTGCGCAACCAGCCGGGGACGCCCTGTTCAATCGTTGCGCACGTGAGGACGCGCGTGTTGCCGAGCGAGACCAGTACCGAGCCTTCGGCGGTCTGGACAAAACCGGGCGTGAGAGTGAGAGGGCGAAGCTGAGCCGGACCGCGGCCGCCGGGACGCAAAGAAAGAGGAGAGCCGTGCATAAGGGGATTGTACGGGAGTGGGAAGCGACACCGGGTTGGAGGTGGAACCGGATGGGCTGTTTCACTTCGGGAATTGTCGATCTTTAGGTTCCTGAAGAGGGAAAGTTAGTCAATTGATTGAAAAAGAGGAGTTTACCTCGGTCGCTTCGGTTTTGTTCGTTTCGTTTTGGGACGAGCGGGGTCCTGTTGCCGCTGCCTCGGCAGCATAATCGTCGTCGATGCTTCGCGTTATCAACGGCTTAGCAATGGAGTTCAAGTATGGCACGCGACGTGTATAGAAACAGGGCAAAGCCGCTGGATAAGCGACAGAATTGGGAACGGGAAGGCGGAGATCGGGAAACAGGGAACAAGGGGCAGGGTAGAGCGGGCAGGATACAGCAGACCGCAAAGCAGATGCACCGAAACCTGAAACCTGAAACCTGAAAAGGAACGCATATGAAAGAGATGCGAACGGCAACAACAGCAACAGCGGTGAACGCACAGGAGACATGGAACGGCATCGAGCGCAGGCGGGTGGAAAAAGTGGTTGAGACGCTGGCCGCGCTGCGCAGCCGCGGGGAAAGCATCGCGGAGGTGGCGCACGATGCGCGCAACATGGTGACTGCCCTCACGATCTACTGCGATCTTCTGGAGGCGCCTGGCGTGCTGGGGAATGCCTTCGCGCATTACGCGCAGGAGTTGCGGCTGGTGGCCGCGGCCAGCCGGCGACTGGTCGAAAAGCTGGTAGCGCTCGATGCGGGCGCGGCACCGAACGTGAGCCTTTCAAGCCTGCTTGAAGCCAATGCCGGACGCACGGCGAGCGCCAATCCCCTCGACACCGAGACAGCAGCAGCCAACGCTGCAACGCCCGGATTTGTGTCCCGGCCAGCCGAAAGCGTCGATACGGGTGGTCTGTTTGGGGCCTACGTGGAGGCTGCGACACCAACCTTGGCATCATGCATCGAGCAGCGGATCGATGATCGAGTCGGCGAGCGCGAGAGGATACCCATCCTGGATCGCCTCCGGCGGGGAGACCTGCTGCCATCTCTGCCGGTGGCAAATCTGGCCGCGGAGCTTGCGGCCAACCGCAATCTGCTGGCAGCGCTGGCCGGGCCTTCCATTGCATTGACGATCGAAACCGACGGCGGCGCGCAGGCGGTGCAGCTCAGCGCCGAGGACCTGACGCGGCTGTCGGTCAATCTGGTGAAGAACGCGGCCGAAGCCATGCCCAACGGCGGGCGGATCGCCATCGGTCTCCGCGACATCAAGACAGCGAATGGCGCAGCGCCTTGTCTCGCGCTCTCGATCGAAGACAATGGGCCGGGTATTCCCGAGGAGGCTCTCGAAAAGATCTTCACCTCGGGGTACACCTCGCGGGCGAAGACGACCGCAGGCAACGGCTGGCCACAGACACATCGCGGGCTGGGCCTGGCCATCGTGCGCTCCATTGTCGAAGGCGCGGGTGGGCGCATTACCGCGACCAACCGGCCGCAGGGCGGAGCCTGCTTCACCATCGAGCTGCCGGTGAGAAAACAGGGACTAGGGAATAGGGACTGAGAGACTACGGGTCCATGACCGCCGACCACTGACCACCGACCACTGACCACTGTGAACGGACACCTGACCCCTGAAACCTGACACCTTGAATTGAACGATGTACCAACCAAGCGAGAGGCGGCTACAATGCTGGAAACAGTCTTCAACACAGTGAAAATGGACTTCATGCCACAACTCGCCGAGCCGGCGGTGCGCTTGCACCTTCTGGTGGTGGATGCCGATGCCGCGGTGCGCTCGGCTTGCGCGGAGATTGCGGCTGGTCTGGGCTATGCGGTTGAAAGCACGGGCGACCTGGCTCAGGCGCGGAGTCTGTTGCGCGGCCACACCGCGGACATCCTGCTGGTCAACCTGCCGACGGGTTCCAATGAAGGTCTTGAGTTGGTCTCCGAGGTCAAGCTCCTCTATCCCGAGACCTCGGTGATCGCCATGACCGCGACCAGCTCGGTGAACGCCGTCGTTGAGGCCATGCGTTGCGGCGCTTCGGATTACCTGACGAAGCCATTCGCCATGGACGAGCTCTCGACGGTTCTCGATCGCGCCGCCCAGAACCACTCGACCGATACCGCGTCGCGGCAGTTGCGCGAGCGGTTGCGCCTCTCCGAAGGCCTGGGCGCCATGATCGGCCGCTCGCCCGAGATGGAGAAGATCTATCGCATCCTCTCCAAAGTTGCGCAGAGTACGCACCCCGTACTGATTCTGGGCGAGAGCGGAACTGGCAAAGAACTGGTCGCGCGGACAATCCACGCCTACGGTCCTAACGCCGAGAAACCGTTCCTGCCTGTGGACTGCGGCTCGATCGTGCCCACGCTCCTCGAAAGCGAACTCTTCGGCTACGTGAAGGGCGCATTCACCGGCGCCAACCGCTCGAAGGATGGCCTGCTGGTCTCTGCCGAGGGAGGAACGGTTTTTCTCGATGAGATCGGGGAACTGACGCTCGATATGCAGGCCAAGCTGCTGCGCGCTCTGCAGGAAAAAGAGGTGCGGCCCGTGGGCGCGACGCATCGCCTGCCCATCAAGGCGCGCATCGTGGCCGCGACGAACCGCGATCTGGCCGCCATGGTTGAAAAGGGCACCTTCCGCAAGGATCTTTTCTACAGGTTGAATGTGGTGAACCTGCGGCTGCCGTCGCTGCGCGACCGCCGCGAGGACATACCGCTGCTGGCCGCGCACTTTCTTGACCGCATCAGCAAGGAGCATAAGCGCAATTTCGCGCTCTCCGACGAGGCCCTGCGCACCATGATGCGCCACGACTGGCCCGGCAATGTGCGCGAACTTGAGAATGCTATCGAACACGCCTGCACGATGGGTTCGGGGCCGGTGCTGTTCCTGGGCGATATGCCCACGCAGTTGAAGCTGAGGGGCCTGGAGGCGCAGCGTGCCGCAGCGGCTGCGGGCGAACACTCCGATGGAATTGCAGCGCCGGAGCTGAAGACGCTGGCCGAAATCGAGCGCGAGGCCATCTTAGGGGCGATCCGGATGCTGAACGGCGACAAGCTGAAAGCCGCCAAGCTTCTCGGCATCGGCAAGACCACGCTCTATCGCAAGCTGAAGGAGTACGGCATTGCGGACCCGCTGCGCGAGGAGTAAACGCAGTATTTAGCTCGCAGCTTTCAGCTGTCAGCTTGTTTCTCACCAATTACAACGCATGGCGCCAGACTTTGAGGCCCTGCACCATAAGCAATCGGTCAAGAGGCAATCGGTCAAGTGCCGAGAGCAACAGCCCAAGAGCGAATCGCTGAAAGCGGATAGCTGGCCGCTTAAAGCTCCAACCAGAGAGATTGGGGAACGATCATGAGCATTCTGATGGTGACAGGAATCGAAGGCGCGCGGAACTGTGCAGACACTTTGGGAAAACAGCTGGGCATGGAAGTTGAAGTGGCCGAGGGGCGCAAAGCGGCGCTGTCCGCGCTGCGTCATCGCGAGTATCGGGCCGTGGTGATCGACGAGACTCTGGCGGAGTGCGATCCGGCGGCGGCCGAGAAGATTTGCGAACAGGCCGGCTTGGCGATTCCCATGCAGATCAATTTCGCGATCTCGGGCGCTGCGCGGCTGGCGCGCGAAACCCGCGCGGCCTTGAACCGCCGCGAGCGCGAGCAGATGCTGGCCCACCGCGCCGCCGCAGCAGCCATCGAAACTGAGTTGAAGTCTACGGTCGCGGGGCTGCTATTGCACTCGCAACTGGCTCTAAACGGCGCCGGCATTCCGGCTGGCGTGGCCGAGCGGTTGCGCACGGTGGCCGATCTCGCCGGGAGCCTGCGCCAGCAATTGAGCGCGCCGCTCGAGACGCGCGCTTGAACCGGGACTCTCGTTAAGCGGCTTGCCTGAAGCGCAAGCGTGAGATACACGCTTGCGATCCGACGCCCCATGTGTGCCGGCGGCCGGCCAAGCCGAGGCGATCTTCAAGAGGCTATGTGATCCAGTTCTTTTGCAGCCGAACGGAGAAGACTCCATATCTCCTTGTCCGCTATCTTAAGAGGCTGAATTGCTGGGGTATGGAGTCGCATGATTCCAGAGCCATGGTGGTGCAATCGAGTACGCCATTTCTACCCCCTATTCGGTTATGCTTTAGTGCTATGAAGAAGAGAATCTGCTTTGTGGACGATGATCCATTGGAGATCGTGCGTTTTCGATCGGCCTTGAAGTCGGATTACGACATTGGAGCAGGCGTCACGCTCGACGATGCGCTGGGGGACCTAAAAGCACGCTTTGGCTCCAGGAAACCAGACCTGTTCCTGTTGGACATGTATTTTGGGCCAACAATGAAAGAGCCAACAAGAAGCGCCATCGCCAAAGCGGACGTTGAAGTCACTGAAGCCGAAGAGCGGATTCGGAAGCTGCTCGGCAGGGCTGGGATCGTCGCAAAAAACGGGTTTGACCTTGCAGAAAAGGTAAAGATTCAATTCCGGCGCTCTCCCGTCCCCACAGCGTTTTTTAGCCGCAAGGCCTTCCTCGATGATGCACTGGAGGCGCACAAAAAAGGGCTGCCGGTGGTGGAAAAGCCGGACCCAAAGTCGGACGACAACGGCACCGAAGAGGAACAGTACACCTCCGCAATGCGGAGGAGCGCCAAACTTCTCAAGGAAGAATTCGATGGGATCATCTCCCGTTCATCATGGTGGTACAAGAACCAATCATGGCTGAGCGGTTTCGCGTCAGGCTTCTTTTTCCTTTTCGCATCATTCCTTTGGGACGCCTTGAAAGAAGCGTCGACGCAGGCGCGCTGGGGAGAAGCATTGGGCTGCTCGTTGGCTTCGATCGTTTTCGGCTTTTTGGCGTGGAAATGGCGGTAGCCTCCAAAGTGGGGCTCAAAGTTCTGCCAAGCCTCCGGTCTGAAACTGAGCCCACCACATCCGGCCTTCCGGTCCATTACCCCATGAGGGTCACAGGGTATCGAGGGCCGTGCCCTATATGACCGTCGTCCGGCAGGCATGGAGGCCCATCTACGAATTTGAGGTGAAAGGACATGCCTGTGACCGTCGCCGTCGGCGCCAAGGGCAACAGCGTGCACCAGACTGGCCCCGCTGAGTGGCAACAGCGGATCGCTGGGATTCCGATCCTACAGTAATGCAGGGAATAGGGAGTAGCCAATAGGGGGCAGGCAGTTGACCGTGCAAAGATTGCATCTCATCTTCGCCATTTTGATTTGTGCGGCCGGTGCTTTGGGTGCGCAGCCATCAGGCTGGCAACCGTCGCCCGGCCATACGCAAATTCCCATCTGGCCGGGCGCGGCTCCCGATCCGCAGCCTGTCAAAGGGCCGGAACGGGTCAAAACCGATACCAGGGACTTGGTTGCGGGCAGGCCGTGGACTTATGTCGAGAATGTCACGCGGCCGACGATGACGGTCTATTCGCCAACTGGCACAAACACGGGCGCAGCGGTCGTAGTCTTTCCCGGCGGAGGCTATCAGATTCTGGCCATCGATCTCGAAGGTACGGAGGTCTGCGACTGGCTAACACAGAAGGGAATCGCCTGCGTGCTGTTGAAGTATCGCGTGACCGATGTAGGACCCTATCCGAAGTCGGGACCGTATCCGGAGTCTCCGATGGCGCTCGAAGACGCGCAGAGGACATTGGGTTTGGTGCGCCTTCATGCGGCGGATTGGCACATCGATCCACACAAGATTGGCGTGCTGGGATTTTCAGCGGGCGGGCATCTGGTGGTGGCAATGAGCGTGCACTTCGAGAAACGCTTATATCTGCGCGTCGATGCCGCCGACGATGTGAGCTGCCGCCCCGACTTCGCGGTGGCCATCTACCCCGGCCATCTTTCGTATACGGCGACGAAATGGGACGCTGAGCAGGGCTCGCAGACGTATCCGCTCCCGCCGCTCGAAGAACCATCGATTGCCGATCCCGATCTCGAACTGAATCCCGACATTCACGTCACGAGCCAAACGCCTCCCACATTTTTGCTGCAGGCCGAAGACGATCACGTCGACAGCGTCTACGACTCGCTTTCGTACTACATTGCACTCAAGAGGGCCGGAGTTTCTGCTGAGATGCACCTGTATGCGCAAGGCAATCACGCATTCGGGCTTCGGCGGACCACGTTGCCCATCACCGGATGGCCGCAGCTTGTGGAGACATGGCTTGCGACCATCGGGATGGTTTCGCAGTAGTGCGCAGCAAAATGAAGCAGATGTGCAGGTTTCGACCAGGTGGAAAGCATCAAACAAAGCGGTCGTGTTTGCCTGCGCGGCCGGTTGACATTCCAAATGGCTGCAAGTCTACTAGATGAAGAACAACTGAGAGCCGAACTGACTGCAATCCTGCGTCAACTGAGCTGTCTCTTTTTTTTGAGAACCTGTCAGGAAGTGATTCCCGGATGAGTGATCTAAGTCTTACGCTCCGCCCCGAGCGAGTGAAGTTTCCTTCTGTCTCGACGTCGATCGTCGAGGATCTTGTGTTGAAATCGGGCATCGTTGCGGGCCTTCTGGGGCTGATCTTTATCAATTTCCGCCTACATACCTTAACGCCCATTCTGGCGGCGTCGGCTCGGCACGGTTTTGGTGCGATTCTGTTGCGGCCCTGCATCCTTTGGTTTGGCGTCGGCTCGGCGCTGTTGGTGTTTCGCACGGTCCTCTGGTTTTGCTACCGCGCACCGCAGATGGCCACACCGCAAAGCGCGCTGCGCATGACGGTGGTGATTCCCGCGTATAACGAGGGAGCGATGGTGGCCAAGGCCATCGATTCAGTGGCCGCCGCCAAGTACGATCCGGAGAAGCTCGAGATCATCGTCGTGGACGACGGCAGTACCGACGATACCTGGGGTCATATTCAGCATGCCGTTGCCCGCTACGGCAGGCGCATTCGGGCCATTCGCCTGGAGCGGAACAGCGGCAAGCGCGAGGCACTGGCCGCAGGATTTCGCATTGGTACGGGCGAGATCTTCGTCACCGTGGACTCGGACAGCGTCGTCGATCCCAATGCGCTGCTCGCGTTGGCGGGGCCGTTTGCCTCGGAGCGTATCGGAGTGGTCGCCGGAAGGGTGCTCGTCTACAACCGTCATGAGGGACTTATTCCCCGCATGCTCCATGTGCGGTTCGCGCTCTCGTTCGATTTTCTTCGCGCCTGCCAGTCCACCTTCCGTACTGTGTACTGCAGCCCCGGAGCGCTTTCGGCTTACCGCGCCAGCGCCGTCCGAAAAGTGCTCGACCGCTGGCTGGAGCAGCATTTTCTTGGGTCCCGGGCGACAATCGGCGAGGACCGCGCCCTGACCAACGACATCATGAGCCTGGGCTACGACAGCATTTATCAGCGCGCCGCCATGGTGCAGACCGTCGTACCGATCACGTACGGCAAACTCTGTCGCATGTTCCTGCGTTGGGACCGCAGCTTCGTCCGCGAGGAAATTCGCTTCGCCCGCATCGTCTGGAAGCGGCCGCCGCTCTTCCGTTTTGTGGCACTCGCCGACTGCCTGATCAACGACCTGCGTTTTCCAGCCGCCTGGCTCACCTTCGGACTATTGAGCGCGGCGCTCATGACCGACCCTCTGGTGTTTCCGCGGATGCTGGCCGCCATCGGCATCGCTGCATTCATGTACTCGCTCTACTACCTGCACAGCGAGCAATCGCTCGATATTGTCTACGGAGTCCTCTTCAGCTACTTCGCCTTCTTCTCGCTGTTCTGGATTTTTCCATGGGCCGTGGCCACGGTACGCGCACGCAGCTGGATGACTCGGTGAAGTGAAAAGGCACGGCACGTTGCAGGCCTCCCACCCTACCTCTTTTTCTCAAACGCCCCAGGATCGGCTTTTTGCAGCTCGTCGAGGAACTGCGCGTGCTTGGCCTGGCGGCTCTCATGGATCCTCCGCTGTCTCTCTCGTTCGGTGAGCGGGTCGGATAAATGTTTGAGATCGCAACATGCTCGTTGGCGCAACCTTTGCAGCGGCCTTGGGGGAGAACCAAAGCACGAGATGCCAACCGCACAGAAAGGTTACGTGGCTGGTGGTTCGTTCCCCTTTTGGGCGGTCGAGGCTGGATTCGCGCACCTCTTTGAGGAAATGCGCGCACTCCGCGTTGTGGCAGCTGCCGGGAACTACGGCAATAGCTCTCTTATTGAGCTTGTAGGGATTTCCTGTGCGCTGGTCAGGGGTTAGGCGCGAGAGGCTGCGAGGCTATTTGATGAGTAAGGCTGTGGCCCGGTTGGAGCCTTGAAACAAAGCAACGCGACCCATGCTGGTGCATGAGTCGCGTTGGCAAATGCGTCTATCGGAATCCCTGGGATCGGCCCATGGGGGGATAGCCGACGGTGAAACTACTTGAGCGGCTTGCGTGCCTGAGGCTTGACCTCGGACTCGTTCACCGGGTTGGTTCCCTGGATGTCATCGGTGAAATTCGCGCCTGAAGGCACCAGGTAATTTTGTGCAGACTGATCGTCACCCGAACCGGTTGCGACGCTGATTCGCGAAGCATCGATCCCCTGTTCCTTAACCAAGTAGTCCTTGGCGTTTACGGCGCGCTGAGCGGCGGCGTCCTCAACCTTCGCGTGCTTGTTGTGGGCGGCCCGTTTCTGCTGCTTCTCCGTCATCGCCTTTTCCTTGGCGTTGTCGTTGCCAACAATAACCGCCTTGGCGTCGGGCTGCTGCTTCAGGTCGAGAGCCACCTGATCCAGGCAGGCTTTGGCTTCGTTATCCACACGCGTCGGCCGCTTGGCGTCGCTCGAGAAAGTGATCGAGCAGAGGGCCTGCGTTTTGGGCGCCGGAGGCGGCGGAGGCGGAGCCAGAACCGTGACATTGGTGCTGGAACTCACGTTGTGGCCCTTGTCGTCGGAGACATTACAGGTGATTCCGACGGCGCCGGTGGGCGCTCCAGCCGAAGAGAACGCTGCGGTGGTGCCGCTGCCCGTGATGGTTCCGGCGGTGGCCGAGTAGTTGTACGTCAGCGGACGATTCTGCGGGCTGACGGCGGTGGCTGTGATGGTGGATGTTCCGCCGGGCTGCACTTCAGCGGGGTTGGCCGCGCAGGAGATGGTTGGTGGCTCAAAGGCCTTCACGGTGAAGTCCGCCTGGCACTGCGCGGTTTCGCCGGGCTTGGCGCCTTCCTTGCCCTTTTTGCCTTCCTTCACTTCGGCTTTAGCCGAATAGCTGCCGGGATCGAGAGAGCTGGTGGTCACGGTCGCGGTGTTGCCGTTACCGGTAACGCCGTTGCCGCTCCAGGTATAGACCACGTTGTTATTCTTTTTCGTGCTGACCGATCCGGCGGTTGCCGTGACGGTAAGGGGATCTCCCGGATAGACGCTGGGAGCGCTGGCATTGCATGCAAGAGTAATTGGCGGGGGCTTCTTGCAGCCCATCGGTAAAAGGACAAGACTGAACAACGGAACGACGTAGACGCTTTGCAGAATTCTGTGATTCATTTAGTACGCCCTCCAGCCCAACATATTAACACCTCACCCGTGGGTTGCCAGTATTCGCTGCCACACTCTCCCGAACCGGATCGATCGTTTGTCCACGAAGTGCGCGGGTGGGGGATGGGTACGGCGGTATGGCGCGAAATCGGCGCGGCTTGGTCCATCCGGCATTTTTCGGTTTGGAAAACGGCCGGACAACCGTCGAAGATTATACGAAACCCCAGATCGATCATCGCAGACAAACTGCTCTCTCGGCAAAAAACCGGCCCAAAAGAGAATTTGCTCAACTTTGATTTAGACGCTCAATCGGGCAGCGTGGTTGCCTTAGAAAATTTTCGCAGTTCGATGTGCGGGTTTTCAGGGCATCGATTTGGCGAAGCTGGCGACTGTTCCGAGCGTCTACACTGGTTCTTTGCGTTCAAGCGATGCGGGAATATCTGGAGTACGGACTGGTCCGCACCCTTGCCGGGTGTCTGGGCCAAATGCCGCGGGGAATGGCGCGTCTTGTGGCGCGCGGGCTGGCCTTTGCCGTCTACGCGTGCTTTGGCCGACTGCGGCGGGTGGGCGAGCGGAATTTGGCGATGGCTCTGCCGGAACTCTCGTCCGAGGCCAGAACGAGAATTCTCAGGCGCGTTTACCTGCACCTTGGCTGGCAACTGGTCGAGTTTTGCCGCATGGCGCGCTATACGGCAGAAAACACGTGCAACTGGATGCGCACCGAGGGCTTTGAGAATTATCTGGCGGCGAAGGCGCGTGGCAAAGGCGTGCTGATTATTACCGGCCACCTTGGCGCATGGGAGCTCTCGGCGTTTTATCACTCGCTCATGGGACACCCCATGGGCATGATCATTCGCAATCTCGACAATCGGCCGCTGGACGAGTACGTGAACGGGATACGCTCGATGCACGGAAACTTCGTGATCTCGAAGGATGATTTTGGGCGTGGGCTTTTGAGGGCTGTTCGAGCCGGCAAGACGGTGGGGATTCTGATGGACACGAACATGACGCCGCCGCAGGGCGAGTTCGTGAAGTTTTTCGGTATCGACGCCTGCACGGGAACGGGCCTCGCGCATCTGGCGCGGCAAACCGGCGCTGCAGTGCTGCCGGGATTCATGCTGTGGGAACCGGGCGAGCGGCGCTACGTGCTGCACTTCGGGCCCGAGGTGGAGATACCGCACACGGCGAACAAGGCTGCGGATATTCTGGAAGGCACGCGGCGGGCGACGGCGGTGATTGAGGCGTGGATTCGGCGCTATCCTGACCAGTGGCTGTGGATCCACCGCCGCTGGAAAACGCGCCCGGCAGGGGAGCCGGGGCTGTACTAGACGGGGAAGTGACATGCTAATCGAATTTACGAAGAAGAAAGGCCGATTGACATTTGTACTGTTACTCGGACTAACCTTGGTCGCCGTGGTCTTCTTGTCAATGACCTACTGCCCCCCTTGTTTGATAAATACATGTGTGATGATTCTTCCTGATGGGACGAAAGTGTATCCAAAGCCATGTCCTCCGTGTGCTTCGGGTTGGACCTACCTATTTCAGAATGCGTTTGGCCATAACGAGAGGCATTCTGAAACTATGACCAGGCCCACGGCACCCTGTGAGGCTAAGAGTAGCCCGCATTGAAAAGAGGCAATGGCATGACGCTCGCACAATTGATCGAGTCGCTGGGCGGAACGCTGGTATTTGGCGATGCTGCGACCGAGATTCGCGCTGTAAGCGCAATCGCGCAGGCTAGCGTTGGCGATCTGGTGTTTGCTGAAGACGCGGCGACCGCAGCCGAGGCGTTCGAGAGTGCTGCGAGCGCAGTGGTGCTGAAGTCGGGTTTGTTTGAGGGCGGACCACAGCGGCTGCAGAGCGTTGCTGTGATCGAGGACGCGCAGCCCAAGCTTTGGTTTGCGCGCGCGGCAAAACTGCTGAAGCCGGAGCTTGCGTGCGAACGAATTCACGAGACGGCTGTAATTGGCGAAGGCTCGATCATCTCGGGCTGGGTGACGGTTGGACCGCATGCAGTCATCGGCAAAGGCGCTCTGATTGGCGAGTGGTCGCGGATCGATGCAGGCGCGGTGATCGGCGAGGGCGTGCGCATTGGCGATCATTGCCACGTTTATCCGAGGGTGGTGATCTATCCCGGTAGCTCCATCGGAAATCGCGTTGTGATTCAGGCCGGATGCGTGCTGGGTGGGGATGGATTTGGTTACGTGCGCGACGCGAAGACCGGCGCGTACACGCAGTTTCCGCAGCAGGGCGGATTGGTGATTGAAGACGACGTGGAGATCGGCGCCAACTGCACTATCGATCGCGGAGCGTTGGGTGTGACGCGCATTCGCCGCGGAGCGAAATTCGACAACCTGGTGCACATTGCCCACAACTGCGACATCGGCGAGGACGTGATTATCGTTGCGCAGACGGGAATCTCCGGCTCGTCGACGATTGGCAAGGGTGCGGTGATTGCTGGACAAGTGGGAATCGGCGATCACGCGCATGTGGGGCCGGGGGTGATTCTGGGCGGGCAAGCGGGCGTCTTCAGCGGCAAGACCGTCACGAACGAAGGCCTGAAGCCCGGCACGGTGCATTGGGGCACTCCGGCTCGGCCCCTACAACAGGTGTTGCGCGAGCAGGCTACGCTGGCGAAATTGGCGAAGAGGCAGAAGAGAAGCGGGTAAGGGAGCCAGGGAACGGTCGACTGGATCCATAAATCAATCTCTGCCGGGTTCGATCCTTCGCCCCGTGTCGAAATCAACCTCCGTGACCCATCACCTTGACTTCCATCCATCGCGGCGGTAACGTGAGCGCACACCCCTTGATCTGCTTGGGCTTTCTAAAGAGGAAGGCCGGAGTGTTTGGATTTTGAGTTCTCAACAACTTTCTTCCGAGGCGGCGCCGGCCGACGTGTCTACCCTTAAGGCAAGCAAAAGCGCGGCTGCTTCGCGAATCGAAGGCGCGCCTGCGCCGCAGCTCGACGAAGAGCGGTTGGCGTGGCTCGCCATGGCTTTGTCTCCCGGGCTGGGGCCGAAGCGGATTCTCGATGCTGTGAAGGCGATCGGACGCGCGAGCCAGATTTTCACCATGCCGCTCACAGCGCTCGAAGGCCTTAGGTTCCCCGCCGAGGCGGCGCAATTTTTGTTTGACGGCAAAGGCCGACGGGCGGCCGAAGAAGAGTGGGTGCGCGTGGCAGCCCAGGGCGGGACAATCGTGAGCTACGCGTGCGCGGAGTACCCGGAGCGGCTGCGCGAGATTTACGATCCGCCGCCCGTGCTTTGGGTGCGCGGCGCGGTCGCGCTGTTGAGCCGGCCGTCGATTGCCGTGGTCGGTACGCGGCATCCCACGCCGTACGGGTCGGGCGTGGCGGAGATGATTTCGCGGGATCTGGCGGCACGGCGGCTGCTGATTGTGAGCGGCATGGCGCGGGGCATCGACTCCAGTGCGCACAAAGGGGCGCTGGCGGCCCGCATGCCCACGCTGGCGGTGTGGGGCACAGGAATCGATGTGGTCTATCCCAAAGAAAACCGAAAACTGGCCGAAGAAATTCTGGCGACGGGCGGTGCGATTGTGAGCGAGGTGCCGATGGGAACATTTCCCGCGCCGCAGAACTTTCCGCGCCGCAATCGCATTCTGAGCGGATTGAGTGTGGCTGTCCTGGTGGTAGAGGCGAGCGAAAACTCGGGCACACGCGTAACTGCGCGTTGCGCGGCGGAACAGAATCGCGACCTTTTTGCCGTGCCGGGCAACGTAACGAACAAAGGCTCCTGGACGCCGAACATGTTGATTAAACAGGGCGCAAAGCTGGTAGCCACGTGGGAAGACGTGTGGGAGGATTTGCCTTCGCATGTGAGGATGGAGCTTGAGGCCGAGGCTCCGGCTGCATCCAAAGCGGACGCTGGGGCATCCTTATTGCCTGATCCGGTGTTGCGGCCCGAGGAGGCCATGGTGCTCGAGGTGCTACGCACGGACGAAGCGCTGCAGATCGACGAGATTCTCGAACTGCTGGAGACGCAGCTTACATCGTCGGAGGTCTTTACCGCGCTCTTTGAGCTGGAGATGGCAGGCCGGGTGCGGTGTTTGCCGGGGAAGAATTACGTGCGGACGATGTAGAGGCAGGCAATGAGGGAATAACAGAACAAGAAAGCAACTCCGATTAATCCTGCTTTTTCGGGTTAGCACTTTCTAGCTACGAGCCCTTGTGAGACCCTTCAGAGATAAACCCATGGATTTGCTCAACTTTATCGGGAGCGAAACAAGGCTTTTCGTCCTGAAAATCGACCGGGCGCGGAAGAAAAATGCGAGGCCCAGGTGGAAATGGAAGGGTAATCCATGGTAGGGTGCAACACTTGTGGCCTATGTTTCCGGTCGGTTGAACGAGCGCCATCGTTTATGGATGGCTTTGGGCTCGTGCCCAGGGAAGAAACCGAAGAGCTTCTCATGAGTCCAATGTGGAGCTGAGACGGATGGACGCCACGCTCTGGAAGAGGAAAACCTCGGCGGAGCATTGAGAAAGACAAAGAAGGAACTGGTTCAGGAATGGCAACGAGTAAAGCATTGGTGATCGTCGAGTCGCCCGCCAAGGCCAAGACGATCGAAAAGTATCTCGGCAAGGGCTTCGATGTGCGCGCATCGGTGGGGCACATTATGGACCTGCCCAAGAACGACCTCGGCGTGGAGCTGAAGAAGCGCACGTTTGAGCCGCATCTGATCGTGTCGCCGGGCAAAGAGAAGGTTGTCGACCAACTAAAGAAGGCTGCGGCCAAGGCCGACGAAATCTATCTGGCGCCTGACCCGGACCGCGAAGGCGAGGCGATTGCATACCACCTGGCATTGCAGCTTGGGACCAACGCCAAAGAAAAGAAAAAAATTCGCCGCGTCACCTTCAACGAGATCACGAAGAAGGCCGTGAACGAGGCTTTCCAGCACGCACGCGATATCGACCAGAATCTGGTCGACGCGCAACAGACGCGCCGTGTGCTCGACCGGCTGGTGGGCTACCAAATTTCGCCGCTGCTCTGGGACAAGGTGCGGCGCGGGCTTTCCGCGGGCCGCGTGCAGACCGTGGCGCTGCGGCTGGTCGTGGAGCGTGAACGCGAGATTCGCGGCTTCCAGCCGATTGAATATTGGACGCTTGAAGCGCAGCTACATCCCGAAAAGCAGGTTGACCAAAAGTTCAAGGCCAAGTTGATCGGAATCGAAGGCGAGCCGGCGCGTGTCGCCAACGGCAAAGACAAGGACGGCAAAGATCAATTCATTGCGAACGCGCTGTCCGATAAGAAGTCGATGGATGCGGTGCTGGCGGCGCTCGAAAAAGCCACGTGGACCGTTACCGGCGTGCAGGCGCGCGAGCAGCAGAGGCGTCCGCTGCCGCCGTTCATTACCAGCCAGTTGCAACGCGATGCGGCCAATAAGCTGGGCTTCAACGTGCGCCGCACGATGGGCGTGGCGCAGCGGCTCTACGAAGGCGTGGACATCGGAGCCGAGGGCACCCAGGGCTTGATTACCTACATGCGTACCGATTCACCGCGCGTCTCGCCGGAGGCCATAACTGGGGCCCGGGCGTGGATTGCAAAAGAATTGGGAAAGCAGTATTTGCCCGACTCGCCAAACGTGTACAAAGGCAAGAAAGACGCGCAGGATGCGCACGAGGCGATTCGGCCCACCGACGCCGCGCGAACGCCCGAATCGGTGGCGCGCTACTTGAGCGACGAGCAACTCAAGCTCTACACACTCATCTGGCGGCGCTTTGTGGCCTCGCAGATGATGCCGGCAGTTTACGATGTCACGACGGCCAACATCGCGGCCCTCTCGTCCAAAACCAGAAAGACATACGATTTCCGCGTGAGCGGTTCGGTGATGCGCTTCGACGGATTTCTCAAGGTCTACCAGTTGTCAGAGGAAAACAAGGACGACGACGAATCGGCAAACAGGCTGCCCAGCCTGGATGGCGTGAAGACGCTTGGCATGGATGAGTTGCTCCCCGAGGAGCACGCAACGCAGCCGCCGCCGCGCTACAACGAAGCCTCGCTGGTGAAGGAACTTGAAGAGCGCGGCATCGGGCGGCCATCGACCTACGCCTCGATCATCAACACCATTCAGGATCGCGAGTATGTGGTGAAGCACGGTGGCTCGCGCGGGCGCTTTTATCCCACCGAGATTGGCGTGGTAGTGTGCGACCTGCTGGTCGAGAATTTCCCCTACATCTTCGACTCCACCTACACGGCCAAGCTCGAAACGGAGCTTGACGACATTGAGGAAGGTACGGAGAAGTGGACCGACCTGCTGAATGGCTTTTACACCTACTTTGAAAAAGAGCTTAAGCAGGCCGAGAAGCACATGCGCAACATCAAGCGCCTGGAGGAGACGACAAACGAGAAGTGCGAGGTTTGCGGCTCGCCCCTGGTGTTGAAGTGGGGCAAGTTCGGCACATTTTTTGCGTGCTCAGCCTACAACAAGAAGGATCCCACAAGCTGCACGTTCACCAAGGAAAACATCGCCTCGAAGCCGGACCTGAACACGCCGGAGGCGCAGGAGGCGGGCGACACGGAAGAGTATTGCGAGAACTGCGGCAAGGTGATGGTGATGCGGCGCGGCATCTTTGGGCCCTTCATGGCCTGTCCGGATTACAACGCCGACCCTCCGTGCAAGACCTTCCGCAAACTGAGCTCGAAGCAGCAGCAGAAGCCGCCCGAACCCACGGGCGAGGACTGCCCGGAGTGCGGCAAGCCGCTGGTCCTGCGCCAAGGCGCGTATGGCGAATTTGTTTCCTGCTCTGGCTACCCGAAGTGCAAGTACGTGAAGCAGAACCTGATCGAAGGGATGAAGTGCCCGAAGTGCGGTGAAGGCAACATTGCCGAGCGCCGCGCCCGCCGAGGCAATCTCTTCTGGGGTTGCACGAATTATCCCAAGTGCGACTTCACTTCGAACCTGAAGCCGGTGGCCAAGAAGTGCCCGGAATGTGGCAGCTCGTATCTTGTCGAGAAAACTCTCCGCTCGGGGATTTATCTCGAATGCCCGAATAAGAAGAAGTCGGCCGAAGAAGAGGCAGTAGCTCCGAAGAAACGGGGTAAGAAGGCTGCTCCCGCCGCCGAGGAAAAGGCTGCTGCCTGCACGTACTCCAAGCGCATCGGGGATGCGCCGCCTCCACCGACGGCCGAGACGCACGGGCCGGTGGCGGAGAAAAAGGAAGACAAACACGAACTGCTGCCGGCGTAAGAACAGCGGGTCAGCCAGTCAGCAAGTCAACAGGCTCCAACGGCACGTCAAGTTTGTACCAAAGCGTCCGTCTGGTCGCGTGCTGTGCGGCGCAACGCGCCCGAGTGCTGTAGTATGGGCTGCGGAGATGCCTTTATGGAACGCATGCTGGCCACGCCGGCCGACGCCGAAATCATTTTGAAACTTTATGAACTGCGCACCGAAGCTGTGATGCGACAGGCGCGCGCCTGGATGGGCGGCGAATTCTGGCCCGCGACCGCCGAGGAGTTTTTTGCGGTCGCCGAGAATCCCGCCGATCCGCACAATGCATGGTTCCGGCAGGTGATCACGTATTGGGAGATGGCGGCGGCTCTGGTGCTGCACGGGGCGGTGTCGGCAGAGCTGTTCGTCGATTGCAATGGTGAGGGATTCTATCTCCTGGCGAAGTTTACGCCCATTCTCGAAGCCATCCGCGAGAAGAATCCCACGTTCCTCAACAAGACTTCGGATCTGATCAACCGGTTTTCCATGGCGGCGCAGCGTTACGAGGCGATTCTGAAGCGCGTGGACGCGACACGGAGCGCGCGCAAAGCAAAATAGCTGGCTGATTCGACATTGCGCAGGGTGCCCGCTGGCCCGTGAAGTTGCCCCTTGTGGAACTCGGCCCTGGGGGAGCATCATAAGGACGGACCAAAATTCCCTGTTTACCGTCCCCCTGGAGGTTTCAATGAAGCGAAACGTTTTGCTGATGGCGGCGCTTTGTGCGGGCGCCATGGTGGCGCAGGCCGCCTCAACCACGAGCACGGGATGGATCTCCGACTCGATGTGCGGAGCAAAACACGCCGGCAGCGGTTCGGCCTGCGTGAAGAAGTGCATCGAAGGCGGTATGAAGCCGGTGTTCGTCGACTCCAAAAAGAATGTGTGGGCGATCGACAATCCTGATGCGGTGAAGGCGTTTTACGGAGCCCACGTGACCGTGAAGGCCACAGAGGATGCAGCGAACAAGAGCATGCACATCGACTCAGTTACCGCGGCGAAGTAAGGCCAATTTACAGCAGGAACCTGGTTAGGACTCGCCACGCCGCGCAAACTCTGCTAGTGTCGTATCGATTACCCTTTTCCGGCCGGTTTATCTTCCGGCCGGAAAAGAGGTTGAACGATTGAGAGCGACCGAAAACCCATGGCGCGAGCAGTTTGGAATGGCAGAGTGATCGCGGAAAGCGATCGAATCATGGAAGTGGACGGCACCGTCTTCTTCCCTGAATCCAGCCTCAAGCGGGAGTTTTTCAGGCCCAGCACTACCACTTCAACCGATCCCGCGAAGGGCCAAAAGCGATACCTGACCGTCGTGATTGACGGGCAGGACAACCAGGACGCCGCCTGGTATTACCCGGACCCCAGGCCGATGGCCCGCAGACTGAAGGGCTACGTGGCTTTTTGGCGCGGCGTCGAAGTGGAGAAATAGCAGGGTTGGCCCCTCCGCTGGTCATGCTTCCGCACCTCTCTTTCGCCAGCTATTCTCAACAGACCAAAAGAACAAGAGCAGATGCGAGAGCTTGGGTGATTCCAGACGTTTCCGCGCCTGATTTGTTCGTCGTGGACTTGACCGCATTCTGCCTGCCCGCGTTGAATAGAAAAGGCACCTTGTAAAGATATTCTGCCTGCTCCTCGTGATTCCATGTGCTTCGATCGGCGCCGGGGACGTAGCAGCAGCTTTGTCTGGAGCCATGCACCGACCTGAGTGGGGCGAAGGATTGGCAGAATGAAGTTGAAGACAATGCGGGCGGTCGATTACTGGATCGGCGTGCCGCTGTGTTTCCTGTGCACTCAGATTGTGCGCCTGATGGACAGGCCCCAAGGCCCGGAAAAGCCGCAGCGCGTTTTGTTTATGGAGCTTTCCGAGATGGGCAGCGCGGTGATCGCGCACCCGGCGATCGCTAAGGCCAAGAAAGAACTCGGAGCGGAGATTTTCTTTCTGATCTTCAAGCGCAACGCGGAGAGTGCGCGGCTGCTCGATACGGTTCCCGAAGAGAATATTGTGACCATTCGCGACACTGGTTTATTCCCGCTGGCGATGGACTCGCTGCGATTTCTCCTGTGGGCGCGCAAGGCGAAGATCGATACCGTCGTGGACCTGGAGCTGTTCTCGCGCTACTCGGCGCTGCTTACGGGACTCTCCGGCGCGAAGCGTCGCGTGGGCTTTTACCGTTTTCACTGCGAGGGGCTCTACCGCGGCGAGATGATGACGCACCGCGTCAACTACAACGGCCACATCCATATTGCCAAGGATTTCGTCTGCATGGTAAATGCGCTTCTGGCCGAGAAGCCGGAGGTGCCGTACTCGAAGACGTTCATCTCCGACGAAGAGATTCGCGTTCCCATCCGGCCTGTTTCTGAAAGCGAGAAGGAGGAGACGCGCGGGCTAATTCGCCAGGTCTATCCGGAGTACAGGCCGGAGCGTCACCGCGTGGTGCTCATCAACCCCAACAGCTCCGAGATGCTGCCGCAGCGGCGCTGGCCGCGCGAGAACTTTTCTACGCTGGCGTCCATGGTCGTCCGCGAATTCGAAGATGCGCTGGTGCTGATCACCGGCTCCAAAAGCGAGCGCGAAGAGGCGCTGCGCATGCAGGACGGCATCGCTCACGAGCGCGTGCGCAGCTTTGCCGGAATGCACAAGCTGCAGGGGCTGATCCCGCTCTACAACATCTCGTCGGTGCTGGTGACCAACGACAGTGGTCCGGGGCACTTTTCGGCGATCACGCCGATTCGCTCGATCGTGCTTTTCGGTCCGGAAACGCCGAAACTCTACGGAAGCCTGGGCAATACGGAAGCAATCACCGCCAATCTCTCCTGTTCGCCGTGCGTAAGCGCTGCCAACCAAAAGAATTCCGCGTGCGACGACCCGGTATGCATGAGCATGATCACGCCCGAACGCGTGATGGAATCCGTGCGCGGCGTGCTGAACAGCCCTTCTAGCGTGTAGGATGAGAGCGATCCTCAAAGAGCCGCAATGATCGAACAGTTGCATGAGGTAATTCGCGAGATCGAGCACTCCTGGGCGGCGAAGCGCGTGCTGGCCGTCGGTGACGTGATGCTCGACAAGTACATCTGGGGCGAAGTGGGCCGCATCTCGCCGGAAGCGCCCGTGCCCGTGGTGCGGGTGACTTATGAGAGCGTGCGGCCGGGCGGCGTGGCAAACGTGGCCATGAACATGGCGCTGCTGGGAGCGCAGACACGAGTGATTGGCTTTGCCGGCGGCGATGAGAACCAGCGGCTGCTGGAGGAAGCGCTCAGGGCAAGCGGAGTTACGCCGGAGTTTATCGTGTCGAGCGGTTTTCCGACCATCGTCAAGACGCGTATTCTGGGCGGCCAGCAGCAGATGCTGACGGCTTGACCGCGAGCGCAAGGAATCGAGACCGCAGGAGGACTCATGATCGGCTGGTCGCATGCGTGCTCGCCCGGCTTCCCGAATGCGACGCCCTGGTGCTTTCCGACTACGCGAAAGGCTCTTTCTCGCCCGAGGTCTGCCAGGCGTTGATTCAGGCGGCGCGCAAGCAGGGCATTCCTGTTCTGGTGGACCCCAAGAGCCCCGATTTTTCGCGCTACCGCGGCGCAACCACCATCTGCCCGAATCTGGCGGAGCTCACCGCTGCTACACGCGACCGGAGTTGGGCGGCGCGCGGACTCGATATCGAGGAGCCGCTCCGCGCCGCAGAAGCCATGGTGCGTGAGCTGGATCTGGATTTCCTGACTGTAACCCTGAGCGAAAAGGGCATCGCTCTGGTGCGGCCCGGCAACGTATTCACCGCTCCGGCAGTGGCGCGCCAGGTCTTCGACGTTTCCGGCGCCGGCGATACGGTGATCGCGTCCTGGCCTTGTGTCTGGCCTCCGCGGCTGCCGCCTGAGACTGCGGTGCAATTGGCCAACGTTGCCGCCGGCATCGTGGTGGGGAAGGTCGGCACCGTGCCCGTGCAGAAGCACGAACTGCTGGCCGCGCTCACCCCGGAGATCGCACTGCACGCCGAGAACAAGGTCGTCACGCGGGCCGAGCTGGCGAACTCGAGTCGCCCTTTGGAAGGCCAACGGCGAACGCGTCGTGTTTACCAACGGCTGCTTCGACCTGCTGCACATCGGCCACATCACTCTGCTGGAGCAGGCGCGCCGCTACGGCGACAGGCTGATCGTGGCCGTCAACAGCGATGACTCAGTGCGCGCTCTCAAGGGACCCACCCGGCCCATCGTCGGCGAGACGCGAGCGCGTGGGCGTGCTGGCTGCTCTGGCCGCCATTGATGCTGTGGTGGTCTTTGAGCGAAGCGACGCCTCTTGAGTTGATCCTGGCTGTCGAAGCCCGACGTGATCGTAAAAGGCGGCGACTACAAGCTGGACACGGTGGTCGGCGCCAAGGAGGTCGAATCCTGGGGCGGGCAGGTGCGGATTATTCCTCTCGTCGAGGGCCATTCCACCACGCGCCTTATTCAGAAAGGCGCGGTTGATCATCCCGATGGAATTGCATCGAACGGCGCGGCAGTCAATTCAACGATGCAGGATCAGAAGTAATCGTGCCGATAACCGAAATATTAGCTGAGACAGTTTCAACACGTGCCGGTGAGCTTAGGGTGCGAACACGGCGCCGTCTTGCCTTGATCGTCCTGATCGGCCTGGCTCTGCGTCTGGCTGTGATCCCGCTGCCCAATTTTGAAAACCTGATGGATGCCGACCACATCCATGCCTGGGAGCCGGGCAACATGGCGCGGTCGTTGGTGGCTGGCCACGGCTTCGGCAGCACTCTCGATTCCACGCAGCCCTCGGCGATGATGACGCCGGTCTATCCCTTGATCGTCGCGGCTCTTTTCTGATATTCGGCATTCACACAGCGCGTCGATCCTCGCCGTACATGTCTTCGATTGCCTGATGAATTCGCTCGCCTGCATTCCGATCTTCCTCATCGCGCGCCGCAGCTTTGGCGAGCGCGTCGCGTGGTGGGCGGCATGGATATGGGCGTTCTTCCCTTACGGCATCTACTTTTCGGCGGCGTGGGCCTGGTCCACGCATCTGCTGCTGCTCTGCCTGTGCTGGCTGCTCGTGCTGGCGCAGCGCATGGAGCAGTCATCGCGGCTCGGCTTGTGGGCGGCATTCGGCCTTCTCGCCGGTTTTGCGGGGCTCACGGAGCCGTCTGTGCTGGTGGTGATTCCATTTCTGCTGGCGCTGGCGTGCTGGCGTCTGCGCCGCGACGGCAAGCGCTGGTTCGTGCCCGGATTCGTTGCGTGCCTGACGATGGCGGCTGCGATTTCTCCGTGGATGATCCGCAACGCGGTGGTCTTTCATCGCTTCATTCCCATGCGCGACAACATGGGGCTGGAGCTATGGATGGGCAACAACGGCTACGAACTGCGCTGGACCAGCGACGATCTGCATCCGCTGCACGACGCGCAGGAACTGGCGGATTACAACTCGATGGGCGAACTGGCCTACAACGAGCCACAAGATGCAACAGGCCAAGGCTTACATCCACAGCCATCCGGCTGGTATGCGTGGATGAGCCTGCGACGCGCCGTTTACATCTGGACCGGTTACTGGAGCTTCGATCCCGACTACCTCGATCTTGAGCCGATGGACCCGGCCAACATTCCCTTCGCCACCTGCCTGACGCTGCTTGGCCTTCTCGGTTTGCTCATGGCCTGGCGCGACACGCCTTTCGAGGCGATCCGCTATGCGGGCGTGCTTTTTCTCTTTCCGCTCATGTACTACTTCTCGCATCCCGAGCCGTATCATCTGCGCCCGGTCGATCCGCTGCTGGTGATCCTCGGCTGCTATGCCATTCTCTCGCTCCGCGCGCGCAGAAGGGCGCGCAAAGCGAACCGGGTGCAGACAAGAGATGTGGTGATGGTCCGCTAATCAGCCAGCTAACTCCTCGAACTCCGCAGGCGTTGCTTTCCGCGTAGTAGACTGACCCTTGATTGCGCCACGGGGGAGTGCCGCATGAACATTGCTTTTGCCGCTTCGGAATGCGCGCCGCTGGCCAAGACCGGCGGGTTGGCCGATGTGGTGGGTGCGTTGCCGCGCGAACTGGTCAAGCTCGGCCACAGGGTCACGGTCTATCTGCCGTTCTATGCGCGGATTAGAAAGCAGATGGCGGGCGTGCCGAAGTACCTGGTGCGATCGATTACGATTCCTTTCCGCTACTACAACCGCTTTGTCGGCGTGGTCGATGGCGGCACGCGTGATGGTGTCAGGTATTACTTTATCGATTGCCCGGAACTGTTTGACCGCGCGGAGCTTTACGGTTCCGCAGGCGTGGACTATACCGATAATGCCGAGCGCTTCGGCCTCTTTTGTCGCGCCACGATTGAGGCCGCGAAACTGCTCGGCGTGCCCGATGTCTTTCAAGTGCACGACTGGCAGGCCGCGCTCATTCCCGTGTATCTGCGCACCACCTATGCGACCGATCCCGCGCTGCACAGCGCGGCCACCGTGCTGACCATTCACAACGCCGCCTACCAGGGAGCGTTTCCGCCGAAAACCACCGAGGAACTGCTTTTTCCGTGGGATGTGTTCACCATGGACAAGCTGGAGCAGTTCGACCACTTCAATTTCTTGAAGGGCGGCATCGTTTTTTCCGACCAGCTGACGACAGTGAGCCGCAAATATGCCGAGGAGATTCAAACCGTGGAGTTCGGCGAGCAACTCGATGGCGTGCTGCACGGGCGCGCGGACGACTTGCACGGCATTTTGAACGGCGTCGATTACGCGCAGTGGAATCCCGCCGCAGATCGCTATCTGGCAGCGCACTTTACGCCGGAGAATCTTGCCGGCAAGCGGATTTGCCGTGCCGACTTACTGCACGCCTTCGGCCTCAAAAATGTGCCCGAAACAACACCCGTCATCGGCATCGTCTCGCGGTTGGCTACGCAAAAGGGTTTCGGTATTCTGGCGCAGATCGCTGAGGAATTGGCCGAGCGCGACCTTGCCGTGGTGGCACTGGGCACAGGCGAGCCTCTTTACGAAAACCTTTTACGCGGCTGGGCATTTCGCCATCCTGCGAGCATAGCCGTGCAGATTCGTTACGACGAAACGCTCGCGCACAAAATCGAAGCCGGCGCCGACATGTTCCTGATGCCCTCACTCTACGAGCCTTGCGGCCTGAACCAGATCTACTCGCTCAAGTACGGCACCGTGCCCATCGTGCGCGCGACCGGCGGCCTCGACGACACGATCAAGGAGTGGGACGCAAAGAAGGGAACTGGCACCGGCTTTAAGTTTGCGGGCTACGAGCCGGCAGATTTGCTCGCCGAGATCGACCGCGCGCTTGAGGCCTTTCAGGAGAAAGAAGGCTGGGTGCAGTTGATGCGCAATGGCATGGCGCAGGACTATGGCTGGTCAGGGTCGGCGAAGGAGTATGTGCGCGTCTACGAAGAAGCGGCGAAGCGGCGGTCGTGAAAAAGGCGCATGATCAAATGGCTGCGCGAGGATTGGGAATAACTACGCCTTTCCCTTGGCTGCGATCACGGCCGGAATTCCAAAGTCCATTTCCGCGACTCCGAACGCATTCTGCAACGTGTAGTTTGCATCGATTCGTAGGTCGTCTGGAGCGAAGATGCTTCCCTGGTGTTCCGGAGAGTTTTTTATCGTCTCTCTCAGTTGCCTTATGTCCTCTTTATGGTTTGACTTGCGGCCAGGTTCTTTAAACGAAACAAATCCCTCGAAGATGCGAAGTTCAGTTTGCAAGCCCGCACGATGGATGTCGCGAATGAGGTAGAGTGCTGCTGTCATTACCGCGCATCCAAGACCGACGTACCAATACCTTGTTTGCGTTCCATGCCTCTCGATTTTCCGTCCTCTGGGGTTCCCATATGCGTCGAAGCAGACCGAAAGCGGAGCTTCGATTACAAGATTTGCGTGATCGCCACACTTGCGAATTGTCTTGATAACTTGTGTTCGCGCCCCACCAAAGGAAAGACACGTTGGATCCTCATCGTCAAAGGCGAATCCACAAGTTCGGCTGGTGCTGGCGAAACCGATGTCGAGGAAAATCCACTTTCCATCCTCCCAGACCACTTCCGATTTTTTGCCCGCCACGATCATCTCCGCTCCTCGAAGGTTCTCGCGCCTAGCTGTGCTTGCCCTTCCACTCTTCATACGGCCCCTGGAAATCCTCGATCTCGTGCTCGCGGAAGACCCAAAGCCGCGTGGCGACTTCGTCGATCAAGTCGTGATCGTGCGTTACCAGGAGCACCGTGCCTTCGTACCGCTGCAGGGCAATGTTGAGCGCGTTGATCGATTCCAGGTCCAAGTGGTTCGTCGGCTCGTCGAAGATCAAGATGTTCGGCTTGGTGAGGATCAGCTTGCAGAATGCCAGCCGCGCCTGCTCGCCGCCTGAAAGCGCACGCGTGGGCTTTGCGCCTTCTTCGCCGCTGAAGAGCATCTGACCCAGGATTCCGCGAATATCCTCGACATGCGCAGCCGGGTTCCAGCGGTGCAGCCACTCGGCAACCGTCAGGCCGTGCTCGATCGTCGAGCCCACGTCCTGCGGAAAGTAGCCCACCTGCGCTTCGTGTCCCCAGAAGACCGAGCCCGAGTCGACCGTGAAGTCTTTGTCGGCGAGGCCGGGATAACTTGCAAGCAAACACTTCAGCAGCGTGGTTTTTCCCGCGCCATTGCGCCCCATCAGGCAGATCTTCTCGCCGCGAAGGATGTTTGCAGTAAACCCATCCAGAACCTTGAGATCGCCGTAATACTTCGCGAGATGCTTGAACTCAAGAACATGCTTGCCGCTGGGCCGGGACTGGTCGAAACGGATGTAGGGACGCTGAATGTTCGAGCGCGCCAGCTCGTTCGTCTGTAGTCGCTCCACTTCCTTGCGCCGGCTTGTCACCTGGCTCGATCGCGTGCCCGCGGCAAAGCGCGCAATGAAATCGTTCAAGTTGCGAAATCTTCTTTTCGCGCTGCGCGTTTTCCGATTCGAGCGTCGAGCGAATTTGCGTCTTCGCCATCACCATGTCGTCGTAGCCGCCGGTGTAGGTGATGATGGTCTGGTAGTCAATGTCGGCGGTATGCGTGGTGACGGAGTTGAGGAAGTGCCGGTCGTGCGAGATGGCGATCAGCGTACCGTCGTAGTTCAGCAAGAAATCCTGCAGCCAGTGGATCGAGTCAAGATCGAGATAGTTGGTCGGCTCATCGAGCAGCAAAGCTTCAGGCTTGCCGAAGAGCGCCTGCGCAAGGAGCACCCGCACTTTTTGGCCGCCTTGCAATTCGCTCATCTTGCGGTCGTGCAGCGACTCGCGAATGTCCAGGCCGTCTAGCAGCACCGCGGCGTCGCTCTCGGCGGTGTAGCCGTCCTCGTCGCCAATGACGCCTTCAAGCTCGCCCAACCTCATGCCGTCCTCGTCGGTCATTTCGGATTTGGCGTATATGCGGTCGCGTTCTTCAAGCGCCGCCCACAGAGGTCTGTTGCCCATGATCACGGTATCGATGACGCGGTAAGCATCGAAGGCGAACTGATCCTGGCGCAGGACGCCGAATTTGCGCGGACGGACGACCGTGCCCTTTTGCGGCTCCAGTTCGCCGGTGAGGATCTTCATGAAAGTGGACTTGCCGGCGCCGTTCGGTCCGGTGAGTCCGTAGCGGCGGCCCGGCGTGAACGTTGTGGAGACGTCTTCGAAGAGGATCTTTGCGCCGTAGCGCATGGTGACGTTGCTGACGCTGATCATGGTTCTGTTTCCTGTTCGATTTGTGGCGCGGCGCAGGCCTGTACGCGGCGCGTGCCGCGTGTGCCTGTTCCAACTCGTTGAAGTCGGGTGTGGGGGCAAGATGCCGCTGGCCCGCCAAGAACTTCTGCTCTTTCAGTTTCTCATACGAGCGCTGAGGAAGGCCATCGCATCGATCTCGACCGGTTTCCTATCCCTGCTCAACCGTGCCGTATGAGGACATCGGGTAGATCTCATTCTTCTTGGGATTTTTCCGCAAATAAATCACGCGGATTCTCGATCCGTTTTCATATTCGTCGGAATATTCATCGGCGCCATCGAATTCCGTACCGTCCTCGCTTAAGAACTCATAGTCGACCCTGAACCGGCTTCCCTTCGTCGGAGCACAGGCGATGACCTTCGCCTCGGTAACCCACCCAATGCGCGCCAATCTTCTTTCTCGATACAGGTACCCAAGTCCTACAACTCCCCCAATGGGGAACATCAGCATAAAAACATGCGGGCCCATATCCCACCACGACCACCACGCCCAGTTGCTGGGGTGGCTTACGGACGTATCGGCGGGAAGGAATAGGATCGGAATTTGCTCGCCTACATGGATGTCGAGGTATCGATCCTCCGGAAATCTAGCGTGACCTTGGTAAACCGCATCGCTGAAACGAAAAGTGTAATAGACAGAAGTTGAGCCACGGCCGCTATATATTTCGGTAATCGTGGCAATCGTCTCGCGGCCCATCCTATTCAGGGCGTCCCGGTGGCGCGCTTGTTGAACATAGTAGTAGAAAGCTCCGCCGAACCAGATCGCCCCAACGCCAATGACAATAATGGAGATCACAAGTAACGTGTATCCGGCATCCGGGTCCAAGCGAACTCTTCTCGGTATCGCTGCATTGATCTCGTGAATGCTCGGGTCTCTTAAGCTCGAAATCTGATCCTCGGAGGCTCCGAACATCACGTTCACCTCATGCTCCAACGTTACCCCTCATGAGCGGGCACGTTGCTTCTTCCAGCATGAATTAAAAAGGCTCAGAAGAGATCAACGAGTTTGGAGAAGGCATCAAGCTCGATAAGATGCTGACCTTCGGGTGCGGGGTCGAGCGCCGCGTGTTCCAAGACCCATGTGTCTTTGTGGAAAAGGAAGACGGCGTGCAATCCCGCAGCCAAGGCAGGATTGATGTCACTCTTGGGACTGTTGCCGATCATCCAGGCGTTGCCCGCGGCGACATTGTGGCGAGCGATTACTTCGCGGTACGTCGCCGGATCTTTTTCCGCGACAATCTCGACCGAAGAGAAAAGCTCGGAGAGACCTGATCGCGCCAGTTTGCCGGCCTGTTCGGCGTGATCGCCCTTAGTCATGAGAATGAGCTTGTGCCGACTGGCGAGTTCGACCAGCGTTTCTTCGACTCCGGGCAGTAGTTCGATCTCCTGTTCGGCAATCGCGTGCGCAAAGCCGCGAATGCGCTCGCGTCTTTCCTCAGTGACCGGTGTGGGGCTCAGGCGCTCGTAGCAAGTGACCAGGGCATGCGTAAAGCTCGTAAGCCCATAGCCGTGCGTGAGGATGGTGTCACGCTCGACGGCGTTCAGCGTCTGGCGGACTTCGACGGGCGAGTACTCTTTGTGGTCGAGAAAGCCTATGAAGGCGGCAATGGCCCGCTCGAAGTATACGTTGTTTTCCCAGAGCGTATCGTCCGCGTCGATGAACAGCGTCTGGCCTTTGGAGAAGCGGGGCATCATTCGATGCTACAGGCTGCGCGGCGCAAAAATTGAGACCGCACCGGCTAATTGCTTTCAGACGCCTAGCTCCGCGCGGATAGCCGCGGCAATGGCCTCGGCATGGCGGTGCATGGCTTCTTCGCTTTCGGCCTCGATCATCACACGCGCCAGCTTCTCAGTCCCGCTGTAGCGGATGACCACGCGACCTGAGTCTTTCAGCTCTTCCTCAGCGGCGCGAATGGCCGCGGCCACGGACTGGATATCGTCCAACGGCTTCTTTTCGCGCACTTTCACATTCACGATGACCTGCGGGAAGACTTTGAGGTCGTCGGTCAGATCGTCGAGAGACTTGCCTGTCCGTGCGACAAGATCGAGGATCACGAGCGCCGTCAACAGTCCATCGCCGGTCGTCGCCAGGTGAGGGAAGAGAATGTGGCCGGACTGCTCGCCGCCCAAGGCGGCATTGTGCTTTTGCATCTCCTCAAGTACGTACCGGTCGCCCACCTGCGCGCGCAACATGCCGATGCCGCTGCGCTTGAGCGCTGCTTCGAGCCCCACGTTGGACATGGTGGTCGCGACGACCATGTCGCCGGTCAACAGACCACGGGCTTTCAGGTCGCGCGCAGCCATCAACAGGATGGCGTCGCCGTTGATCACATTACCTTGCGGGCCGGCTAACATGCAGCGATCGGCGTCGCCATCGAAGGTCAGGCCCACATCGGCTCCACGCGTCGCAACTTCTTGCGCGACATGCTCGGGATGCAGAGCCCCGCAATTCGCGTTGATGTTGCGACCATCGGGAGTTGTGTTGAGCAGAGTGATGCTGCCGCGCTTCTCCGAATCGAGGCGACGGAAGAGCTCAGGCGCGATCGCAGCTGCTGCGCCGTTGGCGCAATCGGCAACGATCTTCAAGTGAGAGAGTGATAGCCCGGGCACGCAGTTCATGAGGAACTGAATATAGTCGGCCTTGAGAGCCGGATTCTCATCGAGCGGCGGAAAGCGATGCGAATTGGAGAGGTCGACTTGCGCGGCGTGGTGGAAGATCTCGTCTTCCATGGCCAGCTCCACCGCGTCTGCCAGCTTGTAGCCGTCGGAGCCGAAGAGCTTGATGCCGTTGTCTTGCCAGGGATTGTGCGAGGCGGAGATGACAATGCCGGCGTCAAAGCCGTGCGTATGCGCGAGGAAGGCGATTGCCGGTGTGGTCACGATTCCTGCGCTTTCGACCGTTGCTCCCGCTTCACGCGCGCCTGCAGCCAGTGTGGCTGCTATCCACGGGCCGGACTCGCGCGTATCACGGCCGAGAAGCACTCTGGGACGGGCAGTAGTTTTGCGCAGCGAATGCGCGAGCGCAAGCCCGACGCTGTAGATGGTCGTGGGGTCGAGCGGATTCTGGCCCGCCACGGCGCGGATGCCATCGGTTCCAAAGAGCTTGCGTGCTGAAGATGCGGTCATGCTGTCGATTTCTTGCCTCGTTTTCCGGGTGTGGGTTTGGCGGGCACAGTCTTTTTGTCGTGATGAGCTGACTCAGGTGCAGTCGATTCAACGCGGCTCACAAAGGAGCCGTCGGCGAGACGCGCGGTGACTCGATCGCCGGTTGTGAGTTGCGAAGTGGAACGAATTAACTCCCCACTGGTGGTGAGGACCAACGCGTAGCCGCGGTCGAGCACAGCCAGCGGCGACAGGGAATGCAAGCGTGCGTCAAGTGCATTGAGCGAAGCTGCGGAGGATTCGATCAGCCGTTCGAGCGAGCGATTCAGGCGCGAGCGCATGTCGGTGAGATGTCCGCCCGCATGGGCCAGTTGCTGGCGCGGATCGTGGCGCAGAACGGCAGTCGACAGTTCCGCAACACGATTCTGGCGCAAACGCACACGACCCAACAGCGCAGCATCAAGCCGCTGTGTCTGGTCATCGAGGCGCTGATCGAGGCGGCGAAGAAGGGAAGTCAGGCGCGTTTCGGCGCGGCTCACCGGAAGATGTGTAAGCTTCTGCCGCGTCTGGAGCAGTTGAAAACGCGCAGCGCGCTCCAGCCGATGCGACTGCGCGGCCAGATGTTCAGCAATTTTGTGCTGTGCTTCGGTGATCAGTTCGGCAGCGGCCGAAGGCGTGGGCGCGCGCAGGTCCGCCGCGAAGTCTGCAATCGTGAAGTCGGTCTCATGTCCTACCGCTGAAACAACAGGAAACTTGCTCGATGCGATGGCGCGAGCGACGCGCTCGCTGTTGAAGGCGGCAAGATCTTCAAGAGAGCCGCCTCCGCGGGCCAGTACGATGAGGTCGACGAGGTGCGAAGCATTCAGGTCATTCAATGCGGCTTCAATCTCGGCGGGGGCCGAGTCGCCCTGCACGGAAGCGGGGTAGAGTAAAACGTTCAATCCGGAGTGGCGCCGGCTTACGATGTTAAGAAAATCGCGGATGACCGCGCCCGTGGGCGAAGTGATAATTCCAACCGTGTGCGGAAACAAGGGCAGCGGCTTCTTGCGATCGGCGTCGAAAAGGCCTTCCGATTTCAGCTTCTGCTTGAGCTGCTCGAAGGCAAGCTGGAGCGAGCCCGCGCCAACCGGCTCCAGGGTTTCGGCTACCAGTTGCAACTGGCCGCGCTGTTCGTAGACGCTGACGCGGCCGCGCACCAGCACGTGCAGTCCGTCCTCTGGGCGGAAGCGAAGCAACATCGCCTGACGGCGGAAGAGCACGATGGGAAGCTGGGCGCCTGCGTCTTTCAACGTGAAGTAAACGTGACCGGAGGGAGCAGGGCGGAGATTCGAAATCTCACCTTCGACCCAAATGTCGCCATACTCCTGCTCGACTGCATCGCGCACCTGCGCTACCAGGTCGCAAACGGCCCAGATACGGCGGCGCTCATGCGGTTCGTCGAAGCGCAGTCCAAGTTGGTCGTCAGCGTCGCCGTGGGACGCAAATGGATCGTGCGGGGTCACTGAAGATGAGTTTAATTGGTGCGGCGTCAAGCCGAGGTCTTGCGGCTTTGAACGAGTGCGCGCAATTCGGCGGCAGCGGCTGCGAACTTTGCGGCTGCCTCGGCGTCCAGGGAGGATTCGCTAGACAATGCAAGCTCCAGCTCGCGCGCAATCTCGGTGCCTCGCGCCAGGCCGAAGGTGCCGAGCACGCCGGCAAGTTTGTGCGCAGCGGCTTGTGCAGCTTCGCGCTGCTCTGGGGCGAAACTGCTGCCGGTGACGGCTATGGCCGCCGACTCGAGAGTAGTTACGCGCTCGATCATTTCTGGCAGGAATCGCTGCCACAATCCATCCAGCGCGCGGGATAGCGCGCTGTCTAGAGGACCATCGGATGGGTTAGCGGGGTTCATCGGGAGGGGAAGTCAGTTCCATCCCAGCGCAGAGGCAATCTGCACCCAGAGCGTGAGCGGATCGAAGGGTTTAAAGAGAATCGCGTTCACGCCAAGGTCAGCAAAACGCCGCTGGTCCGTGGCCTGCACTTTCGCAGTCAGCAGTACGACGGGAATTCGCGCGGTGGACGAGTTTTTGCGCAGTTCGCGGAAGGTCGTCGGCCCGTCCATTCCGGGCATCATCACGTCGAGCAGGATAGCGTCGGGCTGATACTCGGCTGCTCGCGCCAGGCCTTCGACGCCGGAGCTGGCCCTGATGACTTCCCAACCCGCCACGCTTTCCAGGCTCAGCGCCGCAACTTCGCGAATGTCGTCTTCATCATCGATGATCAGGACTCTGCGGACCACGGCGAAAGCTTCCTCTCCTACCCGATAATGCCCGATGCCGCTCAGAGGTGCGCGATGGGCGTCGAGAACAGTCCAGTTTATACGTTCGGTACGGCGGCTTCTTCCGCAACAGGCTCCAAGGTTTGCCGCGAACTGCGCAGCATGGTGAGCACAAAGGCTTCGAGTTGCTGCGGCTGCACGCGGGTCTTGGCCAGGAAGTGCGTGGGGCCAAGGGTGAGATGGCGCCTCTCGACCGGCGAAAGCTCGCGTCCGGAGTAGACCACTAGTGGGATGTGAGCAAGAGTGTCATGCTGGCGCAGCCAATCGACCACGTTGAAGCCATCGCCATCGGGCAGACCGATATCGAGCACCAGAAGATGCGGCTGGAAAGTTGTGCAGGCATCGACGGTCTCTTGCAGAGTGTGTGCCGTTTCCACCTGAATTCCGGCGCGGGCAAACAGCTCGCCAATCACCTGCGCCAGATCATGATCGTCCTCGACGATCAGAACGCGCGCCCGATCTCCGTTCCCGCACAGTACGCGGGCCAATTCGTTGAGCAGGGGGCCTTCCTGGGCCGCCTTGGCGACAAGGCCTTCGACGCCGCCGGGCAAAGGCGACAGATTCCTGGGATCTTCGACACTCAACAGAACGACGGGAGTTCTGGAGGCCGAGTCCATGCGCCGCAGCATTGGCAAAATTGACCAACCGTTCATGCCGTCGAGCGAAGTATCGACGAGAACGGCATGGGCGCCCTGTCGAGCCGCGGCCAGCGTCTGCTCCACAGTCGAAGTTTGCACGACGGAGTAGCCATGGCGGGCCAGTTGCGCGGCAATCCTCATGCGCGTTTCCGTGTTGGCATCGGCCAGTACGACTTTGCCGTGCCCGGATTCAAGCTCCGGCGTGATGCCCTGCTCGGTGACAGGCGCAGGGTGATACGGCAAAAAGATGCGGAAAGTAGAGCCGCGCACGGGATTCCGCTCCGCCCAAATGCGCCCGGAGTGTTGCAGAACGATGGTGCGGCAGATGGCCAATCCCAGGCCAGAGCCGCCCTTCTGGCGCGAATCGGAGGCGTCCACTTGCTGGAAGCGGCCGAAGATCGTCTCCAGTTTGTCTGCGGGGATTCCGCGGCCCTGATCGATGACGGAGAAGATCACGCCGGTTACGCCCGGCCGCAGCATGACGCTGACCGGGGAGTTGGGCGGAGAGAATTTAACCGCGTTCGCCAGCAGGTTGGTGATGACCTGCAGCAGGCGATCCGGATCGGCAGTAATCTCCACCCGCGTCGTGTCGTGGGTGAGCTTGACGCCGGCCTGCTCCGCCATGGGCTGCAAATCTTCGATCGCCTGCTTGACAATGTCGGCCAGTTGCACGGTGCGGAAGGCCAGCGGCTCGCGTCCGCTCTGAATGCGCTCGAGATCGAGAATGTCGTTGATGAGCCGGACCAGCCGGTCGGAGTTCGTGAGCGCAATGCGCAAGAGGCTGGAGGCTTTTTCGCCAACCTCGCCGAGCATTCCGGAGTTCAGCAGACCCAACGCTCCACGGATCGAAGTCAGCGGCGTGCGCAACTCGTGGCTGACCGTGGAGATAAACTCATCCTTCATGCGATCGAGTGCGTAGCGCTGCGTGATGTCACGGAAGCTGAGCACCCATCCTGAGAGGGTACCGCTGCCGTGGATGGGCGTGAGCACGTATTCAGCGGGGAATGAGTTCCCGTCGGCGCGGAAGAAGTTCTCTTCGCCCGCCGTGGAGTTTGGCTGGGCTGTTGCCTTGCGCAGAGGGCATTCCTGGCTGCAGGCGCGCTCGTGCGGAGCCGATCCGTGCAGCAAATCGTGCAACGCTCTGGCGGTAAGCGACTCGGGCTTTGCGCCAAGCAGACGCCACGCGGCCGGATTTGCGAAGCGCACTTTGCCTTCGCGATCAAGACCGCAGATGCCGTCGGAGACGGCGTCGAGCAAAATCTCCTGCTGCCGACGGAGGTCGTCTGCGCGTCCGCGCTCCTGGGTTCGAGCCAGCATCTGTCCCAGCGACGCGGCTGCAATTTCAACTCCGGCGATCGCCTCCCGGTCCTCGCAAAGACGGAAACGGGAATAGAATTCCAGAACCGCGAGCACCCTGTTGCCAGCGCGAACAGGCACGGCCCAGCCGGAAACCATTCCGTGCTGGAGGGCATCGGCAATGCGCGGGCTGGGGGATAGAGTGTCCAGGTCGGCAAACCACACGGGGTGGCTTTCGTTCGAGGCTCGCTCGGGCAGTTCGGAGCCTCGCCTTAGCGTCAGGCCCATGCTGCGTTGAATGAAGCCCTCGATTTTCGGCCCCGGAACTCCCCATGCCGCGCCGAATTCGAGTTGTCCTTGCGCTGCATCGACAAGCCACTCAAAACCCAGGTCCCATCCCTGCAAGTTGCAAAGTGTCTCGAGGATACGCTTGCCTGCTTGTTCGCCCGAAGGATTATCACCCACAATCTGGCTGACTGCCAGTTGTAGCGCCAAGCGGTTCTCGCGCTGCTTCTGTTCCGTTACGTCGCGCAGGAGACAGCGAACCGCAAGGGGATTGCCCGCTTTCTGGCGCCGGCTGAGGCTGATTTCCAGATCCAGCACGCGTCCATCGGAGGTATGGTGGCGGAATGGCGCCCGCTCCACAGGCTCGCCTTCCAGAGCCCGGCCAAAAAGCGCAAGCAACTCGGGCCGGTTGCTTGGGGAGAACAGCTCCTCAAAGGAAGGCAGAGCCAGCATCGCCGTGCGGTCCAGCGCGAAGTATTGCTGCCACGCAGGATTCGCGTAAAGAAACTGACCGTCGGGGCTCAGGGTGGCCAGCATTTCGGTCGAGTTCTCGAACAGATCGCGGTAGCGCTCCTGGGATTCGCGCTGTGTTTTCTCGCGTTCGCGCTGCGTCAGTTCGCGTTGAGCGTGCTCGAGCTCCTGCTGCAATTGTTCATATTTCAGTTCCGCCTGCTTGCGCAGGGCTCGCGCCTGCTCGACCTCGTAACGCGCTTCATCGCATTCGTGCAGCGCTCGCTCGAGATCCTGTCGCGTCTGTTCGTCCGGTGGCAAGGCATTCTGGTCCACGGCCGTGACTACGATGCCGAACACTTCGGCAGTCTCGTCGCGCAAGGGTGAGACATGGAACACCACCTCCACATCGTTGCCATCCTTATGACGGACATGAGTTGTGAAGGCGGGCGCCACGCCCGGTGGCAACATGCGAACGCAGGCCATATAGGCGGCAACCTGGCCTGCCCGCGTGAACTCCGGCGGGCGAATCACGTGACAAAGGCTCTTGATCTCATCGATGAGGCGGTCGCACTCATCGGGCCCCAGCAGTTCGCCCTCGCTCCACAGCTGCTCCAGTTCCATAGCGGTGTAGCCAAACAATCGCTCGGCTGCCGGGTTCGAGTAGACGATGTCTCCCTGAAGATCCATGGCGAGCACCGCAGGCCCCACCGACTCCAGCAGTTGACGCAACCCTTCACGGGCGGAGGCTATCTGCTGTGCTGAAGTTTGGCTAGAAGCCTGGACCACGATCCGAATCAGGAGGTACGCAAACATCAGCGTGCAAACCGCGGCCAAAGTGACCGCGAGCGAATTCCACTGGTAAACGTAGAGCAGACGGGCGATGGCTGCGCCTGCCACAATCGCCAGTACGAAAACCCTCACGATGACCCACGGACGGGAGCCGCCGGAACGGGCCTTTTTTACGGGTACTTCGTCGCTCGTTTCGGCCGTTTCGTCTTCGGTTTTGGCCGGGCTATTCAGCAGATCGAACATGAATTCTTGCTTCTTTCCCCTGTTTCAGGCCATAACGCGCGCCGCCTTCAGTCCTCTGCGATGAAGGTCAATATCGCAGCAAAAGCTTTCACCAGGGACACAGCCCGTCCGGCTTGCAAGGGCACTTTCCGGCCCAGGAACCGGAAGGGACCCCGCTGTGCCTTTCAAAATCAACCTTTCCCTTCGGGCTCGTGGCCCGCTTTCACTTTGCCTACAGCGTTGCGGATGCGGCGATACGTTTCGCACGTAGTATAAGCGCTGGATTCCACTGAAAAAGCATGGTATCGCGCCGCACGTCGCCAACCAGTTACCGGGGCAACCCCTCGGGGCCGCTAACCGCTCAGGTGGGACCTGCCTTCTTACAATCCCTCCGGCATGCAAATAGCAGGCGCTATCTCCCATCGTTTCCGCGGAATGGATGGGGTGCCGGTTGCAGCATCCTGGAGCCGGATCAATAGCCTTTCGCTTGCTGCACCCTATAGTGGCAGCAGGAGTAAGGGTTGGCAAGGACTTTCGTGGGCGGTCG
Source organism: uncultured Acidobacteriota bacterium (assembly GCA_963745965.1). GTDB lineage: Bacteria > Acidobacteriota > Terriglobia > Terriglobales > Acidobacteriaceae > Telmatobacter. The sequence goes on from CAVUZC010000007.1 coordinate 478,395, forward strand.
TGTGACTGAAGTCGTTAGTTTGCGCGGGGGTTCAGGGCGGGAATGCGCTCCAGAAGTCGTGTAAGCGCAAGGGTTAGGAGCAAAACGGAGGGCGCGGCAACCAGCAGCCAGGCCAGTAGGGCCTGGCTGGCAAGGCTGCTCAGAGAAGCCGCCAGGTGCAGGCTGGGCAGATGCAGAAAGGCGCTGGGCACGAATCCGGGGGCGGAAGGCAGCAGCCGCTGCCCCAGCCGCACAAAAGGCACAATGAGTACAAGCTGCAGCGGCATCACCGCATAATTGGCTGCCTGAATGGCGGGAAAATTGAGACGGAAGGCAAAAGCCAGGGCGGCGCACACAACGGTAGGCACGCCAACCACGGGGATGCAGCCGATGGCGAACCCGAGCGCCAGAGTCAGCGCCAGGCGCCTTGGCGAGATGCCCTGGCTTAGCCACAGGCTTGCGTGGCGCGTCGCAGCTTCCGTATACGTACCGATTCTCCCCCGCAGGCCCATTGCCAATTTCGCCCCCAGAATATCGACACCCGAAAACTGTGTTTGTTATCCCCAGATGTAAATTCCCGTGAAGGAACCACACTTAATACTTTTTGATGCGCGCGATGTTTGGTTTGGATTCCCCTTGTTATCCACAACCTGCACCCGCGGTGCTCCGTTGGTAACATGCTCTCTTGCAGACCCCCGCATCCACTACAGATTCTGAATCGCCGGCTGCTTGCGCGCCTCCATTTCTGGTATCTGCGATAAACTTGGACCGGATGAGGGTGTTTGGGATCGATTGCGGAACAGAAGTAACCGGGTTCGGAGTTGTGGAATCGGGCGACGGCGCAGGCTTGCCGCAGCTACGCTGCCAGTCCGTGGGAGCCATCCGGTTGCCTAAAACCCGGCCGCTGCCTGAGCGGCTGGATCAGGTCTTTCGGGAGCTGACTGCCGAGCTCCAACGGTGGCAGCCCGACACGGTCGCCATTGAAGAGGTCTTCTACTCGGTGAACGCCAAATCGGCGCTCAAGCTCGGACAGGTGCGCGGCGTGGCCCTACTGGCAGCAGCGCAGCAGAGAATTGCCGTTGCGGAGTATGCGCCGCTCAAGATCAAGTCAAGCGTGGTGGGATATGGAATGGCCCAGAAAGAGCAGGTCCAGTTCATGGTGGCAAGGCTGCTGGGCCTGACGGAACTGCCTCAACCTTTCGATGCTGCCGATGCCTTGGCCGTGGCCATTTGTCATATTCATACCGCACAGACGCTGGCTGCGCAGGGGATCGCAAGATGAAAGCTGGGATGAGATTGGTGATCAAGGTTGCTCTTAGCCAGCTGGCCGTTGCAACTGCACTTCTCGCCGCAACCGCCTCCGCACAAGTCCCTACGGCGAGCGATCCCACCTTTCAGATCGACTTTTCCAACCCTGCCCAGTCGCCCACAAGATGGACGCTCACCCTGCGCCCCGACGGGACAGGTCACTTTCGATCGAGCCCGGAAAAACCCGGTGCCGGCAACCAGGGGATCGAGACCCCCGCCGTGGACCGGGACATCCGTTTGAGCGCAGATTACACGACGCATGTCTTTGCCGTAGCGCGAAACCAGAAGTGGTTCAACGAGTCATGCGAGAGCCATGCGAAGGTGGCTTTTGAAGGCTGGAAAACCCTTGCCTATACGGGGCCGCAGGGGCAAGGATCCTGCACCTTCAACTACTCCAAAGATCGGGAGGTTGAGCAGCTGGGGGACTCGCTGGTTGCCGTAGCAGAGACCATTTTCGAGGGTGCACGCCTGGAAGTGCTGCTCGACCACGACCGGCTGGGCCTCGATGCGGAGATGGAATTCCTTACGGAAGCCGCCAGCGACGGACGCGCGCAGCAGATCTGCGCGATTCGCGGGATACTGAAGCGCTTGGCAGAGGATAACAGCGTTCTTGACAGAGTGCGGAAGCGAGCCCGTATCCTGCTCGAGCAAAGTGCAACTTAAGTCGCCCGAAGGCGTATGGCCGCGAGACTTTTTCTGGAAAAGCGTGTCAAATCAACAGACGGATAAAAAGGCGGCGGAAAGGCGAAGCGCCATGAATTTCACCGGGATTCCCAGAGGGATGTTCGGGCTGGCGTTGCTAACTACGGGAGTTTTTTTTGCCGGAGCAACCGTGGTCGCCCAGCAGCCTTTGCAGGCTTCAGGCCAACCCGCCCGTGCGGTGCGCCTGAGCTATGTGGATGGCCAGGTGAAGCTTTCCCAGGGCGATCAGGTTCTGGCGGACAACGCGGTGATGAATACGCCGCTGTTTGAAGGTATGCAGCTGACCACCGCGGACGACGGAAAGGCTGAGATTCAGTTTGAGGACGGCAGCGTTGCCCGTCTGGCCCCGGATAGCACGTTGACGCTCTCGCTCCTGCGCGGGTCAGGCGCGTCGGGTGACGCAGAGCTGGACTTGAATGGTGGCCTGGCGTACTTCGAATTTCAGGGCGGAGATCAAGCCGGGCAGTTCGGTGTGCATTTTGGATCGAGCGTTGCCACCACCAGCGGTTTTACCGCGCTCCGTGTAATCATCGACAGGCCTCCCGGCAGTCTGGCGGTATTCTCCGGCAACGTCCACCTTGAGATGAATGCCCCGAACGCCGCCGGCCCGGTGACGGCCGATCTCCAGGGCGGCGAAAGCATCGTCCTGAATCCCACAGACCCCAGTAACTACTCTCTTGCCGAATCCATCGACCCGAACTCGTGGGATGCGTGGAGCTCTGACCGTGATGAGGATCTGACGACCGAGGCCGCTGTGCAAACCGATACGCCCGAGAATCTCGGCGCAACGCAGAGTCCGGAGTGGAACGACCTGGACGCTAACGGAACCTGGTACGACGTGCCCGACCAGGGCTACATATGGTCGCCATACGACGCGCAGAATTCGGACTTCGATCCTTACGGAAACGGCAGTTGGACCTATACACCCTCGTACGGCTATGTTTGGGCCTCAGGCTACACGTGGGGATATATGCCTTTCCACTGTGGAGCGTGGAACTTCTATGACGGCTTTGGCTGGGGATGGGCGCCGGGAGCCGGGGGTTGCAGTCCATGGTGGAACCAGGGTTTCTATGGCGGCCCCAACATTGGCATGGCTCCTGTCGGCTATCGGCCGGCCCCAAGACCTCTGCCGCCGCACGGGCCGATCGGTCATCGGCCGATTCCGTTGGTCCCGGTGCATCGGCACCTCCCCATCATGACCACGAGCCTTCCAGCGCGCAGCACGAATGCGGAAGTAACGATCGCGGGCAACATCGCACGCCCCGTGCAGCCGCTGGCTGCGAATTCTGTATTCACACAGCAGCCAGGTTCCGTATTCACGCGTCAGTCATTCATGCAGCAAGGCAATCGTCCCGCGCCTCTGCCTGCTGAGGCTGGACAACGCGTCGAGTTTTACCATGCTCCGATCTACGTTGCCAGACATCCGGAAGGCGAGACCGTCACAAGGCAAGGTTATGCACCGCCGCCCACCACGCGATCCGCGCCATCACCGCCGCCGGCAAACCATCCGTATAATCCTCCTCCTCCGCGAACCTCTTCTGGCGGTGGATCGCAGAGCCACTCGTCGGGCGGTGGCGCGCCGCATTTTGGTGGCGGCAGCAACGGAGGCGGTTCACACCCGAGTGGTGGCGGCGGAAGCTCTCACGGCGGTGGCGGCGGAGGCGGGCATCACTGAGCGCGCAGCGCGGTGAATCCCGAACCGAAAGTTGGTAGTCTAACGAGTGTGAACGAAGCGCACGACGCACGACTGCGGATTGCGGCTATCGGGTTTCTGAATCCCGCGCCGCTGATGTGGGATTTCGAGCATCCTCCCCTCGCAGACAAATTGGCCGGACGCTATCGCATCGACCGCATGACGCCGGCGGAGTGCGCGGCGCGACTGGCTTCAGGGCAGGCAGACATCGGGCTGGTTCCGATTGCCGCGCTGGCCACATCTCCCGAGTTGCGCATTCTGCCCGGCTGCACCATTGCTTCAAAAGGCCGTGTGCGTTCGCTGCTGCTGGTGCACCGCGCCAGCCAGCCGCTCACAGCATTGCAATCGGTCGCTGCCGACACCGCCAGCCGCACCACGATTGCTTACGCGCAGCATCCTCTTCCACAAATGGGGCAATCCGGGCATCCAATTTATGCCCATGGCCGCCGATCTGGACATGATGCTGGAGCGGGCCGATGCAGCAATTCTGATCGGCGATCCCGCGTTGCTGGCGCTTGAAGAGCGGCGCAACCGCGCGGAGCGAAGCGACGAGGAGCTTGTGTATTGCGATCTGGCTGCTGAGTGGAACGCGCTGACCGGCTTGCCCTTCGTCTCCGCCGTCTGGGCCATTGCATGGAGCAGACCTTTGGAGGAGGGTATCGCAGAGGATTTCATTCTTTCCCGCGATCACGGGCTCACGAACATCGACGCCATCGTTGCCGAGTGGGCTGAGCGGCTGCCGATTTCCGAGAGCACCATCCGCAGCTATCTGACGGGCAACATCCACTACGTGCTCGACGAGGAGTGCGTGGAGGGAATGCGCGGCTTCTTCCGCATGGCGGCGGAGTGCGGCGTTCTGCCGCCGTATGAGGTTGCCGTGGATGAACTGGTTCGGAGCTGAGGCGGACTACAACTCATTTGTGGCGTGATTGCGGCCATGGTCACGGCGACGTGCGGAGCTACTCCGAAGGCGCTGGTGCAGTCGATCCGCTTGCAGGTACGGCAACTGCATCACTCGGCTCGCCGGTTTCGCCGTTCGAAGACACGTAAGCTATTCGATAGCGCACCTGCGGGTTGTTTGCAGGCGGATAATCGCTGGCTGTCGTTCCGTCGATTGGGCCCGCGACGCGCGTCCAGCCTGAGTTGGGCGTGTCCTGGCGATCAACCACTACGCTGAAACCGGCCGGCGCTTGATCGAATTGCAAGGTAATGCCGGTTGCGGGCGGAGTCGCAGCCTTCAGCGCGGGGGGCGCAGGCTTGGGAATGGCCGCCGCACCGACGCGGACGATTACGGGTTCCGTGACATCGCTGCGGTCGCCCTTCGCATCGACTGCAACCAAACGATAGAAGTAGGTTTCATCGGCGCTGACATATAGATCGACGTACTGGCGCGCGCTGCCGGGGAGCGGATCTCCGATGACCATGCCCTGATCGGATGCGATGCCCGAGCGCAGCACGAGAAACTGTGCTGTGCGCTCCTCGGGAACCGCAGGCGCGAAGGTGAGAACCACCTTTCCGCCGGCGCCGGAAGCACTGGTGATGGTGGGCTCGCCTGGAACCGAGCGGTCGGGGAGCGAGACTTGCACAGGGCTGCTGGGCGGGCCTTCGGCGTTATCGAGGGCGACAGCCAGCACGCGATACTGGATCGTTGCGCCGGACGCGAGGCCGATGTAGTCGTCGTATTGCGGTTCGGGATCGACGTGCGGATTGAGGCGCACCCAATTGTTCGCCGCGGCATTGCCCGGTTCAGAGGGCGCGGTGCTGCGCTCGATGAAATAGCCTGCGATGGGAAAACTGACTGCCGTCCATGTGAGGCGCACGCGAGTTTCGCCTGCGTCGGCCGCGAGACCCGAGATCGCGGGAGGCGCACCGGGATTGGTTGGGATCGCGCTGGCGGCGAAGGATGGCGGTCCCAGATCGCCGCGCGGACCCACCGCGCGAACACGATAAAAGTAAGTTGTGCCGCCGCGCAGGTTATCGTCTTCATATTGTGCGGTGACGGAGGGGAGCGCCTGCGTCATGAGAGCCTCCCAGGGACCATTGGGCATGAACGAGCGCTCCACCAGATAACCGGCGCGATTGGGTACCTGCTCCGCAGTCCAGGCAACGACGATCTTGCCCGCCGACGCCGTTGCCTGCACCAGCGCGGGCGGAGCCAGCGCGCGAAAATCCGGAAAGAAGATGCGAATGGAGGAAGGCTGGCTGCGGCGACCGAACGCATCAACCGCGTAGATTTTGTAGGACACGGTGGTATTAGGCGGTGCGCTGCGGTCTACGACTAGCGGAAGTTTTGGATCCCACTTGATGCCAAGGACGAACGGCTTAACGCTGATGGAACTCCCGTTGCGCTCCACGATGCAAGCGATGGCCGGCAGTGCGCGATTCTCCGGCGGAGGATTCCAGGAGAGCGACACGCCGGTTGCATTCGCTTGAGCCTGCACGCTGTCGGGCGCTGGCGACAACGGCGTAGCTTGCAATGCATCGACCGTGGGCGAAACGAGCGGCTGACCGGAAGGATTGCCCTGTGCGTCCAGGCCTTGGATCGTGTACGCGCGCGCTCCCGCAGCGGCGTTCGGCAGATCGGCATAAAGTCCAAGAGCGCGAGCGTAGTTCACGTCGCTAAAAGCTCGGATGCCGAGAAGACTGATGAAATTCTTGTGCTGTGCTTGGGTGAACGTGGGTTTGCCGAGCTCGTCAGGCAAGCGGCGAATAGTATCAGCGTCTTCAATGGGCAGAGCAGTAAGCGCGGCGGAATCGCCCATCACAACTTTGGGGATGAGCACGTTGCCTGAAGCATCGGAGATGCGCCAGCCGCCCGCGGGCCATTGCGATGCCGGTGGAAACCAGAGCAACTGCACGTGGCCCTGGCCATCGGAGACCGCAAAGGCCGCACCGGGATTCTGTTGCGCCAAGCTGATGGCGCTTGCGACCACCAGCAACAGCACGGCGATGACGGATTTGCGCAACGAAGGCATCCTCTTACTCCTTGTCTTCTGGTCCCTGCTTCCTTGTCCCGTCTTTCTCACATGTGCACCGAGAAAGATACGCTGCCCAGCGGCCACGGCAGTCCGAGGGAGGCGCGGGCGTCGATATCGAGCGGCAGAGCTTCGGCGTGAAACTGTGCGCTCACCCAGTCGGAGACGCAAACGCTGTCAACGCAGGCGCCGGCGCTGGCATTGGCGGAAAAGTCTCCCTCGATGTGCGGCTGCGGTGTGATGGCAACGCCAGCCTCGATGCTGCCCTTGACGTATGCGGAGGCCACGGAACTGTCACCGACCTCGAGATCGACGCTGGTGCCGCCGCCGATGGCGAGTCCCTGGTCGGAGAGCATGACGTACATATCCGCGTCGGAGAACAGGAAGTGGCCTTGAATGCGCGGGCCCTCTTGCTTGCCGGCGTCGATGTGCCATGGTCCGTTGCCGAAGTGAATGTCGACCGCAGCATCATTGGCGCTGCTGCCCAGACTGAGCGAAGCCAGGCCGTTCATGAAATTAAGCTGGCCCCAGAGACGGCCATCGAAATTGCCACCCGCATATTGGAAGTACCCCTGAAAATCGCCGTTGCCGTTGTCTGGAGGCTTGAGCAGCCAGGCGTGAAAGTCCATGCGCGCGCCGGCGTCCTGGCCTGTGGCCTTGATCGTAAGATCGCCATCGAGCGTGTAGGTGAAGCGGTCGGGCATGCCCACCCGCATGCCCGCATAGAAGAGGAATGAGTTGTCGTAGACGGGACTGGCAGCATTCAGGTCGCCCGTATCGGTGAATGCGTTGAGCGGGAAGTTATGACCCATGCCTCCGGAGATTGAATAGAGATCCATCAACGGAACAGGAATATCGACAATCGGAATTCCCTGGTCGCCGAAGCTGATCGTGGCGCGCGCGAGCCAATAGTCGTGGCCGTTGCCATAGCCTAGGCGGAACTGCGCTGTGACCGGCGGCCCGCCCAGCTCGCTCAAGTCGACTGTGCCGGAATATTCGCTCGTACCACCGCCACTGCTGCCGCCGTTATAGACAGGGTGAATTTTCGCCTCCGATGTGGGCTGGCCCGGAGGGTAAGGCAGATCGAGAGTGAAGGGCGAACTCTGCGGGCCCTGCGTGGCGAAGTTCGTTCCCGTCTGGGTCATCGCGTAGTTCACCTGCATGGGCGCGGCGGGCATCACCTCAGACAAGTGAACGTGCGTGCTGAATTGCGCGCTGAAGACCTGATCGCCGTTGATCGGCATGTCGATGTGCGCGGAGACGAGATCGACCGGCGTGGGGCCAAGCGTGGAGCTGCCGCCGAGCGGCACGTCAATCGAGGTCGCGCCATTTGCCAGATATGCGCGGCCGTCCATGCCGAAGTAGAACGGCGTCAGAGGAATCGTGGCGAAGGTCTTGCCTTCCGAAGAGAATGTGTAGCTCGTGGAAGTCTGCACGGCCCAACTGTGTCCCAGCACCTGCGTGAATTCGAGGTTGTTCGCGGTAAAGGAGATGTTGCCGTAGGTTTTTGTGACCGACGGCGCTCCGGTTGGAAATGTGATGGAGGCCTGTTGCCCGCCGCCGGATTGCAAATGCGCGTCGCCGGTGATGTGCGTGTCGAGCCACGGAACGTAGATGTCCATGCCGTAATAAGTGGCGCTGAAATCTCCCTGGCCGGGCTGGGCTGTGGCGACGAGTTTCTGGAAGGCGACGCTTCCGCTCTCATACGCAGCCTGGAACGGCCCAGTAGTGAGACTGCCGCAGAGGCTGTGGCCCACGACTCCCCAATCGTTGACCGTTGGCGACAGCTCAGACGACGAGACAAGACCCATGGTGTAGGGAATGATCGTGAGTGTCGGGAAGCGCACGCCCACCCAGTCGCCGCCGCTCAGGCCCGAGCAAAGATAGCCTCCGGCATCGCCGGCGTTGTGGCTCATGTCGATGCGCACGTCGTTCGACTGCATTTGAAAGGCGCTCCAGCCGATGAGCGTCGCCGGCATTGAGAGGCCCTCCTTGATCCAGTCGCCGTTGGCGTGGAGCTCAGAAGTCACTCCGCTCCACGAAACAGGTACTTCGCCCGGCTCGCGCAGCGTATCGTCGGCCAGTGTCAGGCTCATCGTCGCGTCCACCTCGCCCTGCGCCGCGCCGCCTGCTGAAGAAGTGTGCCCCTGAATGCGATCGAGGGTGCCTTTCACGCCGGGCGCGCTGGCGCGTAGCGTGACCCCTGGCGAGACATCGAACGTCCCCGATGCCACGGTCTGGCCGTCGGGAACGCTCCAGTTGGTGAACTGGATCGGGACCGGCGGATAAATGTCATAGCCGCCGCTCGATTGATTGGCGAGATGGACAACAAGATTTCCGGAGCCGGAGTACTGCGTGCCCTGCTCGGTAAGTTGAAGGTCTTCAACCTCGAAGGCTCCACCACTCGTGACCGGAAAGAGAAACTTACAGGGCTTGTTCGGATCGGCCTGTACGACCTCATAGTGACGCGTGTCCGAGGCAACATGCGAGTCGGGCGGAGGATTGGGTGGCGTAAACTTTGCAATCTTCCCGAGCGTGTCGTTCACGTATTGCACAGAGCCTAGCCCTGACAAACTCCGGTTGGAGCTGGATAGGACGCCGATCTTGAGCGGCGGCAGATTGCTGCCGGGCGGGGAAGAAAGAGAGTTCAGAACGGATTGCGCCTGCGTAGCCGCCGCTGCGTCGATGCCTTTGCCCTGGTCGCCCGCGATCTTGCTCAAGCCCTCTCGCACGCCCATGGAAAGGTTGGGCAGCGCCGGATCGGGCGCCACGTCAGCTTGCACACTGACGGAATGCATGCCCAGAGCCTTGGTGGTGAGCGGCGACGGCGTGTCGAAGTACGGGCTGAAGGGCGGACTATCCGAGACGATGATCGGCTGCGGTGCTATGAGAACGATTCCGCCTTTGGAATTCAATTGCACATCGGGAGGCTGGCGCGTCAGCTTGCGCGGCTGCGAGGGTCCGATGGCGAAGGTCTGCTGCATCGTTGTGCCGTCTACGTTCCAGGTGACGCGCACTTCGCCGCGTCCATAATAGCCAAGCACCGATTGCGCAACCGCCGCATCGTCACAGGTGCTGCACGTGGCGTCAGCGGTGGGCGAGTTCGGACGCTCTCGAATCGGCAGAAGTTTGCCGCCGCTTTGCGGAGTGCTCGATCCGCTTGGGCCAACACCCGTATTTGACAGGTGAAGCGGCTCGGCTGTCTTCGCCGTGCCTTTTGTGCTCGGCGCAGTACCGAGTGCGGCGTCAGGCGCGCCCATATGGATCGGCGCCATGTGCGGCGCAGACGAGTTGTCGTGGCCGGGGAAGGTCGGATCGGCAATGGATTTCAGATGCAGCTGTCCATCCGCGGCATGATCTTCCATCACCGTCGGCGTCTTCTTGTCGCAATAGATCATGTAGGCGCGCGAAGCGATGGCGGAAAGATCCGGGCCCGCAGGCGCACTGCCGCTCGAAGATGCCGGGGTGTTGCCAGATTTCAAGCTGACCGGCATCGCTCCCTCGGTCAACACACTTTGGAACGCGTTCCCCACGGAGTTCGGCGAAGATGCGTCGTTGCCCTGCGTGACGAGCTTACCGAGAGTCGCAACCTGCAGGAATGGCGATCCGCCGGGACCGTCGACGCTGGCTGCGAGCGCCGAGGGATTCAGGTGCTGCGCATCTGCCTCAGAGAGCTGAAAAACGCGAATCTTGTAACTGCCGGCATTCTCATAGGCATGGAAGTAGACTCCCTCGGCTCTGAGGGCGGACGACGATGGCGAGTTCGGATCCGGCAGCGTCATCACTTCGCCGCGATTCCAGTTCGTCATATTAGGATCTTGGGGAACAGCCGAAATTTTCTGGATCGTTCCGTCGCCCCAATCGACGAAGAGGTTGTCGAACGATTCTTGCGCGACGGTGCTCACCAGGCACGGGCCGCCGCCCTTGGTGGCGCACGGCGCATCCGTAGGATTGGGATGAGCCGCATAAGGCGAGTTGGTGAGATCGAAGCTCCCGCTCAGCGCGAAACGATCCCCCGCGTAGTTATTGGGATCGCTGCCGGTGATGTCGATATCCGTTACATTCAGGCCGCCCCCGAATCCGCCCGCGGGACACGACATTCCGGTAGGCGCACTGGGCTTGTTGAGCGGCCAGCGGTCCGAGACTTCCACTTCAACGTCGGTCGTCTGCGGCTGGCTGCTTTGTAAATTGGCCGTGTTCTGCGCCAGAGCGACGTTGTTTTGCGTGGGCGTTTGCGAGACGCCGGACTTCGCCGGAGGATTAGCCGCCTGCGGAGCCACGCCGTTGGAGTTGTAGGTGTGATAGCCAACCACCTCCCATTGCATGTCGCCCTCGGCCAGTTGCGGGCTGGAACTGGACGGCGCGGGCGGCCCATACATCTTGACGCCATTGATGTATTTGACTGTCGGCGTGCTGTCCCGAGGGGGCTGCATCTTGAGCTTAGGTGGCGGCACGTATTCCAGCACCTGCGCGATGAAAGCTGTGTCGGGCCGGAAGTAATTGGGAATCATTTTCAGCGTGCCGCCGAACCACGGCATCTCCACGCCGTTGAGGCGCTTCGAGCCGAGCAGCGTTGTGCCGTCTTTGGCGTAAATGTTTAGTACGTAATAGTCGGCAAGGCCGGGATTCTGTTCGTGCCACTGGAAACGCAGATCGTCGTCAAATTCCGGAATCCCATAATGCTCCTCGATTTCGCCTTGCCACTGATCGCCCCATTGCGGATCGTCGAGATCGATTGTGCCCATGGGAAATTTCTGCAGGTTGATCGGCGCAATCTTGAGCGACGGCGGAGGTCCGGTGCTTACGGTAGGAGCGACAACATCGAGCATGCGCGGAGCTGTTACCTTCAGCCCCTGCGGCGTTTGCAACGTGATGTCCCGCCCGCCGGGAAGCGCAGTGGCAAGGGCGGTCACTAGCACATGAATTTCCGTGCTGTTCACATAGCGTGCAGGTCCCATCGCCATCACCGCGGCAGGAATGCCCGCGCCGGCGCTGAAGGTGACCAGCGTTCCCGGCTGGAAGTTGGTTCCTTCAATCGCGATATCGACGTTCTGGCTGCCTGCGACGATTTGGCTCGGCACCAGACGCAGAATCTGCATGGAAGCTTGAGACGCGATCGGGTTGGTGGGCGTGACCGTAAAGGTATTCGGCGCTTGCGTGCGCTGTTTGCCGGTCACAAGCGTGACGGCGCGCGGCCCCAGCGGCGCATTGGCGGCAATCGCGATCTGAGCTTGCACCTGGTTTGCGTTCACGAGCGTAACGTTGCCGACAGTGAGGCCAGTCGCGGGCAAGAGTTGCAAACTCTCATTGGCAACAAAGTTCGCGCCATCGAGCGTGAGCAGAACCGTGGTTCCCTGCTTGCCCGAGAGCGGCGACATTTCCTTGATGACGGACGCTGGCGTACCGCACGCGCCGTTCACCGCGGTTCCACCCGGACAAGCCGGCTGCTGTTGCTGCTGCGCGGCGACCACGTTGAACGGAATCTGCGCGATCATGTCCTGATCGGCATCCTCAAGGTCAACCCGGTAACTGCCAACAGTAGCAGTGGAAGCGATCTGCACATTGGCGACGATCTGCTTGCCTGAGACAGCGGTAACGCTCGTGACGGTGAGCCCCTGGGACGGCCTGAAGAGCAGCTTAGGCAATTTAGGAGAGAAATTGGCGCCCGTAAACGTGAGCGTGACTGTGGTGCCCTGCGTTCCCTGCGTAGGGCTGTACATCTGGAGTGCAGGATGGTTCTGTGCCACGCCCGATGCACAAAAACCAAGCAGAAGACATGCAGAAACCAAGCCCGTCGTTCGCCGCGAATTTTTTCCGGAGTTCATTCGATCCGCCTCCTGCTTTCTACTCCCTGGTCCCTACACCCTAGTCCCTGTTTTTCTCAAAACGTCTTTTTCCGCGCGAGCGAAGCGGTCCAGATGGCGACAAGTTGAGTAGTCGGCGTATTCGTGTGGTTCACGTCGTCGCGGCTCTGGTTGTAAGTTCCCTGCGCCGCGAGCGTACTGAACTTGAGCCATCCGGGCATGGTCCATCCCAGGCGTCCGCCGTACTGGCCGGTGAGCGTATTCGCAGTGAAGGCGCCGCTGGCCAGGTGGGTCTGTGCCTGGTTCACGCTGAGGACGGGCAACAATTGCAGGCTGGGCCGCTTCCACACCAGCGCGGGCTGCACAGAGACGCTGATGGTGCGCGTGCTGCCGATCGCGACGGGATCGGCAGCAACCCAACCCACATTGACCTGTGCGTTGCACTGGAAGAAACTTTGCGTCACGAGATTCGCGCCCAGCGAAACGGATGAGGTGATCGCCCCCGCGTTCGGTTGGAGGTTGTTCCTGAGCCAGTCGCGCGTGCCTGAACCCGTGAGTGAGACCATGCCCACCTGGCGCGTGAGCGAGATGTTGCCGGAGACGTCGCGCTGGTCGGCGCTTCCGTTCTGCGTTGGCGGCTCGCTTTGGAGTGACGCCGGGACCGTTCCCGTCTCCGTGAGCGACTGGGTTGAGCCGATGCTGAGATTTGTCTTGGGGCCGAACGGTTTTGACCAGGTCTCGTTCAGGGTGTTCAGGTTCAGCTCAACAGCGGTGACCGGTTGCACGTTGTTCTGCAAAAAGCTGTAGGTGAGCGCGAAGGATCCCGCTTTCTTTGTAGGCAAGCTCGCCGATGCATCCACGCCGCGCAGATTTGGATTGCTTGTCTGCGTGAGGCTGGGATTGGCGGGGTTGGCGAAGTTGGGGCTCAGGTCGCGGAAATCCGCGCTGAGCGCAACCTGGCCTGCGGTGCCGGAGATTGCGCTGCGCCATGCGCGACCAAAGAGTGTTGTGGACGTCGGATCGGAGACATTGGCGTTGTCGTAGCTCCACGCATACTCCGATTGCGATTGCCATTTTTGCCCGAGTTGCAGCTTGAGCAGGCCGCCGTAGACATCGCCGCGCGATTTTTGCGCTACAGGATTGGGTACGATGATCGGGTTGCCCAGCGAATCATACTCCACGGTCGAGGGTGACCAATGTCGCGCGCGCCCAGCCACATCAGCCGGAACTGGGCCCATTGGGGAGACCGCGCATCAAAGCTCGCGCCCATCAATCGCTGATGAAAACTAATGCCCACGCCGCCGCCCAGTGCTTCGTCGTTCGTGTTGGTATAGAAGCCCAGCCTGCCCGCCGGTGTTGTCGCCATGGCTTCGACTCCCTGCCGCGGAGTCGCCGCAGTCACGAATTGCGCATCGGTATACAAGGCCGGCGAGACGATGCCGAAGCGCAGGCTCGCGCCCCAGTGTCCGGCCTTCCGCTCCATCTGCGCAACGTAGTCGTTCACGCGGCCCAGGCTGGTGCGTTGCACTGCGGGATTCAGCACCGAACCGAGATCCCCGCTGCCGTTCACCGTGGGCTGCCACGGATTCCCGGTCGAGATCATGCGGTCGGCGAGCGTGAAGTCGTTCGAGTCCGGCGGATTGGAGCCCGAAGCCCACTGCGTGGTGGAAGCAGGCCTGCATATCGATTTCGCCGCCAAACGGCTTCTTCGGCGCTGCAGGCTGCGTTGCAGGCGGAGCGTGCGCAATGGCTGCTCCGAGCGCAGAGGACGGAGTGGGCGCAGGCGCCGCTTCCGCATCGGTTCCCGGCTGAAACGGTGTCGTACTCGCTGGCGCAGGCACCGCAGCGGGCGCGGCAACTGTGAACTTCCAACCCGACGCCTGATTGCCCACCGTGAGGCTCACATCGTGCTCGCCATTGGCCAGCGGCAGTTGCGGCGTATAGGCAGCCTGCGTCTCGCTCACCTGCGCCAGCGACGTGATATCGACGTCGTCCATGGCCAGGCCCACGTCGGCTGGATTCACCGGCGATGCGAATTGCACGGAGATAGCAGGCTGCGTCTGGCTCACGCTGCTGTCTGGGCGCGGGCGCCTCCTTTGTAATCTGCGCCGCAAGGTCGAAGTAGCCGAGCCTGCGTGGCATGGTGAGCGAGACGTATTGCAGCCGCATGTTCTTCGCCGGCGGGCGCAGGCGCGCGGCCGGAGCCCCGGGATCGCGAGGTTCGACGAAAGCGTTGCGCCGGTCCCGAGAAGAGAAAGTCGCCCCATTGCGAATACACATCAACGCGCCAGAAGTAGGCTTGGCTGGGAACAAGACGGTTCTCGACCGCATGCAGATCGAGTGTGGCTTTAATGGTCAAATAGCGGCGAAGAATCTGGGTGCCTTCAGCGTCGCTGCTGATCGTGACCAAATAAAACGCGCCGGGGCTTGCGGGATTCCAATTGAGCAGCGTATGCCCGGCTGAGGATTGTGCGGGCGCTGCGCTGACCCCGGCCATCGCGCCCCGTGCAAGACGCACGATGGGGCGCAGGGGCAGCGGCTTGCGGGCCGCGCCGTCAGTATCAACCGCACGCACCGTCCAATAGAGATTGCCTTCGGGCAACTGTCTCCAAACATCTCCAGGAACCTGCCAGTGGTTCTCGTCGGCGTCATACCAGGTCGAGACAGACGAGAAGTATGGCTCGGTGGAGAAGCCCACCTGATAGCGCACCGCGCCGGGAACAGGCGCCCACAACAATGTAGGTGGCTCCGCTGCGGGAAACGCTGCTCCATAGGCCGGAGCGAGCAGCGTCTCAAGCTGCCAGCCAGCCGGGAGTTACGACCACGGTGACGGGGCGGGTTGCGATCTGGCTGGGTTGCTGCATGCGCAACTGCACCGTGTGCCCGCCCAGGAACCACGTGGGCAGCGGCTGGCGGGTGCGCACGGTCACGCTCTGCCCAGCGACAAGATTCACTGCGAACTGCTCCACAACCCGGTTGTCCCAGAGCCACTGACCTATCACGGAGCCGGTTCCCGCGCCCGACACGACACCCTCCGCGTAAAGCTCGCCGCCGAGAGAAACCACGGTTCCATCGCGCGGATGCAATAACGCCAGGTTCAGCACCGATACTGGCGCGCCAATCGAGGTGGCCGAATTGATTTGCAACGGCTGCGTAGTGCCGGCCGCGCCGTTGAGGCCGGGTGCGGTCGAGGTGCCGTCGGCGTTGAGCACGTCGATGCCGCGCAGTCCCAGCGTAGCGCCCGGACTTAGGCTAATGATCGCCGTCATCAGCGAAGCCGAGATGCGGTTCACGCTGATCACGGCAACGTCCGTCGCCTGCGTGTATCCGTCGGAGTTGGCCAAAGCTGCAAGAGGCGGCGAAATAACGGCCGTCGCTCCGGGGCGGAAGTTTGCGCCTTGCAGGGTGAGCTGTACGCGGCCGGCTCCTTGCACCGTCAGTCCGGGAGCCGCGCTGGTCAGCACCGGCGGCGTCCCGGGCGCGGCGACAACAAGCGGAAATGGCGCAGATGTGCCACCGCCCCCAACGACTTGATTGAGTACGTTGATTTGGTCCGTGCCGGGCGCAGCAATATCCGCGGCCAGAATGCCGGCCGTCAATTGCGTTGCGCTGACGAAGCTTGTGGCGCGCGCCGTTCCGTTGACTTCCACGAGTGAGCCGTTCACGAATCCTGTGCCATTCACCGTGAGAGTGAACCCTGTGCCGCCGGCTTCCACCGTGGACGGACTGATGGATGTGATGGTAGGAGCTTGCGCGTGCGCAGAGCCAGGAATGATCGCCAGCAGCACGGCAGGCAAGAGAACCAGACCGAAGCACAAACGCTCGCGGTTGCGCGCAAATCCGCGAGCCAGATGGTTAGACATCTGTCTTCCTTTCATGAAGCCGGAAGTCAATCCTGAGAAGAAAGTTCTATCCCCGCGATCGCGCCGAAGGAAGGCCCAGGCAACGCGCCGCAATGCGCGGTGCCCCTGCGAGGCGTGCCCGGCTAGAGCCGCTTTGCCGCCTTTCACGCAGCGGTTCAGCAACAATGTGATTTGCAGCTCGCGGACTGACGGTCCCACCGCGGAGGGAATGCGATCGAGCGATGGCCTTGCCATATCCAGAACCTGCTCTCCCTGCGTTAGGCAGGGCCGGGGAAATTGAGCCATCTCCAGCAGCGAACATGCGCCAATGGGGTCCGCGGGAACGGGCGGCTACTGAGACTCAGGCTAGATACAAGCGCATTCTAGCAACTTCACTCCCCGTAGTCTCTGGAAATCTTCTGTTTTTTCAGGTTTTAAGAGGCCGGCAGACCAACCGAGACTGTTCCGCGGGTAGTTGCGGGGGCTTCGTGTCCGGGCGTCGGAGATGCCGCCAACCGACAACGGTCATTCACCTGCAGCCGGAACTCTCCATTGCATGGAAGGGATGCGGAGCCGCGATCGCGGCCGGGAGTTTTGTTCGATGCGCAGAGTATTCTTAACTATATGCATTCATTCGATCTTTCTGGCCGGTGTGCGGTGGTCATCGGAGGGACTTCCGGCCTGGGCAAAGCCATCGCAATGGGCTTGGCGCGGGCCAAAGCCGATGTCGTTGCCACGTCGCGCCGGGCCAACGAGGTGGAACGTACGGCGGCAAAGATCGAATCTCTGGGCAGAAAAACCCTGCGCCTCCAGGCCGATGTGCGCAGCCGCGCCTCGCTTGAAAAGTTGTGCGACGACGTGCTTGCCCAGTTCGGCCGCGTCGATATTCTGGTCAATTCCGCCGGAATCACAAAGCGCCAGCCGGTGCTCGAGTGCCCGGAAGAGACCTGGACCAGCATTCTCGATGTCAATCTGTTGGGCACAGTCCGCGCGTGCCAGATATTCGGCAAGCATATGCTGTCGCGCAAGAGCGGCGTGATCATCAATATGGCGTCGCTGGCCACGTTTGTCGCCTTCCGCGACGTGGCCGCGTACGGCGCGAGCAAGGCCGGAGTGGGCGCGCTCACCAAGTCTTTGGCTGTGGAGTGGGCGCAAACCGGCGTGCGCGTGAACGCGATTGCGCCGGGAATTTTTCCCACGGAGCTGAACGAGAGGCTCGTAACCGGTACTGCGCGCGGCCGCGAATTGCTGCAACGCACGCCCATGGGCCGCTACGGGCGCACCGAGGAACTGGTGGGTGCGGCGGTGTTTCTGGCCTCCGATGCGGCCAGCTTTGTGAACGGCCAGATTATGGTGGTGGACGGAGGCTATCTGGCCTCCGGCGTAAACTGTTGAGGGTTTTGTCGGCGCCTTTCGGATCCTCCGCCCAGGAAGTGTGCCGTGGCAGGAAGCAAGAGGTTCGGATTGGAACGTAACAAGCGAGTGGAAAGAGGAATCCGGCGCGTCGATCTGGCCTACGCACAGTTGGCTTCCAGCGAAATTGCGCGCGACATCAATCGCGACCTTGTGCTGGAGCTGATCCGCGGCCGCCAGCCTATCTCAAGGGCCGATCTTTCCCGCGTCTCAGGCCTGCAGCGCAGTACGGTGTCGCTCATCATCGAGGAGTTACTGGAAGAGGGCTGGATTCGCGAAGGCGCCAT
Organism: uncultured Acidobacteriota bacterium; assembly: GCA_963745965.1. GTDB lineage: Bacteria > Acidobacteriota > Terriglobia > Terriglobales > Acidobacteriaceae > Telmatobacter. Next base: position 496,398 of record CAVUZC010000007.1, read on the forward strand.
GGCGCGGCTACCGCGTGGGCGCAGGCCCACGCTGCTTAACTTGAACGACGATCTGGCCGTGCTGGTCTGCGATCTGCGTCCTACGCAGGCGGTTGTTGCCGTCGTGGATCTGAATGGGCGGCTGCTTTCGCGCGAGACGTTGCCAGTGCTCTCCGATCCCTCCAGAACTGTGGCGCAAATTGCCGAGCGCATGAAAGGGTTTAAACAGATCCATGCGCAGAAATCGTTTGAAGGCGTGGGCGTGAGCTTGCCGGGGCGCGTCGATCCCGGCTCGCACACCATGATCTTCGCGCCGAATTTGAAGTGGCCCCGGTTCAATATCAGGGCGGCGCTCGAACGCGGCACCGGACTCAAAGTGGAACTCGAGAACGCCGCCAACGCCTGCCTGCTCTCCGAGCTTTGGTTCGGGCATATGGACGGTGTGCGCAACGCCGTGCTAGTCACGGTTTCGGAAGGCATCGGCGCTGCCGTGCTCTCCAATGGCCATCTCGTTACCGGAAACAGCGGAATGGCTGGCGAGTTCGGCCACATTCCCCTCGACCCGGCCGGTCCGAAGTGCGCCTGCGGCGGCACTGGGTGCTGGGAGACGCTTGCATCCTCGACCGCCGCATTGCGTTACTACGCCGCCCTCGGGCACGATGCCAAACGGCTGACCATGCTTGAACTGATCAAGCTGGCCGGGGAAGGTGATGCGCACGCCAATGAAGCGATTACCAAGCAGGCGCACATGATTGGCCTGGGGATGCGCGCCATCATGGCGGCGATCTCGCCGGAGGTCATCCTCGTGACCGGCGACATTACCGCGGCGTGGCCGCGTGTTGCCCCCGTGATTGAGGAAGAGCTCGCGTCGCGCGTCCTTGCTGGGCCGATGCCCCGGCTCGTGGCCGTCGAAGAAGGCGAAGGGGCGCGTCTGCGCGGCGCTGCTGCATTGGTGCTGCAACGGCACACCGGGCGGCAGCGGGCGCGTGAAACCAAAATCAACGTCTGAGCGGAAAATCCGCTCACGCGACACAACAGGGAACGATCGTCTGTTTCGGAGCCGATGAGCATGGTGAGCTGCGCTTTCCTCCGCAAAGCAACCGGGCCGGTGAAGGGAAGAACCTTCCTGAACGTTTTGCCGATTCTCGGGCGCGGATGGGGTCAGCTGTGCGCGATCCTGGTGGCCGCGCTTCTGCTTCCCTCGCAAACGCCGGCGCAGAATTCCGCCGCCGCGCTGGGTCCAGGCAATCCGGCATGGCTCGCGTACCGTCCCGTGCGGCCCGCGGCGGTATTCAGCAGCGAGACCGGCATTCCAGAAACCATCGTTGTCCTGGGCCAGGACGCGCTCGAACAAACTGCAGCGCGTGAGCTCGCGTTGGGCTGGCAAGGCATGTTGAACCGCGTCCCTCGCGTTGTTGAAGACGCGAATCTGCGCGCGGCTGATGCCTTGGTTGTTGTGGGCACGCAGGCAGAAATGAAAATATGGCGTGCGGAGTTTGCCGCAGGCGCGGCGCTTGGCCCAGATGCCTACCGGCTGCGTCGCGCAGGTAATCTTCTGCTGATCGAAGGCGGCGATGCGCGCGGCGCGCTCTACGGAGCCTTTGCGCTCCTGCGTGAGATTGCTCAGGAACATTCGCTGCTCGCTCTTGATGAACATTCAGAGCCATGGGGCGCAGTGCGCTGGACTAACGAATGGGATAACCCCAACGGAACCATAGAGCGCGGCTATGCCGGCCCGTCCATCTTTTTTGAGAACGGCCATGTGCGTGCGGACCTGACTCGCGCCGCCAGCTACGCGCGGCTGCTCGCGTCTGTCGGCATCGACGGCTGCACCATCAACAACGTCAATGCGGACGCGCGGTTGCTGCTGCCGGAAAATCTGAAAGAGATTGCCCGCATCGCCGATGTCTTCCGGCCCTACGGCGTGCGTTTGTCGCTCTCCGTCGACATGAGCAGCCCACAAAAGATCGGTGGCCTGTCCACTTTCGATCCACTCGATCCGCAGGTCGCCGCTTGGTGGCAGGAGAAGATCAACGAGATCTACAAAGCCATCCCCGACTTTGGCGGCGTAGTCGTCAAAGCCGATTCCGAGGGCCAGCCGGGGCCATCGCAATACGGGCGCAGCCCCGCCGATGCGGCCAATGTGCTGGCCCGCGCGCTGGCGCCACACGGCGGGATCGTGCTCTATCGCGGATTCGTCTACAATCATCATCTCGACTGGCGCAACCCAAAAGCCGACCGCGCGCGCGCCGGTTATGACAACTTCCGCTCGCTCGACGGCAAGTTCGCGCCCAACGTGATCGTTCAGATCAAATACGGGCCTATTGATTTTCAGGTGCGTGAGCCCGTCTCCCCGCTTTTTGCCGCGCTGCCACACACCAATGAAGCCATCGAACTCGAAATCACGCAGGAGTACACCGGGCAGCAGCGCCACCTCGTCTATCTCGCGCCGATGTGGAAGCTCTCGCTCGATACCGACATGCGCGCCTCGTTAAAGGATCCGCCGCTGCCTGTGCGCGACTTCCTGAGCGGAAAGTCCGTGCAGGGCCAACAGCACACGCTGGGCGGATTTGTAGGCGTGTCGAATGTGGGCACGGAGGACTGGCTGGGTAATCCTCTGTCTCTGGCCAATCTCTATGCGTTCGGCAGGCTGGCGTGGGACCCTACGCTGAGCCCCGACGCGCTTTCCGATGAGTGGACGCGCCTGACGCTGGGCAACGACGCTCAAGTGCGCGCCGTGGTGAACAAGCTCCAGATGGACTCCTGGCATATCTACGAGAGCTACACGGGGCCACTCGGTCTGGGCACGCTGACCGATATTCTCGGGCCGCACTTCGGTCCCGACCCGGCATCGGCGGAGCGCAACGGATGGGGGCAGTGGCTGCGTGCCGATGACAAGGGTGTGGGCATGGATCGCACCATGGCCACGGGCACCGGGTACATTGGGCAGTATCCCGCGCCGCTGGCCGCCGAGTACGAGTCGCTCAAGACGTGCCCGGATCAGTTGCTGCTCTTCATGCATCACGTGCCGTACACATACCGGTTGCACTCGGGGCAAACGGTGATCCAGTACATCTACGACTCGCACTACTGGGGGGCGCAAGCCGCGGCGGCGCAGATTCCCGCGTGGGAGTCGCTGCGCGGCAAAGTGCCTGACGCGACGTATGCAGAGGTGCTCCAGCGGTTCGAGTTCCAGGCCGGGCACGCAATCGTTTGGCGCGATGCCATCACCAACTGGTTCGAGCGCATGTCGGGAATTCCCGATGATAAGCATCGCGTGGGGAATTATCCGGGCCGTTACGAGGCCGAAGCGATGACGCTCGACGGTTACAAGCCCGTGGACATTACGCCGTGGGAGACGGCATCCGGCGGCAAAGCTGTTGTGTGCGTCGATCGCTCGGAGTGTTCCGCATCGCTCACGTGGAGCGGGCCGGATGGCTGGTACGACATCGCCGTTCAGTACTTCGACTCGAAGGGCGGAGTTTCGCATTACACGTTGCAGGCAGCGGGGCGCACGGTTCTCAGATGGGCCGCGGACCTCAATCTCTATCCGGGCATGAATGGGAATACGTCGACGCGGGAGACTCTGCACAACGTCGCGCTGCACCACGGCGACGCGCTGCGGCTGATGGGCAAGCCTGATAGCGACGAGCCGGCGCCGGTCGACTATATCGAGATCACGCCGACGGGCGCGAAGCCGCAAGTCGGGCAATGAAAGGGTTCATGCAGTGAAAGCCGATGCCAAGATCGCCGAGACCAGCATCGTCGATGCCAAGGTGATTGTCACGTGCCCGGCGCGGAACTTCGTCACGCTGAAGATCACGACTGCCGATGGGCTTTACGGCATCGGCGACGGCACGCTGAACGGCCGCGAGCTGGCGGTCGAGGCGTACCTCAGAGAGCATGTTGTCCCTTGCCTGATGGGGCGCGACTCCGAACGCATCGAGGACACCTGGCAATATCTCTATCGCGGCGCGTACTGGCGGCGCGGGCCGGTGACGATGGCCGCCATCGCCGCTGTCGATATGGCGCTGTGGGACCTGAAGGCCAAGCGCGCCGGCATGCCGCTCTATCAACTGCTGGGCGGGCGCTGCCGCGAGGGCGTGACGGTTTACACGCATGCGAACGGGCACAGCATCGACGACGTGCTTGAGTCGGTCGCCAAGCACATGGAAGAGGGGTACAAGGCGATTCGCGTGCAGAGTGCGGTTCCGGGCGTTGCCGATGCTTACGGCGTTCCGCACGGCGACAAGGCCTACGAGCCGGCGGACGGCGATCTGCCGCGCGAAGAGACGTGGTCGACGCCGAAGTATCTGCGCTTTGTGCCGGAGCTGATGGATGCGGTGCGAACCAAGTTCGGCTTCGATCTGACGCTGCTGCACGACGCGCATCATCGGCTGACTGCCGATTGAGGCCGCGGCGCTGGGCAAGAGTCTGGAAGAGTTCCAACTCTTTTGGCTGGAAGACGCGACGCCGGCGGAAAATCAGGATGCGCTTCCGGCTGATTCGGCAGCACACGACTACGCCGCTCGCGGTTGGCGAGGTATTCAATTCAATCTTCGATTGCAAGGAGCTGATTTCCGAGCAACTGATCGATTACATTCGCGCTTCAGTGACTCATGCCGGCGGCATCACGCATCTGCGCAAAATCGCGAGCTTCGCCGATCTGTATGGTGTGCGCACGGGGTGCCACGGGGCTACCGATCTTTCGCCGGTGTCAATGGGAGCGGCGCTGCACTTCGACCTGAGCGTTGCCCAACTTCGGCATTCAGGAACACATGCCGCACGCGGCCGTTACCGATGAGGTGTTTCCTCATGCGTACAGCTTCGCGAAGGGCATGATGCATCCCGGCGAGGTACCCGGCCACGGGGTGGAGATCGACGAGAAACTGGCCGCGAAGTTCCCGTACAAGCGGGCGTATCTGCCTGTATGCCGCCTGGAAGACGGGACGTTGCACAATTGGTAGGGCAACCCGTACCCCCCACCCCCTTACCTATTTCGGGGGTTAAATTCTTTATTTTCAAGGGGTTGTACCCCCGATCATTCGCTCTAAATCCCTGAAAACAAAAGAGTTAAGACGTAAAATCCTCTAAATAAAGGGGTTGTGAGCCGCTTTTCGGCGAAAGGCTCTCATTTTGTGAACTCTCGGCTGAACTCGTGGCCCGCCGCAGGGCATTTCCCGCGCGTCAAGAGGCTTTCCTTGAGCTGCATTCTGGAATTATTGTGCGCCAAGGGCGGGAAATGATCGGCAAAAGGGCGGGAAGAAAGTTGGGGCGGGAGGGGCTGCGCTATCCTCCTTACTGAGAAACATTCATGTCCTCGTTCAACCTCAAACCGACTCACGCGCCGGTCAAGAAATACTACGCGACCCTCCAGCGTTTCGCCCGCGGTCACTTCGACAAAGAGGGCAATATCCGCGGCGCCTTCGAGGACCTGCTTAAACACTGCGCCCGCCAATACGACTGGACCCTCGTCCCCGAGTACTCCATTCCACGAAAGGACCGCAATCCCCTCAGCGTTGACGGAGCCCTCCTCGACGCATTCAATCTCCCGCGCGGCTACTGGGAAGCCAAGGACGAAAAAGACGACCTCCAGACGGAGATGAACAAGAAATTCGCCGTCGGCTATCCCCGCTCCAACATCCTCTTCCAGCGCCCCGACCGCGCCCTGCTTTTCCAGGACGGTCGCATCGCCTTCAACGACTCCATCGAGGACGCGCAAAAACTCGTCGAAGTCCTCCGCCTCTTCTTTGAGTGGCGTCAGCCCGACCACGACAGTTGGGACCGTGCCGTAAGCGAGTTCTCCGAGCGCATCCCCGACATCGCCCGCGGCGCAATGAAGCTGATCGAGGACGAGCGCAAAAAGAAGGGCGCCTTCGTCGAGCGTTTTGCCGCCTTCGCCGACCTCTGCCGCGAATCCATCAATCCCGACCTCAAAGACGAAGCCGTCGAAGAGATGCTCGTCCAGCACCTCCTCACCGAGCGCATCTTCCGCCGCATCTTCGGTAATCCTGAGTTCACCCGCCGCAACGTCATCGCCGCCGAAATCGAAAAGGTCATTGACTCGCTCACCAGCCGCCACTTCAGCCGCGACGAATTCCTGCGCGAACTCGACCGCTTCTACAAAGCTATCGAAGAGGCAGCCGCCACCACCAAGAGCTATAGCGAGAAGCAGGCGTTTCTCAACAAGGTCTACGAGCTTTTCTTCAAGGGCACCAACCGCAAGCAGGCCGACACCCTCGGCATTGTCTACACACCCCCGCCCATCGTCGATTTCATGGTCCGCAGCGTCGAAGAAATTCTCAAGTCCGAGTTTGGACGCAGCCTCAGCGACAAAGAGGTGCACATCCTCGACCCCTTCGTCGGCACCGGCAACTTCATCACCCGCGTCATGCAGGAGATCAAAACCAGCCGCCTCCCGCAGAAATATAAGGAGGAATTGCACTGCAACGAAATCATGCTGCTCCCCTATTACATTGCCAGCATGAACATCGAGCACGCCTACCTCGACCGAACGGACGAATACGAGCCCTTTGAAGGAATCTGTCTAGTGGACACGTTTCAAAACAGTGGCCAGGCCAGCTTCTTCACGACCGAAAATACAAGACGCATCCGAAGGCAGATGGACGCACCGATTCGCGTGGTCGTAGGCAATCCACCCTACAATGTCGGCCAGCAAAACGAAAATGACCAGAACAAAAATCGGAAATACTCCGCCAGCGGAGGCGTGGATGAGAGAGTCGCCAAAACATACACAAAAGACTCCTCAGCCACACTTCGGAACAAGCTTTCGGATCCTTATGTCAAGGCATTCCGATGGGCCGCCGACAGAATTCGGGACCACGGAATCGTCTGTCTCGTGAGTAATAGCAGCTTTATCGAACAGATCGCCTTCGACGGGATGCGGAAGCACCTGCAACATGATTTCTCGAAAATCTACCTAATCGACCTCGGGGGAAACGTCCGCAAGAACCCGAAGCTCTCAGGAACCACGCACAATGTATTTGGCATTCAAGTTGGCGTAGCAATCACAATCCTTGTCCGGCACGTCGGGAACGACACACAGAAACCAGCGGAGATCTTCTACACCAGCATGGGCCCGGACTGGCGCAAGGAGCAAAAGTTCTCCCAGCTTGCGAGCTGGCAACAGGCCTCCGGAGTCAAATGGAGAACCCTCACCCCAGACGCACGCCACACTTGGCTCACCGAAGGGCAGCTAAGCGAATTCGAAGAGTTCGTCCCAATAGGCATCAAGTCTGAAAAGAATGACGAAGAATGCAAATCAGTGTTCCGGCTCTTCAGTCTCGGCGTCGCGACCAACCGAGACGCTTGGGCATATAACTACTCGAGCGCCGAAATTCTGAGAAATCTCAAGAAAACCCAGGCCTTCTTCACTGTCGAGCAGCAGAGGTACAAGGCCCTTGATGAAGAAGAAAGAGAGGAGTTCGTCCCTCAGGCCAACGACCGCGAAATTAAATGGACCGATCGCCTTGTAGAGGCCTTGAAAGCAGGCGACGAGCTAAAGATTTCAAAGGTAAAAACGCGAAAATGCCTCTACAGACCCTTTAACTCGGAATTCCTCTATTTTGACCATCTGTTGAATCAGCGACGCTACCAACAGCATAGGATCTTTCCGAGTCAATCGTGCGAAGGCGGAAACAAATCCATCATCGTCAAGAACCCCGGCGAATGGCCCTTCTTCGCGTTGGTCACGAATACACTTTCAGACCTTTTCCCGCAAGGAGGGTCGCAGTGCTTCCCCTTTTATACCTACGACGAAGACGGCACCAACCGCCGCGACAACATCACCGACTGGGCGCTGACCGAATTCCGAAGCTACTACGGCCAGAAATCCATCACAAAGCTCGACATCTTCCACTACATCTACGCCCTGCTCCACCACCCCGAGTACAGCACCCGCTATGCCGCGAACCTCAAGCGCGAACTGCCGCGCATTCCGTTCGCTCCCGACTTCGCTGAGTACGCACGCATCGGCGCAGCCCTCATGAAGCTCCACCTCGAATACGAGCAGCAGCCCGAATACGCGCTGGAACGCCGTGAGATCGGCAAGCTCGATTGGCGCGTCGAGAAGATGTCGCTCTCGAAAGACAAGACCCAACTGAAGTACAACGACTTTTTGACCCTAAGCTGCATCCCGCCCGAGGTCTACGAATACCGCCTCGGCAATCGCAGCGCCCTCGAATGGGTAATTGATCAATACCGCGTCTCCACCGACAAGCGCTCCGGCATCGTCAACGACCCCAACCGCGAAGACGATCCCGAGTACATCGTCCGTCTCATTGGCCAGGTCGTCACCGTCAGCCTTGAAACCGTTCGCCTCGTCCGCGAGCTTTCCGCGCTGCAACTTCTCAATCCTGAAGATTGAAGGGCGAGGTTACACAAATCGGTCCTGGCAAACGCCCTTTGCGCCGGAACTCGGTACTCGGGTCGTATTGCCAGCGGGCCAGAGATGGCCTTTATCGCAGGTGCCAGCGGCGCTAAAGGCAACCGCAGGTTCCCATTCGGCTTCGCTCAGGGCAGCCTCTCGGCTCCCCCCAAGCGGCGAACTTCGTGGACTCCCACTCATCCACGATAAAGCTGTGGATGAATGGGGCACATTGGTAGAGACAACCGCGGATCCCTCGGCTGCGCTCGGGATGACACGGGTGTGGGTGGTGGCCAGTGGAGAGTGTTGTGTGCGAATATGGGTGCGTGATCGACCTGTCGCCGGGAGCCTCGGCCGCTGAGGATGACCGGCGTTTTCGCGGGTGCTGACGGTTTAGTCGGCGGCGGGGAGATATGGATTCAGGTTTCTTGCGCGGTCCAGCTTGAGAGTGGCTGCGCGGTCGACTTCGCTGATGGCGATGCGGCGGAGCTTGCCGTTGGTATCGACGTAGTGCAGGGTGTTGGCAGAGGCGAGGACCATTGTGGCGGACAGGGTGGAACCGTCTCTGAGGACAATCGCGAAGACTTGCGGCTCCGACTCCGAAGTTGTCGACGGCGCAGGCTGGGATGCCGTGCCTGCGGCCGGCCATTTGTACTCCTTGATTACAGGATGTACGGGCTTTTCGGCGACCGGCTGCGGAGGCGGCTGAACGGGCTCGGAAGGCTGCTGGTCATAATCGGGCGGCGGGGGCTGGTAGGCATAGTCGCTGTCATAGCCATCGGGCAGGTAGCCGGAGTCGTAGGGCGGCAGGAGCCCGTAGCCGTATCCGTAGGGCGATCCACTGGGATTACGGTTGAAGCCGCGGTGGAAGCCGCGACTGCCGCGGTTGCCGTGAAACTCGTGGCTGCCTTGGGCGGGGCCACCCCCGGACCCGCCATGGTGCTGGGCAGAGGCTTGTTGCGTTGCACCGACAGCAAGGAGCGCGAATACGCTGAGCAGGATCGTTTGCCGCATGGTCGATCCTCCTGAGGGGGAGTCTAGCACCGGAATGGGTGGATGTATAGGTTTCGTGGCTGGAGGGATGTCTCAGTTTCGTAAAAGGATTTCGGTCGCGTTCGTAAAGGAATTTCGGTCAGAGGCTAAAGTGTCTGCGTGAGAACTGACAGCGCAGTATCAATGCTGCCCGAAACGGCCCGCGGCTAAAGCCGCGGCGAATCGAGGGAATTGATTCGGGAGGCTGAAGGCTCCCGCTCCCTCCGAGGGATGGCAGCTCTATTTATTTCCTCCGGCAGTTTGGTCGATGGGTGCTGGGCGCGGGCGGGATTTGCGGTAGACGTTGGCGACGGCGAGGGTCCAGAGGGGAACGAGGTCTACGCCGGGGAGAAGCTTGCCGGCGAAGGAGGGCAGGAACTCCCAGTGCCAGCCGAGGAGCCAGGAGAGAATGCCGGCCATGGAAAGGTCGAAGATGTCGTCGGCGGGCGAATCGAATCCCTCGATCAGGAGCGGGAGAAGGATGAGCTGTAGGATGTCGGCAAGGACGGCTAAAGCCAGTGCGGCCTTCATGCGCGGCCCGGGTGTGATGCGGAGTTCGTCGGGGCCGGTTTGAACGGGATGGGCCGGTAGAGCCATATAGAAAGTATCTGCCAAATAGACTGGGGTGGAAAGGGTGAATAGGGACCAGGGACTGAGGGACTGGGCCTGAGGGACTGCGCTTGCCAGCCGATGGCGAACCGTGACAACCTTGAAGGAAGCGCGCGTTGCGCGCACAAAGGAGTACCCGAATACCGATGCCCATCCAAACCACCGCGAAGATCTGGCACAACGGCAACCTGATTCCCTGGGAGCAGGCAACGATTCACGTGATGAGCCATGTAGTTCACTACGGATCGAGCGTGTTCGAAGGCGTCCGCTGCTATGGACAGCCGCATGGTTCGGCGGTTTTCCGGCTGCCGGAGCACATGCAGAGGCTGCTCGACTCGGCCAAGATCTATCGCATGGAGGTTCCGTTCTCGCTGGAGGAGCTGTGCGCGGGCGTGGTGGAGTTGATTGAAGGGAATGGCGTGGCGCCGTGCTACATCCGGCCGATTGTTCTGCGCGGGTACGGCGAGATGGGCGTAAGCCCCAAGGGATCGCCCGTAGAGGTGTACATCGCCAACTATGCGTGGGGCAAGTACATTGCCGGACATGGCGGAGCGGATGTGTGCGTCTCGAGCTGGAACCGGCTGGCCCCGAACACCATGCCGGCGCTGGCCAAGGCGGGCGCCAACTACATGAATTCGCAGCTCATCCGCATGGAGGCCGAAGTCAACGGTTACCAGGAGGGCATCGCGCTCGACGTGAACGGGCTGGTGAGCGAGGGATCGGGCGAGAACATCTTCATCGTGCGCAATGGCGTGCTGTTTACGCCGCCGCTGGCGAATTCGGCGCTGTCGGGAATCACACGCGACAGCGTGCTGACCATTGCGCGCCACCTGGGCCTGGCGGTGCATGAACAGCCGATTCCGCGTGAACTGCTGTATATCGCCGATGAAGTCTTCTTCACAGGCACGGCTGCGGAGGTGCAGCCCATCCGGTCGATCGATCGCGTGGTGGTTGCCGACGGCAAGCCCGGGGAGATTACGAAAAGGCTCGCGGATGAGTTCTTCGGCATCGCCAATGGACTGAAGCCGGACCGGTTTGGGTGGTTGACGCCGGTGAAGGTGGAGGCGAGCGAGGCGGTTACGGCGTGAAGACAGGGAGTAGCCAATAGGGAATAGGGAGTAGGCAAGAACGAAGGCCCTCCGGTTTGCGCCGGAGGGCCTTGCTATTTGGCGAACGGGTTCGGGGCCGAAGCTGCGCTGCGGGCTGGCGGTATGATGAACTCAGGTTCGCTGCAGATTTGTTTCGGATGAGCGGGACAGTATTGCCGCGCCTGAAAAGGAAGATACACGACACGTGACACCCGAGATGCGAGTGACGGTGGCTGGGCTGGATTTGGTGAATCCGGTGATCGCTGCCAGCGGGACGTTTGGCTACGGCATCGAGTTTGAGGAGATTATTGCGCTCGAACAGTTGGGCGCGATTGTCACCAAGGGAATCTCTTTGGAGCCGATGGCGGGACATGCCGCGCCGCGCATTATCCAGACGGCGGCCGGCATGTTGAATGCCATCGGGCTGCAGAATGTGGGCGTGACGGATTTCATCGCGCATAAGCTGCCGCCGATGAAGCGTTATCCGAAATGCAAAGTCATCGTGAATGTCTTCGGGTACACGGTGGCCGAATACGTGGGTGTGATCGAGCGGCTGAACGACGCGGAGGGCATTACGGCCTATGAATTGAACGTGTCCTGCCCCAATGTCCATGCGGGCGGGATGCTGTTTGGAGCCGACGCCGGTGAGCTGGAGTATCTGTTGATCCGCGCAAAGGCAGCTGTAAGGCGGCCGATGATCGTGAAGCTGACGCCGAATGTGACCTCGATTGCGCAACTTGCGCGCGTGGCCGCGGATACTGGCGCCGATGCTCTCAGCGTGGCGAATACGTATCTGGCGATGGCCATCGATGCCGAAACGCGCACGCCGCGGCTGACGAACATCACTGGAGGGTTGTCGGGGCCGGCCATCAAGCCGATCGCGCTGCGGTTGGTTTGGGAGGCATCGCGGGCCGTCAAGATTCCGGTGATTGGCATGGGCGGGATTGTGACGCCGGCAGACGCCGTTGAATTCATGCTCGCTGGCGCAACGGCGATTCAGGTGGGAACGGCGAGCTACGCCGATCCGCGCGCAACCGAACGGCTGGTGAAGGGACTCGAAGCGTGGTGCAAGAGCCACGATGTGGCAAAGGTAAGCTCTTTAACCGGAGCGTTGGAGATACAGGGAACAAAAGGCAAGGACTGAGGACTAAAGAGCTCTATTGGGGGTTGCCCTCAGCTTCAATCAGCGCATGGAGTTCCTGGACAACGCGATCCAGATCGTTGACGATGCGATTCGGTGGGTGCGCGAGAAAGATTTTGAGCAACTCGTCGAAATACCACAACTGCTGAGCTGCGCCACGCTTGAAACGTTCGAATACCTTCGCGCCAATCTCTTTGAAATCGTCGAGAATTGCTTTTGCGTTGTAGAGCTTGTCTGCGGCGGAGATGAGCAGGATGTCCTCCGGCTCGTGGCGCAGGCGGGCAAGATAATTTGTCTTGCGATCCTCCCATCCTTCCTTCTTGTCGTGATCCTCAGCAAGGGTGTCGGAGAGGCCTTCGACCATGCGGGCGACATCCGCGCCGAAGCGATCTTCGATCTCGCGGAGGCGCGGCATACCGCCATGGTCTTCCACGGCGTCGTGCAGCAAGGCAGCGACGATCATATCTTCGGTGACCGGGACGCGACCACCAGCTTCGCCCATGACCAGCGCGGCCACGCCGAGCAGGTGCGCCATATACGGAATGTCGGTGCCTTTGCGGTATTCGGTATGGAGCTGACGCGCGTATTCGATGGCTTGCGTGAAACGCTCCGTGAGGACAAGCTGGGGATTCTGAGACATCTTGGCGCTCCTTGAACGGGATTTGACAAGAGGTTAGGATACCGCAGGCCGCTAGAGCCGCTTGATGAAGGCGAGGGCTTCGGCTAGCTGGGGGAAGCGGGCTTCTTCGGCTTTGAATTCACGGGAGTGAACGCAGCGGCGCAGGCCGCGTATGCGGACGGGATGCTTCAGGTGCAGCATCTCGTGGTAGAGCAGATACTCAAGCGCGTACCGCGGGCTGGAGGGGCGGTCGAAGACGCGGCTGACGACGATGGTATTGTGCGCGGCGTCGTAGTGGCCGAGCGAGCGCTTGGCGTGGTGCTCACTCCAGGTGAGGTCAGGGCGGCCGAGCAGGCCGGCGAAGAAGCGCAGGTTGAGCGCGTCGAAGACCTCTTCTAGGTGATAGTAGCGGCCTTCGGGACCGAAGTAGCGCTTGGCGCCGCGCGCGGTTCGGATCAGTTCGGTTTGGCGCGTGACAGCGGCCGAGTTGGCGAACCGCTTGTAACGTGCGTTGTGCGCCCGCTCGATTGGCTTGCGGTAGAGCTTGGCGAGAAGGATGTGCGCGATCGAGTGCAGGACGGATTCGGGCGCGCCTTCGAGCAGGTCGGAGAGGCTGACGAAGATTTTTCCCTCGCGCAGGCGGATGGTGGTGTTGAGCGAAGTGAAGCGCCGGAAGCGTACCTGAATGGGTGGCATGGGCGCGCGCGGACGCAGCGCGCGATACTCTTCCTGAAAGATGGGGACGACGTCGGGGGCCACTAAGTGCAGAATAGCAGGCGCTGGTTTGAGGTTTCAGGGGTCAGGTTTCAGGTGTCAGCGAATCCGACCTGTGCGTCGGAGGAAGAACCTCACAGCGTAGTCTCGCTATCGATCAATTCAATTTCCGAAAAGGCCATGAGTGCTCTGCGCCCAAACTGAACCCTGACACCTGAAACCTGAGCCCTGCATTACTGCGGTTCCCAGCGGTCCTGGCCTTTTTCTTTGGGGTGGGCTTTGAAGTAGGCTTCCTGGTCGGCTGTCAGTTGCTTGGCCTGACCGGCAAGATCGCTGGCGCTTGCGATCGCATCCTTCAATGAAAGCTCGAAGCCGGATTCGCTTGGGACAGATTGCAGCACTTTCTGCCAGTCTGCGATGGAATCGTTGAGCCCTTTGAGCGACTTGCGTATGTCGGCCTTGCGATCGGAATACATATCGAGATTGTCGCCAAGCTCGTCCATCAGCGCGGCAAAGTCCTGCAACGTGTCATCCATGCGGAAAACGCGCGCAGAGGTATGAGCGCGGGGAATCAATCCTTTGATCGTGTCGGAGTACTCGTTGAGGAATCTGATGTAGAGATTCACGCGGGCGACGGGGTTGATCCCGGCTTCGGCGATCTCATCCTGCTGCTTTTCCGTCAGGGGTTCACGCCTTTGTCTCTGAGCGGCGAGAGGCACGGTTAGGAGAAGGCAAACGAACGCAGTCAGAAATGGACGCATGGTGTATCTATTGAAGCATAAGCCCGGGCAGCGGAATCAAGGAAGTTAAGAGTGAAAAAGTGAAGTGGGGTGGATCGGACTCACTTTTTCACCGGTTCGCTTCTTCACTCATCCGCGGTTATTTGCGGAACACTTGCATCATGGTGTCGTTTTGCGCCTCGGAGACCTGTGCGAGTGTCTCTTTCACAACGGGGCGATCCTGGATGCTGGTCGCGCAGAGCATCTCGCTCAGACGAAAGGCAGTCTGGTTGAGCAGTATCTCGGCATCTTTGAGGCGCTTGTCGTTGTTGGCCAGTGTAACGTGAAGCTTTTGTGCGATGCCCTGCACGCGCTTAAGCAGGTTCGTGGCTTTTTCGGTGTTGCCGGCTTCGTATTGACGAATGCTGAGCTCCGTCATCTGGCGGATGAGCTGGGCGTAGAGGAAGCATTGTTCGCGCGGATGGGCCTGGCTCGCGCGGGCTTCGAGAGCCGCAATGGCTTCGGGATCGGGTGACTTGTTCTCGGATGAGGACGCGCAGAGCGGGATAGCGCTGACGTTGAGCGCAACGATCGCGGCGATGAGAGCTACGGACCGCATGGGGACTTCCTCCTGCGCGGTGCCCCCGGAAAATGGAACCATATTAGTCCCATTTCACAACACCCCGCAATACCTACGATGCGGGAATTACAAAGAAGTGACCGCGCTGCCGGTGAAAATGATGTCGTACCAGAAGGGGAAGTTCAGTGCCCAAAGTCACTCGGGAAAGGGTGATTTCGGGCGGCGCGCCTTATTTTCGTTCGAGGATCTGGAGGCGTTGGCGGGCCTGCCACTCCTGATCGGGCATTTTGCCGTGGGCGGAATTGAGGAAGCGGTGATAGTAAGCAGCGGCCTGTTGCCGCTGATGCAACGTGTCGCAGGCCTGCGCCCAGAGGAAGAGGCTTGCGTCGTTCTCGGGAAGGGTCCTGGAGCGCATGGTCAAAGCATGGAGAGTGATATCGGCGCGGTTATTGCGGAAGGCGGCAAAGGCCAGGCCGCTCCAGGCATCGCCGTCGGCGGGGTCGATCTGGGTGGCCTTATCGAAAACCTTCATCGCCTCCAGCATTTGCGCTTGATGGACGAGATTCTGGCCGTGCGCGACGAGGAGGTCAGTGTTCTCTGGTTCGGTGGCGAGCAGGTGGAGATAGAGCAGATCGGAACCGGCATAATCTCCGGCGACTGCCAGCGCCTGCGCCAGCATGCGGGTAATGACTGCGTCGGCGGGATGCGCGGCATGAAGTTTTTGGAGGAGCGGCAGCGCGCCGGCATCATCCTCGGCGACGAGCACCGCGGCCAACTGCGCGTTGAGTGTGGGATCGTCCGGCGCGGTTGAGAGGGCGGAACGAAGGAGGGTTTGGGCCTCAGGATATTGCTTGCGAACGCTGAGGATATGCACCAGGCCGGCGGTGGCGGGGACGGAATGAGGATCTTTAGCCAGCACGCGGCGATAAGCGGCTTCGGCGGCATCGGACTGGCCGGTTTTCTCAGCCAATTCGGCTGCGAGCAGAGTATCGTCAGGAGTCTCCGCAGAGAGCTTGAGGGCTTCAAGAAGATCATTGGAAGCTGTGGCCGGATCGGTTGCCTGATCGATGCGTGCCAGCGCACGCCATGCGCGGGCCTTTAGTTCGGGACCGGCCTGGCCGGAATCGAGCGTGGTGGCGGCGACGAGTTCGGGGCGAGCTTCCTGGAACTTTTGTTGGCGCGCCAGGAGCAGACCGAGCGAGATGTGCGCCTCAAAGGACTTGGGATCGGCTGCAATGGCGCGGCGATAGAGGGCGGCTGCGTCATCGAGGCGATTTTGCGCGTCGGCAACGTAGCCGGCGTCGAAGAGAGCGCGCGCATCGGCGGGGTGAGCTGCGAGATAAGCACTGAGCTTGGTTTTGGCTGCCTTCCAATCGGAAGCAGCAATGGCGGCTTCCGCGGATGCAACTTCGGGCGGAATGGATGGCTGTACGCCCACGACTGAAGTGGATGAGCGTGGCGCGGAGGAAGATGAATTTTGTGCAAACGCGACCGCAGAAAAGGAAACGATCGCCGCGAAAAAAACACTAATCAAAGAACGAGCCACGAATAACCTCAATCCATAGTTTAGCGTGCAGAGTTTTGGAGCGCGAATGAAGCTTTGACGGAGGATCGAGGGGATGGAAAGCACTGGAGAGTACGCCCTTTAGGGTGTGCAAAATAAGCAACTTCCCGGAGTGCTGCTGCATCACTTTTGGTATAGGGCCGTAAGAGATATAGCGGACTGGGCCGAGCGGTCTAAATTTGCAGCCGAATTCTCAGGACACAGATCCGACAACAAGCCATAAAGGGAGCATATGCAAATGCTGGATGGAGTGCTGCATGTTCGAGGTGAGGCGAAGGCGATTCTCTCGATGCAACATATGCCGTTGACGCGTGCATATCTATGCGAGGACTGTAACTGTATCGGCAATTGCGCAGAACAGTGCCCGGCCTGCGCATCGCGCGCATTGATCAGCTTAGCCGGAGTGCTGAATCGCGAAGAGAAGGTGGAGTTTGAGCCGGAGATGGCGCATATACATGCGCTGGTGGCTTGACGCCTACAGTACTGCAAGAGGCAAGAAATTCTTTACCCGGTTAACAAAGCCAATCGAATTGAGGATTGTGTGAGGACTGCGCCGGGAGTTTCGCCGGGTAGTGGGTCAGTTTGAACAAAACTGCCTCTTCAGGGGCTAAAGCCCCCGATTTATTCATCGGCATTCTCGGCACGACTGAAGTCGTGCCCTTTCACGACGTTTCAAACTGACCCATTACCTGCGCCTGGATTGCTTGGGCTGCGGCGTATAATCGAGAGTGGCCGGTTGCGCGCTGACCCTCTCGATGGCGTCTGTGTGGTCGCCGGAACTTGAACTGCTGGCAGACCTCTACTTGAACGATGCAATCATCATCCGCGGCGCGCGGACACATAACCTGAAGAACCTTTCCTGCGAGATTCCGCACGGCAAGCTGACGGTGATCAGCGGCGTGTCGGGATCGGGCAAAAGCTCGCTGGCTTTCGACACGATCTATGCCGAGGGACAGCGGCGATATGTGGAGTCGCTTTCGGCTTACGCGCGGCAGTTCCTGGAGCGGATCGAGAAGCCGGACGCGGACGAGATCGACGGCTTGGCGCCCGCGATTGCTATCAAGCAGAAAAACACCACGCGAAATCCGCGGTCAACGGTAGCCACCGCTACAGAGATTTATGACTACCTGCGGCTGCTCTACGCGCGGTGCGGCGAGGTCCATTGCGTCTATTGCGATGGGCTGGTGAAACGCGACTCCGTGGACGAGGCGGCCTCAGCGATCCTGGCGCTGGGCGAGGGAACGCGGCTGAACGTGCTATTTCCCGCGATGAGCGCGGCTGCGGCGCAAGAGGCCGAAGCGAAACCCGAGACGAGTGCGGCGCACGCGACGAGGAAGGCTGCAAAACCCAAGACGGCTGCGTCGGCGAAGGATTCGCCGTATGTTGAGGCGATGAAGGAGCGGCTGGCCGATCTGCGGTCGAGCGGATTCAATCGGCTCTGGCAGCAGGGAAGACTCTTTGAGTTCTCCACGCCGGAGTCGCTGATCGATCTGGATCTATCAGCTCCGCTGTTTATACTTTTGGACCGAATTGCCGTGAATGTAGAGAACCGCCCGCGCATCGTGGACGCCGTGGAGACTGCCTATCGCGAAGCGGGCGAGGTAGTTCTTGAGGAGGCTCCGCGTGACGAGACCGCGGAGCGCAGAAGGCTGCGATTTTCCGGCGCGTACGAGTGCGTCAAATGTCACTGTCCGGGGCGCGAGCCGGAGCCTCGGCTGTTCAGCTTTAATAACCCGTTTGGCGCGTGCCCGCGCTGCCAGGGATTCGGCAATACGGTCGACTATGACATGAATCTGGTGATTCCCGACCCGGGACTGACGCTTGCGGGCGGCGCGATCGATCCGTGGAACCGGCCCAAGTACCGGCCGTGGTTTACCGAACTGCGCAAATGCGCTGCGGAGTTAGGCGTGCCGCTGGATGTGCCGTGGCGCGAGATGCCGGCACCGGCGCGCGAGGCGGTGTTGCGCGGTAAGGATGGATTTGCCGGCGTGACGGGATTTTTTGCGCAACTGGAACGCAAAAAGTACAAGCTGCACGTGCGCGTGATGCTAAGTAAATATCGCGGTTACGCGGAGTGCCCGGATTGCCGCGGGCAGCGGCTTCGCGCGGAGGCGCGGGCGGTGCGGCTCGGAAACGGAAGAGAAGCCGGCAAGAATATTTGCCAGGCGACGGCGCTGACCGTCGCGCAGGCTAAAGAATTCTTCGATTCGATCCAGCTTTCGCCGATGCAGGAGGAAATTGCCGGGCCGATTCTCACCGAGGTTCGACAGCGTTTGAGCTTTCTGGTCGCGGTGGGGCTCGAATACCTGACGTTGGACCGGCTGGCGTCGACCTTGAGCGGCGGCGAGGCGCAGCGGATTCAACTCGCGACTTCGCTGGGATCGCGGTTGGTGGGCGCGCTCTACGTGCTCGACGAACCCTCGATCGGATTGCACACGCGCGACACGGCGCGACTGATTCATATTCTCGAAGAGCTGCGCGATTTGGGTAACACAATTCTTGTCGTCGAGCACGACGCGGATATGCTGCGCGCCGCCGATCATCTGCTCGATCTAGGGCCGGGCGCAGGCGAGTTCGGCGGAAAAGTGCTTGCGGAGGGCGTACTGGCCGAAATTGAAGCCAACCCGAATTCGCTCACGGGGCGTTATCTGAGCGGCAAGATTGCCATTCCCGTGCCTACCCGGCGGCGCGCGCCGGGGCGCGAGAAGCTGGTGCTGAAGGGAGCGCGGGCCAACAACCTAGTTGGGCTCGATGTAACAATCCCCATGGGGATGCTGGTTGTGGTGACGGGCGTTTCGGGATCGGGCAAGTCCACGCTGGTGCACCAGGTGCTCTATCGCGCAGTGGCGCGGGCGCTGGGACAGACCGACGGCGGCGATTCGTCAGGAGTGTTCAATTCGCTGAGCGGTGCGGAGCGGCTGAACGATGTGGTGCTGGTGGACCAGACGCCGATCGGGCGCACGCCGCGGTCGAATCCGATCACGTATATCAAAGGCTTTGACCTGGTGCGCGAACTGTTTGCGGCGCAGCCCGATGCCAAGCGGCTTTCGCTCACGCCGGGACATTTCTCGTTCAACGTGCCGGGCGGGCGGTGCAATACCTGCGAGGGCGATGGCACGGTGACAGTGGAGATGCAGTTCCTTGCCGACGTGGAGCTGCCCTGCGAGGACTGTAAAGGCACGCGCTACCAGCAGCGGATTCTGGAAGTCCGGTACAAGGGCAAAAACATTCACGACGTGTTGCAGATGACGGTGAAGGAGGCGCTGCGCTTCTTCGCCGGTCAGACGAGACTGCTTGAAAAGCTGGCGGTGCTGGATGAGATCGGGCTCGGCTACCTGCGGCTGGGGCAATCGGCAACGACGCTTTCAGGCGGCGAAGCGCAACGCGTCAAGCTGGCCGCGCATCTGGGGACGGTGCGCGCGGCGAATGCGGCGGCGAAACCTTCAGAGGCCAGCCGCGTGCTCTACATTCTCGACGAGCCGACCACGGGACTGCATTTCGACGACGTATCTAAACTGCTGACGGCATTTCGCAAGCTAATCGACGGCGGAGGATCCCTGATTGTGATCGAGCACAATCTGGACGTGATCAAGAGCGCAGATTGGGTGATCGATCTTGGTCCCGAAGGCGGCGACGCAGGTGGCAAAATTGTGGCCGAGGGTACGCCGGAAGAGATTGCGGGCAATCTGCACTCGCACACGGGGAAGTGGCTGGCGCGGGTGCTATGAGCGGATCACGCTCGGGTCACGCTGCTTGATGCGGTATCGGGGATAGGCGCGAAAAACACCAGCCATTGCCGTGCAGCCAGCAGGATGTGTCTTGTTCGTGAACATCGCAGCGCAGAGAGCGGACGCTTGCGCCTCCGTCGCGGTGAAGTGCTCGCGCCAATTCATCGCTTACGGCAGGATCGCGCGCGCCGCCGAAATCGACAAAGAAAACCGAGCCTCGCAGTGCGGCTGCAAAGCGGTCGGGGCTGGTGCGGGTCAGATGCGCCATGGTTCCCGGTCCGCGTGTCGAGGTGAGCGGAAAGAGGAGCCTGCCTGAAGGCTTTACGGCTGCGAGCCATGCAGGCAGAGGGTACGTTGCGCCGGCGCTGACGACGATGGCGTCGGATGGCTCGAAGGGTCCGCGCGAGCCGTCGGCGTGGAACACGGTGACCTGCGGCCACGGCTGGAGAGCTTCGCGTGCGCGGGCCGCGAGACCTTCTTCAATTTCAATGGCAGTGACTTTGCCGGTGGGGCCCGTCAGCTCGGCGAGGATAGCCGTGTAATAGCCAGTGCCGCATCCGAGGTGGAGGATCTGGTCGCCGGGTTGAATGCGGAGCGGTTCGAGGTGAATAGCCCACAGGCTGGGCTGACCGTTGTTGAGGTGCTTCGTTTCATCGAGCACAATAAGAGCATCGCGGTAGACGCGCACCGGCTCCGTATCGGGAGTCACATGACTTTTGCCTTCGCCTTGAATGATCCATGGTCCTGGCCCCACGAAGCGCTCCCGCGGAACGGTGGCGAATGCGGCGAGGATGGCCGGCGAAGAGACGCCGTTACGCCGGCAGATCTCCTCGGCATAGAAGCGGCGAGCGGATTCGACCGGTTCGGCCATTCGGGATCAAGCTTTCGCAAATGCTATTCAGCTGCCACGGGATTACTCAGCGAGCCAAGGCCCTCGATGGTTACGGTGACGGTTTCGCCGGACTTGAGCCAGCGCTTGGGCGTGCGGCCCACGCCGACGCCGGAGGGAGTGCCGGTGGAGACGATGTCGCCGGGCAAAAGCGGCGTGATGGACGAGATGTATTCGACAAGCCGAGGAATCTGGAAGATCATCTCGCGCGTGTTTGAGTTCTGAAGAGTCTCGCCGCCAATTGTGAGCGAGATGGCGAGCTGATGCGGATCGGCAATTTCATCGGTGGTGACGATGGCAGGGCCGACGGGGCAAAAGGTCGGGAAACTCTTGGAGAGCGACCACTGTGAGGTGGCCCGCTGCACGTCGCGCGCGCTCACGTCATTGACGATAGTGTAGCCGTAAACATGCTCACGCCACGCCGCAGCGGAGATCCGGTAGCCGCCCTTACCGATGACAAAAGCAAATTCGGCTTCGTAGTCGGGCTCGCTCGAATTTTTGGGCAGCACGATGGTATCGCCCGGGCCGATGATCGCCGTGGGCTGCTTGAAGAAGACCACAGGCACGGAGGGGAGTTCCTTCCCGGTTTCGGCGGCATGTTCGCGGTAGTTCAGGCCAATGGCGAAGACTCGCGGTGGGTTCGCAAGCGGTGCGTGCAGGCGGACGTCGCTGAGCTTGTGACTGGGATAGACGCCTGAGTCGTTGTCGATGGAGTGGATGCCCGCGGCGACGACAGCGAGTGAGTCGGTGTAATCCGCGGAGAGGTCGATGACGGTGCCGTTTTGCGGCAGCAGAACGCCGGGACGGGGCTTGCGGTCGGCCAAGGAAAAAGAAACGAGATGCATCGTCTACCTCTGAAACAAGTGTAGCGATCGGGAGCGTGTGTCCGGCACCTGCTTCGTGGCGATGGGTGCATTAGCTGCGCGCTCCCGCCAAAACTTTCAGGTATGCGCGGGCGGTTTCGGTGATGGTTTCGGGGTGGCCTGCGTCGATAGCGGCAAGATTCACGAGATCGCTGCCCACACCGAGGGCGCGTGCGCCGGCTTTGATGAAGCTTTCGGCCGTCTGGAGCGTGACGCCGCCCGTGGGAATGAGCTTGAGATGCGGGAACGGCGCGAGAAGAGCTTTGAGGTAGCTTGCGCCGCCGACGGCAGAGCAGGGAAAGATTTTGACGTAGTCCGCGCCTGCGCTCCATGCCGTGATGGCTTCAGTGGGCGTGAGCGCGCCGGGGCAGGACATTTTTTTGTTGGCTTTGGTCACCCGTATCACTTCGTGGTGAAGGCTGGGACTGACGATGAATTCCGCGCCGGCATCGATGGTGGCCTGAGCCTGATCGGCGGTGGTGACGGTGCCTGAGCCGAGTAACAACTTCGTTGCGTATTCCTTCTTCAGTTCCTTCAACAAATCGATGGCGCCGGGAAGGGTCATGGTGACTTCCACGACGGTGACGCCGCCAGCGATCATGGCGTCGACCACGGCGCGGCCCTGAGCAACGCTTTTGGCGCGGAGAACGGGGATGAGGCCAACGCGCTCGATAATTTGCTGGGTGGTTTCGGACATTTGCAATTCCCTCAGGGGCTAAAGCCCAATCGTTCAAGCGATGGCGAAACTGGCACGGCTAAAGCCGTGCCCTTTCAAAACGTCTGGTATCGTGTCCTTCGAGTTCGTGCTATCCCATGTCCCCAAAGCGGGACCCTTCGACAAGCTCAGGGCAGGCTCTCGGGGCACCCATCGATCGTGCGAAATCAAACGCTTTATCGCGCGATGCGGGCCGAGCCGCCTTTGATGATGCGCTCGACCTCGGCCAGCGTGGCCATGCTGGTGTCACCGGGGGTGGTCATGGCGAGAGCGCCGTGCGCGACGCCGCATTGGACAGCCCAGTCGATGCCTTTGCCCGTGAGGAATCCGTAAATGAGACCCGAGGCGAAGCTATCGCCGCCGCCTACTCGGTCATAGATGTCGATTTCGCGCTGCGGGACGTGAACGATCTTGTCTTCATACAGCGCAATCGCGCCCCAGGCGTTGCGGCTGGCGGTTGGCGCGGTGCGCAGCGTGCTGGCAATGAGCTTCAGGTTTGGATACGTGGCTGCGACCTCGCGCAGCATCTCTTCGTATGCGGCGACGGGAAGCTCGACGAAATCTTCTGCGACGCCTTTGATTGCGATACCGAGCATCGCAGAAAAATCTTCCTCGTTGCCGAGGAGCACATCGACTTTGCGGACGAGATCGCGATTGATGTTTTGGGCTTTTGGTTTGCCTCCTATGCTCTTCCAAAGGCTATCGCGGAAGTTGAGATCGTAAGAGATGGGCGTTGCGGTCTTCCGGGCGGCGTCCATGGCTTCGGCGGCGACCTCGGCTGTGGAAGTGGAGAGAGCAGCGAAGATGCCGCCGGTATGGAACCACTTTGTGCCGTTTTGGTCTCCAAAGATCCAATCCCAGTCGAAATCGCCCGGCTTGACCTGACTGATGGCGGTGTGGCCGCGGTCGGAGCAGCCAACGGCGGCGCGCAGGCCAAAGCCGCGCTCGGTAAAGTTGAGACCGTTGCGCACGGCGCGGCCGATGCCATCGTAAGGAACCCAGCGGATCAAAGACGTGTCGACGCCGCCCTGGAGGATGAGGTCTTCAACGAGGCGGCCGACGGGATTATCGGCGAGTGCGGTGGCGACGGCGGTGCGCAGACCAAAGCAGCGGCGCAGTCCGCGGGCTACGTTGTATTCGCCGCCGCCCTCCCACACGTTGAATTGGCGCGCGGTGTGGATGCGCATCTCGCCCGGATCGAGACGAAGCATGACTTCGCCGAGGTTTATGCAGTCCCAGTGGCGTTGGGAATTTGGGATCACGATTGGTCTCATGGTCAAACAATACTTTAGCGCACGGGAGTTTGTGCGGTCAGTGAGCGCGCTATCGTTTACATTGCGTTTGATAATCCTACGATCCTTTTCCTGCGCCCCTACGGGGCTAGCGGCAATTTCCGGTCTTTTCCCCCACGCTGAAGCGCGGGGCTAAACAAACACTGCGCCTCCGGCGGGGGTGTTGATCGGCCTGCAGCCGACAAATTGACTCGTGCGCATGCACCGCGCGCGGTACGACCGAATCGCATTTTGCAGTTGGGCGTTTGGTATACTTGAGTGCAGTTGCGGAAGTGGTGAAATTGGCAGACACACCATCTTGAGGGGGTGGCGCCGCAAGGCATGCGGGTTCAAGTCCCGCCTTCCGCACCAATGATCCTCACCTCCCGGCGCGGCGCCAAGAATTCCCTCATTGCCGGAGCGAGTTGGAAAGCAGCTAAAGATGTCGATTCTGTTCTATTTCGTGATGGTGGTGCACATTCTGGTGTGCGCCGCTCTGATTTTCGTGATTCTGTTGCAGCAGGGCCGTTCCGCAGATCTTGCGGGCGCGTTCGGCGGCCAGGGCTCGCAGACCGCCTTCGGTCCTCGCGCCGCAGCCAATGTGCTCACCCGCTTCACCACGTGGTCAGCCATTATTTTTATGTGCACATCGATCACGCTCGTGGTCCTGTTTGTGCGCTCCACCGGCTCGCACTCGGTGCTGGAAGGCACGCACGCGGTGCCCGTGAGCGCCCCGGCGAAGCCGGGGAAGTAAAAGCGGGATCAAGAGGACAGCTTTAGCGCTTCGGAAAGGGACCGGAGTGAACGCCAATCTCCGCATCCTGCAATGGTCTCTTCGTTGCGGCTTTCTCTACTTTCTCTCGGTCGCCTTCGTCCACATGTTCGGCGTCAAGGTGCCGCTGCTTTTTGTCTACTTCAACGTTCCTTCCTACGCCTACCAGGACCGTATTATTTCTCTGCTCGCTTTTGGCTGGTCGATCTTTTTCTTCACCGCCTCAATTGACCCCGAAAAGCAGGCGGCGCTTGTGAAAGCCATTCTTTGCGCCGGGGCCGGGGCCGTGCTCGGCTTGAGCGTCGTTAATCTTTTCACTGATTTCCATGCTTTCGGCACCGCGATCGAACCGCGCACATTCTGGTGGGAGACTGCGGGGCTGTTTCTTTACTGGCTGTGGTTGGTGATCTTCTCTGTGCGGTTATTGCGGACGTAACGATTCAATTCTGCCTGCGCGGCCCCGGGCTAGTAGCCTCTTCTCACACTGGCGGCATGGCATCCACTACCGGCACGCCGGGCGGCGGTGCGAAGTGGAACGTGCCGGACGGAATCGCGGCGTCGGGCTTCTCGTTGGAAAAAGCAAAGCGGGTTGTAGCGCCATCCACCTCGACAATCTCAATCGCCGTTATCGCGCCTGCTGGCGTGACAGTGAGAGAGAGCCGTGTGACACGCTTCTCCTGGCCATTCGGCACACCGGTGAGCGTGTAGAGGCCGTTTGAGTCTGCGGCAATCTTCAGGCTGGTTAGTTCCTTTTCTAGCTCCGTGTGCCCCAACAGAAAACGCAGCGGCGAGCGCAGGTCGTCGATGTCTTTTGCTGGAATGCGCTGCACCTGGGCGTCGCCGCGGGCGTACAGCCACGCAAATTTGCCGTCGAGCAGAAAGATCTTTCCTGCGGGCGTGGTGTATTGCCACAACATGCGGCCGGGCTTGCGCAAGTAGAGCGTGCCTGATTCGGAACGCGTCATGCCCAGGCCGGCGTAGTCTTCGCGGAAGCCGGCCACGAGGGAATGCAATTGGTCATAGTGGCGATCGACGCGCGCGGCGAGATCGAGCGCCGATGGAGGGGGAGCATTCTGGGCGTGTGAAGCAGCTGACCTGCCCGCTGAAGAGAGCAAGGCAAAAGCGACTCCTACAACTGCTAGGTGGCATAACGTGCGGGCGAGGACGCCCGCACGACAGCCGGTCAGGAGACCGGCGCTCCAGATTTTCATTGCAGCGACTGGGTGCAGTTGGTGCCGCCGGTAGGATCGTATTTGGGATTGCCGCCAAACTGGTCGGTGCAGAAGCCACGATTGCCGGTCTTGCCTACGGACGCGGGCACCGCCGTGAGCTGATAGCCGGTGATGCGGTCGGTACCGTTTACGGTCACCTTCTCGCAATTGGAAATCTTGAAGATGTAACCGGACTTGTAGCCCGAAGATGCCAGGTCATTGTCCAGTTCCTGCGCGGCGGTTGGCGTGGGAGCGCCCGAGCCTGGAACTCCGCCCAGGGCCTTAAGGTCGCAGGCGTAGCCATTGGCTGGGTAGCTGGAGTCGTAACCGTCCTCGGCCTGCGTGATCACGCGCAATGAGTTGATTGCCGACAGTTCGTTGGCCTTGATCTTCATCGAGCCGATGGTCTTCATGGCCATGAGCATAAGAATGAGAATGACGGCGATGACGATGAGGAGCTCCATCAAGGTAAAGCCGTTAGGCGTAACGGAACGGCGCATGCGAATGCGGGCGCAGATTTTCTTGCAATTCATTGGGTTTCCAATCCCCTGTGGGCCGGGACGCTCTTGGCCCTCCGAAGAAGATGCTACAACGTAGGGACGCGAAAGGGAAAGGGAACGCTCGAAAGACAGCTTCTAGCTACTAGCTTCTAGCCTCTAGCTCTTCGTGCCTGGCCAACCGCTTTGCTGAAGATCCTCAAGATCGCGACCAGAGAATCGCTAAGGTCTGGCACGTGAGTTGATCTCGAGTGGTAGCAGCTAAAAGCTGTTCTTCAGCACGCCAGTCTTGTGCGATTCAGCTTTACGCCGTCGAGACGGCCGAGGAGCGTGACAGCGATGCTCTCCGGGGTGAAGAGCCGCTGCGCCATGGTTTGCACCTGGCCTGCGTCGACCTGGTCGACACGCGCGATGATCTCGTCGGCTGAGAAGAACTGGCGGAAGTACATCTCCTGGCGGGCCAGGTTGGCCATGCGCGAGTTCGAGCTTTCGAGACCCAGCAAAATGTTGCCCTTCACCTGATCTTTGGCGCGGGTCAACTCCTCGTCGCCAATCGGAACCTGCTTGAGATTGCGGAATTCGGCGAGGATCAAGTCCACGACCTGGAGAGCCTTGCTTGCCGAAGTGCCGGCAAAGACGCAGAGGTTTCCCGTGTCGCGATAGGGGCTAAGGTCGGAATAAATCGAATAGGCAAGGCCGCGCTCCTCGCGAATGGTCTGGAAGAGCCGCGAACTCATACCGCCGCCGAGCACCGTGTTCAGGATCAGCGTGGTGTAGCGGTTTTCGTCGGTGATGGGCGGCGAGGGTACACCCAGACAGATCTGCACCTGTTCGAGCGCTTTTTTATTTTGCAGAAGAATGCGGGCGCTCGGCTCGGGCGCGGAAAGTTCCTGCATTGCATTGCCGCCGATGAGCGGCGAGAACTTCTCCGCCACGGCCGCGGTAAACGCGTCGTGGTCCAAATTTCCGGCGGCGGAAAAGATCATGTTGCCGCCGTGGAAACGGTCGCCGTGGTAGGAAAAGAAATTCTGCTGGCTGAGCCGGGCCACGGTTTCAGTAGTGCCCAGGATGGGCTTGCCCAGCGGGTGCCCCTTCCAGAAACTCTGCGTGAACAATTCATGCACCAGCACGTCGGGATTGTCTTCGTCGATCTTGATCTCTTCCAGAATCACTCCGCGCTCGCGCTCGATGTCGGGCAGAGCAAAGGTCGGGTTCATCACCAGGTCGCCGAGGATGTCGAGCGCAATGGGGACGTGGTCCGCGAGCGACTTGACATTGAAGCAGATGGTTTCCTTGCTGGTGAAGGCGTCAAGGTTGCCGCCGATCGAATCCATCTCGCGGGCGATGCGCTGCGCGCTGCGTGAGCGAGTGCCTTTGAAGAGCATATGTTCCACGAAGTGTGAAATGCCGTTGACCTCGGCGGTTTCGCAGCGCGAGCCCGACTTGATCCACACGCCCATGGCTACGGATCGCAGGTAGTCCATGCGCTCGGTCAGGAGGATCAGGCCGTTCGGCAATACGGTGCGGCGAATGTTTCTCTCGGTATTCATCGGGATCAAGCCAGAACTCGATTGTAGGCCAAACGCGCGAAGCCGGCAGCGCTTGAAGGGAAGACTTGGGTTGCGGGTCAGGCACTCTTCCCAAAAGGCTAAGATGATTTGAGAGCCGAGATTCCGCTATGCAGGAAAAAGACAACCAACTCGTGCACTTAGACGCTGAAAACGCATCCGCCGGCTTGACGGAGCCCCTCTTTGGATTAGATGCGGAATCCCTTTCGAGGCTTCTTTCGAGGCTGGGAGAGCCGGCGTTTCGGGGTAAGCAGATTGCCGAAGCTCATTTATCACCAATGGGTTGACGAGATTTCTGAAATCAGCACTTTGCCGGTTGCGCTGCGGGCGAGGCTGGCTTTGGAGGGGTGGAGAATCGGGCGGCCTGCGATTGGGCAGGTTTTCACATCTGTAGACGGGACAGAGCGGTATCTGATTGATTTTGAAGGCGCTGATCCAAAGGTTGGAGCGGCGGAAGCCGTGTGGATGCCGGAGGGGGACGGTGGCGATGCCGGCGACGAGGATAGCCCGGAGGCGAAAGAGTGGACGCGCGCGACGATCTGCGTTTCCTCGCAGGTGGGTTGTGCCGTCAACTGCCAGTTTTGTCTCACGGCCAAGTTGGGCCTGCAGCGCAACCTGACGGCAGGCGAGATTGCCGGGCAGGTGGTTGCGGTTCTCGACCGTCAACGGGTGCGCGTGGGACGCGACCGCGTGAACTTGGTCTTCATGGGGATGGGTGAGCCGTTCCTGAATTACGACAATTTTATGGCTGCCGTGCGGCTGCTGGTGCGCGAGGTGGGCTTGAGCCCGCGGCGCATGACGGTCTCGACGTCCGGGATTGTGCCAGGCATCGAACGGTTCGCAGAGGAACCGCTCGATGTGCGGCCGAAGCTTGCCATCAGCCTGAATGCGCCGAACGACCAAGATCCGCGCGGAAGTGATGCCCATCAACCGCAAATGGCCGATTGCCGAAGTGATCGAAGCGGTTCGCCGCGTGCCGCTGCGCCCGCGCGAGCGCATCACCTTCGAATACGTTTTGCTTGGCGGCGTCACGGACCGTCCCGAGCATGCGCGCGAGGTAGCGCGGCTGGTATGCCGGACGGGTCTGCCGGCGAAGGTGAATCTGATCGCCTGGAATCCCGGGCCGGGAATCGAATACGAAATGCCTGGCCCGGAAGCTGTTGCTGCGTTCCAGGAGCTGCTGGTGGGCGAGGGAATTGCGGCCTACATCCGCCAGCCGCGCGGGCGCGATATCTTCGCGGCTTGCGGGCAGCTTGAAGCGGACGGTAGAGGCCTTAGAGCCAAACGCTCCGGATTTGCCCTCGCCGCCCCGTCGCCTTGAGGTGTGAAATTCTCACATAAGCTGCCAACCGCCGGAGTGAGAATCCGTCCAATACAGCAGCATAGTGAAAGCCACCCATCGAAAGGATTCTGCCATGCATGGTCACCGCAGGGTCTTACTCACCGCATCGCTGCTTGCCTTTGTTCTTATTTTTTGCTGTACCGGCGCTCCCGCCGCCACGCCGGGTTTCACCATCACCACCACGAACGTAACCATGTCCTCCAGCGGCTCCAGTGGATCCGGCTCCAGCTCCTTTACCTTGACCTCGGTCAACGGCTACACCGGCTCAGTTTCAGTCGGTTGCAATCCTCCGACTCCTCCGACCGGAGTGACGGTGCCGTACTGCGGCAATGGGGTTCCTAGTTCTGGTGCAATACCCGTCCAGCCACCCATCACTCTGACCGCCGATGAGGTGGTGACGGGAACCATCAGCTTCTATAACTCTCCGGTTCCTTGCAGCTCCCCTTGCCCCGTGAGCTTGCCGCGTCGTGGAGGGCATGGGCTGGCGCATGGCCTTGCGCTGGCCGGTGTACTGCTGTTGGGCTTTGGTTTCCGGCGCCGGGCAGCGCGCTGGCTCACGCTCACTGTGCTTGCGATGGGAGCATTGGTCGGTCTGGCGGGAATCAGCTCTTGTGGCGGCAACAAAAACGTCGTAACACCGGGAACCTATGCCTACACCGTTGCGGCCAGGGACGTGAACACCAGTGCGACTGTGAGCACATCCCTCAACGTCACGGTGCCCTAGCTAGGCCAATCTCAAAGTGAGCTTGGATTGCCGCGCGCCATAGCTGCGTCGCGAGGCCTCGACATCTTCGCCGCTTGCGGGCAGCTCAAACGGACTGT
Organism: uncultured Acidobacteriota bacterium; assembly: GCA_963745965.1. Classification (GTDB taxonomy): domain Bacteria; phylum Acidobacteriota; class Terriglobia; order Terriglobales; family Acidobacteriaceae; genus Telmatobacter. The sequence continues at coordinate 526,507 of CAVUZC010000007.1, forward strand.
GGAACGGAAACCTGCAGAAGATTCCGAAACGGAACCTGGATCGCTCACAAGCAAACGGCGCGGGCAGTCATCCAATCCACGATGGAGTCGAATCGACCTTGATCCAGCGCGTGGGGGCCGATGGCGCGCAGATGCTCAAGACGATCACCGCAATTCGCGGCTTCAAAAGCAGGGAGCGCCTTCTCAATGACATCCCCGGCATCCGCCGAATAGGGATCACCGTCGGATGAAACCACGAGCACTCTGCGCGGCGCTATGCAGCGGAGAAGATCCTCCAAGTCGAAATGCTCGCAGAATCCAGGAATCATCAGGGCACCTTCCAAGGCTGTTCCGGATGCCATTTTCTGCCGATACGAACAAACAGCGCCGCTGACGCAGGCAAACGCAATTCGGACGTCGAGAGCCGCCAGGAAAAGCGCAACGTTGCCGCCAAAGGAATGACCGACTACTCCAAGGTGCGAAATCTTCGTTAGTTGGTGAAGCACAGTGAGCGCAGCAGCACAATCCGTCAGCATTTTGCTCATTAGCAGCTCGCCGCGCACCAGCCGATAAGCAACGAGATTGTAGTACTGCAGCCAGCCCTCGGCGTTGCTGTAGGTTTTCGTGAGGGAAGGGGCGAGTGAGGTTCCTTCTCCTACCGCGCTCAATCGCGATTCGAATCCGATGGCATCGGGGGCAAGGACTGCGATCCCATTACGCGCAAGGGCGGGACCAAAGGCCTGAAAGCGGTCACCAACGAGTCCGGCAACTTCGCTCTTACCGATCTCCCACTGACTGTTGTGCTGATGCAACGCGAGAACTGCGCCACGCGGCTCCCCTGAACTGGGCTGAAGAAGAAATGCTTCAATCTGCTCTCCATCGGGCGAGGTAAATTGAATCAGACTTCGCCGGACGCCGTCGCTCTCATCCTCGTTCACGAAGCGCACCGCCGGCAGATGAACGGGCAGCGAGAATTTGAGAAACGATCGGATGGTTTCCCGTAAAGAATCCAGAGGTTCATCAGTCATCTATTTTGCCGTTATGCGTTGATCAACAAATGGGTTCCAGGAAGCTGCGTGCGGCCGAACGAGTTCTCTCCGCGGGGTAGAGTCTGCGGCAATCGACTGGGCGCCCAGCGCATCAGTGCGCTCGGCGCCCAGCTTTTATGGGTGTTGCGGTCTACTTCGCCGCAGGCATGCTCAGCGGCTTCACGCTGCCGCAATCTGCGCCTTTGTAGGTCGCGTTGCTCTCCACCGTGTACTCAACGGGAGTGGAGTTGGCTCCCATCTGCATGGTCCCGGTGAAATGAACCGTGGTGTGCGACGTGTTGCCGCCAGGCCAGGAAGACGCAATCGTCGCGTGTGCATCCATTTTGCCTGTGCAGGTCATCTCGGCTGTCATTCCTTCGGGCTTGCGCACGACATTGGAGACGGTGCAGCTTTCACCGGCCTGCGAGTAGTTCACAGGAGCGCCGTACTTGTCGATCATCTCCTGGGTCAGACACACGTCGGCGGTGTGCGTGGTGGGAGCGAAGGGATCCTGCACTCCCGGAGGCAGCTTCAGCCCCGGAGGCATGGGAGACTTTTGCCACGTGATTGTGCTGGTTGTCGCCCACAAGCCAGGCTTCCTGACTGCCTGTGCGAATGCAAGGACTGCGACGGCCAAAAGACAAAGCACGAAGCTGCCCCGGATTGCGGTCTTCCTCATCTTTCCTCCTGAATGCGCGCGCAGGCGCAGCCCGGGCGCAAAACAACTCTATCCGAACAGGCCCAGCGCAAGAAACGATTATTTTTTAGGCTCCCGGTGACTTCGCATCCCAGTTCTGCGCCAACTCCAGCACCACATCAGCCAGGCGGCTTGCCATGTGGCGGACGACATTTTCCTCGCTGGCGAAATCGCCTGTCACGCAGCGCACGCCCAAAGCTTCGATGCGCTCCACGTCGGGAATAATCGGCGCCGCGCCTTGGGCGGCGTAGCGGGAGAGAGTGTCAGAGGAGAACCTCGCCGTGTTGACCACTGCAAAGTCGAAGATGGGCAGGCGTGTGTGTTCGTAGATGCGCTCGATGTGCTCGGAGGCAGTCAAGTTGAGGCTCTCGTTAGCCTGCGTCATCAGGTTGCAGATGTACACGCGGACGCCGCGCGCAGCGGCCAGCGCCTCGGGCACGCCGTCCACGAGCAAATTCGTAATGATCGAAGTGTAGAGAGAGCCCGGCCCCACCGTGATCAGATTGGCGCGCTCGATAGCTTCCAATGTCTCGGGCAAGGGAGTGGGGCTGTGCGGATCGAGCGTTAGCTCCACGATGCGACGCTTGCTGGCAGTGATTTTGGTCTCGCCGCGAACGATCGAGCCGTCATCCATGTTGGCCACCAGCGTTGTATTCGCCGTTGTGGCGGGATAGATACGTCCCCGTGTGGCCAGAATCTTTGACGCCAGCTGCACGGCCTGGACGAAATCGCCAGTAATCTCAGTGAGTGCGGCGACAAACAGATTGCCGAGACTGTGCCCTTTCAATCCGAAGCCGGCGCGAAAGCGGTGGGAGAAGAGCTTTGTCAGAAGATCTTCTTCTTCGCTAAGAGCGACCATGCAATTGCGCAGGTCGCCCGGCGGCAGCATGTTGAAGTCATGGCGCAGGCGTCCCGAGGAGCCGCCGTCGTCGGTGACCGTGACGACCGCCGCTAAATCGGCGATGGCGCTCTGTGCTTTGGCGCTGTCGCCGGGAGCGGAAACATGGCGGCGCAGACCGCGCAGCAGCGTCGATAATCCCGTGCCTCCACCGATAGCAACGACGCGCAAGGGACTGCGCAAGGTTTCCGTTGCGCGAGCGTGGCCGGCCGCTCCCGCCGATTCAGCGTTTGCAGAGATCGCAATATCCAAAACGGGTCCTATGGAACCTCAGGATACAGCAATTCGGTAAAGCGCGGATCGTCCGCCATGTTTTGGAAATCGTTGTCGGCGCGCGCCTGTACGCGGCACTTGGGGTTCAGCTCAATGGCCCGCGAGAGACTGGCGAGGCATTGCTGGGTGTGGCCCGTGATCGACTCGAGCACCGCCAGTCCATAACAGGCGTAGTCGGCATCGGTGTGGTCGCTGAGTATCTGATTTAACTGCTCCCGGGCTTCTTCGTAGTAGCCGGTGTTGAGCAGAGAGATTGCGTAATCGTAGTGCTCCTCAGGAGTTGCGAACGACCGTCCACGGCTCTGCAACTGGCGCTGGCAGGTACTAATGTAAATACGGCAGCGGTCCTGAATTTCGGCTGGAGAGTCGGGCAGGAGCTTTTCGAGAGCGCTGAGCGCCTTCTCATATTTGCCCTGCTGCAACAACAGTACGGCTGCCTCATAGTGCTGGAAGACAGGGTCCGTGCCGCGGCTGCGGCCCTCGGGTTTGCCGTTCGCCGTATTCTTTTTGCGGTTTGATGCCGCGCTTCGAGCGTCTTGCGTCATGGCCATGGTGGAATCGCGTAATCCTTTCCCCCGTAACCCGGTTCATTGCCGGCGGGGAAGCTTTGGTGAAAACAGGACTCAGGCCATCTTTATACGCAGAACTACGCGTTCCGTCAATGGGGGGTATGACCGGCCACTGAGACGCTCGACAGGGACTGCGGCCTGTTTGTTTGCCCGCCGTTCGCATCTTCGCTATTCTTGTTGTCATCTCGGTCGCAACTTCAGCCATTGAAATGCCGGCCAGCACTTAGCGCCTTTGTCGTGACTTCCCCACGACCCTGCGACGCCACTTTGAGTAAACCAAGGAGCCCGATGAGCAGCAATGCAACCGTGCAATTGCCTCCCACTGAAGTTGATATTCGCCGCCAGGCCGGCGACACGTATTACATCTATTCGTCGAATCTGAGCCTGACGCAGGCCGACATCCCCTACGCGCTACCGCAGGCTGGGCAAAAATATTCCCTCGCCAAGTACAAGGTCCACATCCAGGCGGATACGGTCACGCTCAATGGGACCCTAGTAAATCGTGGCAAAGATTTCTCGCTTGTCGCGCGGCGCATCATTGTTGCGAGTCCTACGATCATCGATGTGTCGGGGCCCGATCCAACCGGCAAGGACTTTGCGCCGGGAGACTCTCCGCAACAACTTGATACTTCTGCCGGCGCTACCGGAACCAAAGGGGCGGACGCGGACAACGGGCTCGACGCCGGCAACATTTTTGTCTTTGCGGAAAGCGTCGAAACGTCCGTGGCGTCGGCGTCGAGCGATACCCCGCTTCAGTTCCATGCCATCGGCGGCCGCGGTGGTCGCGGGCAGGACGGTCATCAGGGAATGCAAGGCCTGGTCGGCGATGTTGGGCCCAAATGGCAGGATCATCACAGCGACGATGACGCGCCCTGCTTCAACGTTCCCAGCGTGGGTGTGACCGTTGACAAGGACTGGATGGCTGCCCACATCTTCAACAATTCTGCTTACAACTCTTGCCGCGGCGGTACGGGAAAAACCGGCGGAACGGGCGGTTTGGGCGGTCATGGAGGCACGGGCGGGAGTGGGGGCAAGATCAACTGTGCCACCGTCTACTCCGATCATGCTGCCGAGGGAAATCGGCCGGTAACCCTGAAGATGCTTTATGACGGCTCTCAGTCCGTCGACGGAGGTGCTCGGGGAGATTCGCAGGGCGGTTCCGGAGGTCCAGGCGGCCCAGGCGGTTTGGGCGGCGAGGTGGTTGCGTGGGTTACCCCTCCCGGCGCGGCGTTTGAATGCGATGACTCAAAATTCGGGAACGCGAGCGCCGGCGATACGGGACACACGGGATCTCCCGGCCAGGGCCAGCCCGGCCAGCCCGGAAAGAATGGGCTAGTGAGCGTGGACCCGAATAACCAATGGACCTATGCTCAACTTGCTCCATCCATCGATTGCGAGCTTTTGTTGCTCACCCAGCGCGTCGCCAAGCTGGCCTACCTGAACGCGCCAGCCATTAACGACTACTCAACGCCCCTCACGCTCTTTCAATGGCTGTCAAACGTAACTGCGGCGACCGGCAGTCTCGGATTCCCTGTCGAGGTCCTCGATGTCTGGCAGGCAGTCAATTCCGCTTCGAATCTGGAGTTGACGCGTTTCAGCCAGGGCTTGGATTACTACGGGCACACGGCATCGTGGGCTCCTACGCTCACGCTGAACTTTCTTACCGGCAATCTCGATACCGTACTTCCGCTGGCCGCGGAGATCGAAGCCGACTTTGACAAATTCAGCGACGAAACGGCGGACGCCGCAACGCGCCAGAAGGCTTATGCGGGTGCTCGTGACAACGTGAATAACGTGATCACGAAGCTGACGGATATGCAGAATAATCTGGACGATGCGATCGATAGCACGTTCAATGCTCTCGATCAACAAAACGATTTGCTTGGCTTGCAGAAAGAGCGCATCACTCAGGCAAAAGAGGTATTCGATCAGGCCTGGAGCGACTACGTCGCCGATCAGACGAAGTGCACTCTTTCCGATGTTTTGGATGTGCTCAAGGCGATCGTTTCCATGGGATCTGCGGCGTACGAAGGAGTGGGAGCGATTACTGGAGCATTTGGCGCTGTGGAGGAATTGGGATCGGACTTGTCGAAGTTCAAAGACGTTGTGGAAAAGGTCCAGAAGGTCGCGGGCGACATCGACAGCATTCGCACAGGATGGAACACGGTTTCAAGCGCTATTACACCGGATAATCCCGATGGCGGAAAGCTGGTGATGGAGCAAAAGGATTTTGACAACGCGATCAAGCCGTACATGGATAAGATCCCCGCAGAGGCCGAGGCCCTGAAGGAGGCGGTCGACCACTACGTCGATTTGGTGAAGGGCCGCAATAAGCTGGTCACGAATTACAACTCGCTTTTCATCAAGAAAGCCGATCTCGGTACGCAGATTGCGCAACGGCAGGCGGAGCTCAACAACGTCGATGTGCAGTACAAGGTGGATACCAGCGGCACTGTGCTATTGCCCATCTATCTTTCCTTCATGCAGCAAGCCTACGATGCGGTTCGGGAATATGTGGTCTGGCTGCTGTACGAAGAGAACCGGGCATATCAGTACTGGTCGCTGACCGACAATCCGTTTGTGGTGAGCGATCTTAGAATCAGTTTTCTCGCACAGACCCATGTGGACATTAAGCAGAAGATCGTGACCGCCATGGGCGACACGGAAAGGCTAAACACTTCCTTCCGGGACGTACGAGTGATGCTCGATCTGACAAATAATGCCTCGGCCTTTGCCCAGCTTGCCTCACAAAAGAAGCTTACCGTGCAGCTGGACATCGACGATCCTGCGTTCCAGGATTTTTGTAATGTCCGCGCCGAGAGCCTGACTGTCGCGCTTCCCGATTTCACGCCGGATACAGGGACGCTCACGCTGAGCTTGACGCACAACGGCGACAGCCCGTTTTACACCTACGATGCCGGTACGGCGACACTAAAGCTGATGGAGTTTACTCACCAGCCGCTCACGGCGGGTTTCCAGCAGAACTACGCGCAGAAAGAAGTGACGGGAATCTGCGAGATCGCCGACGAAAGTCAGGGTTATGCGAACCTGAGCCCCTTCACCTTGTGGACCATCAATTTCGATCAGGGCGGCAACGAGTGGCTGGATCTCACCCAGGTTCAGAGAATCGAACTTAGCTTCAACGGTACCTGGCAGATCATCAAAGAGCTCGCTGCGCAGGCGCAGCAAGCTTGAAATGATCCCAGGCCATTTGCACGCGATGGCACCGCATGGGTACGATCGCGTGGTGGGAGGCCTGCCTCCGGCAGCCAGGAGATGTCTAGGTGCTCGGGAGCCTTGTGCTGACAAGAATCATTCATCGGTCTTTGCCGCAGAGGAATCGGTGTAAATCGCCGGATTCAGTGCGGGATCGTTATACATCTTCATTTGCCGGTAAAGCTTGAAGCGGCGGGCACCGCTCAGGGTTTCGCTCCACAGTGCTTCAAGGCACCCCGCGAGGTCGGCGCATTGCTCTTCGAGCACATTTAGTCGTGCGCGATTGCGTTCCGTATGGCCCTCCGGCGCATCCTTTCGTTCCGTCTCTTCGCGTGTGTGATAGATCTTGAGCGCGAGGATCGACAGCCGGTCGACGATCAGGCCCGGCGACTCGGAGTTCATGGGCGCTGTCGCGTTCGGCAAACCGCGCGCCTCAAGCCACTTGAGCAGAGTGCGGTCAAGTTCTTCCGTGAGATCGTTGCGGAGTTGATTCGTCTGATCGATGCGGCGTTTCACTTTGGCCAGCTCGGCGTCGGCTACGTGCGGCGTGCGCGCGGCGTCTTCGATATGCCACAGATCGAAGTTCGCGCGATGCTGCCGGGCGACGAGATCGAGCCACTCCCCGGCCGGGCTCTGGCTGCGCCCCGGCGCTTCATGCCACATGCGGGTCAACCGGTTCTGCAAATCGGTAATTTCTTTCGCCGATAACATTGTTAAGCGGCCCTCTGATGCCGATATGGCCGCAGGTCCATCGTAAATGAGGCGAAGCGGCTCACCGATCCCGGGCCATGCCGCCCTGCAACCGAGAGCCGAGCGCTTTGGCTAGGGACAACACCGTCTTTTGTTAATTCAGAGAGAACAAAACTATGCGTTAATCTCTAGCTTGACAAGAAACCAACTAGTCGGTATGATCTGTACCATCTAGTAGGTCTGAAATGCAGACGATGATCCAAAATCTTCAAGGCTCCAGAACCAAGCTGCTCCAGGCTGCCCTGTATGTGATTCGCGCCAAAGGCTATTCCGCCGCACGGGTTGAGGATATCTGTGAAGCGGCCGGCCTCACCAAAGGCAGCTTTTTCCACCACTTCGCGACCAAAGAAGATCTAGCGATCGCTGCTGTGCAGTACTTCTCAGACTACGCCGAGAGCGTCTTCTCCGTGGCCCCGTATCGTTCCTTAGCCGACCCGCTCGAGCGTCTCCTCGGCTATGTGGATTTCCGCAAAGCGATCCTCCAGGGTGAGCTTCCGGAATACACATGCCTGCTCGGCACTATGGTGCAGGAGACTTACGAAACTCATCCCGCGATCCGCGAAGTCTGTGACCACTTTATTGCAGCGCACGCCGCGACGCTTGTCAGCGACATTAAAGCCGCTATGCTGGAGCACGGCAATCCTCGCGAATGGACAGCCGAGAGCCTCGTCTACTACACGCAGGCTGTGATTCAGGGAGCATTCATCCTGGCCAAGGCGCAACAGAGCTCTAAGGTCGCCGTGGAGTGTCTCGAGCATCTGCACCGCTATATCGAACTCTTGTTTACATGCTCAAATTCTTCAGCGCTTCCCCAAGTATCAACCGCCAGCTAACCCACCCCGGAGGTTTAAACATGCCCGCTACAATCCATCTCACGCATGAACCTGAAGCCGTCAATTTCCCCGCAGTCCACTATGTCTTCGTCGAGCGCATCGGTAACATCCCGGCCAACGCGCCCGGAGCCTGGAAGACAGTCGAAAAGTTTGCGCCTGTCTTGGCGCAGCACAACAAGATCACCGGCGCGGCATCGTTCTACAAGCCGACGAAGGGTGTTTACCGCGCCGGTTTCATACTCTCCGCTCCACCGGTCCAACTACCTGAGGGACTGACCTACGAGAAATCCTCTGGCGGCAAGTACACGCGCTTTACGCTGACTGGGCCCTTCGATCAATTACCGGAGGCTCACACCCGAGCGTGTGCGATCGTCGGGGAAGAGAAGATCGCGTTTCGCGACGATTTCTACATCGAGCACTACCTCACCGATCCGAGCACGACACCCGCGGAGCAAAACATCACGGCCATCATGTTCCCATTGGCTTGACCGTATCCGTCATTCGCGCGCAACTAACACACCAGGAGGTCTTCATGTCATCCGCTGCGGAAAACCGGCCCACACTTTCGAACTCCACTTCAGCCGCGCCCTCGTCTTTGCCGTCGCACCCTCACGTCATCTCCCGCGGCAGGCTTTGGACCGGGCGCATTCTTTCAATTCTCGTCACCCTTTTTCTTCTCTTCGATGCCTTTGGAAAACTTGCCAAGCCGGCGGCAGTGCTTCAGGCCTCGGCACGCATCGGATTTCCGGTGCATCTCCTCACACCCATCGGCGTGATCCTATTGATCTGCACCGTTCTGTACGCTATACCGCGCACTGCCGTGTTCGGAGCCGTTCTTCTCACCGGCTATCTGGGGGGCGCGGTTGAGGCTGTGCTTACTACTAATAGCCCCGCGTTCGAAGTTGCATTTCCGGTTCTCTTTGGTGTGATCGTCTGGGCGGGGATTTTCCTGCGTGAGCCACGCCTGCTTCAACTCTTTCCTCTGCGCTGCACCGGCCGCTGAACGCTTTCGCGCCGTGCTTCGCATTCACTATCCGTACGCAGCCCAAAACCCGGAGGTTTCATATGTCATCCGCAACTCTGCACGCGCCCGTATCCGCCGATGAGACAGAAATCCTCGCTCTCGGCGGCGATCTTCACAAAGCTCATCGCGAGAAGAATCCCGAAGGCATTGCCGCGCCCTACGCGCCGCACGCTGTGATTTACGACCTGGAACCGCCGCTCATGCACGACGGCATCAGCGTCGAGCGTAAGCGCAAGTGGCTCGAAACATGGAACTCGCCGATCGAGCTGACCACGCAAGACTTCAAAGTGATAGTGAGCGGGGATCATGCCTACGGGTACGGCTATCTGCGCATGAGCGGAAGCAAGAAGGGCGTCGACCATCCGATCAGCTTTTGGATGCGAGCGACGATGTGCTTCGAGCGCATCGACGGGAAGTGGCGCATCGTCCACGAGCACAATTCCGTGCCGTTCTATATGGACGGCAGCCTGCGTCCAGCCTTCGATCTGCAGCCGTAAGCCGCATGCTCCAATGCGTCGAGGGTACTGTGCTGAAAAGGTTGGGGCAGGGAATTGCAGTCTGGGTGGTGAGATCGCTGGGAATCGAACCCAGGACCCACGCCTTAACAGCGCATTGTTAATGTTTCTGCACCGCATTGCACACCGCCGCATGAAGTCGCAAATCGCCAGTGTTTACGCTTGTGTTCTTACATCACTTGACGCCGAACCGTCGCAGTGGCTTGCACTGAATGCAGCTTTGGAGTATCACAAAAGTATCACAGTCCGGCGCATCGAAGACCCTCGCCAGCTCTGATATCACCTACATCCCCATGGCGCGCGGCTTCGTCTATCTGGCCGCGGGGGGGCGATTGGTTCAGCCGCGTGCTGGCCTGGAAGCTGTCGATCACCATGGAGACCTCCTTCAGTATCGAGGCGCTGGAAGAAGCTCTTTCCGGAAATGAAAAGCCGGAGATCTTCAACACCGATCAGGGATCGCAGTTTACCAGCGAAGCCTTCACCGCGCGGCTAAGCGCGAGGCCGGTCTACGCGGCGCGCAGGAGCGAAGGGCGCGTCTCCGCGCCCTTCGCCCGGCGACAATCAACAGACTATGAACGCAAAGAAGGACCGCTCCCCCCGCGACGGCGCTTCGTGAGCCCGGCTAGCAGGAGCAGCCCTGTGCCCAGGAAAACCGCGGTTCCTGGCTCCGGAACCGGCGGAGCCTCTGAAGGAAGAACATCACGAGCAGTGATGGTGAAGGTCCCGAGCGAATCGCCGTTTCCGTTGTTTTCGTACCAGCCGTCGTCGCCGGGGCCGCCGCCAAGCTGGTAGAGGTTGAGTTCAAGGCTGCCGTAGGTAAAGTACAGCCCGTCGGGGTCGAGATATTGGTTGGGACCGTTAAATGGGAAGAGCAGGTCGTCATACGCGAACAGGTCATCCGGGTCCAGTGAGGGGCTGCCGGGGCCGTTCGGGTTCGCGACCAGGGTGATGGCGCCGCTGCCGGAGCCATCGTTGAAGGTGCCGGTACCGCTGGTAATAAGCCATTCATACGGCCCCTCAAAGGTGCCTTCGAGCGTTCCGGAACCGGAGACACCACCCGCGTCCGTAAAGGTGAAGTTGAAGGAGTCAGCTCGGACAACCGGAGAAATCGCCAGGGCCGTGGCCAGCGCCATCAGGGCAAATGCATGTTTCTTCATCTCTGTACTCCCGGAGCCGCACTCCGCAGCAAGCCCCTTATTGGTTCGTTGACGGCCTATCTGCTCGATCCGTTCTTCAGCCGCCACCGTGTGATTGTCTCAATTGCAGACCACCGATGGCGTAACGCAAACAGACATTCGGCGAACTGGCCGAGTCTTCTGAATTGCGCGGACTACTGGCAAACAAGCCCGATCGTCACCCTGTTAAATGGGTTGTCATTGGATTCACTGAAGGCGAGCGAGATGGTCTCTCCGCCCGTGACAGCAAAAGTATGCGTCGTGTCGCTATTCACAGCCGCATTGCCGTCGGTGGTGACACTCGTGTGCATCGTAGTGGCCAAACCATTCACATACACCGTGACGGTGGTCGTGTCGGAACCCGCTGAACTGTAGTTGTCCACTCCGAGGTTCAACGCCTTCATCGTGCAGGAAGACGGTGCGACCATGAAATACTCTGCAATTGAGGTTTGGCCGCTGAAATTAGCGTTAGGCGTTCCGATTGGCGTGAAGAAGTAGATCGTATCGTCCTCTTCATCTGGCGGTCCTTCGTTGGTAAATGCAATCAAAGTGCTGAATGCGTTGGGTCCGAATCCGGCGCCGGCTGGCCCGGTTGCTCCGTTTGCGCCATTGGCTCCGTTTGCGCCGGAGGGTCCAGTGGCGCCAGTCGGGCCTTCTGCGCCGGTTGCGCCAGTGGGGCCGGCGGGACCTTGCGCTCCTGTTGCGCCCGCAGGTCCCTGTGCGCCGGTCGCGCCGGCGGGACCTGTAGCGCCGGCGGGACCAGTCGCGCCAGTCAGGCCGGTTGCACCTTGAGCGCCGGCGGCTCCGGCTGGTCCCTGTGCGCCGATGGGACCGATGGGTCCGGCGGGACCAGTGGGTCCGACCGCGCCCGTTACCGCCCAACTGGTGCCGGTTTCGCCAGCGACACAAAGCGAAGTTGAGGCAACAATGCGAACCGCCCCGGTGGAGGTATTGACGCAGGCCGAAATCGACGTCGAGAGCGGCGCGGCCAAAGCCGCCGTGCCCGCAATCAACGAAAATGCTAGAACCCCAAGTGTCTTGCTGGAAAACATTGAAACCTCCGGTAATCGTGAAAAGCATTCAGTAGGGGGGAAGGATTTCGCCGCCTAAGCCAGTTAGGAACAACCCGGATGAGGGCCATAAACAGTGATAGCTGGCACGTCGAAACTTCAGATGAACAATTAATATATGAGCCGCTAAAATCGCACAAGCCTTTTCTCGTAAATTTTTGCCTTTAGATGGCAAACTTCGGGCTTCTGCCCCCATGGATGCTCTGCCAGCTGTATTACTCTGCGCGTGACTCCCGGTCTGGTCAGAGTATTCGGTGTCCGATTAGGTGTCCCATTGATTTCGGATTTTATGCAACTGGTTGCGGCTCGATTCAGGCGGACTTATCTACGTAATTCTTCGCAGATCAAGCGTCTGTGCCAGGAAGTGCAGCGCGATAGAGCCAAGTGCAAAATAGCAAAATTCACATGTTCGAGTCAGACACGCTCCGCCTCGTCGACCGGGGATTTATGGCTCGTGGCCCACTGCATCCCGAGAGGAAGAGGAATTAAGGAGGATGTATCACTTAAGTTATTTGTTTTATATGGTGAGCTCGCTGGGAATCGAACCCAGGACCCACGCCTTAAAAGGGCGTTGCTCTACCAACTGAGCTACGAGCTCACATCTATTTCAACTTATTTAGATTCAATAAGTTGAAGGCTATTCAATTTTTCGGTCCTGCGCGACTTTTTGGCGTTGGTAGCCAATTTGTAGCCACTTTGTACCGAAACCGATCCCGGACGAACCAAGGTCTCCAGCGCCTGCAACTTGTGAGTCGGGGCGAGGTGGGCGTATCGGGCGGTCATCGCGATCGTCTTGTGTCCCATCAGTTCCTGCACTGTTTTTAAGTCTACCCCAGCCATCACCAAACGACTAGCGAAGGTGTGCCGGAGGGTGTGCCAGGTAACGCCCTCAATCTTCGCCTGTTCGAGGGCGGTGCGCGAACCATTTGCGCGGGTTCTTAATCAGCCCGTCACGCTTGGAATGGAACAAGGTGGACTCTGGGAGTAGCCCGAGCCGCCTGTGACGCTCCTGGAGGTGCCTGAGGACCGCGACGGCGGCACTGTTGAGCGTAACGAAGCGATCAGTGCCGTTTTTAGTTATGGACAGGTAGATGAAGCCCCGGTCCAGATCGACTTGGTCCCACGTTGCGGTGAATTGCTCGGACTTGCGCATCCCGGTGTGCAAGGCGACATCGAGCTGGGCGAAGGCACTCTCGCCCTCGTCCTTGATCCGGCCAGGCAGAGTGGCGGCGATGGCTTTCCGGAGCTTGGCCTCTTCCTCATAGGACAGAAACCGGACCCGACCAAGGACTCCTTTGAGCGCCGGATCAGCCGGGCCGGATTTACGGTGATCTTGCCGGCCCTCATGCCCTCGCGAAACACCGTGCTCAGAGAAGACTTGAACCGATTCCGTGTGCCCCCTGTCCACTCTCTTTCCTCGGCCATCTCGTCGACCCAGTCCTGCAGCTCCCGTGTGGTGATGGATTCGGCGACGCTGTCGCCGAACTCGTCAACAGCCAGATTCACCCGCTGCTTGAAATCTTTTGAGGCGCGGTGATGCTTTTCGGAGAACTTGATTGCTTCCGCCGCCAGTTCGGAAAATCTGACACCGCGCCGCGGCGAGTTGGGAAGGAGCACACCCAGTCGAATCGCCGCCGTGCGCTGCTCGTAGACATGAACGGCCGCCGAGAAGGTTCCGACTTTGACGGCAACCCGCTGGCCCTGCTCGTTGGTATAACGGTGAGTTTTCGGCAAGGGTGCGTGACGCGATTTAGCTGACCTTGTTACGTTCAATTAGCCGGCAAGGGCGGCTGATATTGTGCAGGAGGAAGAGCGCAACTCTCCGCTCAGGCACCTGGTCAGTACTTTCTCGATGCGAATGCGGGTAGGTCCAACACTAGCGCACGGGCAACGACCCACAACCGGGATTTCATCCCGGTCAGGTCGACGGCGGTATTTGCCAGCAAGCGAACCAGACAACCATCCCCCGCCAACTTGCTAACCCCGCCGTGCACCTGGGGAAAGACTGCAAACTCTTTGTTCATCTCCGCAATCAACCGCGGCCACCGCGTGTAGCCGTCAGCAAGGATCGCCAGCGATCCGCTGTACGCATAGGCTTCGGCAGCGCCTGGCTGTTCGGGAGTAAAGGTGTCGGGATTGATTTTCGTCCGGGTGAGCCAGGCGGGCTTCCCGCGGACCAGGACCTCGATCACGGAAACGATTTCACGAAACTTCCAGCGTTCCTCCCGTGCTACGCGCCCACAAGCCATTGCATCCCAAAGGAAGGCGCGGCCGCCAGCGGCGATCTCTACGCGCAGCGATTGGCGCAAAGCCGCGCCTGGATGGGGAATGAGGTGGTCCGGAAAATACTCGAGAGTCGCGCCTTCCCCCATTCGGATGACGGTATCCTGTATCGCCAGCAGATCGTCGGCGCGGTAAACGCGTGTCGCGGATGGGGTGGTCAGGCTTGCATGCGCGCCCGGATCAAGCACGATCTCAGTGGTCAGGCGATCGCCGGCCAGGACCCCGCCGGTTGGGTTGAGGAGCGACAGATAAGCCGAGCCATCTTCCATGGCCAGCGGTGCGAGCACCTGCAGGGGCAGAGTGAAACTGGAACGCACCAGATCGGTGCGCGAGCCGCGCCGTGCAAAGCGCAGCGAAAGCTTTCCGTCGCGCCCAATGCGATCAAGACTCAAAGAGCAATCCGCGCCGGATCCACTCGACGATCGATTCGACACCCGTGCCGTCCTTGAGGTTGGTGAAAACAAATGGCCTTCCCTGGCGAACGCGCTTCGCATCTCGGTCCATGACCGCCAGGTCCGCGCCTACATAGGGCGCTAGATCGATTTTGTTGATGACCAGGAGTCCCGAATTGGTGATGCCGGGGCCTCCTTTGCGCGGAATTTTATCGCCTTCGGCGACATCGATCACATAGATGGTTGCGTCCACCAGTTCGGGGCTGAATGTGGCCGCCAGATTGTCTCCGCCGCTTTCGATGAAGAGGATCTGCATCTTCGGGAACGCGCGGGTCAAGTGCGTCACGGCTTCAAGGTTCACCGAAACATCTTCGCGGATGGCAGTGTGCGGGCAGCCGCCGGTCTCGACGCCGAGGATGCGCTCCGCGGCAAGGGCTCCGCGCCGGGTGAGGAACTCGGCGTCTTCACGGGTATAAATGTCGTTGGTGATGACGGCAAGTTCGTAGATTTCGCGGAAGCGCCGGCAAAGCGTCTCGACCAAAGCGGTCTTGCCCGATCCGACGGGGCCGCCGATACCGATTTTCAGAGGTTGAGATCTCATGATCGAAACAACCTCGCATCGAGTGTAGAGTGACGCATCGCTGCAATCTCCAGGGCCGGAGTGAAGCTCCAGATGTCATCTTCGCGCTTTTCGAGAACTTCGGTGGCTAACCGGTCAAAGAGCGGCTGCAGGTTCCACAGAACGCGCTGCCCGGCGAGCTGGCCGAGGGGAAAGAGACGCAGCGCGGAGTTCACCAGCATAGCACTTGAAGAATAGAGATATGCGGCGATCAACTCCCGCGGATCCCAATGCAGACCGCTGCCCACGATGCCCAGGGCCACCGGGTGATGGCCGGGTGTCAGACACTCTTCGACCGAGCGGAAGAAGGCCTGGGTCAGATCATGCGCCAGGAAACTGCTGGCGATGCGCAGAGTTTGTTTTCCCATCTGACGGCTGGCGCTGCGCAGTTCCTGTGCCGGCTTGAGAGCGTCGAGCATAGCGTCAATGCGCAGACAGTGCTCGATGTCTCCTGCGCGCCCGGCCTCCCAGGAGCAGAGCAGCAACACCGCATCGGTGGGCGCCACGGAGGCCTCGAGATAGCTACTCACAAGCCATTCCAGCGATGTGGCATCGCCAATCGTGCCCGCCTGCACATACCATTCCAGGCCGAACGAGTGCGCGTAAGCTCCGGCGGGAAAAAGACCGTCGGTGAATTGCAGGAGCGTGGTCCACTCTTTAGTGCTCATGGCGATGCCCATGACCGATGGGTTGAAAGACTGCGTTCGCGCGGTCCCAGGCAACGCCAAGACGGTCGAGCAATTGCACCATCGCAGGATCGTCAGGGACGAGCAGCTTCTCTCCCTCGATGGCCAGAGGGAAATGCCGGTTGCCCACTTCAAAGGCAATGCGTACCGCGCTCCTGGAATCGGCTGGAGAGATGGCAAGAACCGGCTCTGTGTCAGCCTGTACGCGCAGATACCAATCCTCTTCTACGCATAGGATCTGCCCTGGCTCAAGGATGGTTCCGGTTGGAAGCGCCAGAGCGACTTCGCGGCCCTGAGAGGTAACAAAACGTCCGCGCACCCAGCGGCGCTGCTCGGAAGTGAGCACCAGGCTGTCGCATTGCCGTTCCAGCAGATTGGCCGCGTGAGCGTGGCCGATCTGACGATCGATTAGAAGCATGTGCTTACCATTCACTTTGTCAGAATAAAAAGTATCGTTGGGCCAAGGGCAGCACGGAAACCGGATCGCAGGTGAGCAACTCGCCATCCGCCCGCACTTTATAGGTTTCCGGATCGACGTCGATGCGCGGTAGAGCGTCGTTGTTAATCATCTCCCGTTTGGTGAGATTCCGGCAGCGGCGCACAATGGCTGCTTGTTTCTTCAGGCCCAGTTTGGCAGGAATGCCGGCGCTGAATGCCGCCTGGGAGACGAAGGTGAGGCTGGTGGAGTGCATGGCGCCGGCAAAGGCGCCGAACATGGGCCGGTAGATGACCGGTTGCGGCGTGGGGATCGAAGCGTTGGCATCGCCCATCACCGACCATGCGATGAAGCCGCCTTTGACGACCATCTCCGGCTTGACGCCAAAAAACGCCGGCGACCACACCACCAGGTCTGCCAGTTTGCCGGCTTCAATGGAGCCCACCTCATGAGCGATGCCGTGGGCGATGGCAGGGTTGATGGTGTACTTGGCAATGTAACGCCGCACGCGCAGATTATCGTTGTTCGGTTTTTGTCCGGCGAGCGGTCCCCGTTGCCGCTTCATCTTGTCGGCTGTCTGCCAGGTACGCAGGACGACCTCGCCGATGCGGCCCATAGCCTGGGCGTCGGAAGACATCATGCTGATGGCGCCCAGATCGTGCAGCACATCCTCCGCCGCAATGGTCTCGGCGCGGATGCGCGACTCGGCAAAAGCCAGGTCTTCGGGAATAGATGGATTCAGGTGATGGCAAACCATCAACATGTCCAAATGTTCGTCCAAGGTATTCACCGTGAACGGCATGGTCGGGTTAGTTGACGATGGCAGGCAATTCGGTTCGCCGCAAACTTTGATGATGTCGGGCGCGTGCCCACCCCCGGCGCCTTCGGTGTGATAGGTGTGAATGGTGCGTCCCTTGAAGGCTTCGATCGAGTCCTGGATAAAACCCGCTTCATTCAGCGTGTCGGTGTGGATGGCGATCTGAACGTCGTACTCTTCGGCCACGGAAAGCGCACAGTCGATGGCGGCCGGAGTGCTGCCCCAATCCTCGTGGAGTTTGAGACCGATAGCACCCCGCTCGATCTGCTCCCGCAGCGGCGCCGCGAACGAAGCATTGCCTTTTCCCAAAAAACCCAAATTGACAGGGAAGGCGTCGGCGGCCTGCAACATGCGATCGATGTTCCACGGACCGGGTGTGCAGGTGGTGGCATCGGTTCCGGCGGCGGGGCCGGTGCCTCCGCCAAGCAGCGTGGTCAAGCCCCCGGACAGGGCTGCCCAAACCAGTTGCGGGCAGATGAAATGGACGTGCGAATCGATGCCGCCGGCGGTAACGATTTTGCCTTCCCCGGCAATCACTTCGGTGCCCGCGCCCACCACCATTCCTGGGGTGACGCCATCCATGATGTCGGGATTCCCCGCCTTGCCCACAGCCACAAAGCGTCCGCCGCGAATGCCAATATCGGCTTTGACAATGCCCCAGTGATCCACGATCACGGCGTTGGTGACGACAGCGTCAAGCGCACCTTCCGCCGAGGTTGCGCGCGCGGATTGCCCCATGCCGTCGCGCAGCACTTTGCCGCCGCCGAACTTGGCTTCGTCACCGGGGGTGGTCAGATCGCGCTCGATCTCAATGAAGAGATCAGTGTCGGCAAGCCGCACACGGTCTCCCACGGTCGGGCCATAGAGGTCCGCATATTGGCGTCGTGGAATGTTGAGGGTCAAGAGTCCGCTCCCAAAAACTCCTGGCTCCGGGCCCGGCCGAGAGCGGCCTCACGTTGCAGGGCGCCGGTGGGGCCGTTGGTCAGGCCGTTCAATCCAAAAACGGCGGCCTCTCCACCAATCGCGACCAGCGGAACCCGTTTGCTGTCGCCGGGCTCAAAACGCACGGCTGTACCGGCGGGCACGTTCAGGCGCATACCGAAGGCCAGGGAGCGGTCGAAGAGAAGCGCCTTGTTGGCCTCGAAAAAATGAAAATGCGATCCCACTTGAATGGGCCGGTCGGCAGTATTGGCCACGTCGATCTCCCGCGTGGCTCGGTCCGGATTAGCCACCACGGGTGATTCCGCTAACAGATACTCTCCGGGAATCATGCGTTTCCTCAATTCTGAGCCGGTTACCGGATCGGATTATGCACAGTCACCAGCTTGGTGCCGTCCGGAAAGGTGCCTTCGATCTGCACTTCCTTCACCATTTCCGGCACGCCTTCCATGACCTCTTCGCGGGTCAGGATAGAGGCTCCGTAGTCCATCAACTCCGAGACCGATCGGCCGTCGCGAATCTTCTCCAGAATATCGGCACTGATGAGCGCGACCGCTTCGGGATAATTCAACTTCAGACCCCGGTCGCGCCGTTTGCGCGCCAAGTCCGCGGCCACGGCGATCAGAAGCTTCTCGGATTCTCGGGGAGTCAGATGCATGTGTGCTCTTCAAACATTGAGCCAATGAATAACGCTTCCCGGCTCGCGCTCGCGGGGACTGCCTTCGTCAATGATCCGTCCGCTACGCATGACGTAAAACCGGTCGGCGATCGACCATGCAAAGTCCAGATATTGCTCTACCAAAAGAATAGCAATTTTGAGCCGGCTGCGGATCTCCCGCAACGCTTCTTCGATCTGCTGCACGATGGAAGGCTGAATACCCTCCGTAGGCTCGTCCAGGATCAGCAGTTTGGGCTGCGCCACCAGTGCTCGGGCCAGGGCCAATTGCTGCTGTTCGCCACCGCTCAGTACTCCGCCCTTGCGCGTGGCGACGCGAGTAAGGAGTGGGAATAGTTCGTAGACATAGGCGGGGATGGTTTCCCGCTGCTCCCCGCTGCGGCCTATCAGGCTGGCGAAGCCGGTGCGCAGGTTTTCTTCCACGGTCAAATGGGGAAAGATGCCTCGTCCCTGGGGAACGTAGCCGATTCCCTTGCGCGCGCGCCTGTAAGCGGGGATGTCAGTGATGTCCTCGTCGTCGAGCTTAATGATTCCCTGTTCGGCGGGGTGCAAGCCGACGATGGTTCTCAGCAGGGTAGTCTTACCCACGCCGTTGCGTCCCAGCAGCGTGACTGCTTCGCCTTCGGCCACCGAAATCCCCACGGCTTCCAGCACGCGGCTCTGGCCGTATCCAGCACACACTCCCTCAAGCGCAAGCACGCGCGACCTCCTTGACCCGGCCCAAATAGACCGCGGCCACCTGCGGATCGTTGCGGACTTCTTCGAGCGTTCCCTCCTTGAGTAGCCGCCCCATGTGCATCACGCTGACCGGCGCCTCCAATTGCGCCACGAACGTCATATCGTGGTCGATCACGAGAAAACTATGCCGCAGCGAGAGGCGGCGGATCAGTTCCGCGGTTTGCTCTGCTTCGCCATGCGACATGCCGGCGGCGGGCTCATCCAGCAGGAGCAGGTCGGCATCGGAAGCGACCACCATGCCAATTTCCAGCCACTGCTTCTGCCCGTGCGACAATTCAGTGAGCTGCTTCATAGCAGGGGCTGAAGCCCCATTCATTCTGCTCGATTTGTGGCCCGGCGACCCACGCACTGCGTGGGTTCCCCGGCCGTGCCCTTGTTACAAAGCCTCGGTCGACAGAATTTTTTCCGCAGCATGTAAAGCCCCGACCAATTCATCGGCATTTTCGGCACGCGACCCACACACTGTGTGGGTTCCCCGGTTGTGCCCTTTCGAGACTGTTTCAAACTGACCCACTACTCGGATGTCCGGCCCCTTCCCCTGCCTCTTACACTTTTTTGGCAGCTTTTTGCGTGTGCATCGGGACCACTTGCACGGTCACGTCGCGCACCTCAGAGAGAAAGCGATTGAGCACCGAGCCGCGCCAGAGAATGTCCCAGCGCGAGCGCGCCGACTGGCCGAAGACCACGTGGCTGATGCTCTCCTGCTGCGCAAAACGGATGAGCGCGTCGGAAACGTTGCGATCGGTGAGGGAGACGACCTGCGCACCTAGATCGCGTGCCATGCGCTGGTACTCTTCGAGGCGGTGAAAGGCCCCGGGGTCGCTATGGCCCTTGTCGTCGGGCGGCGTCACGTAAACCGCATACCAGTTGGTCGCAAGACGCCCCGCGATACGCGCGCCTACGCGTAAGAGCCGCTCCGTTCCGGGGCGCGTGCTGAGGCAGACCATGACCTTCTCGGGAATTGGCGCCTGCTCCAGGCCCTGGATGCGGCGATACTCCGCGGCGCGATTGCCCACCTGTTCCGCGGTGGTGCGCAACGAGAGCTCGCGCAGCATGTTCAGGTTGCCCTTGCGGAAGAAGTTGGCCAGCGACTGCTCAACTTTTTCCGGCGCGTAGATCTTGCCCTGCCGTAAACGGCCGCGCAGCTCGTCCACTGTCACGTCTACGTTCACCACTTCGTCGGCGCGCTTGAAGAAACTATCTGGAACGGTCTCGCGAATGGTGGTGTTCGCGGAGCGGTTCACCGCATCGTTCAACGTTTCGAGGTGCTGGATGTTCACGGCCGTCATTACGTTGATGCCGGCATCGAGGAGTTCCAGCACATCCTCATACCGCTTGCGGTTTTTGCTGCCGGGTACGTTGGTGTGGGCGAGCTCGTCGACGACCACGGTGTGCGGGTGACGCGCGACGATGGCGTCTACGTCCATCTCTTTGAGGGTTACGCCGCGGTAGGGAATCTCCTTCAGGGGTACGATCTCGAGATCGCGGATGCGCACTTCGGTTTCCTTGCGCCCGTGGGTCTCCACCAGGCCGACAACCACATCGACGTCCCGCTGATGTTTCATGTTGTAGGCATCGTTGATCATGTCGTAGGTTTTGCCTACGCCGGGCGCGGCGCCGATGTAGATGCGCAGCTTGGCAGGTTCCTGAGTTTTTTCGAGTTTGATTTCAGCCATGACTCAGCCCACCTCAACCGGATGACGAAGTTCTTCGACCGTGGCCACGGGAAGCGTGAACTTGAAAGTCGATCCATGACCGAGGCGGCTCTCTACGGCAATTTGACCACCGAGGGATTCCACAAGGCGCCTGACCAGCGCCAGGCCAAGACCTGTGCCGCGATCGGAGAACGGATTGAAGCGGTCGAAGATCGAACTCAGGCGCTCGGCTTCGATGCCGCGTCCGGTATCGCGCACGCTGAATTGCACAAAGTTTTTGATCTCCTCCGCGCCGAGAAGGATTTCGCCGCCTTCCGGTGTGTAACGCAGGGCATTTGAAAGCAGATTGTCGAGAATCGAGCGCAGAGCGCGGCGGTCGGCGCGGACCCGGGCCAGATCGGCGTATGCCACTACGTCGATGCGGACGTGCTTTTCCGCGGCCTCATCGCAGAAACGGTCGCGGGCTTTGTTCAGGGCCTGCAGCGGACGAATGCCTTCGATCGTCATCTCGCGCTTGCCCGTGTCGAGCTCAGCGACGTCAATCAGGTCGCTCATCAGGTCGTCGAGCTTCTCGGCGTCTTCGCTGGCCGAGACTACGAGTTCGGTTTGCAGCGGCGTCATATCGCCGCTGAAACCCTGGGTGAGCGCATAAAGCCCGCGCCGCAGTTGCAACAGCGGGTCGCGCAGCTTGCGGCTGGCCACGGAAATGAACTGGGTCTTGAAGCGGTCGAGATCCTGTAGGCTGGTCACGTCTTCGAGTGTGGTGACTGCGCCGAGAAGCCGACCCTCGGAATCGCGCATGGGTGTGGTCCGCAAGCGATAGCTCCGCTCTTTCTGGCCGATGCGCATGGGTAGCATGGAGGCCTCGTCTTCGGCGGCGATTGCCTTCTGCATGGAGACCACGTCGCGAATCGCGCTTAAGATTTTTTCGCCTCCGGGGGTATTGGCGAGAGCCATGCGATCCCCGGCGGCCTCGCCAAGCAACTCCGCGGCCGCCTGATTCACCTTGAGGACATGGCCCTTGCCATCGGTGACAATGATCGGCTCAAAGATCGACTGCAGCACGGCATCGGAGAGCTGAAACTCCATTTGCCGCCGTCCGGCTTCGGTATCGCGCACTTCGCGCAGCCGAACGGCAATACGATTCAGCTCGCCTGCAATGACGCCGAAACTGTCACGGCTGCTCCACTCCACACGGTGTTCCAGATTTCCCTGGGCGATGCGGTGGGCGTCGCTTGCGAGCTTTTGAATGGGGCGTAGGACGAAGAAGATCGTGGATGCGGCAATCAGGACTGCTACCGCGACGAACGCGTAGCCGAGGCCGAGTTGCCCACTTGCGCCAAGCGCCTTATGCACGGCAATCACCAGGGCCACGGTGAGGCAGCCGAGGAGTATGCAGCCGAGAATCAGTCGCTGGGCAAGGTTGAGCATGTCTGTGGTCCGCGCCGGAGAGTGTTAACTCCTCCATTCTCGCGGATGCGGCTGAGAACTGCAAAGTTCTGCCCTCAATTAATTTGCGATGGAGCAGGAATCTGGCAGACGGCCAGCTGATCGTTGTGCCATGGGCAGTTGAGACCTGATGGCTGCGGATAGGCTACAAGCGCCCAATCGACGCCAAAAGTTGCCCTAAGCCTCTCGAAATCGGCGAGCGTGAAGTTGCGCCAGCCGGCCTGGGCCGCGACCTGGGCTGACCAGACTGGCCCCAACTCCGGCACTTGTGTGACGACCGCGGTGTCCTTCACCGCATCGGCCAATTGGCTGCGCTCGGCGAGCGCACGAAACGAATGGAAGTCCTCGCCGGGCGCTTCAAGGTAGTACGGATCAAGAGCGAAGTACGCGTCGTCCGGCGTATTGGAACGAATCCACGCGAAGGCCTGTAGCCAAGGATTCGAAGATTGACAGCCTGGCAGCTCCAGATGAGGGACGGCACTCATCTCTGTTCGCTGCCACGCAAACATCGATGCGTTGATGGCCAGGAGAAGCGCCGCCCAGCGCCAGGCACTCTTCCTCAGCAGAAATCTGCCCAGCATTGCACCTCCCAACATCATGAGTAGAAAGTACTCGATGTGCAGGTAGCGCATGGGCTGCAGAGGCATGAACCGGGCCGGAGCCCAAGGCGAAAGCAGGAGCATGGCCAAGATTTGTTGAAAGGCGCCATAGAAGAACGCCGCCGCGGCACATCGCGCGAGCAGCGTCTCTCCGCGCTTGTTGGCGAAACTCCACAACAGTGCGAATAGAACGAGCGGTGCCAGCGCTCCCAGCCATTCGTACCAGGTCCATTTGTAAAGGTAGAAGTAGTGCCGCGTTTCGACGGCTTTGCGCCAGGCGGGATGAGCCGGTTCAAAGACCCATCGAAGCGGGAGGATGGCGAAGCTTGCGCTGCGTAAGGCGCGCAAAGGCACGGGAAGGGGATCGAAGGTGGCCAGAGTTAGAAAGGCACAGAAAGAGAGTCCAAAGACCGCCATCAGCGGATGAAGGAGGAACGCTGCCAGGAGAAATGGCGCAGCCTGCCAGCGCTTGCCGGCGAGAATCCGCCACACAGCCAGCAGGATCATGGCAGAGGCGAGATTCCGCGGGTGCAGATGCTGGTCGGCCAAATAGAGCGCAGACCCTGCAACGGGCAGGGTGAACATGGCAGCAACCATGGCGACGCCGGCCCATCGCGCACTGCTTTCGCGAAACAGCAGGTTGAGGATCTTTTTTGAAGTCCAGAGGATGAGAAACAAGGCCGTGAGCTGCCAGAACAGCTCGGCCCAGGCAAGCGGCATTCGGGTGCAGCGCACAAAACCGGCCATGAGGCCATCGAACGCGGAGGCCTGCATTTGCAGCCGGAAAAATGACGCGTCGTGCGGGTAAAGAGCTGGGTTGAGCCGCTCTTTTACGGCGGCGAGATAGATTCCGTCGTCCTCAAGCCCGGGATGGTAGCCCATGACCAGAAAAGAAAGGACGGTGAACCCCAGAACGCCGGGCCACTCGATGGAAGAGCGCTTGCGCAACGGACGAGATTCGCAAGAGGCCTCCAGAACAGGTGCTGCGCAGTACGCCACAGGGGATAGGATAACGGAGCGAACCGAGAGAGCGGCCTGGACCCGGTAGCCCGGCGCGGCGCATCTGCCGGTTCTCCTCAGACATGCGGGAGCAACATGCGCAGCAGCAGGAATCCAGCCACGCCAGCGAAGAATACCAGCGCCATGCGAATGCCCGGCTCGCGGTTCACTTCCGGGACCAAATCGCTCGCGCCGACGTAGAGAGCCACGCCCGCGGAAATCGGCAGCCCGTACGGTAGCCAACCGGGTACTGCATCGATCACCAACACACCGGCCAGCGTAGCGAGCGCCAGCACCACGGTGGAGAAGAACGCCGCCTTTCGGCTATGTCCGCTCGCCAGCATCACCGAGGCCATGGTGAACCCAACCGGGGCCTTGTGCAGCAGAATGGCCAAAAAGATCAGCCAGCCAAGCCAGCTCGAGATCGCAAATCCCGCGCCGATGGCTACGCCGTCGAAGAGCGCGTGTACGCTCACGCCGCATAGCACCGAGTAGCCCGTGCGCGCGGAGACGAATGCGTCGCGGTGCGTCTCCTCGCCGTAGTGAAAGTGCGCGTTGATCGTGTGCTCCAGCAGGTGAACGACGCAGTAGCCGGCCATGATCAGGATGGGGCCGAGCCGCGGGCTCACGCGGAGGCTTTCGGGAGTCATTTCCAGCAGCGCCGCGGACATGAGAAAGGCTGCGCCCAGCGAAACGAAATAGCGCAGATACGGCTCGATGCCGCGCGCGCGAACCAACACAAAGCCGCCCGCCACGTTGGCCAGCGCCGCAAAAATCCCGAGAAGTAGAGAAAGCTTCAGCATTTTTATCGCAAATCGTAACTTCGTGATTCGTGCGCCATGGACCAATAAAGCAACGAAAGAGTGAGTACGGAGGCTGTGGCGCCCTTAGTCCCTAGTCCCACCTTACCCGCTGTGCCTGATGTGGACAACGTCGCCGTCCTGCACAACGTACTCCTTGCCTTCCAGGCGCAGTGTGCCTTTGGCCCGCGCCGCGGCCTCGGAGCCGGCTTCGAGCAGTTGATCCCAGCGAATGGTTTCTGCGCGGATGAAGTGGTGCTCAAGATCGGAATGAATCGCACCCGCGGCCTGCGGCGCTTTTGAACCAAACGGCACCGTCCATGCGCGGCACTCGTCTTCGCCCGCCGTGAAGAAACTGATGAGCCCGAGCAGTTCGTAGCTTTTGCGAATCAATCGCACCAGGCCGCTTTCATGTAAGCCGTAGCTTTCGAGAAAGTCCCCGGCTTCGGCGTCGTCCATCTCCGCCAGTTCGGCTTCCACTTTGCCGCAGATGGCGGTTGCGCCTGCGTTAGGCCGATGTGCAATGTCGTCGAGCTTAAAGCGGCCGACGGCTGCCTCAAGATCGGCGCCGAGGGTCGTGCTTTCGCTCACATTCAGCACATACAGGATGGGCTTTTGCGACAAGAACATGAAGCCGCGAATGAGTTTCTTTTCCTCCGGCGTCATTTCGAGCTCACGCAGCGGAATTTCCTTTTCCAGCGATTCTTTCGAGCGCAAAAGCAGTGCCTGCTCCCGCTCCAACTCGCCGGTGCGCCCCTTCTTCATGTCCTTCTCGACGCGCTCCAGGCGCTTTTCTACCTGCGTCAGATCGCTCACCATCAAGTCGAATTCGACGCTCTTGGCATCGCGCAGCGGATCGATAGCGCCCACATGAGGAACAGACTCGTTCTCGAAGGTGCGCAGCACATGAATCAGCGCATCTACATTGCGGAGATTGGTGAGGAAGTTGGTTTCCTTAAGGGCTTCCTGGCCGATCGCCGCCACGTCGACGTATTCGACTGACGCGAAGGTGGTTTTCTTCGGGGAATAAAGCGCCGACAGCTTGTCCAGACGCTCGTCGGGTACGCGTGCCACGCCGATGTGGGCCTCGCGCGAGAATCCGTGATCCTCAATTTTTGCTTTGGTCAGAATCTTGAACAGAGAGGTCTTGCCCACCTGCGGCAGGCCGATAATTCCGGTTTTCATCGTCGATCCGTCGTGGCCCTTGCACTGCGGCAGTTTTGTTGTTGAGCCTCTACGATGATACAGGACGAAGACGAGCTTTTAGCCTTCAGCTTCGCCCTTCCGCCCATGCAACGAGAACTACCGTCGCCAATCCCAGCAACAGAACTGTTTCTTCGACCCACTCACTGCGGTGGTGCAGCTTGTTGAAGTGAGTTGTGATGGGATTTGCAGCGTTCGTAGCATCGATGGCGCCGCCGGCGGCAATGCGGTCGCGTTCCATTGCTGGGATGATGCCGAACTGCGAGTAAACTGTTCCGGCAATCATCAGGATGAGGAGGAGCATGGGCACGAGAACTGCGCGAGGCTTGTAGATGCCCAACGCGGGGGCCAGCGCCAGGACGGCGAGAGCGACCATTCCGGCGACCAGTCCCGTGCCGTGCAGAATCCGCAGCAATTGCCCGACGATCGTTCCGGCGGTGTGAGTATCGGGCAGCAGAGTGTTGAACGTGACGGCAGCAACGATGGGGAAAAAGATCTCGGCCCCGATCCAGACGATGAGAGAAAGCGAGAGTAGGGTGCGCAACACGATCCTCATTCAATGAGAATAACGGTTATGATGGCCAAGATTGCGCTTGCAACCTCCTTTTCCACCGCGCTATATTCAATCGATTACGACGGAAATGACAGCATGAGCGACAAGATCTCAGACCTCAACCGGCTCGTCTTCGGGATGGTACTCAATTTTTGCATTGGCGGTACCGTGCTGACGCTGCTACTTATCATGGCTTATTGGGCAATCAAGGACGGGCCGCAGCAGGTCTGCGAATCGCTCCCTAAATTCATGGGCGCCACGAACCGTCTGAGTTGGATTCTCATAGCGTGTGGCGGGTACCAGGCCACAAATCTCGGATTGAAAGGCAGACGCCGTGGAAAAGGATGAGCGATTGCCGAAGTTGAATCAGCGCGCCGAGTGCGAAGAAAAGAAGTTCCAATGGCTTCAGAAGGCTTTCGTTGCACAGGTCGCTCTGCTGGTCCTGTTAATCATCATGATGGTTTTTGTTTCCCGACAATTCGACGCAAAGCAAAGGAAGCTCATTGCTTCAAATCTAGATCTGGCCAAGCAACTTCAGTCGGATGAGGAGCAATTCAATCAGCAGCAAGCGGATTTTGTATTACTGGCGACTCAGGCCGCGTTTGACCTACGAAATGCTGCGAAACAGGAATCACCTAACAGTGCACTCCGTAAGGCGCTCCTCGCGGACTCCGACAAGGCACTCCGCAATGCCCTCCTCGCGGACAGGGGTAGTTGGCTGGCTTGGCGCGAGCAAGCCCAAGCCATGATTGGCGAGCATCGTGCGCAAGAGACATTGGACGACATGTTGAAAGCCCCAATTGATAAGAGCGATGGGCGCAATCTACTCACCGAGGCGTTGTTGGAATGCGCCATGGGTCGATCGGCTGCTGCACGCGAGCTTGTGCTTGAAGCGCAAAAATCTTCTAGCAGGCCATCCACTGCGGAGTTGGGCGACCTCAATCCAGCGTGTCACTGACACAGAGTGCGCGCCCCTGATGGCAGTCAACGTTAACGTTATCGGTCATTTTTCAGTGCGCGCTTCAGCACCGTCTCCAGAGCTGCTTTCTGCTCGGCGTACTCTGCGGGCGAAAGGGTGCCTGCGATCTTGTCGCTTTCGAGTGAAAACAACTCGTCCTTGAGCGCGTTGAGCAAAGCGGAGTTTTTGGTTCCGGGCGTGGCTGGCGCTGCGTAGAATTGCGGAATTGCTGCTCCCGCTCCTGCAGGCGCACCCGGTACTGCAGGGACTGGTCTGCGCAGCAGGAAGGCCGCGACAGTGGCAAGCAGTAGTCCGAGGCCGCTGAGAATCCACCATTTGTATTTCGAAAGCGGATCGGGAGTGTTGATGGGCTCGCCGATGCCGCCGCCGGGGCCGCTCTGCGCCGAACCGCCCTGCTCTGGGCCGCCCTGGCCATTGTCGCCCTGCGCATTCTGATCTTCGCGTGGGAAAGCGCCGGTGCCGGAGACCGTGAATGCGATCGGCTTGCCCGGCGTAACGTTGCGCATCATGAAGGTCTGGACAGTCGGGTCCTGCGGAGAGGATTGAAAGCCCGACCCGCTAAAGGTCATGGATTTAGGCAGAACAACCCAGACCGTGTCGGCGGGCAGCGTGACGAGCGAGTGAAAAGTGCAGCTGCCGCTCGCGTAGGGCAGGTTGTACTGGATCTGAAAAAGCGTACCCTTGCCGTTTTCGTCAGGCTGGATGGGAAAGTTGAAGGAGTAATGGCCCCTTGCACCTGCGGGGTCGAGCTTGACGGTGGTTGGCAGGCTTCCGGTGCCCGGCCGCTGCGCTGAAACGTCGCCGAGGATGGCATCATTGGGCAAAATCACTTCGAAGGAATGAGTGCTCCACTGCGCGCGCGGAGGATTGCTCAGGTTGTGCAGATCGTAGCGCTCGACGACGCGCAATTGCCCGTTGTCGCTCTCGATTCCAGTCACATGCTCGGCGATGGACACGCCGTCAACTTTCGGGGCGACATCGTAGACCGAGATGTCGCCAGTTCCGCCGCCCTGCGGCGCAGGGATGAAATAGTCTGCGCCCTGGTGTGTAACTCGAACGAGATAAGGAACGCTACCGGGCAGATTCAAGCTGTAGTGGCCGCTCGCGTCCGTGGTCGCGTGGCCGACCTCGCTCATGCCCGACATCGGTTCAACCAGGACCACAGGATCGCCACTGGCGGGTTTACCGGTGGTCTTGTCGGTCACTGTTCCGGTGACGGTGGCGGCCTGTGCCAGCGCGCCAGCAAACAAAAAGCTCCATGCAAAAGCGCGAAAAGTAAAATGAGTCGATTTCAATCGTGTCATTTCGTTCCCTTGTTCAAGAAGTGCAGTACGACCCTGGGCAAGAGTGGAGCCTTCAAAAAGCATCCCTCAGGGGCTAAAGCCACATTTATATCGCTCCACTTGCGGCACGGCTTAAGCCGTGCCCTTTCAAAACGTCACGTTGCAAAAAAGCAGCGCGGGACGGCCCCTAGGCCGAAATCGGTCCGCTCACAGGCGTTCCGTTGGAGAGCGTAGTGTACTGGGCGACTAATGTTGCCATCGAATGCGGGCCGTTGCCTTGCACGTACTGGCCTGGAAAACTGGCCCAGCGGCTCGAACAGGCAGCGATCGCGTCCTGGATATTTCCGGCCAAAATCAAGTCCGTCGCCTTGACCTCTCCGATCAGTTGAAGAGCCATTTTGTCTTGCGAGTCGTGTCCAAAGTCGGGAAGATTCAGCTGCACTTTGTACACGGTCCAGTTACGGAGCATCTGTTGGTAACGTCCGCTGGCCGTGGACGCGAGCCCTGAATGATTTATAACGATGGGCGGCCGGCCGTTTGCAAAGGGATGTGTCGAGTAGTCGGCAAAGGTGTTGGGTCCGTTGATGCCGGACACGATCACGTCGTAGCCATTGTCCAGCGTGGCCAGGCTTGTGCTCGTGCCTTCGCTCCAGGCGATCAGGTCGAGAAAAGCAGAAAGTTTCGGATCGAGATTCTGCATGTTGCCTCCTAGAGTATGGTGAATTTGGCCCTCAACTCGTGACGCGGGCAAGCCGACTTTTTGCGTTGTCTATTGGCTCTGCAACAGGTCAATCTCCGCCATCAGGTCGGCGGTTTCGTGTTCCAGAAGGCCGCGCTGTGCGACAAAGTCCTCTTCAGGATACTTGCCGGCCCGGTATTCGAAGTTCAGGTCGCGGAGATTCTCGTAAAGCTGCTCCTTGCGCTCGAGCAGATATTCGAGGCGCGACTTCTCTGTCTGGCTGGCAAAGGCGTTCTCCGGCCAGAAGATGTAGAGAACGAGCGCAAAGAGAAGAAACAATCCGGCAATCAATCCCTGGGTTTCCGTCATCAAAGTCCTCCTTCGACGCCGGTTTCGCGCCGGATGCGGTCGATCCGCTCCTGTTCGGCGGGATCGAGATCGGCTGGGTCTGGCGCCGCGGCTGCCTGCGGCTTGCCGCCCAGTCCGCCCCAGCGGCGGATGAGCAGGATCGTCCCGAGCAGCGCGGCCGCGAAGACCGCGAAAGGCGCCACCCAGGCGACCAGATCGAAACCCTTTGTGGTGGGCGCGGCCAGCACCGTGGCGCCATACTTGGCAACAAACTCATCCATCACTTGCTGGTCGGTCATACCCGCGGCCAAGTCCGTCGTCAGTTCGGATAATTCCTTGTCGCGATCGGGGCATCCGACGTGATCGCATTCGCCCAGCAGTTGCGCGCATCCGCACTGGCACATGAGTTGGTGGCTCAGAGTATTCATTCGAGAGGCGGGGGTCGCGGCGCCCAGCGAGAAGCAGATTGCCACGGCGAGGACAACCGCTTCGGCGGTTTGTAGCCAACGAGTGCGAGCTGGATTTGCGTTTCGGCGGGCACTTGAAAAGGCAACCGCAGATCCTTCGTCGCGTTCGGCGCTTACGCGCGCGACTCGCCCGTCGCGGCGGACTTCGCTCAGGATGACAGGCTTATTTGAGGAGGTTGCCATCAGTCGCCTCCCTTGAGCGCGGGTATCATAGGCGCTGCTTTAGCCGCGGGTACGCGCAAAGCGACAGTCGCCGGCGTGAGGCTGGGAACCAGCGCTATGAATGTTCCGCCGACAATGATGACCAGGCCAAACCAGATCCATCCGACGAGCGGATTGAGAAACGCCTTGATGATCGGCTGGCCGGTATCTGGATTCGTTCCCTCATAGACCACATAGAGATCCCACTCGGGAACGGAATGAATTGCGACCATGGTTTGCGGCTGGCCGCTGGCGAGGTAGAAGCGGCGTTCGGGCGTCATCGAGAAGACTTTTTTGCCGCCCTGATGGACGTCGAGAACCGCGTAGTCGGAGTTGTAGTTGTTGTTCGAGTCCTGCGTGAAGCCCGTGCACACGAGCGTGTATGGCCCAATGCTCATCTGGGAGTGCAGGCCCATTTCGCTTTCGATGCTGCGGTTAAACGCCGAACCGGCGAGCCCGATGACGACCACCACCACGCCGATGTGAATGATGTAGCCGCCGTAGCGGCGGGTATTGCGGCGCGTAAGCAGCCACGTGGCCGCAAAGAGATTGCGATGAGTCTGTTTCGATATGACGCCGGCGCCGCGCAGAAACTCCGCGATGATTGCGGTGAGCACGGCCGCAGCGACCCCGAAGGCCACGAGCTGCATAGAAGCTGCCCTGATCGAGCGCGCCGTCTTTCCACGGCCGCACGCCGACGGCGAGGCATACAATGACCGTTACCCATAGCGCGATGATCGGCAGAACGAAGTTGCGCTTGATGGCTTTGAATGACGATGAGCGCCACGGCAACAGCGGTCCAACGCCAGTAAGAAACACGAGAAAGAGTCCGATGGGTACAGCGACGCGGTTGTAGAAGGGCGCGCCGACCGTCACTTTTGTGCCCTGCACGTATTCCGAAATGATGGGGAACAGCGTGCCCCAGAGGATTACGAAGCAAGCCGTCAGAAGAACGAGATTGTTGAAGAGGAAGCTGGATTCGCGGCTGACCAGAGATTCCATATGGTGCTCGGTTTTGAGGTGCCCGCGTTGCAGAATGTAGGTGAAGATGCAGACGGCAAGCACGATTCCCATGAAGACAACGAACCATGTGCCGATGGAAGATTGCGCGAAGGCATGGACGGAACTGACGAGGCCGGCGCGCGTAAGCAGCGTGCCCAGCATGGTGAGCAGGAAGGTGGAGAAGATGAGCCACACATTCCAGCTCTTCATCATGCCTTTGCGCTCCTGCATCATGACCGAGTGCAGGAAAGCGGTTCCGGTGAGCCAGGGCATGAAGCTCGCGTTCTCCACTGGATCCCAGCCCCAGTAGCCGCCCCAGCCGAGCACGGCGTATGCCCAGTGC
The DNA here is from genome assembly GCA_963745965.1 of uncultured Acidobacteriota bacterium. Classification (GTDB taxonomy): domain Bacteria; phylum Acidobacteriota; class Terriglobia; order Terriglobales; family Acidobacteriaceae; genus Telmatobacter. The sequence continues at coordinate 558,680 of CAVUZC010000007.1, forward strand.
ATGCCGAGGAAGATGCCGCAGGTGAGGAACAGCCAAGTGACCATGGTCCAGACGCGGGTGATGCGAATCCATTTCTCGCCGGGGTAGCGCATCATCAGCGCGCCCAAAGCAAAGGCGAAGGGAACCGAGAAGCCCACATACCCCAGATACAGCAGCGGCGGATGGATCACCATCTCCGGGTATTGGAGCAGGGGATTGAGGCCGTTGCCATCGCTCGGGATCGCGCCCTTGAGCAGAGAGAACGGCGGCGCCGCAAAGTTCAAGACCGCCAAAAAGAACACTTGCACGCCGGCAAGGATCGTACCGGCGTAGGCGAAGAGCTTGACGTCGGTCTTGTGGCGCAGGCGCAGGACAAAGCCGTACGTTCCTAAAAGCCACGCCCAGAGCAGCAGCGAGCCCTCCTGCCCGCTCCAGAGCGCAGCGAACTTGTAGGGAATGGGCAATGCGCGGTTGGAGTGATCGAGGATATAGGTGATTGAGAAGTCATTGGTGAAGACGGACCAGATGAGAGCAAAGGCGGCGCCGGTGACGGCGACAAACCCCGCGATCCCGGCGCGGCGGGCGGTTTCAGCGAGCCGCTCCGGCGAGATGGCCGCGGGCTGACCGGTGGCAATCAGCAGCAGCGCTACCGCCCCTGCCAAAAGGTTATAGGCGGCCAGGGCTAAGGCAATTAGAAGGCATAAACTTCCGAAGGCTGCCATGATGACTCCAAATTCATTTTCGCCGATTTTCGCGGGCGCATGGGAGGGGAACCGGAGATCTCCCCGAGGACTATTCTCTATCCATGATAGGCCCGAAGTGCGTGATTTGGCTCACACCTGGGATGGTGTGCTGGCTCAAACAAAAGGAGGATGGAAGCCGCAGCCCTGCACGAACGGCTCTCTTGGCTGCTTTAGTCCGCAGCTTGTGCCGAAACTGGCGTTTTCCAAACGTTTATGGCTTCGTCTTCGACGATGCATGTGGAGTGCGCCGAGCAGATCTCTTCCAGAGAGCAAAGCGGCCCTTTAGCAAAGCCTGCGGTCGGATAGGCGCAGAGAAGCGGGAACGAGTAGCTGTGTGAGAATTGGTTCCACAGATCTTCCAGGCGAACAGTTGCCCCGGCTTGACCACGCGCCCACAGCAGGGCCACCATTTCGCCGAAGGCGCGCGTGCGGCGATGCCCGGCCATGGCTTGCTTCATGACCTGTCCTACCAGATTGGCAAAACGTTGTCCGTCGGGCCAGCCATCCACCATGAATCTGGACAGCGTCTCCTCGGCATCGAGCGGAATGTAACGGTCCTCTTCCAGTGCCGAATCAACGTCAACGCCCGCCTCTGCGAGCCGCAGGCGTAAGGCCGATTCGTGCTCGGGTGTGGCGATCACGATCACACTCTCTTCTACAGCAAAGCCATCGAGAACAAATGCGGTGAGGTAATGCAGGAATTGCTCGTCGTCCTCGTAAAAATGCGCAATATGTTCGGGCGATGGCGGCTCTGGCCAGAAGACTGCGGGAGTATGGAGATGAGGGAAACCGCTGATCATAGCAAAAGAGCCGGAGGCACAGAATACGACGCTCACGACGAGCCTGCCTCGTTAGATGAGGGCAACCCTGTGGAAAGTTAGCCGGAAAATCAAATATTTTTGGCACACTAAAACGTTTTGGCATTAACCGAAGAGGAATTCCTTTTCGCGCAACTCCTTGATCGAATCACGCAGTTTCGCAGCCTTTTCGAACTCGAATTTCTTGGCGGCCGCGCGCATCTCGGTTTCAAGCTTGGCAATGTAGGTGTCGAGCTCTTCCTGGGTCTTGAATTCGGGCACGCCTTCGGTTTCCTGCTCGTCGATCTCGCCGTATTCCGCCTTGAGGATGTGGGCCAGGCCCATGTCCACCTGGCTGAGGATGGACTGTGGAGTGATCCCGTTCTCTTCGTTGTAGGCGCGCTGGAGGTCGCGGCGGCGATCCGTCTCGTCGATGGCCCGGCGCATGGAGTCGGTGACCCTGTCGGCGTAGAGGATGGCTTTGCCCGAGATGTGGCGCGCGGCGCGGCCCATGGTCTGGATGAGCGAGCCGGCCGAACGCAGAAAGCCTTCCTTGTCGGCGTCGAGAATCGCCACCAACGAGACCTCGGGCAGGTCGAGGCCCTCGCGCAGCAGGTTGATGCCGATGAGCACGTCGAATTCGCCCTTGCGCAGCCCGGCCAGCAGTTTCACGCGCTCCAGCGTCTCGATCTCCGAGTGCATATAACGACAACGGACGCCAACTTCGGTGTAGTACCCGGCGAGGTCTTCGGCCATTCGCTTGGTCAGCGTGGTCACCAGCACTCGCTCGCCGCGCTTGGCCCGGTCGCGGATTTCGGCTAACAAGTCGTCAATCTGCCCCTTTACGGGCCGAATCTCAACCTCCGGATCAACCAATCCAGTGGGCCGAATCACCTGCTCGACGACCACGCCGCTCGCCTTGGTCAGCTCGTAGGGCCCCGGCGTGGCAGAAACGTAGACCACCTGGTGCACGCGGTTCTCGAACTCGTCGAATTTCAGCGGCCGGTTGTCCATGGCCGAGGGCAGGCGGAATCCGTAATCGACCAGCGTTTGTTTGCGGCTGCGGTCGCCGTGCCACATGCCATGCACCTGCGGAATCGTGGCGTGGCTCTCGTCTACAAAGAGCAAAAAGTCGCGCGGGAAGTAGTCGAGCAGCGTAGGAGGAGCCTCGCCCGGCAGTCGGCCCGAGAAGTGCCGCGAGTAGTTCTCGATGCCGTGGCAGTACCCCATGGACTTGATCATCTCGAGATCGAAGCGTGTGCGCTGGTGGACGCGCTGGGCTTCGACAGCGCGGCCTTCTGTTTCGAGATGCGTGACCCACTCGTTCAATTCGGAGGTGATGGAGTCGATGGCTTCGGCCTTGCGCTCCGGCTGAACAACATAGTGGCTCTTGGGATAGATGGGCAGCCGTGAATATTTCTGCTTGACGGCGCCGAAGAGGGGATCGATCTGGGCCAGCGACTCGATTTCGTCGCCGAAGAGCTCGATGCGATAGGCGTTTTCGTCGTAAGTCGGAAAAACTTCGATGACATCGCCGCGCACGCGAAAGGTGCCGCGGCGGAAGTCGGTGTCGTTGCGTTCGTAGAGGATTTCAACCAGGCGGCGGGTGATGTCTTTGCGGCTGATGCGCTGGCCTTTTTCAAGCAGCAGCAACATGCCGTAGTAGGCTTCGGGCGAGCCCAGGCCGTAGATGCAGCTTACCGAGCTGACGATGATCGCGTCTCTGCGTTCGAAGAGCGACCGCGTGGCTGACAGACGCAGCTTGTCCAGCTCCTCGTTGATCGTGGCTTCCTTCTCGATGTAGAGGTCGCCGGCGGGAATGTACGCCTCGGGCTGGTAGTAGTCGTAGTAGCTGACGAAATATTCGACCGCGTTCGAGGGGAAGAACTGCTTGAACTCGTGATAGAGCTGCGCGGCGAGGGTCTTGTTGTGCGCCAGAATCAGCGCCGGCCGGTTGGACTGCTCGATCACCTTGGCCATGGTGAAGGTCTTGCCGGAGCCAGTCACGCCCAGCAGAACCTGGTGCTGCTCGCCGGCGCCGAGGCCCTCCATGAGCTGGTCGATGGCGCGGGGCTGGTCGCCCTTGGGCTTGTAGCTGGTTACGAGCTGGAAGTCCATGAGGCGATTATACGGGAGAGGCGAATATCAAGCGAAACAATGCTATGATGTGGACGCTACCTTCGCAGGTGTAGTGCAACTCTGTCAGCAACTTAAGGACGTGAGATGAACCCTTCTCTGACTTTCTGGGCTGATATTGTCCTGAGGGTGATAACGGCAACAGCCGCTACCGTGGTTGCCGCCTATGTCGCGATCATCAGCAAACGCCAGTGGAAAACAAACCAAGAGAAATTACGCCTCGATCTCTTCCAGCGCCGGTATGACATTTTCCTTAGGGTGCTTGAGTTTCATTGGGCCCTCCTGGAGTGGAAGGATGAACCGCAACAGCTAGCGTTGCGAGGGCCATTCGTCAAGGCCTTCTGCGAAGCCAAATTCATGTTCCCGGAAGAATCGGGAATTTTCGAGTTCCTAGGCGAATTCAACTTACATGCTTTCAGAATCACAAACTTCAAGTCAGCATCAGATCCGATTCGAGATGTTATGCCTGCCGAGTTTCTCAAGCTGGCCAACGAGAGAACACAGGACGCGAATTGGATTTTGGGCTCGATGGACACGTTACTAGCGAAGTTGGCACCATACCTAAACTTCCATTCCCTGTAGAGCTGACGATTGCGATTTGAAATACGCTTGCGCGGGTAAACAAAAGTGTGTACGATGTTGGGTAGCCTGAAAGTCGCAAAATGAAGAGTACGGAATTCAAGCGCTGGTTGGCAAAACAGGGCGTGACGTTCGGAAGCCAGACTGGTTCGCACCTCAGGCTCTACTATCAGGGCCGAATATCTGTGCTCCCGATGCACAGCAAGGATCTTGGCAAAGGGTTGGTCGAAACCATTAAGAAGCAGCTTGGCCTTAAAGGCAGGGAGTAAAGCAATGCGTGGCTACCCGGTAAATCTCCGTAAGGATGGAAAATTCATCCTCGCCACTTTCCCAGATGTTCCTCCGGCAATCACGCAAGGCAACAATCGTGCTCACGCTCTCGAAATGGCCAAAGAGGCTCTTGAGCTCTCAATGGAGTTCTATTTCGACGACATGCGTCCGGTTCCTATGCCGTCGAAGCCTAAGCGGGGGCAGGCTGTGGTTGAGCTCTCGCCGAGCGTGGCGGCAAAGGTGCTTTTGCTGAATGAAATGCTGCGGCAAAAGGTCCGTCCCATCGATTTGGCTCGGCGCCTCGGGACCACTAAGCAGGAAATAAACCGGCTCACCAATCTGCGGCACGCCACAAAGATTGACCGCATCGATGCCGCGCTGCGAGCGCTAGGGAAGCGGCTGTTTGTCGAGGCAGCATAAGCGCTTTTCCGCCGAGTGCCCCAACTCATGACGTTGTTTGTCGCTAGGGTAGGAGACCACGGGGGAGTCGCGCCGAACGGATCGGAGGCCGGGCCTTTGAGCCATGACCTTCAATATTTTCTGCCCCCCGCCGCAAACTTGTGATAATCTCCCGTGCAAGATGCCAACCCTGTTCGATTCCAACTCTGGAAGCACTCCGTCTTCCACTGCCTCCGATGCGCCTCAATTCTCCACCGCGGAATACACCTCCGCTGCGGGGACCCAACCGTGCAAGGTCTGCGGCAATCAGATCTTTGGCGACTATTTCCGTGTCAATGGAAAGCAGGTCTGCAGCACCTGCGCCCCCGCAGTTAAAGGAAAGCTTCCCGTGGACAGCCACGCGGCATTTACGGCCGCTGTGGTGTACGGGCTAGGCGGGGCCGCAATCGGGCTTGCTGTGTACTCCGGCTTCATCCTCGCCACGGGAATATCCATAGGCTATCTTGCGCTGGCCGTGGGCTGGATCGTCGCCAAGGCCATGCTGATGGGATCGAAAGGCGTTGGTGGCCCGCGCTATCAGGTCACCGCTGTGATCCTGACGTACTTCGCGATCTCGTTTTCGTACATTGCAATTCCTTACGGCTACGCATTGATGCATCCGGAGAACGGTTTCCCTGCGATCCCGCTCTCCGAGCTATTGTTGCTCGGCCTGGCCTCGCCCATTCTCAGGGTGATGCGCTCGCCAACGCACATCATTGGCTTGCTCATTCTCTTTGTCGGCCTGTCGATTGCATTTCGCATGACCAAGGCACGAGCCGTGGCGCGATTCGAAGGGCCGTTTAAGGCATAGGGCAGCGGCACGGATTCAGCTTGTCGACATTCACACCACCGATCATTCGACAGTGTCCCAGTTGCAGCGAGGAACTCGCGCTGGGTGCGACCGCATGCCCGCGCTGTCACGCGCTGGTGTACGGTGCTTCACTCGATGCGCTGGCGCGCGAAGCAAAGAAGTGGGAGGCTGAAAAAGACTACGGCCGCGCGCGCGATGCGTTGAATCGCGCCCTCACCTTGCTTCCACCCGAATCCACGCAAGCCACCTGGGTTCGTGGCCGCCTGCAGGCGCTTGATAAAGCGGCAACCGCAGTTCCAGGACAGCACCAAACCTCCACGCAAACCTGGGCGAAACGTCTCGGACCACTCGTCCCGCTTGCGGTTCTGCTAGCCAAAGGCAAGAGTCTGCTGTTAATCCTCTTCAAGCTCAAGTTCCTTCTGAGCTTTTTCTCGTATTTCGCAATCTATGCGACCATCTACGGCTGGCGGTTTGGCGCGGGTTTTGCCGCTTCGATTCTGATTCACGAGATGGGGCATTTCATCGACATCAAGCGGCGCGGACTTCCGGCGGAGATGCCTGTCTTCCTGCCGGGCCTGGGAGCTTATGTCAAGTGGCAGAATCTCGGGGTCAGCAAGCGGACGATCGCGCAGATCAGTCTAGCCGGGCCGCTCGCCGGTTGGCTGGCCGCTGCAGCGTGCTTCCTGCTCTACATGCGCACGCACGACATGCTCTGGGTCGCACTTGCGCAGGCCGGCGCGGTCATCAACCTTCTCAACCTGATTCCCGTTTGGGTGCTCGATGGCAGTAAGGCAATCGGCGCACTCGGGCTCGCCGAACGCATCGGACTCGTCATACTGTCGATTGCTCTGGGCTTCTACGCGAGAAGTTTGATCTTCTTTCTGGTCGCTGCGGGCGCCGTGTACCGGCTCTTCACCAAGGACAAACCTCAAGAGAGCGATTGGGGTACCTGGCTTTACTATGCCGCTGTGCTATTTGCACTCGGCGCGACGCTGAAGGCATTGCCGGTGCTTGCCGCACCGCGGCCGCATTGATGCGGCGTGATGACAGGGCTCACTTGCCCGGAACGGTCTGCTGATCTCTCGTGTTCATGAAGGAACGATGGCCGCTGTGGGCATGAAGGGCCGGGTCGTTCACTGGCGGCCGATCCTGCTCGGCACTGAAGCCGCGCAGCAGCATCGGATTGGGGCGAAACTTTGGCGGGCCGCCGTAGAACTGACGGGAATGGCTCAGGATCATGCCGGCGCGGCCGTGCATGGGCTGGACGATGCCGCGAATCTGCACGTTCATGTTGCGATATTTCTGGAGTTCGCCCACGTCGCCGTGATCCTCCCAGAAGCTGACGACCGTGAAGCGGCATTGCTCATCGGTGGTTTCAGGCGAGCAGACGTCAAGGAAGCGCGTGCCATCGGGAAGCAACACCACATCATAGATATGCGCGGAAACGCAAACGTCTTTGTTTAGCATTTGCGCGGCTTGGTCGGCGGTGACGCAGGGCTTGGGCTTGGCGGGAAAGGCCGCTAGCGGCGCGCAGACGAGCATAACCGCGAGCAGACTCGGATGATTCAGGCGCATACCAAGTCTCCCTGGGAATTGCAGACAGGGTAACGCGAAATAGGTGGAAAGGGAAGTGACGGAGGAACGGGATGGCGAAGTTCGAGGATTCCGAGGTCTCAACGGAGAGACCTCGGCCACCCGATAAAACACGAATCTCGCAAATCAATGAACCCAATAAGGAGTTGGCGAATTACAGGAAAAACCGACAAAAACTGAAACCGTCGTCTCTACATCTACCACCTTGCCATTCAAGCGATAGGCTTTGTATTTGTAGTATTTTTCAATTGCATCGAGAACCGACATCCGCAATAGCGCGGGGCCTGAGATAACAGCCGGATGAATAACATTCCCATTCTTGTCAATCTCAATCGCCACAACTACAGTGCCCGTGACGCGAGAACCAGCCAGCGGCCGATAACAAACCTCAACTTTGTGCAGGAGCAGTTTTTCCGCAGCTCTAGACGAAATCTGAATAGGGTGTTGTGCCGGAGCTGCCGAAGGAGGTGTCTGCGCAAACAGACCGGCAGCAAGAATTGCGGGGAGGACAGCAAGAGAAGCGCCAGCTTTCATGGCTACCGATTCTACGCCGACGCGCCCACGGCGGAGAATAGCTACCGCGTTTCTACCAGCTCGCCGCTCTTAGCACCCTGGCCGTAGTGGCTCTCCACATAGTTGTCCAGGATCTGCTTGAACTCGGCTACGATGGTGTCGCCGCGGAGCGTGGTGGCTAGTTTGCCGTCAACGTAGACGGGAGCGACTGGGTCTTCGAATGTTCCGGGAAGGCTGATGCCCAGGTTCGCGTGTTTCGATTCGCCGGGGCCGTTGACCACGCAGCCCATCACCGCGAGCTTTAACTCCTGTACGCCGGGATACTTCTTCCGCCAGGCGGGCATGGAGGTGCGCAGGTAGCTCTGAATCTGCTCGGCAAGTTCCTGAAAGTAGGTGCTCGTGGTTCGCCCGCAGCCGGGGCAGCTCGTGACCTGCGGCATAAAGCTGCGGATGGAGAGCGATTGCAGGATTTGCTGCGCGGCCAGCACTTCTTCCGTGCGGTCGCCGCCGGGCTTGGGCGTGAGGGAGACGCGAATGGTGTCGCCGATGCCGTTGAGTAAGAGTGGCGCAAGGCCGGCGGTCGAAGCGATGAGGCCCTTCGAACCCATACCGGCTTCGGTCAACCCGAGGTGGAGCGGGTAATCGCAGCGCGCGGCAAGTTTGGTGTAGACGTCGAGCAGATCGCGCACGCCGCTGACCTTGGCCGAGAGAATAATCATGTCGTGGCCCAGGCCGTGGCGCTCGGCAGCGGTAGCCGAATCGAGAGCGCTGGCAATCATGGCCTCGATCATGACATCGCGCGCGGGTGCTGGCTCGGCCTTCTTGCTGTTTTCGTCCATCATGCGCGTGAGCAGGCTCTGATCGAGCGAGCCCCAATTGACGCCGATGCGCACGGGCTTGTGATTCTCGACGGCGCACTCGACCATAGTGCGGAAGTTGTCGTCGTCTTTGCGGCCGATGGAGACGTTGCCGGGGTTGATGCGGTACTTGGCGAGAGCACGGGCCGTGGCAGGGTACTTCTTGAGCAGAATGTGGCCGTTGTAGTGAAAGTCGCCGACGATCGGCACGCGCAGGCCGCGCTTTTCGAGGCCTTCAACGATGTGCGGCACGGCTGCTGCTGCGCCTTCGTTGTTGACCGTGACGCGCACGATCTCAGAGCCGGCGAGGGCGAGGGCCGCGACCTGCTCGATGGTGGACTGCACGTCTGCTGTGTCGGTGTTGGTCATCGACTGCACGACGACCGGGACTTCCCAGCCGACGCGCACATGGCCGATCTTGACCGTAGGGGTTTTTCTGCGTTGAATCTCCGCCATGGCTCTAGTTTACCTGTAACCTGCGGATGCTTGTAGTCCCGAGTTTTGGGGCTTCACGGGTGCTGGCGGGCTTTCATGCGCGGTTGATCCCGGTGCTGGGGTCGGCACGTTAACCTACCTTCATGAGCGAATTGACTCAACTTGGCACGAACTCTGCTGCCCGCTCTTCGCCAGCCGCTTTGGCCCTCCGCATCCGAGGGCTCAGGAAATCCTTTGGCGACGTTCAGGCCGTGGATGGAATCGATCTCGACGTGAAGCCAGGTGAGTGTTTCGGGTTGCTGGGGCCGAACGGTGCAGGGAAGACCACGACCATCGAGATTTGCGAAGGGCTTACCGCACCAGACGCGGGTACAGTGGAGCTGCTGGGCAGGAACTGGCGCGAGCATGCACACGAGCTGCGGCAGTTGATTGGCATTCAACTGCAGGAGACGCAGTTCTCCGACAAGATTACCGTGGAGGAGCAGCTGCGGTTGTTTCGGAGCTTTTATCGCCACGGGATTTCGGTAGAGGAGGCAATCGGCCTGACGCAGCTCGAAGAGAAGCGGCGGGCGCGCGTAGGCGGGTTGAGCGGCGGACAAAAGCAGCGGCTGGCAATGGCCATCGCGCTGGTCGGCGATCCGGAGCTTCTCTTCCTCGATGAACCAACGACGGGACTCGATCCGCAAGCGCGGCGGCACCTGTGGGCCTTGGTCGAGCGCCTGAAGCAGGCGGGGCGAACGATCATCCTGACCACGCACTACATGGACGAAGCCCAGCAACTGTGCGACCGCGTAGCAATCATGGACCACGGCCACGTAATTGCTCTTGGCACGCCGAAGGAGTTAATCGCGACCGTCGGCGGCGAAGACATTGTGGAGTTTGCTGTTGGTTCTTCCGATCCTCTTGTCCAAAAGCCCGCCAACGCAGTTGCGGCGCTCAAGGCAATTCCCGGCGTGCAATCACATCGCATGGAAGAGGACTTACACCAATTGTCGGTTAGCGAACTTCACACTGCCGTGCCGCGCATCTTTGCGGTGCTCGAAGAGCAGGGTCTGCACCTGAGCGAGTTCCGCACGCATTCGGCAACGCTTGAAGATGTATTTGTGCGGCTGACGGGAAGGAATCTGCGCGATGAATAAGCTTGTGCTGAGCAGCCTCTACCAACTGACCGTAACGCGGCTCAAGCTGACGCTGCGCGAACCAGAAGCCATCTTCTGGATCTTCGTGTTTCCCATTTTGCTTGCCGTGGGGCTGGGAATCGCATTTCGCAACCGGCCGGCGGACGTGCTGCCCGTGGGCGCAACCACGCCGCAATTGGTCCAAGCGCTCAATGCCGGCAAGGGGCTGCGAGCAACGCGAGATGGACGAGGCCGCGGGCGCGCACGCATTGGCTACGGGAGACATTCTGCTGCTGGCCGTCCCCAGACGGGAGCGGAGGTTGCGTACCGATATGACGACACAAATCCCGACGCACGGACGGCGCGGATGCTTGCCAATCGCGCCATTCAGATTGCGGCGGGGCGGCGCGATCCTGTCACAGCCGAAAATCGGCTGGTGCACGAGACCGGTTCGCGCTACATCGACTTCGTGGTGCCGGGTTTGCTGGGTATGAACCTGATGGGTTCGGCGATGTGGGGACTGGGATTCGCGATTGTCGATGCACGGGCGAAAAAGCTGCTCAAGCGCATGGTGGCTTCGCCCATGCCGCGCTGGCAGTACCTCGCATCCTATCTGCTCTCGCGTCTCGTCATGCTCGGCATTGAGGTGGTGGTGCTGCTCGGCTTTGCGTGGCTCGTCTTTGGCGTTCCGTTTCGCGGATCGCTCGTCGAGCTTGGTCTGATTTGCGTGCTTGCCTCGCTGACGTTTTCGGCACTGGGTCTGTTGGTTGCCTCGCGCGCCCGCACTATTGAGGCGGTCAGCGGCCTGATGAACGTGGTCATGATGCCCATGTGGATCATGTCTGGGGTATTTTTCTCCACGGCGCGCTTCCCGGCCTTTCTGCAGCCATTCGTCCAGGCGCTTCCGCTCACGGCCGCGATCAACGCCGTGCGCGGCAACATGCTGCAAGGGGCTGCGCTCGGGCACATGATGACGCCATTGGCAATTCTTCTCTTCTGGTTCGTGGCGCCGTTCGCGGCCGCGGTTCGAATCTTCCGCTGGCGCTAGCGAATCCTTAAGGCAACTTCGGCCACTCCCGAAAAAGAAGTTCTATCACTTGATGATGACGGGCGTTGCGTTGGCGTAGTACCCGTCCCGGGTGCGGACGACGACGTGGGGCTGATCGACGCGGACATCGATGTGGTGATAGTCGTTTGGCTTTTCCGAGGGCAAGGGATCGAAGGCAATCCGATACCATGACTCGGCGTCGAGCAGGCAGCGCTGAATCATGCCGGCAATATCGTTGTTCGAAATCAGCGTCAGTCCTCCGCTATGAGGGGAGAGCACCTGGGGACTGAGATAGGCGAACTGCGCGTCGTCGACCCGAGCCAGACCTTTGAGAAATGTCTCGTAATAGTTGGCGCTATACATAGATTGGGAAACGCCGATTGGGTTGATGGTATAGAAGGTGATGTCGTTCTGCTGCAGTTGATTGGTGAGATAGATGGTATCGCCGAAGATCTCGTGCCGCTGTTTCGTATTGATCTGAGCATCGGGGCCGGAGAGAAGAGGAAAGCCCGGAGAGATGAAGATCACGATCTTGCGGCCGGGCAGCTTAGTGGCCAAAGCGATGAGCTGATGAATGGCCTTGATGCCGATCTCGAAGCGATCGATGTCACCCCAATCGGTACCGCGAATGATCTGGCGAAGTCCGACCGGATCGTGTTCGAGATCGTCACTAAGCTCCATTCCGTTGCTTGAGAATCGTTTGTTGAACTGAGTCCCGTCGTCGGTAAGGAAGGCGAAGGTGGTGGGATGGCCAAGAGTTCCTTCATTCGCTTTGAAATACTTGTCTGCGCCGTTGCGGATTTGCCCCAGTAGCGCGTAAGGGGTATTCACGGCGTCGAGGTAAATAATCACCGATACCGCTACTTCCTTCGAGGTTTCGACCTTAAAGGAAGTGATGGGACGCTGTGCTTTGTTATCGAAAATCCTGAAGTCCTGCTGCTGGAGTGTTGTCAATGGCTGGCCTGACCTGGCTTCGACAACTACATCGAGTTTGATGTTCCTGGAAGCGAGTGGAGAAGATGGCGCGGGATGCGAGGATTGCTGGGGCGATTGTGCAAGAGCAGCGAATGAAAGCGTGAAAAGCGCGGCGAGGGATGCGGCGGCGAACCGGGCGGATAGCACGGGGAAGCTCCTTTTTGCATCGCGGGTGAAGGCGAATCCAGGGAACGGAAGCCGCGCAGGACCTGCGGCAGAGACAGGATACAGGAACGGATGCGACAAGAGCCCTGCGGGATAACAAAAGGGGCCACGCGGTGAGGCGGTGCAACGGGCCTGCCATCTAGAATGATCGAAGATGGCCCGCCAGGACGATAGCCCCATAGATGAAGCAACAATTCTGAGCGGCACCCGCTTTGTGCGCGCGTGCCTGCGCAAACCTGTGGATCGCACGCCGGTCTGGTTTCTGCGTCAGGCTGGGCGCTACATGCAGGAATACCGCGACGTGCGCAAGCACCATACGCTGGTAGAAATCTGCAAGAAGCCCGAGTTGGCAGCCGAGGTGACAATCACGGCCGCAGAGAAGCTGGGTGTAGATGCAGCCATCATCTTTGCCGATCTGCTGCTGCCGCTGGAGCCGATGGGGCTGGACTTCGAATTTCAGGCGGGCGAGGGCCCGGTCGTGCATCGCCCGGTGCGCACCGCTGAAGATGTGCTCGCCTTGCGCACGGATCGTACCGGCGAGCTTGGCTACGTTGCGCGCGCCATCGAGAAAGTTGCCGCGCACTTCCGCGATCGGCTGGGAGTGATTGGATTCTGCGGCGCGCCTTACACGCTGGCCAGTTACATGATTGAGGGCGGCAGCTCGCGGAACTACATCGAGACCAAGAAGCTCATGTACAGCGCGCCGACGGCGTGGGGCGCACTTTTGGATAAGCTGGTCACGGTGCTGACGGAATACTGTTGCCAGCAGGTGGAGGCTGGAGCGGACGCGATTCAGATCTTCGACAGTTGGGTCGGCTCGCTCTCTCTCAGCGACTATCGAGCCTATGCCTTCGGAGCCTCGAAGCGGCTGGTGCGCGCAGTGCAGGCGATGGGTGTGCCTGTGATTTATTTTGGCGTGGAAACCGCAGGTCTGCTCGAACAGATGGCGCAGACTGGAGCCGACGTGATCGGTCTGGATTGGCGGCAGCCGCTCGATGAGGGCTGGCGGATGGTTGGCCATAGCCACGCGGTGCAGGGCAACCTCGATCCGATCACGCTCTTTGCTCCGGTCGATGTGCTGGAACAGCGGGTGGGTGAGATTCTGCGCGCGGCCAACGGAAGACCGGGACACATTTTCAATTTGGGCCACGGCATCGTGCCGGGAACACCTGTGGAGAATGTGCAGGCTGTGGTGCGCATGGTGCGTGAGTTTCGTTTAGAGCAGGGAGTTAGGGGCTAGAGGATGGCCAAGCAGGCAGTTTTGTTATTAGCGCACGGGACTCCGGAGACGGTGGAGCAGATTCCCGAATACCTGCGCAATGTGGTGAGCGGACGGCCGATTCCGCAGTCGGTGGTCGAAGAGATCCAGCACCGCTATGCGCAGATCGGGAAGAGCCCGCTGACCGAGATCACGTTCGCCCAGGCAAAGCTGGTCGAGAACGAACTCAACGCTATGGGACATGCCGTCCCGGTGTATGTGGGGATGCGGAACTGGCGGCCCTATATTCCGGAAGTAGTCCGGCAGATGCGCGCTGACGGCGTGGAAGAAGCCGCAGTGATCTGCATGGCGCCGCAAAACTCCCGGACTAGCGTTGGATTGTACCGGCGCGCCGTCGAGGCGGAGGCCGGAAGCTTGCGCATCGACTTTACTGCGGGGTGGGCGCAGCATCCGCTGCTGGCCGACGCATTTGCCGTGCGATTGCGGCCCGCACTGGCGAAGCTGAGCGCCGGTACTGGCGAGCCGGTGCCGGTACTATTTACGGCGCACAGCGTGCCGGCTCGGACGGTCGAGGCAGCAGCGGCGGATAGTGAAGGAGGCAAGAGGCTGTGGCCGGGGCAGGGGACTGATCCGTACGCTGACGAGGCGCGCCACACGGCGGAGCTAGTCGCGGCGCGCGTGCCGGAAATTTCGCGGTGGTGGTTTGCTTTCCAGAGCCAGGGCGCGAGCGGCGGACCGTGGATAGGGCCCAGCGTGGAGGAGACCCTGAGCGGAATTGCGTCCGAGGGCATTAAGGCACTTGTACTACAGCCGATCGGTTTTCTCTGCGACCACGTAGAGATTCTCTTCGACGTTGACATTCTTTTTCGCGATTATGCGGCGAAGAAGGGAATTCGCCTGGAACGTCCGCAGTCGCTTAACGAATCGGTGACGTTGGCAAGGGCGGTTGCCGATCTGGCCCGCGAAGGCCTGAGGCGGCTGCAGGCTTCGGATTGAGCTGCCTGCCGTACCGACCCGGCTCGCTCCGTGTCAAATTGGATGCCGTGCCAGATGCTTGCACGCGCAATTCCCGCAGCGGTTGTTGCCCTGTTACCTGGGTACTATAATCGCAAGAGATTTCAGTTTATGCAGTGATTCTGGAAGATAAGATGGATAGCTATGTAGGACGATTGTCCTCCCCTTTGATCTTCCTTGCAGTGGGACAGAAGGCCGTTGCTTAGAGCGGGCAGCGGCCCAGTTGTTACTTGGTGTTTGGGCTCGGTCTTCCGGGAGGGCAGAGATGTCAGAGGCAGTGGTTCAGGAAGTCCCGACGGAGAGGCTCCTGGAAACAAGCTCCGAAAAGGAACTGGTGACTTGCCTAAAGTGTGGAAGGGGCAAGGTGCGTCGGGTCTATCGCGAAGGGTTTCTGCAGACAACGATCTTTCCATTGTTCGGATACTACCCTTGGCGCTGTAGCCGGTGCGGTCATGTTGTGATGCTCCACAAGCGCCACAGAGCGAAAACTCAAAACGGCGGCACAGACAGGCGCGGAAAATGATCCAGCCGAAAAGCGCTTAGTCCCGAAAGAGATTGCGGGCCAAAAAGAACACATTGGCCGGGCGCTCTGCCAGGCGACGCATAAAGTAGGGATACCAGGCAGTTCCAAAAGGCACATAGACGCGCACCTTGTAACCCCCGCGCACCAGGCTTTGCTGCATATCGCGGCGCACACCGTACAACATCTGAAATTCGAAGGTTTCGCGGCCGATGCCGTTCGAAGCCGCGTAGGCCTTGGCTGCATTAATCATCGCGGGGTCGTGCGTCGCGAGAGCGTGGTAGTTCGAACTGTCGAGGAGGAGCCGGCTTAGCTTGAGAAAGTTTTGATCGACCTCTGCCTTCTGTGGGAACGCAACCTCGGGCGGTTCGTTGTAAGCGCCTTTGCAGAGCCGGATAGGAATGCCTTCGGCGAGTAATTGCTCCACGTCGGCTCGGGAACGGTAGAGGTAAGCCTGAATGACGGCGCCGATCGCGCCTGTGGAAGGGCGCACATGGATGCGCCGCACGATGTCGAGCGTAATCTGCGTCAGGCGCGAGTCTTCCATGTCAACGCGCACGAAGTTCCCGACGGCCCGAGCACGTTCGGCGAGTCGGCCGGTGATGGACTCAGCCAGATCTGCCGACTGCTCCAGGCCCATCTGCGTCAGTTTCAGACTGACAGTGGCGTCGAGGCCGCGCGCTGCGATCGCATCAAGCAATTGATCGTAAACATCGGCCGCGCGTCGTGCTTCTGTTTCTGAAGTCACGTTCTCGCCCAGCGAGTCCAGAGTGACGGCGATGCCCTGGCGATTGAGCGTTTGGGCGACGCACAACGCGTCGTCAAGAGTTGTGCCCGCAATGAAGCGAGAGTGGAGACGAGCTGCCAGGCGGGAGTTCTCGCAAAAACGGCGCAGAGGCCGATTGTGAGAAAGCGCAATAAAAGCGGAGCGAAGAAGCGGCATGAATGGCCCCTCGGATGGGACATTGCACACGAAACGCTGCATCGCGCTAGATCAATGAGCCGGAGCAGTCATCTCCTACCTCATCGGCTTTAACGCAGCTGGAACAATGTGCTGCCATGCGGCGGCAGGGTAATGCTGATGTCTTTTGACTCCTTACTCATCGAATCGTCAAATGCATTCTCAGCAATGTATTTGCGATCGTCGAGGCCCAGACTCTTCCAGGCGACATGCACAGCGGCCGGTCCCGATCCAAGGTTGAAGAAGGCGATGCACTCTGCATAGGCGCGATCGCCTGGATCTCCTACGGTCGCCCGCCATACGCGAACGTTCTCGAAACCTGAACCCAGCGCCGAGACATCGACTGGGTGGCTATAGTTGGAGTTCTGGTTTACGAAAAGAAGGATCTGGTTGGTAAGAAGAGAGCGACTGAATGCGTCCAGGCGCGTGAGATTGCCGCCGAAGATCAGGGGCGAACGGGCAATTGACCAAAGAGTAAATTCGGTTCGCTGTTCATCCTGGGTGAGGCGCGACTGCCGCGGCTCGCCCCAGCCGGGGTGGGGACCGAGCCACCCCTCAGGAAGCATGTCGGCGTCGGGCCAGTTGCCAGGACTTGTATACGTGAACCATTCGGCAAGAAGGTCGAATGCACCCCGCAGACCGAAGGGGAAGCCGTCGCTGGTGTGATTTGCAAACTCCCACTGATCCCAGTGATCGTTGGAGATGCGCCACATCTGCGCATATTGGGCGATTTCCGCCGCGTGACTGAAGTCGGTGGGACCGGGCGAGAGGCTGAGTACGATAGGCCGGCCGGTTTTCTTGATGGCATCGGCGATCTGGCGTATCTCAGTGGGGCGGTAGGGATGATCGGCAATGCAATCGACCTTGAGAAAGTCTACGCCCCAGGATGCATAGAGCCTGATCATGGAGTCGTAATAGGCCTGGCCTGCAGGATTGTCTTTGATGCCCCAGTTGCCGTCATCCCAGGGGCATGGAGACGAAGTGTCGGCGGCGTCAGCGGCGAAGAAATGCGTGCCGGCGATGGGAAGATTGGCCGCAACCACCTGCCGGGGAATACCGCGGACAATGTGAATGCCGAATTTGAGGCCCTGCTTGTGAAGCCAGTCGGCAAGAGGCCGGAACCCGGCGCCATTATCCGCCGATGGGAAGCGGGACGGAGCGGGAATCAGAAGGCCATTGTCGTTCCAGAGATACTCCTTTTGTTCGAGGGTCTTGCCGTCGGGATTGGCCATGTACCAGCCCTCGTCGATGACGGCGTATTTCCAGCCGTATTGCACGAGCGAGGCGAGAACTTCCGCATTGGCACGGAATTGCTCTTCGTCGATGGTGAAACCATAGGAATCCCAGCTGTTCCAGCCCATGGGCGGACTGGCCGCGAGGGCCTGCGCCACGCAGATATTTGGGAGAAGAGAAACAGCCGCAAAGAACACGGCGCGAAAGAGGGAGGGCTTAGTCATGACAAAACGTATAGCACATTCCGGCCACCGATGTGGATTTACGCGCGAGGAACATTTGCGGATGGGGAGGCAGTTTATCCTACAAAGACTTGCAGGAAAGCCGCAGTTGAAGCGGGAGAGTGGCGATGAAGTGGGTGTGGAGCGCGGGAAGGGTTTGCTTGGATGCACGGGTCTGGGGCCTGGCGATTGCAGTGATGGGACTCGCTGTTCATGCGCCGGGACAGGATGCTAGGGAGAATTTGCCAAAGAGGATGGAGGTGCTGTTTGTCAGCGACATCCATTTTGAGCCGTTTCTGGATTCGGGGAAAGCGCTCAGGCTGGCGGCTGCGCCGGTGAGCGAATGGAACTCCATTCTCGCTGCGCCTGCGTCGGCCGATGCTGCGGCGCGATGGGCGAAGGTGGAGCAAAGCTGCCCCGCGCGCGGCGCAGACACCTCTTTCGTTCTCTACCGCTCTAGTTTGCGGGCAATGCACGCGCAGGCTGGCGAGGCCAAGTTCGCGGTCGTGAGCGGAGACCTGATTTCGCACAGCTTCAGCTGCAAGTTTGCGGCGGTGTTTCCCAAAGCTCAGTCTGGTGACTATCGGGCATTTGTGGAGAAGACCATTGACTATGTTCTGACTGAGCTTCGCGGCGCGGTTCCTGGCGTTCCGGTTTATGCGGCGCTGGGCAACAACGATTCCGACTGCGGGGATTATCGGCTCGACGGCAATTCCGCATTTCTGAAGGATAGCGGTGTGGTGTTTGCGGCCGATCTTCACGGGGAGGAGCAGACAAAGGCGCGCGAGAGTTTTGGGGTGGGAGGCAACTACAGCGTGAAGTTGCCAGCGCCTATGGAAAACGCACGGCTTCTGGTTCTGGACGACCAGTTCATGGCGGCGCGGTATCAAACGTGCGGCGGTAAAACGGATGGTGCTCCGGCGGCTGCGCAGATTGCGTGGTTGAAGCAGCAGTTGGAGCTGGCGCACGGGAAAAAAGAAAAAGTCTGGGTGATGTCGCATATTCCGCCGGGAGTGGATTCGTATTCAACGGCGAAGAAGTGGATGGAGCTTTGCGCCGGAGGCAAGGCGAAGATGTTTCTGTCATCGGAGGCGCTGCCGGAAGCGCTGGCCGGCTACGGTGACGTGGTGCAGCTGGCGATCTTTGCGCACACGCACATGGACGAGGTGCGGCTGCTGACGCCGGCGAAGACCGATGCGGTGCAGGAGCCGATCGCGGTGAAGATGATTGCCTCGATCTCGCCGGTGGACGGGAACAATCCCTCATTCACCCTGGGGACGGTCGACCCGGCGACTGCGACTCTCACCGACTATCGCGTGATCGCAGCTTCGAATCAGACGGGAGTCGATACGAAGTGGAGTGAGGAATACGATTTTGACCGGACCTATCATGAGCCGGCGTTTACGGCGACGACGGTGGGGAATCTGATTGCAGGGTTTAAGGCTGATCCTTCAGCGCAATCGGCGGCGAGCCAGGATTATCTGCGGTATTACATGACCGGGGTGGATATGCGCATGATGTCGCTGATCTGGTCGCCGTATGCGTGCTCGTTGAAGAACGAAGCGCCCGATGCGTATCGAGAGTGCGTTTGCAAGAGTGCGCCGTAGGGCAAGAGCGTCCCTCAGGGGCTAAAGCCCGAATCTTTTACGCGCTTTGCGGCGCGAATGAATTCGCGCCCTGATACAGACCTTCGTCCCTACGGGACTGGATTTGTCTATTGCATTTCTTACCCCACGCTGAAGCGCGGGGCTAACAACCATTGCGCCTCCGGCGCGTGGGGCGGTTATTCTTCACCCTCATCTTCGTCCTCTTCATCCTCGTCGTCATCGTCTTCTTCTTCGTCATTGGCGGCTGGTTCGTCTTTGGTTTCTACCCAGTGTGTGCACTGTTCCACGTAGGGGCAGTCGTCGCAATTCTCTCCCTTTTCACAGATGAATTCCTGAGGGCCGAGCTCGTCGCCGTCTTCGCTGGTGGTGAGCTCTTGAACGAACTCGGAGTGGTCGATGGTCCGGGGAGGATCGATGAGCTGGGCGGCGATCTGGAGGCCGTAGAGGAGCTGGGTGCCGAAGCGCGGGTCGATGCGCCTGGAGCCCATGCCCTGGAGGACCTGGGTGAGGGCGAGTTGGATGGCGGTGCGGTCTTCGACGGCGGGAAGATCGAGCCCGGCATTGGGTACGGCTGCGGAGGCAGAGGCCGATTCGGATTTGTGGTTGCGGAGCGTGCGATGCAGGCGCGCATGGAAGTAGCAATAGCTCATGCCGCGGAGGGCCGCGGCCTCGCACTTGCATCCGTTGGATTTGATGTGGCGGCACTCCATGTAGCTCATTTGCCGGTTTCCTCCCTGGGGGTCCCCCCTCCATCTCTGCAAACAAATATCTCGTTTTCAGCAGGTTAGCCGGTGGTTCCGGCTGCAAATATCTCTTGGCGAAGGAGTTATTTGCAGATATTAGGCAGCAAAAGACTTAACAGCAGGTTTCAGGTGTCAGAGAAACCCGAGTCCGTTCTGCTTGCTCCTGCAACGCTCCTGAGATAAGGATAGGGATTTTGCGGAAATGATCGGCAAATTGGGGCGGAGGAATAAGTGGTTTTGTGGTGAAGGGGATGGGGCGGGAGTTGAGGGGATGGGGGGTCAGACCTTGCGGGGCAGCTAATGGGTGCGCGCGTTAGAGCGGGAGGGGCGGATTAGTGGAGAATGGCCGACATTTCATTCCCAATTGGGCTGCGGAACACCGCAACGACATTTACGCGCCCGGCTTTGCGCAATGAGGGGCGAGAGAGCCCTGCTTTCAGCGGGCCGAGAACGCAGGCGCAGACGTCTAGGTTCATCATGGATATATGCATATCCTCCGATAGTCCAGTAGAATTGCTACCTGCTAAGCAAACAACGAGAAAAATGTATGTGGTCAATAGTGGTCCAAGTCGAATCAGTATTGGTGACGACTGCGGTCGGGTTTGTAGTCGACTACTTTAGAAACTCAGGTTCAAGCCTCGTTTATTCGACGAAAGACACGATACCAGTCCGTCTGGCAGATAAGTACGAGTCTATGGCCGCATACCGATTGCTGTTGAGAAATGGCTCGTGGAAAAAGGCCGAAGACCTAACCTTGCATTTGCGAGCTGGGAGCGCACAGTTGCAAATCGCCGACTACTCGCTGCCCCCGGGTCTCGAGCTACTGGAACAACCGGACGGCGGAGGAATCAAAATCCCGCTTCAATACCTGAAGCCAAAGGACTGCGTGCGTCTTCAAGTAGTTGCGCGGGGCTCGTACATTCCAGGAACTTTGGACGTCAACGTGAGTTCACCTAATAAGATCACCGCGAAACGCATCTATGATCTCGATGCGCCTAAGCCTTTTTTGCGGTTCACCTTTATCGCTCTTGTTGCTGCTGTAGCGCTTCTCATTGCATTCGACGCCGGCAAGGCTACGCAGCTAATGGATATATCAGAGCGCCAAAGTCCGCCTCCTTTTGTTTTGGACCGAAAGATGGTGTTAGTCTCCGCAGCGGCTGACTCGGGGCTACCCAATCTGGCCTCTGCCCTAGCCGGCGCCTCCGATTTGACCTACTACGAGGCGGGAGACCTTGCCTATTCACAGGCCGTGAACACTGTCAAACCCGAAGAAATTGATAAGTACCGCCGATTCATCTCCATTGCGCTAAGCTCAGACCGTTCAATCGCGGACGAGAGCCAAGCGAACCTTTTCTATTGCCTTGGCAAACTGGATCTTTTGCGTTCGGACGAACGGACTGCTATCGTCGATTTCAAAACCAGCATTGCCAAGAGCAAGTCAATCATTGAAGCCCGAACCCGGTCTGACCCCCAGACACGCAACTTTTTGCTCAAGCAAAACCTCCTGTAACGCACACTCGTCACGTGTTTTTCAGAAAGTCTGTCTGTCGTACACGGATTACCGGCGCGGAGCCGGCATTTGAGGGCCTATTCCATCAACGACGGGTACTTCGGTGGATTCAGGCTTCTCGGTGGCCATACCGGGTCGATAAGGCCTCGCGCTATCCCAGGTCTCAGAAACGAGACCTGGGGCACTCATTCTTGTGCTGGATTTGCATTCTGAGATTTGGGCCACTCGCCGTCTCTGATTAGGACGCGAACGACCGCTCATACGGCACTTTGATCCATAAGCCCCCGATCCTCAAGCCCTCAAGGAACGATTCTCCAGGTGAGAACGAGCATCAGGACAAGGAAAATAGCGGAATACATCATCAGCCAGATTTCCATTGCATTCCGGAACTTATCCTTCCTGTCTGACAGAGCTAGTGTCGCGCGTGCATGCTCAACATAGCGGCACGCTTCTTTTTCATCGTTACATTCGGCAATAAGTTCCGCTACAACCTTTTCAATCTCTTCGATGGTTGGCAAATCCTCCACAGTGATGTTTCGGGTCTCGAAGTGCGCCGTTTCCATGGCCCGACGGAGAGCCACCTCAGTTTCCCACTCGTACCGGAGCACCTCCAAGGCGAGACGCTGCACATAGAAGTTGAGTGCGGTTCCGGCCACTGCAAGAATGCGAAACAAGTAGATAAGCCCCACGATGTATGCGGGAATTGGTCCGTGATATCTGTCTGTACTGAGCGAAAACACAAACCCGCCCATAAAGAGTATCCACAAGGGGTAATACAGCTTTGCATACGCTTCGCGGTCCCACTTCAGAAAATCGTGCTTGTGCGAATAATCCTCGCGGATGTTTTTAACCTGCTCGGGTATGGCTGACATACTGTCAACGTAGATATTTCTCCTCGCGTATAGTTCTGAGACCTTCTCCCGAAGGGCGGTTAGCCTGTTTTCCACGTCCATTGTCAATACGGTCCTCCAATACCACATCGTATCTCGACGTTTTCCAACGTTGGGGCTGTCCTAGGTGCCGGGTTGAAAAGTAGGCATTCCCACCAACGATGGCCGCCTTAGGTGCCTAGCATTTGGGCGCCCGGTAAACCGCGAGCCTTAACGGACCGGATTTGGATCATTCTTTTCAGGATAGGTCGCCGCAAACGCCGTTCTCATCTGGATTCGGCTTTGGGTGTGCGGCTCATCGGGAAGCTGGATTGATTGCGGATGCGGGCGGCGCAAAGACAACCGCAGATCCCTCACCTGCGTTCGGGATGACAAGCGCTTCGTGGCGCGTTCGTGCTGGGCTGAAGTCAGCAAAAGCAACCACAGATCTCCATTCGACTACGCTCAGGGCGGGCTTTCGACTCCCCCAGCGGCTGCGCCGCTGCCCCATGATTGCCTGGCAATCACGGGGCCCCTGAAGCGCTCCGCTCAGGATGACACCCGCGTAGGTTGGGTTCGTGGTCTCCCACGTTAGCGACACGTCGCTCAGGGCTGAACAGGCTGCGGAGAAGTGCTGGAAGTGGTGGTGAAGCTCCAGAAAGACGTCCCTCTGCGGCTAAAGCCGGAGCTATTTTGTTTGACTTATCGGCACGGATAAATCCGTGCCCTTTCAAAACTGAGGCTTCGAGTGACTTTTCCCGCGGCCTGTGACGCCCCGATTCAATACGTCGACAATACGGCGCGGCTGAAGCCGCGCCCTGATACAAAGCTTCGTCCCTACGGGACTGGATTTTTCTATTCCATTCCTACCCCACGCTGAAGCGCGGGGCTAATATCCATTGCGCCTCCGGCGCGTGACGCGCTTGTTCCGGCGGCATCCTTGGGTACCCATTTCGTGCTGGGCTGGCTGTGTGAATGACCTTGCCCTCAGAATGCGTATCTCTTAACCGGCCGTGTTTTGAGGATTAAATTCATCCTCGTCATCGTCGTGGCGGTGGGAATGTGGGAATCGGTTTCATCGATTTCCAAGGTTTGTGGGAAGGGCGGAAAACAGCGTTATCGTTTTCCGGGCTTTCCATAAACCGTCATTTCCACGGCCTGCCTCGATCGCCGCGTATTCTCAGGCGGCGATCTTCTCAGCAGCATCTGTCCAGTCTTGCTCGAACTGCATCGGGCTGACGTAGTTCAGCGTCGAGTGCATCCGGGTTCGGTTATACCAGAGCAGCCAGGAGATGGTTTCATCCTTGGCCTCCCGGATCGTTTCAAAACGCCGGCCGTATAGCCGTTCCACCTTCAGTGAGCCGAACAACGTCTCCGAGCAGGCGTTGTCCCAGCAGTTTCCCTTGCGGCTCATCGATGGCGTAATGCCATGCTCTTTGAGTACCTCCCTGAAGTCGTCGCTGGCGTATTGGCTGCCGCGATCGCTATGAAAAATCAATCCGGCCAGCTTGCCGGGATTGCGCTTGAACCACGCCATCTCCAGAGCATCGATCACCAGGTCGCGCTGCATGTCCTGCCTCATCGACCAGCCCACCACCTTGCGGCTGAACAGATCGATCACTACCGCAAGAAACAGCCAGCCTTCTTCGGTCGCGATATAGGTCAGATCGCCAACCCAGGCCTGGTTGGGCGCAGCCACCGTGAACTTGCGATCAAGCACATTGGGCGCAATCGGAAGACCGTGCTTGCTGTCGGTGGTGGCAACGCGGAACTTTCGCTTGCCGCGCGCCTGAATGCCATGCTTCTGCATCAGCCGTTGCACCCGCAGTTTACCCACGCGAATGCCCTGCGCCCGCAGTTGACGCCAGATCCGCGGCCACCCATACGCACCGCGATTCTCCGCGTAAACGGCGCTGATGTGAACCAGAAGCGCTTCGTCGCTGAGGTGACGACGCTGAGCAATATGGACCCGCCGCGCCAGATGTTCATGGTAGCCAGAGACACTCACCAGCAGAACCCGGCACTGAACCGAGATCGGCCAGACTCGCTTGTGGCGATGAATAAAGGCGTACTTCATTTCTGGCACTTCGCAAAATACGCCGTGGCTTTTCCCAGGATGTCGCGCTCCATCGTTACCCGCGCCAATTCTGCCCGTAAGCGGCTGTTCTCCATTTGCTCGGCAGTCACCTGAGGCTTGCCGCTGGCACCCTTCAAGGTCCCGGCTCGATGCTCCCTGACCCAGTTGCCTAACGTCTGTTCAACCACGCCCAGACTGCGAGCTACCGCTGCCTGACTCTGGCCCGACTCCACTAGCCGAACCGCCTCTTGCTTGAACTCCAGCGTGTAACGTCCCCGCGTTGCCTTCGTCATCTTCGCTACCCTTTCGCATTAGAACAGCTTGCTAAGGGATACGTTTTGCGCGGGCAAGGTCAGAAAGGCAACCGCAGATCCCTCATGTCGTTCGGGATGACATGCAATTTGGGATGGTCGCTTTGTCCTAATTTCATTGCTTGTTGTAGCAGACTTCGCCGCTGGTGCTGGGAACAAAGAGGCAGAGTTGGTTGGTCCAGGTTTGGCCGTTGTCGTGACTGATTCGGCCTATGCGGAAGAATTGCGCGGAGGGGGCGGAGTTGTCCGCGGTGAGGACGAGCGCGTTGTTATTCAGGGCGAAGGTTCCGTTGGTATGGAAGGACGGAGTAAACTGGCCGGTCGTTCTGTCTCGTGTGCCGCCGGTGCTGGTGTAGTGGCCGTCCGCCTGGAAGATGTAGGCGAGGCCAACATTTCCCGAGGCTCCGATCCAGGTTCCGATGAGCTGCTGGTGGATGGCTGCCTGGGCTTGCGCGGCGGGTGGGGCGTTGCGGAACTGGAGGCTATAGAAGAATCCGGGCCATGCGTCGCCGTGCTGCTGGCCGAAACATGCGCTCCAGAGAAAGTCCTTGGAGACGCCGACGACTGTGGCGAGCTGATCGCCGACCCTGGCCATGAGGAAAGTTGCGCCGGTGGCGCGGGCTTCGCCCTCCTGGCCGCCGATGAGCTTGCGAATGAGGATGTATTCCCAGCCCTGCGGGGAGACTCCGTTGGTGATGAAAGGGAGACCGGAGGTGTTGGGGGCAAGCGGGTCTGTGCGGAAGACCTGGCTGAAGGTGGCGACCGCTTCTTCTCCGAGGCTGCGCGTGGCGGTGCGCATGGGGAGCAGGGTGAGCTGGCAGTTCTCCACGTGCGGGTCCATGGGGCGGGCCATGGGATTGGCGATGGGATAGGTGGGCGATGTGAGGACGATGTAGCCGGACGATTGCCGCTGCGTCCAACCGGCGGGGAGTTGGTACGCGTAGTTGGCGAGCGAGTTGGCGAGCGAGTTGGCGAGCGAGTTGGCGGTGGATGCGGCGGGGTGAGAGGGCTGGCAGAAGAGCGTAGGTAGAGACAACAGAGAGAGCGTGACTCCGGGGAAGAATCTTCTCATGGCGAGTACTCCTGAGGAGTGGTGATTATAGCGGGGTGAGCGTTACAGAGGAGGGATGCGTGGGCCGGGAGGCCCACGCTACAGCCGGTCAGGAGACCGGCGCTACAAATGCTCGATGGCTACGAAGTTTTAGCGCGAGGTGACGGCGGCGGAGTGGCGGGTTCTTGAGAGCGGCTCTTCTTTGCCGGTCAGGTAGTCGTTGACGGCAGCGGCGGCTTTGCGGCCTTCGCTGATGGCCCAGACTACGAGCGACTGGCCGCGGCGCATGTCACCGGCGGCGAAGACGCCATCGACCGAACTCATATAGTCGGTGGTGGCGATGTTGCCGCGCGCGTCGAGCTTGACGCCAAGCTCTTCGATCATGCCGTTGCGGACGGGGCCAAGGAAGCCCATGGCGAGCAGGACGAGATCGACATCCAACGTAAATTCAGTGCCCGGAAGGGCCTCGAACTTGGGCGGAGGGCCGACGCGGAGGGCATGCATCTGCTTGAGATTGCCGTGCTCGTCGCCGGTGAATTTAACGGTGTTGATGCTCCAGTCGCGGATGCCGCCTTCTTCGTGAGAGCTTTCGGTGCGCAGTTGCAGCGGCCAGAGGGGCCACGGGGTCGAGCCGGCGCGGTTTTCGGGCGGCTTGGGCATGATCTCGAATTGATGCACGCTCTTTGCGCCCTGACGATGGCTCGTGCCAAGGCAGTCTGCGCCGGTGTCGCCGCCGCCGATGATGACGACGCGCTTGCCGGTGGCGAAGATGGAGCCGGCGGCCTTCATGTTGGCGAGGAGCGTTTGTTCGGAGTCGCCCTCGTTGCGGCGATTCTGTTGCGGCAGAAATTCCATGGCGTAGTGAATGCCCTTGAGCTCGCGGCCGGGAACGGTGAGGTCGCGGGGATGCTCTGCGCCGCCGCAGAGGAGGATGGCGTCGAACTCGCCGGTGAGCGATTTGACGGAGACGTTGACGCCGACGTGGGCGTTGGTCTGGAAGACGACGCCTTCGGCGCGCATCTGCTCGATGCGGCGATCGACGACATGCTTTTCAAGCTTGAAGTTGGGGATGCCGTAGCGGAGTAGGCCGCCGATGCGGTCGTTCTTCTCAAAAACCGTAACGGAGTGGCCGGCGCGGCGCAACTGCTGCGCGGCGGCGAGACCCGACGGACCGCTGCCGACGACGGCGACGCGTTTGCCCGTGGCTTGTTCGGGCGGCTCAGGATGAATCCAGCCCTCGTCCCACGCGCGCTCGACAATGGAGCGCTCGATGAGCTTGATGGAGACGGGCGGCTGATTGATGCCGAGGACACATGCGGCCTCGCAGGGAGCGGGGCAGATGCGGCCCGTGAACTCGGGGAAGTTGTTGGTCGAGTGCAGGCGGCGAATGGCCGTCTCCCAGCGGTTGTTGTAGACGAGATCGTTCCAGTCGGGAATGAGATTGTTGACCGGGCAGCCGGTGTGGCAGAAGGGCACGCCGCAGTCCATACAGCGAGCACCCTGCTCGCGCTGCTTCTCCTCGGGAAATGGCTCGTAGATTTCGAACCAATCCTTGATGCGCTCTTCGGCTTTGCGGCGCGTGGCCTGCTCGCGGCCAAGTTCGAGAAATCCTGTGACCTTACCCATGATTCTCCGCGGGGGCTAAAGCCCCGATCATTGAATTCTGCGTTCCCGGCACGACTAAAGTCGTGCCCTGATACAAACCTTCGTCCCTACGGGACGGGGCTTGTTTATTGCGTCCTACCCCACGCTGAAGCGCGGGGCTAACAGCCATTGCGCCTCCGGCGCGTTTGGCGCGTTTGAAGCTGCGCCATTTCAAAACACCATCTTCGCCGCGGGCTATCAAGCCGACTTTGCCCCAGCCTCGACGAGAGGCGACGAAATGATAGGTGGCGCGTAGACAGATTCCGCGCGTTTGACGCCGAGCACGCGCTTGTACTCGTGCGGGAAGACTTTGATGAACTTGGGCTGCACATCGGCCCAGTGCTCGAGGACCCACGCGGCGCGCGGGCTGCCGGTGGCGTCGGCGTGCTTGGCGAGCAGGCCGCGGACTGTTGCAATGTCTTCGGAGTCGATGAGCGGCTCAAGATCGACGCTGGCTTTGTTGCAGCGGCGCGTAGAGAAGTCGCCCTGATCGTCGTAGACGTAGGCGATGCCGCCGCTCATGCCGGCGGCGAAGTTGCGGCCGGTGGAACCGAGGACGACGACGAGGCCGCGGGTCATGTACTCGCAGCCGTGATCGCCAACGCCTTCGACTACTGCGGTTGCGCCGGAGTTGCGGACGGCGAAGCGCTCGCCGGCGATGCCGTTCAGGAAAACTTCGCCGCTGGTTGCGCCGTAGAGAACCACGTTGCCGACGAGAATGCTTTCTTCGGGCAGGAAGCTGGAGGTCTTGGGCGGATAGGCGATGATGCGTCCGCCAGAGAGCCCCTTGCCGAGATAGTCGTTGGTGTCGCCTTCGAGTTCGAGCGTGACGCCGTTGGGCACGAACGCCCCGAAGCTCTGGCCTGCCGAGCCGCGGAACTTGTAGTGGATGGTTTCGTCAGGTAGTCCGGCTGAACCGTAACGGCGCGCGATTTCGCCGCCGAGCATGGCGCCGACGGTGCGGTGGACGTTGCGAATGGCAAAGCTTTCTTTGACTTTGGACTGAGATTCGAGGGCAGGCTTGGCTTTTGCGATGAGCGCGTGATCGAGCGCCACGCCGAGGCCGTGGTCCTGGCAGGTGGTGCGGCGGCGCGAGACGCGGGAGGGAAGCGGAGGCACGTGAAGGATCGACGAAAGATCGATGCCTTTGGCTTTCCAGTGCGCGTCGTCGATGTGGACGTCGATCTTCTCGACGTGGCCGACCATGGAGTCAACGGTCTTGAAGCCGAGCTTGGCCATGTGTTCGCGCATCTGCTCGGCGATAAAGAAGAAGAAGTTGATGACGTGCTCGGGCGTGCCGGTGAAGCGCGCGCGCAGCACAGGGTCCTGGGTGGCGATGCCGACGGCGCAGGTGTTCAAGTGGCACTTGCGCATCATGATGCAGCCCATTGAAATGAGCGGCATTGTGGCGAAGCCGAATTCTTCTGCGCCGAGCAGGGCAGCGATGACGACGTCGCGGCCGGTCTGCAATTTGCCGTCGGTCTGCACGCGGATGCGGCTGCGCAGATCGTTGAGAAGGAGGACCTGCTGCGTCTCGGCCAGGCCCAGTTCCCAGGGCAGGCCGGCGTGCTTGATGGAGCTGAGCGGCGATGCGCCGGTGCCGCCGGTATCGCCGGAGATGAGGACCACGTCGGCGTGCGCCTTGGAGACGCCTGCGGCGACGGTGCCGACGCCGACCTCGGAGACAAGCTTGACCGCGATGCGCGCCTGCGGATTGACGTTCTTGAGGTCGTAGATGAGCTGGGCGAGATCCTCGATCGAATAGATGTCGTGGTGCGGCGGAGGCGAGATGAGGCCCACGCCGGGGATGGAGTGGCGAGTTTTGGCGATGACTTCGTCCACTTTGTGGCCGGGCAACTGGCCGCCCTCGCCGGGCTTTGCGCCCTGCGCCATCTTGATCTGCAACTCGTCGGCGTTGACGAGGTAGTTTGTCGTGACGCCGAAGCGTCCGCTGGCCACCTGCTTGACGGCGCTGCGGCGCAGATCGCCGTTCGGATCGCGTTTGAAGCGCTCTTCTTCTTCGCCGCCTTCGCCCGTGTTCGACATGCCGCCGAGGCGGTTCATGGCGATGGCGAGAGTTTCGTGCGCCTCTTTCGAGATCGATCCGTAAGCTCATAGCGCCGGTGGTGAAGCGCTTGACGATCTCTTTGGCCGGCTCGACTTCTTCGACCGGAATCGGCTTGTCGGAATACTTGAGCTTGAGCAATCCGCGCAGCGTGCAAAGGTTGCGGTTCTGGTCGTCGATCAGGTCGGTGTATTCCTGAAACGTGGCTGCGTTGTTTTGCCGGACCGCGTGCTGCACCTTGCTGATGGTGAGCGGATTGAGCAGGTGATACTCGCCGCCTTCGCGGTACTGGTACTGGCCGCCGACGACGAGATCGGTTTCGGATTCGGTGAGCGGCTGGAACGCGTACTCGTGCTTCATCTGCGCTTCGCGCGCGAGCACGTCCAGGCCGACGCCCTCGATACGCGAGGCGGTGCCGGGGAAGTAGGACTCGATGAGCGACTTGTTGAGGCCGACAGCCTCGAAGACCTGCGCGCCGCGATAACTTTGCAGCGTGGAGATGCCCATCTTCGAGAAGGTTTTGAGCAAGCCCTTGTCGATGGCCTTAATGAAGTTCTTCTCGGCATACTCGGCGCTGATTTTTTCCGGCAGCAAGCCGCGGCGCTTCAGGTCGTGGACGGTCTCGATGGCGAGGTAGGGGTTGATGGCGCTTGCGCCGTAGCCGATGAGGAGCGCAAAGTGCATCACTTCGCGCGGCTCGCCGCTCTCGATGATCAGCGCAACCTGGGTGCGCTTTTGCTCTTGCACAAGTCGATTGTGGACCGCGGCCATGGCCAGAAGACTGGGGACCGGCGCATAAGTGGCATCGACGCCGCGATCGGAGATGATTAGCAGCGTGTAGCCCGAGTCGACGGCGTGCGAGGCGCGATTGCTCAGATCATCGAGCGCGCGCTTCAGGCCCTTTTCGCCATCCTCAGCGCGGAAGAGCGCAGGAAGCGTGGTTGCGAGAAGATCGCCAGACGAGACACGGCGCAGCTTTTCGAGATCGCGATTGGTGAGGATCGGATGCGGAAGTTTTAGGGTGTGACAGTTCTCGGGTGCCTCATCGAGAATGTTGCGCTCGGTGCCGATGTAGCTGATGAGCGACATCACCAACTCTTCGCGGATAGGGTCGATGGGCGGGTTTGTGACCTGGGCGAAGAGCTGTTTGAAGTAGTTGAAGAGCGGTTGCGGGCGGTCAGAAAGACAGGCCAGCGGCACATCGGTGCCCATGGAACCAACCGGCTCTGCGCCATCGACGGCCATGGGAGTCATCAGGATGCGCAGGTCCTCTTCGCTGTAGCCGCAGGCGCGCTGGCGGCGCAGTAGAGTTTCGGGATTGGATGCGATGACACGCGCCGGCTCGGGCAGCGAGTCCATGGTGACCTGCTGCTGCTTGAGCCATTCGCCGTAGGGCTTGCGGGCGGCCAACTCCTTTTTGGTTTCGCCGTCGGAGACGATGCGCTGCTGTACCGTGTCGACGAGGAACATGCGGCCGGGCTGCAGGCGGCCTTTTTTCAGGACGTCTTCGGCGGGGACTTCGATCACGCCGGCTTCAGAGGCAAGCACAACCAGATCGTCCCTGGTCACCACGTAACGGCCGGGGCGCAGACCGTTGCGGTCGAGCGTTGCGCCGATGACTTTGCCGTCAGTGAATGCGATGGCTGCGGGACCATCCCACGGCTCCATCAGCGAGGCGTGGTACTCGTAAAAGGCGCGCTTGTCCTCATCCATGTCGGGATTGCCCGACCAGGCTTCGGGGATCAGCATGGCCATCACGTGAGGCAGGGAACGGCCGGACTGGTAGAGGAACTCGACGGCATTGTCGAGAGAAGCCGAGTCGCTGCCGCCGGGCACGACGATGGGATAAGAGGTCGGCAATCTTATCGCCGTGGAGCGGACTCGCGAGTACCGACTGGCGCGCGTTCATCCAGCTGATATTGCCGCGGATGGTGTTGATCTCGCCGTTATGGCAGACGTAACGATAGGGATGGGCCAGCTTCCAGCTCGGGAAGGTGTTGGTCGAAAAGCGCTGGTGAATGAGAGCGAGCGCACTGGTGACGAGCGGATTGGCCAGCTCGAAGTAAAACTTCTCGATCTGCGGAGCCAGCATCAGGCCCTTGTAAATAATCGTGCGACAGGAGCAGGAGGGGACGTAGAAGGTTTCCTTGTCCTCGATGTCGGAGGCCGCGATTTCGTTCTCTGTCCGGCGGCGCACACGGTAGAGCAGGCGCTCGAACTGCTCCTCGTCGAGGTCCTGCGGACGGCGGACGAACAATTGTTCGATATACGGTTGAGAACGGCGAGCCTCGCGGCCGATGGCGTCGCCATTTACGGGCGTGTCGCGCCAGCCGAGGACTTCGCAGCCTTCTTCCTGCGCGATGCGCTCGAAGACGCCTTCGCATTGCAGGCGGATATGTTTTTCCACCGGCAGAAAGCACATGGCCACGCCATACGCGCCTGCTTCGGGCAGCTTGATGCCCAGTTCGGCGCACTCGCGCACAAAGAAGTCGTGAGGAACTTGAATCAGGATGCCTGCGCCGTCGCCGGTTTCCGGGTCGCAGCCCGCCGCGCCACGGTGCGTGAGATTGATGAGGATCTCAAGGCCCTTGCGAATGATCTCGTGGCTCTTTTCACCGCGGATATTCGCGACCAGGCCCATGCCGCAGGCATCGTGCTCATCGCGCGGATGATAGAGGCCCTGCGGATCGGGTACGCGGAGACGAAAGTCTGAGGTTTCCATGGCATCCCTTAAGTGCAGATTTTCGTTACGGTTTACGTTTCAATGGCGAATACACAGCTACGCTGCGATTTCAATTGTGAAAATCGCCTTGCGCCGCGTGGAGAGCTTTACGTGAGCAGATCCGGCCGCATCCGGAAACTGCGCTCCTTTTAATATAGCGAAAAACTGCCGTCAATGCCGCATTTCATTTCGAGCCGTGGGACCGGCGTGGATCACAATCGGTTCCTGGCCGCGCATGTGGCGTATTTTCTGCCGTATACTCGGTTCGAATGCACAGCTTGAGCGAAACGATTCTGGTCACCGGCGGAGCGGGGTTTATCGGCTCGAATTTCGTGCTCGCCTGCATGAAGGCGGGCGGCGGCCAGCAAGTGAATCTCGACCTGCTGACCTACGCGGGAAATGCCGGTAACCTTGCGACTGTCGAGAACGACCCACGTTACAGCTTGGTGCGCGGCGATATCTGCGATGCGGAGCTGGTCGGCTTGCTTTTGCGCAAGCACCGGCCGCGTGCGATCATGCATTTTGCCGCCGAGAGCCATGTGGACCGGTCGATTGTTTCGCCGGAAGCATTTATCCGAACCAATGTACTGGGAACGTTCACGCTGCTCGAACAGGCGCGTGCGTACTGGGCGGAGATGGACGAGGCCGGGCGCACGGCCTTCCGGTTTTTGCACGTGTCGACGGATGAAGTGTACGGCACGCTCGGCCCGAACGATCCCGCTTTCAGTGAGATTACTCCCTACGCGCCGAATAGTCCCTATGCGGCGTCGAAGGCTGGGTCGGATCACCTGGTGCGGGCGTACTTTCACACCTTCGGGCTGCCGGTGCTCACTACGAACTGCTCGAACAATTACGGGCCTTTTCAGTTTCCGGAGAAGTTGATTCCCCTGATGATTCTGAATGCGCTGGAAGGCAAGCCGCTACCGGTTTACGGGGATGGGAAGAACGTGCGCGACTGGCTGTTTGTGGAGGATCATTGCTCGGCGATTCGGAGAGTGCTCGAAAGCGGCCGGCCAGGCGAGACTTACAACATCGGCGGAAACAGCGAGCGCGCGAATATCGATGTGGTAACGGCGATCTGCGATCTGGTGGACGAGATGCGGCCGGGACTGGGCGCTGGACCGCGGCGCCGGCTTATCACTTACGTTCAAGACCGGCCGGGGCACGACCGGCGTTACGCCATTGACGCGAGCAAGATCGCGCGCGAACTGGGTTGGAAGCCGGCAGAGCAGTTTGAGAGCGGGCTGCGCAAAACGGTGCGCTGGTACCTGGAGAACACGGAGTGGATTCGCAGCGTGCGGACAGGCGCTTATCGCGAGTGGATTGAGAAGAACTATGCGGAGCGGTCGGAGTTGTGAGGCGCAACATTCAGAAGTAGAACTTCTTTGAGTCCATGAAAGGGGACAAATCAGAATGCAGACTCTGTTTGGGGTTGTTGCGCTTTTGGGCGTCGCAATTTTCTGGCTTGGGATATATGGCAGATTGCAAATGAAATTCCGTGTACTGGGAGTTCGCAATTATATCCAAGTTGTGCCTGAATTGACCCTCAAGTATCAACAACTAATTCGCGATGGGAAGGCTCCAAAATGGCCACTGATTTGTTGGAGGTGGTGCACCCCTATAGGAGTTGCTATTTGGATCAGCCCTGTATTTTGGTTTAAGGCTTGTTCGGGGCACTGAGGAAAAGGATCGACACATGAAAGGCATTATTCTCGCAGGCGGATCGGGGACGCGGCTTTATCCCGTCACTCACGTGGTGTCGAAGCAGCTTCTGCCTGTCTACAACAAGCCGATGATTTACTACCCGCTGTCGACGCTTATGCTGGCGGGGCTGCGGGAGATTCTCATCATATCGACGCCGCAGGATACTGGGCGCTTCAAGGAACTGCTCGGCGACGGGCTGCGCTGGGGTCTTGAGATTGACTACGCAGTGCAGCCGAGTCCCGATGGGCTGGCCCAGGCTTTCCTGATCGGGCGCGATTTTATTGCTGGCGATACCTGCGCGCTGGTGCTGGGCGACAACATCTTTTATGGCCAGGGTTTCTCAAAGCAGTTGCAGAAGGCCGCGCAGTTGAAGGACGGAGCGACTGTGTTCGCGTATCCGGTAGAAGAACCGGAGCGCTACGGCGTGGTGGAGTTCGATAAGGCGGGCCGTGCGGTGAGCCTTGAAGAAAAGCCGAAGGCGCCGAAGTCGCGGTATGCGGTGACGGGTTTGTATTTTTACGACCGCGATGTGGTGCGCATTGCCGAGACGCTGAAGCCCTCGGCGCGGGGCGAGCTCGAAATCACGGATCTGAACCGGCGGTATCTCGAGGCAGGCAAGTTGAATGTGGAGATTATGAGCCGCGGCATGGCATGGCTCGATACGGGCACGCATGACTCGCTACTCGAGGCCAGCCTGTTTGTGCACACCATTGAGCGGCGGCAGGGGCTGAATATTGCCTGCCCGGAAGAGATCGCCTATCGGCAGGGATTCATCGACGCCGCGCAACTTGAGGCACTGGCCGCGCCGATTGTGAAAAGCGGCTATGGGCAATATCTGCTCGCAGTGTTGCGTGAGCCGTACTTCGGAGCGGGAAGCTAAGCATGAAGATTGAAACCACTTCGCTGCCGGGCGTGCTGCTGCTGACGCCGGCGATTTACCGGGACGAACGCGGCGCATTCTCTGAGATGTTCAACGCACGCGATTTTGCCGAGGCCGGGCTGCCTACAAATTGGGTGCAGGATAATTTTTCGATTTCGGGAAAGAATGTTCTGCGCGGCATTCATTATCAGATTACGCAGCCGCAAGGAAAACTGGCGCGCGTGACGCATGGTGCGGTTTTCGATGTGGCCGTGGACCTGCGCCGCAGTTCGCCCGGTTTCGGCCGTTATGCGGCCGTGGAGCTGAGCGGCGAAGATGGTCGAATGCTCTGGATTCCCGAGGGCTTCGGGCACGCCTTTCTGGTGCTGAGCGACGTGGCGGGCTTTGCCTATAAGGTGACGGATTATTACTCTCCGGCGGGCGAGCGGACGATTCTGTGGAACGATCTGGAGCTTGGTATTCCTTGGCCAATTGCTCCGAAAGACTTGATCATCTCCGCGAAAGACCGCGCCGGCGCGAGAGTGCGCGACGCAGAAGTGTTCTCGTAGGCGATTCGATTGCGGCGTTTCGGGCTACAATGGCTCCTCGTTAACAAATTCGGACGAACCTGCGCAGCCTGCGAAACTTTACGTGGATAGACGGGTTCTTCTCTTGAAGGAACTCTTGGTTGGAATCCGTTGCTTCAGCTATTGACAGGGATTCTTCCGGGTTCCTATGATTGCGGGATTCTTTGATTGCTTGATGATTCCCCGGGCCCATCCATAAGGCTTTTTCCGTTCTATGGAAACTGCAGAGGAGAAATGATGGACCCTATGCTGAATCACTTGGTTCGCGCCGCAGTTGTGGCAACAATCGTCGTCGGCTGCAGCAACGTTGTACTGGCTGTCCCGGATAAGTATTGTCCGCCGCTTTGCACTTTGCCTCCGGACCCGGCCCCGCCGATGCCGCCGATCAATGTTCCCGATCCGCCATTCAACCCGGTTGCTCCGCAGAATCCAAATAATAAAGGCGGCACTAACGGAACAACGAACAGCCTTACCGAGAGAAAGGCCGTAAATCCTCGGGATATGGTGACGGTTACAGGGATGCCAAAGGCCGGCGGCGAATGCAAAGCCGGCAACGTGAGCGGAACCCTGGTACCTCAAGGCAGCAAGTTCACGTGCAACTTCATGCCCTCGACGTTGCCGGCTGGAGCTGCCTGCCACGCGATGAACAAGATCGGCACAGTGACTGTGGTGGATGGAAAGCGCTACTGCAAGATCGCGCCGTAAGGCCGGCGGTCTGTCGAGCAGTACTGAAAACGCGGACCGAAAGCTGAACGCGCGGAGAGCCTGGGGCTCGTGACGAGGCCCGGGCTCTCGTACTCTGAGGGATCTTCGGTAGTTCTCTTAATTGGGTGATTTTCGCGCTCGAGTGGCTGGCGTGCGGTCTCACTCGGCCATCGCTGCGAATGGTATACTCACTTGTCGGGCGTTGAAAGACGCCGGTACTCCGATCGCATTTGAGGTTCCTATGTCTGGCCACTCGAAATGGGCCACCATCAAGCACAAAAAAGGCGCGCTAGACGCTAAGCGCGGCAAGATTTTCACCCGTCTCCTGAAAGAAATCGCTGTCGCTGCGAAGGGCGGCGGCAATCCTGACACCAATGCCCGGCTCCGTACCGCAGTGGCTGCCGCTAAGGCCGAGAACATGCCGCAGGACAACATCAAGCGGGCGATTCAGCGCGGCACCGGCGAGCTGGAGGGCGTCAACTATGAGGAGATTTCGTTTGAGGGCTACGGCCCGGGCGGGGTCGCGATCATTGTGGACGTGCTCACGGACAACCGCAACCGCGCAGTGAGCGAGATTCGTCATGCGTTCGCAAAGAATGGTGGGAATCTTGGTGAATCGGGCTCGGTCCGGTTCATGTTTTCAAAGAAGGGTCTTATTGCCGTGGAGAAGTCCGCGGCCAGCGAAGAGAAGTTGATGGACCTCGTATTGGAGAACGGCGGAGAAGACCTGAACGACGAGGGCGAGACCTGGGAAGTTGTCACCGATCCGGGCGCGCATGAGGCGGTTTCCGCAGCCATCAAGGCGGCGGGAATTCCGACGGTGATGAGCGAAGTCACGATGGTGGCATCGACGTATACAAAGCTGGAAGGGACTGCCGCGAGCCAGATGGTGCGATTACTGGAGGTCCTGGAGGATCTGGACGACGTGCAGAACGTCTACTCGAACTTCGATATGGACGCCGAACAAATGGAGCACGCGGCTGGTTGATGGGCCGCGCAGGAATAGGAGACGAGGCCGCCCGGTTGTGGCGGTCTTTTTTTGGAAGAAGCAGGGAACAAAGGACCTGGGGAACAAGAAGGCGGCTGGGAGGAAACGCTTTGCGGGGGATCCAATGGGTTTTGTTGCTGGTTGGTATGGCGGGAGCAATAGCGGCTACGGCGCAAACAGGAAGCGGGGCAGCGACGCCCACAGGCGATCCTGTCGAGACAATAAAGATGCTCCCTGGGCCTGTTCCCGATGCGGTTGATCCCGTCGGAGCGGTGAGAAGGCACCGGAGCTGGGAGTACGGGCCATTCGTGAACTGGGGTACGGGAGTAGGGAGCCGCTCGGACTATAAGTTCTTCTCGGCGGGTTTTGAGCTGGGCAAGGTGCTGACGCCGGTCATTCATGCCGGAATCTTCAGCGGCCAATTTCAACTCGCCGGAAACCTGATGCCTCTGTGGCAGGCCTATACACCGCCGCCGTATACGGCGGATATCCTATGCGAGAACTCTTCAGGCGAGCTCTATTCCTGCCCCTGGGGGTACGGAGGCGGAACATTTCACGGGGTCAGCCTCACTCCCGTAATTTTCCGCTGGAACTTCAATACCCGCGCCAAGCGCATTCAGCCATGGTTCCAGGCGGCAGGCGGGTTGATCTATACGACGCACAAGTTCCCGCCCAACTACATGAGCTGCACGGGACCGCCTTACTGCAGCGCGAACGGGCCGGTCGACGGGGGTACGAGCGTGTGGAACTTTACTCCGCAGGGCGGCGGAGGAATTCACTATTTTCTCCGATCTAAGCGATCGATTGATTTGGGCGTCAACGGAGTTCATATTTCGTCGGCTTCCCTGGGCGACCGCAACCCCGGCGTGAACGCAAGTATTCAGGTCCAGGTGGGCTACACGTTCTGGAGATGAAAGAAACAGGGACCAAAGGGACCAAGGGAACCAGGGAACAAAAAAGCCGAGTCTGGGGTTGCAAGCAGAGATTAGTGGTCAGATGGTCAGCCTGCATGGAGCAGAGTGAGTCGAGGAAAACAGCATAGATGGATGAACCGCTCATCGAATGCGTTCCCAATTTTTCGGAGGGGACAGACACGAAGCACGTTGAGGTGATTGTCGCCGCGATGCGGGTGGATGGGGTACACCTGCTCGATTGGTCGATGGACTCGGATCACAACCGTTCGGTGGTGACGATTGCCGGGGCACCGGCTGCGGTGGTGGAAGCAGCCGTGTGCGCTGCGGGCAAAGCAGCGGAAATCATCGACCTGACCCGCCAGCAGGGCGTTCACCCACGCATTGGCGCAGCGGACGTGATTCCGTTCGTGCCGGTGAAGGGCATCAAACTGGAACAATGCGTGATGCTGGCGCGGCAGGCCGGGCTTGAGATTTGGCGGCGGTTTGGAGTTCCCGTGTACTTCTACGAAGCGGCTGCAGCTCGACCGGACCGGGTTAATCTTGAAGACGTGCGGCGAGGGCAGTTCGAAGGGCTTCGCGACGCCGTGGAGAAAGACCCGTCGCGGAGGCCCGATTTAGGAGGCCCGGGCTTGCACCCTACGGCCGGGGCCAGCGCCGTGGGCGCGCGCAAATTCCTGGTGGCCTACAACATCTATTTCGATTCGGCCGATGTTGCCGCGGCGCGTGCGATTGCGAAAGAGATCCGGGCGGCAAGCGGGGGTTTGAAAGGCGTAAAGGCAATGGGCGTGATGGCCCAGGGGCGCGCGCAGTTGTCGATGAATATCACGGATTTCGACGCGGCCCCGATCTCCGAGGTGCACCGCAAAGTTTCGAGCCTGGCAGCACGGCACAAGGTTACGCTTGCTGAGGGAGAGGTCATCGGCCTGATTCCGGAAGCGGCTTGTGAGCGGGAAAGCGCGTGGATGCGTCAATTAGTTGGGTTTGACGAGGAGACAAAGGTTCTCGAACGTTGCCTGAAACGCCCTCTGGCGTGGCCGGAAGACCGATGACGAACCGGTGCGGCTGACAGGCGCGCAAGTTAATCGACTCGGATCGGCAATTCGCCGGTAAAATAGGGCAGGATGATTGCTCGAAGCGGCAGGTTGCGGAGCAGGCGTCGGAAAACGTTACGGGCGGCGGCTCCAGTCAGCTTGTTTTCAAGCAGGAGGAAGAACTTGTTGAAGATCTTAGTGAAGTGCACGATAGCATCGATACTGATCGGGACGGGGGCTGCGGCTTTTGCCGCGCAGCTCACTACCGATGCGCGCGGCGCGATTCCGCACGACGTGCAGCAGTTGGTGGTGATCGACTATCACGCGATGCAGAATTCGCCGGCAGCCATGAATCTGAAGAACCGGGTGATGCCGCCGGAGTTGAAGCAGTTTGATGAGGCGCTGAATAAGTTCAGGCTCAGGACCGACGGGGGTGCAGGTAAGGCCGCATCAAGCGGCGAGCCGATTGATATCGATCAGTACGTAGACGAGCTCGCGTTTATCCTCTTCCGCCCGTCGCCTAGCAGCGATGCTCTGCAGACCGTGGGCATTGCGCAGGGCCAGTTTCCCACCGAAGATATTCTTGCGAGCTTCCATGCGCAGAAGATCAAGCCAGCCATGGTGCGGGCCAACAGCGTTTACCCGATGGCTAAGACCGGAATGGTACTTTGCTTTGTGGATCCCTCGACCATGGTTTTCGGAAGCAAGGACGCGGTGACGAAAGCATTGGATGCCCGCGATGGAATGGCGGCCAGCCTACTGACGAACAGCCCGCTGATGGGCGCGATGCAAAGCGTGGACAGCGCGCCGCTGTGGAGCATTCTGGACGACAAAGGCACGCAGACCATGATGAAGCAGCTTTTGGGCCAGGCGGGTTCGTTGACCGATTACGACACCGTGAAGAAGCGGCTGGAAGCTTCGTGGTATTCGATGGATTTCCAGCACGGCGTGCGTTTTGATCTAACGATTGAAACCGGCGACACATTTACCGCGGCTACGATTTCTTCGCTTCTATCGGCAGCAGTGATGGTGCGCAAGATGAGCGCCACGGATGCCGAAAAAACAGCGCTGAACGCCACCGATATTGGCTCGAGCGCCGGGAATCTGAGCATTCACTTTGCCACCACCGACACGGAATTCAGCAGCTTGCTGCAATCGCCGCTCTTCGGCAGTGTGATGCACTGATCTGAAACCGAATTTGAGCCGGTAATTAAAGCCAGTGAAGCACGCGCAAGACGCGCATCGCTTCACTGGCTTTTTGTTTGTGCCGTGATTTGGGTGCGGACCGAGTCTACTTTGCCAGGCTAGGCGCGTGGAGACAACAGAGGGTGGAAATCGACCTTGCCGCCCGGCTCCAGGACAATGACCAGCTGTCCCTGCTGTTGTTCGACTAAAGTGGGACCGGAAATCTGAACTGTTTTCCCGTTCGCCGCGGAGTAGGAGACTTTGACTGGCCCGCTGCCGCGAACCTGGAAGCGGTAATGAAAATCCGCGCCGGTGGCTAAAGAATCCGCGCCGAAACTGGCGTCCGGATAGTCCACTTCGAGCAGTTGAATGGGCGCACCGGTGCGGTTTTCGATGGTCGCATCGATGTGGTAGGAGTGGCACGCCGAGAGAAGAAAAGCGCCGAGCAATGTCGCCGCACAAAGGGGTGAACACAAGCGCGCGACTCGGTTCATTCGCCGGTCTCCTTTGGGTCTTGCTCGGGCTCTGATTTCGAGAGTTGTTTGGCCAACGCTTTCTCCACGCGGTCCAAACGCTTGAGCAGCTCCGGCAGCCGCTGGAAGATGGTCACCGCGCGAAGCCAGGTGCGATTGTCGAAGCCGGGAGAGCCAGAGATCATCTTGCCGGGCGGCACGTCGTGCGAGACGGCGGATTGCGCAGTGAGGATGACGCCGTCACCGACCGTGCAGTGGCCGGCAATACCGACCTGACCGGCGAGAATGACGTTGTTGCCGACGACCGATGAGCCGGCGAGACCGGTTTGCGCACAGACCAGGGTATTGTTGCCCACGCGTGAGCCGTGACCGATTTGGACCAGGTTATCGATCTTCGTCCCATCGCCGATCTCGGTTGCGCCCACCGTAGCACGATCGACAGTTGCGTTGGCCTGAACGTCGATGCGGCTGCCCATGCGCACCGGGCCCGATTGCGGAATCTTTTCCCATTGGCCCTGTTCGTTCTTTGAAAAGCCGAATCCATCCCCGCCGATAATCGCGCCGTTTTCGAGCGTGACGTGGTCGCCGAGAACGCAGTTCTCGCGGACGACGGCGTGCGCATGCGCGAAGAAGTGGTCGCCTACTTTCACGCCGGGATAGAGCACGACGTGCGGTAGAAGTGTCGCATGGGAGCCGAGCCGGACGTTGGGCCCGACGACCGCGTAGGCGCCGATGTGGGTGTCGTGGCCAATCTCCGCTGTGGGATCGATGACGGCTGTGAGATGAATGCCTGGCGGGTAAGACGGTGGCTGGTAAAAGAGGCCCAGCGCATGCGAAAAGGCGTGGTAGGGATTTTTGATGCGCACTGTGGCGGCGGAGATCTCCTGGAACTCCGGCTCGACAATGATGGCGGCTGCACGGGTGGCGCGGGCCAGAGACGTGTACCGGGGATTCGCGACGAAGGTAATCTCGGAGGCACCAGCTTCTTCGATTCCTGCCACGCCGGTGATTTCTATGGTGGGGTCGCCGCGCAATTCAGCGCCCAGACGGCTTGCCAATTCACCTAACTTCATTGACCTGATTGTAGCGGAGCGCCGGAGGCTTCGCTGGGTGGCGGCGGGACCTGCAGAGTGTGCGCGGCGGACTGGGCTGCGCGGAGCGTTGCGCCGGGAATGATACCGAGGGCGAGAGTGGCCAGAAACGCCAGGGAGACTGCGGCGATCACGGCAGGGCCAACCTGGTGCCTGGTCGGGGCGGGCTGATCCTCCGACGGCCGCTGTGCGGCGACGAAGGCTAGACGCAGGTAATAAGCCGCGGCTAATCCAGAGTTCAACAGGCCGATGATGGCCAGGGCAATTGCGCCGCCGTCGACTGCTGCGCTGAACGAGTAGAACTTACCAAAGAAGCCGCCGGTGAAGGGAATGCCAATGAGCGAGATGAGAAAGAAGATAAGCAGGCTGCCGAGGAGCGGCGCACGATAGAGGACACCGCGAAAGTCATCGATGAGCGAGAGTTCTTCGTCATACCCCGCGATGAGCGTGATGACGGCAAAGACGCCGACGTTCATGGCGGCATA
Organism: uncultured Acidobacteriota bacterium; assembly: GCA_963745965.1. GTDB lineage: Bacteria > Acidobacteriota > Terriglobia > Terriglobales > Acidobacteriaceae > Telmatobacter. Next base: position 600,926 of record CAVUZC010000007.1, read on the forward strand.
GGCCGCGGTGTAAAAAGCGGCGGCGGCAATGCCTATGGAACCAATGCCGGCGAAGGCGGCAAGCAGATAACCTGCGTGCGCAATGGCCGAGTAGGCCAGCATGCGCTTGACGTTTTGCTGGCGGAGAGCGGCCAGGTTGCCCACGGTCATGGAAAGGACGGCAACCACCCAGAGCAGCGGCGCCCACAGAGAGTGGAGATGGGGGAACATTTCGTAGACGACGCGGAGCAAGAGCGCGAATGCTGCCGCTTTTGGCGCGGTACTCATGAGAGCAACGACGGGCGAGGGAGCGCCTTCGTAAACATCAGGTGTCCACACATGGAACGGCGCGGCAGAGACCTTGAACAGAATGCCAACCAGCATGAGGGCCAGCGACGCAAGAACGAGCGTCTGGTTTTGCGCGACTGGCGCGAGGCGGGCGACCTCGTAGATCTGCGTTGTGCCAGTTGCGCCGAAGATCAGAGCAATGCCGTAGAGCAGAAATCCTGTGGCAAAGGAGCCGAGGAGGAAATACTTGATGGCGGCTTCTGGACCGCGGCCGGTCTGTTTGCGGTAGCCGGCAAGAATGTAGGTCGAGATCGAAGATATCTCGAGAGCGATGAAGACGACCAGCAATTCCACGGCGCTCGTCAACAGGCACATGCCGACCGCGCCGAAGACAATGAGCGCGTAAAACTCGCCCTGGTGATGGCTGTGTTCAGGGAGCGTGTCGATGGAGAGCAACAGAGCCACGAGAACAATGCCGCAGATGAGGACGTGAAAGAAGACCGTGAAGGTGCTGGTTTCGACGGTGGCGAAGAAGGCTGTGCCCTGTGGCAACGAGAGCTGCCAGAGGCTGGCCCAGAGGGCGACGGTGGTTCCGGCAGCGGCGAGGAAGCCGAGATAACGACGTGTCCAGAGCGGCGGAATAGATGCCTCAAGCAGCATGACGAGAACGCCGGTGAGAGTGAGAATCACCTCGGGGAGGATGCGGTAGATGTCGGGCACTTGGTTCACCGCTGGGCCTCCCTCTCTGCTTGCTGTGGGGCTTTCTGGATGGAGGTAGGAATCTGAGTGGGTGCGGACAGACCGCAGCAAAGAGTCAAACCATTGGGTCCCGGCGAATGGATTTCACCCTGGTTATCTTTCAAACTCGCTGGCGGTGGCGGGTGCACGCCCGTGCCGATTGTGTTCAGCCAGAGCGACGGCGCTACTCCCATCGCCAACATGAGCACCATCAGCGGCGTGAGCACGGCGAGTTCGCCAAAGCCGAGATCGGCCGAGGGTTTCGAACTGGCAAGTGGGCTTTCCGAACCGTAGAAGAGCCGCTGTACCAGCGACAGCATGTAAGCCGCGCCCAGAATGACGGCGATAGCTGCAGCAATCGCGGCGCTGCGGTTGACGGCCGCGAAGGTGTTCGACAAAATGACAAACTCTCCGATGAAACTGCTTAAGAGCGGCAGACCGATCATGGCCAGCGTGGCGATGACGAAGTAGGTCGCCGCACGTGGCAGCTTGGCCGCGACTCCTCCGTAGAGATCGATTGTGCTTGTGCCATAGCGAACTTCGAGAGAGCCGAGCAGCAGGAAGAGCGCGCCCTCAACGAGTCCGACGGAAAGAGTCTGGTAGACCGCACCCGACCAGCCGGTGATGGTGAGACCGTAGATGGCAAGCACAATAAGGCTGAAGTGACTGAGTGCGGCAAACGCCATGAGCCGCCAGAAATCGCGCTGCACCAGAGCCAGGCACGCGCCATAGAGAACGCCGATGACGGCGAGCACGATCAAAAGTGGCGCAATGGCGCGCGTCTGGGCAGGGAAGAGCCCGGCGTGGAAGCGCAGCATGGAATAAAGGCCGAGTTTGCCGGCGATCACCATGGCCAAGGCTGCGGGAGCTTCGCTGAAGCTGTCGGCAAGCCACCCGTGCAGCGGGAAGATCGGGACCTTGACGGCGAAGGCAAAAAGAAATGCGAGTGCAACCCAGAAGAGTGCTCCGCCCGAGAGGACGCCGGTGGCGGTGTAGTACTGCAAGTCAGCGAAGTTGAATGTGTGCGTGCGCGCGTAGAGCCACAGAATGGCAACGAGCAGCGGGGCCGATGGAATGAATGTGAAGAGAAAGAACTTGAGCGCGGCCTTCGGACCATCCTTGCGGCCGTACATAGCGATGAGAATCGCCATGGGGACCAGCGAGAGCTCCCAGAAACCGTAGTAGAGCATCAGGTCGAGCGAAATGAAGACCCCAAACATCGCGGTCTGCTGCACGAGGAAGAGCGAGTAGTAGACCTTGCGGCGGGTTTGGATGGCGTTCCAACTGGCCGCGATGCCAATGGGCGCGAGCACGCCGACGAGGACAACCAGCCAGAGGCTGAGTCCGTCGATGCCGACATGGTAGTAGATGGCTGGGTTCTCGATCCAGGGATGATTGACTTCGAACTGGAATCCGGGCTGGCCAGAGGCGAAATGCGCGGGAAGATGCAGCGTGAGAACGAAGGTGATGAGCGTGGTGGCGAGCGCGATCCAATTGGGCAGTTTGGCGCGATCGGGCAAAAGCGCGACGAGAATCGCGCCGGCCAGCGGCACCAGCAGGATGAGCGTGAGAATGGCCTGATCGATTCCAGTCATCTTGCTATCACCCCGCCCCAGCAGACAACGTGAAAGCCATATGCTTTCAGGAGATACGGTACAAGCATGAAGAGCAGCAAAGCGCCCGCGGCCGCTGCCAGCCAGGCCGCGTAGGAACGTAGATTGCCCGATTGCCAGCGTTGCAGGATCATTCCCGTGAAGTTGGCGACGCCGCCGAGCAGCCACGCAATGCCGCCGAGGATTGCGGTATCGACGACCCAGCCGAGAATGTATTGCGAGACGGCGAAGAGCGGCTTGACCAGTGCGCGGTCGTAGATCTCGTCCACGTAATACTTGTTTGCGAGGAGCTTATAGCCTGTGGGCATGGCCGCGGCGATTTGCGCGGGACGGTCGGTTTTGCGCCGGTAGTATTTGTCGGCGATCAGCCAGCCTTCGAGCGCGGCGAGAACGGCAAGGACAGTGAGAATCAGCTCGAGATGCGGAATGCTCGAAGTGGCTGGGTGCAGGCCGACGGAGGGAGCAAGGAACGAGCTTAGGCGCTCGATGCCGATCCAGCCGCCGCAGAGGGAGAGCAGAGCGAGGATGATGAGCGGGACGCGCATGGACCAGGGACTCTCATGCGGGTGCGCGTCGGCGGTGCGTGTCTCACCGAAGAAGGTCATGTACCAAAGGCGGAACATGTAGAGCGATGTGAGCAGCGCGGTCACGAGGCCGACAAACCAGAGAACCTTGCCTCCGGCGCCGCTGACGAACGCAGCGTAGAGAATTGCGTCTTTCGAGAAGAACGCGGCGAGCGGCGGGAATCCAGCGATGGTGAAGACGGCGATCGTCATGGTCCAGAAGGTGACGGGGAGTTTTTTGCGCAGGCCGCCCATCTTGCGCATGTCCTGCTCGCCGCCCATGGCATGAATCACGGAACCCGCGCAGAGGAAGAGCAGGGCTTTGAAGAATGCGTGCGTGACGAGGTGAAAGATCGCCGCCGAGTAGGCCGCCACGCCGCACGCCAGGAACATGTAGCCAAGTTGCGAGATGGTGGAGTAGGCGAGGACACGCTTGATGTCGTTCTGGGCGAGGCCGAGAGTAGCGGCGAAGAGGGCTGTTGCTGCGCCGACAATGGCGACGGTGCCGAGGGCAATCGGCGCGCGGTCGAAGAGGAAGTGCGTGCGCGCGATCATGTAGACGCCCGCAGTGACCATAGTGGCCGCGTGAATGAGCGCGGAGACGGGCGTAGGGCCTTCCATGGCGTCGGGCAGCCAGACGTAGAGCGGCAACTGCGCGCTTTTGCCGGCTGCTCCGATGAGCAGGCAGAGACAGATCACGGTAAGTGCGCCGCCGGTCCACATAGGCGAAGCAGCGAGTTTGCTTGCGATTTCACTGAAGGTCAGAGTTCCAAACTTCTCCAAGACCAGGAAAATACCGATCAGGAACCCGAAGTCGCCGATGCGGTTGACGATGAAGGCTTTTTTGCCGGCTGCAGCGGCTTGCGGCTTCTGGAACCAGAAGCCGATGAGCAGATACGATGCCAGGCCGACGCCCTCCCAGCCGACGAACATGAGCAGCACGTTGCCGGCGAGGACCAGGGTGGTCATGAAGAAGAGGAAGAGATTGAGATAACTGAAGAAGCGCGCATAGCCGGGATCGTCGTTCATGTAGCCGACGGAGTAGACGTGGATGAGGAAGCCCACGCCGGTGACGACGAGCAGCATGACCAGCGATAGCTGATCTAGGACGAGGCTGAAATCGATGTGGAGAGTGCCGAAGTTAATCCAGTGCCCGAAATATTCGGAGTACAGCAACATTCGGATGACTGAAGCCAGATCGGGGTCCGTTGTTGAGGAACGAACAAACAAGCAGGCAAGCAACACAACGCCGAACGAACTCAGCGGCGCGAGCAAGCCGATTGTCGCCACCAGCCACTTGGGCAGGCGCGCGCCGAGGACTCCGTTGATCAGAAATCCTGCGAGCGGCAACAGCGGGATGAGCCAAAGATGAGGTGGTCCGTTCATAGTTTCATCAGATCGATGCGGTCGACGGCCAATGTGGCACGCACGCGGAAGACGGCAATGATGATGGCCAGGCCGACGGCGGCTTCAGCGGCCGCAACCAGCATGACGAAAAAGACAAAAATCTGGCCTTTGACCGTGTGCCACTGATAGGCAAACGCGACAAAGGAGAGATTGACGGCGTTGAGCATCAGCTCAATCGACATGAAGACGGTAATGAGATTGCGCTTGATGAGGAACCCGACGACGCCGAGCGAGAACAACACCGCGCTCAGAAGCAAATACCAGGTGAGAGGCACGTCGTGATGCAGGAAACTCATTTCTCAGCCGTCCTCTCCGCGCCGCCCACTTTCGATCCGTCGGAGCGGGCAAGCGCAACTGCGCCGAGAATGGCGATGAGAATAAGCACTGACGTGAGTTCAAAGGGCAAAAGCAGCTCGTGAAAGAGCACCTGGCTGAGCACGACGAGATTCGAATTATTGGGATTGCTTGTGAGACCCACGCCAAGATGCGCCGAGGCGAGGCCCTGCGCGCGAAGAAGGATGGTGGCGAGCACGGCCAGCAGGACAACGACGGCGGGAAAGCCTACGCGTGCTGCGGCGCGGCTGCCGAGGGTGCGCTCCTCGCGGCCGGCGTTGAGCAGCATGACCGTGAAAACAAAAAGCACCATCACGGCGCCTGCGTAGACGATAATCTGCGCGATGGCGAGGAACTCCGCGCCCAGCAGCAGGTAGAGCACGGCCAGCGAAGTCATCACCACGATCAGCGACAGGGCGCTGTTGATGGGATGAGTCTGCCACAGGAGATTGATGGCTCCCGCGAGACAGAATCCGGCAAAAATGAAGAACAAAATCAGGTGCATCGATTTTCCGGAAAACCCTTCCCGATTTTAATCGAGCATGAGGCATTCAGAGACTGCATCATGCGGAAACGAAGCGCATTAAAGCAACCGCAGATCCTTCGCTCCGCTCAGGATGACAAGGCAGCGTTGTTCGCATTAGCGATACGCAAGCCAGAGGCTTGTTCCTACAATGTTCAAAATGGCCAGCGGAAGCAGATACCGCCAGCCGAAGGTCATCAGTTGATCGTAGCGGAAGCGAGGCAGCGTGCCACGCACCCAGACGTAGAGACAGAGAAAACAGAAAACCTTGGCCACGAACCAGAAAATCGGCAGCACAGCGTTGATGACAACGTTGTCAAATGGCCCGATCAGGTCGCCGAAGGGGCTGGTCCAGCCGCCAAGAAACAGGAGCGTGGCTACGCAGCCCACGTTAATCATGTTTCCATACTCGGCCATGAAGAACATGGCGAATTTCATCGAACTGTATTCAGTGTGATAGCCGCCGGTGAGCTCGCTCTCGGCTTCAGGCAAATCGAAGGGGGAACGATTAGTCTCGGCAAATGCGGCCATGAGGTAAATGAAGAAAGCCAGAAGCTGGCCCCCACCAAGGATGTTCCAAGTGGCGGCGCCGAGAGTGGCTTGCTGCTCGACGATGGTGCGCAGATTGAGTGAGCCGGCGCGAAGCACAACGCCAACCAGCGAGAGGCCGAGAGCAAGCTCGTAGCTGATCAACTGCGCCGAAGAGCGGAGCGCGCCGAGCAGGGAATATTTGCTGTTCGACGACCAGCCGGCAAGCGCGATGCCGTAGACGCCGATCGAGGTAACGCCGAGAATGACGAGCAGGCCGACGTTGATATTGGAAATATCGAAGAGGTCGACGCCTTTGGGGCCGATCGGTGCTCCAAAAGGAATAACGGCGATGGCGATGAGCGCGCAACCCAGCGAGATGATGGGCGCGAGCAGGTAAATCGGGCGGTAAACCGCCGTGGGAATCAGATCTTCTTTGAGGAAGGATTTTGCGCCGTCGACGAGCGGTTGCAGCAGGCCGAACGGTCCTACGCGGCTGGGTCCCCAACGGTTCTGGATGCGGCCCACCAGCTTGCGCTCGAGCAGCACGGTGTAGGCGATGCCCATGAGCATCACCACCGTGACTACGGCGACTTTGAGCAGGCTCCAGAGAAAGAATGCGAGGATCGTCACGTGCGTTTGGCCTTCGTTTCAACAGCGAGTCATTACTAGATTAGCGAGTCAGCGGCTCAAGAATATTCTCTCAGTCGGCTGCGGATCGTGCGAGTTCCTTCGATTGATGTTCTTCAATCTGTTTGAGCGCAGGGCTGTATCGGCCCAGGGTTCCGGAGGTGAAGAGCGTGTCGTGGGCAGGAACGATGAGATTTGGGTTTGCGAGTGCGCCGACCGATACAAAATCAGGCGGCACAGAGCCGGTCGCGGTCTTCGGTTCCGTGTGCACGTCGTTGCCTGCGAAAAGATTGATGCGGTCCAGCGTGTAGCCGGGGACGAGCCGAGCAATTTCATCCAATGTGGCGAGCGGATCGAAGGGGCTGAGTTTGGGTTCGAGACCGTTGGACTCGAGCCAGACGACATGACGGTCGGCCTCGCCGGATTGCGCGCCGCGCGATTGGCCGAGATCGCCGGTGGTGCCGCGTTTGCCGAAAGGAACGAGAGTCTTGACGTCAACGCCCATGGCTTCGGCGAGACGGACGAGGATTTCGAAATCGGGCTTCACGCCGGGGCGGTCGGCGGCTTTGCACACCATTTGGATGTCGCCGAAGGTGTTGGTCACTGTGCCGGACTTCTCGTAAAGGCTGGCGGCAGGCAGAACCACATCGGCGAGCGCTGCGGTTTCGGTCAGGAAGAGGTCTTGCACGATGACGAAGGTGTTCTTGAGCGCGGCGGGATCGAGTTTGGCGCGCTGGACCGGATTGGCGCCAACGATTAGAAGGGCGGCGAGATCGCCGCTCGCGGCCGATTCGAGCATCTGCGGCAGCGTTTTGCCCGGCGCGGCGGGAAGATTGGCGTATTCGCTAAAAAATCCTGGCGCGGTGACGGGAACATAACCCGGCAACAGATCAGGGAAGAGGCCCATATCGGCTGCGCCACGCGAGTTGGAGTGGTCGCCGAGGTAGGCGAAGCGAACATTGTTTCGCTTGAGACCCCAGGCCACGAGATTCTGCACGGCGTCGCCACGAAGTTCTTCGCCGAAGATGACGACAAGCGATTCCTCCGCGAGCAGCGCTTTGCTGAAATCGGATGTGCCTTGTTCTAAAACTGCCGCGAGATCCTTGTAGCCGTTTGCTGGAAGCTCCAGCGTAGCTTTGGCCTGGCGGGTGAGCTTGATGGGCCGGTGGTTGGCGATGTAAAGACGTGCGCGGTTGAGGCGAACGTTGGTGCGCAAGTGCCAGGCCAGCAGCGGATGCTCGTCGGTCGGATTGCCTCCGATGAGAAGTATGGCGGGAGCAGAGGCAATGTCGCGCAGGCTCGCGGTTTTTCCTGCGGTTCCGGCGAGGGCGCGGGCAAAGGCGGCGTAGTCGGTGCTGCGCTCGTGGTCGATGTTGTTCGTTCCAAGCACCGTGCGCGCGAATTTTTGCAATAGGTAATTCTCTTCGTTGGTAGTGCGGTTGGAGCCGATGACGCCGATTGATGCGCCGCCGCGGGTGTCGCGGATTTCTTTGAGTTTGCCGGCAGCGAGGCGGAGTGCGTGATCCCAAGTGGCGGGCTCGAGCTTGCCGGCTGCGTTGCGAACGAGCGGCTGCGTCAGACGGTCGGGGCTCTCGACAAAGTCGAAACCGAAACGGCCTTTGGCACAAAGAAAATCGCCGTTAATGCCACTCTTGTCGCGATTGTCGGCGCGAACGATTTCGGAGCCATCGGCGGTTGAGCGCACGCCCAGAGTTACCTTGCAGCCGTCGCCGCAATGAGTACAAACAGTCGGGACGTGGCTCATTTCCCACGGGCGCGTCTTGTAGCGATAGCTGCCGCTGGTGAGCGCTCCCACGGGGCACACGTCGATGCACATGCCGCACTCTTCGCAATCGAGCTGATGATTTTCGTTGGGCACGATCACGGAGTCTGCGCCGCGGCCATGTATACCGAGTGCCCACACGTCCATGCCTTCGCCGCACATGCGAATGCAGCGGTAGCAGAGGATACAGCGCGGACGATCGTAGAAAACGGCAGGCGACCATTGCTGTTCGTCGCGGTGGTGCTTGAGGTCGACCATGCGGCTGTCGCCTGCGCCGTACTTGAAGGTCATGTCCTGCAGTTCGCACTCGCCGCCTGCGTCGCATACCGGGCAATCGAGCGGGTGGTTGCCCAGGAGCAATTCGATGGTGGCTTTGCGCGCCTGCGCAATTTCGGGTGAGTCGGTAACGAAGACCTGGCCCTCGGCGACCGTGGTGGTGCAGGCGGTTTGCAGCTTGGGGACCTTCTCCTGGCGCACGACGCACATGCGGCAGGCGGCTTGCAAGGAGAGGCCGGGATAGTAGCAAAAGGCAGGAATCTCGATGCCGGCTTTGCGGCAGGCGTCAATGAGCAGCGTCCCCGCCGGAGCAGTGAGCCTCTTTCCATCGACTGTGAAGGTTACGTCGGGCATTTTCCCTCAGGGGCTAAAGCCCCAATCTGTCCAATCAGCAATCCCGGCTTGACCGGATGTCGTTCTAAACGAGCGCTTAAAGAGATAAAAGGCCTGTGATTGCTGGAGCAGTCAATCATCATTCGACCGGTTCTTTGCTTTTCGCCGTTTGCGGATAAGAAAGCTCAAAAACGTATCCATCATTCTGTAAAGCTTCCAGATCAAGAAACCAATGATACCGAGCCCAATGAGATGGCCAAGTAGATCGTCTATCGCATAATCGGCGCGAAAAACAACGCACATTTGAGCCCTTTCTGAAGTTCAACTCAATCAGAATAGTCGCTTCCAATGACTCACCATGCAAATGGCGATGGCGGCCCGACCACCCTTGCAATGCTAGCCAGCCGCTTCTAGAATTCGTACCAACTCGACCGTCTCACTTATTAAAGGTTGCCCCATCGCCAAATGATTTCCGAATTGACGTCAAGCGACTCAAACTCCTTCTTGATTTCTCCGGGCCACTCACCCTCAAAGCCGAACCCATCTCCCTGCTGAACGGATGCGCCACATTGGAGCGTTAGCATTGCGATGACACTCTCCCTGCTTGTCCCCTCGGGAATGTCCACAATAAACTCCTCGGCTGTTTCAAGCCCCCGGATCGCAGGGGTGGTATTCCAATGCGCAAATCTCATCATTTGTTCATCACCTCGTAATCCTGTTATCCACATTGCGTGGCTGCGGATAACTTGCTGCTCATTGTGACGCTGAAAACGTTCCTACACCACAGTCAACTGCGGCACGCCTTCCTTCGCAAATGGGCACGGGTTTCCGTTCAAATGATCCTCAAACTCTTTGCGAAACTTTTTGACGAACGCGATGGTCGGCATGGCCGCGGCGTCGCCGAGCGGGCAAAAAGTTCGGCCCAGCATGTTTTCGGCCAGGTACTGGATATTGCTGATGTCGCTTGCGGTTCCGAAGCCGGCGTGAAAGCGGGTGAGCGATTTCTTGAGCCAGTCTGTGCCTTCGCGGCAGGGGATGCACCATCCACAGCTTTCGTGTGCGTAAAAGCTGATGGTGCGGAGCGCGAATTCGACGATGCAGGTCTGATCGTCGATGACAACGACGCCACCCGAGCCAAGCATGGAGCCGGCTTTACCCACCTGATCGAAATCCATGCCGAGGTTTTCGATCTCTTCGGGCAGCAATACGGGCGTGGACGAGCCGCCGGGAACAACAGCTTTCAATTTGCGCCCGCCGCGAATGCCGCCTGCCACTTCGTAAATCATCTTTTTGAGGTTGTAACCCATCGGCAGTTCGTAGACGCCAGGGCGCTCGACGTGGCCGCTAATTCCAAAAAGTCTAGTCCCGCCGTTGCGCGGCGTGCCGACTCCGGCATAGGCTGCAGCGCCCATGGCGATCACATGCGGCACGGTGGCGATGGTCTCGGCGTTATTGATGACCGTAGGCCCGCCATAGAGGCCGACAACGGCAGGGAACGGCGGCTTGATGCGCGGCACGCCGCGTTTGCCTTCGAGCGACTCCATCAGCGCCGATTCTTCGCCGACCTCGTAAGCGCCTGCGCCGGTCTGGGTGATGATTTGGAACTCTGTGCCGGAACCGAAAATGTTCTTGCCCAAAAATCCGCGCTGGTAGGCGTCGGCAACGGCGCGCTCCGTGATTTCGAGAAGATAGCGATACTCGCCGCGCAGATAGATGAAGCCCATCTTTGCGCCGACAGCAAGACCTGCGATGATGGTGCCTTCGATGACGGCGTGCGGGTCGTGCAGGAAGATCAGATGGTCTTTGCAGGTGCCGGGCTCGCTCTCGTCGCCGTTGACGAGGATGTACTTGGGCTTGGCGGACTGCTTGGGCACGAAGGACCATTTCATGCCGGTTGAGAAGCCTGCGCCGCCGCGTCCGCGCAAGCCGCTGGCTTTCATCTCCTCGATGATCCATTCGGGACCTTGCGCGAGACACTTCTTCGCGGCCTCGTATCCGCCGAGTTCGAGATAGCGGTCGATCTTCTCAGCGCCCTTGCCGAAGCGGCTGGAGACGATCTTTACCTCATCGGGATGGGAGACGAGCCTAGGCATTCTTTTCCTTGTTCTTTTTCTTGTCTTGGACCAGGTTCGCGGTTGGGGCTGCTGCCTTACCGCGATAGCCGCTCAGAATACCAGGCACGAGATCGGGCTTGAGCTCGTCGTGAAAGTCGTAGTTGACCTGGATCGCGGGCGCCCAGCAGCATGCGCCGATGCACTCGACTTCTTCAAGCGAGAAGAGGCCGTCGGCGGTGACGCCTTTGTTGTCGACGCCAAGCTCTTCGCGAAAGCGCTCGTAGACCTCGTAAGCGCCGCGCAACATGCAACTGATGTTGGTGCAGACCTGAATGTTGTATTTGCCTGCGGGCTTGAAGCGCAGCATCGAGTAGTAGGTGGCGACGTTGCGCACTTCAAGTTCGGAGATGCCGATGCGCTGGGCGACTTCGGCGATGACGGCGTCAGAGAGGCAGCCGACTTCATCCTGCGCGTAAAGCAGCATGGGGATGAGCGCCGATCGCTTCACAGGATATTTCTGGACCAACTCGTCGAAGCGTTGGGCGAGCTCGGACGAGAAGACCGATTTGGTTTCGGGTTGTTTCCGATTCTCGTTCATCGCATTAACTCCCGTGCCCAGGCCTCTGCCGCCATGTCCATCTCTTCTTCTCTTGTTTCGCTGCGCAACCGGCCGGTGACGGTAATTTCCAATCGGCCGGTAGCTCCATTTTCTCGCGTCCAGATGACGATTGCATCATTACGTTCGAGGAGAAGCCATTTTTCTTCGTGGCGAACTGTGATATTTGCCTCGCCTGCTTCGATTGTGGCGTGGCGATTGTTGTGGATTCCGTGCGCCGCGGTATAGCTGCGGAGCAGGGAAGCGAGGGAGATCCAGAGTTCGACGTAGAGGTTCTCTTTGTCCATGATCTGCGCCTGGCCCAAAGCGATTTCCCCCAGGGGCTAAAGCCCAAAATTATTTCGCGACATTTGCGGCCCGGCTAAAGCCGTGCCCTTGTTACAAAGCTTCCATCGATGACGTAGATCTTCGAGATGTATTCCTTTCAAAACATTTGACAGATTAGCGATCGATCTCTCCCAGCACAATGTCGATGGAACCGATGACCGCCACCAAGTCCGCAATCAGGCGGCCTTTGGCCATAGTTTCGAGGGCCTGGAGCGTGGCGAAAGACGGATAACGCATGTGCACGCGGTAGGGCTTGGCGGTTCCGTCGGAGACGACATAGTAGCCAGTGATCCCGTGACCACATTCGATGGCCTGATAGACCTCGCCGGCGGGAACGCTGAACCCTTCCGTAACGATTTTGAAATGATGGATGAGCGCCTCCATCTGCGTCTTCATTTTTTCGCGGTCGGGCAGGACGATTTTGGGCGCGTCGGCTTTGACCGGGCCGCCGGGCATGCCGTCGAGAGCCTGCTGAACGATCTTGGTGCTCTCGCGCATCTCGATCAAACGCACTTCGTATCGTGCCCAGGTGTCGCCGACGGTCGAGGTCGGCACGTGGAACTGAAATTTTTCGTAGCTGGAGTAGGGCATGTCGCGGCGCAGATCGATATCGACGCCCGAAGCGCGCAGCGGAGGACCGGTGACGCCGAGCGCAATAGCATCTTCTGGAGAGAGATAGCCCACGCCCTTCAAGCGATTCATGAAGATCGGATTGCCAGTAAGCAGGTTCGAATACTCGTCGATTTTCTCTGGGAACCCGCTGATGAATGTCTGCACGCGGTCGAGCCATCCCAGCGGCGGCTCCATGGCAAGGCCGCCGATGCGGAAATAGCTGGTCATCATGCGCTGACCGGCGACAGCCTCGAAGAGCCTGAGGATTTCCTCACGTTCGCGGAAGGTGTAGAGGAAGACTGTGAGCGCGCCAATGTCCATGGCATGCGTGCCGAGCCAGATGAGATGCGAATTCAGCCGGCTTAACTCGGTGAGCAGCACGCGAATCCATTGCGCTCGCTCGGGAATTTCAAGATTGAGGAGCTTTTCGACGGCCAGGCAATAGCAAAGATTGTTTGAGAGCGGATCGAGGTAGTTGATGCGATCGGTGAGTGGAACCACCTGCTGGTAGAACTTGGCTTCGCAGGTCTTCTCGATGCCGGTGTGCAGGTAGCCGATTTCGGGACGGACGCTCTGGATTACTTCTCCGTCAAGCTCGACCACCAGGCGCAGCACTCCGTGAGTCGCCGGGTGCTGCGGACCCATGTTGAGAACCATCTGGTGCGGGCCAGCGCTTTCTGAAGCCGGCAATTCGAAGAGGGCTGTGCCGGATCTCTCGCTCATTAGCGGTATCCTTCCACGGGGTAATCCTTGCGCAGGGGATGACCTTTCCAATCGTCGGGCATCATGATGCGGCGCAAGTCGGGATGACCGGCAAAACGAATGCCGAAGAGATCGAAGACCTCGCGTTCGAAGAAGTTGGCGCCGGCCCAGACGGGCACAATCGAATCAACACTAGGATCGGCTTCGTCGAGCAGCACGCGGAGCCGGATGCGGTCCTTCTTCGCAAAGGAAAGAATGTGATAGCTCAACTGAAAGCGGGGCGCGAGTGGAAACCAATCCACCGCTGTCATGTCTTCAAAGAAATTGAAGCCGGCGGCCTGAACTGTGGAGCAGGCAGCGCGAATTTCACCGGGCGCGATGGTGAGCGTCAACTCGCCGAAGTCGAATTTGGCGTCGGTGAGGGCGTCTGGCTTCCAGGCGAGAATGGCTTTGATCGCGGGGTGGTCGGGCATGGCTTCGAGAACGGCCTTCTTGCCCGAGATTGTCGGCGGTTGAGTGACCATCCTACAGGTCCGCCTTGTCCTGGCTCCAGTTGAGGATGCCCTTGCGCACAATGTAGTAGAGACCGACGGCGACAAAACCGAGGTAGACAAGCATCTCCCAGAAGCCGAACAGGCGCGAACAGCCCGTGAGCGCAGGCAGGCGGCGGTAGACGACCGCCCACGGCATCATGAAGACTACTTCCACGTCGAACAGGATGAAAAGCACAGCCACAAGGTAGAAGCGCACGCTGAAACGTCCGCGCGCATCGCCTGTGGCCTCGATGCCGCACTCGTACGCGTCGAGCTTTACCTTGGTGTTGCGATGACGGCCCACAAACCAGGAGGCGGTCACCATCCCCACGCCAAGAAGGAATGCGGCAAGAATCTGCATTAAAAGCGGAAGATATTGCCAATAATAAGGATTCATAGCCGCCTGAGCCTGTGAATTGGACCCACTGCGCCCAAATGTTCCGAAAACGCAGCCTCTAGTTCGAGATTAGGTTTTCGGGCTGATCCCGTCAAGGCAACCAGCCGATTGCCAGCGCAGAGCCACTCTGTTACGCGATGGGTCGCCTGAGCGATGAGGGGCGTACGGGATTTTGCCGATCGACTAGAGGGGCGACGGTCATTCCCGCGATGGGCAAGCCGAGGGGCGACCGGTCCCGTTCTGAGACAGTACCTTCGTCATCTGTAGATTGGAATGCGCAGCGCCGATGAATCGGGATGAGGATTGAAGCATGGCAGCTTGTGCGACGATGCGAGCCCTCCCCCTCCCAACCGCAGCGCCAGTCCCAGCACGGGGCCGAGGCGCAACACGCCGCCGCATCTCGCCAGAAGCCGGGCGGGCGCTCGAGATTCTGGGCCACGCGATCGAGTACCTGACCGACGAGTTTGTTCATGCCGGAAGGTCGTTTTCTGCTCAGGATCCCCAGGTGAAAGCGGTCGAGCTGCTGATGCGCCTGAATCGGGAGATCTATTTCGAGTGCCCCGAAGTGCCGAGTTTCGCTCAGCGGCTCCGGGCGTGGATGCGCACGCGGCCTGCGTAACTATACACTTCAATTCTCGAAGTTCAGCTTCAGCAAAACGGAATCTCTGCACTGGGCGCGTCTCGCGGTCATAGGATATTCGCACCCGCGACTTTTCACCAGCGCGGAAAGAGCTAATGGCTAAAAGCTAGAAGCTGTGATCGCTGCCTTTACTGTCCCAGGACCAGCACGCCGAACAATACCAGCCAAGCTAAGCCCATTCCGTGCCAGAACCAGGCTGTGGAGTCGACCGCAATCTGGCGGGATTCGACGCGCTTGAGCCGCGCCAGAGCGCAGAGGCAGAAAAGCAGAGCAAGCACACCGAGAACCAGATGTGCCGCGTGCAAACCGGTAATCAGGTAAAAGAAATAGCTTGCGGGAGTGGCCGTGTGGTCGAAGGCGAATCCTTGTGCCGTCAATTGCTTCCAGGCCAGAGCCTGCCCGCCGAGGAAGAGCAGGCCGAGCACGAGGGTGAGGGCGATCCAAGGGAGAGTGCGGCGCAGGGCTGGCCGGCCGAGCCCGAGCCATTCTTCCAGCACGTCGAACTCGCGGAAGATATGCATGCGCGCGCGTTCCATGGTGAGGCTGCTTAACAGCAGGACGGCGGTGTTCAGAAAAAGGATGGGGGGCAGCAGGACCGGATGCCAGTCGCCAATTTGGCGCAGCGTCCGCGGATCCATATGGGTGCCGGCCTGCCGAGCATAAAACAGAACCACCAAAACCACAAAGAACATCATGTCGCCCGCCAGCGCGCAAAACACAAAAGCGCGCGTGCGATGCAGGAGTTCTCGCGGGCCATGGTGCGGATTTCGCCAGTCGTCGTCACCACCGCCGCCACCGCCTCCGGTGGGCCGGCGGTCGACGGGCGGCTTGCCGCCTGTGCCGGGCGCCTTGCGCTCGATTTCAGCCGGGATGGGGGAGAAAATCGACGGCATCGAGTGTCCTCGATGGTATAGGGTACGCTTCCACTTGCTTGGACGCACGCAGAATGGGAAGAGTGGGCTGGGGTCTGGGAAAGAATTCCGGCTGGCGTTTAAAACAGAAGCCGGTTGAATGAGTATCAGCTTACCCTATTTTCCGGTAAACGGGTTGAAGACCGGAACGTCGAACCGGGCGAAATCTTTCGCGTTGCGGGTTACCACGATGAAACCGTGGATGCGGGCGGTGGCGGCGATCATAGCATCCTCAGTCAGATCGCGTGACTTGCCGTGAATGAGTCGTGCCCACTCGCGAAAGACGACAGCATCCAGAGGCAAGACAGCGTACGAGGAGAGAACTTTATCGATAAACCGCTCGATTTCCTCAGCCTTTTCGGGAGCTTGTAAGCGGGTCCGCTCAACCCCTGCCTGCATTTCGCCGACGGCAACTGCGGGAATGAACAGGTCATTGCTGCCGACGGAGCGGAGCCAAGCTATCACTGCCCTGTGAGGCTTGGTCTTTCGGAACTCTGAAATGACATTCGTATCGAGAAGGTACATTGAGGCTACTCAAAATCCGGCGGCGGGCGCAGGCGAAAGACCCCGCGCGGTGGAATGTCGAGATCGTGCGGCCCGTTCGGGTCGAGCAGAATGTCTTTGATGGACGGCCTCGCCTGGGCCTTCAACCGCTTCCACTCGTCGATGGGGACGAGGACAGCCGTTTCCACTCCACGGCGCGTGACCACCTGCGGGCCGTCTTTGAGCGCGGCGTCAAGAAGCTCGCTGAAGCGCGCCTTTGCGTCGTAGACCTGCCAAGCCATGCAAGGAAGCTCCTTCCCATATAGTCATATAACTAGTCATATGACTATGTCAGCCACCGCCTGCGCCATCTCGTGTGTGGGCATGTGCCTTCGGCTCGCAGGATGGGCTAATGGTCTCCCATCCCTTTAGAGAAAAGCGAAAGATGGGGAACATGAAATGGCTTACTATGGATCGTCGCCAGATTTGGCCTGGAAAGAGAACGCTCAATGAGAATCGCCTCCCTCGTGATCTGCATGCTCTGCAGTAGTGTCGTTGCGCAACAGCCGCCTAAGACAATGACGAAGATGCGGGTTCAGCTTCAGAGTCCCGATGTTCCCGCAGATAGTTTTGCTGCCAAGCCGAAGGTGATTTATCGTGCTGGGAACCAGTTCTGCCGGATCGAGGAGCAGCCCGACCCAGATCAGGGAATCCACGGTTTGGTGATCATCAACGAGCCAGACGCTTGGATGATTAATCTGGCCACACAGAGCGGGCAGCATATGGTGGATACTGGACCGACTTTCAATTGCCGTTTGCCGATCTTTGGCGATATTGCCGCAAATCTGCCCGAAGTGGAGCGGAAATCAATGCTTGGTCTCGAATTCGGACGGGAGTATGAGTTCTTCAAAGCGAACGGGGCGACCCCGCACCCGGGTGGCGTTCAGCAAGGTCAGCAAACTACGGCGTATGTTTTGAGCTTCGGAGAGTCGAAGCTGGCATTGTTCACTTATGGAACGCCGGAACGCCCACTGAGTGTGGCATGGGTGCGCGGGGAGAAGCACGAGATCTTCTGGTATAGCGGGTACGGGCAGTTGGATTTCGACCGCAAGCTCTTTGAAAAGCCAGACAACGTCAAGATCGAAGATGCCAAGTAATTGCGAGTCACCTGCGGCCCGGCAGAGATCTACCAGCCTCTTGTCTGTAAGAGTTGCGATTCTTCGATGGCGGCGGCGGCCAGGCCCTTCATCGTTCCCGTGACCTGCTCGCTCACTTCCGCCAGGACCTTTGGATCGTTCCAGTGGGTGGTGGCCATGACAATGGCCTTGGCACGGGAGACGGCCTCCTCGCGCTCTTTGGGATCGTTCTCGACGTCGAGCGGAGTGGCGCGTTCCTTCATAAAGATTCCTGAACCGACGAAGATGGCTTCAGCGCCCAATTGCATCATGAGCGCCGCGTCGGCGGGCGTGGCGATGCCGCCAGCGGAGAAATTGGGCACGGGGAGCTTCCCGCTCTGGGCTACCATGCGCACCAGCTCGTAGGGAGCCTGGTGTTCCTTGGCTGCGGCGTAAAGCTCCTGCTCAGTGAGCACGGTGAGCTGGCGCATCTCTTTCACGATCTGGCGCATGTGCTGCACAGCATGAACCACGTCGCCGGTGCCGGCCTCGCCCTTGGTGCGAATCATGGCCGCGCCCTCGGCGATGCGCCGCAGGGCCTCGCCCAGGTTGCGCGCTCCACAGACGAAGGGCGTGGTAAAGGCGTGCTTATCGATGTGGTGCGCTTCATCGGCGGGGGTCAGCACCTCGCTCTCGTCGATGAAGTCGACGCCCAGTTGCTGGAGAATCTGCGCCTCGGCAAAGTGGCCGATGCGGGCTTTGGCCATCACGGGAATCGAGACCGCCTGGATGATTTGCTTGATGAGACCGGGACGAGCCATGCGGGCCACGCCACCCTCTGCGCGGATCATGGCCGGGACGCGCTCGAGAGCCATGACCGAGGTTGCGCCAGCCTCTTCGGCGATGCGCGCCTGCTCGACATTCATCACGTCCATGATGACGCCGCCCTTGAGCATTTCCGCCAATCCAATCTTCAGGCGCAGGCTGGTTCCCGTTAGACTCTTGTTTTCATTCGCTTCCGGCATGTTTTTGACCTCGCTTGAGCGGAGATTCCGCATCCGTTGGGAGGGAAGCCCACTCGATCGTCCACCCTTCAGTTTAGCAGCGACGCGGATGCGCTGCTGCGCGGATTTAAATCGGGTAGTGGGTCAGTCTGAAAGAAGCCATCCCTCAGAGGCTAAAGCCCGCATTCATTATTCAGGGCTTTTGCGGCACGACTGAAGTCGTGCCCTTTCAAAATGAGTTTGAACTAACCCGCCCTGCCCAGATTGAAATTGGTTAAAGCGAGCGCAATTCTTAATCCATTCCAATCTTCTCCGCGCTCCTCTGGACCTCCTTCTGCTGCTCCACTGTCCGAAATGGCTACAGCGCCTCCATTACCGGCGACTGCAAGACCGCCAGCGGCGGCTACAGCCATTCCAGCGGCGGGAGCTGCGGCAGGCGGCGAGGCCGTGAACGCTCTAGTTCCGGCGCCACAGCCGCAACAGAACGAAGAGAAGTCCGTTTTTCCGGCTCCCGTTTTCCGGCTGCCAGTGAATCTTGCGGTGAGCGTTCCGGTACGCGATTTTCGCGTGCGCCGGTTGCTGGCTCTGGCTCCCGGCCAGGTGATTGAGACGCAGTGGAACCATGGCGAGGATCTTCCGCTGACGGCGGGCGACGTTGAGGTGGCATGGAGCGAGTTTGAAGTGGTGGAAACGCGGCTGGCGGTGCGGATCACGCGGCTTGAGTAATCGGGATCTCGACAAGGTCGAGATGAGGAGCATGGGCGCGATGGGAATTGGGGCGGGCGCGGGGACAAAGATGAGTCGAGCAGGAGCGGGGACAAAGAGCGGCGCGGAAACCGGCGGTGGATTGGGCGCGTGGCTTGTCGAAAAGCTGCGCGGCAGGCGGCGCGCAGAGCCGCGCCTTGCTCTGCTGGAGCGCATCAGCCTGGCGCCACGCCAGTCGCTGGCGCTGGTGGAAGCCGAGGGCCGCCGGATTCTGGTCGCGACTTCGGCTGAAGGTGGCCCGGCCTTTTATCCGCTGGACGGAACGCGGGATCTTCGCGCGCATATTGAAACCAGCGCGCTCAGGGGCCGAGTGAGGACATCATGGTAGATGTCCTGCTGCTTCGCGTGGCTGCGGCGGCTCCGGCGACCGTACCTCTGTTGCCCGACCTCAGCACCAAGCTGCGCCCTTCGGATTCGACTCCCTGGACGATCGTCTTCGTTCTCACGCTGATCACCCTGCTGCCCGCGATCCTGATGGCCATGACGCCGCTGGTGCGGCTGCTGGTGGTCTTCCACTTCCTGCGCCAGGCGCTGGGTACGCAGACCGCGCCTTCCAATCCGACGCTGATGGGCCTGGCGCTGATGATGGCGTGGTTCATCATGACGCCGGTCCTCAACCAAGTGGACCAGCAGGCTGTCGAACCGTATCGCAACGGGCAGATCACCGGCATGGAGGCCATCGATCGCGGCTCCCAGCCGGTGAAGCACTTCATGCTGAAGTACGCGCGAGAGAAAGACCTGGCGCTGTTCACGGCGGCAGGGCAGATTCCCCGGCCCAACACGCCCGACGATCTTCCCATGCGGGTGGTGGTCCCGGCGTACATTCTTTCGGAACTGAAAGCCGGGTTTGCCATCGGCGCGGTGCTCTTTCTGCCCTTTCTCCTGATCGACATGGTGACGGCTGCGATCACGACTTCGATCGGCATGTTCCAGTTGCCGCCGGTTGTGGTCTCGACGCCGCTCAAGATTCTGCTCTTTGTGATGGTGGACGGCTGGAACCTGCTGGCCAATTCCTTGCTGCACAGTTTTTGACGCGCAGCTTTTGAAGTGCAGTTTTTGAGAGGAGATTGATGACGCCCGATCTGGTTGCCGAACTGATGCGCCAGCTGCTGCGCGAAGCCATGATCGTCTCCGCTCCGTTGCTCATTGCTGCGGCGGCGCTGAGCTTTGTGCTGAGCCTGATTCAGACCTTGACGAGTTTGCAGGAGCAGTCGCTGACGTCAGTGCCGCGCCTGGCCGCGATCGCGCTGATCCTGCTGGTCGCGATGCCGTGGTTTCTGGAGCGCCTTTCCGCGTATACGCGGCTGCTGCTGGGGGATTTTCACCGCTATCTGGGGTGAGTGAAGGCAGCCAGTAGCTTGTAGCCGGTGGCTCGTAGCTGTTTGAGCCAAATCAATTGACGCAACCATTTCCGATTAGATCGACAGACACAACTACTGGCTACAGGCTACGGGCTGCTGGCCGAACAGAGATCAATGACCGATTGGCCGACATTCCTGAGCGCAATGACGCTGGCCCTGGTGCGGGTGAGCGGCATGATTGCTTTTGCGCCGTTCTTCTCCTCGACCGCCCTGCCCATGCGCGTGAAAGCCGTCTTTGCGGGTGCGGTTGCTTTCCTGCTTGCGCCGGTCGTGGCCACGCTGCCGCATGCGCAGGCGTCGATCGGCTTCTCGTCGATCCTTGGGGAACTCGCGGTTGGACTGGTGTATGGGCTCTCGCTCGCGCTGCTCAACGAGATGCTTCTCTTCGCGGGGCAGATTGCGGGGCTGCAGTTCAGCTTTTCTCTAGTCAACCTGATGGACCCGGCCTCGGCGATTCAGACTCCGCTTTTGGGCGACCTCTTTCAGTTGATGGGCACGCTGGTGCTGATCACTGCCGGCCTGGACCGGATTCTGCTGGCGTCGATGGTGCGCAGTTTTCACGCCGTGCCACTGGGGGCCTTTGCTCTGGGCCGGCCGGCCGCGCTGGTGATTGTGCGCGCCGCGGGTGGCATCTTTCTGGCCGCGCTGGAACTGGCCGCGCCGGTGCTGGCCGCAACCATGCTGGTTGAAATCTCCGTTGCGCTGCTGGGCAAGCTGAGCCCGCAACTGCCGGTGATGATGCTGACCGTGCCGCTCAAGACCTTGACGGGTTTTGTGATTCTTGCCGGATCACTGGCGCTGTGGCCCCGCTTTATTGAAGCGCGCTTTGGGGAACTGCTCGACATGGCCCAGCGCCTGATCTCGGTCTCTGCCCCGGCGCCGGGGCTGGGAGGCTGAATCGTGCCTGGAGAGCGCACAGAACAAGCTACACAGCATCGGCGGGAAAAGGCACGCCAAGAAGGCGACATTCTGCACAGCCGGGAACTGACGGCTGCAGCGGGAACTCTCGCGGGAGCGCTTGCGCTTGGAGCGCTGGGCGGCCGCACGATGGAGGCATGGCGCGAAGCCTTTCAGGGATTTCTCGCGCTCGGCGGTCCGTCTCGCTGGGAGCCGGCTACGGTGTTACCGACGCTGATCGCCGCGCGGCGCCTCACCATCGACGTGCTTACGCCCCCGGCCATCGTGATGGCCCTGGTTGCCGTCGCCGCCCTCGCAGCCGGCATCGCCCAGACCGGCGGCGTGAGCATGCACCCGAGCGCCATCGCCTGGAAGCCCGAGCGTATCAACCCCATCGCGAACATAAAGAACCTGTTCTCGCTGCGCGCCGCGGCCCGGCTCGGCAAATCGCTCGTCCCGGCCAGCTTCCTTGCCGTCTTTGCCGTGCAGCGTATCGCGCACCAGCTCTCGATTCCGCCGTTTTCGACGGAGCGGCTTGAGGTGCTGGGCAAAGACATTTACGGAATGCTGCTGGCTGCGGCATGGCTGCTCTTCGGCTGGGCGCTCATCGACTACCTGGTGGAGTGGCAGAGCCGCGAGTCGCGCCTGAAGATGAGCCGCCAGGACCTGCGCGACGAATACAAGGAGACCGAGGGCAGTCCGCAGATTCGCGGCCGCATTCGCAATCTGCAGCGCCAGATGCGCCGCCGCCGCGTGAAGGCCGATGTGGCGAAAGCCGCCGTGGTCCTCACCAATCCCACGCATTATGCCGTGGCGCTGGGCTTTGACTTCGCAACCATGGAGGCCCCGAAGGTGCTGGCCAAGGGACGGAATCTCCTGGCTGAGGAGATCAAGGCCGAAGCGCGCTGGGCGGGCGTACCTATCGTCGAGAATCCGCCGTTGGCGCGCTCGCTCTATCGCACGGTCGAAGTGGGGCAGGCCATTCCGGTCGAGCTTTATGCCGCCGTAGCCGCGATTCTGGCTTATCTCTATCGCCAGCGTGTCGAAGCCGAAGTTCGCGAGCGCCAGGCGCGGGATGCTGTTGCACGGGCGCACTCCGGCGGTCCGCGCTTCTGAGTTTGGAGGAACTTCGCCATATTGGAGTCTTCTAACCCGGTTTCGCGGTTTGAGGTAACTGAGGCGCTCCAGGCTTAAGGACGCTCCGCGCCTCCGGAGGATCGAGGAAATCTTCGATGAGTACAGCAACCATGCCGGCAGGAACTCTTCAGGCACAGGGATCGATCTTGCACCGGCTGCGCGATTACCTGCTGCCGATGGCCGCCATCAGCGTGGTCTTCGTCATGCTGGTTCCGGTGCCGGCCTGGGGACTGGACCTGTTGCTGGCGCTCTCGATGGCCGCGTCGGCGATCGTGTTCCTCTCTGCCGTGCAGATTCGCCGCGCCGTGGAGCTCTCGGTCTTTCCCACGCTGCTCCTGCTCCTCACTCTCTTCCGCCTCTCGCTCAATATCGCCTCCACCCGCCGCATTCTGCTGCACGGCCAGGAAGGCACCGCCGCAGCGGGCAAGGTGATCGAGGCCTTCGGCCAGTTTGTCGTGGGCGGTAATTATGTCGTGGGCTTCGTGCTCTTCCTGGCTTTGGTTGCCATCCAGTTTCTTGTTGTTTCGCATGGCGCCGTGCGCACCGCCGAGGTGACGGCCCGGTTCACTCTCGATGCTCTGCCCGGCAAACAGATGGCCATCGACGCCGATTTGAACGCAGGGCTGATCGACGAGGTCGAGGCGCGGCGCCGCCGCCAAGCCATTGCGCGAGAAGCCGAGTTCTACGGCGCCATGGACGGCGCTGCGCGCTTCAACCAGCGCGACGCCCTGGCCACCATTCTGATTACGGCCATCAACATCGTCGCGGGTCTTTTGATCGGAACGCTGCAGCAGGGCATCGACCTGGCCGAAGCCGCGCGCACCTATACCGTGCTCACGGTGGGCGACGGCCTGGTGACCATCATTCCCTCGCTTCTGGTCTCAGTGGCCGGAGGCATCACGCTCACCCGAGCTAATTCGGCCGGAATGCTGGGCGGCGAGATTCGCCAGCAGCTGCTCGGCCGTCCGGCAACGCTCTATATGGCAAGTGCGGTTTCGGCGTGCATGTGCCTGATCCCCGGCCTGCCCAAGTTGGCTTTTCTGGCTGTGGCCGGAGGGCTGTTGATCGGTGGCCGGCGGATAGCGGCGCAGCCTCCGGCCCCGCCTGCGGAACTCGCGCCCGCTGAAAAGAAGAAGGCCGAAGGCGCAGCGCAAAGCTCGGAGCTTACCTCGCTCCTGCGCCTGGAGGAGCTGACCCTCGAGATCGGCTTCCAGCTGATTCCGCTGGTCGACGAAAAGCAGGGCGGGCAATTGTTGACCCGCGTGCGCACTTTGCGCCGCCATCTCTCGTCGGAGATGGGCTTTCTGGTTCCACCCGTGCACATCTCGGACAACCTGCGCCTGAAGCCGCGGGAGTACGTGATCTCGCTGCGCGGCATCGAGATCGGCCGCTGGCAAACCGAAGGCCCGCATCTCCTGGCCGTCTCCGGAGAGCCAGGCCGCCGTCCGCTCACAGGCAGGGAGACGCGCGAGCCCGCGTTTGGAGTGCCCGCCGTCTGGATCGCGCCGGGGCTGGAAGAGCAGGCCATAGCCGCCGGTTACTCCGTGGTAGATGCGGTTACCGTGATCACCACGCATTTAGGCGAGTTGG
The DNA here is from genome assembly GCA_963745965.1 of uncultured Acidobacteriota bacterium. GTDB lineage: Bacteria > Acidobacteriota > Terriglobia > Terriglobales > Acidobacteriaceae > Telmatobacter. Next base: position 625,064 of record CAVUZC010000007.1, read on the forward strand.
TTCGCCAGCATTCCGGTGAACTCCTGGGCCGCGCCGAGATCAAGCGGCTGCTCGACTCCCTCAACGACTCCCACCCCAAGCTTCTCGAAGAGCTGGTGCCTAAGCTGCTCACGCTGGGCGAGGTGGCCCGAGTTCTGGAGCAGTTGCTGCGCGAGCGAGTTTCCATCCGGGATCTCGGCGCGATTCTGGAGGCGCTGCTCGAAACCGCGCCCGTGAACAAGAGTCTCGTGGCGCTGGTGGAGGCCTCGCGGCAGGCTCTAGGACGAAGGCTGGTGCGGCCGCTGCTCGACGCCGACGGTCAGCTGCCGGTCCTGTTGCTCGATCCCGGAATTGAAGAAGAGATTCTCGCGGCAGTCTCGCCCGAAAGCGGCCAGCGCCTGCTCTCGGCCTCAGCCCATCCGGGAACCCCGATCGTGCGCCGCCTCGCCGATTCTGTGAGATCCCTTATCGGCTCCTCCTCCTCTGCGGCACCGCCCGTGCTCCTTTGCCCCAGTCCGGCTCGCTATCACGTCAAGCGGTGGCTGGAACCGGTTGTGCCGCGTCTTGCTGTGGTAGCTGCTGGGGAGATTCCACCCGAGATCCGGCTGCGCCCCGTGGGCACGGTCCGCTAGAGAGCAGAATCACCGAAGTTTGCCGAAAGGGAAGATGCGATGGGAGTCCAGGGGAGCGTTGCAGTGCGAGACTCCAAGCCAGCAAGCCGCCGCTCTGCGGCAGCCAGCTACCCGCCCGCGGGTGGGGTTGCGCCGGTTCTTACGGGCGAGCAGGAGCGCGTCCTGCTGGAGCACCTGCCGATCGTGCGTTTTCTCGCGCGCCGCATTCATGAACGGCTGCCGCAGCACGTCGACATCGAAGACCTGGTCTCGGCCGGCGTGGTGGGATTAATGGACGCTTTCGCCAAGTTCGATCCCGACAAGAAGGTGCAGTTCCGCAGCTACGCGCAGTTCCGCATCCGGGGCGCTATCCTGGATAGCCTGCGCACGCTCGACTGGAGCCCGCGCGAGCTGCGCCGCAAGGGCCGCGCCGTCGAAGAGGCGATCCGCGTGGTGACGGCGCGTCTGGGCCGGGCCCCGGGCGAAGCCGAGGTCGCCGCCGAGATGGGCCTAAGCCTCGAGGAATATCAGCAGTTGCTCGGAGACCTGAAGGGCCTCGAGATCGGAACCCTGCATCTGGAGCGCAGCGAGAACTCGGGCGAGGAAGAGCTCGCGTATGTGCCGGGCCGTCCCGACGAGGATCCGCTGTTCCGCTGCCTGAAGGGAGAGCTTGAAGAGCGGCTGGCCGAAGCCATCGCCAATCTGCCCGATCGCGAACGGCTGGTGATGACGCTCTACTACTACGAAGAGATGACCATGCGCGAGATTGGCCTGGCGCTGGGAGTGGTCGAGTCGCGCGTCTCCCAGGTGCATGCTTCGGCCGTGGTGCATCTGCGCGCGGCGTTGCGCGATCTGGCGGCCCGCAGCACCGAAGGCTGTCTTCCGCCCCGCAAACCGCCGCGCCGGGCGTAACCGACGAAGAGCCTCAGAAATTAGAGGAGCACAGAATTGACCGAAAAGACCCTCAAGCAGGACGAGATCGATGCGCTTTTCGAAGCCGCGCGCAGCACTTCGCCCGAAGCGTCCCTGCCCGAAGTGCGGGCCCGCGTCGTGCCCTATAACTTCTCTTCGGCGGGGCAGATCTCGACCGACCAGATGCGCGCCATCAGCATGTTGAACGACCTGTTCGCGCGCAACCTTACGCATAATCTGGCCGCATGGCTGCGCACGCGGTTTCAGGTCAACCTGGTCTCAGCCGAACAGATGCAGTTCAATGAGTTTCTTCTGAGAATTCCCGAGATCAGCTACGTCGCCTCGGTGCGGCTCGAGCCGCTGGGGGCGCTTTCGGTGCTGCAGCTCGATCTCGGCCTGGCCCCGCCGATGATCGACCTTCTGTTGGGTGGAGACGGCAAGGACGGCCCGCTGCGCGAGCTGACCGACATTGAGGAATCGATCCTCGGCAGCGTGGTCGAGATCGTCTGCCGCGAGCTGACGATCGCCTGGCAGCAGGTGGGACTGAGCTTCAGCTTCGAGCGCCGCCAGATGCAGACCCAGGTGGCGCGCATCATCGCCGTGACCGAGAAGGCGCTCTGCCTGAGCTTCGAGATTCGCATGCCGCACAGCTCGGGACTGTTAAACCTGGCCTTTCCCGCCGTGGTGGCCAATACGATCCTGCGCCGCCTGACCTCCGACTGGGGCCGGCGCAGCCGCCATCCCGGCGAAACCCGTTCCTGGATGGAAGCAGCGGCGCGCCGTATCCGCTTTGGTTGCAGCCTGCAGCTGCCGACCGTGCCTCTGGCTGCGAGCGCGCTCGAACAGATCAAGCCAGGCGACGTTCTGCGCCTCGATGTGGGAGCGGCTGCGCTCTCCGAGTGGCGCGTCGCGGGGCTGCCGCTTCTGCAGGCACGGGCCATGAGCCGGGGAGAGCACCGCGCCGCGCGGGTGGAACGCGCCATCGCCGGAGGTGAACCATGAAGACCTACTTCGATTGCTGGGCCGAGGTCGCCGCTGCCCTCTTCTCGCAGGCTCTGGCCGGAGAGCCGGAGCTATCGGAATCCCTGCCGAAGGCAATTGAGGGCGAGACATTTGGCTGGTCGGCAACGCTGGCGGGAGACGTCGAAGGACGGTTCTCGATTCTTCTCGACGGCTCGATCTTGTCGGCGCCGTTGATGGGCGAAGGCGTCGATCAGAAAGCGGGCTGGAAGGAACTGGTTCGCGAAGCTTTCGACGCGGCGGCTGGAGAAATGCTGGCGCGTACCGGCAAGAAGTGCCAGGTGGCGAGCTTTGAGGAAGTGACGGAGCAGAGCCAGATTTCGCATGGTTTTCTGCTCCGCTCCGGCGACCGCGCGTGGACGATTCTGGTTCGCGACGAGTTGCGCGTACTCGAAGCGCAGTTGCAGCCGCAGGCCAGCCCGCGCCCGGCATCGGAAGCGACCGATTGCGATCTCCGTGCCGAAGCGCCGCCAGCCGCAGGCCTGGCTCCGGGCCTCGAATTGCTGCTCGACGTCGAGCTCGAAGCTTCGCTGCGTTTTGGCGCGCGCGAGATGCCTCTCGGCGAAATCCTCGATCTGGGGCCGGGCGACGTTGTCGAACTGGACCGCCATGTGGCCGATCCGGTGGACCTGATCGTGGGCGACAAGATTGTGGCGCGCGGCGAGGTGGTGCTGGTCAACGGCAACTTCGGGCTGCGGGTCACCGAAGTAGCTGCGCCCAGGAAGCGCCTGGAGAGCGTGCGATGCCTCTTCTGAAGCGAACAGCGGCGCGGACCGATGGAATGAGGAGCGAGGATGGCAACCTTGCGCTCGCGAGCGCGGCTGCCGCTCCAACCGCCGGGAATCGGCCCAGTTCGTCTTCACCGAAGAGCGGGATCTTCCGCACCTGCGCCAACCCCTACTGTGCATCGGGCTGGCTGCATCTCTGGCGCAGCCGCGAAACGCCAGTCTTCGAAGGCGGGTGGTGCTGCTCGGGCGAATGCACGCGGGCATGTGTCGAGGCGGCGATCCGGCGCGAAGCAGATGCGCGCGGTGTCTCGCGCGAGTCTCATCGCCATCGTATTCCGCTGGGTCTGCTTATGCTCGAGCAGGGTTGGATCTCCCAGAACGATCTGCGCGCGGCCTTGGCCGCGCAGCGCAGTGCCGGATGCGGCAAGCTCGGGGAATGGCTGGTGCGGCAGCGGAGTACGAGCGAGGATCGGGTGACGCGGACGCTGGGCCTGCAATGGGGCTGCCCGGTATTGAGCATCGACTTCCATAACCCGGGTGACCTCACGGCTCTCTTGCCGCGGCTGTTTGTGGATGCCTTCGGCGCCTTGCCGCTGCGAGTGGCCGCAGGAAAGATTCTTTATCTGGGGTTTGACGACCGCGTCGATCCCGCTCTGGCGCTGGCGGTCGAGCGCATGACCGGGCTGCGCGTCGAAGCCGGCCTGGTCGAAAGCTCTCGGTTCCGTCTCGCGCACGCGCACGCTCTTGAGGCGCGCTTTCCGCCTGCGGGTTTGATCGAAGCAGCTACCGAGCAGGCCCTGGCCCAGGCTCTCGCCAAGGCCATTGAAGAGTCGCGGTGTGTGGAGGCACGCCTGGTGCGCGTGCACGACTGTCTCTGGCTTCGTCTCTGGCGCCGACTGCAGACCGGGCCCCTGCCCGACCCAGGCTGCATCCGCGACGTGATCGCCTCTATGACGGGACACTGATCCGCGGGGTGCAGATTCAGAAGAAAGCCCATTGCAGCGAACCGCGAAGAGGGTCGATGGGCGGGGATTCCAGGCTCATGGTCCGCTCCAAAACGCCGATAGGCACAGTGGGGGGCTCGGGCATGAGCGAGATTCGAGCGCTGATCGTGGACGACTCTTCGGTGATGCGCAAGATTGTGGAGCGTGCGCTGCGACAGGCCGGACTGGATGCGCTGGTGGTGCATGAGGCCGGAACCGGCGTCGAAGGGTTGGAAGTGCTGAGGGCCAAGCCTGTGGATCTGATTCTTTCCGATATCAACATGCCGGCGATGGATGGCCTTGAGTTCCTGCGCCAGATTCGCGCCCAGAATCTTGCCTGCGGCGTTCCCGTAGTGATGATCACCACCGAATCGAGCGAGGAGCACGTGAAGGAAGCAATTCAGGCCGGGGCCCAGGGATACATTCGCAAGCCGTTCACGGCCGAGCAGGTGAAAGAGCGGGTGTTGCCGCTGGTGCGGGCGGCCTAGCCGGGGGGATCCTGTGCTGTTAACGGCGTGCGTGCGACGGCGATTGCGGGGCATGGCAAGACCACAGTCCTCAGCCGCCGGGAGGAAAGGGAGAAGACGATGGCGGTATCGTTGCGTGAATCCGTCGAGCGGGTCTCCGATCCGCGAAATCTGGATGCCAGCGTGGAAGAGGTCTTCCGGCTGATGCTGGGCATCGCGTGCAAGCGCGAGGCTGGGCCGGCCTTCAGCGAGAGGGAGACGGTCACGGCCGTGGTTGGCTTTGGCGGAATCCTGAGCGGCGCCTGCGTCTTCCGCTCCGGCGCTCGGGGCGGCGCTTGAGAATTGCCGCCCAGATGACCGGCATGGAGTTTGCGGAGATCGACGACACGGTCAAGGACGGCATCGGCGAGATCTGCAACATGCTGGCCGGGGCCTGGAAGGGCAAGGTGCCGGAACTGGCGGCCAACGCCGGCCTCTCGGTTCCGGCGGTCATTACCGGCAGGGACTATCACCTGCACGTCCAGGCTCCGGAGTTCCAGCTGCACCACGTCTACCGCTTTGACGACCAGGTCTTTGAGGTCACCATCGTCTGCGATGGCCTGCAATAAGAAACAGGGAGTAGTCAGAAGGGAGTAGCCAATAGGGAACCGACCACCGCAAATCCTCGGTGAACTCGAGGCATTTCTACTCCTATTCCCTACTGGCTACTCCCTGCTCCCTGTTTCCCTCCCTTGAACCTCTTCTAATCTCTCCTTCCCGTCCTTCGGCCCTTCATCTGCATGGATCTCCTATCGACGAGGAGATCGCGCCATGGACAGTGGCTACTATGCGGCGATGACGGGACTGGTAGGCGCGGACCCAGGCTCTCGATACGGCGGCGGCCAACCTGGCCAATGCGCAGACGCCCGGCTTCCGTGCCGAACGCGAGTTCTTCCGCTCGGTGCTTCTGGGGCCGGACGGCGCGGACTCGCAACTGGGCGAGACGGTGAACAACTACGGCCTGCTGGGCGGCGACCGGCTCTCGATGGCCCAGGGCGCGCTCGTCGAGACCGGCAACCCGCTCGATCTGGCGATTGAAGGCCAGGGATTCTTCATGTTCAGACGCCGAACGGCTCCGCGTTATACGCGCGATGGCAGCTTCCACCGCGCGCCCAACGGCCAGCTGGTGACCGAAGCCGGCGAGCCGGTGCTCTCGGCGACCGGCCAAACCATCCAGGTTCCGCCGGGCGAAGTGACGGTAGGCGCGGATGGGTCGGTCTCTGTGGCCGGCGGCGTGGTGGCGCAGGTCGGTGTCTTCGATTTTCCAGCCGGAACGGAGCTGACGCCGGAGGGCGCCAACCGCTATGTCGCGCCCGAAGGGAGTCAAGGCCGTAGCCGCAACCGGCGCATCGATCCACCAGGGCGCGCTCGAAGGCGCCAATCAGGACGTGGTGCAGGGCACGCTCGATCTGGTGATGATGCAGCGCCAGGCCGAGATGATGCAGCGCGCGTTGACCGTCTTCCACACCGAGTTCAACAAGTTTGCGACGGAGGACCTGCCGAAGGTCTAGTCCAAAACGAGGAAAGTATTTGCGGCGGAGGACTTGGCGAGAACTCAGTCCAAAGCCGGAAGAAAACGAGGAGAAAACATGATTCGAGCCTTGTACACCGCCGCCAGCGGCATGAGCGCGCAGCAGATGAACCTCGATACGATTGCCAACAATCTTGCCAACTCCTCGACCACGGGCTTCCGGCAGTTGCGTCTGCAGTTTCAGGACATGGTGTACCAGAACATGGTGACGCCGGGCGCGGCCGAAAGCCAGAACCACTGTCGCAGCCGGACTGCAGATCGGTCTGGGAACGAAACCGGCGGCGACCGAGGTCATCAATTCCCAGGGCGAGCTGAACGAGACCGACAATCCCCTCGATTTGGCCATTCAGGGCGGCAGGCTTCTTTCAGGTGCAGCTTCCCAACGGCACGATCGGCTATACGCGCGCCGGGCAGTTCCAGTCTAAACAATCAGGGAACGATGGTAGACGTCAACGGCGATCCGCTGATCCCCACCATCACCATCCCCACCAATGCCACCGCAGTCACCATCACCCAATACGGCGTAGTGAATGCGACCCTTCCCGGACAGCAGAATCCGTCGCAGCTGGGGCAGATCCAACTGGCCAACTTTCCCAACCCCGGCGGCCTGGAGAGCATGGGCAACAACCTGCTACAGGCCACGCTGAACTCCGGCGACGCGGTGCTGGAAAATCCGGGCGGCGGCGCAGGGAATGGGCACGCTACAGCAGGGCTACCTCGAAAACTCCAACGTCGACGTGGTCACAGAGTTCGTGCAGATGGTTCTGGCGCAGCGCGCCTACGAGTCGAACTCGAAGGTGATTAAAGCCGCCGACGATATGTACTCGCAAGTGAACAACATGACGCACTGAACCCGATGTGTCGGTTGCAGTGGAGTTGCGCGCTGGAGCGGCTGGGGACGGGCTTGGGGAAAAAGTCATGAATGCAAGAGACAAAGTGGTCGCGGGAGGTCTGGCGCTGGCCCTTTCTGGCAGCGTCTGCGCCCAGTCCGGCAATTCCGGCGTCGCTCGGGATAGGATGCGCAGTGCGTCTTCGACTTCAGATACCACGTCGCGCGCCAGGGAAAATGTGCTGCGCGAAATCGACGATCCCGCGACCGGCGATCTCTGGTTGCTGCTGCGCGATCCCAGCCAGCCTGCCGGCCCCGGACGTCTGGTGCTGGCCCCGCAACGGACCGTCTCCCAGAAACGAATGGGCGATGGTCCGGCGCCAGCTGTGCCTGGCGGTGAACGGCCTGTCATCCATACCGGGGACGCGCTCACCGTGGAAGAGCACACCCCGGTGGTCGACGCGCGGCTTGAAGGGGTCGCGCTGGGGCCTGCGGCCAAAGGGGCGTACTTCAGAGCGCGGCTGAAAATTGGCGGCAAAGTAGTGCGCGTTGAGGCGGTCGCGCCCGGCCATGCCGTGTTCGGCCCGGAGAGCGAGGTTGAGCCATGAGAGCAGGCCGCATCGCGGGAGTAATCGCCGCAATCGTGCTCTGTGCCTTTTTGACGCCGGCTGCGGGCGCAACCAGCAAAAAGAACAATGCCGCTGAACCCAGCAAGGCCACCCCTCCCGAGGCGGCGCTGCGCGCCTACATCACCAAAGTGCGGGCGCAGCAGGCGGCCGAGGTGCGGACCCCCGGCTCGCTCTGGAGCGCGCAGGGCCAACTGGTGCGGCTGGGCACGGACGTGAAGGCATTTCGCCTCCACGATGTGGTGATGATCGTGGTTGGCGAGAGCCTGACCGCCTCGACCGACGGCGCAGGTCAAGAACTCCCGCGCCTCGAACGCGAGCTCCGGCATCACGTCGATCTTCGGAGCGCTCAAGGCCGCAAACAATATGCAGAATCTTCTGGGAGCGACTGCCAGCTCAGGGCTCACGGCGCAGGGGCAAAGCACGACCGACTCGAGCCTGGCCACGACCTTCGGCGCCGAGGTGGTGGACGTGCTGCCCAACGGGATGCTGGTGGTACAGGCCACGCGGCAGTTGACGTTTTCGCAGCAGACGCAGCTGATCACGCTGCGCGGACTGGTGCGGCCTGAAGACGTAAGCAACCAGAACCAGGTGCTCTCGACTGCCATGACCGACCTCGAACTGGAGGTGACAGGCAAAGGCATCGTCAACGACTCGACCTACCGGCAGAGTCCGGTGGCGCGCTTCCTCGAAAAGCTCCTGGTGTTCTGAAGCTGTCCTGGGCAGATGGGCAATGCGCAAGAACCGCATAGGAAGCGAATAACGATGGTAGACGGGTAAGACCGAAGGATCGACGGATTTGGGCAGGCGAGCCGGCAGGGGGAGACCAATGCGGCACATCGAGAGCGAAGAACCGTTCCGGAGCGACTTGTTAGCAAGGGAAGCCATGTTGACTCTGCAAATCGTCCGGGCGCAGGCCAGAGGGCGCGCTCATCGTGCCTTCTGGTGGTGGTTCGCGCTGGCTTCTGTCTGGCTGCTCGCGATGGCTCTGGTTCACCCGCAGGAGATGGAACGCCGAACACGGATCAAGGACGTGGCGACCATCGAAGGCATTCGCGACAACCAGTTGGTGGGCTACGGGCTGGTGGTGGGCCTGAAAGGCACAGGGGACAGCTCGCAGACTATCTTTCCCGCGCAGACACTGGTTTCCGCCCTGGAGCGCATGGGCATCACGGTGCCGCAAACCGGATCGCAAAGCGCCAGCAACATGCAGGTAAAGAATATGGCCGCGGTCTTCATCGTGGCCACGCTGCCGCCCTTCAGCAGGCCGGGCTACAAACTGGACATCACGGCTTCGTCGGCAGGCGATGCACGCTCCCTCGAGGGCGGCATTCTGCTGATGACGCCGCTTTACGGACCCGATGGCCAGATCTATGCGCAGGCGCAGGGCGCACTGGTGCTGGGAGGATACACGGCTGCGGCCGGCGGCAACGCCAAGCAGTTGAATCACCCTACCACGGCGCGCATTCCGGGCGGGGCGCTGGTGGAGCGGACGGTTCCGTTCGATCTGGCCGACATGCACACCGTGAGCATTGTGCTCAATGACGCCGATTTTCATACCGCCGAGGGCATGGCGGCGGCCATCGATCAGGCTCTGGGCGCGGCGCGGGCTCATGCCGTCGACAGCCGGCGCGTGGAGATTGCTGTCGAACCTAAAGAGGACACGGCGTCGTTGCTCGACAAGGTGGAGCAGGTCGAGATTGATACCTATCCGCGGGCGCGGGTGGTGGTGAATGAGCGCACGGGGACAGTGGTGATCGGGGGCACGGTGCGGCTGCTGCCGGTTTCGATTCTGCATGGCGGATTGAGCGTGAACGTGATCTCCCAGGTCGAAGTTTCGCAGCCCAATCCCATGTCCGGTGGAACCACCCAGGTGGTGCAGCAGACGACGGTGCAGGCGCAGGACAAGCCGGTCAACGAAATCAACCTCAAGGAAGGCGCCACGGTTGAGGATTTGGTCCAGCAATTGCAACGAACCGGGGCAGGGGCGCGCGACGTGATCTCGATCCTGCAGGCCATGAAAGCAGCCGGGGCTCTGGAAGCCGATCTTGTTGTGCTGTAGAGGCAGGGAACGAGGGAACAAGGGCACAAGGGAACGAGCGAACCGAGGGCAGGGAATGCACGCAGCAGCCATCGAAGGGTTCCGAGCGAGTGGTCGGGAAGCAAACGGTCAAGGCACGCCTTCTCCGCGGCTGGTAAGCGCGGCGCACGAGTTTGAAGGACAGATGATGAAGGAGTTGCTGAAGCCGATGACCAACGGCGATGCCCTGACGGGCACGGATGACGACGCCGAGTCAGGGGAGGGATCGGGCGGCGCATTGGGCGAGTTTGCCTCAGAGACGCTGGGCCAGGCGTTAAGCGAACAGGGTGGCTTTGGCATTGCCGACCGTATCATCCAGGAACTCTCCCATACTGGTAACCCGGCCAGAAGCGGGAAGGTAATCAGGAATCTAAACCAAAAGCACGCTCTAAGAGCTTCTCAATGACTAGAGTGATTAGAGGAATCTGACGATAGGCTCAGCAAGGAGTTGCATCGATGGATATTCGCAGCAGCATGGACGGGTTGAGATCGCTTTTGGGAGTGAATCCCACGCTGGCACCAGCGTCCCAGGGCAAAAGCAACGCAGCAGCGGCGGGAAGTAGTTTCGATAGCGATCGCGCTACCTTTTCGAGCGCGGCCAGCGAGGTTTCGCAATCGGCGGCTGGCGATGGCGTCCGCATGGACAAGGTGACCGCTGTGCAGACGGCGCTCGCTGCCGGAACTTACAGCGTGCCGGCTTCGGCCGTGGCCTCAAGGGTAATCGACTCCATGTTGGCGGGTGGATTACCTGCAGGCCCGGCGTAAGGAGACGAGGAAAGCTGCCCATGCAGGATACAAAGGCGCGCCCGGCAAACCCGGAGCTGAAGGAACTCGTGGTGGAGGCATCGCAAGCGCTCGCGCGTTTAGACGCGGCCCGCCTTGAAGAGCTTGCGGTCTCCTGCCAGGTGCTTACCCGGACGCTGAACCCGAAAGAGGCCCAAGTGCGCAAGCTTGTCGCCAGGCAGGCCCGGGAGGCGCAAAGCGACATGGCGGTTTTTGCCCATGTCCTTGAGGCAACGCGCGCCAATCTGAACGTGATGAACCGGCTGCGCGAACTGCGCGCGGGTCGGGTTGAATACACCGAGCGGCAGGTGCGCCGCGGCCTATGCCCGGGGTTCCCATCGAAGAGCGGCTCCGAAATCCCAAATCAATCGGCTAAAGGCGCGGAGGAGTGACATGGGAACCATTAACTCCGCGCTGAGCATCACCACCGGAGCCCTCGACGCCGACCAGGCGGCTCTGAATGTGGTCGCCAATAATGTCGCCAACGCGAACACGACCGGCTATACCGTCGAGACACCGAACTGTCAGGAGAATGCGCCGATCGATGTGGGCGGAATTCAGGTGGGCCAGGGTGTGACGGAAACCGGCGCCACTTCGCAACGCAATCTCATACTGCAGGCACGGCTCGATCAGCAACAGCAACTGGCGACTGCGTCGAGTGCGCGGCTGACGGCGCTGAATAACATCCAGGCGCTCTTCACGCCTGATTCAAACTCTTCATCGAGTTCGACGGCCGGGGATATCGGCAGCGATATCACGAGCTTCTTTGACTCGTTTTCTTCCCTCGAGAGCGATCCCACGAACAATGCGCTGCGCGAACAGGTGCTCTCCTCGGCATCGACGCTGGCCGGCGACATCTCGAGCGCGGCGAACAGTCTGGATGGGCAAAGTGCGTCGCTCGATCAGGCGGCCTCGGGCATCGCGAGCCAGGTCAATTCGCTGACCGGCGCCATTGCCCAGCTCAACGCGCAGATTCAATCCACTTCGCCGAATGCGGACGCGGGAACGCTCGAAGACCAGCGGCAGCAGGATATCAGCCAGCTCTCGCAGCTGATCGGCATCAATCAGGTTAAGACCGAGGACAACGGCCTTGCGATCACGACGACCTCGGGCCAGGTGCTGGTGGATGAGGGCAACAGCTTTCAGTTGACAACGGGAAACGTGAATGGCGCCACGGATTTTTTTCTGGGTGGGACCGACATCACCTCCGACCTTGCCGCGGGCGGCGGTCAGCTGGGCGGGTATCTGACGGCGCGCACGGTGGATATTCCAACCGCGCTCAACGCGCTCGACCAGCTTGCGTACAGCATTTCTACGACGGTGAATGCGCAAAACAACGCGGGCACCGATGCCTACGGCGCAACAGGAACCGCCTTGAGTCCTCTTTACATCTTCAACGAGCCTGCGGCGGCAGGCGGCAGCGCGGCCAATATGAGCGTAGTCATGACCGATCCCGGCCAGATCGCGGCCGCGGCCGCAGGAGCCGGAACCGGAGACAATTCGAACGCTGTAACCATGGCGAATCTTGCTGGCCAGACTGTTACAGGCGGCCAGACGCCCATCAATTACTACTCGAACTTTGTTTCGACGCTGGGCGCGACAGTTTCGGAAGTGCAGACCGAGAACACTGCGCAGAATGCGTCTGTGACGCAGTTGCAGACGCAGAACGACGCGTTGTCGAGCGTGAATTTGAACGACGAAGCCGCAGCCATGTCGACATTGGAAAACAGCTATCAGGCTGCGTCGCAGGTCTTCGCGATGTTGAATACGGTCATGGCAGCGGCGCTGAATCTGGGCGATCAAACGGCGGTGTCGTAAAGACCGGGAACAAGGGAACAAGGGAGCAAGAGAGCAAGAGAACGGAAGGCAAGTGAAGGCCGATGGCGCGCGCAAAAGGCCGGTGCCAGCCCGCTCCCTGATGCAAAACTCGCGATCAGGCCCACGACGTTGGCGAGACGAGCATTGAGTTTGGGGGCTCAAAGGAAAACCATGCAAGTTGATCCTCTCTACATCACGAATCTTGTCGGATCGCTCGATCAGACGCAGGCTAATCAGCAGCAGTTAAGTTCCGAGCTTTCGAGCGGCGTCAGCATTACGTCGCTGGGACAGAATCCAGTTGGCTCGGGGGAGAATGTGCTGCTGCTGAATCAGATTCAGCAGGACGATTCGTTCACCCAGACCGCGGGGACGGTCACCGCGCAACTGCAGGTGGCCGATTCGGCGCTGGGCAGCGTGGTCAGCGAGTTGACGCAGGCGGTTTCGCTGGCTACGGGCGCTAACAATGGAACCATGAACGCGAGCGACGTCGAATCCATCGGCAATCAGCTCGCGGGAATTCGCGACGAGGTGCAGTCTCTGGCCAATACCAATTACCAGGGCCAGTACATCTTCGCGGGCGGACAAACCGGCACAGCGCCATTCTCGACATCGGCGGCTGCATCGCCAGCGGTCACAAACTACGTCGGCGATGAGGACGTCAATTACATCGAGATGCCGAACGGACAAAAGATTCAGCTCAATGTTCCTGGTGACCAGATCTTCCTGGGCAGCGGCGCCAACAGTGTGTTTGGCGCCCTCAATGCACTGATCGCCGACTACTCGTCGGGCGCCGTCAACACGGGTCAGGCGGTCAGCGACACGGAGGCGCTGGGAACGGCCTTGAATTTCGTTTCGCAGCAGCGCGTTGTCGTCGATAACTCGATTACGCAGATGACTGCGGCATCCAGCGCCGCGACCAGTGAAAAGATGCAATTGACCACGGCGCAAACCAACCTGATGCAGGCGGATATTCCTACGGTGTCGACACAACTTTCACTGGCAGAGACGCAGCAGACGGCCTTGGAAGATGTAATTGCGCAGCTCGATTCACCCTCGAACGACCTCTTCAGTAAGTTACCGGCCTGAAACGCCGTGTCTCCTTCTCTATACTGAAACAAGGAGAGAGAGCCTTGTTCGCAGCTCTGCGTTTTCTCTGGAATGCGACGCGCGGTTACCGGCTTATGCCGTGGCGCAGCCCTTATCTGCGTTGGCGCGTTGAAACCTTTTCCGGAATGCGCGCCGAGTCGCTCACAGCGGGAAAGATTTTTAGTTTCATGTGGGCCTCGCGGGGAGAGTTGATACGCTTCCTCGGCTGGACCGGTCAGATCGACAGTGAGGCGCGTAAGAACCCCTGACAAGCCGGAAATGAGAACGGCCATCGAGGAATTCTGCACATCCCAATGGTTTACCGAAGATGCATTCCAGAATGGATGACCGGTTGGCGGCGGTTTCTTGTCTTGGCCGCACTCCTGCTGGGTTCAGCGGCTGCGGCTCTCGCGCAGAAACTCCCTCCGGTTGAGCCTCCCGAGCCCATGCCCGTTCCAGCGGGCGAATCGGCGAATCTGCGCGTAACCACCACTGAGGTCCTCGTGCCGACGCTTGTGGAGAAGCGCGGCGTGGGCATCATCTACGGTCTGAAGGCCGGCGACTTCGCGCTCGAAGACAACGGCGTACCGCAAAAGATCCGCGTGCAGGAGGAGATGGACACGGCGCCCGTGGCGCTGGTTGTTGCCGTGGAGCAGGGTGGGGCAAGCGTTCTCGAATTCGACAAGCTGGCGAAGATGGGGCCGCTGCTCGACGTCTTTCTTACCGACCCACGCAGCCAGGCCGCGCTGGTGGGTTTCGATTCCGAGCCGCAATTGCTTGATGACTTCACGCACAACGGCGATCAGATCGATGCCGACCTTCAACATTTACAGCCGGGCGATGGCGGAGCGGCAATTCTGGACACGGTGAATTATGCGGTGAGTTTGCTTGAAACGCAGCCGCGGGAATTTCGCCGCGTTCTGCTGCTCATCAGCGAGGAGCGCGATCACGGCAGCAAGCACACCAAACCCGCGCAACTGATTCAGAAGATCGGCGAGTCGGATGTGCTGGTGCTCAGCGTATCGTTTTCGCCTGCGCTCGCTGAACTCAGCCACGACGCCAAGGAATCGGACCCTCAGCAGGCCACAATGAACTTGATGTCTGCGCTGGTGATGGCCATCAATGCCTTCAAAAAGAATGTCGCTAAAGAGCTGGCCGAGGAGAGCGGCGGCGAATACACGACCTTCGTAGGCGACAAGCGCTTCGAGGCCCGTGTCTTGTCCGCGGCCAAGGACGCGCGCAATCGTTACCTGATTACCTTCCATCCCAGCAATCTCACGCCCGGCCTGCACAGCATTCGCGTGCGGACGACACAGGATTACGGCGCGCGGATTGTGGCGCGGGCCAACTACTGGCTGGACGCACAGCCATAGCGATCGTCTGTGCCGCATAAGTTCCCTCAAGGCGTGCGTTCATGTTAATCTCACAATAGACACTGAAGAGTGGACCTGAGAAAAAGAGGAGTAACTCACGCCGTGTTGGCGACTCAAAAGAAGACTGAACTGATCACCCGCTTCCGCACTCACGATACGGACACCGGATCGCCGGAAGTCCAAATCGCGATTCTGAGCGAGCGCATCAGCGACCTGACCGAGCACTTCAAGACCCACAAGAAGGATCACGCTTCCCGGCGTGGGCTCCTGATGCTGGTCAGCAAGCGCCGCCGCCTGCTGGATTATCTGAAGACGCACGATTCCGATCGCTATCGCGACGTAATCGGCAAGCTCGGAATCCGCAAGTAATCAGAAAGCATACGTTGAACCGGAAGCCCCAGACCGGACATTGGTCCCGGTCCCTATCCGATACGGAACACCGGACCAAACCGCAGCCGGCAGCCTGCCAAGAGCAGTCGGCCTTGCGCATCGGTGTCTCACGCCCGCCGCAGCGGGCGTCCTGCCCACAAGTTTCCCAAGCGAACAATATGAAAAGAGGACTCTATGTCTACGAAGCATGAAGTAGCCGTCGAGCTTGCCGGCGGCAAACGCCTGGTCTTTGAGACCGGGCGCATGGCCAAGCAAGCCTCTGGCGCCGCACTGGTGACCACAGGCGAAACGGTTGTTCTGGCCACCGCTGTGGCCTCTCCCGATCCCCGCGAGGGCATCGATTTCTTTCCGCTCACGGTGGATTACCGCGAGTACACCTACGCCGGCGGACGCATTCCCGGTGGCTTCATCAAGCGCGAAGGCCGGCCCAGCGAAAAAGAAATTCTCACCTCGCGGCAGATCGATCGTCCCATCCGCCCGCTGTTCCCCGACGGATTCCGCAACGAGACCCAGGTGATCGCGCTGGTCTTCTCAGCAGACAAGGAAAACGATCCCGACGTGGTTGCGATCAACGCCGCGGCGGCAGCCGTGGCTCTTTCTGACATTCCCTTTCGGCGCCACGGTTGCCGCAGTGCGCGTGGGCCGCGTGAACGGCGAGTTCGTGGTGAACCCCACTTATTCCGAGCGCGCGGGGACCACGGTCAACATCATGGTGGTCGGCCACAAAGACGGCATCGTGATGATCGAGTCGGGCGCCAAGGAAGAGACCGAAGAGGTGATCCTGGCGGCCATCGAGTTCGCGCACGTTGAGATCAAGAAGATCGTTGCCGCGATCGATGAGCTTGGTGGCGAAGGGCGGCAAAGCCAAGCGGGCATTTACGGCGCCCGAGTTCGACGAAGCTTATTACGAAGGGCTGAAGTCCAAGATCGGCGCCCGGCTGAAGGACGCTCTCGACACCAAGGCACACGGCAAAACCGAGAGCTATGCCCTGATCAAGCAGATCAAGGATGAGCTTGCGGCGGAACTTCCTGCTGATGATCCTGCGGCGAAGAAGAGGCTTGCGCATTATTACGAACTGCTGCGCGAACGGATCTTCCGTGAGCAGGTGACGAAGGAGCGCATCCGGCCCGACCGCCGCGCCTTCGACGAGATTCGCCCCATCACAATTGAGACGGGAGTGCTGCCGCGCACACACGGGTCCGGCGCTCTTCACGCGCGGCGAGACTCAGGCACTGGTTACGGCCACGCTGGGCACGATGGACGACAGCCAGCGGCTGGAGTCCTACGAGGGCGAGCAAAGAAAGAGCTTCATGCTCCACTACAACTTCCCACCCTTCAGCGTGGGCGAGACGGGCCGCATGACCGGCGTGGGCCGCCGCGAAGTGGGCCACGGGGCTTTGGCGGAACGCGCCATCACCGCCGTGTTACCGGGCGCCGACGAGTCGCCGTACTCGATCCGCATTGTCTCCGACATTCTGGAATCCAACGGCTCATCGTCGATGGCGACGGTGTGCGGAGCCAGCCTGGCGCTCTTTGACGCGGGCATCAAGCTCAAAGGCGCAGTGGCCGGTGTGGCCATGGGCCTGGTGAAGGAAGGCGACGACTACGCCATCCTCACCGACATTGCCGGCGCCGAAGACCACTACGGCGACATGGATTTCAAAGTGGCAGGAACGCGCAAGGGAATTACCGCGCTGCAAATGGACATCAAGATCGGCGGCCTGACCCGCGAGATTCTGCAACAGGCGATGGAGCAGGCGCGGCGCGGACGGCTCTTCCTTCTGGACAAGATGGATGCCGCTCTGGACGGCCCGCGCGTGGAGCGCTCAAAGTACGCGCCGCGCATTGAGACAGTGATGATTCCCACCGACAAGATCCGCGACCTGATCGGCAAGGGCGGCGCCACCATTCGTGGCATCGTCGAGCAGACGGGCGCGAAGATCGATGTCGACGACACGGGTAAGGTAAGCGTGGCGTCGAGCGATGCCGAGGGCTTGAAGAAGGCTCTGGCGATCATCAGCGACCTCACCGCCGTCCCCGAAGTGGGGAAGATCTACCTTGGAAAAGTTGTGCGTCTCGCCGAATTCGGCGCATTTGTCGAGCTCTTCCCGGGCACCGATGGCCTGCTGCACATCTCCGAGATCGCCGAGCATCGGGTCAAAGAAGTGAAAGACGAGCTGCGCGAAGGCGATCAGGTGATGGTGAAGGTTCTGGCCATCGAAGGCAACCGCATCAAGCTCAGCCGCAAGGCGCTCATCAAGGAGCAGAAGGCCAAGCTGGCGCAATCGGCTCCGGTCGAATCCGATGAGCAGGTGGCCTCTTTCGCGTCCGCGTCCGCGCCAACGGCGCCGGCTCGCCCGCGCCACGAGTTCGACGACCGTCAACCCAGCTCAAATCAGAGCACGATTCTGATCGAAGGCGGCGACGATTTCGATGGAGACAGCAACACGGAGTTCGATGAGGGGAACGAGCCGAACTTCAACCGCGTAGAAGGCGCTCCCGCTCCTGTAGGCCAGCAAGCAGGCGGAGGAGGGCGGCCCGACATGGCGAACCGCCGCCGTCGGCACCGCCGCGGCGCACGCAGACCAAGCGGTGGACAGGGATAAGAGATAACGGCCAAAAGGTGAGAAAGCCCGGGCACCGCTCGGGCTTTTTTGTTTGGTCGCCGGGATCGCGGCCGGCTTGGGGTTCTATTCCGCTGGGGGCAGACCAGTGGCGGGCTTAGGCGGCCGAAATGGGTCCGCCTGAAGCGGAGCACGCGCGTCTTGCTCTTCCCTGACTCTCGCCTCGCGCTTGCTCTTGTACATGCGCAGGTCGGCAGCAATGGACAAGGCTTCCGGTTCGGTCGCGTCGTCTGGGAAGACGGCAATCCCTACACTGGCGCTTATCTGAACTGTATTACCTTCGAGTTGGATGGGCTTTTCTAAGAGATCTGTGAGATCCTGGGCCACGTGCGTGGCGTCGTTGTAGCTGACAGGCTCTTCCAGAACGATGGAGAATTCGTCACCGCCGGTTCGCGCCACTGTATCGGTGCGCCGCACCCTGCCCACAAACAGACGGCTCACGTACTTGAGCAATTCGTCTCCTGCGTGATGCCCCATCATGTCGTTTACTTCCTTGAACTGGTCCAGATCGATGAGCAGCAAGGCTGCTTGCGAGCTGGTGCGACGCGCACGTTCAAGTGCACTGGCCAAGCGGTCCTGAAATAGTCTGCGGTTCGGCAGGCCGGTGAGATCGTCATGCAGGGCAAGGAATTTGTTGTGTTCAATCTCGTCCTCGAGCAGGATCAGGATCATGCCCACGGCGACAATGTATTTCGGCAAATTCCAAACCTCGCCCTCCACGTGGACCTGAGCGAAAAACGTCTGCATGACCGGCCCCGTCACAAAGACGCTGGCCCAGACGAGAAATCCAAAAACCGTGATAAGCCCCCCCGTCGTAGCGCGCCGGTAGGCATACAAGAAATGCATGCAGCAGCCGAAGTACACAGTGAAAAGAACCGCATTTATGGCGAGTTCGGGGCCGTTTCCCGGATGATTCTGCATGGTCAGGAGAAACACAGCTAACCCGAGGTAAAGCAGCACGACAAGAGAGCGGAGAGGATGGATGAAGGTGTGGCTACTCCCGAGGGAAACAACCGCCGGCGCCAGGCCCAATAGAATAGCGGCTACGGTGAGCAGCCAATGATCGGGAGGGGCGAGGGAAAGAACGACAACGTAGAAAGTGTTAGCTGCGATGAGTGCCGCCAGCATCCAGCGGCTTGAAATCCGGCTGCGGTAGGGAACCGAAGCCCACATGAAAAGAACGCCTGCCCAGACCAGCGCGCAAGTGCCAAGAATCTGGCTGGCGACGCCTGCGGGCCCTGGCACCTGCCAGAAGATAAATGCGCCAAAGTGCAGGACGATCATCAACCAGCCGATGAGCCAAACACCGGCAGCCGAAGTCCGGCCGTGCCGTGCGACAGAGAAGAAGGCTAGCGTGAGCAAAGCCACGGCCGCCACATCTGGAAGTTTGCTCCAGTCCAACGGACTCACCCCAACGGCAGATTATTCACTCATTCAATCAGCGACCCTCAAAGGCAATGTTATGCCGGGTCCTTGGGCGCTTTCAGCACAACGTGAATACAAATATTATGCAGCTATAAGCCGAAATTTGGCTTGAAATTCGTGGTGAGCACAAAACCGAGGGCATACTTCTCGCACCTGTCTGACGCCGCGTGGTTCCTTCCACTCCGCGGAATGACCCCGTCTCTACATTTGAGGTGCTTCAGAAGCGATTGTCGCGTTCCCGGACACTTCTCATGAGAATGAGGGAACCTGCCGATGGGCGGAGAGTCGGGCGCTATACGCGGGCGCCAAGTATGTGAAGTTTCAGAGGCGGAAATGATCTCCATCAAGAGGTACCTGGACTCCAATACGCAAGAGTTTGGCAAGCGGGGCGAGTCTCCTTCGCGAGATTCTTTCTCCGTGGCTCTCGATGCCTATGGCTCTGCCCTCGTGGAAATGGGCAACTGCAGCCTGGATGCATGTCCGGGGACTGGCGACAGCCTGAAAAAGACACTGGTGCAGTTACGAACCGAACTTACCCCCGCGATCAGTCACGAGAGGCTTGCTGCGACCGGCGAAGAGGCGCGAGAACACCTGCGCACCTGGGGCCGTGATACCGCCCGTCATTACCAGGAAAAGGCGCGTGAGGTGAAGGAGATGCTCCTGACGATGGCGCGCACTGCCGAATCGGTGAGCGCGCGCGATCAACGCTGCGCGGGCCAGATGAACGCCGTGACCCAGCGGCTCAAGACGATCGCCACGCTTGATGACCTCACCCAGGTACGGGCCTCGATCGTCGAGAGCGCCGCGGAGCTGAAGGCTTCGATTGAGCGCATGACCGAGGAAGGAAAGAAGGTTCTCGACCATTTGCGCAAGCAGGTGGAGGACTATCAGACCAAGCTGGAGGAGGCCGAGAAAATCGCCTCGCGCGATGCGCTCACAGGAATCAGCAACCGTGTCTATGTCGAAGGCCGGATCGAGGAGCGGATCACATCGGAAGTGGATTTCTGCGTCGCCATTCTCGATCTCGACGGTTTCAAAAAGGTGAACGACGAGCATGGTCACCTGACCGGCGACGAATTGCTGAAGCAGTTTGCCGGAGAGTTGCGATCCGCCTGTCGCTCGACGGATATCATCGGCCGCTGGGGCGGCGATGAGTTCATCCTGCTTCTCGATGCGGGCTTTGAGGAAGCCCAGGCGCAGATCGATCGAGTCCGCAAGTGGGTTTGCGGCAACTACGAAATCAGGGGGCCAGAGGGGGCTCTCAAATTTCGCGTAAACGCCTCCATCGGACTGGCCGCGCACACCGCAGGTGAAACGATGAAGGACCTGCTGGCGCGGGCCGATGCCGCAATGTACGAGCAGAAAGCCTCGTCTCGCATCAAGGCTGCGTGAGCGGCTTTCAGATTGTGCTCAGTCGTCGAGGCATTTTCGCGGTAAGGCTGCGGAACTCATTTCGTGCGTGCTTCCGGCTGTTCCACTTTGATACATGTTCGATTCCGTTCCATTTCTGCAAGTGTTCCTTCATTTTCTCTCATACAAATCTTGAGTTCCCGCTGCCCTCGGAGCAAGTTTGAAGAAGCTTCACGCGCAACCATCCGAACGAAGCGATCGAGCGCGGGGGCGATGAAAGAACACAAAGGGAAGGCTGGCATGAGGCTACTGATTGCCGAAGACGACAAAGCATTGGGCCTGTTCCTGACCCGCGGGCTGGAGGCCGATGGCCACCGCGTCCGCGTGGCCTCCGATGGCGCGGCCGCCATTGAGGCGTTTCGCGCCGATCTGCCCGATCTGACGATTCTGGACCTGAACCTGCCCATCAAGGACGGCGAGCAGGTGCTCGAAGAGGTGCGCACGCTCGATGCCGACCTGCCGGTGCTGGTGCTCACCGGCCGGCAGGAAGTCGACACGCGCGTGCGCTGTCTCGACCGCGGCGCCGATGACCTGATGACCAAGCCGTTCAGTCTGCACGAACTGCGCGCACGCTGCCGGGCGCTGTTGCGCCGCAAGCGAGAGACCCGGCTGCAATTGCGCGCCGGGGATCTGGAGCTTGATCGTCTGGACCACACAGCGCGTCGCGCCGGACGTTCGATTCTTCTCACCAACAAGGAATTTTCGCTGCTCGAGCATCTGCTCCTGAATCGCGGCCAATGTGTCACGCGCGTCGAGCTGCTCGACTCGGTCTGGAATCTGGAGCCGGCGCAAACCACCAACATCGTCGATGTCTATGTGAATTATCTGCGCCGCAAGCTCGAGGATCCGCCGCCGGGCCGGCTGATCCGCACCGTGCGCGGGCAGGGCTACATGGTGCCTTCGGAGGCGAAACTCGCGCTTGCCGCGGGCGTTGCTGCGCCGCCGCCGGCGGAGATCTCTCCGCCGGCAATTCCCGTTCCATAACCTGGCTTGTCAGTCCGCTTCACACTTTCATTCGCATTAGGGGACACCGCTCATGCAACTGTTTTCCATTCCTCCCGTGAATCTTCGTACGCGGCCGCGGACTGCGCTCGTGGCCAGTGCCGACTCTAGCTTCCGCCAGCGCCTGGCCCACCAGCTTGCCGGATTGCGCTGGCAGGTGAGGGAAGTCGAGAGTGGAGCGCAGGCCTGGACCGAGGCCGAAACTGCTGCGCCCGATGCAATCATCGTCGATTCCTGGCTGCCCGATCTCGACATGAGCGAGTTCCTGAGCGAGTTCAAGGAGCGGTTTCCCGGAGTCGATCTGGTAACCGCCGGAGGCGACACCACACAGGAGAGCTTGCGTGGTCCCTATCGCCAGGAACTTCTCTACGCACTGCACCGCTCGCAGGAAACGGATACGGCGGTGTGGAATGTGCCCGCTGCGGCGGACAGCTCCGTTGCGGAGCCGGCCCGGCCCGCCTCGGCATCCATCATCGATTTGCCTGCTGCAGGTGCGCATTCGTCGGCATCTGCTTTTCTCCCTACGGGGAAGACCATCTCCATCCAGTCGGGCCGTCCCGTGCCCGCTGCCGCAATCAATCCCGGCGAGCGCCTGCCGGAGCTCGTGGGCAATGCGGCCTGCATGCTCGACATCAGCCGCCGGGTTCGGCTCGTGGCTCCGCGCATGACCCCGGTGCTGATCGAGGGCCCGACAGGTTCCGGCAAAGAGATTGTGGCCGAGGCGCTGCATCGTTTATCAACACGCAGCCGCAAACCATTTGTCGCCATCAACTGCGCGGCAATCCCTGAAGCGCTGCTTGAAACCGAACTCTTCGGCCACACCCGCGGCGCCTTCACGGGCGCCGTGCACGGGCGGGTAGGGCGCATTGAAGCCGCCGACGGAGGCACGTTGTTTTTGGACGAGATTGGAGAGATGCCGCTTGGGCTTGCAAGCGAAGCTGCTGCGATTTGTCGAATGCGGCGAACTGCAACGTGTCGGCGATAACGACCCGGTTAAGGTGGATGTGCGCATCATCGCCGCCACGCACCGGCCGCTGGCCGAGCACGCGCAGCAGGGCGGCTTCCGCGCCGATCTTTACTACCGGCTGGCGGTTTTTCTCGTCCGCACGCCAGCGCTCGCCGAGCATTCTCAGGATCTGCCGTTGCTCGTCGATCACTTTCTCGCGCGGCTGGGCAGGGATATTCCGGTGAAGCGGCTGGACACAGGCGCTCTCCAGAAACTCGCAGCGCACAATTGGCCGGGAAATGTCCGCGAGCTGGAGCACGTGCTGGAGCGCGGCGTGATTCTGGCCGGAGACAGCCCGGTGCTGACCGCGCGCGAGATCGACTTCGGCATCACGGTGAACTGACCTGGGCGTAAGTTGTTGCGGGCGAAGAGCGGATGGCGCAGCAGAGGGCAGCGGGACTTCGGATATAGCAGCAGGGAGGCTCCGATGAGCATGCAGATCGCAACGGGATTAAGCGACCAGATCGCCCGTTATCTCGATCTCGCCACGGCGGAGGCCAAGCTGACAGCCGCCAACATGGCGAACGTGGACACGCCGGGCTACCGGACCATGGGGATGGACTTCGAGTCGGAAATGCGCGAGGCCATCGACGATGTGGACGGCGGCCGCGGCCCGCGCAAGGTGCGCGTGACCGATGTCGACGGGCTGATTGCGCGGCCCGACGGAAACAACGTCTCCGTGGACCGCGAAAGCCTCAATCTGGCCAAAGCGCAACTCAAGTTCCGTACCGGCGTGGCTCTGCTCCGCGAGGAGTACCAGCGGGTGATGGACGCCATCCACGCCGACAAGTCGTGAGCCGTGGCTCCCGGCTGATGATGGACGTTCGCCGTCCCGGTTTACGGATCACAGGATCACGGATCGCGATTCACGAAGCGACACAGGAGCGCAGACCCATGAACTTATTCGGCATGATGGATACCTCGGGCGGCGCGATGGAAGCTGAGCGCATGCGGGCCGAAGTGGTGGCCGCCAATATGGCCAACGCCGAAACCACCCGCACGGCCAGCGGCGGTCCTTACCACCGCCAGGAGGTGATCTTCGCCGCTAATCAGGGCGATCCCAACTTTCTCGATTCCATGACGGCTGCCTCGGGGACGGCCCCCGGCCGCCGGCTCAGGGCATCGAGATGCCGCCGCTCCCGGGCAAAACGAATGTGGCTCCGGGCGTGCATATCGCCGGAGTCGTTGAAGATCCTTCACCGCCGCTCAAACGCTACGATCCCGGACATCCCGATGCCGGACCAGATGGCTATGTGTCGTATCCGGACATTAATCCCCTCACAGAGATGGTGGACCTGATGGGGGCAACGCGTGCTTATGGCCTGAACGGAGCCGCCGTGCAGGCCGAGAAGGGCATGATCGCGTCGGCGCTGGAGATTGCCAAGTCCTGATGTTTGGGGCGCGCGCAAGAAACCTCGCGGATGACTCTCGCGGATGACTTCAAGGGGTGAATCAATGCTGGCAGCAGTGAATTCTCTAACCGCGGTGACAGGCGCAGCAGGCGCGCATGCAACGACCTCGTTTTCTGCCCAACAAACCCAGCCCGCCGCAGCGTCTCCGTTTGCGGATCTGATCGGTGATGCCGTCGGGGAGGTGAATCAGCTGGACGCGCAGGCGCATGCGGCGGTAACAGGCCTGATGACCGGCACCGGCGTGGACGTGCACCAGGCGATGATTGCCACGCAAAAGGCGGACATGGCCTTCGAACTGGCGCTGGCGGTGCGCAACAAGGCCGTTCAGGCCTATCAGAGCGTGATGGGGATGCAGTTTTGAGAGTCAGCGTCTAGCGTCTAGCCTCTAGCTCCTAGCCTGCTCGCGGAATGCCAAGGCTTGAGTGGCGGCAAAGACAAAGCTAGAAGCCAAGGAGCTAACAGCTAGTAGCTGAATCTTATGGCCACGGGAACACAGTTAGAGAAGACGCCGCCAACCGTAGGGCGTCTCGCCAAGGGCGGCAGGTGGTCCGGGCTGTGGGGCCTCATGCGGCTGCGTTGGGCCGAGATGGCTGCGCCGCAGCGCGGCTGGGCTGTCGCAGTGGCGCTGATGCTTCTTGGTTTGCTGTGCGCGCTGGCATGGTACGGAATGCGGCCCGACTGGCGCACGCTCTACGCCGGCCTCGAGCCCGACGACGCGCGCCAGATGGAGCAGGTGCTGGCGCAGGCGCAGATTCCCTTTGAGCCATCGAGCGACGGTGCAGCGATTCTGGTTCCCGCCGCACAACTCGATAAGGCCCGGCTCGCGGTCGCGGCTAAAGGTGGGATCAAGAGCGGCCGTCTGGGATTCGAGATCTTCGACAAACCGAACTGGGTGGGATCGGAGTTCGACGAGCAGGTGAACTACCAGCGCGCTCTCGAAGGCGAACTCGAACACACTATCGCCACGCTTTCCGACGTGGCCTCGGCACGCGTGCACCTGGTGCTGCCTCACGACTCGCTCTTTCGCGATCAGGAGCGGCCGGCCAAGGCCTCCGTGGTTCTCAAGCTGCGCCACCGCACACTGGCAGACGGCGAGCCGGAGTCCATCCGGAATCTGGTGGCGTCGGCCGTCGATGGATTGCTTCCTGACCACGTCGTGTTGGTCGACGCTGCCGGCAATCTGCCGCTGGGGCCGAAGACCCGCGAAGCCCTCGAGTTGAGCGCCGAACAGGCTCTCGAAGACAAGCTGATTGCGACCCTCGAGCCGGTGACGGGCACGGGCAATGTGCGTGCCTCGGTGGTTCTCGATTACGACGCCGAAGCCGCGGAAGAGACAGACGAGAGTTACGATCCGACAAAGTCCGTCACGCTGTCGCTGGAGCGAACCGAACAGACCACAGGCGCGCAGCCGGTCGCAGCCGGAGTCGCCGGCGCGGCATCGAACGCCCCGAATACTCAGGCGCTTCCTGTCTACCCGCAGCATGAGACCTCCGCTCCGCAGTCTGCCAAGACCGAATCCGGAACCTATGGCGTTTCGAAGGCTGTGCGGCATGTCGTCGACAATCCAGGCCGCATCCGCCGCTTGACTGCAGCCGTCGTGGTCAACGACCGCATGGTGCAGGCGGCAACCGGGACCCGCGCGGCGGTGTGGCAGTCGCGCTCGGCTGACGAGCTGCGTAATCTGACGGCGCTGGCGCAGGCCTCAGTGGGATTCGATACGGCGCGCGGCGATGTCGTCACGGTGGAAGATTTGGCGTTCGACGGCAATCGTCCTCAGCCCCCGTCAACTCTTGCCGAGCAGTCTCTGCGCGTTGCCGAAAGCTCGCCGAACCTGATCAAGTATGTTGCCTTTCTGCTGGGTTTGCTGGTGGTGGTAGCCTTCGGTCTACGGCCCGCGATCCGCCGCGCAGGCGCGGCGCTGGCAGCAGCGGGAAGCCCAAGAGCTGCGCGCCGCGAGTTGCCTCCGGCTGCTCATGCGCAGGCGCCGCTCAATCCGCCCGAACCGGCGGAGATCGATCCGGAACGCCTGCGCGCGCAGGAGATCTTCGATCAGGTGAGCACGCATCTCAAGCGCGAACCGACGCAGAGCTCGCGCCTGCTGCAGAGTTGGATTCATTCGGATTGACGGGCCCGTAGCCTGGACGAAGGTCCGGGTGGAAGTGAAGTTGGGGGATTGAGTGAATGTTGAGGACGAAACAGTCGCAGAAGAAATGAAGTTGAGGAACTGAGCGGACGTGGAAAGGGACAGGCCTTGGCAGACGCGGCAATCGAAACCGGAGCAGCACGGCGGCGCCTGGCGGCCGGCCTTTCCGGGGTACGCAAGGCGGCGATTCTGCTGGTGGCTGTGGGAGAGGATCTGGCCAAAGAAGTGCTGCGCGCGCTACCCGAGGCCGACGTACAGCGCATCACCGAAGAACTAGCCGATCTGCGCGGCGTGACGCCGGAGATTTCTGCCGAGGTTCTCGAAGAGTTCTGGCAGCTTCTCGACACCCATCACTTCATCGTGCATGGCGGCCTGGATTATGCGCGGCGGCTGCTCACCGATACCTTCGGCAAAGATCGCGCCGAAGATCTGATGATGCTGATGCGCCGTTCGCAGGAGGCGGCGCAGGGCAACCTGGCCAAGTTGCAGCGCACCGATCCGCAACAGTTGGGCAAGTTGCTCGATTCCGAGCATCCGCAGACGATCGCTCTGGTGCTGGCCCATCTCGATCCTCGCCGCGCCTCCTCGGTGCTCGAAAGCCTGAGCGAGGACCATAAGGTCGTTGCCGTGCAGCGCCTGGCAGAGATGCGGCAATTCTCGCCGGAGATGGCGCAAAAAGTTGCGCTGATCCTGCACCGGCGCCTCGAAAGCGTGGGCGACACGCAGCGCCGCGCGTACTCGGGATTCAAGGCTGTCGCCGATCTGCTGAACCGGCTCAACGCCGAGGAGGCAAAGAAAATTCTCGAAACCATCGAAGAAGATCAGCCGGAACTGGCCCTGAGCATTCGCAACCTGATGTTCACCTTCGAAGACCTGATCGTCGTGCCGCCGACCTCGATTCGCGAGATTGTCTCCGGCGTCGACAAGCGGCAACTGGCTCTGGCCCTGCGCGGGGCGAATGAAGAATTGCGCGCGCAGATCTTCAAAGCCATGAGCTCGCGCGCGGTCGAGATGCTCAAGGAGGATATGGAAGTTCTGGGCCCGGTGCGCTCGCGCGAAGTGGCGCAGGCGCAGCAGGAGATTCTGAATTTGGCGCGCCGCCTCGAAGCCGAGGGCAAGGTGATTTTGAAACTGGAAACCGGCGACGAGATGATGGCGTAGAGCAACGGCCAATCCGTTCGGGAATAGCTCATGCCTGGCTGGTAGAACCGCAAAACAACGCCCGCTTTTTCGAGCAGACGATGGCAACCGGAAGCAATGGTGTCGAGAACAAAATGGTGA
Source organism: uncultured Acidobacteriota bacterium (assembly GCA_963745965.1). Taxonomy (GTDB): domain Bacteria; phylum Acidobacteriota; class Terriglobia; order Terriglobales; family Acidobacteriaceae; genus Telmatobacter. The sequence goes on from CAVUZC010000007.1 coordinate 652,623, forward strand.
GAAGTTTCGCGTATCCGGCATGCCCCAATGCGGCTCCCGAGCCGCTCTGGGATGGCTGGGCCGAGGCCGAAGACGATCCAGAGGAAGCGCACGGGAACGCCGACGGATTTGCACGGCTGGCCGGCAACGCAAAATTCGAGGAGCGGCTCGCCGAGGAAACGCGCCGCGCGTTCGAAGCCGGCCGGGAGCGCGGCCGCGAAGAGGGCCGTCGCGCCGAACACGAGACACTGGCCCCCTCGGCGGCGGCAGAGGCCGAGCACCGGCGCAGGCAGGCAGCCGATCTCATCGAACAGTTCGCTCGGGAGCGCGATCGCTATCTTCGTGCCGTCGAGGAGGAGGTCGTGCGTCTGGCGCTGGCCGTGGCCGCCCGCATCCTGCGCCGCGAAGCGCAGATGGATCCCCTCTTGCTCACCGGAGCGGTGCGCGTTGCGCTGGGGCAGTTAGCCGACGACCTCGGAGATTCGCATCCGTGTCCCGGCGAAGGAATCCGATCTTTGGATCGAGACCATCGAACACCTTCCCAATCTGCCGGTAAAACCTCTGGTGGTTGCAGAAGAAAACATGCTGCTCGGCGACTGCAGGATCGAAAGCAAGGTGGGAACGGTGGATCTGGGGATTCGCGCGCAGCTAGGCGAGATCGAACGCGGATTCTTCGATCGCGCCGGCAGACCGCGTGCAGATGCGCCGAGCGCCGAGATAGCGATGCCCGCCGAGGTCCGCGGATGACGCCTTTGCTCGAAGGTTACTTTTTTCGACTCGAATCCCGGCAGCCCTGGCGCTGGCGAGGACAGGTTCTCCAGTCGCTGGGCCAGACCATCGAATCGGCTGGGCCGCCGGTGTCGGTTGGCGAGTGCTGTGAAATCGAAGACCGCAATGGGTGGCCGCACTCCGCCGAGGTGATCGGCTTTCGCGGTTCGAATGTTTTGTCGATGCCGGTCGAGAGCACGGAAGGAGTTCGCTTCGGCGATCCGGTTTGGGCGCTGGGCACAAGCCCCGAGATCGGAGCGGGGCCGGCGCTGATGGGCCGCGTCTTGAACGCGCAGGGCGCGCCCATCGATGACGGACCTCCTCCAGCCGTTGTGGCCAGGATGCCGCTCGACGGCAAGGTGCGGCTGCCTCTGGACCGCGTCGCCATCAGCGAGCCGCTCGGCACCGGCATCCGCGCCATCGACGGCTTGCTCACCGTGGGCCGCGGGCAGCGCGTCGGCATCTTCGGCGGCTCGGGTGTGGGCAAAAGCACGCTCGTCGGCATGATGACGCGCAATACCGAGGCCGAGGTGACGATCGTCGGCCTGGTCGGCGAGCGCGGCCGCGAGGTGGGCGAGTTTCTTCGCGATTCTCTGGGCAAGGAGGGTCTTGCAAGATCCGTCGTTGTCGTCTCTACCTCCGACCAGTCTCCGCTCCTGCGTATGCGGGCGGCTCTGGCCGCCACTACTCTAGCGGAGTTCTTCGCCGCGCAGGGCAAGCACGTGTTGCTGGTCCTCGATTCGCTGACGCGTTTTGCCATGGCTGCGCGCGAGATCGGTCTCGCCGCAGGAGAGCCGCCCACCGCCAAGGGATATACGCCCTCAGTCTTTACCCGTCTTGCACGCCTCATCGAGCGCGCCGGATGCTTTCGCACCGGATCCATCACGGCCTTTTACAGCGTGCTGATGGAGGGCGACGATCAGCAGGACCCGCTGGTGGACGCAGTGCGCTCGCTTCTCGACGGGCACATTGTCCTCTCGCGCGCGATGGCGGCCGAAGGCTGGTATCCGCCCATTCAGGTTCTCGATTCGATCAGCCGGCTGATGCCCGCCGTCGCCCAGGAACCGCACCGCGAACATGCGGCGCTCGTGCGCAAGCTGCTTGCAATCTATGCCCGTTCCGAGGACCTGGTGCGCATCGGGGCGTACAAGCCCGGCGCCGATACCGAGTCTGGATCGAGCCTTGCGCGCGCGCGACTCGATTCGCGCCTTTCTCGCTCAGGCCGCTGGAGAGCATGTTCACTTTGCCGACTGCGTGGGCGGGCTGGCTGCTCTTGCGGCCGAGATTTGATTCATGCCTGTTTCGCGCGCCATGCGCCGCTTGCTCGATGTTCTGGAGATTCAGGAGGAGGAGTACCGCGCGGCGATGGAGTCTGCGCGCGCCGAGACTGAGAGGTTAAAGCAAGTGCTCGCGCATAACGCGGAACGTGAGCGCGCAGGCCGGCGGCTCGTGGCCGCGAGCGCCACAACCGGCGAAGTCGCCGACCGCATCGCGGGGGTCGAAGAGGCGCGAACCGCCAAACGTATCGCTGCAGCACTGATGCCGCGCATCGTCGAAGCGGAAGCGGCGATGAAAGAGCGCCGCCAGGAGTTCCTCGGCAAGCGCATCGAGCGCCGTCAGACAGAGACACTCATTGAAGAGGCCGAGGCCCAGGACAAAGCAGAGGACGCGCGGCGCACGCAGCGCGGCCTCGATGACTGGTTTCTGGGACGGCATAGCACATCGTGAGAAGCTGTGATGCAAGGGGAATCCAATCGACGCCCATCCAAAGACCGCCAGCCTCTCGTCGCAACCCGAAAGAACTTGAGACAACATGTGCAGTCCTTCAGGAACTTCTCCCAAATCAGGAAAATGCGTCCCATCCCTGACATTCTTCTAACCTCTTCCCGCATTTCTTTGGCATACCGTCTGCACTTGTCTCCCGCATGACTGCACCCGTCGGCAACCTCGGCGCAGAGATCGAAACTGGAGGAAGGGAACTGGGACAAAGCGCGCCCCGGCTCGCCAGCAAAGGCGGTACGAATTGGTTGACACCATCGGGCGGCTCTCTGGCGACCGGTCTCGCGACAGCAGCGCCGACCTTCCGCTCCAGCTGGCAAGCAGTGTTGGAGGCGTGGCGGGGAGTTTCACGTGGAACCAATAGCATCAACAACTTACAGGAAGAAATCGGTACAAATGCTGAAGCAAACGGGACGGAATCCGCTCAAACCCCGAACAAACTCCAAACTGCCTCTCTCGCCCCATCCGCCGCGAAGCTGCCAGGCGCGCGGATTGCAGCGCAGCCCAATACATCTGTACATGCGAGTACGACCCAGACTGAAGCTCAAGTCGCGCTGAACCGGTCGCAGCTTAGGCAGGGACAAGATGCAATCACGCCGGCTCTATCGGGCCCAAACATTGCTTCGGACGCAATGGATCTCCCCGGCGCAGAAGGCCGCAGCGTCACGGAATCTCGAAGTGCGCGCCAGAACGGGGAAAACAGCGCGCCATCGACCAAAAGTGGCCCACGAGTGGCCCACGCTCTCACTACGGCCACAGCCTGGCTTTCTGTACCCGCGACGTCTCTCCCTCCCGCGGCAGCTCCTGTTACTCCAGCGCCGACTGCCCGTGGAATCGGCACTCAACCTGAGACTGGCGCGATGCCCCTGGTATCGGAATCGGAAACCGTACGGCCGGGCTTGGAATCAGGGCAAGTTCCCGGATCGACACAACCGGGTTCGCGGCAGGCCGCGGCGATTCTCAACCGTCGAGCAAGCATGGGCGCACAAATCCTACCCACAGACTCAATCTCTCTTTCCCGAACGGCGCCCCGGGGCGTCTCTGCACGGGAAATGTCGTTCTCTTCTCTCGATGAAACTTCGGGCCCTGCTGTAAACGTGCAAGCGACATCGCAGCGCGAATCCAAAACTGCAGCCGCAGCAGCAGCAAACGACCAACCTGCCAGCTATTCCAGTTCGATCTCAAGAGCCAGCAATTTCAGAAACTCCGCAATCCCCGGGAACGGGGCAGCGTCCGCGGTTTCTTACGCAATCGCATCCAACGCGAAGTTAGCCAGCGCCGACGCGGCCCCTGTCATTTCTAACGAGACACTGGCGCACCCTGCGCAGCGCTCACCTATGCGCGACACCGGGCAGGAAAACGTTACCAGTTCAAAAGCGGCTGTAACCATGCAGCCGGTGACGGTTGATGTTACAAATGCAGCACTGCGTACTCCGGCGCCGGTGCACGGAGCCGCCCCTGCAACAGAGACGGCGCGGATCACCGCCGCATCTTCGCCAACATCCGCGCAAGACACCTTCGCGGCGCTCGATCGGGAGAACTCGCTTGGAGTTCCCACTTGGACGCACGCGGCAGGCCAGCACGCCGAAGCCGGTTTTCGCGATCCCGATCTTGGATGGGTTGGCGTGCGGGCCGATCTCAACGCGAGCGGCATTCACGCCACTCTGGTGCCGAGTTCCGCCGATGCGGCTCAGACTCTCGGCGGCCATCTCGCCGGACTCAGTTCGCACCTGGCCGACGAGCATGCGCCCGTAGCTTCGCTGTCGATGGCATCGCCGGGGGAGAGTGGCACCGACAGCGGCGCAGGCCAGCGCATGCAGCAGGGAACTGAAGGCAACACTCCAGGCAATCGATCGGATGAATCGGCAGCAGCTCCGCGCGACAATCCAACGGTCGAGTCGAAGACGCCCACTCTGGCGGCAACCGCGGACAGCGGCTTTTCCGCGCAGACACGCGCCTATCCAGGAGACCTGCGCGGCACGCATATCTCAGTAATCGCCTGATGTTTTTGAGTTGGGAAGGAAGGAAACACGATGTCAACTTTGGCGGGACTTTTGAATCATCAGCCGACAGCGGGACAGGTGCTGTCGCGCAATACGGCGTCGCCGATGGCAAGCTCCACATCCGGGACGAGCGGTACGAGCAGCTCCAGCAGTTCGAGCGACAGCTCAGCCACCATCTCTGCCAACGACTTCCTGACGCTGCTGGTGACGGAGATGCAGAACCAGGACCCGACGGCGACCACCGATCCGAACGAATATATCAACCAGCTGGTCAATGTGAACAGCCTGGAGCAACTGATCGACATCAACCAGACGCTGAGCACGGACGTTGGCAGTCCTGCGAGTGCCTCCAGCAACGGCACGTCACCCCAGGTCAGCACCGACGCATCGAGCGCAGGCAACTCCACTGCATCAGCAACCGCTACGCGATCGCTGCGGGCAGCACCATCGGCAACCGCGACGCCAACAGCCTCCACATTGCAAGCAAGTTCTAATTCCGGCAACCTGAGCGCTCCCCAAGCGAATTCCGCAGCTGTACGTGTGGGTCATGCACTTACCCAGCGCACGCGCGGTGTTACGGCCGGGGGCATTCCCCTTGCCAACCAGTAAGTTTGTTCAGCCGCCTGGCGGGTGGCCCGGCGCAAATCTATCGCATTCCACGAGGAGATGAACCATGGCAAGCTTTTCCATTCCGCTGACCGGGCTAACGGCCGATTCCACGGCTTTGAACACCATTGCAAACGATCTTTCGAACATGAACACCACGGGATTCAAGGCGCAGAATACCGCGTTCAGCGACCTTCTTTATCAGCAGATCGGAACCGCGGGCTCCGGCGATGAGATTCAGGAGGGTTCCGGCGTCAAGGTGGCGGCAAACACCACAGACTTCTCCACGGGGTCGATCTCCTCGACCAACGTCTCGTCGAATGTCGCGATCGATGGGTCGGGATTCTTCGTCCTCGACAATGGCGGAAGCCAGTTGTACACGCGTAATGGAGACTTTCAACTGAGCGCCAACGGGACTCTGGAGACGATGAACGGCCTGGCCATTATGGGATATCCGGCTGTGAACGGCGTAGTGAACACGGGCGCTCCGCTGACAGATATCGTCATTCCTACCGGCCAGGCGATGGCGCCTGCGGCAACGAGTTCGTTCAGCACGATTCAGAATCTTGACTCATCCGACGCCGTGGGCGCGACCGCGACAGGATCGCTCCAAGTGTACGACTCGTTGGGCAACAGTTATGAAGCCACGGTGACCTACACCAAGACCGGGACCAACGCGTGGTCCTACAACATTACGGTTCCTGAAACCCTGAACGGATCTACGGCCACGGCCGGTGGCGTGACCACGGCGACCTATACCTTTGGCGCGAACGGCGGCGTGCTGGCTACGGTCGATCCCAGCACGAATCTGACGATCACGGGACTGACTGCAGGCGGCGGCACGGCGACCATTTCCGCGCCCGTCGTGACGGCCGGGGAAGCGCTGGGCACCGCGGGACCTCCGGCAACCGGCTATGTTGCCGCACTGCAGAATGCGATTACGGCAGCGGGCATCGTGGGCGTCAACGTTGCGGCGACTGCCGGAGGCCAGTTGACGATCACCGGAACCAACTTCTCAACAACGGGCAACGTGGTCCAGGATCCAATCGCTTCCGCAAGTGCAACAGGAGCCCTTACCTTCAACGCGAACGGCAATCTGAACAGTCCGGCGACGAACGTCAGCGGAATCACGTTTGCCGGTCTCTCCGACGGCGCCGCGCCATTGAACCTGACCTGGAATCTCTATGGCGCAAACGGCACCAGCAATATCAGCCAGACTGCGTCAATCTCTTCGACGCAGTCGACCGATCAGAACGGGTATGCGCCCGGAAACTACCAGAGCTTCAGCATCGGCGCTGACGGCACAATTTCAGTGGCGTATTCAAATGGCCAAAACCTGAACGTGGGCCAGGTCGCCATTGCCACCGTCAGCAACGAACAGGGATTAGTGGACCTTGGCTCGACCGAATACGCAACCAGCAGCGCCTCGGGCGCGGCTACAGTGGGAGTTGCCGGGACCGGCGGACGCGGAGCGCTGGAGGGCAGCTCCCTCGAAGCCTCGAACGTGAACATCTCGACAGAGTTTTCGGATCTGATCGTCGCGCAGCGGGCCTTCGAGGCCAACGCCAAGTCCGTGACCACGTTCGACCAGGTGACCCAGGACGCGATCAACATGGTTCATTGAGTTTCTCCGGCTCCGACGTGGGCGGGTTGAGATGAAGCGTGACGATTACTCGGGAGACGTGACCACCACTCGGGAGAATTGATCAGTCGTTTGAGGGCGGTCTAACCGGACCGCCCGATTCTTTTGTTCCGGGTTGAACGGTTTGGGGCGCGATCTCGACGAAGAGTCCCTTGCCACATGCCAATATGTTCTCGTCAGCATCGGCGATGACGGCTTCGGTCCAGTGCTTGCGGCCTTCGCTCGTCACAACACGGCCTTCAAGGCGAATGCGTACCCCGCCTGGGACCGGGCGGCGGAAATCGATTTCCATCTTCGCGGTAACCGACGGGTAGCCGAGGGCGCGCACAGCTTTGCTCATCGCCTCGTCGAGAAGCGTGGCGATGATTCCCCCGTGCAGGAAGCCGGGATGGCCTTCAAATGCTTTGGGAACCTCGGGCAGGCTCACGACGGTACCGTCTTCGGCAAGCAGGAACTCGAGACGAAGCCCGGTGGGATTGGCGGGTCCGCATCCGAAGCAACGGTTATCAGCGGAGTGGGCAAGCGGCTTGAGAGGTTCGTCAACGTGAAGCTGCATGAAGTCAGCATAACTTGCTCGACGATGCGGCCATGGCGTGCGTGCCAGAGAACCCGTTGCTTTCGATCTCTTGACCTCACTGCCTGACGCCGCTCAGACTGAGAGTGCGGATTCTTTCCGATCCTTCTGGAGAGATTGTTAGCTCGCGACGGAATCAGGTCGCGAGTAAGTCGCAACCGATCACGCCCGAACCGACCAAACAGAAAGAAGGTCTCCTGAAACTTAGCTGGCGAGCAATTGTTTGCGTTGCGGCTGCGACGGTCTTGGCCGGCTGCCGTGCTGCGCCGCAGCTGACGCCCCAGCAGGCCGAGGGCAAGCACCTGTACGACGTAGGCTGTGCGCACTGCCACGAAGAGAACGACCTGCATCTTAAGAAGGTTCCACCGAACCTGCACGGGGTCTTTGACCACAAGACGCTGCCGGATGGAGCTCCGGCGACGGACCCGGAGGTCGAGCGGGTTCTGCTCGCGGGCAAGGGAATGATGCCCTCGTTTGCGTATCAGATGACGAGGCCGCAGATGGAAGCCGTGATTGCTTATCTGCACACAGGGCTTCGCGACCAACACTCTCACTGAACAGGAGGAACAGCGATGAAGATTGGAGTTCTTGGATCGGGCGATGTGGCAAAAACGCTGGCGGCCGGTTTTTTGAAGCATGGCCATGCTGTGATGATGGGCACGCGAGAGACAGGGAAGCTGGCCGATTGGCAGCGCGAGAATTCGAAAGGCCGGTTGGGCAGTTTCGCGGATGCGGCGGCTTTCGGCGAGGTGGTGGTGCTGGCGGTGAAAGGCTCTGCGGCGACCGATGTTTTGCGCCTGGCCGGCAGCGCGAACCTGGACGGGAAGCCGGTAATCGATGCGTGCAATCCGATTTGCCGATGCGCCTCCGGCGAATGGGGTGTTGAAGTTCTTTACGACGCTGGACGAATCGCTGATGGAGCGGCTGCAACGCGCGTTCCCCAAAGCGCATTTGGTGAAGGCCTTCAATTCCGTTGGCGCTCCTCGGATGGTGAATCCGGAGTACAAAGAGGGTTGGCCGACCATGTTCATCTGCGGGAACGATGCCGGCGCGAAGGCGGCGACGACGAAGATTCTCGATCAGTTTGGCTGGGAGACGGCGGACATGGGCACGGTGGAAGCGGCGCGCGCTATTGAGCCGTTGTGTATGCTCTGGTGCATTCCGGGATTCACGAGAAACGAATGGACCCACGCCTTCAAACTGCTTCGGCAATGAGTTTGCGCGTACGGCAGCAGAGCCGCTCCGTGCGTTCGATGCCAACTTCTGCGGAAAACTCGAATCAACGTATACTGAGGAGGTCTATGGCGACCGAAAAGACATTCTATTTGGAGACCTTCGGCTGCCAGATGAACGCCCATGACTCCGAAAAGGTGATTGGCACACTGCGCCAGCAGGGCTACCGGCAGGTCGAGTCCGAAGAGGACGCGGGGCTGATCCTCTACAACACGTGTTCTATTCGCGATAAGGCGGAGCAGAAAGTCTTCAATCGCCTGAACGACTACAAAAAGCTCACAAGCAAGGGAAGCGTTTCGCTGTGCTCGGCTGCGTGGCTCAGCAAGAGGGCGAAAAGATCTTCGAGCGGGCGCCTTACGTGTCGCTGGTTTCGGGGTCGGCGTCCTACCGGAAACTGCCGGAGATGTTGACGCGGCTTGAAGCGGGAGAACATCGCATCACGGGCCTCGACGACCGGCAGACCGAGGAGACCTTCGAGACCGAGTTCACAGCCCGCCAAAACCCCTACCGCGCCTACATCACGATTATCGAGGGATGTGATAAGTTCTGTTCCTACTGCGTGGTACCGTACACGCGCGGCAAAGAACGCAGCCGGAGTTCGTCGTCGGTTCTCGAGGAGGCGCGGCGTATTGCCGATCTTGGCTACAGCGAAATCCAGCTTTTGGGCCAGAACGTGAACAGCTACCGCGACCCGGAAGGGAAGTCGAGCTTCGCCGAACTGCTGACGGCTGTGGGCCAGGTTCCGGGGATCCGGCGTGTGCGCTTCACTACCAGCCATCCTCGTGATTTTACACGCGATATTGTGGACGCCATCGACAGCGTGCCGACCCTCTGCGACCATGTGCACCTGCCCGTGCAATCGGGATCGGCAAGGGTGCTGGCTGGGATGGCCCGCGAGTACACGCCGGAATGGTATCTGGAACGAATCGCGTGGATCAAAGCAGCCCGTCGGCCGATCTCGCTTTCAACGGACATCATCGTTGGCTTTCCGGGCGAGACGGCGGAGGATTTCATTGCCACCATGGACCTGCTGGCCGAGGTGCAGTACGATTGCGTCTTCGCATTCAAGTACTCAGCGCGCCCGAATACGCCAGCGCTGGTGATGATCGATTCGATTTCAGAAGACGAGAAAGCTCGCCGTCTTCAAGTGCTGCTTGAGCGCCAAAGAGAGATCCAGAGAGTCAATTATTCGAGGCACATCGGGGAAATCCTTGAGGTGATGGTCGAAGGAGTCAATCCGGCTCGTGGACAGATTGCCGGGCGCAGCAGTCAGAATAAATCTGTCAACGTTGACTGGTCGCAGCCCATTGCGCCGGCGCCGGGCAGCTATCTTCGCGTCAAAATAACCGGAGCGTTTCCCAACAGTCTGGTCGGCCAGGCCGTCTAAGATTGCAGAGGGTTTGAAGAGGGAACTGATGGATATTGAAGTGCGCATTCGCGGCCTGATGATGGATCCGGCGACCAACATGCCGATCGTGGTGCTGAAAGACGTTGCGTCCGATGCGGTGATGCCCATCTGGGTGGGCATTTGCGAAGCCAACGCCATCGCCCTCGAAATCGAGAAAATGACGGCGTCACGGCCCATGACTCACGATCTGACCAGGAATTTGATTCGCTGCTTTAATGGCCGCCTGCAAAAGGTTGTCATCACAGAACTTAGGGACGACACATTCTACGCTAACCTCTGGCTGCAGCAGGGCGATGATCCGGTGGTGATTGACGCGCGCCCATCGGACGCAATTGCTCTCGCGTTGCGGGCTGATTGCCCGATCTACGTTGCCGAGAAGGTGATGGAGACCGCCAAGCTCAACACCACCGGCCCACCCGAAGGGCCTACGGCCGAACAGCTACGCGGATGGCTCGAAGGATTGAACGACGAAGACCTCGGCCGCTATAAAATGTGATCCAGCCAGAGCCGCCAGAAATCCGCGGCAGCTTTTTCAAGGACAGGCGCGTGTGCGCGCGCATCGCTCCGCAAGCGCTTGATGTTGATGCCTTTAGCGCGCAGTTCGCAGGTATGGCCCACATACCAGCGCTCCAGGCCCCGCTCTGTCACTTCTGGATGAAACTGAAGGGCGAGCGCGAAGTTCTCTACTGTAAATGCTTGATTCTGGTAGAGCATCGTACTAGCCAGAAGCTCCGCGCCGTCTGGCAGATCGAACGTATCCCCGTGCCAGTGCAGCACAGCCAAATTGTCGGCGAGTAGCGGCGCAAACCACTCGGGTGCAGGTGCCCCCGCAATGGGTTGAAGCGGGAACCATCCGATCTCGGACCCACGTTTGCCACGATAGACTTGCGCGCCTAAAGCTGCCGCCATCAGTTGCGCCCCAAGGCAAATCCCAAGGGTCGGTTTGCCGGCCGCCAGCCTTTGGCGAAGGGCCTCAATTTCGGCGGTGAGGAAGGGATAATCGTCGGCCTCGTACACGCCGACGGGGCCGCCCATGACCACGAGTAGGTCCGCATCGTAGATCGCGGGGACGGGGAACTGCGCCGTGGCCACGTCGATTGTGCTGATCGTGAAACCTCGCCGAAGAAGCTCTGGCTCAAGGGAACCGATGTCTTCGAAAGGGAGGTGCGTGAGGACACCAGCCTGTAAGCTCTTCGAGGGCATAGAATTGAGCGCCTTTCCGGTCCCGAGCTTTAGTTGACAGAATATCTGTTATCGGACGTACTAGAACTACTTGGCCTATAACCATCCTACCGGCGTTACTTCGCTCCTGCCACGTAGAGTGTGATCGACATGGCTGGGAAGAGCTGACCTTTCAGGGCGGCTGTCTTGTCTCTCTTCGATATTCTGACCAGCTTTGCATCCGGCAGCGAGCGAATCTGTTTCAGATCTGCACCGCTGTATTGAAAGACGTGGGCGCGCTTTGCGGTACGTGTGTGCGCGAGAACGACGTCTGACTGGAGATCGCCGAAGGTTTTGTTGATGACAATGATCGTAACCGCGTGGTCTTGATTACGGAATGCAGCATAGATTGCGAGCTTTCCCTGATCGCTGCTTGCGGCCTCAAGGCTTGTGTCGCCGAACGCGCCTCCGGCATCGTCGTAATTGCGGAAGATCTTGAACGCGAACATCGAGGGCGAATCCAGTTCTGACGCGCCCCAGAGCGCGCCCAGGTCGAGACCCTCGCGGCCGAAGATTCCCAGAATGTCTGCCTGGGCCACCGCCCCGCTGATATGCTCCTGCCCGCCCCAGTTGTACTCAGTGATGGCAGTCTTGGTGCCCGGATAATTCGCTGCGACCCATTCCTTCATGCGGCGGATCATCATGGGAGGCGTGGTGAGGGAGTAGTTCTCCGGATCGCGCATTTTCGGATCGGTGTAAGCCGGGTCCCAGAACACACGAGTCGAATTGAGGACGGCCTTCTGCTGCAGGCTCGTGCCCGCAGGCTTGAATCCTTGATCGTCGGCAGCAAAGTAGGTGTGCAGGTCCAGGTAATCGAGAAGGCGCGTGTGCTTCGGGTCCGCGTCCTGTGCCGCTTTGAATCTCTGCAGGTAGTAGTCGATCAAGGGAAGATCTTTATGCGACTTGCGATCCGAAAAATCGTAGGTCATTCCTTGCGGGCCGACTTTGACGGATTCCAGATCTTTCTGCGAATAGAAGTATGCGTACCAGTTGTCAATGACCGGGCCGCTCACTTCTGCCGTGGGATCGGCAGTCTTGACTGCCCGCGCCACCTCAATTCCCTTCTCCGTCACCTCGTCATAAGTGAACGGCAGCGGATGCACATCGCGGTGATTCATGTCCCACCAGTTGGGCTCGTTGTCGAGCGAGTAGATCGCCACGCCTCCGTGCGCCGCATCGCCGAATCTATTCACCAGATAGGCGACCCATTCCTTCGTCCAGCTTGCATCGACGGGCATGCAGGTGTCGTTTGGGTCGTTGTTTGTGATTTTGGTGCCGTCGGGCCGCCTGCCGTTGCCGAAATCCTTCCAATATGGATCGGTCTTTTGTTGCGGACCATATTTAGCTACGGAAAAGCTGCCCGCGAGCATGCGCGATTTGGCAACCCATCCCATCATCGGAACCGTGCCCATGGTCCTCGCTCCGCTGACGCGATCGTCGATCACCTGTGAGTTGAACTCGGAGACGTCGGGATATTGCGTGTTGGTATTCGGAATATTCTCGAAATACCAATGAGCGGCGTGGTTCGAGACGTCGAGCTTGTAGTTGTAGCGAGTGACTCCGTCTCCGCCCCATCTGTCGAGCGCGAGGCGAACAGCCTTTGCGACCTTGAGCGATTCATGATCGGGATCGGTTAGACGGTAGGAATTCATGCCGTAGATGAGCGGACTGATGGCGTGGCGCGCGGCTCCGGCGTCTACGGTGAGCGATGGCCCCTGCGCAAGCGGCGGCGCGGCAAAAAGAATGACTGCTAGCGCAGATTTCATCGGATCGAAAGTGCTCTTTGCTGTGACGATGACCGACTGCGGCGTTGGATAGGGTGTAACGTACAGGCCGCTTCTACTGATGGTTCCGACGGCTGCGTTTCCACCTTTCACGTCATTCACGAGCCACGTGACGCCCCGGCTGTAGTCGCCTGTTCCGCTGAGCGTGGCGGAAAACTGCTGGGTAGCGCCGGGAACCAGCGTCACGCGTTCTGGCGAAACCGCAATACTCGAGAGAGCATCATGCGGCAAGGTCTGAGCAGGTGACGTTGTGTCGCCGGTCTGCGCGCCGCATGGCATGAGGCAGAGAACCAGCATCGCAAACGAAAGCAGCATCCACACGACGGGAGATTGCCGAGCGCGAAACCCGGTGACACAGCAATTGGCGGTCATTTAGCTGGTAATGATAATCCGGCCGGAGTGGAGGTGCAAAGCCAGCTTCAATCCACGAAGCCGAACAGATTGCGATCGCCTTTAGTTTCGCACTTCGACGAGAATTTGCTCCACTTCGGTTTTCTGTTCGGCGCTCAAACCCAGCAACGGCGCGCGTGTGCGGCCACCGTAGTAGCCGTTGAAGTCGCATGCGCACTTCACCCCGGCGATGCCCAGTTCTGCGACGACGCGGCGGCTCGGGTTCAGGATTCGGTTCTGCTTCTCCTGTGCAAGCGCCAAGTCGTGGTCCTTCCAGGCAAGGTAAATCTCCTGGCAGGCCTGCGGCGCAAAGGCGGCGCATCCCAGAATCGCGCCCGTCGCTCCGGCTTCGAGTGATTCCAGGACGGTGCTGCCGGATCCGCAGAGAACCTGAAAGCCGACTTCCCTGCTGCGTGTTTTGATCGCCGGAACTGGCGCAGCGACAGCCGCTTCGCCGGTCAACTCCCCGACTGAAACGAATGATGGTTCTGGATCGGCAGGCTGCTCGATCATGCGAGCGGTAACCGCTTCGAAGACCTGCGTCACAGGTACGGTGCGACGCGGCGCATTTGCCGTCGCGGCGACTAAGGCCCCGATGCGCTCGACTTTTCCGGATGAATCCTTGATGCCGATGATGTTGGGATGGCCTGCCAGTTCGCCCACCAACTCGATCGGAAACTGATATGGAACGCACTGGGGAATGTTGTAGATGATGACCGGCAACGGCGAGCGGTCGGCAATGCTGCGGTAGTAGTGAAGGATGGCAGCAGACGACAACTGGTTCGCAAAGTAACTGGGCGGGCGAACAAGGATTGCATCATAACGGAACTCAGCGCCAGCTTCGGCCAGTTCGACGGTGGCCTTCACGCTTTCGCGCCCGACGCCCGCGATCAAGACCTTTTCGCGCGCGGCGGCATCGGCGGCGACACGCAGGATTCCACGGGCTTCAGCATCATCGACGAGAGGCGCTTCGCCTGTCGAGCCTAAGACCACCATCCCGGCAAGCAAACTGCGCGAATAGCGGGCGATGTTGGCTTCAAGCTTGCGGTAATATATCCGCTCGTCCGAATAGAACGGCGTTGTGATCGCGGCGAAGATGCCTTCCAGAAGCATGTCTTCATTCTAGAACCTGAGGCGACAGCCTCGATGAGGTGGGGCAACCCGGAGCGGGCCACCCCACGCCATCTCCACAGTTAGAAGTTAAAAGCGCGCTCAATAGTACCAATTCACCGGATTGAGCAGGAAGGTGCCGTAGATATTGTCCTCCAGGACTTCGAACTCGGTCGGTCCGGGCGCGGAAGCCGACGGATAGTACGGACTGCACGCATTCGAGACGACGTTGCAAGGAGGCCCGGTAATTGAGACTTCGTCAGAGACCGAATTGCTGGTTTGTAGCACATTATCGACCTCGTAGGTCGTGCTATAGGATTGGGAATTGCCGGCGGTAATCGAAATACCGGTTAGGAACCCACTCAACGAGAAGCTCTTCTCAATGCCGTAGGTCGTGGTGTCATTAGCTGAGTAGCCTTCGCTCTGTGTATCCGTTGTCGTGCTCGTGAGCGTGTACACCGATGTGATAGGCTGCCCGCCCACCGGGGGCTGAACATAGGGGATGTCTTCATTCAGTGTCTGTGAAAAACGATCCGGATTAAGGTCTAACTCTGCCGAGCACTGTTGCCCCGCGGCAGTGTGTGGCGTGCACTCCGCAAACGGGTCCATGGACAGAATCGCCGTATAGTCGGCCGAGGTTAAGGCCGGACCCTGTCCAGAGGGCCAATTATCGGCAGTATCCCACGACCGCTGAAGGTTGGGCATGCTGCAGGATAGATCCCCGTTGAGGCATCCGACATACGCGGGATAGATATCCATCTCGGGCTGATCGGCCGCGTTATAGCCGAACCCATTGAATACGATCCCCGTAATCGATCCATTGGCATTTTCCTGGAAGGTGAAGGATTCGACAGGATTGAGCCACAGCCAAATGACATCGTAGTCGTGGTTGTTGGGGACATATGCATTCGCCGGACCAGGGACGCTTTCGCACAACGATGACGTCGTGGCGAGGGTGACCGAGTTTGAGTTTGTGTTTGTTTGCGTAGCCTTTGTTGAATAACTGGCTGATTGACTCCCGTTAAGGAACTTAAAGATGCCGCCTGAAACCGTGATCTTCACATCGTTCTCGTAGGAACTTGAGAATGTGGATGCCATGGTATGAGTCGTGCTCAGCGATTTCGTGCTGCACACGTCCTGAAAGCTCAGGGGGCCCGGAACGATGTAGTCGACTCCGATTACTATAAACCTTGGTTCAATGTAACCCTTGTAGCTGATGCCACAGGACGACGTCGTCGCACTTCCATAGCCGCCGCTCTCAGGCGTAAAGTCGATCATGCAACCGCCAAAGCTTGAGGGAAGGCTCATGGGAAGCACAGATGGCTCCGGGCCATTCGGCGGACAACCTTGACTGGTGCCGGGAGAATTGAAGTAGTCCGCACTTCCGCTCAACGAGTAAGTCGTTCCATCATAGACGAACTTGAATGAACTAAAGGCGTAATACGAGTAAGGCACGTGATACTCGCCACACGTCCCGGAAGATTGAGTAACTGTCCAGCTGAGCGTGCCTCCGTCGACGCCAGTGCTTTCCGTAATCTGTGCATTTGCGCGTTGCGTGATTCCGCTAAAAGCAAGGACCACAAATGCAACTGTCGCTAGAATCCGTTTGACCAATGCAGACACGTGAGTCGTCATCGAAGTTTACCTCCGGATTTAGGGAATTGGATTTGGTGAATCAGTTCATTGAAATGGAGCGAGCGGGCAAGTAAGAGCCTGTGACTCGTCCCAGGAACACATCTGCGTCGACGTTCACATTAAATGACAATTAAAGTGCGGTGACTGGACGAACGAATGCTTGGTTCTCGAAAGCGCGTGGTTCTGCACTATTCACCACACTCTTCGGTTTGTCCGTTGGGCGGGACCCAAAACTAAGCTATCTATAAATACACTGCGACCCTTGGTCAAGTTACGATCGACCAAGGCTCATAAGTAACTCTTCTTAGTGCTCTCGCTGAGCTGCGCCAGTTGCCGGAACTGAATCTAATCCATGTTAGCGGCCATTCGCCTTGTTCAAATGCTGCAGCGCATTTACGGTGGCTTTATGCTTTTGCATGGCCGCGATTCCGTCCGCGGCGGCCTGAGCGGCTGCGAGCGTCGTAATGGTTGGAATGCGTGCCAGCACGGCGGCGCGGCGAATCGCTTTCTCGTCGAAGATCGCGTCTTGTCCGCGCGGCGTGTTGACCACGAGCTGAATGCGGTTCTCCTTGATGAGGTCGACAGCATTGGGACGCCCTTCGCCGACTTTAAAAACTCGCTCTGCTTTCAGCCCCGCGCTCTCAAGGGCATTGGCAGTGCCTTCGGTGGCGACAATCTTAAAGCCCAGATGCACGTAGCGCTTCGCCAGTGCGATGGCCGCGGGCTTGTCGTGGTCGTTCACAGTGAAAAAGACCGTGCCGCCGGTGGGAAGGATCTGGCCTGCCGAGAGCTGCGCTTTGGCAAAGGCCTCGCCGAAGCTATCGGCCACGCCCATCACTTCGCCCGTCGATTTCATCTCGGGCCCGAGGACCGTGTCTACGCCTGCAAACTTCGACCATGGGAAGACAGGCGACTTTACATAGTAGTGCGAGCCGGTTCCCAGGTCCTTACCGGAGGCGAGTTCATCCGGCAGCAGTTCGCGCAACTTGCGGCCAGTCATCAGGCGCGCGGCGATCTTCGCGAGCGGGATGCCGGTGGCTTTTGAAACGTACGGCACGGTACGCGAGGCGCGTGGATTCACCTCGATCACGTAGACATGATCGTTACCCTGCTCGTCGCGCTGAATGGCGAATTGCAGATTCACGAGGCCAATGACTTTAAGCGCCAGCGCCAGTTTGCGCGCGTAGGCGCGCAGGATTTCGAGGGTCTCGGGGCGGATGTCGACGGCTGGGAGCACGCACGAAGAGTCACCGGAGTGAATGCCGGCTTCCTCGATGTGCTGCATGATACCGGCGATCTGTACATCCTCGGTATCGCAGAGGGCATCGACATCGACTTCGACCGCATTCTCGAGGAAGTGATCGATCAGGACCGGACGCTCCTGGGAGTACTCGACGGCCTGGCGCATGTAGCGCGTGATGCCATCGGAATCGTAAGCGATGACCATCGCTCGCCCGCCGAGCACGTAGCTGGGGCGCACCAGCACCGGGTAGCCGATCTGCTCAGCGACAGCCAGCGCTTGCTCGACGCTCGTTGCCGTGCCGCCGGGCGGCTGGGGAATCTGTAGATCCTCAAGCAGCTTGCCAAAGAGCTTGCGGTCTTCCGCGAGATCGATGGAGTCGGGCGAAGTGCCGATGATGGGCACGCCCGCGGCGCGCAGCCGTTGTGCGAGGTTGAGCGGAGTCTGTCCGCCGAACTGCACAATCATGCCAATTTTCGCGCCCGACTGCGCTTCGTGGTTGTAGATCGCGAGCACGTCTTCGAGCACCAGCGGCTCAAAGTAGAGGCGGTCGCTGGTGTCGTAGTCGGTGGAGACGGTCTCGGGGTTGCAGTTGACCATGATGGTCTCGTAACCGTCGTCCTTGAGCGCGAAGGCTGCGTGGCAGCAGCAGTAGTCGAATTCGATGCCCTGGCCGATGCGATTGGGGCCGGAGCCGAGAATAATGATCTTGGGTTTGTCCGTCGGCGGCGCTTCGTCTTCTTCCTCGTAGGTCGAATAGAGGTACGGCGTCATCGACTCGAACTCGGCGGCGCAGGTGTCCACAAGCTTGTACACCGGTCGAATGCCGTTCTTCTCGCGCAGTTCCCTCACCTGCTTGGTGCCTTGGTGTCCTTCTAGCTTCCACTCGGTGGCGATGCGCTCGTCGCTGAGCCCGAGGCGCTTGAGCTTGCGTAAGCTCTCCGGGCTGATCTCCGTTGGACTCGTCTTGGCGATGGTCATCTGTTCCAGGGTGATTTCGCGCATCTGGTGGAGGAACCAGGGGTCCATGCGGGTGAGGCGAGCGACCTCACGCACGCTCAAGCCGCGTTCGAAGGCGTAGCGAATGTAGGAGAGGCGCTCGGGGCGCGGCGTGACCAGCATCTGTGTGAGGCGGCGCGGCTCGAGGACGACTTCGGCGCCAGTCTTTTTTCCGGTTTCGAGCGAGCGCCAGGCCTTCATCAGAGATTCTTTGAAGGTGCGGCCGATGGCCATCACTTCGCCGACGGATTTCATCTGCGGCCCGAGAATGTCGTCTGCGCCCGGAAACTTTTCGAACTGCCATTTGGGGATTTTGACGACGACGTAATCGATGGTGGGCTCGAAGCACGCAGGCGTTTTGCGCGTGATGTCGTTGGGAATCTCGTCGAGCGTGTAGCCGACGGCGAGCTTGGCGGCGATCTTCGCAATCGGGAAGCCGGTCGCCTTCGACGCCAGCGCCGAAGAGCGCGAGACGCGCGGGTTCATTTCGATGATGGTCATGCGGCCGTCTTGCGGATTGACGGCAAATTGCACGTTGGACCCGCCGGTCTCGACGCCGATCTCGCGCATGCAGGCGATGGCCGCATCGCGCATCTTCTGGTACTCGCGGTCAGTGAGAGTTTGCGCGGGCGCCACGGTAATGGAGTCGCCCGTGTGCACGCCCATGGGGTCAAAATTCTCGATAGAACAAATGATGATGACGTTGTCGGCGAGGTCGCGCATCACCTCAAGTTCATATTCCTTCCAGCCGAGCACACTCTCCTCGATCAGGCACTCGTGTACCGGCGAGAGGTCGAGGCCGCGGGAAAGAATTTCCATCAGCTCTTCGCGGTTGTAGGCGATGCCGCCGCCGGTGCCGCCGAGCGTGAAGCTGGGCCGGATGAGCACAGGGAATCCGAGCTTGGCTGAGAAATCCAGGCCGTCGCGCAGGTTGTTCACGAGCGCCGAGCGCGAAACTTCAAGCCCGATGCGGACCATTGCGTCCTTGAAGAGCAGGCGGTCTTCGGCCTTTTTGATGGCTTCGAGCTTGGCGCCGATCAACTCGACGTTGTAGCGATCGAGGACGCCGCTGTCGGCAAGGTCGACTGCGAGGTTGAGAGCTGTCTGTCCTCCGACGGTTGGCAGCAGCGCGAATTTGCCTGCGCCGGGGTTGCTCGAAAGCATTTCCGATTCGACGCGGATGATCTCTTCCACGTATTCGTGGGTGAGCGGCTCGATGTAGGTGCGGTCGGCCAGTTCGGGATCGGTCATGATGGTGGCCGGGTTGGAGTTCACCAGCACCACCTCGTAGCCTTCCTGCTTGAGGGCCTTGCACGCCTGCGTGCCGGAGTAGTCGAACTCCGCCGACTGGCCGATGATGATCGGCCCTGAGCCGATCACCAGAATCTTCTGAATGTCATTTCTGCGTGGCATTGTCTTCTTGATTCCTAACGCTTCCGCGTGTTTTCACGAATGACTTTGTCGAATTGTCGTCGAGATGTTGTTGTAAAAGAGCATTGGTCTAGCGTGGCCTTCCCAACATCCAAGATCATAAAAAGGCGAGTTGGCCTGAAGGCTCTGACGAGATCGTTTCCAAGATCGAGGGACGCGTGAGTTGTGTCAAAGCCGCGCGCCTTCGCCACGAGTTCGTACTTGCCAGGAGGTGCTGGAATGGAGAATCTCCCCGTTTCATCGGCTGTTGCAGTCGCGACAATCTTGTCTTCGCTTTTCAGCTCGATCATTACATTTGGGATGGGACTGCCATACGAATCTAGTACGAGCCCCTGAATGCGAGAGACTCTGATGGTGCGCTCCACGCATTGAGCGTGTGAGGAAACTGCAACTGGCCCCATTCCGGCTAGTATGACGATAACTCCACCCAAAAAACAGCGGAGCCAAAAGCCCCGCTGTTTTGAAATGCCTATTCTCTCTTGCATCGCGAAAGTCATCCCTTCCACTCCTCCATCATCTTGCGGAAGTCGCGGAACAGGTAATGCGAATCGTGGGGGCCGGGGGCGGCCTCTGGGTGGTACTGCACGCTGAAGAGCGGCAGCGTCTTGTGGCGCAGGCCTTCGAGCGTCTGGTCGTTCAGATCTACATGTGTCAGCTCGACTTCGTTGGCGTTGATCGAGTCGGGATCGACGGCAAAGTTGTGATTATGCGCCGTGATCTCGACCTTACCCGTTGTGTTGTTGCGCACGGGGTGGTTGCCGCCGTGGTGGCCGAACTTTAGCTTGTAGGTGCGCCCGCCGAGCGCGAGTCCCGTGAGCTGATGACCCAGACAGATTCCGAAGATGGGCACACGGCCCATCATCTGGCGGATAGCACGCACTGCATAATCGACAGGCTCCGGGTCGCCGGGACCGTTCGAGAGAAATACGCCGTCAGGCTTGAGAGCCAGCACATCGTCGGCGGTGGTCTCGGCTGGGACTACGGTCACGCGGCAATCCTCGCGCGTTAACATGCGTAAAATGTTCTGCTTGATGCCGAAATCATAAGCTACTACATCCAGAATCTTCCTCTGCGATGCCGCCCCCTGAATAAACCCTTCGGCCAGCAGTGACTCGCCCATCTGGCTGCGCGGATCGGAGGCGTCGAACTCGTAGCTGGCCTTGGTCGAGACCACGCGCGCCAGATCGGTGCCATCCATCTTGCGGATGTTTCTGGCCTTTTGGACGAGAGCGTCGATATCAGAGACGTCAGTCGAGATCACCCCGCGCATCACGCCCTTGGTGCGCAGATGGCGGACGAGCGCGCGGGTGTCGATTTCGGCGAGCACCGGCACCGAGTAGCGCTCCATGTACTCGTCGGTCACCTGCTCAGAGCGCCAATTGGAGCTGATGGCCGAGAACTCGCGCACGATGAGGCCCTCAATGTAGGGCTTGGACGCTTCATTGTCGGCGCGATTGGTGCCGTAGTTGCCGATTTGGGGGTTAGTCAAGACGACAATCTGCCCCGCATAGGAGGGATCGGTCGCAATTTCCTGATAACCAGTTAGGGAAGTATTAAAAACCACTTCGCCCCGGCTTTCGCCCGGGTGCCCATGGCCTTGGCCGCGGAAGATGCGCCCGTCTTCGAGCGCCAGGATCGCCTGCATCGCCTCTCCGAGGAGTGGATTCAATCGATTTTAGCAGGTTTGAACGGGTGAGTTTAAGCCCGGTTTTCCACGGAATGGTACGTCGTGCCGGCTCAGTGCACGACGCCGAGATCGCGCGCCGGCCAGTAGATGAAAACGGCCTTCCCGTAAATCAGCGAGCGGTCCACTGGGCCGAAGACCCGGCTATCCTGGGAAATCGATCGGTGGTCCCCCATCATGAAGTATGTATCCGCTGGGATCACCATCTCAGCCGTTGACTGGTCGTCGCGGTACTCTCGCGGAACGTAGGGCTCGTGGAGCATCTTGCCATTTACGTAGACGCGTCCGTGGTCGATACGGAGCGTGTCGCCGGGCAGCGCGATCACGCGCTTGATGTAGCTTTTCTCCGGGTCGCGCGGATAATGGAAGACCACCACGTCGCCGCGCTCGATGGCCTCGAAATGATAAACGAACTTGTTGATGAAGAGCCGATCGCTGTCTTCCAGGCGCGGCAACATGCTGGTGCCTTCAACGCGGACCGGCAGGTAAAGATATGCGACGATGAGGACGCATGCCACGACGATAACGACTAGGTCGCGCAGCCAGAGCATGAGTTCGGACGGATTACGCGACTCCACGGGCGCAGAATTCGCAGACTGTGCGGAGTCCGTAGACGAGGAACTCGATCGGGAATCGGAAACTGTCAGATCGTCGGGAAGTGTTGGCATCTATCTCCAGATTACTCGCAACCCAGGCTTCCCGGCGGGCACATGATGCGGGGACGATGCGAAGTGATCGGTTTTTGCTGGCCGGAGGCCGGAACAAGCTCCGGCGCGGCTCCCGGCTGGCCAGCTCCGGAGAGGTTGGCCTCTTCGAGTATGAGCGGCCGCTGCAGCACCATCTCAACCTGAGTTCCGGTGGGGATGTTTAAATCGGCATTACGCGTAAAAAGCGTGACGAGCCCCACAGTGGCCAGCCCCGCGCCCACGCCGGCGAGCCCGCCCTGAATAGGGTGTCCTGACTGGGCACCGCCGATTGTGCCCACGCCGGCGCCGGTCGGGAGAGCGATCTCGGCGGTTTGACTGGCGTTGCGACCTTTGTCGCCGTTTTGCTCGATCGTTCCCTCACCGTTGTCCTTCACATTTTGATCTCTTGCTCCGGGCATGCTGTCGACGACCGCGGGAATTTCAACCACCGAGCCGTTCGGGAAGATGATCGTCGTAAAGTGCATGTCGAGTTGTGCTTTGCCTTTGATCCTCCCCCCGCGTTGCACGCGGTCGACAACGCCCTGCACGTAAACGCCCGTTGGGATCATCACACGATTGCCCACCACAACGGGAAAGATGGAGTTGAGATACACGCCATCGCCGGGCCGGGCGCTTCGGGTGTTGATGGCGCTGCGCAGTTGCAGCAAAACCTTGGTGCCCGCAGGCACGATGTAGGTCTTCCTGTGGGTGGCCTGTTCCGCGGATGGGCTGGCGACAGTTGCCTCTGGCTGCGATGCCGGGGTTGCAGGAGCGGGCTGGGACTGGTCTGTGACTTGAGCGAGACAGTAGCTGGCGCCCGCAGACAGAGCGGCTGCTAAACAAACTGGCCTCCACCATCCGCGTGCCCGCGCCATACGAATCTCCTGCAAAATCAAAGCCCCTGCCGAATAGACGGAACTCTCGCACACAAGGATAGCCGAAAACAACTCCCGCGCGATGAAAAGTATGGCGAC
The DNA here is from genome assembly GCA_963745965.1 of uncultured Acidobacteriota bacterium. GTDB lineage: Bacteria > Acidobacteriota > Terriglobia > Terriglobales > Acidobacteriaceae > Telmatobacter. Next base: position 675,769 of record CAVUZC010000007.1, read on the forward strand.
TTGGGAACACCTGGGCAGCGAGCGTTAATCTACGAGAGAACGATGGTCGCGAAGAGCAATTCCGGTGTTGAATCCTCCTGGGGGAGTTCCATCCGGTTTGCCGCAGCGATCCGGGTTCTGGAGGAAGCCATTGCCGCCCGAGCCTTCCCCGGTTGCGCCTACGGTGTGCTTGCAGATTGCAAGGTCGTTCTTGAAGGTGCGCTGGGCCGGTTCACCTATGAGGAGGACACACCTCAAGTCACTGCTGAGACCGTCTACGATGTGGCAAGCCTGACGAAGGTGGCGGCAACCACGGCTGCCGCTATGCTCCTCGTGCAGCGAAAGCAGCTCGACCTGGAGATGCGCCTAGGCGAGATTTTGCCGGAGTTCGTCGCTGGGCGCGCCGCAGGCGATTGGGCGCACAGGGTAACACTGCGAAACCTGCTGGCGCACAACTCCGGGCTGCCGGGATATGTGGAGTTTTTTCGCACCGCTTCCACGCCCGAGGCATTGCTCCGCGCTTGCTTTCAGCTGCCCCTGCAGGCCCCTTCCGGCACACGCGCCGAGTACTCCGATCCCGGCTTCATCCTCCTTGGCAAGGCGCTCGAAGCGTTGATTGGCGAAGACCTCGGCTCGTGGACAAAGCGCGAAATCTTCGCGCCCCTGGGCATGTCGTCCACCGGCTTCTGCCCACCTCCTGCGCTGTGCCGCGCAATCCCTCCCAGCGAAGAAGACACGACCCTCCGCCACCGCCGCATTCAGGGCGAAGTGCAGGATGAGAACGCATGGGTGCTGAATGGTGTCGCGGGACACGCGGGACTTTTTTCGAACGTGCCGGATTTGCTGCGCTTCTCCGCCGAGATTCTGCACACTGCAAAATCCGTTGGCCTGGCCAGCACCTCGCCGTTCACTTCCCTCTTCGATAGGAGAGTGGTGCAGCAGTTCGCTGAGCGGCAGGCACCGGAAGGTAGTTCGCGCGCGCTCGGCTGGGACACGCCGTCCGCGCCTTCGTCCTCAGGCATTTATTTCTCGCAACATTCCATTGGGCATCTCGGCTACAGCGGCTGCTCACTATGGATCGATCTCGACGCGGGCATCGCGGTGATTCTTCTCACGAACCGCACCTGGCCCGATCGGAAATGCCAGTTGATTAAAGAGGTTCGCCCGGCGTTTCATAACTCAATTCGTAAATGCATTTAGTGGGCAAACATCCCGGAAATGCAACTTATTGGCCAGTCCAGACCTCGATACTTTTTGTTCTTGCGCGTTTTTCCAGCTACAATAAAAAATGGGGACAGACGCGATGGCATCCAGCACCACGGTGCAGGAGACGGCTGGCATACGGATTAAAGACAGCAACAACGACCAGGCCGCACTGCTTCAAGAATTAATTACGGAAAGCCAGAACGAGGCCTCCCAGGGCCTCGACACCAAGTCCGCAGTGGAGATCGCGCGGATCATTAACCATGAAGACGCCAAGGTCGCTGCCGCGGTCAAGAAGGCCCTCCCTGAAATTGCGCAAGTCATCGACGAGGTAGCACGCGGTCTTCGCGACGGCGGCAGGCTCATCTACGTAGGCGCCGGTTCCAGCGGGCGCATTGCCGCGCTCGACGCCTCTGAATGCCCTCCCACTTACTCCACAGCGCCCGGGCAGGTGCAGTACATCATGGCCGGCGGGCCTAAGGCACTGGCCTCGGCGGTCGAAGTCAACGAAGATAGCGAAGAACTGGGCCAGCGCGACATTGCACGCCGCCGGCCGACGCGCAAGGACGTCGTGGTCGGCGTGTCGGCAAGCGGCCGCACTCCCTATGTGGTCGCCGCTGTTGCCTATGCCCGCGCCCGCGGAGCGCACACCGCAGCTGTAACCTGCAACATTGGAACGCCTCTCTCTGCTGCTGCCGATGTGACCATCATTGCCGAAGTCGGCCCCGAGGTGATCTCCGGTTCCACGCGGATGAAAGCCGGCAGCGCGCAGAAGATGATCCTGAACATGATCACTACGGGGGCTATGACGCGGCTGGGTTACGTGTACGAGAACCTGATGGTCAACGTGCACATGCAAAACTCAAAGCTGGTCGAGCGCGGCATTCGCATCCTGATGCGTGCCTGCAACATCGATCGCGCGACTGCCGTTGACACCATCAAAAGCGCCGGGCGCAGCGTTCCCGTGGCGCTGGTCATGCTCAAAGCCAGGGTCGATAAGCCGGAAGCGGTCCGGCGGCTTGCAAAATCGGATGGCAATGTGCGGCTGGCGATTGAAGACAACGTGCTGGAGCTCTAAAGCCCGTCTCCGACCCTCACTTTCGCGCAAGACTCTACGGCAGCATCTTCTTCATGCGCAAAAACAGCGCCACCGTCGCGGCAAGACCGGCCGCGGCCAGAAGCAATGCAATCACGGCGATCACCATGACCCTTTTCCCGAGAGCCTTCAAATCTTCCAGAGTTTCCTGTTGCTCAAGCATGTGGCGGCTGGCGACTTCTCTCACCATCGCCAACTGATCCTCGACTGCTTTCAGCGACAGATTCTGCTCTGTGACTTCGAGGCGGAGGCTGTGCTGCTGCGCGCGCAGCTCGGCCAGGCCGTCTTCGATAGGCGCCAAATCAACCTTGCCCGATGAGCGCGCCGCCTGCGCGTTCGCGCGGGCCGCAAGCAGACTGCCCACCACCGTTGCGAAATTCCCGTCGAGCAACGGCAGAAGGCGCTGCAGGAAAGGGAGCGCAGAGCGCAAAATGCCCGCTGCACGCTGCATGCCGGGGAACTCCGGCGCTTCAGCCGATTCCTCCTCCGATGCGCGCGCCGGATGAGGCGAAGCAAACCGCTGCCTATTCTCCTCTGTAGGAGTTTGCTGATCGTGCCGGCTCACTCCCGCTGAGAGCGGATCCCCCGCGCCTCTCGGGCGCACAACCGCCGGCTGTTGCGGTTCGGAGTGTTCTTCGCTTTCATCGAATTCGGCGCGCTCGTTCATATCACGACTTTCTACCGTTCAGGAAACAGGCAATCCTCATATATAGCTCATTTCGTCTCGATTGGGAACAGCGTCCCGGTGCTTGGCAGGTGCGTGATTGCCGCGTTCGGCGTTCTCACAGGTTATGCTCGTAACGAGGGCTTGCTCGTGAAAGGACCTGTCAGCCGCACACTGCGCAGCGTGCAGCGCAACATTCTGGCCGGAATCATCACCATCGGCCCGCTCTTTGTCACATATTTGATCTTCAGCTTTCTGCTGCAATCGCTCGCCAAGGCGGGATTGCCTGCGGTCCAGCTACTTGCCGCGTTTTTTCCTCGTGCCTGGTTTGGCAATCCCTGGGTGCAGCCGGCGCTCGCCGTCCTGCTCACGCTGGCTGTGCTCTTCATCGTGGGACGCGTGACGTCGCTCGTCGTCGGACGCCAACTCTTCGGCCTTTTCGAATCGGTGCTGGAGCGCTTGCCTTTCGTCGCTAAGGTCTACACTTCCGTGCGGCAGCTTCTGGACTCGATGATGGCGAAGAAAGACTCGAATCAGCGCGTGGTTCTCATCGATTTCCCCATCGCTGGCCAGAAGAGCATCGGATTTCTGACGCGCACCTTCACGGACGCCGTCACAGGGCGCGCCCTGGCCGCGGTGCTCGTGCCCAATGCCATCAATCCCACTTCAGCCTTCCTGCAAATTCTGCCCGCCGAACGCGTGATTGAGGCCGATCTGACGATGGAACAGGCAATGAGCATGATTCTGACCGGCGGCGCAGTGGGACCGGAGACCATTCAGTACTCGGCCAGTGCGGAACAGAACGGCACGCTCTCTGGGTTATCTGCAAAGCGGACAAGCTGAACTGCGCGATAGGCGTCAGAGCGTCGTTCCGGCCTCCTCATTGGCGACAAGCTCTTCGGCTTCCTCGCTCTCGGCGGTCACCTTGCGGAAGCTCACATTTTCAAATTGCGCCCAGATTAAGCCTACCGGGACGATACCCAGAAACGTGACCAATAGAAGCGTGGCCGCGCAGGCAGTGGCCGCTTCTGCGTTTGCGCCGAGGATCGCCGTCAGTGCGACAGCCACAACACCGATTTGCGAAAACCAGCCGATGACCGGAAGTTGAATAATGCTGGCCGTACCACTGGCCACCATCAGCAGAACGCATTTGGGTACCGTGATTCCGGCGAGTTCCGGACTAGCCGTGAAGGCTCGGCACGTTTCGAAATACGCGAAGCTGATCAGCATCCACATACTCAACGAGAGGCCGGACACGACCGCGAAATCGCGGAAGGATCGCATGGTATCCAGGCCGGAGTGAAACGCCCGGATCTTGTGCGCAATGCTCTGGCCGAGACTCTTTGAAACCATCCCGAGGCTGTGCTCGAAAAATGCGGCAACCGGGCCTCCGGCGAGGCGCACTGCAAACAGGAAGACGGTCCCAATCAGCGTGAGCACCAGGGTTCCGTAACGCGCGATCAACAAAGCCAGCGTGCGATGACTCAGCGCCAGGGCAGCAAGCCTGCCGGTATGCGCTGTTGCGTTCAGGATGGCGTCGCCCGGCACCCAGATCATGGCGATGGAAAAAACCAGCGCGACCGAACCTGCGTCGAGCAACCGCTCAACAATGTAAACCGCGATCTGCGTGCTCAACGGCAGTCCCGTTTTCTTGGCCACAAGATAGGGCCGCACCGGATCGGCGACCCGCCCGATCAATGCCACCGCAGTAAAGCCCATCACTTGCGATCCGACCAGCGAAAGCGGAGGAACATGCTGAGTATGCCTTACGAGCGCGCTCCAGCGGAAGGCGCGAAAGACGAAGCCGGCGTAAATGCACAGGCCGGCAAAGGCAATCATCCACCAGTTTGCAAAAGCAACTTGGGAAGCAAAGACATGGAAATCAAAATGAACACGGGTGCGAGCCCAAAGCGCCAGCGCTCCCAGTGCGATGAGCGCAACGAGGCCCACAATCCACTGCTTTTTCTTCAAGGAAACTCCGTAGTCAAACCGCGGCGTTACACGCTCTCTTCTATGTTCTCATGAGGCCAGGAATGGGCCGGCGATGAGAGGCCGATTCTAGTGGGAGGTGGCAGGCTGCGCTGATGCACGGCGGGCCTGGGCCTCGCGCGCTGATATACGACGATTGAATTCGCGAATCACGCGGGCAACGTAGGCGCGCGTCTCGCGGTAGGGAGGAACGCCGTGGTACTTGTCGACAGCCTCGGGTCCGCCGTTGTAAGCGGCCAGCGCGTTAGCCAAATTGTCGTGATACCGCGTCAAAAGATAGTCGAGGTAGGCTGATCCGCCGCTCACGTTCTGGTCTGGCTGAAAACTGTCTTGGACACCGAGGCCCGCGGCCGTCCCCGGCATCAATTGCATCAGTCCCTGCGCGCCCGCATGACTCACAGCCCGAACATTGCCGTTGCTCTCGGCTTTGACGACGCTCGCCAGCAGATCCACATCCAGATTGTGTTCCGTTCCGGCGCGCGCGAGTATCTCGTGAAGATCGGCAGGAGTCAGTTTTGCTGGACTGTTCGAGTTGTGTTGAACTGATTGCATCGCAACCGCAGGCGGATCGGCAATTATTTCGAAGGTCGCGACTTCATCCGTTGCGAAATCAACGTAATCGTCCTCACCCGAGCTCAGGTAGAGCCGCATGTGCCCATCGACGATGGCGTGGTGATTACAGCGCATCGTGAACCCGTTGCGCAGCGTCACCCGTTCGGCGGCATGTGTGTTCGGCGCTAGGAACAAAAGAGCCGTGATGGCCGTGGCCGCGAAGATTAGAGCGTGCTTCATAGATGACCGCGCGAGACTGGGAGAGCTCCCTCAGGGGCTAAAGCCCAAGAAATTAAAAACTACTTTGCGGCACGGCTAAAGCCGTGCCCTTTCAAAACCGGATTGAAGCCCGCCGCAGAGTCTTCGCTGCTCTCGTCCTTGTTTGGGCTTGCTCCTCATACCTTCACCGCCGACATCTTGGCCAGCAACTTTTCCAGAACCACCGCAACCCCGTCCTGATCGCTCGATGGGGCCTGCCTCCAACCGCGCATCTTTGCCATGGTGCGCAGCTCGGGAGCAGCATTGCCCATCACGATTCCCTGCCCTGCCCACTCGAGCATGCCCACGTCGTTCCAGTTGTCTCCGATGGCCATAGTCTCTTTCCGGTCGATGCCCAGCCTGGCCGCGAGCCGCTCGAGCGCCCATCCCTTCGAGATTCCCGGCGGCAGAAGATCGAGAATCGTCAAATCCCTCGCCGGATACTCGGTGCGCACGCTCTCACACTTTGTTGCCCACTCGCTCGCCTTCAGCGCCTTTTCCGCGGCCCTCATGCGTTCGATGCATCCAGCCGCCATGCCTTGAATCGGGTCATTGCCGTCCTCTAACGCAAGCTCCAGCGGCTTCACGACTTCGATTGCATTGCGGTTCGCCTCAACCCATAGTGCGATGCGTTCATGCGCCTGCGTCAGATCTTCGACGACCAACTCACCGCGGCCCGGCCGGTCGAAGGTAAAAACCATGGTCCCGAACGGGCGAATCACTCCGCAGATGCCCCGCGCCACCGCCGCATTCATATGGCAGCGGTCAATGATTTCGCCGGGCGCTTCGCCGCCCAACATGCAGGTGACTGTCCCATTGGACGTGATCAAAGGCGTATCCGCTCGCAGACCGAAACCTTCAATCAATGGCCGAGTGTACGCCACGCGGCGGCCTGTCGCAATCGCCACCGTAACGCCGGCCGCCTGCACCGCTGCGAGCGACCGCCCCGTGCGTTGACTGATGCTTTGTGAGGCCGCGGGCAGCAAAGTGCCATCCACGTCAATCGCTACAAGGCGGACCGGTGGGTGCATGTATCCAGTGTACGAAAAACAGGGAACAAGGGACCAAGGGAACGAGAGGGCGTCCAGGAGCTCTCGTGCGATAAGCTCTTGGCATGGAACGAATCTGCAGCCAATGCCACGCCGTTCTGGCCGAAGCTACCCAAGCCGACTGGTGCCCTGCTTGCGGAGGCGCGCTTGTGGAGCGCAAACGCTTGTCCGAAGGCTTGCCCCGCGCAGCGGTGGAAATAGATCACCGCGGCATCGTTCTGCCGCGCCGTCATGCGCTGGGCGGGATCATCACGCCGCAGTGAGTTCAGACTCTGGTATCGAGGCCGACGGCTTCGGCTAATTTTGCTTGGCGCTCATCGAAGGTCCAGAACTTATCCGCTCTTAATTCCAATGCACAAGCGACGTGAAGCGAATCAAGAGTGCGAATGCCCAGATTTGCACCAAACCTCTGTGCCAATTGAATACTGGCCTCCCAAACGCCGTCGGGTAATCGAACTTCGGTCCAGATTCCTTGCAATCGATCTTGTTCAAAGTGGAGCCAGGCGCTTCGAGCATCGACAGCCGATATTGCACGGCGAAACACATAGCGATGAATCGCATTTGCAACTTCAGCCCGGCCGAATGATGTGAGCCACACTTCTGGCCCAGCAGCCATCCGGATTGCTACCAGACGCGTATGAACATCGTGAATGCAACTCGAAACAAAGAAACTAGAATCGGCGTATACGGTCAATACCGTTCATCCTCGCGATCCTGAATCAGCATCTCCACAGCCGGAATGATCCGGTCGCCGAAGATGGCCTTTGCCCTCGCCTCAAAATCCGGCCACTCAACGGGAGGCTTGGGAGGCGTCCTGGGTACAAGATCGGCAATGACCTCGTCTCGCTCGCGGACCTCGATGTGCACGCCGGCGCGAAGCCAGGTCTTGACCTGTTTAGTGTCGCGAAGTTGCCGCAGAGTGATACTTTGCATGGAAATAATGTGACACATCATGTGTCACATTGTCAAATATCGCTACTTCTAAACAACTTATTCGTACCTCAACGCCTCGGCAGGCAGCACGCTCGCCGCGGCAGACGATGGATAGAGCGTCGCCAGCAGCGAGATTCCAATCGAAACTGCGGAGACGATGACACCATCCAGCACCCGCGGCGCGAAGGGTAATGTATCAATGGAGTAGACCTCGGCCGAGAGATGAATGAAGTGGTAGTACCCGCCAGCCCAAGAGGCCAAGTATCCGAGCGCGAGACCCAATATTGTGCCGACTACGCTGATCAGAAAGCCTTGAAGCAGGAAGATCCGCCGCACCTGGCCGGGGGCGACGCCGAAGCTCATCATCACCGCAATGTCTCTGGTCTTTTCCATCACCATCATGGTGAGGGCGATGAGAATGTTGAGTGCGGCCACGATCACGATGAGCGCGATCACGATGAACGTGACTACCTGCTCGAGCTTGAGGGCACGGAACAACTCCCGATTCTCGTCTGTCCAGTTGGTCGTCATGTAACCGGGCCCGGCAGCCTGCTCAATCGCTCGCGCAATCTCCGGCGCGCGATTCAGGTTATCGACTTTGAAGCTGATCACCGAAAGCAGATCGGGCTCGTCGAAAAGCCGCTGCGCGTCGGCGAGGCGCAGAAAGCCCATCTGAGCGTCGTACTGATAGAAGCCGGAATGGAACGTGCCCGCCACGCGAAAGGTCATGTACTTGGGAACGAGGCCACCCAGGGGCGTCAACTCTCCCTGCGGACTCACTACCAACACGGAGTCGCCAACCGTGGCACCGATGCTCTCTGCTAGGTCACTGCCTAAAACGATTGGCGGCAACTCCCCTCCTGCGGCGCTGGCCGATTGCGGCTGCGGCTGCAGCGCCTTAGCGGCTCCCGGCGTTGTGGTCGAGAGCAAGTCGCTCACCGTTCGTTCGTAGTCGGGCAGGATTCCTTCGATCAGCGCGTATCCATCGCGCGCGCCGCGGGCTACAACGACTTGTTCGTACAAACCCGGAGATGCCGCGGTCACGTGCGGAACGTGACGCAGCTTGTCGAGCAGCGGCCTCCAGTTGGGGATACCGCGCCCTTCTATCTGCATCAACTGCACGTGCGCGCTCGAGCCGAGCAGCTTGTCTTGCAGGTCGCGCCTCATGCCGTTCGTGATCGCAAGGGCGATGACCAGTGCGGCAACGCCCGCGGTGACGCCGGCGACCGAGATGGCTGTAACCACGCCCACCACGGCCTGCCGCCGCTTGGCTCTGAGGTAACGCGCCGCTACGTAAAGCTCGAATCGCATCGCACTTACTTTTCTACGGCGTGAACTACCGTTTTGGCGACGCCCTCATTGTCATAGCGATCGTAGGCGCGTACGGTGATCAGGTGCTCAACGGCCGTTCCGTCTTTGGCCGGCAAGGTGATGCTGAAGCTGTAATGCTCATGCCTGGAGTCAGAGAGCTTGCCGGCTGGATCGATGTGCTGCCATGGCCCTGCGTCGAGCGAGTACTCGGCGTGCGCAATGGGCGAGGTTGCGTCGTCCGCATCGAAATTGACGACAAGCGCCGTCGGAGATGAGAGCGCCGGAGTATTTGCCGGACCGAACTGCGCCTTGAGCGCCGTGATCATTGGCGGCGTAGTGTCGATCACGAATCGGTCGCTTACCTTCTCGCCACTCAATGCATCGCCGGGCGTGTGCGACGGCGCATCCGACGCGACTACCTTGATGCGATAACCGCCATCGGGAATGGACGTGGCGTCGAAGCTGTAGGCTTTCTCGCTGATTTTGTCTTTGAGCAGCCGCCAGACTGTCTCGCCGTCGCCGCGCAGGTAGAGCGAATAAATCAGCTCGTCACCATCGTCATCGTGTGCACCCCAGCGCACCGTCACCGCAGTCCGATCCCTATTCGCCTGCAGCGGCCCACTCGATCCCGTATCGAAGGTGACTGTCGAACCGTCGCCCGGTGATGAGAACGCGATGCTGACCGTCTGATTCTGAGGGATTACGATCTGCGGGTTCAGGCGCGCCCCGGGTACCACCACCAGATCGTCGACCACAGGCGCGGAGTTCACCGGCAAGTAGTTGACACCGACGCTGCCGAGCTTTCCATCACTTTTGAGTTCGGCCTTCCATTGCAGGAATCGTCCCGGCGGCGAAACGATAGAGCCATCTTTGAGCGGTTGCCAGTCGCTCCAGCCACGCACGGGCTGCTCCACATTTCCCGAGCGAGTCAATATCTCATAACCGGTTGAGTCCGGCTCAACTTCGACGCGCCCAAATCGCGCGAAAACTCCGGCGTCAAAAACATCGCTTGCGTATTCATGTTTCTCTGAAGTGCCCAGCAGAAATACCTTGCCCGTATTCCCGGTGCCGATTAGCAGCCCGTCTCCTTTCGGCGCGGGCGTCAGGCTCAGACCTTGCTGTGCCTGCAGGTGTGCGACATCGGCATAGCTGCCATCGTCCTGAATGCTGAAGACCCGTCCGCGATTGCCGCTAAGCGCGAGCAGGCCATCGTTCCTTGCCGCAAGCGCATAGACGATCTCGTCCTTATCCGACCAAAGCTTGCGCGGCGCCTGCCCCTCGGCCAAGGCGTAAATCTCCGTTCCTTCGGGCACCGAAGCGCTCGTGTTCGCCGCCTGCAATGAACCTGGTTGCATGATCGTAATCGTCACCGAGCCAATCCCCTGCACGGGCAGGGGCGGCAGCGGATTGTGGCTCTTGTCACCCACGCTCGCTGCGTAAATCGTGCCCTTTGCCCCGATCGCAATCGAGGTGATCTCGCGCCGCAGAGCTTCAAATAGCACGTACCCTTTGCCCTGCGGATCGATGCGGTAGACCAGTCCCGAACCGTCAGACCCGGCAATCAGATTGCCCTTTGCATCCCACGCCAGGGCGCGGATATGCGCTTCATCGCTCTTGAAAAACAACTCCGGCGCGGCGTTGGGCCTCGCGGGATCGACGCGGTAAATAGCGCCGGGATTGCCGGTCGCAATGTAGAGCCGTCCTGCCGGATCGAACATGAGCGCCCAGATGTAATGCGACTGGGCGCTTGGTTTCGATGAATTCTGTTCAGACGCCGCGCCGTCTGTTTTGGCCGCGTCAAAGACAACCGTAGCGCTGGAGTCGTCCTGCTTCACGGTGGCGTTGGGGTTCAGCTTATAGACCTTGCCGCTCGGCATAGTTGCGGCATAAAGCGCACCATCCGGCCCTGCGCACAAAGCCTGAACACTTAAATCCTTCGTCTCGAAGAGCACGAAGGGTTTCTCGCCTTTCCTCGATGCAAGCCGCAGCACGGTTGCAGGTGTTCCGGTCGCGGCAAATATCTGTCCTGCCTTGTCCTCGACGACTGCCCATACAAAGGTCGAGGGAGTGGTCAATTGCTCGGTTAGCCCCGGTCCCTGGCGCAGTTGTCCGTCGCTCTCAATGGCCACACCATCGGGAGTGCCCTTTTCGAACTCCTCCATCTGCGACTGCGTCCAGAGATGGGTGCCCTGTGCAACCGCAGTCTTAGGGATAGTTGTGAGTCCGGTGACAAAGAACGCCAAGAGCGCAACAGGAATAGGGTTGCTGAAACGGCTGCGGAGGTATCGGCAGGAAGCAAACATTCTTCCGTGAGTGTACTAGAGCACGGCTTGTAGGCCCCTCGTCCCGCGGTAAGTGCCTACCTCGTTGAATCCGCTTCGGCTCGAAGCAGGTGAGATGCGCGGGTTTAGGGCTGTCTCCGGGTGCGTTGGCGCACGATATTCATGCTATTAAACGATCATTTAGTCCTACCAACACAATTTTCGTTAACGTCGGAGGCTCTCGCTCACTTTTCTCACTCAGGTGTTGCCAGCCGTATTTTTGTAGGGCTAGTATTCCGGATAGTCCAAGAAGCCGCCAGTACGGCCTCCAACCAAGAGCACCACTATGTATGCAGTCGTTCCCAGGTTCGCAGAGCCTCATCAACCAGCGGCCCCCCAACATAGGGGAGCGCGCGGACGGAGTATCTCGTTATGGCGTGGTATGCCTACTGCATCGGTGAAAAACAAGCTTTTCCAGCGTTAGAGCGTCATCGTAAACCGGTTCCTTTGGAATCGGTCTTTGGAGTCAGTGGCAATCAGGTTTTCCTTTACCCGGCAAGCGATCTCGCGGTGGTCGTGAGCGAACACGACCCTCAGGCATCATTTAACCAGAAATCCGGCGTGGATCACGCCCGGGTCGTCGCAGACTGTTACCGGAATTCGACCGTCCTTCCCTTCCGTTTCGGGACTATCTTTCACGACGACGAATCCCTTCGCAAGTCCGTCCGCTCCAACCAGCGCCAGTTCCTCGGCAACATCGACAAGCTCCGCGGCAAAACGGAGATGCATCTGAAAATCTTTGTCGGCGATTGCTGCGGGCGCGAGATCGAAAGGCACATGGCCAGCGAGACCGCAGGCCGCGCCTATCTCAGCCATTTGCGCGAGAACGCCTCGCGTACGCGTGAACGGCAAACGCGCGCCCGCGCCGTCAGCTTTCAGATGCACCGCCTCTTCCAGCCTCTCGATGAAGAGGTCAGCTGCAGACTGCTCGACAATGGCAAGATGCTGCTGGACATTGCTCACCTGATCGACCGCAAGTGCGCGGAGCGCTACCAGAACAAGTTCACCAGCACCAGCGCCCTAATGCACGAGTGCCAAATGCAACTCTCCGGCCCTTGGCCGCCCTACCATTTCGTTCACCGGCTCACGCGTCCCGCTCATGCGCAGACACCGGCGACAGTGGTTTCTCCGGTTCAGCCATTGCACGCGCCGGAAACAACGGGCATTGCTCTCCTGGAACCGAGCCCGGCGTTCGTGTAGCGCTGCCTTAAGAGGTCTAACCGAAAAAGCTCCGGCATCGGCTGGAGCTTTTTTGTTGTCTGGCCCTTCACCGGTGCGGCGACAACTACGCCAGGCCCCTCCATGGCCTAATCTAGACACATGAACGATGGAGCGGTGAACACGGCGCAGGATGAAATGTTCGATTTACTCGTGGTCGGCGCAGGCCCCACCGGACTGGCCACGGCCATTGAGGCGCAAAAGACCGGCTTTCGTGCGGTGCTGGTCGACAAGGGCTGCGTGTGCAACTCGATCTTCCACTATCCCGCGCACATGACCTTCTTCACGACCTCGGAGCTTTTGGAGATTGGCGGCATTCCCTTCCCCAGCCCGAACGCAAAACCCACGCGGAACGAAGCGCTCGAGTATTACCGGCAAGTCGCAGCCTATTACAAGCTCGACATCCGCCAATACCAGCGCGTGGAACGCATCACCGGCACAGATGGTGATTTCACGGTTCACACGACCGATCGCTTTGGCCGGCATGGGGAGTTAAGGGCGCGCAAGCTCGCCCTTTCCATCGGCTACTACGACTTGCCGAATCGGATGGACGTGCCCGGAGAGAATCTGGGAAAGGTCCACCACTATTACCACGATCCGCACCCCTACTACGGCATGGACGTGGCTGTGATCGGCGGCAAAAACTCGGCGGCGATTGCCGCGCTGGAATTGTGGCGTCATGGTGCTCGCGTGACGCTGATTCACCGCGGACCTGGAATCCACAAGCACGTCAAATACTGGATCAAGCCGGACATCGAAAACCGCATCAAGAATGGCGAGATCAAAGCGTATTTCGAATCCCGTGTTACCGAGATCGCGCCCGACAATATCGTGATTGAAACGCCGACTGGCCGCGAGACTCTGCGCAACGATTTTGTGTTTGCCTTGACGGGCTACCATCCCGACTTCAGTTTTCTTGAAGGCCTGGGCATCCGTTGCGAGGGGCCGGACCGGCAGCCCATCTGCCATCCGGAGGCGCTCGAAAGCAACGTCCCCGGCATTTATCTCGCCGGCGTGATTGTGGCCGGCTCACGCACGAACGAGATATTTATTGAGAACGGGCGTTTTCACGGGCGGCAGATCGCGCAGTCGCTGCGGGAGAAGCTCAGGCCAAGCGACGAAGCGCAACGGTCTGTTCCTGCGAGCAGTACCGACGGCACTCAACACAGCCGCAGCTGAGCCGCACAAAAACTGAGGCGTCTTTTCGAGGTGCCCGCAGGCCCTGCTCCCCTGCCGATTACTGCAAGCCCAACTTCCTGCGAAGCGTAGCCGCGCCGAAGAAATCGGACTGCCGCGAAGCCGGATGCGCCATGCAGTGACTCGTCGAGCGTACCGGCCCTTCAAGGTACGAGCGCGTGACGTGCAGGCGATTCATAATGACGTAGCGCGTGCGCAGGCCGTTGATGACCGGCGGCAGAATTGCTGGAACCTGATTGCGATCGACGTAGATGACCAGCGCAGCCTCACGGGGGTTGTCGAGGCTTTGGCCCACACCGACGCCGAAAAATGCGGGATTCTGCTGCATGAGACTCTGCGCCACCTGCTCTTTTGCCGCGACCGCAGCCTTGAAGACCGCACTCGCCAGAGGGGCCGGTACACCGGCGCTGATGGGGGACGTTGGCGCCGTGCCCGACGCAACCGCCTGCGCCGTTGTGGGAATCACTTCGGTTCGCACGCCATCGACGGTCTGCGGGACTGCAGTGCTCATATTCTGGTCGACATAAAAGATGACCGCTGCTTCTCCGGCATGATCGCTGCTCTTGCCCGTCGCGACAGAAAGAATGCCGAGTGAAGGATTGATCATCATGCGCGCCTGGACCACGGCCCGTTGCGCCCTTTCGGCCTGCCCGACGGTCAGCGCTCGAGCTTGCGCGGCCGATGCACCCATCGTCGCTGTTGCCGCGCCGTAGTTCAGGCAGCTCACGGGGTGGTCGGTTGTGCCCACGAAGGTATAATTCGATCCTTCCTGCTGGCCCAGCTCTGCCAGAACAGAAGGCGCCGGATTGGCCACGCCTTCGGTTACGCCCGTATCGGTCACGCCTCCGGCGAAGAACAATCCCACCGGCTCGGCGTTGCCCGTGTCCACCACCAGAGAGCCCGAATCGCCTGCATCGCTGAATTGATTGCCTTCAATCGCAATCTGATTCGCATAGGTCTTCGTCAGATAGGGGATGGTCTCTCCGCAGTTCTTGAAATAATCCACTTCAACATCGAGGTTGAGAGCAGAGATGTTCGCGCAGGTCAGGCCCGTAGTGCGTCCGCTCTTGGCTACCGTCAGATTCAGCGATCCCGATTCACCCTTGCCTCCCGTGGAAGAGATGCCCGGTGGCGCTGCCGCCAGAGCTCCGTTCGGCTGCTGTGCGCCCAGCTCCAGAATTGCGCCGCTGGAGTTCACCGCGTTCGAATCCACCTGCGCGATGGCAGCATCGACGTTGATGGAGTTCGAGCTCAGGGGAAGCCACGCGGTCAAAACTCCCACCGGCGTCGTCCCGGACCCCTCGCCGTTCGGCGTGCAGTTGTTGTCGATCAGTCCGGGCTGCACAATCATCTCGCCCACACTTGCCTGATCGCTGCGCGCCAGCACGTGATTGGCGCTCAAAAGGTACTGGGTTCCATTGCTGTTCTGGATCAAGGAGCCGAGCGTGCCCGCGCAACAATCGACAATCTGATTGCCGCGGGTATCGTAATCGTTGTTGTTGCCGCCGGAGCTGCCCAGCAATGCGGGGGTCGGCAATGCTTTTTCGTGATCCGCAGGATTGCTCGCAATTCCCTGAGTGTTCAACAGAATTTCCGCCGATTGTTTGGCAGAGTCCCCGATGGCCGCAATGACAAAAGTGGAGGTTGTCGTTGGAACCGCGGCCGGCGCCGTATATTGCGCCGTACAAAACGTGAAAGCGGTGTCGCTCCGCGTGCAGCTTGTGCTGCCCAACGAACCCTCTCCGGCGCCCGATCCCGTGGAGGAGCCAGCGAGAGAAAAATTCACGCCCACCGTTCCGCCCGCTTCGGCCACATAGCTCGTGATGGTCGTAGTCCCGCCCGCGCCAAGAGCCGCGTTTTCGGGGGTCAACGGCTGCAGGAACCCCGGCCGAACGTTGATGGTTGTGCTGACCTTCGTCGCCGGGCTATCGGCCAGAGATGCAGTGACCGTCACCTGCACCATGTCAGCCGTCAGATAGCTCGGCGGTGTGTATTGCCCGTTGGCATTGATCGTGCCTGGACCTGAGATGGCGTCTCCGCCTGAAACCGACCATTTCACTTGAGCCGCATCGCTGCCGAGCGCAGCCGAGAACTGCTCCACCACCACGCCCGAGGCGCTGGTGGCATTGCATCCGGCGCAATTCGTGTCGATGACAGCCACGCTCGGAGTCACGGAAAGTTCGCCGTTCGAAGCTCCGCCTACGATTTGGCCGCCGCAACCGGCGAGGATAAAGGCCGCAGGAACAATGGCGGCCGCAAGAGCGCGTCCCCGCCAACCGCTGGGCGCAGGCGATACTCGACGCCGTTGTCCCGCGCGATCTGAGACGTGTTTTCGTTGCGTCGTCACGGCTTCCTGATTCGGGCAAAAACGTACGGAATAATCTACTGGCGTCCCGCTCAGTCACGCACACTTCCGCGTGGGTAGCGCAAGACCCCTCCTCATATATACGCCCGATGCACGCGGACGCGCAAAGCTGCCAGACATTTCTGGCCGGTTAAGATCCTGAAACAGGATCACTTCCCGTAGTAAATTTTGGCGCATCGAATCAACCCAAGGCACTCCACGCCCGGACGGAGTGCCCTACACTGAAAGGTCGGAGGGGCGATGGAATACGTCAACCTTGGCCGTACAGGATTAAAAGTCTCGCGCATCTGTCTGGGCTGCATGACCTACGGCAGCCCCGCCACCGGCAAATTGCTTCCCGGCCGTCAGTACTGGGCGCTGAATGAGGCCGAGAGCCAGCCATTTCTGCGCCAGGCACTCGATCTCGGCATCAACTTCTTCGATACGGCGAACGTCTATTCGGGCGGCGACAGCGAGCGGGTTGTGGGCCGCTTCATCAAGGCCAACACGCGGCGCGAAGCCGTGGTGATCGCCACGAAGGTGCATAGCCCGATGCGCGAGGAGCCCAACGGCCGCGGCCTTTCGCGGAAGGCGATCCTTTTTGAGCTCGATGAGAGTCTGCGCCGCCTTGAAACCGACTACGTCGATCTTTATCAGATTCATCGCTGGGATTACGAAACGCCGATCGAGGAAACGCTCGAAGCTCTCCACGACGCGGTGAAGGCCGGCAAGGTGCGCTACATCGGAGCCTCGTCGATGTACGCCTGGCAATTCGCCAAGGCTCTGTATCTCGCCGATCGCCAGAGCTGGACGCGCTTCGTCTCCATGCAAAACCACTACAACCTGCTCTATCGCGAAGAAGAGCGCGAGATGATTGGCCTCTGCCAGGCGGAAGGCATCGCCGTAATTCCGTGGAGCCCTCTAGCCCGCGGTCGCCTTGCGCGCGCTTGGAAGGCCGAGACCACGAGCCGCTCGGAGACTGATGCCTTTGGAAAGTCGATGTATTCGCGCACCGAGGAGGCCGACCGGCTCGTCGTGGAACGGTTAGGTGAAGTCGCCGCGAAACGGGGCATCACCTACGCGCAGGTCGCGCTGGCTTGGCTGCTGGCCAAGCCGGTCGTGACTGCGCCGATTGTTGGCGCAAGTAAACCGCACCATCTTGCAGACGCCGTCGCCGCGCTTTCCGTGTGCCTCACCGCGGAAGAGATTGCCTCGCTTGAAGAACCTTACGTGCCGCATCCGGTGCTTGGGTTCAGCTAAGGCACTCGCTGACTTGCTAACCTGCTGACTCGCCGCCGTGCCTTGGCGTTATAGCATCGATACGTGCCAGCTCTCGATAGTCCAGTCAAGTTTGTGCGCGGCGTCGGCCCGCAGATCGCCGAACTGCTGGCACAGAAGTCCATCCTGACGGCTGAAGACCTGCTCTACCATCTGCCCTTCCGTTATGAAGACCGGCAGAACCCGCGCAGCCTTGACGAACTGAAGCCCGGCGAAGTTGCCAGCGTCATCGGCGAGGTGCGTGGCTCGGCGCTGTTGCGGACCCGGCGCATGCCGCTCTTTGAGCTGACCGTCGGACAGGGCCGCTTCGCGCTCAAATGCCTCTGGTTCAACTCGCCGTATCTTGAAGGCAAATTCCAGGCCGGGCAGACCATCGCGGTCTACGGCAAAGTGGAAGCGTCGCGCTCGTCTAGCACCTTGAAGATGATCCAGCCGCAGTTCGAGATTCTGCCCGACGCGAGCGCCGATGCAGAGACGCGGCTGCTCGAAGTGGGCCGCATCACTCCAGTTTACGAATCGCTGGGAGGCAGCCGCCTGGCCTCGCGCTGGCAGCGCAAAACGATCTATAACCTGCTTGAAAGCATCGTTGGCGCCGTGCCCGAATGCCTGCCAAAATCCATGCGCGATCGCCTTGCTCTGCCGGACCGCGAAATCGCCCTCCGCGAAGTTCACTTCCCGCCTGAAGGCACGCAGCTTGCGGCGCTGCAAAGCTGGTCGACGCCCGCTCATCGCCGCCTCATTTTCGAAGAATTGTTCTTCCTTGAGCTGGGCCTTGAGCTCAAGCGACGCCGCATGAAAGAGCGCAGCGGCATCGCGTTTGCAACCAACGACAAGGTGCGCGAAGCCATTCGCGAGGTGCTTCCCTTTCATCCCACCGCCGCGCAAAAGCGCGCACTGGGCGAAATCGTCAGCGACATGCGCGCACCCAGCCCCATGCGCCGCCTGCTACAGGGCGATGTGGGCTCCGGCAAAACCATCGTCGCCTTCCAGGCCATGCTCGTCGCCATGGAGAACGGCTACCAGGCCGCGCTTATGGCACCCACCGAGATTCTGGCTACACAGCATTTTCTTGCCGCGCGCAAGCTGCTTGAGAAGTCCTCGCGCAAGCCGCGCATCGTGCTCCTCACCGGCTCGCTGGACGACGATCGAAAACGAACAAACCGCGGGCTGATCAATCGCGGTGAAGCCAATCTCGTCATCGGAACCCACGCGCTGATCGAAGAGAAGGTGGAATTCGATCGCCTGGGCCTGGTCGTGGTTGACGAGCAGCATCGCTTCGGCGTTTTGCAGCGCTTCAAGCTGATGAAGAAACCTAACCAGCCAGAGCCGGACGTACTGGTGATGACGGCCACGCCCATTCCGCGCACTCTCGCTCTCTCGCTTTATGGCGATCTCGATCTGAGCGTTCTCGACGAGCTGCCGCCGGGGCGGGTGCCGATCGTGACGCGGCGCGTTCCGAACGAGCGCGCAGAAGAGGTCTGGGATTTTGTGCGCAAGCAGGTCGCGCAGGGCCGACAAGCTTATATCGTGTATCCGGTGATTGAAGGCTCGAAAGACGATCAGCCGGAGTTGGATTTCTCTCACGATGAGCCGCAAGCGGGAATCGAAGCGCCCTCGCTTGTCCGAAAATCCAGTCCAAAGAGTAAAACAGCGGAGCTGTTCCCCAAAGCCGTGCAGGAAGCCAGCCCGAATGCACGATCTGGACTGCGCTCAGCCGTCGAGATGCACGAGAAACTGCGCACCGGGCCGTTGGCCGGACTCCGCGTGGGCCTGCTCCACGGCCGGCTCGATGCCGACGAGAAGGAAGTCATCATGCGACGCTTTCAGCGCGGAGAGATCGACGTCCTCGTCTCCACCACCGTCATCGAAGTGGGCGTCGACGTGCCGAATGCCTCCGTGATGGTGGTTGAACACGCCGAGCGCTTCGGACTGGCGCAGTTGCATCAGTTGCGCGGGCGCGTCGGACGAGGTGCAGCGAAGAGCTACTGCATTCTGATGACCGGCGAACGTATTTCGGAGCTTGGCGAAGAGCGGCTGAACGCAATGGTGCGCACGCAGGACGGTTTCGAACTGGCCGAACTCGATCTTGAGCAGCGTGGACCGGGCGAGTTTTTCGGCACGCGGCAAGCGGGCCTGCCTGATTTTCGCGTCGCCAGTCTTTTGCGCGACCGCAAGCTACTGGAACTGGCCAAGAAGGAAGCCGCACGCTTTGTCGTCGATCCCGGTCCTGACGTCACGCAAGAAGAGCGCGCCCGTGTGCGCGCCCAGCTCAAACAGTCATGGCAGCGGCGGTACGGATTGGTGGAAGCAGGTTGAGTTGGAGGCTGCCGGTCTTACATCGGCCCTACGCTTGGCGCGATGGCAATGATCTCCGGTGGGTACGTCTGCACTTCAAGGTCGATGCTGGCAATTTCAGTTCCGCAGTCGCGCGGCTGACTGCGCGTGCACTGGCAAAGCTCGGTGAAACGCATGTGGCCGTTCGGGCCGAGATCCAGACCTGCCGCAACCAGCAAACTGTAGATGTCGACACAGGCCTGGCGCTCGAATTCGAAGAGCATGTTGACCATGCCGGTGTCATTTGCGCCGCGGCTCAGCACCCAGCCGCCGCACCCTAGAATTGCGCCGGTAAGAAGCTGCACCAGACGAGACGGCTCCTGGGTGCTCACCGCCTTCATCTGCATGGCCCAGGGAATCGTGATCGTGTGGTTCCTGGTCTCGCTTGCGGTTCCGTTTCTCACATCTCGTTTATCGGTGAGAGACTGACGTGCATCAAATCTGTCGCGGAGTGGAACGCCGCTTGACCGCCTTTGAAACAACTCTTCCCCCTTTGTTCCAACCGCCGGAAAGATGAGGTAATTGGAGGAGATCGCGATCTCACAGTCTGCGTTTCCGCCAGGAAGCTTCCGAAGCCGCTATCGCTACCCACGGCACCGTCATTTGTTGTAGCGTGAAGGATATTGTGATCACCGGAACCGGAATCGATTTGGTCGAGATCCCGCGCATCCAGCACGCGATCGAAAGGTACGGGCAGCGCTTTCTGAATCGCGTCTACCTCGGTGGAGAGCAAAGCTATTGCTTGCGCAAGCGCAATTCGGGCGAGAGCTTTGCCGCACGCTTCGCGGCGAAGGAGGCAGCGGCGAAGGCGCTCGGCACCGGCATCAGCTACGGAGTCAGCTGGCTTGAGTTCGAAGTGGTCCGTGAACCGAGCGGCCGGCCAACCCTGCGCTTCTATGGCCGTGCCGCGGAGATTGCCGCCCGCCAAGGCGTCGCCCGCGCCCATGTGTCCCTCACCCACACGTCCGATCTCGCATTGGCCAGCGTAGTATTGGAGAACGGGCGGTAGTCTCGCCAGTTCTGCTATCCTCAAGGCGATCATTGGCTGTTTGCCGTACGAGGGAGGAACGTGCCAAGCCGCAAAGAGATTCAGTGGTCACAACTTAAGGTTGGATTGCTGGTACTGGTCGCCATAGCCGCGCTGATCGGGCTCATCTTCCTCATGAATGGCACGTCTGGCGGTCTGTTCAGCCATAGACTCATCTTTCGCGCCTACTTTGCGAATGCTGCCGGCCTGAAAGACGGCGCGGTCGTCTCGGTCGACGGCGTTACAGCCGGGAATGTGACCAAGATTCGCGTGGTCCCACAACGCAATCCATTTCCTGTCGAAATCACCATGCGGGTGGGCGACAGATTCTGGCCCTTTATTCATACCGATTCAACAGTCCGCATTGCCCCGGCAGGGGTTTTGGGCGATAGTTTTGTCGATATCGATTCCCGCCGCGCTACCGGGCCCCAGCCTCCTGACCACGCCGAGCTGCCGATCTCCGGTTCGCCGACCATCGAGGACGTGATCAGCAACAGCCAGCTCTCCCTTGAGGATTTCGATCGGTTACTGAAGAAGATCGACACGCTGATCGGCACGCTGAACACAACCCGCGGCACGTTTGGAGCATTCATCAACGATCCCCAGATGAAGAGAAACCTCGAGTCGATCGCCGCAAATCTGCAAACTGTGACGCAGGCGCTCGCCGATGGCAAAGGCTCGCTCGGAAAGCTGATCAACGACGACTCGTTTTACAGCCGGCTCAATTCCACCGTCGACCAGTTGAATTCCATTGTCACCAGCATCAATTCCGGTCAGGGCTCGGCGGGAAAACTGGTCAAGGATGAGACGCTCTACAACAACTTCAATTCCGCCACCGCAAACCTCAACCAGTTGCTGACTTCGGTGAACTCCGGGCAGGGCGCGGTTGGCAAACTCGTCAAGGACCCGGAAACCGCGCAGAAACTGAGCGAAGCGATCGCCAATCTCGATGGCATTCTCAAGTCCATCAACTCCGGTCAGGGAACCATGGGGCAATTGGTCCAGAATCGGACACTCTACGATCACCTCGATCAAACCACCGATCAGGCGCAGCAATTGATCAAGAGTATCCGCGAAGATCCCAAGAAATATCTCGTGATCCGGATGAAGATATTCTGAGGGCCGCGCCAAACCGAGCCAGCCAACCGGAGACCCTCTGTTCGCATTTGCGAACGGTGTTGGCTCATCATGAATGATCGGGGAACCGCCGGACCGAGCGCGGCGTAGAAACTCATTGGAGGTCCCCATGCGCCTGATGTTCAGGACAACAGTCGTTTTGTCAGCGTTCGCCGCTGCTCTTCCCTTTCTGAGTCATTTTGCTCACCCCGTGAAAGCCGCCGCTCATGGCGCACCGGCCTATGCAGCGAACGGCGATTTATTGTCGGCTACGGACTACCGCCAATGGATCTACCTCTCGTCCGGCCTTGGCATGAGCTACAGCGCCCAACCGGCAGATATGCCCATGTTCGACAACGTGTTCGTGAACCCTGAGGCCTACCAAAGCTTCCTGGCCACGGGCACCTGGCCCGACAAGACGATGTTCGTTCTCGAAATCCGCGAAGCAAAGAGCAAAGGCTCGATCAACCAGCACGGCAACTTCCAGGGCGAAGGGATCATGGGCATGGAAGTGCACCTAAAGGACACGCACCGCTTCCCGGGCGGCTGGGCGTTCTTTTCCTTTGACTCGCCGGGTAAGAACGGCACGCTGATTCCCCAGGGCGCGCCTTGCTACAGCTGTCATCAGGCGCACGGAGCCGTCGATACAACGTTTACGCAGTTTTATCCTACGTTGCTGCCGATTGCACGGGAAAAGAAGACCTTGAGCGACGCTTATTTGAAGGATCAGGCGGCGCCGATCCAGTAGGTCTAAGCCGATGTGGAACTGCGAAATACCTTCCAGAATTCAATAAAAGCTTTCAGCCGCACTACCTGGAAGAAGTTGTTCGCGACCAGATAGAACACGATCGAGGCTGCTGAAGCGGCCTGCAAGGCGCCACTGCCCAATTCATCGGCGAACGGCAATGGTGCGGCCGAAAAAACCATGGCCAGCACAATCAGAGCCATTTTCACGATTCCCAGCACAAGGTTGATTTCGACGAGTTTGCTCGTGAACGACTTTCCTAATCGCAAACTCTCGCTGAGCGCCGAGAGCGCCGAATGCCCCTCAAACCCAGCCAGCACCGGTGCAATCGTAAACGGCCAACTAGCGAGCGCAAAGACCGTGAAAAAACCGAGTGAAAGAAAGATCGCCCAGATGAAGTAGCCCACAAGATCCGGTTGGCCCGCGACACGAATGTGAGTTGCAGCGATCCATTGCATGGAGCAGAACCAACCCCACATCACAAATCCGAACAGCGCCAGCCAGCCGGCGTTGAAGATCATCGTCGTGACGGGCCGGAAGCGCATCTGCGCATCCATGCGCTTAAGCAGGATGGCGCGGCCCAATCCTGAGATAACGATCCAAAAAACTGCGGCCGCAAGCAGCAGCCAGCGAAAAGCCGCCACTACGTGCGGTTCGTAAAAAGAAAGTCCAGTCGAAATCTGTGTTGCTTCCACCCAGGGATTCTGCGTATCGAGAGAAGCGAGGCCTGAAGAATCGAGCGGATAGGCGGCGAGAATCCGTTGCGCCTGCTGCCAGCAAACCCAGAGAAACGGAATCCCGAAGAGCCAGCGCCAGCCCACTTCAATTGCGAGGAGCGACGGCCGCCGAAACACTCCACTGACATGCTCCACGAGCAGTTGCGTTCCGCGAACCGGTCGCATCGCTCGCGTCTCTGCCATCGCGCTGGACTTCACTTCACCACCAGATTCACAGCCCTGCCCGGCACTACTATCACCTTGACGACGTTCTTGCCTGCCGTGCGCGCACGAACCTTCGGATCGGCAAGTGCCGCCGCCTCGGTAGTGTTCGCATCGGCGTCCGCCGCCACACGCACTACCGCCGTCAGCTTGCCGTTGATCTGCACGGCAATCTCGATCTCGTCTTCTTTGGCCAGTCCCGGGTCGCTCTTCGGCCATGGCGCGCGAAGGATCGCTCCCTCCCCGCCAAGCTCTTCCCACAGCTCTGCCGCCAAGAAAGGGGCAAACGGCGCGAGCAGCAAGACGAGCGTACGAAGAACCTCCTCGGTCACAGCAGGAGAAACCAGACCAGTACCCAAATCAATGCCTGCGTAGCCATTCTGGATTGGCAACTCGTAGGCGCTGTATAGCAGGTTCACGAAGGTCATGATGGCAGCAATGGAGGTATTGAAGTGCCAACGGTCTTCAAAATCCGTAGTGATCTTCGCGACAGTTTGATGAAGCTTTCGGAGCAGCTTGGTCTCTGCTTCTGTGCGATTTCCCGACTGATTGATTAGCCGTTCGTTGGAGCTATAGTTCCAGCGCCGCTTCCATTCTTGGACGTTTTCATAGAACCGGTAGACGCGTCCCAGGAACCGGCTGACGCCGGCGACGCCATCTTCCTGCCAATCGAGATCGCGATCGGGCGGCGCGGCAAACAGCGCATAGACCCTTGTAGCGTCTGCGCCATAACGAGCCACCATGTCGTCGGGCGAAACCACGTTGCCCTTCGACTTCGACATCTTGGCGCCGTCTTTGATCACCATGCCCTGCGTGAACAGCCGACGCGCAGGCTCGTCGTTCTTGACCAGGCCCAGGTCGCGCATCATCCTTGTCCAAAAGCGCGAATAGATCAGGTGGAGAATCGCATGCTCAACTCCGCCGATGTACTGGTCGATCGGAAACCAATACGCCGCCTTCGCCGGGTCGAACGGGGCGCGATCGTTCTTTGCATCGATATAGCGATAGAAATACCAGCTCGAATCGACGAAGGTATCCATGGTGTCGGTTTCGCGCCGCGCCGCTTTGCCGCACTTGGGGCAGACGACGTTCACAAACTCAGGCACGCGCGAAAGCGGCGAACCGCCCTGCTGCGTGATCTCAATCTTCTCCGGCAAAATTACAGGGAGCTGATCGTCCGGTACCGGAACGATCCCGTCCCGCTCGCAATGAATCATCGGAATCGGCGTACCCCAGTAGCGTTGCCGGCTTACGCCCCAATCCTTCAAGCGGTAGATGACCTTCCCCTCCCCAAAAGCGCTGCGCGCGGCAGCCTCTTGGAGCAGCTCCTGGGCTTGCGAGCAGGTTTTCCCGTTGTACTCGCCCGAGTTCATCAGCACGCCATCTTCGGAAGTAAACGGAAGCTCAGGCTGGTCCGCATCGGGGTCGGCCGGAGCAATCACCTGGCGGATTGGAATGGAATACTTCTTCGCGAATTCAAAGTCGCGCTCGTCGTGCGCCGGCACGCTCATAATCGCGCCGGTGCCGTAGTCCATCAGGATGTAATTCGCCACCCAGATGGGCAGCAGCTCGCCGTTGTACGGATTCACAGCGATCTGACCTGTGGGAATGCCGTGCTTCTCGATGGCTCCGATATCGCCGGCCTCGCGGGCTTTCCTCTGCTCTTCCACGAGCCCGGCAACTTGTTTGGCGAGCGCGTGGTCGCTCGCCGTGAGAGCCAGAATAAATGGATGTTCGGGCGCGAGCTGCAGGCTGGTTGCGCCAAAGATCGTGTCGATGCGGGTTGTGAACACGCGAATCTTCTCGGGCCGATTCTCGACCGTGAAGTCGATCTCCGAGCCTTCGCTGCGCCCGATCCAGTTGCGCTGCATGGTGCGCACTTTTTCGGGCCAGCCGTCGAGTTTCTTAAGGCCTTCCAGCAGCTCCTCGGCATAGGAGGTAATGCGCAGAAACCACTGTTCCAGATCGCGCTGCTCGACTTTGGTCTCTTCATGCCGCCAGCAGCAGCCATCAATCACCTGCTCGTTTGCAAGCACCGTGGCACACTCGGGACACCAGTTCACCTTGCTCTTCTTGCGGTAAACCAGCCCCTTCTCATACATGCGCAGGAAGAACCACTGATTCCATCGGTAGTACTCCGGCAGGCATGTCGTCACTTCAGTGGACCAATCGAAGCTGACGCCCAACATGTCGAATTGCCGCTTCATGACTGCAATGTTGCGGAGCGTCCATTCGCGCGGAGGAACCTTGTTGACGAGAGCAGCGTTTTCCGCGGGCAGGCCGAAGGCATCCCATCCCATGGGGTGCAGCACGTTGTAGCCGCGCATCCACATCTGCCGCGCCAGCACGTCGCCGATCATGTAATTACGCACATGGCCTACATGCAATACGCCGCTGGGATAAGGCAGCATCTCTAGCACGTAATACTTAGGCTTGCCATTCTCAACCGGCTCGGCCGCATACAGCTTGGGGTCCGCAGCCCAGCGCGCGCGCCATTTTGGTTCGATTGCCGCCGGATCGTAGCGCAGTTCTTTCTCTTCCGCCATCACTTTTCAGTGTAAACGGATGACGGTCACTTCGCAGGCAGAGACGCTGGAGTTGAATCTGACTGTTCACATGCAACCTCATGCATCTCCACGGTCTTGGTCGCGTAGCCAGATGGAACGTTAAATGCACCGGGATCCGGTTCTTCGAGGCGCAGGCTTATTATTTCCTGGGTCCGCTTTACGACTCGCGTGTCGAAAAGCCGGGACTCCTCTACACTTCGTATTATTACGCTCACCGGAGACGTCATCGAGCTCACCGAGGGCGTCATCGAGTCAAATTTAGCCAGCCATAGCTCTCTGACGTAAGTGCCCGCCGCGGTCTTCGTGGTTTTCCTGCATCCGTGCGTCTCAAAGCCCTCGATTATTTCAGCGCCGAGGTCTTCTTCCTCCTCCGATACTGCATTAAGCATTATTTCTCTCGATAGTTTTCTCTTGCAATCTTCGTAATCGGCACCCGTTATGCGCAAATTGCCTGGCGATCGTCCAACAGATTCGCCGCTTCCCTGACAAAAGGGAGGTTGGTGTTGCCCAGCTGGATGGCACCAGGCCCCCGTCGTTCCCAATTGTGCATCGTCCAGAGGAGCCTCCTCTGCATCTTCCGGCCGAATCCTCCAACAGGATTTCCGTTTCGGGACAGGAGCGGAAAACTTTAGCGTCTTTGCCTGACTGTTGCCAGAGTTCCAGACAGTTCGGGTTCCAGCTGCCGGATCAACAACCAGGGAGTTGGAACTGCCCGAGCTGAGATCTGTTACCTCAAGCAAGT
This sequence comes from uncultured Acidobacteriota bacterium, assembly GCA_963745965.1. GTDB lineage: Bacteria > Acidobacteriota > Terriglobia > Terriglobales > Acidobacteriaceae > Telmatobacter. The sequence continues at coordinate 702,630 of CAVUZC010000007.1, forward strand.
ATCGGCCCTGTGAATCCCACGCATCAAACTCGATATTCCCGTTGGAGACGCTGTCGCCGTTTGAATCCGTCCGCACTGTTGTGTTCCTGCATTCTGCAGAATAAGGCTGGAGAAAATAGCGCACGGGCTCTTTCAAGGTAGCTGCTTTCACTTGAAGGTTCTGCGCGTTGCAAACCTGACCCGAAAGCGGCGGTGCAAAGCTCGCAGCCGCAGCAAGCAACATTGCACCACAGAAGCTTCCGCGCATACCTTGGCTCCTACGTCACAATCTGTGACTCACATAGTTTGACGCTGTACCAGAGACAAAGCAAGCCATGTTGTTGAAGTTATCGGACGAGGCTCTTGAGCGTGCTCACATTCCGCTCTTCATCGCCGGGTTCGTCTACCGGCGTCTCGGCAATGAACGCGCAATGATCGAAGCGCGGATCGTTCAGCAACCGCCGGAAGGGTTCGAGCCCGATCGTTCCCTTGCCGATGTGCTCGTGGCGGTCGAGCTTCGATCCGCGCGCGGCCTTGGCATCGTTGCAGTGCCACACGCGCACAGCTTCGAACGTCACAGTTGCCGCGGCCTGCTTCATGGTCTCCTCGTAGCCTTCGGGCGAAACGATGTCATAGCCCGAGACCCAGGTGTGGCAGGTGTCGAGGCAAACCGCGACCGGCGCATGATTCCTGAGCAGAGCTACCAACTCCGCAACTTGCTCAAAATTGCCGCCGAGCGAGCATTCGGAGCCCGCCGTGTTTTCGATGAGAATATGGAACGGAGTTGCGTGCCAGGGCAAGCCGTCGATGGCACGCTCAATCGACTCCGCCGCCAGCTTAAGGCCCTCCTCACGTGTCATCCCCTTCCAGGAGCCGGGATGCAGCACGAGGTATTCGGCGCCCAGCGCGAGCGCGCGCTCGATTTCGCCGCGGAACGCCTGGATGCTCTTCTCGCGCACTTCGGTGGATTGGCTGCATACGTTCACCAGGTAGCTGGTGTGAATGACGAGCGGACCAACGTCGAGCTTCGCACGTAGCTCGCGCATACGCTCGCATTGCTTAGGGTCGATTTTGGGCGCGCGCCACATGCGCGGGCTGGATGAAAAGATTTGCAGGGTGTTCGCGTTAATTTCGCGCGCACGTTCGACGGCGTTGGAAGCTCCGCCCGCCGTACCCAGATGCACGCCGACTCGTTTGATCGCATTGGTCATGGCGACAGTCTACAAGGCGGCGTGCCGCGCAGCGTCATCCATCTTGAAAACTTGGTGATGGATACTGGAATCACCCATCGATTATTCTTGAATTCGCGCGGCTACCTCTTTTTTGAAACTGAATAGGAATCGAACACTGAATTCACTTCTGTCACGAGCAGACCCTGCCGGGCTGGCTTGGAGGTCCTGACCGATGTCGCGAAAAGAGCTCCTGGAGAGCATATGTGAGCTGCAGGAACAATTGCATGTGCTCGCTGGCGGGCTGGGCTCATTCTATGTGGCGACCGCTGGCGTTGAATTCTGGAGGGCGCATAGCGCAGCGGCGAACGGCCCGCTGCTTGAGGCTTTGCATTGGATTCTGCTTGTCGCCGACGCAGTCGGCTCAGGACTACTCCTTGCCATCTGGCTATTTCGCAAATTCGGATTAAAGAAGCCTTCGCGTTGTATCGAGGATGAACATCTGCTCGAAAAGGCTCACGAATGGCTCGTGGCAGAGCTGGGAAACCCCTCGCCGCTGTCCGCACATTTCTGCTCCATAGCGGAGATCGCGGAGCTTGCGCGCATGAATTACGAGGCGTTCAAAGACAGCGCCTTCGAAGTGGAAGAAGAGCGGCTTGAGAAGCGGAACGCGACCTGGATGGAGCGCAATCCCCGCATCTTTATGATGATCGGCGATCCGCTGCATGAGACGCAGTACGTCGGCTACTCGGCCATGCTGCCGCTGACGCGCGAGGGGCTGGATTTGTACCTACTGGGCAAGATTAAGGATGCCGACCTGCCCGCGTTGTTCATTGCTCCGAATAAGGCGGCAACCGCGGGCGTGATCGTCTTCGCGATCTATTTAAAGCCGGGCTATCGCTTCCAGCAGTCGGAGGCCTCGCGCAATTACAGCATCTATTTTCTGGCCTGCGTGCGGCGACATCTTGCGGTTTTGTTCCCGCGGCCACGAAAGAAGGCAGCGGCGACTGCCTATCCACCTATCTATGTACAGACGGAATGGAGCGGCATGAAACGGCGGCTGAAGCGCTGCGGCTTTGTCGAGACCGGGAAGAAATCGGCGGAGGGTTACGATTTTCTGGTCTACGAGCGGCCGTTCGCGAACCTTGTACTTCAACAAGGGCCGACGGTGATGGAACCGAGCTTACCTGTTGGATCAGGTAACTAGCCGGATAGAATGCGCCGATCCGCCTGGATACAACGATTTCATCCCCAGAATCGTGAAAATATGGCTTTTGCAGGCATAATACAGCCCAATTTCCCATTAAAGTTGCATATCTTCGCCGCGAAAGTAACAGATAAATGCTTACGACCGCGTCGTAGGATCACTAAACAAGAGGCTCCAAAGTTACCAGTTTGACTGCTGGTTGAAAGGAAAGGGGGCCTGACCATTGCGAGAAGATACGCATGGAACCTACGGGGGGATTTGAGGGCATGAGCTTCAAAGATCGTATCTTCTCCGGTCCCAGCATTGTCATAGCCATTTGTTCGATCGTGCTGGGAAGCATGGTCGCGTTGCGAGTTGTACACGGCACGTCTGCGTGTGCCGCTCATGTGCTTTTCCTAGCGTTTCCCAATCTATGGGAGATCGCCGGGGTTGGGGCTTTGGTGGTTGCGATGGTCGTTCTCAAGACCATTGGAGATCGCCGTTTCAGACTAGAGCGCTACCTTCTCGAAGCCTTTCTCGAGCACATTCCCGAACATGTCTATTTCAAAGACCGTAACAGCCGGTTCATGCGCATCAACCTGGCGATGGCCGCGTATTTTGGCCTCGACAACCCTAAAGACGCCATCGAAAAAACCGACGCCGACATGTTCAGCTCCGAGCATGCCGGCCAGGCATTGAAGGACGAGCAGGAGATCATCTCAAGCGGGCAGCCAATTGTCGGGATCGAAGAGAAAGAAACCTGGCCGGATGGCCGCGAGAGTTGGGTTCTGACCACAAAAGTGCCGCTTAAAGACCGGCTCGGCCGGATCATCGGCACGATGGGGATATCGCACAACATTACGGAACGCAAGCAGACCGAAGCACGCATCCACCACATGGCGCTGCATGATGCGCTCACCGGGCTCCCAAATCGCACTTTAATGGCAGAGATGCTCACGCAGGCGATTGCCCAGGCGCGCCGCAACGGCAAGCGTGTTGCGCTGCTCATGCTCGATCTGGATCACTTCAAGAACGTCAATGATACGTACGGTCACTATACGGGCGATCGCCTGCTTGAGGCAGTCTCAATGCGCCTAAAGAGCTGCCTTCGCGAGAGTGACATCATCGCAAGACTCGGCGGCGACGAATTCCTTATTGGATTTCCCGACGTAGACGACGAGCAAGGCATCGAACGAGTTGCTCAGAAGGTGCTTGCGGCCCTTTCGGAACCCTATCAGGTTGAAGGACACCGGTTGCAGATCGGCGCAAGCGGCGGCGTCTGTCAGTACCCCATCGACGGAGAAAGCGCGGAATCTTTACTACAGATCGCCGACTCGGCCTTATACGATTCGAAAAAGAAACGCCGTGGAACCTTTTCCTTCTTCACCCCGGAGCTTACACAAGCCGCGCTGCGCCGGCAGAAGTTAGAACGCGATTTACGCGAGGCCTGCGCGCGCGGCGAGTTTGTGCTGCATTATCAGCCTCTTATTACGACCGATACCAAAAGCATTGTCGCAGTGGAAGCGCTGTTGCGCTGGCGCCATAACGAACTCGGACAGGTTTCTCCCAGCGAATTCGTGCCGTTACTTGAAGACCTGGAGTTGATGACCGAGGTGGGAACATGGGTGCTGCGAACCGCATGCCTGCAGAGCGTGGCTTGGCAGAATGAAGGTTTGCCCCCCGTGCGCGTGGCAGTGAACGTGTCGGCACAACAGTTCTATCGCGCCAATATCGTCGATACAGTGAGGACAGTTCTGCATGAGACGGGTATGAATCCCCGGCTGCTTGAACTGGAGCTAACAGAGAGCCTGACGTTGGACGATTCGGAAACATCCATCCGGATTATGCAGGAACTCAAGCAACTCGGGATAAGCCTATCTCTGGACGACTTTGGGACCGGCTGGTCTTCCCTGTCCTATCTGAGACGTTTTCCGCTCGATCGGCTCAAGATTGACAGATCGTTCCTGCGCGACATTGAATCGCAGCCGTCTGCGGAAGCGGTGGTGAGGAGCATCTTGAACCTGGGCCGCAACCTGGGCCTTTGCTGCGTAGCGGAAGGCGTGGAGACACAAGGGCAGCTTGCCTATCTAAACAATCAGAAGTGCGGCGAGATGCAGGGCTTCCTATTCAGTAGCGCATTGCCTGCCAAAGAGTGCGCGCAACTGATCCGTTCCGACATGCCTATTCCGGTTCCGATTCATGTAGCGTACGCGGGGCAAGCGTTTCTGAGTCAGCCGTCGTAGTCGCAGGCGCGCACAAGCATCGGTTGAAGAGACATACGAGTTTAACAAGAAAAGATAGAGAGCTTACCGCGAGCGCCGTCACGGCGCTCGTCTTTTTGGTGCGAGAGCGAATGCGCGCCGTACCAGAAGAGCCGCAAAAGAGTGCGCGCGAAGGCCGCGCGAGCCGAAACACGGAGTCTTTGGGGCTCATTTAACATTGCCTTTCAGTGCCCAAGCGAAGTTACGAATTCCTGACGATCATCTTTGATCCGCAATTACCTACTGCAACCGCGATTCTTCGAGGAGCGGTGCGAAGCGTGCGCCGTACCAGAGGATGCAGGCGGAGATGACGAGCGTGACGAGAGTTGCGCCAAGGCCGATGCTCAAGTTCGAGCGGTCGCTGATGGCGCCGATGATCTGCGGCGAGAAGGTGTCGCCGAAGAAGTGAATGCAGAAGAGGTTGATGGAGATGGCGGTGGCGCGGACCGGCGCTGCCACTGCATTCACGATGGCGGTGTTCAATGGACCGGTGTTCAGGAATAGAAAGAACTCCGCGGCAAAAAGCGAAGGCACTGCCCAGGCTTTCGGCCCGAAGAAAAGCATTGCGCCGCAGGGCAGCGTGAGTGCGACGCTCAACGCAGAGAGCAGATAAAGCGCGCGATGATTCCTGCGCAGCCAGATCTGCGCGATCCATCCGCCGACAAGAGTTCCTAGGATGCCGTCGATGACGGTGCTTGCGCCGACGATGAGGCTGGCATCGCCGAGGGACATCCCTATTGAACGGCGCAGAAACTCAGGCATCCACCACGAGATTCCGCCCATGGCAAAGGTGAGCGCTGCCAGACCGAAGGTTGCAGTAAGAAAACCTGGATTGCCGAACAGGCCCGTCACCGTATTCCGGTTCAGACTGGGCCGGATGTGGTCCGCCGCGCCGCGCTCGGGCTCGCGGCCCAGCCACGCATAGAGGACTGCGACGAGAAATCCTGGCAGCGCGCAAACGAAGAACGGGGTTCTCCAGTTCCAGTGCGAGCCGATCTGACCTCCGGCGAGGTAGCCCAGCGCCGCGCCCACGGGAATCGCAACGTAAAAGATGGAGAGCACACGGTTGCGTTCGCGCTCAGGATAGAAATCCGCAAGCACTGCGGGAGCAAAGATGCCGAAGGTGGCCTCGCCAATGCCGACCAGCGCCTGACGAAAATACAGCGTGGTGTAACTGTGGACCCAGATTGCAGCGAGTGTAGCGAGGCTCCAGAGGGTTGCGCCGGCGATGATGAGTGGCTTGCGCCGCAAGCGGTCACCGAGCCAGCCTGTAAGCGGAGCCGCCAGCATGTAGAAGACAAAGAAGGCCGTGCCCAATGCGCCCATTTGCTGGTCGGTGACATGGAACTCGTGCTGGATGGGCTGGACCTCGCCCGCAAGAATGTAGCGGTCAATGTAGTTGAGGAGGTTGAGGGCGAGAAGCAGCACGACCGTAGCAACGGCGGGATGGAGGCGTTTGCGGACCGGGGTTGGCAAGCGGACCTCTCTTAGTGTCGGGACGAATCAGGAATATCACAGCGAACAGGGAGCAAGGAAGCATGGGAGCGAGGAAGCGAAAGATCTCTGAGGGCCGGGAGGCCCTCAGTATAGCCGGTCAGGAGGCCGGCGCTACAAGATCGCGTTTACGGTCTTGGCCAGCGGGCTTCTACCATGGTGCCAATGCCGCCGCGGGGGCGGAACTCGCCTTTGACCACGGCCCACACCGGATCGCAGGCTTTCACGATGTCTTCGAGAACCTTGTTGACGATGTTCTCCTGAAAAATACCCAGATTGCGATAGCAAAACAGATATTCCTTGAGGGATTTAAGTTCGAGGCAGCGCTCGCGTGGCATGTAGCGGATGGTGAGTGTGCCGAAGTCGGGCAGGCCGGTCTTGGGGCAGACCGAGGTCAGCTCGGGATCGTCGATCTGGATCTCGTAGCCGGGATACTGGTTTTGCCAGGTCTCGATAGGGGGGAATTTGAAATCGAGGCCGGCTTTGGCGTGCTCGTCGCTGTATCGTGGAGCGGTCATGGGGCTATTTTAGCGGGATTAGAGCCGGACACACCGCTGTCCCCCGCCAGCGCGCCCGCGGGAGGTCCGCTAAACCGCGATCTCGTCAATCGAGTCCTTGCGGAGATTCGCGGCCAGTTTTTCGTTGTAGCGCCGCACCATTCTCGGCATCAGGGCGAGATCGACGAGAAACCAGATGAATGCGCCGAACATGAGCGGCGCCGCCACCAGACCCTTGGTGATCTCTCCGATCTCCGCGCTGAAAAAGATGGGAACGAAGGTCAACGAAAGGAACCCTCCCTGCCAGAGGACCAGCATGAGAACGGCGGTAAGATTACGGCCCAGATAGAAACGATGAATTCCAAGGAGGCCGAAGAACATAATGATCGACCGGCTGGCCAATCCCAAAGCAAAAACAGCGATGGGCAAAAGCGCCCAGAGATAGGCAAGCCAAAGTTTGCGGCGGCCTTGCTCGTAAGCATCGTCGAAGGCCCGTTGCTGTGAGTGGGTAAGCTCCTGTTGCGCATCTGGTTCCGGCATAGCATCTCCTTTTCCAGGCCCACCGGCGGAAAACCGGATTTCTGCGGCAGCCCGAACTGGACATTGGAGGTTGCAGCAATTGTACTGCTGATTCCGCGCAGCGCGAGAGCGAATTCGGCGGCCTGATGCGTCGGCAGTGAGCGGAAGAGGCGCAACCGCAGTGCCTCGCCGTCGAGCCGGCATGCCGGCCCGGGGCCGATTGTCTTGGCCTAATCACGGCTTCAACTTTTCGCGGTCTTATATACTGACGTTGGTTAACGGCAATGACTGAAGCAAGAGCGCAAACGAGCCGTACCTGGCTTTGGATCGGTGCGGCGGTTCTCCTGATTGCGGTGTTTCTGACGGCAAAGTTCCTTCTGCGCGACAGACTGCCGGTGCGAGTGGCAGTGGTCGAGCACGAGCTGCTGCAGAATACCGTGAGCACCAATGGGCGCGTAGAGCCGATTACGAATTACCCGTTCTATAGCCCGATTGCGACGACGGTGAAGGCCGTCTATGCGCACGAGGGCGAGATGGTTCCCAAGGGCAAGCTCATTTTGCAGTTGGACGACGTGGCGGCGCGTGCGCAGGTGGCGGCGGCAGAGAGCGCGGTGAAGACAGCCCAGGCAGCCTACGACGCGGCGATGCACAACGGGACGCTAGCGGAACAACAGGCATCGGCCGCAGAGGTGGAACAGGACCGGCTGGCGCGCGACCAGGAGAAGCACGATCTGGATGCGTTGAAGAAATTGGTGGCGGCTGGAGCCGCTTCGCCGGGCGAAGTCGCGGCAGCGCAAGAGCGGTACGATACCGCGCAGGCGAATCTGAACGCGGCCGAGAAGAGCGGAAATCACCGCTATTCGCCCCCGGAGATTGCCCGCGCGCAGGCCGCGTTGAACGACGCCGAGGCGGCGCTTGCGGCAGCGCAGCACGTCGAAGCGCAAACCTCGATCTATGCGCCGATCACGGGAACTATTTATACCCTGGACGCAGCGCCCTCCGAGTACACCGAGCCCGGCAAGCTGCTGGTGCAGATGGCCGATCTGCAACAAGAGCGGGTGCGCGCCTACTTCGACGAACCGGAACTGGGACGGCTGGCAGTGGGACAGCCGGTAACCATTCACTGGGAGGCGAAGCCCGGCATGGAATGGCACGGCCACATCGAGCGCCTTCCAATCACGGTGGTCACCTACACAACGCGGAACGTGGGCGAAGTGCTGGTGGACATCGAAGGCGCGGACGACGACCTTCTGCCCGATACTCATGTAACAGTGACGGTGACCACATCGAGCGAGCCAAATGCGCTGAGTATGCCGCGTGACGCGCTCCACGAACTCAACGGAAGATACTACGTGTACAAAGTCGTCGGCGACCAGATGCAGCGCGTCGATGTGACCATCGGCCCGCCCACACTGACTCAGGTTCCGATTCTTTCGGGGCTGGCAGACGGCGACGTGGTAGCAACCGGAACCCTGAACGGGCAGCCCTTGCAGGCGGGCGTTCCGATCAAGGTAATCCGGTGAGGCGAAATCGGGTGAGGCGCATTGTACGAGCGATCTTATGGGGAGCGGCATGTCTCGGGATCGCCGCAAGCGGCTGGGGATGGGCGCAGATTCCAGCGGCCACGCTGAAGCAGGCCGGCGATGCGCTGCAAGAGGGCCAGACCGACCGGGCGCTTGCGCTGCTCGCGCCGCTGCCAACGCAAGGACCGGGCGCGGCCGAAGCGCAGAACCTGATTTGCCGCGTGCGGCTGACTCTGAAACAGTGGGACCTGGCAGCGCAGGCCTGCGGAATGGCAGTGCAGCTGGACGGACAGAACTCCAGCTATCACATGTGGCTGGGCCGCGCGCTCGGCGAACAGGCTGGGCGCGCCACATTTGTGACGGCGTTTATGCTGGGCAGGCGCGTGGTCAGCGAGTTCCAGCAGGCCGTTCAGCTCGATCCGCGCAATACCGGAGCGCTGTCCGACCTGGGTCAGTTCTATCTTGAAGCACCGGCGATTGTAGGCGGAGGTCTGGGTAAGGCGGATGCAATGGCCGCGCAACTGGACAAAGTGAATCCCGCGAAGGCGTATGAGCTTCGCGGAAACATCGCGGTTACGCGCAAGGACTACGGCACGGCCGAGAGAGACTATAAACAAGCCATCGCGGTCAGCCCGCACCCCGCGGAGCAGTGGACGCGCCTGGCAAACTTTTATCGCGACCGGCAGCGATGGAACGATATGGACGCAGCGATCCGTGCCGGCTTTGCAGCGGCCGGGCACGACAAGCAGTCAGGCGTAGGGCTCTACGACGGCGCGGGTATCCTGTTCGAGACGAACCGCGATCCCGGGCTGGCCGCCAGGATGCTCGAAGATTATCTTGCGAACTGCCCCAAGAGCGAGGAGGCTCCGGCGTTCATTGCGCATGTGCGGCTGGGCTGGCTGATGCAACAATTGGGCGATGTGGCGGGGGCCCGGCAGCAGTTTGCCGAGGCGGCCACGATGGCGAGCGGGTATGGTCCGTCACAGGAACAGGGTTTGAAACAGTGATGCGAACAGGGAGCGTGAGTACCACACGGATTGGGCGTAATACGAGGCTGCTGGCGCTGGCTGCTGGATTACTGGCCGTTGGCGCCGCAGCGCAGGCGCAGGTGTCGCTGACCACGGTTGTGGAACTGGCGCAGAAGAACAGCTCCGCCGTGCGGCTGGCCGAGGCCGATGTCAGTAAGGCGGTGGCGCAACTGGAGCAAAGCCGCGATGTCTTCATTCCGTCGCTCACGTTCGGTTCGGGCCTGCCCGCCTTCCGCGAGGTCGGATTCACGGGCGCGCTGCCGACCATCTGGGACAGCTCGATCCAATCGCTGGTCTTCTCCATGCCGCAGATCCAGTACATCCGCGCGGCGCGCGCGGGTCTGCAATCGTCGCAACTGTCGCTGAAAGATGCGCGCGAACAGGCGGCGCTCGATGCATCCACGGCTTACATCGAGCTGGACACTGTGGACCGCGAGCTCGCAACCGAGCACCAGCAGGAGCAGGATGCGGCTCGCCTGGTCGAGATTGAGCAGCAGCGCACGGAGGCGGGTGTCGATCCGCTGACTGCACTGTTGCAGGCGCAACTGACGGCCGCACAACTGAAGCTCGCCCGGCTGCACCTGGAAACTCGTGCCGCGATGCTCTCAGAACAGCTGGCTGTGCTTACCGGATTGCCGGTGGGCTCGATCCTACCCGATCACGCAAGCATTCCCGATATTCCGGCGGTGACTGCGGATCGCGAGCTGGTGCCTTCGCCCGCTGTCGGATCGGCACAACTCGCGGCGCTCTCCAGCGAACGCATCGCACGGGGCGACCAGGAGCGCCTTTGGATGTTCCCCGAAATCGGCTTCGGCGCACAATACAATCGCAATACCACGCTGCTGAACAATATCGGACAGTACTTTGAGACCAATGGAACCGGCGAGCTCCCCTCCAACAACTTCAGCAGCGGGTTTTCGATCACCGTTCCGATCATCAACTTCAGCCTTCATGCCAAGGCGCGACAGTCGGCTGCCGACGCTCTGCGTGCGCGGGTGGAGGCGGAGCAGGCGCAGCAGCAGAACGATATTCAAATTGCCGACCTGAGCGCTAACCTGCGCGAGCTGGATGCGCAGGCTGAGGTCGCCAGCCTGAAACAGCAGATCGCCGACGAAAACCTGAAGGCCGTAGAGACGCAACTCGAGTCCGGCAACGGCGCCAGCACCGGGCCCAATGCGCTGCCGCAGCTCTCGCCGACGGCCGAGCAGCAGGCGCGCATCGATGAGCGGCAGAAGTCGCTGGATGCGCTTGACGCGGAACTCGACTTGAGTAAGGCGCGGCTGAGCCTGCTCAGGGCTCTGGGCCACATGCAGGATTGGCTCGACGAACTGCATCAGAAGCCATAGGGAATCCAGATTCGCACCCTTGCAGCCGAAGGGCGGAACCGACGCAATCGGAAAATTCGCCTGATTCGGCGGAAGTTATCGTCCGCATTCGATCACATCCTTGTTCAGAAGGCTTTCTGCGCCTTTCCTGCATTTCCGTCAAACAAAACAGCGCGAATGATAGAATTGAATGGATGGCTATGCCTCTGAAAACAATCTTCCTCAACCCTCCTTCGTTTGAGAACTTTGACGGCGGCGCCAGCTCACGCTGGCCGGCAACACGCGAGATCGAGTCCTATTGGTACCCGGTCTGGCTCACCTATCCGGCCGGGCTGCTCGAGCGCTCGCGGCTGCTCGATGCCCCGCCGCACCACGTCTCCGCTGAGGAGACGATCAAGATTTGCAAGGACTACGAGTTCCTTGTGCTCTTCACCTCCACGGTGGGCTGGGAAGGCGACCAGCGGTTGGCCGAGGCCATCAAGGCGGCGAATCCTTCCATGCGGATCGCGTTTGTCGGGCCGCCGGTGACCACCGATCCCGACCGCGCCTTGAACGAGTGCTCGGCGCTCGACTTCATCTGCCGGCGCGAGTTCGATTATTCGGTCGTGGAGTTCGCCAACGGAAAGCCACTGAGCGAGATTCTCGGCATCAGCTACAAAAAAGATGGGAAGGTAGTTCACAACCCCGACCGCCCGCAGGTGGAAGACCTGGATTCGATGCCCTGGGCGACAAAGATTTACAAGCGCGACCTTGACGTGACGCGCTATAACGTGCCGTTCCTGCTGCATCCTTATATCGCACTCTACTCGACGCGCGGCTGTCCGGCGCAGTGCACCTTCTGCCTGTGGCCGCAGACGCTCAGCGGTCACGCGTGGCGCAAACGGTCGTCGGACGACGTAGCAGCGGAGATGAAGTGGGCCAAGGAGAACTTCCCCGAGGTGAAGGAGTTCTTCTTCGACGACGACACCTTCAACATCCAGAAGGTGCGCACCATTGAGCTTTGCGAAAAGCTGAAGCCGGTGGGCATTACCTGGAGCTGCACGTCGCGCGTGACCACGGACTACGAGACGCTGAAGGCGATGCGCGAAGCCGGCTGCCGCCTCTTGATCGTCGGCTTTGAGTCGGGCGATCCGCAGATTCTCAAGAACATTAAGAAGGGCGCCACGGTGGAGCGGGCGCGTGATTTTGCGCGCGACTGCCACTCGCTGGGCCTGACCATCCACGGCGACTTTATTCTCGGCTTGCCCGGCGAGACCAAAGAGTCGATCCGCAACACGATCAACTTCGCCAAGACGCTCGATTGCGAGACGATCCAGGTTTCGATTGCGCACGCCTACCCTGGCACGGAGTTCTACGAATACGCGGCGAAGAACGGATTCATCACCAACGCGAAGATGGAAGACGGCGGCGGCCACCAGATGGCCCATATCGAATATCCAGGCCTGCCCACCGATTACGTGATGGAGATGGTGCACCGCTTTTACGACGAGTACTACTTCCGGCCCAAGGCGGCTGCGCGCGTGATCTGGAAGGCAATTGTGAATCGCGACCTGCCGCGGTTGTACGTCGAGGCCAGGTCGTTCCTGAAGCTGCGCGCGCAACGCAATAAGATGGTGAAGGAAGCGCGCAGCCAGCAGGCGCGTCCCTCTGCGGCTGCCGACGCAGGCGCATAAGCCGAGTATCGGGGCCGGAAGCTTTGTCAAAGACACACGGTGTCATCCTGAGCGCAGCCAGCTACAGCTGACGGAGTCGCAGGATCTGCGGTTGCTTCTCGAACAGCCGCGAGAAGCAATGCGGCCCGAATTCCGACAACGCGTATTGATTTATCTCGAAAGACCCCATGCCTCATCACTCACTTACGCCCCACCAATATCTGATTCTGGGCGTCGTCGCGGTTTCTGCTCCGCTGGGCGACAGTTGTCTGAAACGCGGCATGGCTGCAATGCCATCGATTACTCTCGCTCATCCTGGCGCCCTGATCGCCGCCGTCTTCACACCGTGGGTCGCGCTGGGGATTGCGCTCCTCATTGGGTTTTTTGCGAGCTATCTTACGGCTCTCTCCTGGGCCGATCTGACCTACGTCCTGCCCACAACTGCAATTGGATACGTGATCATCGCGCTTCTGGCGCACTTCTGGCTAGGTGAGTCGATCTCGATCGAGCGATGGGCCGGCATTTTGCTGGTTACGATCGGGGTTGGATTTGTTGCGCGGGGGCCTTCCCTCACCGAGCATCCTGCTGTTGACGAGGGCGATGCGTCCGCGCCTGCAAGCCGGAAGGTCGAGGCGCGATGATCTCCCTGCTCACCTCGAGTGCGTGGCCTGCCGTGGGAATGATTGCGGCCGTGGTGTTGACCTCGACGACCGGCGAAGTGCTGACGGCAGCGGCCATGAAGTCGATCGGGGATCTGGATGCGATTCGCGCACGCGCTGGCATGAAAGGCGCGATCCGCGCCGTGATCACCTGCCCTCTGTTCTTTGCCGGAGTTTTCTTTCTGGCCCTGGCGTTCTTTTCTCTACTCTTTACGCTGAATCACCTGAACCTCAGTCTCGCGGGACCGGCCACGGCTTCGCTCACGCTGGTGACGAACGCGATCGCGGGAAAGATTTTTTTAAAAGAGAACGTAGATCGCAGGCGTTGGGCGGCTGCTGTGCTGGTATGTGTTGGAGTGTATTTGCTGGCGCACTGAAATGGTGGCCTATGGACGAACAAGAGAGAGCATCTCTGTTGAGTCAGCTTGAACAGGGCAGGGCTGACCTTTTGCGTGCATTGCAAGGAGTGACGGAAGAGATGGCGGCGCGTTCTCCCGTTCCGCAGCACTGGTCAATCTTGCAGTGCGTGGAGCACTTGGCTATCAGCGAAGAGTATCTGCTGACTCAAACGTTGGCGGCATGGGCTGTTGACGCGCCGAAGGTTAATGAGAAACGTGAGGGCGCAATTGCAGAGCGTGGCCCTGATCGCGCTTACCCAGTTCTCGCGCCGGCAGTGGCGCTCCCTTCAGGTCGGTATTCCTCACTGGATGCAGCACTAAAGACTTTTCTTGCGACTCGTGAGCGCACAATTCAATTCGTTCGGAACTTCTCAGGCGATCTCCGCGCCCAAATCACGACGCATCCGCTCCTTGGAACTGTAAACTGCTACGAAAATCTACTGATCATCGCTGTTCATCCAATTCGTCACGCTAAGCAGATTGAAGAGTGCAAGAGAGAAATCAGCAACTAACGACGCCCCTCAAAAACCTCATCAGGCCGCGGGGTTTGCGGTCGGGGTTGAGGAATGTGCGAGGAGTGCCAATCGCCGCCCAGATCGCTTCGGCAGCGGAGTGCCCGCTGCGCGCGGCGCTTTCCATCGTGGAGGGCCAGCCTGTCGCAGTCCAATCCCCTGCGAGCACGCAATTGAGCCATGGCGCGGACTGGGCGTCGGGCCGGAAGGCGTCAATGCCGGGCGGCACGCCGAAGGTGGCGCGGACTTCCTTGACCAATGCGGCTTTTTCGAGCTTCGCTTCTTTGACGGCGGGAAAGAATTCCTCCAACTCGCTGACAGCCAGATCGATCGCCTCCTCACGGCTGAGTGCGGCAAACTCGCGTGAAGCGCTGATGACGAGTTCGAGATAACTTCCCTTCCCTTTGCGGCCTGGATGTAAACGGCTCTTGTTGTACATCCAGTGAATGGTGCGATCGAGCAGCACAGCGTGTTCGAGATCGGTAATCTCACGGTCAAACCAGAGATGCACGCTGCAGATGGGCCAATGCTGGTGGCGTTCGATCTTTCGGGCAAGCGCTTCGGCGCCGGCCGCAGGTGGCATTGCCGGCAAGAGCTTCGCCATCGCCTCGAACGGAATCGCAAGGAGCAAATAATCGGCGACGAATGCGCCGGCGCGCGTAGCGAGCGTCCATTGTGAAGTCTTTTCGTCCCACTGCGCGCTTTCCACGCCGGCGTTGAAGACCACTTCGCCGCCACGCTCGCGCAGAAACTGCTCTGCACCCGCGTAGAGCTCGCTGAGCGGCACGGTGCTCATTCCCATCGCACCTGCCTCGGCGGAGTTTAAAAACAGTTCGCGGATCACTTTCACGGCGTAGGGCAAAGCAATTTCGTCAATATCGGCGTTGAGGGCGCTGGCGATCACCAACCGCCAGAAGCGATCGATGGCACCCTGGGTCTGTCCATTTAATCGCAGCCACGTGCCGAGCGTTTCCGTTGACTCTGGCGCGATCGGCCGCATCAATGTGCGGAACGCACGCACTAAGGCTTTCTTGTCTTCGCGCGTGAAGGCTTTCGCCGCGAGCAGGCTGGGCAAACCGTGCAACGGCGCCGGCAGCCATGACGGCCCGAGCAACGAGCGCCGCCCGCCCGGCTCAATCACCGTCATGCTCCGTGTCCAGTGGATCTTGCTCTCGACCCCGATGCGGCGGTAGAACCCGATCAGGTTGGTGCAGCAACCGAAGAGCACATGCTGGCAGTTGTCGATGACTTCGTCCACGCCGGGATTCGGATAGGAGCTGGCCCGGCCACCGAGGTAGCCTCTGCGCTCAACGAGGCTCACCTTAAGTCCGCTCCATGCAAGGGCGCAGGCAGCGCTCATGCCGGCCACGCCTCCGCCGACTACAATCACGGATTTCTCTGCGCCTGACGGCAAACGGTTCCCTTTCCAAATACTTCTTTGGCTCTCTTCTATCATCGCCGATAGCCGTGCAGCCGCGGCCTACGCGCTTGGCAGAGAATGAATAGTTTGATTGTCAGCGTGGGATTTCGCGAGCGAAACGAGCGGCTGCTGCCATGCAATGCTGGTGGGCGGTCAGGGACTCGAACCCCGGACCCCTTCCTTGTAAGGGAAGTGCTCTAACCAACTGAGCTAACCGCCCACGCCGGGCGTGGAGTGCGTCCTTGGCCATGATAGCAGTGAGCCCACCGCGTTGAATAACGTTCCGGCGCAGCTTGATAGACTCGACAGGTGCAACGTCTTATCGTCAACGCTGACGATTTTGGACTGACCCGCGGCGTGAACCGGGCGATTGTTGAGTTGCACGCCGCGGGCCTGGTGACAAGTACTTCCCTGATGACGCGGGCAGGCGCGACCGAAGAAGCCATCGATCTGGCGCTGGCCACCCCGTCACTGGACGTGGGCTGCCACATTGTTCTCATCGACGGCGAACCCGTGCTGCCGCCGAATCAGATTCCCAGCCTTGTAGACGCGCGGACGGGGCGATTTCTGCCTTCGCTCGGTTTTTTTCTTCTGCGGCTTTTCACGGGCCGGATTCGCGCGGAAGAAATTGAAGCCGAGGCGGCGTCCCAGATCGCCGTCTTGCAGCGCAACGGGGTATGCCTGACGCATATCGATACCCACAAGCATGCGCACATCTTCCCGGCGGTGCTGCGTCCGGTTCTGCGCGCCGCTCGCGCCGCGGGCATTTGCGCGGTGCGCTTCCCGTTCGAGCCGGAATGGGCATTGCAGGCCTCGCTTGGCGCTTCCCTCGCCCGCGTACTGGAGCTCTCGATCCTGCGCCCACTGGCGCCGCGCTGGCGGAAGATTCTTGCCGAGGAAGGCTTCGCTTCGACCGACGGGACCATCTCCATTGCCAGGACCGGAACTCTCGATGCGGACGCTGTGCGATCTTTGCTGCGGCAGATCCCGGCGGGCATATGGGAGCTGGTGACTCATCCTGGTTACAGCGATGCAGATCTGGCGCTCGTACGTACGCGGTTGCGCGCCTCGCGAGACGTTGAACGCACGGTGCTGTTCTCGATCCGCGAGTTTCCGGAGATCGAGCTGATTCCTTTTTCTCGATTGACGCCTGCGGCGGTTCAGGCCGAGGATCGGCAGGCAGAGATTCGGCCTTGAGGCAGAGGCAGCGGAGCTATTCCTCAGTGCGATCAGTGCAACTATTTTCCATCCGCTCCCGTCCATTTAATGGCCAGGCACACAGAGGCCGCGTGGAGAGTGGAATTGTGCTGCCGCTCGATTCTGCCTGGTACTCAGATGCAAACGTGAGTTGTCGCGCCGGTCTTCAACGATCCGACCGGGCTGCATATCCAAAGGCTTTTCTCGCTTCTGCGCGCCATTTTGCGTGTGAGAAAATGGTCCTGACAAACAAATGATTTTACTCTGACGATCGAGAAGATAAACGATGGATCAACGTTTGCCTGTTTTGCGTTCTACCTCTGACTTTGGACCCACATATTCGCAGAAAAAACGCCGCCACCTCTGGGTCTGGCTGGTCGTCCTGCTGGCGTTCGGGCTGCTGTTCTTCTGGGTCTACCGGCAGCATAGTGCGAGCGCGGCGGCGGGCGCACCGGGCGGCGGCCGACGCGGCGCAATGGCTGGCCCGGTGCCCGTCACTCTGGCGACGGCCACCAAGGGCAGCATCGGCGTTTATCTTGACGCGATCGGGACAGTCACGCCCACTTATACCGACAACATTACGGCACAGGTCACGGGCGTGATTACTGCGGTGCACTATCGCGAAGGCCAATACGTACACAAAGGCGACCCGCTCATCGACATCGACGACCGTCCCTATCAGGCGCAACTCCAGCAGGCGCAGGGTGCGCTTGATCGCGACCAGAGCCTGCTGGCCGAGGCGCAGATGGACCAGAAGCGCTATCAGGACGCATGGGCTAAGAATGCGATCCCGCGACAGACGCTCGAAGACGAGGAAAAAGTCGTGCTACAGGACCAGGGCACGGTGAAAAACGATGAAGGCACCGTGCAATATGACAAGGTGCAGGTGGATTTTTGCCACATCAAGTCGCTGATTAACGGGCGTGTCGGTCTGCGCCTGGTCGATCCCGGAAATCTGGTTACGGCGAACTCCACCACCACGCTGGTTGTTGTGACCGAGGTGCAGCCTATCACGGTGATCTTTACGCTCGCCGAAGACAATCTGCAACAGGTCCTCGATCAGATGCGAAGTGGCAAGTCGCTAACGGTTGAAGCCTTCGATCGCACCAACACGAAACTGATTGCCAAAGGCCGCCTGATCACGATCGACAACCAGATCGATACCGTGACGGGAACCGTCAAGCTGCGCGCACAGTTCGACAACGCAAAGGGAGATCTTTATCCGAATGAGTTCGTCAACACGCGCCTGCTGGTAAAAACTCTCGACAATCAGACTCTCGTGCCGTCTTCGGCCATCCAACACAATGGGGCCGTTGACTTCGTGTATCTGGTTCAGGGGCTCACGCCGAATGCTCCGGGCAGCGCGGCCGGACATGCCAACGGCGGTCAGAGCGGGGGTCAGGGCGGCGGGCATTACGGAAGCGGCGGAAGTTCTGCCGGCGGCAATGCAGGAAAAGGCGGCGGCAACCAGGCGATGGGGAAGGCCGTGTCGAGGACGGTGAAGGTCGGCATCTCCGATGAGGGCAACACGGTTGTGATTTCCGGTCTGAATCCCGGAGATGTCGTCGCCGACAGCAGCTTCCAGAAGCTGATCGATGGCTCACCCGTGACGCAATCGCAGGTGACCATCCCGGCCACTTCCAGCGACACCACCGAGGGCGCTCCATGAGTCCGTCCCGACCATTCATCCTGCGGCCAGTCGCCACGTCTCTCCTGATGGCCGCAATTCTACTGATGGGCCTCGTCGCATTCACGCAGTTGCCGATCTCCGCGCTGCCGGAAGTCGATTATCCGACGATTCAAGTGCTCACTTTCTATCCTGGCGCGAGCCCAGACGTGGTGGCGATGACGATCACCGCGCCGCTGGAGCGCCAGTTCGGCCAGATGCAGGGGCTGAGCCAGATGACGTCGAGCAGCGCAGGCGGCGTGTCGGTGATCGTGCTGCAATTCAACCTTTCGCTCGGCCTCGACGTAGCCGAGGAAGAGGTGCAATCGGCGATCAACGGCGGGCAAACATTCCTGCCCTCCGATCTGCCAGTACCGCCGGTCTATAACAAGACAAATCCTGCCGACGCGCCGATTCTGACCTTCGCCATCAGCTCCGACACTATGCCGTTGTCGCAGGTTGAGGACATGGTGGACACGCGTCTGGCCCCGAAGCTTTCGCAGATGGCTGGCGTGGGATTGGTGAGCATCAGCGGCGGCCAAAAGCCGGCGGTGCGCATTCAGGTGAACCCCGTGGCGCTTTCCTCGTACGGCTTAAACATGGAGGACATGCGCACGGCATTGACGCAGGCCAGCGTCAACTCCGCCAAGGGCAACTTCGACGGTCCGCGCCAGGACTACCAGATCGACGCCAACGATCAGATCTCCACGGCGGATCAGTACAAGGACGTTGTAGTCGCCTACTCGAACGGCTCGCCGGTCTTTGTGAAAGACGTGGCCAACGTGGTGAACGGCGTGGAGAACACCAAAGAGGCTGCATGGATGGGGATGCCGAATGGGGCTTCAGAGCCTTCGCTCACGCCTGCCGTCATCCTGAACATCCAGCGCCAGCCGGGCGCGAACACGATTACTGTCGTCAACGCCATCCAGAAGATACTGCCCCAGCTCGAAGCAAATCTTCCCGCCTCGATCAAGGTGACAACCCTGACCGACATGACCACGAGCATTCGGGCATCGATCAACGACGCGGTGTTCGAGCTGATCCTGACCCTGTTTCTGGTGGTGATGGTGATCTTTCTCTTCCTGCGCAGCTTGCGCGCCACCATCATTCCCAGCGTGGCCATGCCGCTCTCGATCATCGGCACCTTTGCCGTGATGTATCTTCTCGGCTACTCGCTCGACAACCTTTCGCTGATGTCCCTGATCATCGCCACTGGCTTTGTGGTGGACGATGCGATCGTGATGATCGAGAACATCAGCCGCTATCTCGAAGAGGGCATGCCTCCGCTCGAAGCCGCTCTGGCCGGCGCCGAACAGATCGGGTTCACGATTGTTTCGCTCACGGTTTCGCTGGTCGCCGTGCTGATTCCGCTCTTGTTCATGGGCGATGTGGTGGGTCGCTTGTTCCGCGAGTTTGCGGTGACGCTGGCTGTAACCATTGTGATTTCGGCGGTCGTTTCGCTCACGCTCACGCCGATGATGTGCTCGCGCATCCTGCGTCACCAGCCCCCAGAGAGCCAGTCGCGCTTTTACCGCTGGTCCGAGGGTGTATTCGAAAGAATGATTGGCTTTTACGGAAGAACGTTGCGTGTCGTCCTGCGCTATCAGACCGTCACGCTCCTGATCGCCGCCGCAACGCTCGTGCTCACCGTCCTGCTCTACGTCTTCATTCCCAAGGGATTTTTCCCGGTGCAGGATACCGGCGTGATTCAAGGCATCTCGCAGGCATCGCAATCCATCTCCTTCGATGCCATGAGCGAAAAGCAGCGAGAAGTTGCGAACATCATTCTTCATGATCCGGCGGTTGAAAGCCTTTCATCGTTCATCGGCGCCGACGGCATCAATACGACTCTGAACAGCGGACGCATCTCCATCAACCTGAAGCCGGTCAACGAGCGCATCAACGCCTCCGACGTCATTCGGAGATTGCAGAAGAAACTCGCAAGCGTGCAGGGCATGCATCTCTATATGCAGCCGGTACAGGACATCACCGTAGACGACCGCGTGAGCCGCACGCAGTATCAGTACACGCTCGAAGATCCGGACACGGACGAGCTGAACGAGTGGACGAACAGGTTTGTTGCGCAGCTCAAGAATCTGCCGGAACTCGAAGATGTGGCCACAGATCAGCAGACCGGCGCGAAGGCAGTGCAACTGGAGATTGACCGCGTGACAGCTTCGCGGCTAGGCATCGCTCCTACCACCATCGACAACACGCTTTACGACGCCTACGGACAGCGGCAAATCAGCACGCTCTATACGCAGCTCAATCAGTACCACGTAGTCCTGGAGACGGCGCCTGAGTGGCAGAAGAATCCCGCGAAACTCAGCGACATCTACATCCAGACCAACGCCTCGTCGGGAGCCAGCGGCGCCAGCGCGGCTACGTCCTACTCTTCGTCGGCCTCGGCATCGGCCGGCTCGAACGCACTGACCACTCCCATTCGATATACGCCGTCCTCCCAGGTGCTCACTGCTCCAGCCAGCGCTGTGAGCGGAACTTCTGGTTCCGCGGTTACCACGGCCTCTTCTTCGGGTGGCGTCAACGCCGTTCCCCTGAGTACTTTCACCCAGATGCACGACACCACCGAGGCGCTTTCAATCAATCATCAGGGCCAGTTTCCGTCGGTGACTGTGTCGTTCAACCTCGCTCCCAATGCGTCGCTGGGCACGGCCATTGAGGATATCGACAAGGTTGTCAAGAACCTTAATTTCCCCGCCAGTCTGCAATCCGACTTTCAAGGCACGGCTGCGTCCTTCCGGAACTCGCTTTCCAACGAGGCTCTGCTCATTCTCGCCGCACTGGTCACGGTCTATATCGTCCTAGGCGTGCTGTATGAGAGCTTCATTCACCCGATTACGATTCTTTCCACGCTGCCGTCGGCCGGCGTGGGCGCATTGCTCGCGCTCATGATCTTCCATCAGGATCTGAGTGTCGTGGGCATTATCGGCATCATTCTCCTTATCGGCATTGTAAAGAAGAACGGAATCATGATTGTGGACTTTGCCCTCGAAGCCGAGCGCAAGGAGGGGCTGGACTCCACCGAAGCCATTTATCGGGCGAGCCTGCTTCGCTTCCGTCCGATTATGATGACCACCATGGCCGCGCTTCTTGGCGGCCTTCCCCTCGCGCTGGGAACGGGCCTGGGTTCAGAGCTGCGCCGGCCGCTCGGCATCGTGATGGTCGGCGGCCTGCTCCTGAGCCAGGTGCTCACGCTTTACACCACCCCGGTTATCTATATCTTCTTTGACCGCATCGCGCAGCGTCTGATGGGCCGCCGTCCTTCGCATGAGGCATTCGGCGGTGAGCTGCGCCCCGGCCCGGAGAATGCATGAACCTCTCGGCTCCATTCATCCGGCGGCCGGTAGGCACCACGTTGCTCACCATCGCAGTGGCGATCGCAGGGGCAATTGCGTTCGTTGTTCTGCCGGTAGCGCCGCTGCCGCAGATCGATTTTCCTACGATCAATGTCAATGCAGGTCTGCCGGGCGCAAGCGCGCAAATCATGGCGGCGTCGGTGGCTACGCCGCTCGAACGCCAATTCAGTCACATTGCGGGCGTCAGCGAGATGACCTCATCGAGCCAGCTTGGCTCGACAAATATCACGTTGCAATTCGATTTGAACCGCAACATCGACGGTGCCGCACGCGATGTGCAGGCTGCCATTAATGCCGCGCGCACTTATCTGCCGGCCAACCTTCCATCTAATCCGAATTACCGCAAGGTGAATCCGGCCGATGCGCCGATCATGATCATCAGCCTGACATCGGACAAGTATCCGGTGACGAAGCTCTACGATCTGGCCTCGACAATTCTGGAACAAAAGCTCTCGCAGATCGACGGAGTCGGGCAGGTCGTCGTTGGCGGCGGTGCCACGCCCTCAGTGCGCGTGGAGGTGAATCCCACCAAGCTCGAAAGCTCTGGTCTGACGCTTGGCAACGTGCAATCGGTGTTGAGTCTGCAGAACTCGCACGAGCCGCGGGGCCAGCTCTCCAACCACGGCGTCAGCGAAGACATCCTCGATAACGATCAAATCTCGACGGCGGCGGATTATCGGCCGCTGATCGTCGGGTACCACAACGGAAGTGCGATTCGGCTTTCGGATGTGGCCGATGTCGAGGATTCGACCCAGAACCTGCGTACCGGTGGTTACATCGACGGAATCAGGGGTGTAGTGCTCATCGTCTTCCGGCAGCCAGGCGCGAACATTATTCAGACGGTGGATCGCGTGAAAGCGCAATTGCCGTTTCTCGAGGCTGTGCTGCCCTCTGGCATCAAAACCACCGTGGATATGGATCGGACCACAACTATCCGGGCTTCAGTGGGTACCGTGGAGAAAACGCTGATCGGATCGGTTTGCCTGGTCATCCTGGTGGTCTTTGTTTTTCTGCGCAGCCCCCGTTCCACGCTCATTCCCAGCGTGGCAGTTCCGGTCTCGCTCATCGGCACGTTTGCCGCGATGTACCTGTTCGGATACTCGCTCGATAACCTGTCGCTGATGGCGCTCACCATCGCCACGGGATTTGTGGTGGATGACGCCATTGTCGTCATGGAGAACATCACACGGCACCTTGAAGCAGGGATGGAGCCTTTTGCCGCGGCCATGAAGGGCGCGCAGGAGATCGGATTCACAGTGTTTTCCATCAGCATGTCGCTGATCGCGGTCTTCATTCCGATTCTGATGATGGGCGGGATCATCGGGCGCCTCTTCCGTGAATTCGCGGTGACGCTTTCGACGGCCATCGTCATTTCGATGATCGTCTCCCTGACCACCACGCCCTGCATGTGCGCGCACGTACTCAAAACGCGCAAGGAAGGCGAGAAACACAATTGGTTTTACCGAACGAGCGAAAAAACCTTCGACGGCATGGTGGGGATCTATCGCAGTTCGCTGACGTGGGTGCTGGATAATCCCGGGCTGACGCTGGTCGTGCTGCTGCTCACCATCGCGCTGAACTTTCTGGTGCTCTCCAGGATTCCCACCGGCTTATTCCCGCAGCAGGATACCGGGGCGATTGTCGGCGGCGTGCAGGGACCGCAGGATGCCTCCTTTCCTTTCATGAATTTCTCCATTGTGTCACTGGTAAACGTGGTCAAGCACGATCCCGCCGTGGCTCATGTCCTGGCATACACAGGCGGCGGCAATGGTGGCTTCATGTATGTCGCTCTCAAGCCGCTGGGCAGGAGCTGCAAGGAAGGCCCAAAGTGCGATGTGCGCCAGACATCCGCGATGAACGTGATCAACCGGCTGCGGAGACCGATGAACAATCTTCCCGTGGCCTCGGCCTTTCTGCAGCCGGCGCAGGACCTGCGCATTGGAGGCCGCGGCAGCAATGCGCTGTACCAATACACCATTCAGTCCGACAGCATCGACGACCTGGCGAAGTGGGGCCCCATCCTGCTTGAAAACATGGAGAAACTTCCCGATCTGACGGATGTAAACACCGACCAGCAAAACAGCGGGCTGGAAGAACTGCTCAATTATGACCGCGTGACGGCGGCACGGTTGGGAATGACTCCGCAATCGCTCGACAGTGCCCTCTGCAGCGCATTTTGCCAATCCGAGGTTTCGGTCATCTACACGCAGCTCAACCAGTACTACGTGGTCATGGAAGTGGCGCCGCAATACTGGCAGGACCCCTCAGGGCTAAGGAATATCTACTTCGCTCCCGTGAAGGGTTCGTCTGGCGCGGGGCTCAATTCCATCTCCCCTCTGCTCTCCGCTGTGAAGTCGAGCTCCAATACCACTCCGCTGCAGGTCAATCACACCGGCCTGTTCCCGTCGGCCACGGTCTCCTTCAACATGAAGAACGGCTCCTCGCTGAGTGATGCGGTCACTGAAGTGACGAAGATGGAACAACGGCTGGGCTTGCCCTCAACGGTGCGTGGATTTTTTGCGGGAACCGCACAGGCCTATCAGCAGGTGATTTCATCGGAGCTGATTCTGGGGGCTACCGCGTTGCTTTCCGTCTTTATTGTGCTTGGCATTCTCTACGAGAGCCTGGTTCACCCGCTAACCATCATCTCCACTGTGTTCTCGGCGAGCGCGGGCGCCATGCTGGCCCTCATGCTCTTCCATATCGATCTCAACATGATCTCGATCATCGGCATCATCCTGCTGATCGGCATCGTGAAGAAAAATGCCATTATGATGATCGATTTCGCTTTGCAGGCCGAGCGGCTGGAAGGCAAATCGACGCGCGAGGCGATTTTTCAGGCGTGTATGCTGCGCTTTCGGCCCATCATGATGACCACCATGTCGGCCATTTGCGGAGCACTGCCGCTGGCCTTCGGCTCCGGCACCGGTTCGGAGCTGCGCAAGCCTTTGGGCATCACCATTGTGGGCGGGCTGGTCTTAAGCCAGATGCTTACCCTTTACACAACCCCTGTGGTTTACCTGTATATGGACCGGCTGCGCCTATGGGCGCTGGGCCGGACGCACGACACGCTGCCGTCTTATGTGGAACCAACCACGCCGTAACGCCTGAAGGACGTTCGCCATGCCTGAGCTGAAGACCATGCTTGAGCCGAAAACTCGATCCGCACTTTCACTCGCCGCCTCCGGGCTGACGCTGCTCGCGCTCGTCTCCGGCTGCAACGTGGGCCCGCGTTACCACGCGCCTGCTCCACCCACCATTACCGCGCCGAATTACAAGGAGTCGACCGTCAATTTTCACGACGCCGACGGATGGAAGGTGGCCAGCCCGCAGGACGCGATGATTCGCGGCAACTGGTGGGAGGTTTTTAACGATCCCGAACTCAACTCGCTGGAAGAACAGCTCAATATCGATAATCAGAACCTGAAGTTGTACTTCGAGAACTACATGGCTGCCCGCGCCCTGATCGCTGAGGCGCGCTCGCAATATTGGCCGACGATCACGCTAGGCCCCTCATTCACACGATCGAGAACATCGGCCAATCAGGTCGTTTCCTCAACCGCGACGACGGGCAGAACGTACTCCTTATGGAACGCTCCAGTGGACGTTTCATGGACGCCGGATTTCTGGGGGAAGATCCGCAATCAGGTGCACGAAGAGCAATACTCCGCCCAGACAAGCGCCGCCGATCTTGAGGTTGAAAAGCTCACCGAACAATCCAGCCTCGCCGAATATTACTTTGAGATTCGCGGCCAGGACATGCTGCAGAAGATTCTCAATGAAACTGTTACGGCCGATCAAAAATCGCTCGACTACAATCAGGCCCAGTATGACACGGGCGTTGGCGATTACATCTCCGTGGCCGAAGCCAAGACCACGCTGGAGGCGGCGCAGGCGAGTGCAGTGAATGTAGGCCTGCTGCGCGCGCAGTACGAGCACGCGATCGCTGTCCTTATCGGCAAGATCCCTACGGATTTTTCCATCCCTGTACAGCCCATGCTCTATACGGCGCCCGCGATTCCCACCGGCGTGCCTTCGCAACTTGTGGAGCGCCGCCCCGATATTGCCGCCAACGAGCGCACACTGGCCGCCGCCAACGCGACCATCGGCATCGGATACGGCGCCTTCTTCCCGCAGGTGACCATCTCAACGAGCGGAGGGTTCCAAAGCGCCACGTTCAAACATCTTTTTGACTGGCCCAGCCGCGTCTGGTCGATTGGACCGAGTGCGTCCCAGGTTGTGTTTGACGGCGGGCTCTACCGCGCCGCGTTGCATCAATATGCTGCCCAGTACAACGCCGATTTAGCAACCTACCGGCAAACTGTGCTCACCGCTTTTCAGCAAGTCGAAGACTCGATGGCGGCCACGCGCATTTACTCGCAGCAGGTCATCCGCCAGCAAAGTGCGGTGAAGGATTCGCAGGATTATCTCAATTTGGAACTGGTGCGTTACGATACGGGCGTCGATCCGTATGTGGATGTGGTGGTCGCGCAGACCACATTGCTCAACAACGAGGAAACGCTGAATGCGGTCCAGGTGCAGGAGATGATTTCGGCCGTGGAACTTGTGCAGGCGCTGGGCGGAGGATGGGATCGGAGCCAGCTTCCCACGCCGCAGCAGGCCGGGGCAAAAGTGGCTGAAGCGGATTACAAGTTACAGAAGTAATCGTATGCTTTCAGCCGCCAGCACTCAGCTTTCTCCGCAAGGAAGCTGAAAGCTAAGAGCTGATAGCTGAAGGCTGTTCTACTGCGCCGACCGGTAGCAGATATTATCGCCATCGAGCCGGTACTCCGCCGAGCAGGAGTCGCCTCCGCAGATCATCGTCTCACCGCCGTAGAGCTGGTGGCGGGTAATCAGCCCCAATGTGCCGCAGCGCGGGCACGACATCACGGCTACGTAAGGGTTTTGTGCCTGGCCGAGCTTGGCCTGGTTCTCCAGCACAAAAACCGTTCCTGGGTCCATTCGTTCGGGGATCCACTCATCCAGAAACTGCAAGTCGGCTGCCATCGTTCCCTCCTGGGATTTTCCTGGGCTGATGGTTCCGAGCCGCGCCGTATGTTCCCGCCGGGCTCCGTTTTCCTCCGAGAAAAACAGGCTGCGAAACACTCGCCGGATGACATTCCTTCCGGTTCACCTCAGTCTCATCACACGCATAGAGGGAAGTCAATGCCTAACCTCACTCGGGAGTAGCAAGTGGGATTCCCCTGGAAGTGGGATTCCCATAGTCATGCAAGAAACGTTTGCGCAAAGGTCAGCCCACTATCGCGCCGCCGAGGCGGTGGCCGCAGCATGAGCGCGGGCATAGTCGTCTATCGACCTGTAGATTTCCTCATTGCGCAGAATTGCCTCGACGTATTCGCGCGTCTGCGTGAAAGGAATGGACTCGACAAACTCGTCGATGCCGGAATAAGGTCCGGCGGCCTTCCAATCGGTCACGCGATAGTCGCCCGCGTTGTATGCAGCCAGCGCATACTCCTGCACGCCGCCAAACTTGTCGAGCAATTCCCGCAGGTAGCGCGTTCCCAGCCGGATGTTCAAATTGGGATTAAGCAGTTGGAAGGTCTGAAAATGGGCGATTCCCTCCTCGCGCGCCAGCACTCTGCCTTCCGAAGGCAGAATCTGCATCAGGCCCCATGCGTTGGCATAGGAGATCGCGTTGGGATCGAACTCCGACTCCTGGCGGATGAGCGAAGCCACGAGGTACGGATCGAGACTGTTCTTGGCCGCCTCAGCCTGAATCGTATTCCACCACGGCTCGGGAAAGAGAATCCGCCAGTAGACGAGCGGAACGGATTCGATGGACAAAGAAGCACTGTTCGGCAGCCCGCGCTTGGCGGCACGAACCGCGCGAAACGTCTCGCCGTAGGAGGAGTAGATCTGCGCCTCGGCGAGCGCGCTCATCGAGGCAAACTCGGGATCGGCCTTGATTTCGAACTCGATGTACTCGTTCAGGCCGGCGTTTGCCAGCAGTCGCGCTTTGGCCAGGTGCGGACTGTCTTCAGGAGAGGTATCGATCAGATGCGGCTCCGGCATCGACTGAATGCGATCCGCCTTGGACTCTGAAGCGAGCTGGGCATCTCCGAGCGCCGCCAGCCTCCGCCGCGCCAATTGCGCGTAAAAGAAATGCTGGTAATTACGGACAATGGACCGGTAGTTGGCCGCAGCCGAGGATGGATTGCGGTCCAGCGTCTCATAAAGCCGAGCGCGCCAGTAGAGCGCCGAGACCGCGTCGGTCGTTTCCGGATACAGCCGGATCTGCTCGTCGAAGATATGCGCCGCTGCCGGGTACTGCCCGAGCCGGTAGCTCAGCCAGCCGGAACGCCAGTGTGCTGCCGGCGCATTCTTATCACTCGGGAAACGCGAGGCCAATTCGCCGTAGTATTCGATGGCCGTGGGGAAATCCAGCTTGAGCATGTGCATGTTGCCCGCCGAAAAAAGTGCGTCGGCCAGCCACATGCTGTGCGGAAAACGCGATTCCATCTCCCCGAGGATGCGCCGCACATCGGCCGAGTCATCGCGATCGCGAGCCAACTCCAGCAGCAATTCAAGCCGGCGGGCTCCGTTTTCGTCGGGCGTGTCGGGCAGCGCCTGCGCGTCTGCAGGACTCAGGCGTTTCAGTTTCAACTGGCAGGCAGCTTCGGAGACGGCAAATCCGTTGCGCGTCTCCGGATCGAGGCCCGGCCTGCGCAGGAGCTCGCGAAATTGTTCCAAAGCATCGGCGTAACGGCCTGCGTTGTAATAGGCGTCGCCAAGACTGCGCAGTTCCGTTGTGGTCAGTAAGCTCTCGGCCCCTATCTCAATGAGCTTGGCCAGCGCCGTCTGCGCCTCGCTGCTAAGGGGATGCTCCGAGAGCAGCCGCCGGAATGTAGCGATCGCGGCGTCCTTCTGGTTCAGCGCCAGTTCCACCTGGCCTTCGGCGAGCTCGAATCCGGGGCGGCTGACTGACTCCGTGCCCGCGGCTGCGGCAAGCGCCTCGCGCGCGGCAGTGAGATTGCCCAAGGCCAACTGGACACTGGCTTCAAGTTCTGGCGCCTGCACATCGAAGATGCTGTCGGGATAGCGCTCGGTGAAGCCGTGCAGAATGTTTACGGCTACGGCATCGTTGCCCGCCTCGTGGCTTGCCAGAGCGTCAAGAAACTCGGAGTAGTCGGCCAGTTCCCCGTCGAGACGCCGCGCTTCGGCCAGTGCCGTTTGCGCGTCGGCATAACGTTTGTCGAGCAGGTAGGCATGGCCCAGGGCCAGGTATGCTGCTGCGGCGGCGTCCCCATCGTGGCTGTGTGCATAGGCAGCCACCGCCGCGTACGCCTCCGGCGTGCGCAGAGTGGCTAGCTGCTGGGCCATCGGCTCCAGCTCTTTCGATGCCACGAACGCTTTTTTAATACGATGCGTGCGCGCCACACGAGCCGCCCGGCTGGCCCGATGCGCCGGCCGGCGCTTCGTCGAGCGCTTCTTTGCCGCCGGGTGCTTTGACGAATCCGGTTGCGCAGCAGCAGAGCTGGAAGAGCTCGCGGCTGTAGATTGCGCCAGCCCAAGCCGGGCAAGCGTCAAGAGACCGAGGACGGCCGGAACCAGGAAACCGCACTTGATGCTGCGCCGCAGGAAGGGAAAACAAAACATAATTCCACTTTATGCCGATTAGACGCAGCGCGGACGCAGGAGGTATCACTGACATAACGGTTGGGCGCTTACGGTGCACTCGGAGCTGACCGGGAAAAGTCCTGGCCCCTTCCCCAGGCAAATTTGGTTCCCGCCCGCTGCGTCCGTTACACTCAACCTTTGCGGGCTCATTTGGACCTTGCAAGAGACTCGAATCGAAGGCAATTTTTCGCATCCCAAGCCCATGTCAACCATCCAATCGGTAGGACAAAACGAGCAGCACCCCGACGTTGCACTGGTTGAGAAGGTCCGCGCCGGGGATCTCTCGGCGTACGACACGCTGGTCCGCAAGTACGAGCGGCAGGTCTTCAGAATCGCGCAGCACATCACGCAAAACCGCGAAGACGCTGAAGACGTGATGCAGGACGCGTTCCTGAAAGCGTACGAGAAGCTCGATCAATTCCAGGGGAACTCGAAATTCTACACATGGCTGGTACGAATCGCGGTCAACGAGAGCCTGATGCGCCTGCGCAAGCGGCGCACGGGCAAAATGGTCTCGATGGACGAGGACATCGCGACCGAAGAGGGCAGCGTACCGCGCGACTTCGCCGACTGGGCTCCGAACCCGGAACAAAACTACAACCAGTCCGAGCTGGCGGAGATCCTGAAGAAAACCATCCAGGGCCTGCCCGAGGGCTTCCGCGTGGTCTTTGCGCTGCGCGACGTGGATGGCCTTTCCACCGAAGAAACCGCCGAGACGCTGGGCCTGAGCGTGCCGGCCGTCAAGTCGCGCCTGCTGCGGGCGAGGCTGC
This sequence comes from uncultured Acidobacteriota bacterium, assembly GCA_963745965.1. Classification (GTDB taxonomy): domain Bacteria; phylum Acidobacteriota; class Terriglobia; order Terriglobales; family Acidobacteriaceae; genus Telmatobacter. The sequence continues at coordinate 732,900 of CAVUZC010000007.1, forward strand.
AGTTGCGCGATCGCTTGACCCGTTATTTCAAGAAAAAGACTCCGGCAGTCTCGCCGCAGGGAAACGGAGCTGAGGGATGAAATGCAGTGAGTTTCTCCAGATTCTCGACGATGTGATCGATGAGTCGATTGCCGCCGAGACGCGCGCCGAGATCGAAGTCCACCTGCGCAAGTGCGGCCATTGCGAAGTCGTTCTCGACACAACGCGCAAAACCATCGAGATCTACCGCTGCCATGAGATTTACGAAGTGCCTGCCGAAGTAGGCGAGCGGCTGCACAACGCGATCATGGAGCGGTGCAAGAAAGCAAAGAAGTAGGAGTCAGGTTTCGGCTCGCAGCCGTCCGGTTGCCATCTTCCCATCATCAGTGACAGAATTCTCTGCATGGCCGCAGTTCGCATTGCCGCCGTGCTCCTCGCCGTAATTCTTTCTCTGAGCGGGACTCAACTCTCCTCGCAGACGCAGGTCACCATTCAGGTCACGGATACGGCGCGTTCATTTATCCCCGACGCACGCATCACCATTGACCCCTCCCTTTCTTCAATGGATCCCTATCTGAAAACAAATGGAGAAGGAGAAGCTAAAATGGCCCTCCCCGCACGAACCTATACGCTCACGGTCGCTGCAAATGGCTTTGAGGGCTGGACGGGGAAGATCGACGTTCAGAGCGGATCGGACCAAGTCATCGCGGTAACGTTGGTTGCTTCGCCAATTGTTTTTTGTCGCTCAGGCGGCCCCTGTCTCACAATCGTCCGTCTTCGCTTATCGCCCGAAGCGACACAGCCTATCTTTCTATCGCTTCAAACTGTCAGCAATCTCGCCCCGCTTCCCTCGCACCGCACACGAGAGCGCTGGTAGTAGCAGCACGGCTCACTTCTGCGTCGCCACGGCAATCACGGCCTGATACGCGGAATTCGGCTGGCCGTCGCGATCGAAGAGCAGTGGATAATTTGTCCGCCCCGGAACGGGGAAGCCATTCAGCCATGAATCCGCATCCGTGACACCCCAGAAGGTGACGCGCTGCAGATCGCTGTGGTGCTTCACAAAGACTCGGAAGAAAGCCGCGTAGCGGTCGGCTAACTGCTGCTGAACGGAAGCGGGCAAGCCGTGGACGTAAGGATTCAGCTTTGGGTTCTCCTTGACCCGCAGCGAGACATCGGCGGTCGGGCCATACCCGGCTTGGGGCAGCACGTCGATATCAAGCTCGGAGATGGCGACCTTCACGCCTAGAGCTGCGAAATCTGAGATCGCCGCGTCCTCCTGCTCAGGGGTCGGCTTGTCCAGATGGACATGCCCCTGGATGCCCACGACCGAAATCGGAATTCCTTCTGCCTGAAGCTTCTTGACCAGTTCGATGGCTCCTTTGCGCTTAGCCGGAAATTCCAGGTTGTAGTCGTTGTATGTGAGCTGTGCCGAAGGATCAGCCTCGTGCGCGTATTGGAAGGCCTTCTCGATGTAGTCGGGACCGATGATCTTGTACCACAGCGACTGGCGCATGGTTCCGTCTTCGTTGAGCGCTTCGTTCACCACGTCCCAGCTCTGAATCTTTCCCTTATAGCGGCCGACGACGGTCTGGATGTGGTCGTGCAAGCGGGCAAGCAGAGCGTCGCGCGTAAGGAGCTTGCCCTTTGCGTCGCGAAACACCCATGCCGGAACCTGGCTGTGCCAGACGAGATTGTGGCCCACGATGAACATGTGGTGTTCCTGGCCAAAGGCCACGTACTTGTCGGCCAGGTCGAAATAGTACTTGTCCGGCTGGGGATGAATCCTCTCCCACTTGAGCGCGTTATCCGGTGAAATCGAATCGAACTGTGCTTCGATGAGCGCGTCGCCAGCCTTATCCCGGCCCGTGATTTGCGCAGAGTTGATGGCCGCGCCGATATAGAAATCGCTCTTATAGGCGTCTTTCAGTGTGGGCGCACTCTGCGCCAAAGAGAATACGTTTACGGCTAGAAACGCAGTCAGAAATACAGTCTTGGGAAAACTCATGCAGAAAGGGCTCCTGCGCGAGCGCGGTGGACGCTCAACCTACGAGAGTCCACGACGCGACGCGACCCCTAAGTATAAAGCCCGAAGGCCGCCACCGGCGCGGATCGTGCCGGCCGCGGCAAAAACGCCGGGCAGGGCTAGACTTTTTGCTGCGCAAAGCCCTTGCGGCGCAGGCTCAGATCCTGTGAGATGGCCAGGTTCAGCTTCATGTTGATGCCGTAGAAGATCAGGCAGGCGGCGCAGGCAAGAAACGCCACGCCCGACCAGACCGAGACTATCAAGCGGATGCCCAGCAAAGTATGCTCGGACTGCATGGCGAGGTGCGGATTATAGCCATAGAAGCCAAGCAGCCTGCTGGCGACGAAGCCGCCAATGGCCACGCCAACCCACAGCGCAAAAACCACCGCCGAGGTCACTGTGCCCGTCGCCCTGCGTCCCGTCTTCCACTCGCCAAAATCGGCTACATCGCCCATCATCGCCCACAACACCGGGTTCGAACAGCCAAAGACGAATTGGCGCAGGACTTCGAGGGCAATAATCGCCACTGTGGCTTTGGGCGACAGAAAGAACATCGCAATGCACAAGATGCCCGTCAGCAACATACTCCAGAAGAACACGACGCGCTTGCCCACGCGCTTGGTCAGCGCGGTCGAGCAGGTCACGCCGACGATCAGCGCCACCAATCCAAAGCCGCTGAACCAGCTAAAGAGCAGCCGATTGCCAGCGCAGTTCTCGAAGTAGGCAATCATCGGGTTATTGCGGATAAGCAGGGCCACAAAGTAAAAGACCGTGGCCAGGAAAAGCGCGATCCACGGGCCGTTCTTCATCAGGTCGGCCAGATCCCGGCCAACGGAGGTCTGCTGTTGCGGTGGGGGCTGAATGCGCTCTTTCGAAACCGAAAAAGCGATCAGGAAGAGCACAATGGAAAGCGCCAGGAAACTCCCCATGGTCAATTGATAGCCACGGGCGATACTGCCCCGGCCGAGGAAGGCGACCATGGGAACCGCCAGGGCTCCAACGATGAAGCCGGCGCTATTGGAGAAGACCCCGCGGTAAGCGGCGATGCTGTTGCGCTCGTTCGGATCCTCGGTCATCACGCCGTTCATCGATGCATAGGGCACGTTATTGGCCGCATAGACGAGACGCAGCAGCAGGTAGGTAACCCATGCGTAGGTGAGTTTCCCCATCGGGCTAAGATTCGGCGCCGTGAAGGTCAGAATGCCAATCACGCCGAAAGGCACGGCTGTCCACAGCAGCCAGGGGCGGAACTTACCCCAGCGGGTGCTGGTGCGGTCGGCGATCACTCCCATCACTGGATTGAAAGCCGCCGAACCCAGCCCAATCACTAAAAACATCCAGCCCGCCTGGTCCGGCGTCAAACCGACGGCTTTGGTATAGAAGTCCAACTGCAGAACCATCAAGGCCTGGAAGACGAAGTTCGCCGCCAGGTCGCCCAGGCCGTAGCCAAATTTCTCGCCAAAGCTAAGTTTCTCTGTCATAACTCCTCTAAGGGTAACCGAAGGCCTTCGAATACCTGCCGCCTTGAATACCCACTCTCAAGGACGGATGGTCCTTCCCCCGAGAATACTGCCACGATGCCTGATAGTGTGTCGCAAAGCAGTGTAGCTTCCGGGAAGCGCAAAGAGCAACCGGCAAAGCGATTTTCCTGAGGAGTTCGGGGCGAAATCTACTTCCCACGGGCTTACGCTGCGTCGAGCAGTTCCAAGCCGAAATGCCCCCCGCGGGCTGGCACCCGGCACGGCGCATGATTTAACCTCGAACTCGGCATGAAAACTCAAGGCGTAATTCTCTCCTCTGCCGTGGCCGCGGCCTGCATCGCGTGCGTGGCTGCGATTCTGGTCGCGCAAAAATCGTCGAACTCTGCGGGTCAGCAAGTCCCTGACGCTCCGCAGGCGACCGGCGAAGCCATGACTGTCCCCAACGGACCCACCGTGGTGATGGACACGTCGATGGGCCGCATCACCTGCCAGTTCTACCAAAAGCAGGCGCCAAAAGCTGTGGCCAACTTCATTGGGCTGGCCGAAGGCACAAAAGACTGGACCGATCCGAGGACCAGACAGGTGCAGCACCACAAGCCGTACTACGATGGAACCATCTTCCATCGCGTAATTCCCGAATTCATGATCCAGGGCGGCGACCCCACGGGTACAGGGATGGGCAGCCCGGGCTACACGTTCAACGACGAGTTCGATCCCAATCTCAACTTCGACCGGCCGGGACGGCTTGCCATGGCGAACAGCGGCCCGAACACGAACGGCAGCCAGTTCTTCATTACCGAGCAGGCCTATCCTTCGCTCGACCAGACCTACACACTCTTCGGCCAGTGCGATGACGCGAGCGTGGCCGTGGTGAAGGCCATCACGGGCGTGCCGCGCGACGCCAACGACAAGCCGCTGACGCCGGTTGTGCTCAAAAAAGTGACGATTGTGCGCCAAGGCCAGCCGATGCCGCCAGCGAAGTAAAGAAAGTGGTCGACTTTTAGCCATCAGCTTCAGATCGATGGTTGCATTCAGCAAAATTAACGAAATCATTGAGAGCTGACAGCTGAAAGCTGATTAGCTCGCCAGGAGAATACATGGCACTAGCAGCAGGAACCTACGCCGTTTTTACTACCACGGAAGGCAAAATTACCGTGCGTCTTTTTGAGGCCGAAGCGCCCGTCACTGTGAAGAACTTCATCGAGCTGGCCGAGGGCGCAAAAGAGTGGTCGCATCCCATCACCAGGGAGAAATCCAAGAACAAGCTATACGACGGCACCATCTTTCATCGCGTGATTCCCGACTTCATGATTCAGGGCGGCGACCCTGCCGGCAGCGGCATGGGCGGACCGGGCTACCGTTTTGAGGACGAGACCAAAGGCTCGCCGCACAAGTTCGACACACCGGGCAAGCTGGCCATGGCGAACAGCGGACCCAATACCAACGGCAGCCAGTTTTTCATCACCGTCGCGCCTACGCCGTGGCTCACGGGCAAACACACCATCTTCGGCGAGGTGGTAGAGGGCCAGGACATTGTAGTCAAGATCAGTAAAGTGGCGCGCGGCGCGCAGGACAAGCCGCACAAGCCCGTCGTGCTGGAGTCGGTCGTCATCGAGCGCGTCGCGTAATCAGCCCCGCAACGCAACATGGAAAAGCCCATAGAGCCCAATCGGAAAGCGGCGCTCAGCGATTATCTTGCCGCTGAGCGCACCTTTCTTGCGTGGATTCGCACCGGGTTGGCTCTGATGGGCTTTGGCTTTGTGGTGGCGCGTTTTGGATTGTTTCTCCAGAAGCTGCAGATATTTCATATAGTAGCGCCCGAACAGGGCTATGGATTCTCGCTCTGGTTTGGCACTGTGCTAATCGCGGCGGGCATCTCGCTGAACGTCTTCGCGGGCTTTCATCACGTCCGCATCGTGCGCAAGCTCGACAGCGGCGAGGTCCCCCGCAGCCATGCCACGGCGCAGGCAATTGCATTAGCAGTCTTTCTCGCCATCGTTGGGTTGGCCATGGCTGTCTATCTTGTATTTCTTCGTGTGTAAGTTTCAATCTGACCCGATAAAACGGAGGCGCACATGAATGCAAGCTCCCAGGGAATCGTCGACCTGCCAAGTCGCGGCACAGTGGATGAAACTGTGTCTCGGCTGCGCGGAATTCTCGAATCGAAGGGCATCACGATCTTTGCGCTCGTCGATCACAGCGGCGAGGCAGCCAAGGCAGGCATGGCGATGCCGCCCACGAAGCTGCTGATCTTCGGCAGCCCCAAGGCGGGCACGCCGGTGATGCTGGCCGCGCCCAGTATTGCCCTCGATCTGCCGCTCAAGATTCTTGTGTGGCAGGACCAGGCCGGAAAGGCGTGGATCTCGTACAACTCCGTCGAGTATCTGCGCGAGCGCCACAATGTTCCCAAAACCCTACTGCAGAACCTCGCCGCCGTCGAAGCCATCGCCGCCAAAGCATCCGAGTAGCGGCCGGTTCATCTCATCAAGCCCTCAGTTGGACGGTGAATTGCACAAATTCAGAATCGCTTCGCCAAAGCGCTCGACCTTCGCAGCCCCAATGCCGTCGATGCTGAGCAGTTGCGCGGGATTTGCCGGACGCACCAGTGCGACGGCTTGCAATGTGCGGTCGTGCAGCACCACGTACGCGGGGACGCCGAGGCGTTTTGCTTCGGCGGTGCGCCACTCGCGCAACCTTCCCGCCAAAGCCTCGGATGCCGGACTGGGCTGCGGCGGATTTGCCGCCGGGCCATTCGGTTTTTGTGCAGCGGATTTCGCCGGTTTAGATTGAGCTTGCTTCGATCGCCGTAGCGGCGGAGCGCCTGCATCGAACTCCTCGACAATTCCGTCGGCGAGCAAGAGTTCGAGCGGTTCTGACGGCCTCGCAATCAAATCCGGTGTCGCTCAGCATCACCTTGCGGAAACGCACCACCTCGCCGTTCTTCTCGAAGGACGACTCCTCAATCTCGATGAGCCGCGCGCGAACCATGGCATCGAGCAGCGCCTCAAATTCGTCGCGGCTGATTCTGCCCACCAGATCGAGCTTCTTTTGCAGCGTTCCCGTTGCGAGGTACGCCACCGGCCGCAGTTCGTCGAGCATCGCGCGCGACGATATTCTGTTCGGCGAGCGTAGCGTAACGGAAGCGGCGCAGCACTGCGCCGGCGGGGTCGCAGACATCGCAAATATCCGCAGGTGCGGCCAGCATCCTTCACGTCGCCGAAGTGCCGCACCAGTTGCGACATCCGGCAAGCGCTCGAATCCGTGAACTGCACCACCTTTTCGAACTGCTCTGCGCGGTGCTGAGCCTGGATCGAGTAAGTTTTCTGCCAACCGTCAGCGCCCCTGGTCACCGTTCCGCCGAAATCGACCCGCGCTCCGCCGTGAATCTCCAGCTTCTCGATAGCCTTGTCGAACTCCTCCTCGGCCAGGTCAGACGCGGCGCGAAGCTCCTCGACCGGGCGCGGCTCATCGCCGAGCGCGGCAAAGACTTCCTTCAGATTTGCGACGGGCGGATAGTCGCGATTGAGGAAGAAATCGTGCGTGCGCTGGTCGGCGTAGGAGTGCATCAGGTAGGTGCGGCTCCGCTCACCATCGCGTCCGGCGCGGCCGATCTCCTGATAGTAGCCTTCAAGCGTGGCGGGCAAGCCCGGCGTGAATCACGGTGCGGATGTTGGCCTTGTCGATTCCCATGCCGAAGGCGATGGTGGCGACGACGGCTTCCAGTTCGCCCGCCTGAAAGGCCTTCTGCACGCGGTCCCGCGTTTCCGAATCGAGTCCTGCATGGTAAGCGGCGGTCGGAAGCAAATTCGAGCAGTTCCGCAGCCAGGCTCTCGGACTGCTTACGCGAAGTGGCATAGACGATCGCCGGCCGCCGCGCGGGATCGGCCAACAATTTGCAGATCACGCCGGCGCGCAACGGAATCGAGACTTCGACCACTTCGATGGCGAGATTCTCGCGGCGAAAACCATGGATGAACTTGAGCGGGTCGATCATGCCCAGTTGCGCCAGGATGTCGGCCTGCACGCGCGGCGTCGCCGTCGCCGTCAGCGCAATCACCGGCGCGGGGTCTTCTGAGCCGCGCAGTGCCGGCAGATACTGGCCCAGCATCCGGTAGTCGGGGCGAAAATCGTGGCCCCATTGCGAGATGCAGTGCGCTTCGTCGATGGCGACCAGCGCGAGCTTCTGCTTGGCCAGCATCGCGGGAAATCCGGGAACGCGCAGCCGCTCCGGCGCGATGAAGAGAAACTGCAAGATCGCCGCTTGCAGATACTCGGCGCAAACCTGGCGGGCCGCGCTGCGCTCCAGGCCGGAGTGAATGCGCCCCACGCGCAGGCCCAGCGCCATCAATTTCGCCGCCTGATCCTCCATGAGCGAGATCAGCGGCGAGATCACCAGCGCCGTTCCGCCGCGCGCAATGGCGGGCAACTGGTAGCAGAGCGACTTCCCTGCCCCGGTGGGCATCACAAGCAGGAGATCGCGCCCCGCAATGGCCGCGCGGCAAACTTCTTCCTGATTGGCGCGGAAGCCGGCAAACCCGAAGACGGACTGGAGCAGCCCGCAGCAATGCGTCCGGATTCGAGAGATCGATCAAGAGGAGACGAGGCGGCCCGACCGCGATCAATGTTCGTTTCACCCTATTTTCTCAGAGTGCCGGGTCCACGAGATTTCAAATGCACAAGCAGTTCCTTAAAGTAGAAGAGGAGAACAATCGGCCTTTCCAATGCAGTTTCCGCCACGCCCTTCACGCGAGGAGTTTGTTTGACGCCGAAATCGAGAGAGCACGGAGATCCGCGGGCATCTCGCACGCGTGGCGCGCCCTGCGGCACCGCAACTTCAGGCTGTTCTTCGGCGGGCAGACGATTTCGCTCATCGGCTCCTGGATGACCCGCCTCGCCACGTCGTGGCTCGTCTACCGGCTCACGCATTCGGCGCTGCTGCTGGGCACGGTCAGCTTCGTCGGGACAGATTCCCACCTTCCTCTTCGCGCCCTTCGCAGGCGTGTGGATCGACCGGCTCGATCGCCGGCAGGTGCTGGTGTGGACGCAGACCCTCGCCATGGTGCAGTCGTTCGTGCTGGCCGGGCTCACGTTTTCCGGCCGCATTACCGTCGGCTGGATTCTGTTTTTGAGCGCCATGCAGGGCATCATCAACGCCTTCGACATGCCGGGGCGGCAATCCTTCATGGTGCAGATGATCGAGGATCGCGCCGACCTGGGCAACGCCATCGCCATCAATTCGTCGATGGTGAACGTGGCGCGGCTCATCGGCCCGTCATTGGCCGGAATGCTGATCGCGGCCACGAGCGAGGCGTGGTGCTTCCTCGTCGACGGCATCAGCTATATCGCGGTCATCGTGTCTCTGCTGATGATGCGCGTGCATGTGGCCGCAGTGGTGCGCAAGGCGACTTCGACGCTTCACGAGATGAAGGAGGGCTGGAGCTACGTTGCCGGGTTTCTGCCCATCCGGACGATTCTGCTGCTCTTCGCGTTGGTCAGCCTGATGGGCATGCCGTTCGTTGTGCTCATGCCGGTGTTCGCGGCCAATGTGCTGCACGGCGGGCGCGCATACGCTCGGATTTCTTGATGGGCGCGATGGGCGTGGGCGCGCTCGTCTCCGCACTGTCGCTGGCCGCGCGCAGAAGCGTGCGCGGGCTCATCCGCATGATCCCCATTGCAGCGGCGGTTTTCGGGCTGGGACTCGTCGGCTTCGGCTTCTCGCGCACCTTCTGGCTTTCGATGGTGACGGTGGCGATCGCGGGCGCGGGCATGATGCAGGGCATGGCGGCCAGCAACACCGGTGATTCAGACGCTGGTGAGCGAGGACAAGCGCGGACGCGTGATGAGCTACTACACCATGGCGTTTGTGGGCATGGCGCCGTTCGGCAGCCTGCTGGCCGGATGGATGGCCAACCTGATGAGGCGCGCCCTGGACGGTGATCATGAATGGCGGGTCGTGGTGCTGGGAGCGGTGTGGTTCTTCACGCGCCTGCCGGCGCTGCGCGTGGTGGTGCGGCCAATCTACCAGGAGATGGGCATCATCCCCGCGGCGCAGGAGATAGTGGCGGAGCAGTAAAGCAGAGGTAGCGACTTAGATTCAAGCTGCTGCTGTTCGGTGTCTGCTTTCGCTGTTCCCTGGTTTCTATTTGCTACCTGTCTTGTCACCGCACAATGTCGCGATGCAGCGACTTCACTTGGTAGCCCGCCTTTGCGAGGCGCTTGGCGATCTCTTCGGCCATCATCACACTGCGGTGCTGGCCGCCGGTGCAGCCGAAGGCCACGGTCAGATAGCTCTTGCCTTCGCTCACATAGTGCGGCAGCAGGTAGAGCATCAGATCGGTCACACGATCGAGGAACTCCTTGGTCTGCGGGAAACCGCGCACATAGGCGGCAACCTTGGGATCGAGGCCGGTCTTCTTGCGGAACTCGGGCACGAAGTGCGGATTGGGCAGGAAGCGCACGTCGAAGACCATGTCGGCGTCGAGCGGAACGCCGTTTTTGAAACCGAAGCTCAGGCAGGAGACGAGCAGGCGCTTGGTTTCGTTCTTCCTGGCCGAAGCGGGCGAGGATGTCGGCGCGCAGTTCGTGCACGTTGAAGTTCGAGGTGTCGATGAGCGTGTCGGCAACGTTGCGGATCGGGTCGAGCAACTGGCGCTCTTCCACGATGGAACGCGCCACAGTCTCCGTGCGCCCGAGCGGGTGCGGTCGGCGCGTCTCCGAGTAGCGGCGCACGAGCACCGCGTCCTGGGCTTCGAGAAACACCACCCGTGTCTCGAGTTGCTTTTTAACGCTCTTCAGAATCTCGGGCAGCCGGTCGAGCGTCGCGCCCTCGCGCACGTCGACCACGATGGCCGCGCGCTGCACGTCGGCGGACGCGCTGACAAGCGCGGCAAAATCCGGCAAGAGTTCAAGCGGAAGATTATCAACGCAGTGGAAACCAAGGTCCTCAAAGGCCTTGAGCGCCGAGGCCTTTCCCGAGCCGGAGATTCCGGTGACGATCACCAGTTGTTTTCGGCCACGAGAACTCGACTCTTCGAGCCACCGGACACTGGCGTCCCGGCTTCGGCGGATTGATCTTTACGGCGAGCGGTGATTCGTTCGGCGCCCGGCTTGTGCGAGGAACTTCGCGGCGGCATGGGATCATGCTACAACGGCTGGGGTAAGGCAGGGGTAAGGCTGGCAAGTAAAGAATCGAATCCACAAACTGATGATGGCTTGAAGCTCTTCGCAGCGAGCGCCTGCTACCCCCTATTCCCTACTCCCCGTTCCCTGCGCTTAAGGAATCTCGACCAGCTCCATCTGGCCGTCGCGGCGGCGATGGAGCACAAACATCTCTCCGGCCACCGTGCGGAAGATCAGCAGATCGCGGTCGCGAAACTCTGCGTCCTTGACGGCCTCTTCGACGGTCATGGGCTTGAGGGCGATGGCTTCGCCGCTGTTGATGATGTGCGGCTCGACCACCGCGTTGCGCGCAGGAAACGAGTGCACCGCAATGGATGCCCGCGCCTTGCCGCGGACCGGCCTGGCGCCATCATCGAGCGGCTCCACGCGCGCCTTGGGCCGCGCCACCGGCGGCGCAGTAAGCACCTTGTCTCCTTTGGGAAGCCGCTTACTGCCGATGCGCCGGTCACTGTAGCGGCGGGCTTGATTCTCAGCGTGCGCGATGGCCTCGCGCAAGGCCGCTTCGGGCGAGTTTCCCTTGCCCGTGGCGGCAATCTTCTGCGCGCGGGACTGGATAGATAATTCGACGATTTGCAAATGCCTCTGTGTGCTGAAGGTGACGCTGGCTCGCGCGGTGCGGCCCAAGAATGCGGCCAATGCGTTCCATCCCTTCCTCGGCCTGCGCACGCAGAACTTTGGAGATCTTGCCTGTTCTTGCGGTCAATGCTAATTGCATGATTGCCTCCGCTTGATGGACGTCAGGTTCCCGCGCTGAAGCCGGGCGCGGTGGTGGACAGTATAAGCCGATTCAGCTTCTAGCTGCTAGCTTCCAGCTTCTAGCTGTTCTTATTGGACAATCTTCCGCGTCACGAATGGCGAAGAGGAAAGGACGAATCTGCAACCCGAACCACCTTGGGAAAAGCCGCGAAACCCCGCCTACTCCCAGAACAGAGCTAGAAGCTAGAAGCAGCTTTTCACATCTCCCAGCGCAGCAGCGTGGCGCCCACGGTCAGGCCCGCGCCCATTGCGCCCAGCAGCACCAGATCGCCCTTTTTGAGTTTGCCCTGTTCCAATGCCGTCTCCATGGCCAGGGGAATCGTGCCCGACGATGTGTTGCCGTATTTTTCGATATTGATGACCACGCGATCGAGGCTCATGCCCAGCCGGTCGGCCGTGGCCGTAATAATACGCTTGTTGGCCTGATGGGGAATGAAACATCCCAGATCGGCGCCCGTGATGCCGTTCCTCTCCAGCACCTTCATCGTCGTCTCCGCCATCTTGCGCACGGCAAATTTAAAAACCGCCGGACCGTCCTGATAGATATAGTGCCATTTCTTATCGACAGTTTCGTGGCTGGAGGGATTCAGGCTGCCCCCGCCCTTCAAACAGAGGGTTCCGCCGCCCGAGCCGTCCACTTCGTGCACGAAATCGATGAACCCGATCTCGCCTTCTTCGCACGGCTCCAGCAGCACCGCGCCGCCGCCGTCACCGAAGAGCACGCATGTGGCGCGGTCGGTGTAGTCAGTCATGCGCGTGTTGGCGTCTGCGCCGCACACCATCACCCTGCTGTGTGCGCCACTTTCAATCAGCTTGGCGCCCGCCTGCAGCGCAAAGATAAACCCTGAACAGCCAGCCGAAACATCGAAGCCCCAGCAATGCGTGGCGCCGATCTTGTGCTGCACCAGGCATGCCGTGGCCGGAAACATCATGTCCGGCGTCACCGTGGCCACAATGATCGCTTCCACTTCGCTGGCGTCAATGCCGCGCGCAGCCAGGCATTTCTTCGCCGCTTCCGCGCACATGTCGCTCACACCCTGGCCGGCTGCGAGCTTGTGACGCGTCTTGATACCAGTCCGCTCCGTGATCCACTGATCGCTGGTTTCTACTAATTTTTCGAGGTCTTGATTGGTGATCACATCAGGAGGAACGTAGGTGCCGAGCGCGGAAATCTTGGCGCGGCGGCCCACCACGGGGCGAACGGTCAGGCTCAATGCTTCTCTCCTTGCGGCGAACCAGCGGGTGGGGGCCCGGAGAGCCGCTTTCGATTCAAAAAACGATCCGCTGGGGATACTGACGGACCTTTAAAAAAGTGGAAGCGCCCACGGCACCCAAAAAAGTACCGGGTGACCTACTGCGCCCGTACGAGCCCGTTACCGTTGCTTCCTTCCGGACCTGGCGGGGTTGGCGGGATTACGTCGCGTAGGACCCGGCACTCGTTGATTTTAGCACTCGCGCACGATGGAAACTGGGCTGCAACCGGTCGGCAAGAATAGGAGGGCATCGTTGCCTGACACGAGCGCCGGGCTTTGACCGCTCACGTAAAGATCGTCGCCAGCCTGGCCAGCGCTTCATCGACGATTGCGGCCGGAACACGCTCCAAAAGGCGCGCGTTGCGGGCGGTGAGATCGATGGTCCGCGGCTGATCGCAGCGAATCACGCCAACTGTCTTTGTACCTGCTCCTGCCAGCGAAACGGCGAAACCGCGGGAACGCGCAAAGGAGCCTCCGGTCGTGATCGGAACGGCGACAGGCGCTTGTGTTGCCGTATTGAAGGCATCAGGCGATACGATAAGCACGGGCCGCGTCCCTCTCTGCTCATGTCCAGCCGTAGGATCGAGCGCGACCAGCCAGATCTCCCCGCGCTTCACAGCAACTCGCGTCCGATAGGAGCAGAGTTGAGCCAGGCACGATCTTCTTTGGTGGTTGGGACTCTCCGTTTGCTCTGCGCCAGCAACTCCTCGAGAGTGTAGCGAGGCTTGCGCGGAGGCTCGACCACAAGGCGCTCGTCTTCGACCGCAAGCGTCACTGCAGACCCCGCTTCGAGATCCAACAGGTCGAGAACCGCGGGGGGAATGACCATCATGATCGATCCGCCGACTTTACGAAGATTGGTTCTAAGCATTGCGCTTCACCATGCAGTAAATTATATCAAAATATAACCACTCTGCAAGACCGAACCAGCCCCAAAAGGGACTAGTGACAACGCAACCGTATCAAAAACGCACCCGTGTTTCCTCGGAGGGGCTCGAAGCTAACAACTGCCGTTCACATCGCCGGCTGCACGGGCTTCTTCTTCGCCGGATCAAGCTCGCCACCGGATGCGTGTAATTCGCTCTGCTGGTCCATCCACTCGTCGAGGCGCGAACGCTTGAAGCGCCAGCGATTGCCCAGCTTGAACGCCGGGACAAAACCTTCCGACGCGTATTTGTACAGAGTGTCAGGCGAGATACCAAGGTAGCCGGAGGCTTGGCGAATATCCATCACCTCGCGGACTTCGGGAACCAAAAGGTTCGAACGGGCTGCGGCGCTGCGCATCATTTTTTACTCCCAGAAATGGCTCGCAAGTGAGAGCAGAATCCGGAAAACTCCCCGGTAGCTATGTATTTAACGCGCCTTCACCGGGAGATTCAAGGAATTTCCGGAAGTTACAGGAAATTCACCAGCTTTTGCCCGTCCACACACCTTGTTCGGCCTGTGGAAAACCCCATCCAATTGGGCCGAGCCCCCAGCCCCACCCCAAAATCTAGCGGCCTTACCGCAGATGGTCCCCGAGAAGACCTTCCGGGGCCCAGCGTCGGCTGTCCGGGGGCAGTCTTGTTCCCTGCCCTACCCGCGGACTTGCTGCTTCTCAATCTCTTCAGTCAGCGCCTCGGCGGCATCGATGCAATCGGTGCGGCTCACGTCGCGATGCGTCACCAGGCGAATCGCGTCCGGCCCGAACGCTCCGGCCAGTACGCCGTGCACCCGTAAACGCGTCACAAGCTCGGTTGCGCCCGTTCCCGCCTTCAACCGGAAGATGACGATGTTGGTCTCGACCGAACCGAGATCGATCTCCACGCCTTCGGTCGAAGCCAGCGCCTCGGCGAGCAAGCGCGCGTTGGCATGATCCTCGGCCAAGTGCTTGGGTCCGTCTTCGAGCGCGATCAGGCCTGCGGCAGCCAAAACGCCTGCCTGCCTCATGCCGCCGCCGAGCGACTTGCGCAAAAGCCGAGCCCGCGCCATCCGTTCCGCCGAACCAACCAGCATAGAACCTACCGGCGCACCCAGCCCCTTCGACAAACAAAACATCACAGTATCGAAGCCGCGCGTCAGCGTCTTGACATCCACGCCCAGCACGACAGCCGCATTAAAGATGCGCGCTCCGTCTAAATGCAGTGGAAGTCTGTGTTCCCTCGCCCCGGCAACAATCTCGTCCAAAACTTCGAGGCGCGAGCAGCGCCCGCCGGCGAGATTCGCGGTGTTCTCAATCTCGATCAGTCCCGTTGGTGCGCGGAACGGACCCAAAGGAACGATGGCTGTTTCGATGTCCTTCCACCGCAAAATTCCGCCCTCGCCCGTGACGGCGCGGATCAGGCAGCCGGAAAACACCGCCGTTGTCGCCATCTCGAAGTCGAGAATGTGCGCCCGCGACTCGGCAATCACTTCCTGTCCCGGATGCGTGAGCAAGCGGATCGCAATCTGGTTGCCCATCGTGCCCGTAGGCACAAACAGCGCCGCCTCGCGCCCAAAGACCTCGGCCGCACGCCGCTCCAGCAGATTGACGGTCGGGTCTTCGCCGTAGACGTCGTCGCCGACTTCGGCCGCAGCCATCGCCGCGCGCATCTCCGGCGTCGGCCGGGTTACGGTATCGGAACGTAGATCAATAACTATTGGCATTGCTCAGGCCTCTCCATATCTTGGCCCTAGCCGTCGAGGATTCGGACCTTGGGCTATCGGCAATCACTGAAGTTCACCCAGCAATCCGCGGTGGCACACAGGTTGCACGGGGAGGAAGCCTTACGCCCATTTTGAATAGAGCGTATCGAATCCCATCCGCGGAAGTTATCACCCCGTATATACATTCCGCATCAGGGAGCATTTTCTCTAACTTGGGAATCGCAGCCGTCGCGGCAGGCCCAAGATCCCCCAGGGACAACGCCACCCAGTACCGAACTGAATCGTCAGGAGAATCGAGCAAAGAAATCAACTCTTTGACTAACGTGTCGGTGACGTCTTCGCTTCTGATCTTCTTTGTGAGGCTTTCAAGATGCTCTGCTGCATCTGTTCTGGAGTCCACAGTCCTGCCGGATCGCACTTTCGACACAGCCGCTTTGATTTGTATTGATAGTGCTGTTTCCTCGGATGATTGAGCCGATGCAGCCACAGCAGCAATTACAAGGCAAAGAGCCACAGCGAACGACGGTACAATTAGGTCCTTCATATTTCCGGTCCTCAAATGGTCCCCTCCCTCCCTTGCCCCCGTCCTACGGAATCTTCGCCATTGGAAGTTCCATCACCGCCGTGCGTTTGCCATCCTTCTCGGCATACGCCCACAACCCATGGAAGTTCGCGCGGATTCCTGGCTGCACCTTCAGGAACGCACTCAGCACCGCTGTAGCCTCGGTACGCAGCGCCGCCGGATCGGTGACTCCCGTCGATTGGTATACAACCGCCAGATCGGGCTCGTGCAGCGACGGGTCAAGCACAACCGCCTCAACCTTCCACGTACGGTCGCCATCCTGGAGCGAGAGCGGAAGCGCGTTGTCGGGCGAGGGCGTGATGAGCGCCTGCTCCTGGCGCAGCTTGTCCAGATTGGGCGAGGAGAGGAAGTCGACCGGCAGCGACAGATAACGGGCCGCATCGTAGCTGAACCATGCGCTCCACGGATCGGACTTGGCCAGCGTTCGCCCGCGCACCCAATACCACACGCTGTCATGACCGTCGAAGACGCCGGGCCGCACCGTCAGTCCGGCTAGCTTCCAGGCCTTTGCCGCGTCATCCCACGCCAGGACCACGCCCATCTGGCCGGTCATCGACGATCCTGCAGCATCCGCCAGCGCGACAGCATAGCGGCCCGGCGGCAGCGCGTTCATCGTGATGGTAACGGTCATCGATCCCGAGGGATTGGAGCAGAAGAACTGCGTATCCTGGGTCGCGGTCTGACCGCTGGCGTCGAGCACGTAAAGACTGCGCAACTTGAACTGCCCGCCGTTGACGAGCGGCGCAGCCTGCTCCACCGCCCCCCGTATCCCCTCCCACTGCGAGGCTTCCTGCGGCAGCAGGACGGACTGGAGGGTGGCGTCATCCTGCGCAATCACGGCGTCTGCAACCCTGGTGATGATCGCCGACAGCGCATCCCGGTCCAGCGAGCCTAGTTCGGGCTCCGAAGTGCAAGTTGCCGCCCCGCTTGTCCGCGGTGTCAACACACAAGCCAGCGCAATTGTGACGATCCAACTCCAGCGCACACGCATCTCTACCTCGCCCTCCGTCCCTCTATTTCTGAATGAATTCGGCCAACACGGCCCCAGCCCAAGTGACGCCTTTGTGTTTGACGCCGGTGTGGGGCTGCACGATTGCTCCGAGCGGCACGAAGATTGAGGGGCCTGATGAGCGTCCAACGGCCACTGTTAGTCTAGTACAGTGAGCGGTCATCGCCGCGGCGCCGCATTCGAGGCCGCGTCCAACCGCAGGGGAGCTAACCCGGATGCAATCCTTTGCACCGCAGCAGCCGGAATCTTCGGGACGCCTGCTCGTGCAGCGCGGAGTTTACGGACCCCGGCACCGCCGAGTGCTGTTCTCCGCAGCTTCCATTTGGGTTGCAGCTCAGCTCCTTTTGGGTTTGGGAATGGCCGCGCAAGTGCCTGCTGCTCAGGTCAAGGCACCGCAAACGACCCATTCAACTACGCACTTGGCTTCGCATTCCGCTGTGCATCGGACCGCTCACCCACGGCGCAAGCCCTCGGCAGCAAAGACCGCAACCCACCCCGCCGCGGCGCAGGCGCCTGCCCCGGTGCCGGTTGTACCCGCAGCGCCACCATTGCCCAACTGGCCAGCTAATAACAAGCCGGTCGAGGCAACGGTCGTGTGGGACAGCCACGGGCTGCTGATTCAGGCCTCCAACTCGAGCCTCGACCAGATTCTTAACGATGTTTCGCTCAAGATCGGTGCGAAAGTAGAAGGCATAGGCGCGGATGAACGCATTTTTGGAACGTACGGGCCGGGTCCGGCGCGGGATGTCCTTGCCCAGCTTCTCGACGGCTCCGGCTACAACATCCTCATGGTTGGCGACCAAGGTGCCGGCACGCCGCGGAAGATCTTTTTGAGCGGGCGGCCGACCGGGCCGGCACCGCCTCAGGGCAATAACAGCCCTGCATTCAACAACGATAACGCGCCGGAAAACGATCAGGACGCCGAGCAGAGGCCCTTCGAGCCGAATCCGGTGATGCCTCCGACGCCAGGGATCGCGCCCGGAATGCCGGTGCGCACTCCGCAACAAATGCAGCAATTGATGGAAGAGCGCGAGCGGCAGATCCAGCAACAACAGCAATATAACCAGCAAAACTCACAGAATTGAAAAGTGCCAACGCCGCAATTCAACTGCGGCCAACAGGCGAAGGCTGAGAGCGGTTCTAAGACAGTTGCGCGATCTGCGACTGCGTCTTGACCGGAGCTGGCCGACGCGGCGTACGCATCAGCGCGAATCCGACCCGCAGAACCGCATACGCGGCGAGAATGCCGAACGCCAACGCGCCGACACAGGCCGCAATCAACATCGATAAATCTAAAATATTCGCCATTCCTGCTGTCCCTGAGATGACCCGCCTGCGCCCACACTACAGAGTGACGTCGCGCTTAAAATGCGCCTGTGCGATTGTCGCAGATTTTCTCGTTCATTGACCCTCATTTCTGTTGGCAAATAGAATACCCCTAGAAGAGCAGCGCCAGGATGCGCTGCGCCACGCGCTTCCTGGAACCTACCGACAGCGTTTAATCCATCGATGTCCATTATGCACATTTCGGTGCGCGGGGCGCGCCAGCACAACCTGCGCAACATCAGCGTGCGCATTCCCCGCAACGCGCTCACCGTGGTCACCGGGCTCTCCGGCTCGGGCAAGAGTTCTCTTGCCTTCGACACCATTTACGCCGAGGGCCAACGACGCTACGTCGAAACGCTCTCAGCCTACGCGCGGCAGTTCCTCGATCAGATCGAACGGCCCGACGTGGACTCCATCGAGGGACTCAGCCCGGCCATCTCCATCGAGCAGAAGACCACGAGCCGCAGCCCCCGGTCGACGGTGGGGACGATCACCGAAATCTACGACTACCTGCGTCTGCTATACGCCTCGGTAGGCACCCCCCATTGCCCGAACTGTGGCCGCCCTATCACCCGTCAGACCGCTGAGCAGATCGTCGAAAGGATCGCCGAGCTTGGCAAGGGCGAGCGCGTCACGGTGATGGCGCCCGTTGTGAGAGGCCGCAAGGGAGAGTTTAAGGATTTACTGGATCAGCTTGACCAACAAGGATTTCGCGCGCGCATCGATGGCGAGGTACGTGACCTT
The DNA here is from genome assembly GCA_963745965.1 of uncultured Acidobacteriota bacterium. Classification (GTDB taxonomy): domain Bacteria; phylum Acidobacteriota; class Terriglobia; order Terriglobales; family Acidobacteriaceae; genus Telmatobacter. Next base: position 751,861 of record CAVUZC010000007.1, read on the forward strand.
TCAGAGCCCCTCGCGCTCGACAAGCGCAAGAACCACAGCATCGAAGCCATCGTCGACCGCGTGCTGCTGAAGAGTACGCCGGACCCGGTCATTGCCGGGAAACCTTCCATTGAAAAGCGTCTTGAACAGGCCGTCGGTAAGGCCCTGCAGATGGCCAACGGACTCGTCCTCATTGCCTTTAACAACGGCAGCGAGCAGTTGTTCTCCTCGTCGATGGCCTGCCCCGATTGCGGACTTGATGTGCCTAAGCTTGAGCCGCGCAGCTTTTCCTTCAACTCCACGTTCGGGGCCTGCCCTAACTGCCACGGCCTCGGCTCGCTCTACGACTTCGACCCGGCGAAGGTCATCACCGACTGGTCCAAGCCCCTGCTCGACGGCGGACTCGGCCCCGGCTCGTCCTCGCAGTATCTCCTCAAGCTGATGCAGCTCGCCGCCGCGCGATACAAGATCGACCTTAAAGTTCCGTTTGAAGATTTGCCGCCTAAGCAGCAGCACATTCTGGTTTATGGTCCGCCCAAAGGCGAGGCGCCGCGCACGGGCTTTCACGGCATCCTCGCCTACCTGCGCGACAACGTGGAGGAGGCACGCAGCGACAGCTACCGCGAGTACATGATGAGCTACATGTCGGCAGTGCCCTGTCCCGTGTGCCGGGGCAAGCGGCTACGCCCGGAGTCGCTCGCCGTCAAAATCGGCGGCCTCTCCATCGCAGACTTTACTGCCCTTCCGCTCAACCGCGCGCTCTCAGCCGCCATCAACCTTCAGTTCACCGAGCGTGAGGCTCTTGTCGCCGAGCGCATTCGCCGCGAAATTGCCGAGCGACTGGAATTTCTCTGCGCCGTCGGCCTCAGCTACCTCTCGCTCGATCGCAACGCCGCCACGCTTTCGGGCGGCGAGGGCCAGCGCATCCGCCTGGCCACGCAGATCGGTTCGCGACTGCGCGGCGTCTTGTACGTGCTCGACGAACCCTCCATCGGCCTCCATCAGCGCGACAACAACCGCCTGATCGAAGCTCTCGAGAAGCTCCGCGACCTCGGCAACACTGTCCTCGTGGTCGAACACGACGAAGAGACCATTCGCCACGCCAATTATGTTCTCGATCTTGGACCCGGCGCCGGCCGTCTCGGCGGCGAGGTCGTGGCTGAAGGCACGCCGGACCAAATCATGGCCTCGCCGGCCTCGCTCACTGGCCGCTATATGAGCGGCGCGGCCACCATGCTGCAGCGCGAGCATCCGCGCAAGCTCACCGGCAAGTGGCTCACCGTCACCGGGGCGCGCGAACACAATCTGCAGGACGTGAACCTGCGCATTCCGCTCGGCGTCATGACGGTCGTCACCGGCGTAAGCGGCAGCGGAAAAAGCACGCTCGTCAACGACATCCTCTACCGCTCGCTCGCCAAGCAAATCTACGGCTCGCGCGAGGAACCCGGCGCCCACGATGAACTCGCCGGCGCGGAGCAGATCGACAAAGTGGTACGCATCGATCAGTCGCCCATTGGCCGCACGCCGCGATCGAATCCGGCCACCTACACGGGCGTCTTCTCGCCCATCCGCGACCTCTTTGCCATGCTGCCCGAGGCGCGCGAACGCGGCTATAAACCCGGCCGTTTCAGCTTTAATGTGCAGGGCGGCCGGTGCGAGGCCTGCCAGGGCGACGGCCAGCGCCGGATTGAGATGAACTTCATGCCCGATGTCTACGTACAGTGCGAGGTGTGCAACGGACGCCGCTACAATCAGGAGACGCTGGCCGTGAAGTTCCACGGCCACTCCATCGCCGACGTGCTCGAACTCACGATTGAAGACGCGCTGCCGCTACTCAAGGACGTGCCCCAGGTGCGCCAGAAGCTGCAAACGCTGGTTGACGTCGGCCTCGGCTACATTCACCTCGGCCAGAGCGCGACAACGCTCTCTGGCGGCGAAGCGCAGCGCATGAAGCTTGCCCGCGAACTCTCCAAGCGCCAGACCGGCAAGACTCTCTACCTGCTTGACGAGCCCACCACCGGCCTGCACTTCGACGACGTGCGCAAACTCCTCGAAGTCCTGCACCGGCTCGCCGATCTCGGCAACTCGGTCATCATCATCGAGCACAATCTCGACGTCATCCGCAACGCCGACTGGGTCATCGATCTCGGCCCCGAGGGCGGCGAAGACGGCGGGCGCATCGTAGGCGAAGGCCGCCCGGCCAAGATTGCCGCCACGCCCGGTTCCTACACCGGCCAGTTCCTCAAGCGGTACTATTCGTCTGCCAGTGGCCGCCTGGCGCTCGCAGATTTCGAAGAGGAGCCTTCAGCAGCGAAACAGGTCGCCGCAGCCCTGCCAACTGCATCGAACGGCGTGGGCGGCGCTGACGCGAGCGGCTCGGGTTTAGATCCGGCCTCCGCTACTCGCTCCAACGGAAAGCGCTCGCGAGAAAAGCGCCCGGCTGGAGCAAGCACGCCTGGAAAGGCCGGGAAGAGACGTTCATGACCAATCCTCCCGAGGACAATTTGCGCGAGACCTTCATCGCGCCAGGCAGTGAATCCGCGGTTTCAGACACACAGCATGAAACAGAATCGTCACCACAGCAATCCGATATCCCCGTGGCTTTCGGCGTAGACTCCGCTACAGATGTATCGGCGCCTCCGGCAGAAGTCTCTGTCAATCAACCGAATATCGACCAGCCGCTTTTCTATGCCTACACGCAGCCGCCGGTCCGCCGTCCCGTACGCATTCCGCATTTTGGGCATCTGCTGCTCTTGTTCCTGCTGATTGTTATTGCCGACGGCATTCTTGGGATGGGACTTGGCATTGCCTCACATTTCGGCTGGAAAATTCCCGCGGTGTCAACCACCGACCTCCAATTCAATCTCCTGAGCGAAGCCGCGCTGTACTTTATTACTTTCGCTTTCAGTCTCATCGTCTTCCCCATGATCTGGCACGAGGGCTACTTTGCCGGACTGCAATGGCGCGCCACAGCGGTCCGTTCCAGGTTCTGGCTTTTGGCCGCTATTGCCTCCACATGCTGCGGCCTCGCCATCCTCGATCAGTCCCTTATGCCCGGCCCCTCGAACGCGCCCATCGAAAAAATGATCAGTTCCCCGAGCGCAGCGTGGCTGATGTTCGGCTTCGGCATCACCATCGCTCCATTCTTCGAGGAGATGTTCTTCCGCGGATTCCTGCTTCCCGCAATGTGCACCGCCGCCGATTGGACGGATGAGGCGCTCTTCGCCAAGCCGGAACTGAAGATCAGCCACAAGGCACGTACGGCGCTTTCTATCCCGGCGATGCTTCTTGTTTGCGGCGCTTCTGTCGGAGTTCCCTCGGCTATCGGGTATGTGGCCTACGGGATATTGACGTCAACAGGACATCATCGAGCGGCCATTTTCTCGATAGCGATTCTCGTCGGAGCCGGGGTTTACGGCAGCCTTCAGGCTATTCGGTCGAGCACAGCCGGCCAGCATGTCCGGCTCGATGCCGCCGGTCATCCGCAGTGGTCAGTGCCAGCCATGATCGTCGGCTCTCTTGCGACCAGCCTTCCCTTCGCACTGCTCCATGTCGATCAGCAGGGTCGCTCGCTCGGACCATTCCTTCTCATCATCGTGGTCAGCCTGATTCTCTGCGCCGTCCGCCTCATCACGCGGTCCCTCGCCGCCAGCACGCTGGTCCACGCCGCCTACAATTTCTGTCTCTTCTTCATCATGCTGATCGGCACCGGCGGCTTCCGCCACTTCGACAAGATGTAACTTGCAGCCGGTAGCTTGTAGCCAGTAGCTCCCGCGCATTTCAAGCTACCAGCTACTGGCTACAGGCTTCCGGCTAGAATGGTCTCGATGCCTACTTCATCCCACGCCCAGCAACTCCTCGCCCTCCTCGCCCGTACCAGCTTCAAGCTCGGAGAGTTCAAGCTCTCTTCCGGCGGCAGCAGCGACTACTACATCGATTGCCGCACCACGACGCTTCATGCTGAGGGCGGACGCCTCACCGGGCACGCGATCCTTGAGCTGCTCGAAGCCAACAAGATTGACGCCGAAGCCGTTGGCGGTCTCACGATGGGCGCCGACCCAATCGTTTCTAATGTCGCCACAGCCAGCGCATGGCAGGCGCAATGGCATCCCGGCTCCGCATTGCTTCATGGATTTCTGGTCCGCAAAGCCGAAAAGGCCCACGGCACCGGCCGCCGCATTGAGGGCTTCTGCCGCGAGGGTGCGCGCGTGGTGATCGTCGACGACGTCTGCACCACCGGCGCCTCCACCATTGCCGCCATTGAAGCTGCAAAGGAAGCCGGCATGATCGTTGCCGCCGTGGTCTGCATCGTCGAGCGCGAAGAGGCCAACAGCCGCCCCGCTGTAGAAACTGCCGCAGCGCCTGCGCCCTTCCTGCGCCTCTTCACCGCCAACGACGTCCGCGCCGAGCACGTGAAGCAACTCGCGACTCCATAGTGCGCGAATTGTTTCGCGACAACACAAAAGGGCAGACCGCTTGGGCCTGCCCTTTTCTCCCTTCCGAGTTTTTCCGCCGTTCCCCGGCTCTCCCCACCTGTTATTCAGGGACGGACGGCGTCTGCGGCGGCGGCGCAGACTGCCCCGTCGGAGCCGCTGGCTGCCCGTTCGCGTTGTCGCTCGCCAAATTGCTCAACAGCCGTACTTGTACGCGCCGGTTCTCCTCGCGCCCTTCCTTCGTGTCGTTCGACGCCACATACTGATCCTTGCCGATGCCGATCAGGTAAAAGCGGTGCGGAGCGACGTCATACTTTGACGCCAGGTACTGCACCACCGCATCGGCGCGGCGCTGGCTCAGGTCGTAGTTGTACTGTGCGGGTCCTGTTGAATCGGTCCCGCCGGTTACTTCCAGAATGTAGCTCTTCGCCGACCCCAGTTGTCCGGCAAAGTTATCCAGCTGCTGCTTGTCGTCATTCGTCAGTGCAGCCTTGTCGAAGCCGAATGTTACCGAAACCTTCGTCAATTCGTGGTAATTGTCCAGCCCCTTCACCACGCTGTCGAGCGAATCGGCGCGATGCGCCACGTCGCTGGCTGCAGTGTCGGCCTGGTTTGCCGCCTGGGTGGCATTCTGAGCATTCTGGTTCGCCGTATCTGCCGTGCTCTGCGCCTTCTGGATACCCGATTGCGCGCGATCGTCCACATCGTGAATCTGACGGTTGTTTTCTGCCGTCTGCTGATCCAGTTTATCTGTATGTTCGATGAGCGGTCCGGTCTGTTTCTTCACGTAGTTTTTGCTGGCGCATCCGCTCACGCCGAATACTGTCAACGCCGCCGCTGTCAACGCAAATCCAAGTCGATGGCTTCTCATTCTATGTACCTTTCTGTCCTCCGGCGGGATCATCCATCGTAATTCCCACCGTGAGGCGCGTCCTCTGCCACTTGCTGATAGCAAGCCGCCCGCCAATCAACAAAAATAGATGCAATGACATCAAAATGAGATGTTTACGGCGCTGCCCTTGAAGCCATTTCTCACTCTTGCAGCATGTAATTTTTACCGACTCCCGGTAAGGATTGCTCGATTCAACGGCGCCAAGTCCAACAAACGGTGCTTCGTCGCCAATCCCGCTATCCTAAAGATTGACCTCGCAGATTCCGAGCCCACCCATGGACCTCTACGAAAAAATCCGCGCCCTGCCCACCCAGCCCGGCGTGTATCTCTACAAGAACGTCGAGGGCGAAGTCATCTACGTGGGCAAGGCCAACAATCTGCGCTCGCGCGTGCGTTCCTATTTGCTCGAGGCCTCTCAGGCCAACGCCAAAACTGGTTCGCTCATGCGCGAGGCCGTCGACCTGGACTACATTCTCGTCGCCAACGAGCACGAAGCTCTGGCGCTCGAAAACAATCTCATTAAGCAGCGAAAGCCGCGCTTCAACATCCTGCTGCGCGACGACAAAACTTACCCTTACGTTAAGCTCACCCTCGCTGACCGCTTCCCCAAAGTCTTCGTCACGCGCCGTCTGCGCAAGGACGGTGCGGCTTACTACGGTCCGTACTTTCCCGGCAATCTCGCCTACCGCGTCGTCGAGCTGATTCATCGCAGCTTTCTCTTGCCCAGTTGCAAAGTTGATCTGTCGCGTTACCACCCGCGCGCCTGCCTGCAGTACTACATTCATCGCTGTCTCGGACCTTGCGTTGAGGGGCTCACCACGCCCGATGCCTACAAGGAGGCAGTACGCGACGCGCAGCTTTTTCTCGAAGGCCGCCATGCTGAGCTCGAGCGCACTCTCACGGCGCGCATGACGGCTGCCGCCGAGGCCGAACAGTTCGAAGCCGCAGCGCGTCTGCGTGACCAGCTCTCCACAGTGCACCAGTTGCAGGAAAAGCAGCGCATTGCGACCGCCGAGTTAGATGACGATGCCGATGTGTTTGGCTATCACTTTGAAGACGGCTCTCTGGCCGTCAATCTCTTCCACATACGCAACGGCAAGATCGTGGACCGGCGCGAGTTCTTTTGGGAAGATTTGCCGAGCACGATGGAAGACGGGGAGCGAGGAAGGGAGGGCGCGGAAAGCCGAGATCAAAACTTCGACGCAGGTCACGTCTTCTCTGCACTACTCAAGCAGCTCTACATCGATCAGCAGTATGTCCCGCGCACCATCCTCGTCCCCGTCGATTTCGACGACCGCCAAACCCTCGCCGCGCTTCTCACCGAGCGCGCCGGCCACAAGATTGACATCGCCGTCCCGCAGCGCGGAGAAAAGCGATCCCTCGTCGATCTCGCCGGGCAGAACGCCAAGCAATCCTACACACAGCGCTTCCGTGTTCTCGAGCCCTCGCGCAAAGCCATTCAAGAGTCGCTCGCCGACGCGTTGATGCTCCCCGAACTGCCCCGCCGCATTGAATGCTTCGACATCTCGCACATCCAGGGCGCGGAGACTGTCGCTTCCATGGTCGTCTGGGAAGATGGCAAGATGAACAAATCCGCCTATCGCAAATTCAAAGTGAAAACCGTCGCTGGCGTCGACGATTTTGCATCCATGCGCGAGGTCGTGGAACGCCGCTACCGCCGCATCCGCGACGCTTGCAATGAAACAGCTTTGAAAGGGCGCGGCTTTAGCCGTGCCGATAGCGGCCAGCATCAAGATGGGGCTTTAGCCCCTGAGGGGAACTCTTCCAAAAGCAAAGAACCCTCGACGATGCCTTCGCTAGTCCTCATTGACGGCGGCCTGGGCCAGCTTCACGCCGCGGCCGAAGCCCTCGAGTCTCTGGGCTTCACTTCGCAGCCGCTCGCCTCGATCGCCAAGAAGGAGGAGATCATCTATCTCTATGGCAGCGAAGACGAGCCCATCGTTCTCGACCGCCGTTCGCCGGTCCTGCATCTCATCCAGCTCATTCGCGATGAGAGCCATCGCTTTGCCGTGGGCTATCACCGTCAGCGTCGGGCGATGAGAGACAGAGACTCCGAACTTCTCAACATTCCCGGTGTCGGCTCGCAGACCCGCCAGCGCCTGCTCACCCACTTCGGCAGCCTGCGCGACATCCAGCAAGCCACGGCAGAATCCCTGACCGCCGTAGTCTCTCGCAAAACCGCCGAAACCATCTGGCAGCATTTCCACCAGGACCAGCCGGCAGGCGCATCGGAGTAGAATGGCCACCGGGGCTGCCCTCTGGCCGAAAAAATTATGGCCTTTCTGTCGCGTGAGTTTCGAGGGGATGACGACCATCTGGTCGCTCACCGTCACTGCAGCAACCATCGGACCGAGTTGGAGAAAAGCGAATCCTGCGGATGCTTCTACTGCTTCGCCATCTTTCCACCCTCACGGATCGACGAGTGGGTCGATCAGGAACAGACCGCACTCTGTCCCGAGTGCGGAATTGATTCCGTTATCGGCTCCGCTTCAGGATTTCCCATCACCAAAGAGTTTCTCGAACGCATGTATGCGCATTGGTTTTCCTAATTCTCTACGGGTGCAATCCGGCGCGCTGTGAACAATAGTTTACACATGATCGAGGTCCGCCAGACCGACCTCTTCGCAAGTTGGGAGCGGACGGATGGCCCTTAAGACAACCCTCTGGGACCCCGCGGAATATCTCGACAGCCCCGAGTCCATCGCCGCCTATCTTGAAGCGGCCTTCGACGACGGCGATCCGTCTCTCATCGCGGTCGCCCTGGGGGACATTGCGCGCGCCATCGGAATGACGCGGCTCGCCAGTCAGGCCGGAGTCACGCGCGAGGCCCTTTACAAAGCGCTCTCCCCCACGGGCGATCCCATGCTCTCCACGCTCCTCGGCGTCACGAAGGCCCTCGGCATCAAGCTCACTCCGCGCGCCGCCTGAAACGCGTCCACGGGTCCGACGCTTCGAGATTCCTGTGCCGCAGTACCGGGATGTTCCCGGAACCACACTGAAGGCGACGAACGGGTGCGTGATTGGGAATGAATTGTCCTTCGCGGCCACGAGCGCAAGGGCAGCTAAACGGCAGCGCTGCTCACCGGCTTCAGAATCTCCGATACTCTTGCCAGGAGCACATTGGGGTGCACAGGCTTGGAGAGCAGTGTGAAGGTGTGCCCGGCTTGCTGTGCGCGCGCCAGCAGATCTGCAGTGGCCACGTGACCGGAAAACAAAAGAACTTTGCAGTCGGGAAAGATGCGCCGCATTCGAATCGCCAGCTCAATACCGCTCATGCCCGGCAGCGATACGTCGGTGATGAGCAACTCCGGCGGAGTGAGTAACGCGATCTCCAGCGCGTCCGGGCCATCGTATGCGGTCATCGCGGCATAACCACTCCGCGACAGGATCTCGGTTACAGTGTCGGCAATCGCCGACTCATCATCGACGACAAGCACGGTTAGTCTATAGGGCGTTGTATCGGCTGGTGGAACTTCTTCTATAGGAACGACAGGGGAATTTTGTCTTCCGGTCATGTTCAGCATCACCTCTGAATGCACCGTAGCACCTTTCTCGCGATACGTGTTAACTCTTTTATTTTGAGGATTTATAGGAAATACGAGAACGATTCTTACGCGCCATCGAGAGACTCTTATAGCGAAGCTGCGAGTTTTTCTGCTAGGATAAGGCTACGTTTGAGACGAATTTGCAACACGATAGTTGCAACTCATCTTTAGTTTAGCGTATAGATAAGAGGATTGAACATCTCCCCGCATCGAAACGATGGAGGGCCCCCGATGAACAAAGACCTTGAATTTACACAGGAGAGCTTTGAGTCGATCCAGCAGGCTGACGTCCCCAAGGGACGCGACGGCAAGCACAAAAGGATCGTCACTCGGCTTCTGCGCGAAATTTCTCAGCTCAAACCAGGAAACGCCCTGAAGGTGCCTCTCGAAGCGCTCCCGGATTCGAAGGAGAATATCCGCGCTGCCCTCAACCGCGCTACCCGGCTACGGGGCACTGAGGTGGCCACGTCGAGCGACGCCGATCACCTGTACATCTGGAAGACCGGCGCCCAAAAATAAGCCCTGAGTGTTGCACTCTGGCTGTCTGCATTCAAGCACTGCTTCACCCCACTTTCCTCTACTGCGTAAAATCGATCCATGGATGCTGTCCGCATGGACAAGTGGCTTTGGGCCGCGCGCTTTTTTAAAACGCGCGCCATGGCCTCGCGCGCCTGCGACCTGGGCCGGATCGAAGCGCATGGCTTGCGCGCGAAACCCGCGCGCGATGTGCATCCCGGCGATCGTCTGAAGATCGAAAACGACGCGGGCCGATTCGAGGTCGAAGTCCTTGGCGTGAGCCACATCCGCGGCCCGGCATCCGTCGCGCAGACTCTCTATCGTGAAACAGAGGCCAGCCGCGAAGCCCGCCTTCGTGCTGCGCAAGAGCGCAAAGCCATGGAGCAATTTGAGCCCGTGCCCACGCACCGGCCCACTAAACGCGATCGCCGGCGCATTATCCAGTTCCGCGGCCGCGCATAGGCAAAAACAGAAGGCCCGGGCGCTTGCCCGAGCCTTCGATTCGTCTCGATTACATTTTGGAGCCAACTCGTGCCTTACGGGCTTTCGTCCAGTTCCGCAAAAGCCCTTGCTGCCGAGATTACGCCAGCAGCCGCTGCACCTTCTCTTCGATCACGTCCTGCGGCACGTATCCGACGATCTGGTCGGCCACCTTGCCGCCCTTAAAAAACAGCAGCGTCGGGATGCCGCGAATTCCGTAGCGCGACGGTGTCGAGCCATTATGATCTACGTTGATCTTCGCCACTTTCAGTTTGCCTTCGTACGCTGAAGCCACCCCTTCTACGATGGGGCCAATCGCCTTGCACGGGCCGCACCAAACGGCCCAAAAATCCACGAGCACCGGTTGCTCGCTCTGGAGAACCTCCTGGTCGAAGTTCGCGTCGTTCACTTCCAAAACACCCTGTCCAGCCATGTTCCTCCTCGGTGATTCCGCCTTTGTCATTTTACAGGAAAGCCGCCAGTCATCCGATGCGCGAGGAGTGCGCAAAGTCGCAAGCGCAACCTCGATGCGAGTACCAGGTTTTCAGCGGCCGCGGAGAAGCCTGGGATCGAAGATCGCGAAATAGGCTATAGCAAGCGCCTCGATGCCCGGCCAAACCATCTCGCGCGCAAATAGAAGCGCCCGGATCCTTGAAGGACCTCGGGCGCTAGAGCAGCCCTCCCCCAGAACTGCTCACGGATGCGAATGTATTGTTTTCGTGTCGAAATAGCAAGCAATCTTAGGTAACGGAAAGAGTAATAACACGGACGGGGAATGCACTACCGCGTAAAGGTGATTATCTAAATTATCAATCACATTCACTTTCTGATAACGCTTACATCCGGAGCTTGCAGCCTCACATCCTGTCTATCGAAGCTGTTCTGCATCAATAGTTTGGCTCGCTCCAATTCGTGAAAACCTGCAAGAGATCAGTTCGGCTGCAACGCGATTCTCAGTGGCTTCTTCAATTGCTGAAGCCGCTGCGCGTACGTTCGCCTCACTATCCACTACCACTAAAATTGCGGGACCGGCGCCGCTCAGTGCGACTCCGAGAATTCCGTTCTTACCCGCAAGTGGTAAAAGAAGCGGGAGCAATGTGCAAAACTGCGCGCGATACGGCTGATGAATGCGGTCGCTCATGGCAAGGCGCAGCAGATCGGCGCGCGCCTGCGCGAATGCCAATCCCAGAACAGAGACCGACTGCAGATTTGCGACCACGTCCTCCATCGAGTAAGCCGCAGGCAGCACGGCGCGCGCTTTGCTGGTCGCGAGCGGCTCGGCCGGCAGCGCTACAATGGCGCGCCACGCTTCCGGCGGATCGACACGCGCGACATGCACGCGCCTGCCTTCGCATATGGCGCTCACAAATCCACCCAGCCAGCACGCCGCTACATTGTCGGGATGACCTTCGAGGGCGTAGGCCTCTTCGAGCACGCGGTCCGTGTCCCAGCCGAGTTGCCCGAAATGCGAAGCGAGCGCAATCGCCGCCAGCCGCGCTGCGGCAGACGATCCGCATCCCATTCCCAGCGGGATTTGATTCGCGATCTTGAGCGCGAGCGGAACGACGGGTCGGCCATGGACGCTGAGAAGGTCCTTGTAGACTTCGAGAATCAGGTTGTCATTGAGCCGCCCGCAGCGGTCCGCATCGCGGCCCGTAGCAGTAATTGAAAACTCCTGCGCCGCCGAGGCCTCGATCTCCAACGCGAAATCGAGAGCCACGGCCACGGCGTCGAATCCGGGACCGAGATTGGCCGAGGTTGCTGGCAGGCGGAGCCGGATTCCGCGCATCGATCCCTGGTCGCTCATCCCACTTTGCCCTTTAGTATGTCCAAAACTGCAGCCGGCGTGGCATCGAGCGTGATCGCGTTCCGCTGCAGCGGCTCAATCTCGGCCTCCAGGCCTTTTTTCTCTTCATCCGTCAGCAGCGTTCCGCGATGGAAGTCGATGGTGTAATCGGCATCTTTGAGCGTGTGCCCCGTGAGCACCAGAACTACGGTCTCGCCTGGCCGCACCACGCCTTGCGCGCGCAATTTTTTCAAGCCGGCAAGCGTTACGGCCGACGCCGGCTCGCAACCCAGCCCCTCTGAGCCGATCTCCGCCTTAGCAATCGCGATCTCGGCCTCTGTCACGTCGAGGCACCAGCCCCCGCTCTCTTCAATCACCTTCGCGGCCTTGCGCCACGAGGCTGGATTTCCAATGCGAATGGCTGTGGCGCGCGTGTGCGCTTCCACAGGTTCGATGGATGCGCCGCGGTTCGCGGCTATGCTGCGCACCAGCGGATTCGCCCCCGCCGCCTGGATGACCGAAATCTTCGGTACACGCGACACCAGTCCCAGCTCGCGCATCTCGCGAAAGCCTTTGCCCAACGCCGAGCTGTTGCCCAAATTTCCGCCGGGCACAATCAGGTGATCCGGAACGTTCCAGTCCATGGCCTCGGCGATCTCGAAGGCGGGCGTCTTCTGGCCCTCGAGCCGATAGGGATTGACGGAGTTGAGCAGGTAGATTGGCGCCTGCTTCACGATCTCAGTGAGCACCTTCAAGCAGCCGTCGAAGTCAGTCTTCAACTGGCAGGTCACTGCGCCGTAGTCCATTGCCTGCGAGAGCTTGCCCCAGGCAATCTTGCCTTCGGGAATCAGCACCAGGCTGCGCATTCCCGCTCGAGCCGCGTAGGCTGCCATTGCCGCCGAAGTGTTCCCTGTCGAAGCGCATGCCACCCACTCGAATCCGCGCTCCCGCGCTACGCTGAGCGCTGCCGTCATGCCCGTGTCTTTGAACGAGCCCGTAGGATTCATGCCCTGGTGCTTGGCAAAGATGCGATCGAGACCGAGCGATTTTTCTGCGCGCGGCAAGCGATAGAGCGGGGTGTTGCCCTCGCGCAGCGACACGGCGTTGCCGAAGTTCTCGAGAATCGGCAGCAGCTCACGGAAGCGCCACACGCCTGACTCGTCGAGCGGCTCGCCCGACGAACGCCGTTCCCTCCACAGCCACTTCAAAGCGCCGGGATTCGGCCTGTCGTGCCCGCCGCGCTGTGCCCAGCCGGGATACTCGACCTCGAATAGCTCTCCGCAATCGGCGCAGCGGAAATCGGGTCGCGCTTCCGCGCCCGCAATGCGGCTCCCGCAGCCAAAACAGCGTAACTGATGCAAAGGATCGTTCATAGTTTCTCTAGTGTTAGCCTATCAGCGTACCGCGATTCCTGCTGTGGATGGAGTGCTTGCCGCCGATGTTGAAGCCGTTCTTCATCGCAATTTTCGCGTGCCTTCTCGCCGCTCCGCTTGTCGCGCAAGCTCCGCTGCGTATCGCCGCGGCCGCCGATCTCGAGCCGGTTCTCCCGCCGATTCTCGCGCAATTCGAGCAAGCGACCGGAATCCATTCTGAGGCCACCTACCAGGCCTCGGCTATGCTCACCACCGAAATCGAAAACGGCGCACCCTTCGACCTCTTTCTCTCCGCCGATCTGAGCTATCCCAAGCGCCTCATTGAGGCGGGACTCGCGGACGCCGCCGGCTCCGCCGATTCCACCACGCCCATCACTTACGCAAAGGGCACGCTGGTGCTCTGGGAGCGCAAGACCGGGGCCCCCGCAGACAGGTCTTCGTCTGCGGGGTGGAAGGACTCGCATCTGCCTCCGCCGTCGCTCGACCTGCTGCGCTCGCCCGATCTCAAGCGCCTCGCCATCGCTAATCCCGATCGCGCACCGTACGGCCGCGCCGCAATCGCTGCGCTCAAGAGCCTTGGCCTCTATTACACGCTTAAGCCGCGCATCGTAACCGCGGAGAACATCGCCCAGGCTGCGCAGTTCGTCGACTCGGCCAACGCCGACGCCGGTCTCATCTCGCTCACCTCCGCGCTGACGCCGCGCCTCAGCGCCGACGGCTCCTATTTCGTCATCCCGCGAAACCTTTATCCGTCCATCGAGCAGGGGGCGGTGATCGTGAGCAACACCAAGCAACGCGCCGCCGTGCACAGATTTCTCGATTTTCTCTTATCGCCCGCGGTACAGGCCGAACTGGCCAAGAGCGGCCTCACGCCGGCGAAGTGATAGAAGCGGAGTCAGCGGTGTTAGCGGTGTTAGCGGGGTTAGCGGTGTTAGCTGAGTTGGCAGAGTTCGATTCCGCTCCGCACGCGGAAAGCTGCTCTTCCTCGTCCCCTACCTTTACTCTGTTGAAAGACGCTCATGGACTGGCAAGCCTTCGCACTCTCGCTTCGATTGGCCGCTGTCACTACGGCGATTCTATTCGCCATTGCGGTGCCGCTTGCCGCTTTGCTGGTGCTGGGCCGCAGCCGCTGGCTTGCCGCGCTCGAAGCTCTGGCGACGCTGCCCATGGTTTTGCCGCCCACGGTGCTCGGATTCTTCCTGCTCGTTCTGCTTGGTCCCCGCACCGCCGTTGGCCGTGGCATCGCTGCCCTGCTCGGGCATCCGCTCGCCTTCTCGTTCGACGGGCTCGTTGTCGGCTCCGTGATCTACAGCTTGCCCTTTGCCGTGCAACCGCTGGTCGCCGGCTTCGCGAGCGTTGACCCCGCCCTCGTCGACGCCGCGCGTCTGCTTGGCGCTGGTCCCGTGCGCCTGGTCACGAGCATCCTTGTACCTCTCGCGCGCCGTTCGCTTCTCGCCGCAGTCGTGCTCAGCTTTCTGCACACCATCGGCGAGTTCGGCGTGGTTCTCATGCTCGGCGGCGACATTCCCGGCTCCACGCGCACTCTCTCGATCGTGCTTTACGACCAGGTGGAGAGCTTCAACTACGCAGCGGCCAACCGCACCGCCGCCATCCTGCTCGGCATGAGCGTCCTCGCTCTCGCACTCATTTACTCCAAAGCGCAAAAGCGCGGAGCGCCCGAACGTGCTTGAGTTCTCGGTCGATTCACGCCGCGGCAGCTTCCACCTTGAGGTGGAGTGCGCCTTTCTCTCCGAATGGACCGTGATCTTCGGACCTTCCGGCGCGGGCAAGAGCACATTGCTCCGTCTGCTCGCCGGTCTCGACCGCCCCACGCGTGGCCGCATTGCCCTCGATCGGCGTGTGGTGACCGAGACCGGAACCGGTTTGCATCTCGCGCCCGGCCACCGTTCGACCGCGCTCGTTGCCCAGCAGCCCGCGCTCTTCCCTCACCTCACGGTCGCGGCGAATGTTGCCTATGGCTTGCACCATCTCAACCCTAAGGCTCGAGCAGCGCGCGTCGCAGAGATGCTCGCCCTCGCCGGCGCAACGGATCTCGCCGTGCGTCACCCTCGGGACCTCTCCGGCGGTGAAGCGCAACGCGTAGCGCTCGCGCGCGCGCTCGCACCCGCGCCTCGGCTTCTGCTTCTTGATGAGCCTTTTTCCGCGCTCGACGGCGCAGCGAGCGATGCGCTTCTCGAACGGCTGCAATTGTGGTTGCGAGAAAATCGCGTGCAGACCGTCATGGCCACGCATGACGCTACCGACGCATTGGCAACGAGCGCCGAGGTCCTGCTCCTGCGCGAGGGCCGCAAAGCTGCCCTGGGACCAGCCGCCGAAGTCTTGGCCGCCGAGCGCGTACGGATCGCATCGCGGCTCAAAACCCCCTAGAGGCTGTCTCATTAAATGATCGGACGGAAAGAACCGTCCCTCAGGGGCTAAAGCCCGCGATTTTGCAGGCTTTTTCGGCACGACTGAAGTCGTGCCCTTTCAAGGCACCATTTATACAACCAGTTCTATAAGCCAATCCGCTCCGGCTCCATATCGAGGCGAATCCCAAACCGCGCTTCTACAGCCGCTCGAATCTTCTCTGCAAGAGCGAGAATTGCCTCCGCGGTCGCGCCGCCGCGATTCACCAACGCCAATGTATGTTTCGACGAGATGCCCACCGCACCCAAGGCGTAGCCCTTGCTGAATCCCGCCTGCTCAATGAGCCACGCCGCAGGAATCTTCACCAATCCTCCCTCGGCAGGGAAAATGCGTATCGCGATGCCGGCATCGGTAGCGAATTGCCGCACGCGCTCGGCAATCTCCGGTACAACGGAGGGATTCTTGAAAAAACTGCCCGCACTGCGGCAATCGGGATCGCCATCGACCAGCAACATGCCTTTACGCTCGCGGATTTCGCGCACCGCCTCGGCAACCTCAGTGAGCGTCGGCACTTTTTCCGATCCGGCAAAATGTGCTTTGAGATCGGCGTACGTCAAGGCGGGTTCGCAGCCTTGACGCAACCGATAATCCACGCGCGTCACCACATAGCGCCCACGATCTATCGTGTTGAACCGGCTCCTGCGATACGAAAATCCGCATTCGGCATTTGCGAACTCGGCGAACTTCTGAGTTTCGCGGTCGATGGCCCTCACGCACTCGATCACGGACGCCACCTCCTGGCCGTAGGCGCCCACATTCTGCACTGGCGTTCCGCCCACGGTACCGGGAATTCCTGCGAGGCATTCGATCCCCGCCAAGCCAGCCGTCGTTGCCTGCTCAACGCAATCGTCCCAGGGTGCGCCGGCGGATGCACTCAGCAAATCACCGTCCACTTGAACGCCAGAGAGGGCCACATGCAGAGCCAGCCCATCGAATCCTGCGTCTGCCACAAGCACATTGCTGCCGCCGCCCAGCACAAAGAGCGGCACCCGGCGCTCGCGGGCCCAGGCGCATGCCTCGGCGATTTCCGCCTCGCTTTCGGCCCGGACGAACCATCGCGCCGGGCCCCCAATGCCAAGGGTCGTCAGCGGAGCCAACGCGATGTTCTCTTGAATCTTCAAAGATCAAGACTAACGCAATGCCGCTGTGCGCTCGCTTGGCGTCCCGAGTTGTCTCGGCTCTGTCAATGCCATTTATCGACTCTGTCAATACCCTTAAGGGGGCGAACGCGGCCATAGCCCCCCGCGTTACAGTTCCGTAGAATGTATGCAGGCAACTTTCCCCGTACCGGAGCCGTCTGCTTTTATTGGGGGGCCGGTATTGGCGAAAAAACATGGCACGGCCCCGCTTGACGAACCGAGGTTCCCATCACGCGGTTCGGCCGCTCGCCGGAGGTAAACATGTACCCAGAACTAATGGTCATCCCGATGCGCGAAGAACTGGTGCGCGCAGGAATCAAAGAAGCCCGGACGTCTGAGGACGTCGATGCTGCGCTCGCGCAACCGGGAACCACGCTCGTCGTCGTCAACTCCATCTGCGGCTGCGCAGCGGGTAAAGCACGTCCCGGAATCCGCCTCGCACTCGCCAACTCCCAAAACACGCCCGATCGCAAGATCACTGTTTTTGCCGGACAGGACCGCGAAGCCACGGATCGCGCCCGGAGCTACTTTGAAGGGCATCCACCCAGCTCGCCTTCCGTGGGCCTGATGCGCGACGGCAAGCTCGTCTACTTCATGCCGCGCACCGTCATCGAGCAGTCCACTGCACAGGACATCGCTGAGGAGCTCATGCGCGCCTTCGACGCCTTCTGCGCCCAAACCACGGCGTAAAGCGCCTCTCGTAGACAGGTTTTCTTCGCGTCACTAGAAGAAAACGGCCTCCCGTTCGGGAGGCCGTTGCTTTTCACGCCCCAATTCCGCCTTCTCAGTCCGCCGCGTGTACGTTTTTCATCTGCTGGACCTTGCTGTGTTTGATCGAGTAGCTGAAGTAGATGATCAGTCCGAAGATCAGCCATCCGATCATTACCTCCCAGGTCACCCGCGGCAGACGGCTCATCACGAAGAGCGCCGTCACGATACCGAGAATCGGTATCAGCGGAACAAATGGAGTTTTGAATGGCCGTTCCATCTCCGGATGGCGCACGCGCAATACCCACACGCCGGCGCAGACGATCGTAAACGCCAGCAGGGTGCCGATGTTCACCAGGTCCGACAGAAAATCGATGTCTTTGAAAGCCGGCATCAACGCAACCACCGAGCCCACGACAATGGTCGAGATCCACGGCGTGCGGAACCTGGGATGCACGGCAGAGGCCCACTTCGGCAGCAAGCCATCCTTCGACATGGAGTAAAAGACGCGCGACTGACCTAAGAGCATTACGAGCATTACGGTGGCCAGCCCGAACACCGCCCCAATCTTGACCAGTAACGATCCCCAGCTCAAACCCACCGCGTCGATTCCCACAGCAACTGGATCGCCGACGTTCAGCTGCGTGTACTTCACCAATCCGGTCAACACAGAAGACACAAGGATGTAGAGAATCGTGCAGACCACCAGCGAGCCGAGAATCCCGATGGGCATATCGCGTTTAGGATTCTTGGCTTCCTGCGCCGCGGTCGACACTGCATCAAAGCCGATATAGGCGAAAAAGATCGACGAAGCCCCTGTCGCAATTCCCATCCAGCCGAAGTTGCCGTGGGCGTCAACCGGCGGGATGAAAGGATGCCAATTGAATTGTGCCAACGAAGGATGTTCGATGAGGAAATACCCGCCGACCACCAAGAAAACTCCCACCACGCTCAGCTTGACGAAGACAATTGCGGAGTTGAAGTTTGCCGACTCCTTAATGCCGACGACCAGGATGGCCGTGATCGCGAGAACTCCGAGCACCGCGACCAGATTGAATGCCGCTGTTACGTGGGGCACCCCTGCCAGATTCGCGCCCTGCGGCAGCGCGGTCAACGGCTGCCACTTGGCCTGATAGAAGTACAACTCCGTTCCCGGAACCGCGGTGAAGCGGGGAGGCATGTAGATGTGCAACTGCTGCAAAAGGCTGTTCAGGTAGCCTGACCAGCCGGCGGCGACGGTGGCCGCTCCAAACGCGTACTCAAGCACCAGATCCCAGCCGATGATCCATGCGACCAACTCGCCCAATGTTGCGTAGCCGTAGGTATATGCGGACCCGGCGATGGGAATGATGGAGGCAAACTCGGCGTAGCACAATCCGGCAAATGCGCAGACAATACCCGCCAACACAAAGCTCAGCGAAACTGCCGGCCCGGCGTAGAGGGCTGCCGCCTTGCCCGTGAGCACGAAGATACCCGCTCCGATAATGGCCCCAATGCCAAGCGTGACAAGGTTCACGGCCCCAAGCGACCGCTTCAATGTGTGCTCGCCCTGTTCGCTGACTTCCTCGCGGAGCATGGTCAAGGGTTTAATGCGCAGCAATCGGGAGATCAAGGACCGGTTCCTCTCTTGCAGATCGGTGAAATAGGGCGACCAGTGCAGGCTAAGACCGCGTGAAGGGATCGCGCAAGGCCATCATACGACACGCAACATTGCGCTGGCCGAAGGGGCCAGGCCGGATCTTGCCGCGCGGCGACTGGTTCATTTTGAGCCAGCCACTGTCCTTTATTGCAACAGCAACGTCCTGTTCTCGGGCACATGCTGTGTTGGTTTTGGACAGTGATGCCTCGTTTCAGGACACCGCTGGGAGGTTTCTGTAGAGGCTCAGTTTGAGAGAAACCATGCCTCGGGGGCTAAAGCCCCGGAACCGTTTGGCGGCCTTTGCAGCACGGATAAATCCGTGCCCTTTCAAAGCGGTGGCTTCGGAGGGGTTTTTCCGCAGCCTGTAAAACCCCCTCGATTTCCGGCGCTTTTCGGCACGCGACCCACGCACTGTGTGGGTTCCCCGGTCGTGCCCTTTCACGCACTATTTTCGGCGCGACTGGAGTCGTACCCTTTCACGCGCTATTTATGAAACACGCTCTAATGAATTGCTGCCGTCCAGCGCCGAAACTCCTGCGCCGGGTCGGCACTGCGAAAGATGGCTGCGGAGACGGCAATCACGCTGGCTCCTGCCGCGAGAATCGCGGCCGCAGTCTCGAACGTCACTCCTCCAACGCCGACCAGAACCGCGGCTGGCCCGGCTTGACTCCGCAGGCGGCGCACACCTTCTACGCCGATGGGAGGTTTGGTCGTCTGCTTGGTCGTGGTCGCAAAGACCGGACCGATGGAGAGGTAATCGACGGGCTGCTCAAGAATTCCCGGCACAAGCGCCTCGCTGCCGCCAAATGTTCCTACGATGCAATCGGGACCGACGATTCGACGGGCTTCGGTTGGTGCAGCATCTCCTGTGTCCACGTGTACGCCGTCGAATCCGGTTTGGGCGACGAGATCGGCGCGATCGTCGAGAATCAGCTTCACGTTGTCCGCGGACATCGCGGCGCGAAGGATCACCGCATCGGCAAGCAGCTCGGCATCGGAGCCGGTTTTGTTGCGGTATTCGAGCAGAGTCACGCCGGCTTCGGCGAATTCGCTGCCCAGGCGATGCACAAACTCAGCGCGCCGTGTTTGTGGAATCACGGCGCTATCGAGAATCGGATAGATCTTTGGAAAGATATAAGGCATGAAATCAGAGTAGGGCATCAGGCTAGTGATTAGTGATTACCGCTGGTCGCAGCCAACTCGCCACTCATCACTAACCACTACTCACTCGCCACTGTTCCCTGCCTCTCTCACATTTCGTCGGCAGACGGGCCGTAGACTCCGGGGACTTTGCCGCCTACCAGGCGCAGATAGACGCTCAACTGGCCGCGGTGGTGAATCATGTGGTTCAGAACGGCGTCGCGAAAGACCTCATGCTTGGGTGCGTCGATGACAGTGTGCCCCTGCCAGACGAGCTGCCATTTGCGGTCCCAGGTGTCGCCGGTTGTGGATACCAGAGCCGCGCGCGTTGTGCTCAATTCCTTGTCAAACTTCTCCAGAGCCTCGGCCTTACTGGTGGGCGCAAATGGCTTGTAATCGCCCGCGCTGAAATCGATCTTGTCTTTGGTGAGCGTGGAATGTGCCCACTCGCCGGAAAAATCCGTCAAGTGGCCGGCGAGGCGTCCAAGGCTCATCGACTTCGGATCGGGTTTGAAGTTGAAATCGGCGTTGGCCGGAATTGCGTCAATCATCTTCCGGGTCTTGGCGGCTTCCCGGTCGAATTCGGCAACAATGTCCTTCTGATAGTCCATGATGGCAACCTCCTATGTTGCCCAAACAGCATAGCCGATTTGGGCCGCAAAAGGCGAAGAGAAAGCGATAAATTCTCGGGTTTAGGCCTGACATTGTACCGGGATTGTGGAAATCAAGAGGATTTTTTCTTTGATTTGCCCTCCTTTTCGGGTGTATGTCGTTGACGGCGCTTAGGTTGTGGCTCCTGGCGGAGCGCGCTAAGCGCCACTTTAGCGCCGGCGAGGTAATCTTCAACGGCCTCAGGGTCGACTACGTTGAGAACGAGCGCGTGCATGACGCAGGCGATAAAGTCACGGATGTTTTCGTAACCGGAGAGGGGTGGCAGCGTACATAGATAGGCACGGTTGCCCGCATTCTGGGCCGCGTCGTCGTCAGCATTCTCGCCGAGGGTTAGCATCTTTTCGTCGTACGCATCCTCCCAGGCTTTGCGGCAGCGCTGGACTGCCGGATTGTCACGGGCATCCGTTTCTTTGCACATGATCCTAGTGTGCGCAGAAACCGCGAAATCATCGGCAAAACTCGGAGGCAAAGTTTAGCGGGGAAAATGGGCGCAATTCGGGGAAATGGCGGTGCGGCGGGCTTGACACGGGGTCGAGGGGCATGTGTACAGCGCGATTTCAGTAGGCAAGCTTTGCAATCGAGGCTGGGAGAGAGACATGTTGCCCTCGATGCGGAAATATCATCTCATTCTCATAGGCCAGGATCACTAGGTTTCTTGAGCTGTCTTCGCCAGCGGTAGTAATACTCAAAGCACTACAAGGGCGTTTGCGGGGAGTAATCACAAGTATCGCGCTTAGCCACGAGTCAGTGAGTGCATTGCCCTGTTGCGTCAACCGAGGATCACGCCTGGGCCAAATTGGCGGACAGTGGCCCACTTTTCAGGATCGGTTCTTCCATATACTATATAAGTTGTTGTATTTAATGTGGTTGCTTCGATTATTCGAGCAGATCGGCTGTGTTCTGCACGGCCAGTCTGAGTCGCGAGAATGGCCATCCAAGATTCGAGATTTGAATGCACGTAATCCAACTGCGGTGAGCAGCAGCTGTGACGATGTTTTCATCCACCCATGACACAATTGGCTTTCCCCCTTAAACTGAAGGAACCTTCATGAATCAACTGCCCCATTCCTCTGTCGTCAAGACCTCCCCAAAATCCAGGAGATATCCTGTTTTTGCGTTTCTTGCCAAGACATTATTGGCAACAGGACTGCTTCTTGGGGTTGTTCTGGGTGGTCTGGAAGTTAGCGGAAGGACAGAAATTCTATCCCTATTTAGGCACGGCGACAACCTCACCGATGCGCAAACTCAAGAGCGCCTTGCCGCCATCAATGCGTTGGGCGAGGTGCCTTTGGATGTCGTGGAAGACAAGGACATTCAACGTGCGGTTGAGAGTATGCAATTACCTTCTTCTGAAAAAGAGGCCTTGCTAAACGACCTGAAAGAGCAATCTTCTTCGACACCCAGTGCGCAAGCCCCCAAAACTCTAACTTCCCTCGCGCCGGCCAGAAAAGCCGCGATCAAAAAAGAACGCCGCCGTTTGGTGTGGTTATCACTCTGGGATATAAATGACGCCGGTGGGGATGTCGTCCAAATTGATAGCCAAGGCTATTTGCGCACGATTGTCTTAACGAAGCAGCCGACTGTTTTTGCAGTTCCCACTTCTTCAGATGGACATTGGATTCTCAAGATTACCGGAATCAGTGACGTAGACGGTAAAGGCATTACAGTTGGTTTGTCGTCCCGAGCATCACGAGTTGTGTTGCCACTTATGCGCGCCAGACAAGACTTTGGATTAAGGGTCAAGGTGGATTAATGCGTCGAGTGAGTTCTATCGCAGCCAAGCTGATGCCAATCGCGTTTATTGCGATGGCGATTGTTGCCATTTCTCAGTTTGGCTGCAACACGGGCTGTCTGGCAATGATATTAGATCTTTCAGTCATGCATTGACCGCTTTTCTGGGTGCCCATTCGTGGATCATTTTCGGACTTGCGGCAATTTTCTGGTTGTTTGTTTTTGCCGGATTCTTTCATGAACGTCATCGTGATGTTACCGAAATCAAGGGAGCATGGCTTATGGACATCCTTGACCGCCTGACCAATCGTCAGGTTTTGGAGCAAAAAATCGCGCAAGAACCTGAAGCCGTATTCATAAGCGCGGAAAAGCTAGCAGAGGCCCTTAAGAGCAAAGTAATCGGCCAAGGTGCTATTTGCGATGATATTGCAGCGCAGATTAGGAGACGTTTGGCGCTTAAACAGCGAGGCAAGCCTGTTGGAGTGTTTATGCTTGCTGGGCCGCCGGGAACCGGAAAAACCTATTTGGCAAAATGCTTGGCTACTGAGTTACAACGCAAGTTGCTTCATTTCGACATGACGCAGTTTTCCAGCGGTGGACATGGGGCGAATCAGTTATTTGGATCACCCAAAGGTTATGTGGGGTCAGATGCCTACGGCAAGCTTACAGGCTCGCTGCGAGACACACCGGATGCGGTTGTTCTTCTAGATGAATTTGAGAAAGCGCATCCTGAAGTACACAAGAATTTTCTGACGGCATGGAATGACGGTTTTGTTACCGAGGCGTCGGATGGTCGGCAGATTTCGACGACGGGCGCGATTTTCATCCTGACCACAAACGCAGCAACCGACGCACTGCAATCCCTTAGCATGACTTATGCCGATAATTCGGATGAATTGCGCCGCGCCGCGACGAATGCGCTTAAAGAATCCGGCTTTGCTCCCGAAGTGCTTAACCGCATTGATCGCATTTTGGTGTTCAAGGCATTGTCGGGGTTGGATGTTGCTCGTGTGACCGCGCTTGAAATTGAAGCGATGATCCAAAGCTATGGCCTTGGTATCAATGCCGGCGGAATTGATCCCGACCTATTGCTAGACATGATGCAATGACAACGGAAACTTGGCGTTGGAGCCTCATCCAGAGACTTGGTACGCGCAGTCGAAGAATCCATTGCCGACACATTGATAGAAGCGAAACAGAAGGGATATACCAGCGTGTCCTTGATTTCTGTCGATGGCGCCGTTGAAGCGAAGGCTGGGCAATGACCGCAAGCGCAGCTGGTTCTTCGCGAAAGACGTTGAGATCTCTGTGGAGACGGGCTCCGTTATGGCGCTTCGCGCTTATTGTTGCGAGCCTGTTAACCGTCCTGTTTGTTCTATTCCCGCCAAAGCCACATACGAAACAGACGCCAAACATTTCGGCGCAGGCGTCATACATGTCCCCACGGCCTGTTTCGCATAATGAAACCGTTCAGTCCGCTTTCCCAATAACTCCTCCCGCAGTTCAGCCCACTCTTCCACCGGCATCCTCGGCTCTCCAATCGCCGGAGTCAACTTCAGTCCAGCTCCCAAAATCAAGTTCATCTGTGGCGGCATCAAGTAGCGCGTCTCTCAACGAGAGTGGCACGGGTTTGGATCCTGCTCTTCTTGGCCGATCATACAGCGGCTCAGTGCAAGTGAATGGATTTGAATTACCACTCCCTGAAGGGAACTGGTTCTTAATCGCCAATACAAATTACAATACTCCGACGGTTTCAGGAGCAATTTATTTTTTTGGACGTCTTAGAGATAGGCATCTTATCGGGGCGATCACGGCTGCCGCTATAAGAGCCAGGTCTTCCTCCGACACCGTGCAAAACATCGTGAATAAATCCGCAGGCTGTGGCGAAAGGTATTATTTGTTTATGGCGGATAGCAACAAGGATCAGTCTGCTTGCTGGTACGTCAGCAATTTCTTTGCCCCCGGCTGGTCGCGCTGGGCCGATGGTGCCGTCAAGCTGGACGACACGGATAGAACTGCTGGCAAAGCTTTGGCGGCAAAGGGTATAGACTTTCCACAAGACTTCATATCGGTTCAGTTTGTGCGGACTGAAAGCTGGGGATTGCTGCACACAAAGTATTTGTTCAGTCCTGAAATAGCGGGGATCAAATCCAATACGGCTCCAACTTTTGCTGATTCTGATTGGTCTCCTAAAATGATCAAGCGGTTTCCTGAGAAAGTGGCTTACGTGGAAAAGCTGAAAACATGGGCTGCGTCTTTCTGGCCGCAATACCAAGCCGCTTTCGCAGCGGGCCAGTAATGCTTTTATTGAGCGAAGGGTACAGACTACGGGCATTACAGCACTCAGTAGATTTCCGACCCAGTAGAGGTGTGTGAGGGCGCGTTTGTTCTTGCGTTACCCAAGCGCAGATGGCTGCATGTTCCTCTCCGAAGCCATGCAGAATAAGTCCCGGCAAACACCGTTCAGTCTTTCGATCTTCCACCGGGCACCAACGAATGCTTCATCGCCGAATCGCTCGTCGACGGCAAATTAGTACCGAAAAGTCGGATTCTCGGAAGAGATCGCCGAGACGGGGTCGGAACGGTCATGGAGTTTCGTAATCGACTTGACAAGGGCCGGAGCAAAAGAGCGGCGCGGGCCAGGAGGCCCGCACGACAGCCGGTCTGGAGACCGGCGCTACCCGTCCGGACCAGCCTAGCGGAAGAAGCTGGAGACGACCGAAGCCGACCATGCCTCCTGCCAGCCGGCAGCCCCGCTCAAAGGAGGGGGTTGTGTGGGATCAGGCATCACCGGCGGCGCGGGTGGGGGAATGATCGTCGGGGCTGGCGGTTTCGTACGCAAATAGTCGCCGTGGCCGAAATTCCATGGATCGGGAATCTGGCAGGGCGGCAGGTAGTTCGCGGGTCTTGCGGCGGGACCGAAGCGGCCGAGGGCCGACTCCCACCAGGGATGATCTTTGCCAATGATTTCTGCCGCAAGGTCTCCCACAGGGAAGGCCCAACGCAGCACGCCGTCCTCTTGCGATGCCAGCACGACGATCTCCTCCGCCTTCTGCTGGATCGAGGAGAACTCGTTGGTGAGGCAGTCGTCGTTGATGGCGCCGGCCATGATGACCGCGCGGCGCACCGGCAACTGCATGGTGGTCATTGCATTCAGGATGACGCGGGCACCGAGGCTATGCGAGGCGAACGAGAAGCTGGTTGCGCCCTGCAGATTCGCGTCGATAAATGCTGCCAGCTTAGCGCCTGCATCCATGGCCTGAGACGGTTCGCCCGGATAGCAGAGGGGGCCCAGGTACTCCGAATCGCCCGGCCATAACACACCGAGATATGCCGCCGAATCGGGCAGAGTCAGCAGCTTGCGCCACTCGGAGAGCTCGCGGATGCCGTCTTCGCGATTGTTGGCGAAGCCGTGCGTGGCGAGAAGAACGTCTCTGCCGCGGACGTAGCTTTGCAGATCGGTAAGCGATAGATCGACATACCGGGAGTGATCGGTATAGTTCGTGTCGCCAATCGCCGTGGTCCCATTCCATTGCATCGGCTGAGCAGCCGGCGCAACTTCGCCGCCGCCCCAGAGCATTCGCAGATCGAGAAACCGCGTGATGGGATCCGCCGTCATTGGACGGCCTTCTTCACCGTCTGCATGGCATTGACGGCAGTCGAGAGCGCACTGGTCAGATCCTTGGCCACGGGCGCGAGCGGCGTGGCCAACACGCCCGCCAGCAAGGCGCGCCAAATGTCGCCGGAGTGGGCATAAACTTGCCACGCGCCGCCGTTCGCGATCCATCCGCCCGCGAGCGCCAGCAGAACGGCAAAGATTCCTGCCGTCACGCGCGTGCCATTCACGTATTTTTGGTCGCTGTCCTGATAGATATGGTCGAGCATCGCCGTCACGATCACATCGAACCGCGCATAGACATCGCTCTCGATGGGCGCGAGCGAAGTGCCGGCGGCCATCTTTGTGACGGCCGACTGCAACGTCGCCTCATCCACTCCCGTGGCTTTGGCGACGGCGGCGGCATTGGTGGCATTCAGCCCCAGCTTGATGAGAGACTTGGCCACGGCTTTCTGCTTGGTGAGATCCTGGCCGCTGTACCAGTTGGCGCGCAACGTATCAATAATCTTCGATTGCTCGAGTGAATTGACCTGCGTGCCCGGCGTGAGGTCGCCGATCAAGTTCTTAATTTGCGAGAAACCGATGCGGTTGACTCCACCCCAGAAGACCTTGGTCGAGTCCACGAGGCCGAAGGCCGCGGTTCCCATGCCCGCGACGGCCGTGATGATATTGGGCAAATCCTGAAGAATACTCATCTTTCCCCTCCCGATTTGACGGAGCTTTCACTCTATCCACACGACTGCCTCGGCGTAAAGGAAAATCCCGCTAGGAGAATGTGCAGAATTTGGGGAAAACGTTTCAGGCGGTTTGTTTGGCGGCTTCGGCACGGGCGGCCAGGAAGCGCTCCATGAAACCGGTGTCGAACTCGCCGGCGCGGAAGTTTGCGTCCTGGAAGATCGACTGGTGCAGCGGGATGGAGGTCTCGATACCGCGCACGATGAACTGGCTGAGCGCGCGCTCCATTTTCGCCATTGCCTCGGCGCGATCGACGCCGTGGGTGATGAGTTTGGCGATGAGCGAATCGTAGTAGGGAGGCACGACGCCTTCGGCGTACTGCGCGGTTTCTACGCGCACGCCGTTGCCGCCCGGCACATTGAAGGCCGTGATCTTTCCCGCAGACGGCGTGAATCGCTCCGCATGTTCGGCGTTGATGCGGCACTCGATAGAATGGCCGCGCATCTCGAGCCTGGCGGGGAGAATGGCGCTCAGTGGCTCGCCGGCAGCGATGCGGAGTTGCGCTTTGACGATGTCGATGCCGGTGATCGCTTCGGTGACCGGGTGCTCCACCTGCACGCGGGTGTTCATCTCGATGAAGTAGAGCTGATGATTTGCGTCCATCAGGAACTCGACAGTGCCCGCGTTCTGGTAGCCGATCTCCTTGAGGCAGCGGCAGAGCGTACGGCCCGTTTCCTCGCGCATCTTGGGCGTGACCTCGAGGCTCGGCGCTTCTTCGATGAGTTTCTGGTGGCGGCGCTGGATGGAGCATTCGCGCTCGAAGAGCGAAACAACATTACCGTGCTCATCGGCCAACATCTGAAACTCGATGTGCCGCGGGTTCACGATGAACTTTTCCATGTAGAGCTCGCCGTTGCCGAAGGCGTTGGCGGCCTCGGTAAACGCCGCATGGAAGAAATTGGGCAGTTCTTCGTCGTTGCGCACTACGCGCATGCCGCGTCCGCCGCCTCCGGCTTTGGCCTTGAGAATAACCGGGTAACCGACCTTCTCGGCCCACTCACGCGCCTCTTCGGCCGTCGTCAGCACGCCGTCAGAGCCCGGCAGAATGGGCACTTTGGCCTTCTTCATCGCCTGGCGGGCTTTTTCTTTTTCGCCCATCAGCCGCGTGACCTCGGGCGGCGGCCCGATAAATTTAATATTCGATGCGCGGCAGACTTCCGCGAAGTTTGCGTTCTCGCTCAGCAGGCCGTAACCGGGATGGATGGCGTCGACGTCGGCAATCTCCGCGGCCGAGATGACGGCCGGGACATTCAGGTAACTATCGGATGCGCGGGGCGGACCGATGCAGATAGCCTCATCGGCAAAGCGCACATGCAGCGAGTTGCGATCGGCCTCGCTGTAAACGGCGACGGTGCGAATGCCCATTTCGCGGCACGCATTCAGCACGCGCAGCGCGATTTCACCTCGATTGGCAACGAGAACTTTACGTAGCATAGTTAGCAAGTTAGCAAGTTAGCCGGTTAGCGGTTCAGCAAGGCTGAGATTCTGCAATGCTGTGAAAGCGGCGCGTAGTTAACAACTCAGCAAGTTAGGCCACGCTAACTTGCTGATCCGCCCATTCGCTGCGCCTAGGCTGGCCGAATGGAGAACAGCGGCTGGCCAAATTCAATCGCCTGACCGTTGGTCACGAGGCACTTTACGATTTCGCCGGTAACGTCCGCCTCGATTTCGTTCATCAGCTTCATGGCTTCGACGATGCAGATCACCTGGCCCTTGTCCACATGATCCCCCGCAGAGACAAACTGCGAGGCGCCAGGGGAAGGCGACCCATAAAACGTGCCGACGATCGGCGATTTGAGGATGTGCAGACCGGCATCGGGATCGGCCGCCGGTTCCACCCCAGCGGGAGCGGCGGTTGGCGTACTCGCCGCGGCAGCCTGTGCTGCGGCAGGCGGCGCGGTGCGCAACAACTGCGCCAACTCGCCCAAGGAACTCGGCCCGCTCTCCTGCGGATTGAACTTCAGCCGCAGCTTCAGGTCACCGCGGTCGATGTCGAACTCGGCCACGCCATGCTGCTTTAAAAACTCGATCAGTTGCCGTAAATCTTCAACGTCTTGTTGTTTCATTCGTCCCTTTGGTTCTCTACGCGCGCCCTTCAATAAGATCCGCGCGGATCAAAGTTCCATCAGCGCCTTCGGAGCCGGCGTTAGCACCTCGCTCCCGTTGCGTGTTACTGCCACCATATCTTCGATGCGGATGCCGAACTGGCCCGCAAGATAAATGCCTGGCTCGATCGTGACCACCATGCCGGCCGCGAGGCGCGTTGACTGCCCAGCGCCTATGCGCGGCGGCTCGTGAATCTCTAACCCGACGCCGTGGCCGGTGGCATGGGAAAACGCCTCGCCGAAACCTTCCCTGCGCAGAATGCTGCGCGCGGCCTCATCCACCTCCGCGCAACTCGCCCCCGGAGCCACCGCATTCACGGCGTTCTCCTGGGCTTCCAGCACAGTCTCGTATGCTTTCCGCTCTCCGGGCCTTGGCGATCCCAGGAAAACGGTCCGCGTCATATCCGAACAATAACCTTTGAGGATTATACCGAAGTCGAGCGTAACGAACCCCCGCCGCGGCAGCCGCGCAGCCGTCGCGCGCCCGTGGGGCATGGCCGAACGCGCCCCGCTCGCAATAATGGTTTCAAACGACATGCCTTCAGCGCCCATCTTCCGGGCTTTGTGCTCCAGTTCCGCGGCCACGTCAATCTCGGCGACACCCGGCCGCAGAAATTCCAGAATCTCCTCGAAGAGCCGGCAGCCCACCAGCGCGGCTTCGGCCATCACCGCAAGCTCGTCCTCATCCTTCACCATCCGAAGCTGCTCGACGAACGGAGCGGGCAGCTCATCGAGAAAGCTGCGCCGCAAACGGCTGGGCAGCTCCGAACGCCAGCGCTTCAACTCCGCAACGGTCGTGCGCGCCGCGTCGAATCCTGCCAGCTCGACACCCGGCTGAGCGGCCAGCCACTGCACCGCCGCCACGGCCGGCGAGCCTTTCACAATGTCGACTTCGGCGGCCTCGACTTCCTCGACGGCCTGCGTCGCATACCGGCTATCGGTAAAGAGACGCGCTCTGCGCCGCGTCACTGCCAGCGCGGCGCTCGATCCGGTGAATCCCGCCAGATACCGTACGTCGGGAAGAAACGTGACCAGCAGCCCGGAGAGCCCGGCGCGAGTGAGTTTGCGGCGCAATGCGCCCATGCGGCGGAAGTGATCCATCGGGTTAGTTTTATCACAGCGCATTGGAAGCGAACTTAGCGACACGCCATGCATATTCCGCGGCAAACCGACGCGCCGGAGAGCAGAATGCGCCATTCCGTAAGAGTGAAACCCCGATTAGTGTGCGGCGGCGATGGCCACGGGATTGGAGTAGTAGCCGTCGCGTGTGCGAACAACGACGTTCGGCTGGGCGGCGCGAACTTCGAGGTGGTGATACTGGTTTGCTTGGTCAGAGGGCGCCGAATCGAAGGTGATTTCGTACCAGGAAGCAGCATCGAGCAAGCACTTCTGGATCATGTCCGCAACGTCATTATCTGAAACGAGGGTGAGGCCCCCTGACTGAACAGAAAGCACCTGAATGCTCAGACTGGCCAACTGCACACCGTCGGGTTTGACAGCGCCCTTGACAAAGTTCTGGTAGTAATTGGCCGCGTACATCGGCAGGGAATTTCCAACAGGATTGATGTTGTAGAGGGTGATGTGATTCTGGCGCAGCGCGGTAGAGAAATAGACGACGTCGCCGAAGATCGCCTGCTCCGCTTGCCGCGGAAGAGCTGCGGCGCTGGGGCCTGAAGAAAGTGGGAACCCCGGCGAAATCCAAAGAACGATTTTGCGGCCCGGCTGCTCGGAGGCAAAAGCAACGAGCTGATGGAGAGCTTTTACGGAGATGGTGAGGCGCTGGACGGTACCCCACTGTGTGGTGTCCGTGATCTCGCGAAGGCCCATCTGGCGTTGTTTGAGTTCGTCGCTCAGGGCCGTGCCGTTGCTGGAGAAAGCATTGTCGACCTGGACACCATTGTCGGTGAGGACGGCGATGTTGGTGGGATAGGCGAGGGAGCCATGATCTTCGCGAAGGAACTTTGCAACGGAGTTGCGCACGGAGGCGAGCAACGGGTAGGGCGTATTGACATCGTCGATAAGGAGAATGACTTCGACGGGCTCTCCTGGCGGAGTGACAGCACGAAATGAAGTGATAGGCCGGGGAGACCTGTTGTCCAGAAGCGTGAAATCATGCTGGCCGAGACCTGTAACGGGCTGGCCAGACTTTGTGTTGACGACGACGTCAAGCCGGATGGCTTTGGATGCGGGGATGGATTGCTGAGGACCGGACCGGGGGGCGGGCAGCACCGAGTGAGCGGGCGGCTGCTGGGCGCATGTTGCGGTGACGCTTAGGATGAATGCGACGAAAGGAACACAGACAGGCTTGCGGGCGGTCATGGGGCGCCTCCGAGCGGAGTCAATCTTTGGAAGATCAGAAAAGTGGGTCAGGTTGAACAAAATGGCTCATCAGGGGCTAAAGCCCTGGTTTATTCCTCGGCATTTTCGGCACGCGACCCACATACTGTGTGGGTTCCCCGGTCGTGCCCTTTCACGACGATTTCAAACTGACCCACTACCAAGATCAGGGAAGGACGCGGATGCGTCGGCTGAGGTCATCATACTTCAATATTTCAAGATTGTGATCCGGGGTTCAGCAAGGCTGCCGGTTGGCCGGCTAGATTGCGTTGCCCGGTCCCGATCCCAGAGCAAACCTTGTGCCGGATCTGACATCCGATTCAGAGAGAAGCGCCAAAATCGGCGCACTCTGGAGGTTTGTATGTGGCTTACAATCGCGTTTCTTTGTCTGATCGCATGGTTCGTCGCGTTCGTCGCTTTCCACGTAGCGGTGGCAGGAATTCACGTTCTGCTGGGGCTTTTTGTGCTGTTCCTGATCATTCACTTCGCGCGGAGAACGGCGCACCACGCATAACGAATCAGCGCATTCGTCTCTGACTTCACGCTGGTGCAGCGACCCGACGAGGACTGCACTGGCGCTTCCAAGCGCGACGCGGGCGAGAATCACTGCGGAAACCGCGAATCTGCGCACGATGACGATCCGCAACAAAATGCGTTGACAGCGCGAATCTGCTCGGCTATCCTCCGAGCCAGAATCGTCTCAGCAGAAGACGCATCTTCTCTTCCCCTTTCTTCACCTTGGCTGCTTCCCCGATTTCTGTCCTACCTCACCCCGCCTGAGCCATGCATTCGTTGTGTGCACGCTCGCCATTCTTTCGGAGGAAATCTCATGAGTCAGGTTCTTGAAGCGTCCTTAGCGAATGCCAGTCAGGTCGACTGGGATGCCATATTGGACAGCGCATTCCAAATGGGTACTTACAACAGGGTGACGAAGGTCGATGACTGGACGTTCGTTACCGGTATGGAGGTTAACTTTCCCGAAGTATGGAGCAAGGCGCCAGCGGGTTCCACCAAGCTCTTTGTACTGGCTGACACGATCACCTTCGCGGGAGGGGGCATGCAGCTGGTCGCCGGAACCAGCAACATCCTCATGGGCAGGGTGATCGCCCCAAAGCCGGGCGCCTATTTTTTCCCTGAGCCGCCGAGAAATGTTCGAGACTGGGGGCTCTACTTCAGCGTCATGGC
Source organism: uncultured Acidobacteriota bacterium (assembly GCA_963745965.1). GTDB lineage: Bacteria > Acidobacteriota > Terriglobia > Terriglobales > Acidobacteriaceae > Telmatobacter. The sequence continues at coordinate 784,320 of CAVUZC010000007.1, forward strand.
CCCGGATCGCAGCGGGATCGATAAGCTCTCTATCCGGGAGTTCCGAAGAGATCAGCCGATCCCCTCAATGAATTACGAATGGCAGCGGTACAAAGGTTATGGCTCGTTGAGCCTTCAGGCGTCTTTGGAACCCATCCCCCCTTCGGTGCCTTTGGGACCGTGCAAGGCCTTTCTGACGCGCATGCATTTGGCAGCCTTGGCGTTAGTGAACGACCAAAAGCCGGAGCTCGCTTTCCAGATGTTCGACAAACTGCAGCAGCTCTTGTCGCTCTTTCCGGGAGACATTTTCACGGATCTGCGGGTGCAGGCAGTCGCCAGCCGCGAGTTGCTGCAGCCGCTCAGGCCCGCGACTGATTTCGTTCCCTACCTGAGTCCGGACATGTACGCAGGTCTGGCAGAGAAATATGTCCCAGCACTGGAGGCTTATGCGGGCACTTTTACGAATTTCGTTAACAGAACGATCGATGTGACGGAGCGGCAGGCAGCCGCCCGATTGATGCTCAATCGAGAGAAGAATGCGAACAGATTTCAGGCGCTGGTGACCACCCAGCTCGATGAAAACCTGAGGATCGCAAATGAAAATGTCTCCAAAGCCACTACCTCAATGGATTCACAACAGACTGCGGTAACACAAGCCAAGAGCAGCTTCGAAACGGGGATGCAGAAGTGGAAGGAGCAGAAAGAGCGGGAAGCCGCGATGGCGATTGCGAGCGCGGCTGTTTCATTTATCAGTGGCGTTGCCTCCATCTTCGCGGGCAATCCGAATGGCGCTGCAGCCGCCGCCAATGCCGCCGAGCAGGTGGAAAAGGCGGCAACAACGCTGCAAAAACTTGCCGAGATCATGAAAAAGCTGGTGACCATCGGAAAGGTGATCGCCAAGATCGCGGAACTGGCCGTCGCCATTCAAAAAGCGGTTAAGCAGATGGAAAGCGCCAAAGACCTCGCGAATCGCATGTCCCAGCTGACGGCTGCGACGAATGATGCCGACATGGAGGGCGCTCCATCCGCCGGGGCATATTGGGATCAACTCTGGGTGGAATTGGAAACGCAACTCGCGGTGCCTATCAAGCAGGAAATCGATGGCGCGAATGAGTATTTGAAGGAATTGAAGGTGCTCATCATTTATGGCCGCGCTTTGACCACGGCGCAAGCTGCACTCGTGCCCCTGATGCAGGAGATTGCCCGAGCAGCGCTGCAGGCGGAGATTGCAAAGAGCCAGCAGAAGGATATCGAGGGCGAGATCGAGCGGTTGAAGCCCAACCAGGCGGTGAGCGCCGAAGCTGCCGCAATGCTGTGGATTCGCTACAAGACGGTGCAGCGTTCCATGCTGATCGCGCTCCAGAACTTCGATGCCGCGCACCGTTACTGGGCGCTCAGCGAGGCTCCGCCCGCGCGGGATGTGAATCGGCCGATCGTCGATATGGCCGGCGACCTGCTTGAGATCGCGAATATCAAAGAGCGGCAACATGCCGCATTTGAATCGTTCAACCCGAAACCCGAGGATTTCACAAACGTACCCTATGGTGTGCCTCAAGCCGCGATCGACCAGTTTCTCAAGACGGGCCAGTTCGTGCTGCGCTTTACATCTTTGAACAGCCCGCTGAGTGGATGGGGCCGAGTGGGACGCGTGCGTGTGGACGAGATCTTCGTATGGGTCGATTGGAAAGCAGGAAAGCGGCCACCGAAAGGAATTGTGGGGTTCAGGGTTCGAAGCAACGGTATCTATGCCGATCAGCGCCTGGATCGCGGCGGAATGAAGTCCTTTTGCTTCAATGCGAATCCGGTGAATTTTACCTTCCGTTACGACTTGAAAGACTATTCGGATGAACACCGCGATTCCGCAATCATCAGTCATGCAGCCGTCGCGGAAAAATTCCGGGCTGCATACTCCGAACCAACCCTGTTCACTGAGTGGCAATTATCACTGCTCACCGGTGACGAGGGAAAAGGTGAGACGGTCGACCGCGCTGCGTTGGCATCCACAATGAGCGGTATTACCGTTAAATTCACTGGGACGGTGATTGACGACCCCGGGCTCCTCAAGAAGAGAGCGCGCCTTACTTCGTGACAGCTCCGGGGATTTGACTGGGTTGAGTGAAGGCGGGCCCTGCGCGGACAGCCGCAGGGCGCTTCCCTCACCCGTCTCCTGGCGTTATCATCGCTGCACAGCGAGAACCGCTTCGCGAGGAGGCTTCATTATGAGCGATCACGAGACGATTTCTACCCGCCGCCAGGGACGCCGCGAGTTTCTGAAGGCTGGAGGCGCAGTGACCGCCGCGCTGCTGGCGCCGGCAGCGATGGCCGAGCCGGCACACACGATGCCGGGGCTGCCTTCGAATCCGGTTACGCCAGATGCGATGCCTACGCGCAACCTTGGCCGGACGGGCTACCGGGTGGGCCTCTTCTCGCTTGGTGGGCAGGCTGCGCTCGAAAAACCGAACAACTTCGACATCGCTGTGCCCATCATCGAGCGCGCGCTCGACCTCGGCGTCAACTACATCGACACCTCTTCAATTTACGGCGGGCCCGACCGCTGGAGCGAGCAGTACGTGGGCCGCGTGATGGCGCATCGCCGTCAACAGGCTTTCCTCGCCACCAAGACAAAAGAACGCACGCGCGACGACTCCATGCGCATGATCGAGAAATCGCTCCAACTGCTCCAGACCGATCATGTGGACCTGTGGCAACTGCACGACATCGGCACCATGACCGACGTAAACGAGATCTTCGCAAAAGGCGGCGCGATAGAAGCGCTCGTCGAGATGAAAGAACAAAAGGTAGTGCGCTGCCTCGGCCTGACCGGCCACTACCGGCCGGACGCGCTGATGGAAAGCATCCGTCGCTATCCCTCCTTCGACACGATCCTGATGGCGATGAACGCTGCCGATCCGCACTTCTTCAGCTTCAACGAGGCGCTTTTGCCGATGGCCGTGGAAAAGCAGATGGGCATTATCGGCATGAAGGTGCCGGGGCGCAGCCGCTTGCTTTCCTCGTGGACGCCGCCGCCCGTCGAAGTGCAGAAGAAGAGCTGGGAAGGCATGAACATCCAGACCACATCGCCGGGCACGCTGACCATGCGCGAAGCCATGTATTACACCCTCTCGCGGCCGGTGAGCACGGTCATCATCGGATGCGATTCGATTGCGCAGCTTGAGGAGAACGTGCAACTGGCGCGTGAGTTCACGCCGTTGAACGACGCGCAGATGGCTGCTGTGGTAGAAAAGGCCGCGCCGGTGGCCAAGCCGGCGCTGTTCTTCCGGTTTTACGACCGGGCCTAGAGCCGATTGCATAAATCCTCTGAGGCCGGCCAAAAGCTCCCTCAGGGGCTAAAGCCCCCATGTTTATGGCGCTTTCACGGCACGGCTACGCAAAGAGCGAGACTGCGCTTTATCAGCGGTTAAAGCTTCCGCATAGGCGGTCATACAGCCAGAACTTAGTATCGAGCGGCCCTTGCTCTCCTCGACGTGTGCTCCGCGGCGTATATTGGGACCCATGAGCTACCGCGATCATCAGGATGAATTGATCGAGGACGTTAAGACGAGACAGCGAAATACGCTATGGCCCGATGCGATGGTCAATAGCAGCAGCGTCGACGCCCTGATTTGGAGAGGCTCGCCCAACGCGACTAAGGTCCAACGAGCGGGCATCGCAATCTGGGGGTTGGCGTTCGCTTGCGTTGGCGCATTCCTCGAAGTGGTAGCTTCCGAAAAACGCGAGCTATTCCCGATGTTCTGCGGGCTTCCATTGCTAGCCTTAGGCGCAAGGCTCCTTTTCAATGCATTCAAGCGAAATCCGAAGCTTATGAAGGCGACGAAGCACTGAATCGATCGAATATGCGTAGGCTCGCGCACTAAGGTCGCCACTGTCTCGCCGATGTTCGCGGGTATCGGATTGCCGGTATCGTCTGCGCAGACCTATACGTTTCTTCGCGGCCTGTTCGGAATCGAACACAAATTTGCATTTGCGGACGTCTCCCGCGTAACTTCTCTCGCAAGCCTGTCGGCTATCTCGTCGACTTTGCTGGCATTTGAGCTTGCAGAAGCACTTCGCTTTCGTGGCAGCCAAATTGCATGCTTTCCATTGGAACTTGAGTTCCAAAAGGGAGGCACTATGGCCTATTTTGAGCGGATGCGCGACGTCGTCTCCGAGCCGTTCAGTTCCGAAGTAATCCGGCAGCGCACGGCGGCAGGCTGGCAGATGGTTGCAATCGAATGGCGGCGCGAGCTGCCCGACGCGGAGGCCCCAACCGCAACCGCGGGCAAATCCGAGGAAGACATTCCGTTCGGCCTGCGCGTCTCCGACGACTGCAAGCGGCTCGAAGCGGACCCGGTCGAGCACGAGATTTTAACGGTGATGATGGAACTGGTGACACAGGACTTTTCTTACGCGGAGATCGTCGCCAGGCTCAACGAAAAAGGCTACCGCATGAGAAATGGCCAGCCCTGGAATCGGGTAGCCGTCTTCCAAATGGTGCCGCGACTCATTGATGTAGGGCCGCAGTTCTTCTCGTCGGCAGAATGGGCCAAGCGCAGCATCTGATTCGCGGGGGCGAATGAAACTTTGGTCCCGCCAATTCCGTCCCTCTTATCCACATTGATCCCTCTTATTCGCGTTGACCCTGCCAACGCACATCCGTAAAGTCTGTAATGAAACGATGAATTTCCTCGTCTGTGCGGTGAGAAAGATCCGTGCGCGCAAGCAAGGAAAAACGCTTCAAGTATAAGTTCATCGGCGCGGAGCAGACATGCTGAAACTAAAGAAGATTCACATCCTCGGCTTCAAGAGCTTTTGCGACCGCACTGAAGTGACCGTGTCGGGCTCAGGCATTGCCGTGGTGGTGGGTCCGAACGGATGCGGCAAGTCGAACATTCTTGACGGCGTGACGTGGGTGCTGGGCGAGCAGAGCGCCAAGAGCTTGCGCGGCTCGCACATGCAGGACCTGATCTTTGCCGGAACGCGCGAGCGCAAGGCGATGGGCATGGCGGAAGTGACGCTGACCATGGTCGATCCCGAAGCATATGAGGGGCCGATTCCGGTCGAGCCGGAAGTGGTGGTCGATCACCAGGAGCCGCCGGATTGGGACGAAGAAGAACTGCGCCGCCAGCGCGCGGCCGAGGCCGACGAGATTGCCACCAACGAGCAGCCGGGACAGGTGCTTGAGGAAGATCCTGCGGAAGACCTGGATGTCGGCCAAAAGGCTGCCGCACCGCAGGTGGCGCAGGCGCCCGGCGAAAGCGCCGAGGCAAATCAAGGGCCACAGGGAGTGGTGTTAAAGATTCGTCGCCGCAAATTCCAGACGAAGCCGCAAAAGGGCGAGGTCGTCATCACGCGCCGGCTCTTCCGCACGGGTGAAAGCGAATACCTGCTGAATGGGAAGCTGTGCCGGCTTCGCGACATTCAGGACATCTTTATGGGCACGGGCCTCGGGCCGGAGAGCTACGCGATCATCGGCCAGGAGCGCATTGGACAACTGCTCAGCTCCAAGCCGCACGAGCGCAGGGCGATTATCGAAGAGGCTGCGGGGATTACGCGCTTTAAGACGAAGAAGCGGCTGGCGGAACTGCGCCTGGAAAGCGCAAAGCAGAATCTGGCACGCGTTGACGATATTTTTGAAGAAGTCACGCGGCAGATGAATAGCCTGAAGCGCCAGGCAGCGAAGGCCGAGCGCTATGCCGCTGTGCGCGAAGAGCTGCGGGGACGGCTGCGCGTGGTGCTGGCAAGCCGTATGGCAGCGATGGATGCGGATCAATCGCGATTAGAGGCGGAGATTGCCTCGCTGACTGAGCAGGTGAACAGCTCAGTGGAAGAGATTGCGCAGCAGGAGGCGAGCCAACATGCGCTCACTGAGCGCGGTTACGAATTGGAACGCGAGGGCCTGGAGGCGCAGACCCGCGCCAGCGAATCGGCTGTCGAATTGGAGCGAGCCGCGGCGCGGGAGCGCAGCAACACGGAGCGAGTTAGCGAACTGGAGGCGCGGGTTGCCGGCTCGGGCGCGGAGCTGGAACAGACGCGGACGCAACTGGCGGGCGTGGAAGAAGAACGCGCCCAGCAAAAGACGTTCTTAGAGACCGCGGCGGACGAGGCACACCAATTTCACTCCAAGGTTGAGGCGCGCCAGCAGGAAGCACGGGCCGGAGCCGAAGAGGTCTTTAAGGCCGAGCGCGAGCTTGAGGCCGAGCGCCGGCACGCCATGCATTTGCTTACGCTTTCAAACAATGCGCGCAACTACATTGCGCAGGGCGAAGAGAGCTTGGCCGCGCTGGAGCGTGAAGCGGAACGGCTCGATGGCGAGATCGGTCAGGCTCGCGTGGAGTCGGAAAACCTGAGCGTGCAGACTGGCGAGTCGAGATTGCGCTTCGACGCAGCCGATGGGACGGTGAAGCGGCTCGAACAGGAGACTGCGACGCTGCGCGAGACCCTCGCAAGCAAACGCAACGATGAGAACGGACGCCGCGCTGAGGCCAACCGCTTGCGCGGCGAGCAGGCAGCCGTGATGGGCCGTCGCGATTCTCTCCAGGCGCTGATTCGCAACCACGGTTACGCCACCGACTCGGTGCGGCGGCTGTTGAAGCCGGGAGCGTTGGGGCCGTCAGTAGCGCCGAGGGGCACGCTGGCAGATTTCATCGAGGTCAGCGGCGAGTACGAAGGCGTGGTGGACGAGTTCCTGCGCGAAGAGCTGAATTATGTCGTAGTCGAGAGCTGGGGCGCGGCCGAAGAGGGCGTGCGCGTGCTGAAGACCAGCGACGGCCGGGCGACGTTCCTAATTCACTCCGATGCGCAAGGCGAGCTGTTTCAATCCGGCGAGACCGATGTGCATGAGCCGGGCGTGGTTGCGCTGCGCGATGCTGTGAAGGTGCTGAACGGGTTTGGGCGCTCGCTCGAACGAGTGTTGCCCAGACTGCGGCATGGCTACCTGGCGCAAAATGCCATCGATGCGCAGCGGTACGCGCTGCGTTATGGACACGCGTATTTTCTGACTCCAGACGGGGAGTGCTTCCACCGCTCGACGGTGACGGGCGGCAAGCCGGCAAGCGAAGGACCGCTGGCGTTGAAGCGCGAGCTGCGCGAGACGGAGAGCCGCCTGGCAAAGCTCGAAGCCGAACTCGACCAGGCACAGAAGGACGCGGACGCGCTGAGCCGCGCCATCGAGGATATTACCGCGCAACTGGAAGCGCGGGGCGAAGAGCGCCGTCAGGGCGAAAGCGAAGCGGCCACTCTGGGCGCGGCGCTGAAGCAGATGGAGGCCGAGGCCCAGCGCATTGAACGGCGTCTTCAGGAATGGGAAGCGCAGGCGGCGCGCAACAAGGACGCGCGCGAAGCTAAGCACCATGCGATTGCGGAGAAACGCGAAGAGGCGGCGCGGCTCGAGGCCGAGCACACGCAGGCAGACAGCGGCCTGAACGAGCGGCAGGCACAACTCGAATCGCTTAGGCAAAAGCGCGAGACGCTACAGCAGGAAGCAGCGCAGATGACGGCGGAGCTGGCGGGCCTGGAAGAACGGCGGCGCGGCGCCGATGCGGCCTTCCAACGCATCGATCGGGTGTTCATCGACCTGACTCGGCGCGTGCAGACGATTGAGCAGCAGCGGACCTCGGCAGCGGCCGAGCGCGAGCAGCGCATCCGGGAAAACGCCGATCTCGTAGAGCGGCAAAAGGAGTTGACCGAGACGCGCGCGGCGGCATTAGCGACAGCGCAATCGATTGGCGAGCAGATGCAGGCGCTGCGCCAGCAACTGGCCGAGTTGGAGATGCAACTGAAGACCGGCCGCGCGGCCCTCGACCAGTTGCGCGAGAAGCGCGCCGGCCTTTCCAGTGAATTGGCCAAGCTGCACTCCGATCTTGAATATCTTGAGGCGAGTTGCCTGGCCGAAGTGAACGTAGAGGCACAGGTGCTGCGCGCCGATGCGGAGATCGCGCGGCTGGCGGGCGAGGAACTTGCTGCGGAGGAAGAGACCTGCCGGGGCCTGAAACAAAAGCTCGAACAGATGGGCCCGGTGAACATGATGGCGCTCGAAGAATACAAGGAAACAGCGGAGCGCCACGGGTTCCTGGAGACGCAGCGCAAGGACCTGATCGAATCCATCGAGAACACGCAGGAGACGATCAAGGAGATCGAGCAGATTTCGCGGACGAAGTTCGACGAGGCGTTCGCGCAGATCAACGAAAACTTTGGTAAGGTGTTCGCGCGGCTTTTCCAGGGCGGGCAGGCCTTCCTGCGCATTACCGACGAAGAGAATCAGGCGGAGAGCGGCTTGGACATCGTGGTGTCGCCGCCGGGCAAAAAGCTGCAGAACGTGCTGCTGCTTTCGGGCGGCGAAAAGGCGCTGACGGCGCTGTCACTGCTGATGGGCATCTTTGAGTTCAGGCCCAGCCCCTTCTGCGTGCTCGACGAAGTGGACGCGCCGCTGGATGAAACCAACGTGGGCCGCTTTGCCGATCTGCTCACGTCGCTCGGCCACGACACGCAGTTCCTGATCGTGACGCACTCCCGGCGCATGATGCAGGCCGCCGATATGATCTACGGCGTGACCATGCAGGAGCCCGGCGTGTCGAAGATTGTGAGCGTACGGCTGGGGCACCGCGAACAGAAGCGGGCGACGGCGTAAAAAAAAGCAGCTTGCAGCCGGTAGCTCGTAGCCGGTAGCAGGTTGCGCCCCACTCGCGTTGTCAGCGAAGAGCTATCGGCAACTCACCGTCGACCCAGCCGCCGAGCGCCTCAAGTCATGCCAGTTGGAACGCGATTGTGACGTGGGTGTTTACACTCACAGGCCGGCCGTTGACCATGGCCGGGCGGAAGCGAATCTGCTGCGCTACGCGGATGGCTTCCTGGTCGAGACCGTGGCCCAAACCGTGCACTACGCCGTGGACAACCACCTGGCCGTTCGCCAAAAAAGTGACACTCAGCACCACATCGCCCTCAATGCGCATCTGGCGCGCCTCAGCGGAATAGTGCACGGGCGGTTTCGAGATCACTTCGATGCTCGTGGATTGCCCCGACGCACCGGTTCCGTAGCCGTTTCCGTAACCACCACCGCCGCCACCCTCGCCGGGACGCATAGAATCGCCGATGCCTGCCGATCTGACGACACCGTGAGGCGCGACGGCCGGGCCACGCATGTCGCCATACGGATTGCCGATGGCAGCGACGTTGGCCGGACGCATGGCATTGCGATTGGGAACGACGCCGAACGTATCGCCGAGATGAACGGGCCTGACGGAGGCGCGAACCAGCCTGTTTTGCGCGGGCATGGCCACAGCGAGCGCAGGCTTGAGCCGCGGTGTGAGCGCCAGGTGCGGCTTGACGCGGGGCAGCGGCGCAGCCGTGAGTTTTGCTTCAGTGCGGACCGGCTCGACCAGCGGCTTGGGACGAGGCGCCCTGATTCTCTGGTGAGGCGGCAGAATGGGAGCGATCAATTCTGTCTGTTCGTAATGGCGCTCAATCACCTTGGGAGCAATCATGCCGATGCAGACGACTATCCCAAGGATCACCAGGTTAACGATGGAACTGACAACGAAGGAGCGCCTGCGGCCTTCGGGCGCGGGCAGCAAACCAAAAGTGAACTGAACAGGAGAGTCGGTCATGTGTCGATCCTCGCGTCTACGGCGCCGCTCTAGAGATGCTGGAGGGGCGGAGCATTCAACCTTGGAAAACCGATCGTAACCGGAACTTCACCAAGGCAGGCACGCGTGGAGCGAGAGCAAACGGGAGCTGTCGAACACATACAGAGCTGCCGTTTTCAAGGAAGTGCTGCGGCGCACAAGAGCGCCAGATTTTCACTGGGGAACAAGCTACGCCAGTTTTCCCCGATTGACAAGTACCCTTTCTGTGTAGGAACCCGGCGCGCAGGCAACCTCTAATCGCGCGGAGAAAGTATCCACGTAATGAAGCTGCCGATCACGACTCCCGCGGCGAGGACAATTCCCGCGGATTGCAGAGGCTTGCGCTTGATGGCGTACCTAGCATCGTGAATCGTGTCCTGGGCAAACGCCTTTCCCTGCTTCGCTGCCTTTCGCGCAGATCGAAATCCGTCTTCCATCGCATCGCTAACGACCGACTTGATGCGGGAGACGCCGCGAACAACTTCATCGACGGTGGGAGCTTTTTCCAATATCTGTGCTACTTGTGCCATCGCTTCACCTCTTGAAATCGCGTCAACGCCACGGAGACTGCCGGACAAGGCACACACCGCAGGCACACCGCGAGTCATTTGCACCTTCTTTCTATGAGATGAAGGCCGATGTCCTGCTGTTGTCCGGCGAGCCGGCCGCGGCCAGTAACGTTAATCTATCTCTGGGTGTTGCCTGGGCTTGTTGGCTTTCGAGCATGGCGACTTTCGCTTATCCCGGCTGAGGAATGGCTCCATGAACAAATCGCGTCTGGAAGCTTTCAGTGACGGGGTGCTCGCGATCATCATCACCGTCATGGTGCTCGATCTGCGGGTGCCACACGGCGACGACCTTCGCGCGCTCGAACCGCTCGGACCCGTGTTTCTCTGCTATCTGCTGAGTTTCGTCTTTATCGGAATCTACTGGAACAATCACCATCACATGCTGCACGCGGTGCGGCGTATCTCCGGGGCCGCGCTATGGGCCAATTTGCATTTGCTCTTCTGGCTATCGCTGCTGCCCTTCGTCACCGGCTGGATGGGCACGAACAACTTTGGCCGATTGCCCACGGCCTTTTACGGCGTCGACCTGTTGATGGCGGGGATTGCTTACTCGATCCTTTGCCGCACGCTCATTGCGGCCGATGGCAAGGATTCCTTGTTGGCCAGGGCAATCGGCAGCGATCGCAAGGCAAAGGTATCGATGGCCGTTTACGGGCTGGCTATTCCGGCAGCTTTCTGGAATTGCTGGATTTCGCAGGCGGCGTATGTGCTGGTTGCACTGTTGTGGCTGATTCCCGACCGGAGAATCGAGCGGATGTTCGCCGGCGAAATAGAATAGCGGCGTCGCACCTATTGTCGAGTTGGGTTTTGATGGTTTTGGAACCAGCCGACAACGCGATGCTCGAATTCGGCAGGGTCGGCTCCCATGGCCCCGCAGTGATTAGCGCGCGACGGTTCCCAGAGAGAGACTTCAGAATTGCGGCCCTCGCTCGCGGCGCGAATCATCTCAGAGTTATATGGCGGCATGTTTCTGTCGGCGTGCCCGTGAATGAGCAATACCGGAATACCGCTCGCTGCGACTGCCTGGACAGGATTGTCCTGGGTAAGATCGACGCCGTATCTCCAGCGCGCATAGAGAATCCCAGTTTCGACGACAGGCCGGAGGGCCGTGCGGCCAAGCCAGGGACCGGTGCCAAACCACTCACCAATCCGGATGTACGATGCCTCGCGAAAACTTGCAAAGGACGACTCGGCAACTACGGCGCAAAACCCGCGATCGCTCCTTAATGAGCTGAGCAGTTGAGCGGCGCCCATCGATTCGCCGATCCCATAAACGCAGTGCGGAGCCTGCCGCTCCTCAAACCAATCAAACCAGCGCTGAATATCCGCGGCTTCGAGAACGCCGTAAGTGGCCAGCGCGCCATCGCTCATGCCTTGTGCACGTGCGTCCGGAAGGAGCACAGAATAGCCATGACGCAAAAGCATTTCGGCTGGGCCCAGCATTCCGGCGCGATTATCGGCGACTCCATGCAACAGGATGACGGCGTCGCCGTTCGGAGACTGGGGAACAATTTGCCAAGCCCGGAGAATGGCTCCGCCGCCTGCGGATACCTGAACCTGTCTGAGAATGGCGCGATGATTTTCTACAATGACGGCGGCCCGGTTCTGGTCGTCTGCTGTAAGCGTGCGGCGCGGCGGGTGGAGTGCCCAATCGGCGGCGATGATGCCTGCGATTGCGCAGAGAACGAGCCAGGCAAGGGCCGTAACCAGCGCGGCACTAAAAGCTTTGCGAGGGAATGCCATCCGTCTCCAGATACGCTCGGGATCGAGCCCCGGTTCCGATTCTCTATTCTCTGTGGAGAGGCTCAGATCGAAATTGGATGTGGGAAGATAGTGTTGACTGAATCTTCATGGTTCACACATTGGATTTTGGGCAAAAAAATCGCCCCCGAAGGAACGCGTCGCTTCGGAGGCGCTTGTCGATCTCATTGCACAAGACAGAACGGGGACCAGTAGCCGGCACTGGAGGTCGGTAGCACGCGGCTACTGGTGATCCCTGCACTAAACGAGACTAGCCGCGGCTTCCCCTTTCCACTGCTGCCTCGTGTCGCCCGGCTCAAGAAGAGCTATTCTTACGTGCCCTTCGAACCATGTTGACAATCGAAGTGTCTCCGAAGTTGAACATCGACACCGTGACGGCTGTCACACGGGTTTGTGGGACCGAGAGAATGCGGCGATGACCTGCGTTTCAAGCGCGGACCGGATTCGGCAGCGGAACCGCCGCGGAGCGCAAAGTCCACTTGCACACAGCGCAAAATTCTGCGCAGGAGGATGATCAACCGGCTAAGCAGCGCCGGGTCAGCACCGGGAGATAGAGATTGACAAAGTACGCTGGCCGCCCGAAAATCGGACTTTCACCTTTCTCTGAGGAATGCTCTCCATGTCAGCGTTGCTCCAGACCAACCTGGGCCCCACTCCGCTCATCGGACGCGGCAAAGTGCGGGATCTATACGCCGTGGATGGTGGGCTGCTGCTGGTGGCGACGGACCGCATTTCGGCATTCGACCACGTACTTGCCACCGGGATTCCCGACAAGGGCAAGATTCTGACGCAGATTTCGCTGTTCTGGTTCGATCTCCTCAAGGACGTGGTCCCGAACCATCTAATCACCGCCGATGCAGATCAGTTTCCCGCAGCTCTCAAGCCTTACCGCGACCAGTTGCAGGGGCGGTCGATGCTGGTGAAGCGGGCGGAGATGTTTCCTGTAGAGTGCGTGGCGCGGGGGTATCTTGCCGGCTCCGGATGGAAGGAGTATCGAACGGCGGGAAAGGTGTGCGGCATTGCCCTTCCCGGCGGATTGCAGGACGGTTCGCGGTTGCCGGCGCCAATCTTTACGCCGGCCACCAAGAGCCACGACGGCACTCACGACGAGAACATTACCTACGAGCAGGTGGAAGCTGCGATTGGCGCGACGGAAGCGGCCCAACTACGGCGGTTGACCCTGGCGATCTACAACCGGGCGGCGGCGCACGCTGAAGGCTGCGGCCTGATTCTGGCCGACACAAAATTTGAGTTCGGCAAGACGCCCGAAGGGGTTATATTAGCCGATGAAGTTCTGACGCCGGATTCCTCGCGATTCTGGGACAGCAAGACGTGGAAACCCGGCGGGGCACAGCCCTCCTTCGACAAGCAGTTCGTACGCGATTATCTTGAAGAGATCCACTGGAACAAGCAGGCGCCGGCGCCGGCGCTGCCGGATGAGGTGGTGGAACGCACGCGGGCCAAGTATCTTGAGGCCTTCCGGCGTTTGACCGGCCATGAAGTGGCATTCTAGGTTGTATCGGTACAGCCTGATTTCCGAGACGCTTCAAGAGTGTTGCCTCGGTCGTCAGCGTTGCCGCAGGAGAACGCGGAGCCAGTTATGGAATGGATGGATCTGATCATCCTCGCGGTGATGGCCGCATCGGTTTTCGTAGGAATGGTCCAGGGATTCTTGCGCACGACGTGCTCCTTACTGGGCCTGATCCTGGGGGTGTTGCTGGCGAGTTCGAATTACCCGAGCCTGGCAGAATTCCTGAAGTTTGGGACAAAGTTTGAAGCCTTCTCGAATGCCCTTGCCTTTGTACTGATTGCCGCGGCCGTAATGATCGCCGCAAACGTTGTCGGCATCTCCCTGAAGAGGTTCTCCCATTGGTTGGGGCTGGGCTTCCTGGATATCGTGGCAGGAGGTGTTGCGGGGTTACTGCAGGGAGTATTGGTGGTTACCGTCTGCCTGCTGGTAACCATGGCGTTTTTTCCGCAGACAACGTGGCTGACTGAGGGCAGGTTTCCGCAGTTGTTCGTTAAGACCTGTGGCCTGGACCCGCACACCAGCCCTGAAGAGCTGTCGGCGAAGGTCAAAGAAGAAATGAGAACCCTGAAACACGAGTTGCCGCAATGGACGCACGAAAAAAAGGGCGGATCGTGAGAAAAAATCGGCTGCACGACTGAGCGTTGTTGGTTAAACTGGTTGAGCACAAGACGAGTTGAGGGAAGCGTGAGACGAGAACTGGACAGCCTGGTGACGCAAATGCACTCGAGCGGCATCCGCTATGAAGAAGCCGTTCGTGAATTTAAGCGGCAGTATCTTCGTGAGGTTCTGGTGGCGCACCGAGGGAACCAGTGCAAAGCGGCCGAAGAGCTGGGCATGCACCGCAACACGCTGAGCCGCGCCATGTCCGACCTGGGACTGGAATTGGCCGAGGTGCGGGCCGGGCTCAAGCGTCCGCCGCGCAGTGAACGTCCTGTATTCAGCGCATTCCGCCACGGCTATCGCCAAGGTTGAATGGCCGCCTGAAGAATGCCATCGATTCCGCAGAAATCAGAAGCCCGCATCGCCGTCGAGCCGGATTTCGTCTGGGACAGACAGGACGCCTATCTGTTCGACATCGACGGCACTCTGCTGAGCAACTGGGACAGCGTGCACTGGGACTCCTTTGAGGCCAGCATCCGCCGAATGACCGGTTTTGAAGTGACGCTGACCGGGATCCCGATCGCCGGCAGTACGGATACGGCCATTCTGCGCGCGGCCTGCCTGCAGGCGGGCGTTCCCAGCGAAATTGTGGAAAGGAACATCGATGCCATTCTCGAGTCAATGTGCTCGAGCGTTAGCGCGCGACAGCACGAGATGCGGGTGGCGCTGATGCCGGGCGTGGAAGACACCTTGCGTTATCTTGCCCAGAATGGCGCCCTGCTGGGTGTGGCGACGGGGAATTTGGAGACCATCGGCTGGATCAAGATCGAGAAAGCCGGCCTGCGCGAATGGTTTCGCTTTGGCGGCTTCAGCGATCGCTTTCCGGTGCGGTCGGAGCTGATTGGGCAGGCCGCCCAAAAGGCGCGCGAGATGGCCGGGCAAGACGCTACGGTATGCGTCGTCGGCGATACCCCGCGCGACATCGAAGCTGCACACGCGAATTCTCTTCCCGTGATCGCTGTGGCGACGGGACGATCGAGCTTCGACGAACTGCTGGAGGCAAAACCGGAAGCATGTGCAACGACGCTGGCCGACCTTCTGGCCGCGACGAAGGGCGGCGCGTAATGCGGCAGATGACAAGCTCGAAGGCCCTCGGGCTAGCACGGGTTCCTGCACGACTCGCAGCAGTATTGGCGCTTGTCCTCTTTACGGGCGCGCTGGCGGCGCAGACTACCATGCCCGCGGAGCCCGCAAGCCAAAGCACGCCGGCTGCGAGTGAGAACACGCCAGTACCCGGCGCGGAAGGCACGCCTGCCGGCACGAGCACGCCGTCGGCAGCACCTGCCGTAGCTCCGGGAAGCGATACTGCGCGGCCGCGCGCCGGCGACAAGCGGCGGGCGGCAAAGCTCTATCTCGCGGCAAGCAAGCTGTTCATGGACCGCAAGTTCGAAGATGCGATGAAGGGCTTCGAACAGGCGGCGGCGCTGGATCCGACACATGCCGATTACAAGCTGGCCGCGGGCGTGGCGCGCGCGCACCTGGTGACGGCCCTTGTGCAACTGGCGGCCAAGGACCGGCTCATGGGCAACGAGCCTGCTGCGCGCACAGCGCTCGAACGCGCACGGGCGCTCGACCCCGACAATATCGAAGTCGCACAGCATTTGGACGAGATGGCCGACGACACCACGCGGGACGAGCCCCGGCCGCTCTACGAGCAAAGCGGCAATCAGCTGGCCGGCCCCCCGCAGCTTGAGCCGGCACGCGGCGCGCACAGTTTCCACATACATCGCGACAGCAGGCAGGTGATTACCGAAGTATTCAAGGCCTACGGCATCACGGCAATGATCGACAGCGGCGTGCACGCCACATCCACGCGATTCGACGTAGACGATCTGGACTTTGCGCAGGCGGCGGAGGCGGTGAGCCTTGCGACGAATACTTTTCTTGTGCCGGTGGACGCGCATCACGCGCTGGTGGCCGAAAATACCCCCACGAACCGCAATGAGTTTTTGCCCCAGGACACGGAGACGGTCTACCTGAGTGGCATGACGCAGGACGAGATGAACGATGTGCTGTCGGTGGCGAAGAATGTTTTCGCGATACCGCACGCCACCGTTTCGCAAAGCAGCAGCTCCCTGTTGCTGCGCGCGCCCGAACGAACGCTCGACGCTTTCAACACCACGCTCCAGAGTCTTGTAGACGGCCGCAGCCAGGTGGTGCTCGACGTGCGGCTCATTCAGGTAGCACACACAGGCGCGCACAACACAGGCATGCAGCTGCCGCAAACGATGTCGGCTTTCAATGTGTACGCCGAGGAGCAATCGCTTCTGAGCCAAAACGCAAGCCTGGTGCAGCAGATCATCTCGTCGGGATTGGCTCCGGCCAACGATCCGCTGGCCATTCTGGGGATTCTCATTGCATCAGGCCAGGTTTCCAGCTCGCTGTTATCGAACGGCTTCGCGCTGTTCGGCGGTGGAATCACGCAGTCGGCGCTCGAACTTGGAAACCTGACATTCAACCTCAACCTGAACTCCTCCGACTCGCGCCTGCTGGACGATATCCAGCTTCGCCTCGAAGACGGCGAGAAGGGCACGCTCAAGCTCGGTGAAAAGTATCCTATCCAGACGGCGACCTATTCGAGCGCAGCGCCGAGCCTGCCCGCCGGTCTTGCAGGATTGAGCGCACCGGGAACGTCGGGCAGTCTCGGTTCCCTTCTGTCTTCGCTCACCAGCACGCCGGCCGTTCCCATGGTGCAGTATCAGGACCTGGGCCTGACGCTGACCGTCACGCCCAAGGCGCTGCGCAATGACGATGTGGCGCTGACCGTCGACATGAAACTCGATTCGCTGGCCGGAACCTTCGTCGACGGCAACCCGGTGCTTGATAATCGCGCCTACAGCGGCGTGGTGACGCTGAAGGAAGGCGAGGCGACGGTGGTTGCCACGGAACTGGATAAGTCGCAGAGCCTGGCGATCAGCGGTACTCCGGGAATGAGCGAGATTCCGGGGCTGAACAATGTTACCGACAAAAACATGCAGATGAACTACGCGACGCTGGTGATTGTGATGACGCCGCACGTGGTGCGCGGCCCGCAAGCGGCGGGGCACACAGCGGTGATGATGGTGGACCGGAGCGGGTCGCGGTAAGGGCTAAATCGGCTTGGCGTAGATGAATGCGGCGCGGTGGCGCGCGTAGTAGTGCTCTTCCCTGCCCTGACGGGCGTAACCGTGGCTCTCGTACAAATGAATGGCTGCGACATTCTCGACATCGACATGTAAGCCGATGATTTCGGCGCCACCCGCACGGGCAGAGCCTTCGGCGCGGCCTAGTAGCTCCGCGCCGATGCCACGGCCTCGCCAGGCGGGATGGACTTCGATCGTCTGGATGTACGCGGAGCGCTCGGCTTGCTCCGATGACCATTCGACGACGGAGAATCCGATCAGCTCGATGTTTGGTTCTGCGCCTTCTTCCGCGATCCAGGTGGCCGAATTGACGCTTGCGATGATCTGCCGCATGGTCGTGCGGCTGAAGCGGAAGGGCGGCGCGAAGCAGAGCTCTTCGACCGCATAGAGAGCGGGAAAATCAGCCGGCGTGAAAAGACGGAACTGCACAAGGAAGACTTTACAGGACGGAGGAAGCGCGGCGAGGTTCGTGCGGTCCCATCCTTTCCGCGATGAAACTGCGGAAAGGATGGGGCACCTATTTTTCGTGCTGGGTTGGCTGGGTGAAAGGCAACTGCAGATCCCTCGGCTGCGCTCGGGATGACCAGTGCTTGGTTGGGGTTCGTGCTGTCCCACATTCGAATCGCGAGCCACGCATCATGAACTATGGGTCACGCACCTCGGACCCCGGTTCGCCGTTCACCGTTCGCGATCCAAGATTCACGCTCACTACACCTTGGCTTCGAGGTCCTTGATGACGTCGAAGAAGCGCTGGTCGAGGCGGCGATTGGTGGCGATGGCATCCTTGATGGGAATATCGTCGATCTCGATGCCGCGCAGGACGGCGATGCGGCCCCACTTCTGCTGGTGCACCATGTCGATGGCGTGCAGACCGTAGCGCTGGCCGAGCAGGCGATCGTAGGCCGTCGGTACGCCGCCGCGCTGCGTGTGGCCCAAGTTTACGGAGCGGGTCTCGAAGCCGGTCTTCTTTTCGATCAGCTCGGCGAGAGCTTCGCCGATGCCGGAGAGACGCACGTGGCCGAAGGAATCGACCTGCTGCGAGCCGGTGACCTGGCCGACTTCAGGCAGGTGACAACCCTCGGCAACCACCACCACACCGTAGTGCTTGCCGTGATCGTAGTTGTACTTGAGCAGCGCGCAGACGTGGTCGATGTCGATGTCCTTCTCTGGAACCAGCACCACGTGCGCGCCGCCAGCGATGCCGGCAGCGTAAGCGATCCAGCCGGCGTCACGGCCCATCACCTCGATGACGACCACGCGGTTGTGCGAGTCGGCGGTGGTGTGGATGCGATCGACAGCTTCAGTGGCGATCATCACCGCCGTGTCATAGCCAAAGGTGGCATCGGTGCCGTTGATGTCGTTGTCGATGGTCTTGGGAACGCCGATGGCCTTGACGCCGTGTTCGGCGAGGAAGAGGGTGACGGATTGCGTGTCGTCGCCGCCAAGCGCGATGAGCGCGTCGATCTTGTTGGCCTTGAGGACCTCCTGCGCCTTCTCGATGCCGCCGGGAATCTTCTTCACGTTGGTGCGCGAGGAGTGGAGAATGGTGCCGCCCCTGAGCTGAATGCCGTCGATATTCTCAAGGGTGAGCGGAATGAAATTGTTATCGAGAACGCCTTTCCAGCCATTCAGAAAGCCGATGAATTCATCGCCATAGTGGTTAATGCCCTTGCGCACGGCGGCATAAATGACCGCATTCAATCCGGGGCAGTCGCCGCCGCCGGTCAACAAAGCAACTCGCATGGTGGATTCTCCTCGTAGTCGTACCGCGACCCAAAGAGCCGCGTCTGCAGATTTTGTTTTGCGTTAAGTGCGTCCAAAGGCAGGAAAAAGCCAGCCGCAACGCCTTAACCAGTGTATCGCGAGGGTGTCAAGAGGATCGTGTGACGAAGGACACGGGGAGCGGAGGTTAGGGACGCACGGACATAGTCCCTACAATGGATTTATGCCTGAGAGCGGCGCATCGTTTCTGCTGGTGTTCATCAGCCTGGTCGTCATCCTGCTGCTGGTGCTGTTGCAGCTCACGCGGCTCGGCTACCTGATCCGTGCCACCATTCCCGACCGGCCGCGGCAGCGCATGTTCATCGCCTCGGGTTCGTTCCTGATCACATTTATTGGCGTGCGCATTCTGGTGCACCGCATTGTCAATCATCAAGGTCACTTGCAGTGGGTAGTGATGCGCGGCATGCACATTCACCATCTGGTCTGGGGCATTCTGATTCTGCTGCTCGTAGGCTACGGATGGCTGCTCGACCTGGGATGGTCGAACTCGCCGGAATCGATCTTCTTCGGGCGGCTGATGGCGGTGAGCTACGGAGTGGGCGCGGCGCTGACGCTCGACGAATTTGCGCTTTGGCTGAGCCTCGATCCCGATGCCTACTGGACGCGCGAAGGACGGATGAGCATCGACGCCGTGATTATCTTTGGGGCATTTCTGGCGATGGGCACGTGGGGCGCGCCGTTTTTCAGAGGGCTCCAGAAAATGTGGCACAAGCGCGGAAATGTGCGCGCAGGCATTGGCCGGATCAGTTCGCCTGTACAGCGCGGGCGGTTGCTTCGTCGGCGTAAAGTTCGTCGATCACCGCCGCATATTGCGCAGTGAGCACGCGGCGCTTGATCTTCATCGAGGGCGTCAGCTCGCCGGAATCCTGTGTCCACTCATCGGCGACGACTCGGAACCGCTTGATGGTTTCAAAGTTTGCCAGCGACTGGTTCACTTCGTTGATGAACTCGGCGTAGAGAGCGACGACGCGCGGATCGGCGACGAGCACAGCGCGCGATGCGGCAAAGATGCCTTGCTGCGAAGCCCATTGCTCGAGAGCTGCAAAGTTGGGCGCAAGGAGCGCCGAGATGAATTTGTGGCGATCGCCAATCAGCGCCGCGTTGGCGACGAGCAGATTGTTCTTGAGCTTGTTTTCGATGGGCTGGGGCGCGACCATCTTCCCGCCGGAGGTTTTGAGCATCTCTTTTTTGCGATCGGTGATGTAGAGAAAGCCGTCTGCATCGAGATGACCAATGTCGCCGGTGTGGAACCAGCCGCCGCTATCGAAACACTCAGCCGTAGCGGCCGGCTTTTGCCAGTAGCCGGTAAAGACCGACGGACCGCGC
This sequence comes from uncultured Acidobacteriota bacterium, assembly GCA_963745965.1. GTDB lineage: Bacteria > Acidobacteriota > Terriglobia > Terriglobales > Acidobacteriaceae > Telmatobacter. The sequence goes on from CAVUZC010000007.1 coordinate 804,670, forward strand.
ACCAGCAACTCGCCGTCTTCGGCGATCTTTACCTCCAGGTTGCCAATGATCTTCCCTACCGAACCCATGCGATGGTGGATGGGCGTGTTCAGCGCGATGACGGGTGAAGTTTCCGTGAGGCCGTAGCCCTCCCAAAGCGCGATGCCGACAGAGGCAAACCAGCGCGCTGTGTCGATGCCGAGCGGCGCGCCGCCGGATACGAAAATGCGAACCCGCCCGCCAAAGGCCGCCCGCACCTTGGAGTAGACCAGTTTGTTCGCGAGCTTCCAAAGGATTGAGTCTGGCTGGCGGCCATCGTAGGTGACATCGGTAAACCGCGCGCCGAGCTTGACGGCCTCGGTGAGCAGGCGCTTCTTTACTGGGGATAGCGCCGAACGGCGCTCCACTTCCTGATGAATCTTCTCGAAGACGCGCGGCACGCCGACGAGCACCGTGGGCCGGATCTCGCGCATGGCCTGCGGCAACTTGTCGAACTGCGAGCAGTAAGCGACCTGTGCGCCGTAGTTGTACATCACGTAGTCGAGAGCGCGGGCCGTGATGTGCGAGAGCGGAAGAAACGAGATGCAGGCGTCGTTCGAGCTGAAGTTGAAGTCGGCGGGCGCGCAGTTCTGGTTGGGCGCGATGTTGCCGTGCGTGAGAGCGACGCCTTTGGGCTCGCCCGTCGTGCCTGATGTGTAGATGAGCGTAGCCAGATCGCCCGGCTCAATGGACCGGGCAAGAGCGTCGAAGGCGGGATCGCGCTCGGAGCCGCGGCTATCGGCATTGGTGATCAGCTCACTGAAGCTCATCGCGCCCTCGGCGCCTGGCGCGTCCATCATTACGATGCGCTCGAGGGTTGTCTTGCTACGCACGGCGTTGAGCTTTTCAAACTGCTGGAGCGTGGAGACGACGGCGATGCGGCAACCGGCGTCGTAAATCTGCTCGGCGATCTGCTCGCCGGTGAGCGTGGGATAGAGAGGCACGTCGGCCGCGCCAATGGCGAGCGTGGCGAAGTCGGTCACGATCCACTCCCAGCGGTTTTCGCTGATGAGCGCGATACGATCGCCCTTCTTGACGCCGAAGCTGAGAAACGCATTGGCCAAGGCGCACACGCGCTGGTAAATCTGATCGGACGAGAGCGGGTGCCACTCGCCAGACCCATTCTGCCAGAGAACGGCGCGGGGATTGGCGGCCGACGCCACGCGGAAGAAAAGGTCGTTGAGGGTTGTGATCTGCGGAACCGGCATCATGCGAGCGTCATGGGGAACGGGAACATCGTAACATGATGGACGTGGGACTGTACCGGTGCGGCTAGTGCAGGTGCCCCGATAGGCAACCAGACAGCGGGGATACAGAAATTACTGCGCGCTGGCATCCATCGTGTGGGACAATCGTTACAAATGAAATGGCTGATTTTCCCACTCGCAATCCAGACGATGGCCGGAATTGCGCTTACTTTTCGTCATTTATCTCTGAATGCGTGGGAATCGAATGAGAATGCAATTCGTCCCTTCGATTGGCTTTCGCTCGTCACCGGAGTTATTTTCCTAATGAGTGCCGGCTTGGGCTGGCGTGCCTATTTATTGAATGAGGTTTCTTGTTGGGGATTTTCGGGTATCCGATTGCTCAAACTTTGCCTGGATGTCCTCGGACTTGTCCTTCTCTACTTCGTCTTGTTTCGCTCGAAGCCGACTATCTCCTCAGAGACATCGGAAGAGTAGTGAAGGGTCCGGCGGGAGCCGGACCCCTCTTCTCATTAAGATAACGCCGCTCTACGGCAGCGCGTAGATGGTTTGCAGGACCTCTTCCTGAAGATTGCTTGGGAGTGGGGCGTAGGAGAGAGTAGAGACCTCGCTCTCGCCCGACTTGATGCACCAGCTCAGCAGGTCCTTGATGACCTTTTCATTGGCCATATTCTTGGGCTGCGTGGGAATGAGCAAATAGGTGAAGCTGGAGACGGGATAGGCGTCTGCGCCGGGAGCGTTGGTGATGGAGACGCGATAGTCGGCGGGGATCTTGGCCGTGGCCGCGGCTGCCGTCACGCCATCGATCGAAGCCTTGAGGAATTTTCCGTCCGCGTTCTGCACATAGCCGTAGTTAATGTGGTTTTGCAAAGCATAAATCAGCTCGACGTAGCCAATGGCGCCGGGCAACTGGCGCACATAGCCGGCCACGCCCTCATTACCCTTGCCGCCCACGCCGGTCGGCCACTGAATGGATGTGCCCTTGCCCGGGCCGCTGGCCCACTCTTTGCTGATTTTGCTCAGGAAGTCGGTCCAGATGAACGTAGTCCCGCTGCCATCGGAGCGATGAACTACGATGATCTTCTGGTCGGGCAGATGAACTCCCGGATTGTCCTTGGCGATGCGCGCATCGTTCCAGTTCACGATCTTGCCCAGGAAGATGTCGGCGATTACAGATTGGCTGAATCTGAGATCGGTGGTGACACCGGGCACATTGTAGGCCGGCACGTCCGCGCCCAGCACGGTGGGAATGTGAATCAGTTTGACCCCGCATTTGCCGAGCATCTCGTCGGTCATGGGCATGTCGGATGCGCCGAAGTCGACGGTTCCCGAGCACACCTGTTGAATGCCGCCGCCAGAGCCGATGGACTGATAGTTGATTTGAACGCCGGGATGCGCGGCGCTGTACTCTGTGAACCACTTGGAATAGATGGGATACGGGAATGTGGCGCCCGCGGCTGTAATGGTTTGAGCCTGTGTCATGCTGACTGCGCCCACAAACAACGCGAGGATGAGCAACGATTTCTTCACGATATGCTCCTTTTTGGGTTTTCTGCCAAGGTCCATTCTCTACGCGGATTGTTACGGGCAGTTGAAAAAATGGGGCCTGCAAGACGGCCTGTCGAGAACCGGGCGGACGCGGTGGATGCCGCCTGCGCGGCCGCACACGCGCGTCGAGCCGGCGCGGTGGGGCGTATGCGCGATTATTGCGCCACCGGAACCGGGGTTAGAATGTCTTCCGTTGCGGCGGGATCGCCGGCCGCGGGGCCGTACCAAACGCTGCTGCCGTAGGTGGCGATGAAGATCCTGGACTCGTCGCGGGGATCGACGATGACCCTGTGGCCCCATTTGAAGTTGTAGCCGCGAATGCGCGTCCAGTGCGCCCCAGCATCAATGGAGCGATAGGCGCCCGCATCGAAGCCGGTGACATACAAAATGTCCGGCGATTTCGCGTCGATGGTCACATCGTAGACGTGCTGCATCCCCTGAAAGATGGGCTTCCAGCTTGTGCCTGCGTCGGTAGAAAGATAGACGCCGCCGCCCACGTCCACATCCTGGTGCTCCTGTCCCCAGGCGGCCAGGTACATGCGGCGGCCGTCTCTGGGATCGATGGCGAGGCCTCGTGGGCCGTTCACATCCTTTGGGAGCGTCATCTCTGTCCAGTGCTCCGCGCCGTCGATGGATTTATAAAGAGCGCCTCCGCCCGCGGTGGCGCCATAGTATCCGTTATTGCTGCGCGCGACGATGAGGTAGAGTGTGCCATCGCCAGCCCTCGTCAAACGCCACACAAAGGGATTCGCGCCGGAGATGCCCTGGCTTTTCAGTTGCCAGGTTTTTCCGTTGTCAGTGGATTTGTAGACTCCGACGCCGTAGCCGCAGGCATAAAGGGTGCGCCGGCCCACGGGGCTTGTGGGGTCGAACAGAATGTGGGTGAAGGCGGTCTCTTGCATGCCGTTGTTGAAAGGTGTCCAGTGCAGGCCGCCGTCCGTTGAGACGGCCACACCGCCCCGGTACCCGGCGATGCCATTTTTGCCGCGCCACATCTTCGACAGGGGCAGATCGTGAATGCCGCTGAATGCCCCCCACATGAGACCCTTTACATCGGGATCGAATGCCAGCCAATAAGTGGTGTTGCGCCAGGGCTCGGGAATGCCGTCGCTCGATGATTGCCAGCTCTTCCCCCCGTTCCGGCTCTGGAACAAGTCAATGTCGGTGTAGTCGATGAAGATGTGGTTCAGGTCGAAGGGATCGAACTGGACGCCGTAATCTGTGGTCACGTCAAGGCCGCGGGTGGTCCAGTTTCCGCCCGGCGTGCGCACCGAGTTCACCTGCGCCCAGGTCTTGCCGCCGTCGAGAGTGCGATAGGTTCTGAAGAGATCGGTGGCATAGCAGATATCCGGATTGCCGGGCGCTACGGCAAGACTGTAGGGCGTGGCGAAGAAGATGGATGCTCTCGAGTCGGCACCGGCAGCGATTGCACGCTGTTCGATCCAAAAAGCAGCGAGATTCGCAGCCGGCTGCGTGGATTCGCGGAAAACGATCGACCAGGTATTTCCGGCGTCGGTGGTTTTGGCGATTCCGTTATAGAGGCTGCCTGGGCCGTCGCCGAGTTTGAGGCCGCGGAATCCAATGTAGGCGGTTTGTCCGTTGCTGCTCGCGGCCACGGCTCCGAAGTGGGTGGATTGCCCGCCGAGGGCTGGGATCATCGCGTGCCAAGTGAGGCCGCCGTCGGTGGATAGAAAAGCTTCGCCGCTCTTTTTGGTGACGTAGATGATCGCCGCTCCCTGCCCCGAACCGGCAGCGGCGTGTGCGATGGGATCGTTGCTGGCTGCAATCGGCTTGGCAGTTCCAGCTCTGCCGCGATACACGCCGCGATTGCCGATGGCGATGCGCTCACCGCCTGCGTACAGAAGCAGCAGGATCTTCTCGGAATCGAAATCGTGCTCGTGATGGAAGGAATTGCCGCCATCTTTGGAAACGAGGAGCGTAGACCCATCTGTGGAAGGGTCGTGAAAAGCAACGTGGATTACGCCGGGATGTTCGGGATCGAAGGCAATCTGGCCGATCGAAAGCCCAGTCACGTAGTTGCCGTCGTTGGTCCTCAGAGTGTAATCGCCGTGTTCGCCATTTTGATGTTCGACAGTCTTCTTTTGCGGATTGGGGAAGACCATGCGCCACGTTTGGCCGGTATCGTCGCTCCGCCACAGCGCCGATCCCCCAGCGAAGATGCGCTGTGGGTTCGATGGATCGAACGCAAATGCCGACAGCCCATTGCGCAGATTGAACATCCGCCACGAAAGGCCTCCATCGTGGGTGATGTACGCGCCCGTCATGTCGCAAAGCTCCACCACAAGATTGGGATCGCTTGGGCTGATGGTTGGATTGGCGGTGGTGCCTCCGCCGCCAGGTCCGATGAGGGTCCATTTATCGAACCGCGGCGCGGGACCGGGAAGCTGTGCGAGGGCTTGCAGAGCCATAGCGGAGATCAGAGTGAAGATTGCGAAAGACTGGGAAAATTTCATGGCTCTTCGGGCTCCGCGGGTGCGATGCACCTCCATTGTTGCACCTGAGCTTTGCTTCTTCTGGATCGCAGTCACACTGCGGCTGGGGTCTGCTGCTCGGGCTTTGAAGAGTTTTCGAGAGCGGGCGCGAGAGGCAGCGTGAAGTGGAAGCTCGAGCCGTTGCTCAGTTCGCTTTCAGCCCAGACGCGGCCGCCATGGGCCTGCACGATGTGCTTGACGATGGCGAGGCCGAGGCCGGTGCCGCCCGACTCGCGCGAGCGCGCCTTGTCGATGCGATAGAAGCGTTCGAATATCCGTTCCAGGTGCTCGGAAGCAATGCCGGGACCGAAGTCCTGAATGGTGAATTGGACTTCAGTGGGAAGCTGGCGGGCCGAGGCCCGGATGCGCTTGCCGGACTGCGCGTACTTGAGCGCATTTTCAAGCAGGTTGCCGAAGACCTGGTGCATAGCATCGGGATCGGCCATGACCAGCGAATCGGGCGCGCTCGCGGACTGAAGCTCGACGCCTGAGTCGACGAACTTGCCGCCGATGGAGCCGATGGCGTCGCGCAACAGTACGCTGGCGCGCACCGGCTGCGGCTTGATTCTGTAATCGGGACTCTCCACGCTGGCGAGGGCGAGCAGATCTTCGGTGAGGCGCGTCATGCGGCTGGCATTTTTCAGGATCACGCCGAGGAATTCGAGGGTGGTTTCCGGGCTGGGGTTCGGATCTTCGATGAGCGTCTCGACGTAGCCCTGGATGGATGTGAGCGGGGTGCGCAGTTCGTGGCTGACGTTGGCGACAAACTCGCGGCGGGACTTCTGTGCGGCCTCGACGCTGGTGACGTCGTGGAGCACAGCCAGTGCACCGCCCGAAGGCAATGGCGCGGCGTTGACCTCGAAGACGCGGCCGGGAGCGAGCAAGCTGGCGCGGCCCACGCAGAGTTCGCGGCGCTCGAGAGCGTTGCGCACGCAGGCCAGCAGCTCGGGATCGCGCACGAAGTGAAGCAGCGGACGGCCAGGGATAAGCTGCGCTCCAGCGATCCCCTGCATGACTGAATTCGACCAGCGCACGGCGCCGCTCGACGTTATGGCGAAGACGCCTTCCTGCATGGAATCGAGCATGACGGCAAGCTCAGCGCGGCCGCTCTCAAGCTCCGCAAAATCTTTGCTTAGGTGCTCGGCGGTCCGGTTCAGGGCAGCTTCCACTTCGGAGAGCTCGTCGTCTTCCCCGGTCTCGATGCGGGATTCGAGATCGCCGTCGGCGATGCGGCGAGAAAAGTCGGTGATGCAGCGCAGCCGGGCGGAGATGCGGCGCGACGCTAGCGCAGCGACGACGAGAGCCGCCGCGAATGCAATCAAGAAGGCCCAGAATGCGTCGCGGGCAAGCACACCGAGAATTTCGCCTGCCGAGCGAGCCGCGATGGGACGAACAAACAGCTCCATCGCCAGCATCTGGACGGCAAGGATGAGGAGAAATACGCCGAATATTCTAGTGAAAAGTCGTTGCATGGTGAAATACAGCTTTTAGCTGCTAGCTTCTAGCTCCTAGCTTTTCCTTGCTATGCCGGAATGTCGCTGTCTTCGGCAAGAAGAATTCAAGCATTCCAGGCTAGAAGCTAGGAGCTAGAGGCTAGAAGCTTGCTACTCGCCCTTCGGCAATTCAAACCGATAGCCTGCGCCGCGCACCGTTCTGAGGTAACGCGGGTCCTCCGGGTCGATCTCGATTTTCTCACGGATACGGCGCACATAGACATCGACGGAGCGTGGGGTAACGAAGCGGGCATCGCCCCAGACAGCGTCGAGCAGGTGGTCGCGGCTGAAGACGCGGCCTGGATGGCGGGCCAGGTAATCGAGCAGGCGGAACTCGGTAGCGGTGGTGGTGGTGGTGGTTCCACGGACTTTCAACTGCATGGCGCCGGCGTCAATCACGATGTCTTCAAAGGTGATGACCGAAGGCGTCGACGGCCGCTCAAAGCGGCGCAGCACGGCTTTGACCCGGGCCACCAACTCGCGCGTGGAAAAGGGCTTGGTGATGTAGTCGTCCGCACCTAGCTCGAGACCGAGAACGCGATCGTTTTCACCGGCGCGCGCGGTGAGAAAGACAATGGGAACCGTGCAAAGACCAGCGTGGTTGCGCAGGCGGCGGCAAACATCCAGGCCGTCGCCGCCAGGAACCATGATGTCGAGCAGAAAAAGCGCCGGCGCTTTGCGTTCAGCGTCGGGAATCAGGTTGGTAGGAGTGTGAAAAAGGCGTGCTTCATAACCGGCCGCTTCAAGGTGATGCTGCACCAGCCTTGCGATGTCGGTGTCGTCTTCAAGAACAAATACCGTCTGGCTCAAACTGATCAGTCCTCGTCCCGCGGCCGTTTCAGGTTGCTCGGGATGGGTTGACCGCAGGAACTATGAACAGAGTAATTCACGGAAGAGAATAGATTGCAAAAGTTTGATGAATTTGAAAAAGACAGGGAACGAGGGATCAAGAGAACAAGGGAGCGAGAAGGACAAAGGCCAGTGACTACGGGCCTTCGGGACTGTGGGAATGTGGGGCTGCGAGAGCCTCGACGGGCTCCAACTGGCGATCGATATAAGGTACGCTTTGACCGGAATCGGTTGGTGCGGATGATTGCGCGGCAGCGGGAGCAGCGAGGCTTTGCCGAGAGTGAGAAAAAGTTCGACCGCTACCCAACGCAACAGATACTTGCGCAGCCAATAGAAAACAATCGAGAGGGGCGGAACTTCAGCGCCGCCGGATTACCGCTTCTTCGTGGGCTTTTTGGATGGTTTGGCTGTCGGCTTAGCGGCTTTTTTTGCCGGCTTGACGGCTGGTTTCGCGGCTTTTTTCGGGGCTGGCTTTGCCGGCGCATGTGCCTTAGCCGGTGCAGCTTTCTTCTTCGCGGCTTTGGAAGAGGGTGTGGCCTTGGCGGGAACAGACTTCGCAGGCGCGGGCTTTGCGAGCCCAGGTTTGGCCTTCGCCGCTGGAGCAGGCTGGGGTTTTTGAGGCGCAGCTTTAGCTGGCGCGGCGGCGGTTTTGGCCAGCGCCGCGTGCTTGCCGTTTGGAGCAGCCTGCGGGGGCACGTGCTTTGCTGCAGGAGCAGCTTTTGGGGCGGGAATAGCTTTTGCAGCTTTACCCGATTCCTTTTTGGCCGGAGCAGGTGACTGCGACTTGCCTTTGCCCGCCCGAGCCGGTGCGGCTTCCTCCGCATCTTCCTCTTCTTCGGACTCTTCCTCTTCGCCCGCCTCAGCTTCCAGCCCGCCCTTGGGCAGAACACCCAAGTCCAGTTCGTCCTCGTCGCCCATCGGTCCGAGGTCGTCTTCTCCGGCAAGACCCTCCTCCGATTCTTCCTCGTCTTCCAGATCGCGCTCTTTCACCCGCGCTTCGGCGCGGCGTCCGCGAGGCCGTTTGTACGTAGGCGTAGGTGCAGGGGCCGGCGGCGAATGCGGCTCGAGAAAAGCACGCATCTCCTCGGGCGTGGTCAGGCGGCCATCGATCAGCTCCAGGAAAATCTTGTCGAGAAGCTCCTTATAGCCGGGCAAATCCGGCGTGATGCGCATCTCCAGCATGAGCGCGTAAGGAATCTGCTGGCGCTTCTCAGGCCATACCTTCAGGAAGAGGTTGAAGCGCTCCTGAACGGCTTTATCCTTGCTGGTAAAACCAAGCCAAAGAATGGCTTCCGGATCATAGCTCTTGAAAAGCTTGTAGCAGGCGGAGGGCTTTGCATTCTGTTTCGAAAGCAGCACTTTGGCAAAGCCATGGGCCAGCGAATCCAGGTGGTTCCACTCCTCCACAAAGCCCGGCCGGAGCATCGCTCGCTTGAGCGCGGACAAATCCTTCGATTGCATCTTGACCGTCAGCAACTGCATCTGCGCCGCGGAAAGGTCGGGGTGAACGCCCTGCTCAAGGAAGTGCGCGGCAAGATCATGCAACGCGGTGAGCTTGGCCTCATCGGCCTTGGCCGGCGTCCATGCAGAAAAAAGCACCTTCATCCAGCCTTCGGCATCAAGAGCGCGGAGGACTTTGAGCCCCTCTTCCTCGTGGCCAATCTGCTCCAGCTCCGAACTGCGTTCGTGCGAGGACAGATATTCGATCACGCTCTCGTTCTTTGCGTCTTCGTAACGGGACTGGGTTCTGGGGTCCATTTCCCAGCCGAGGCGCGCGCGATAGCGAACGGCGCGGATCAGCAGCGAAGGCTCCTGCAAAAACCCATAGTTCGAAACCAGGCGAAGGGTGCGGGCCTCGATGTCGGCTGCACCGTTCAGCGGATCCATGAGCAGCCCGAAGGAGCCCTCATTGAGGGAGATGGCCATGGCGTTGACCGTGAAGTCGCGATGGCGCAGGTCTTCATGGATGGAGGCCCAGTGATACACGGGCTTGCCGGGCTTCGGGTACTCCAGGCGGTGGGAGCTGACGAGATTGACCCGAACGGTGCCGGGGAAGCAGAGATACAGGCTGCGCGAGGGCTCGTCCTCGCCCCAGGTCTTTGCGCCGTGCTTCTCTAGCGCTTTCTTGAGCTTGAGGGCATTTCCATGCACCGCAACTTCCAGTTCACGGACGGCGTGGCCGCTGGTCAGGTCGCGGACTGCATCGCCGGTCAGAAAAAGGATGAAACCGGCCTCGCGAGCCGCGGTCCGCAACTGGGTGAGGGCATGGCGCTGATCGGCGGAAAGCCTGTTTTCGAGCAAATAGATAAAGTCGGGCATGGGCTAGTCTGTTTCTGCCATTGCAACTGCAGCCAAGTACTTGATGCTGTTACCCTTACGGGCGGATGAAGAAAGCCGGTAAACACAAACATTAACACAAGTCGAGCAGAATGACCAGTTTTCCCGCTCGCGTTATTTCTTTTGACGAGATGAAACCCGATCAGGACGCCTTTAGCCATTTCTCTCCAGCCATGCGAGGAGCCAGAAGGAGCAATAGAAGGGACCACCTTTACTGCCCTCGCCGTGCGACAATCCAGAGCGATGGCCTCAGTGCGCAAACCCGTCATTGTGCGGAAGTTCTCTCGCGACTGGTGCGCCGGCTACGCGGGCGCCGATTTCGGGCAGCAGAAGGCGGAACTCGAGTTTCTCGATCCCGGCGGCAAGGTGGTCCGCATGGGCTGGGAGCAGGTGAAGTGGGTCTGCTATGTGCGTGACTTCCCTGCCGGACCAGCCGACCAGGCCAACCCCGAGCGACTCCTGCGCAAGCGGTTTTCGCTGCGGCCCCGCGCTGCCGGACTCTGGCTGCGCCTGACCCTCAACGACGGCGACGAGCTGGAGGGGCTGGCGGCTAATGACCGTTCCTTAGTAGACGGCGCGGGGTTGCTCCTGACCCCACCCGATACGCGCTCGAATACCCAGCGCATTTATGTGCCGCGGCAGGCGATCCAGACGCTTGAGGTAGTGAGCCTGATTGGCGCCGCAGGCCGCAAACGGGTCGAAGCAGCGCAATCCGCCGAAGAACAGCCGGGGCTGTTCCCTGGCGATGGGGATGCGGGATAACGCATGAAGTTTTAGGTCTTGCCTCGCGTGCATGGGTTTGAAGGCCTGAAACGATTTCTCGATCCGCAACACAATTATCACAATGAGGTCCGAAGGGGTTGTGTTAAGCTGTGGCGAAGCCGCGATAAGCTATCCCTGAGTTTCCCTGCATCAGGCTCTCAACAATTCCCTTTTTGCTCAGCAAGTACGGTGTCAAGTCGCATCCTTATTGTCGAGCACCCACGGTCTTCCCCTCACCGTGGAGGGGATGAGGCTTTCTCCGCGCCGGAATGGGGAGGCGCCCGGCACGCGACCTGGGAATCCTTCTCGCCGGAAGTTCTGCGCTTGATGAAGGACACGCTGGTGATCGCGAACGCCGTTGCCGGCGGCGCGAAGATCTCCGAGTTCTTTCAATGGCTGCGGAGCAATCGCGTCTCGGTGCCGATCTTTGCGATTCTGCCGCCCGACGATGCGGCACTTGTGCAGTCAGCTACCGGGACCGTCGACGATTTTCTGCTTTGGCCCATCCGGCCCGAAGAATTGAAGACTCGGGTTGCGCGCCTTCTCGGCCCCCACCCTCAGGACCTGACCGATACGCAAGCAAATCTGGCGGCGGAGATCGGCATGGGCGAGCTGGTTGGGAAAGACCCCGCGTTTCTGAGCGCCTTGGCGCAGGTCTCAATTTTTGGAGCTTGCGACGCGCCGGTGCTTCTTACGGGTGAAACGGGAACGGGCAAGGAGCTATGCGCGCGGGTGACGCATCTGCTCAGCAAGCGCCATGGAGGGCCGTTCATTCCGGTTGATTGCGGTGCGCTGCCCGATCACCTCTTTGAAAATGAGCTTTTCGGTCATAGCAGGGGCGCGTTTACCGATGCGCGCTCCGACCAGAAGGGCCTTGTAACACTGGCCTCGGGCGGCACTCTTTTTCTGGATGAGATCGACAGCCTCTCGATGTCGGCGCAGAGCAAGGTTCTGCGCCTGCTCCAGGAGCGGGCATACCGGCCGTTGGGCTCGGAGGTCTTCAAACAAGCCGAGGTACGGGTGATCGCGGCGACCAACCGGAACCTCGAAGAGCTTGTGGAGCAGAAGGCATTTCGCTCCGACCTCTATTTCCGAATCAATGTTTTGCGCGTTCACATGCCTGCGCTTCGCGAGCGCCGCTCCGACATTGCGCTGCTCTGCCGCCACTTCATCGATGAGATCTGCAGAGCGAATGACCTGCCGAAAAAAGTCCTTTCTCCAGCGGCAGCGGCCAAGCTGGAACAGCACTCGTGGCCGGGCAATGTCCGCGAGCTCTACAACACCATCCAGCGGGCTATTCTCTGCTCACCGGGAACACAAATCGCGGCATCGATTTTCGGTTTGAGCGCCGGGAACGATAGCCCTGAAGCATTCGGGGGCGACGCCGCAGGCATGAGCTTCAAAGATGCCAAACTGCGCGCCATTCAGCGCTTTGAGCGGACCTACGTGAAGGATCTGATGGAGAAGCACAAGGGCAACATCACCCAGGCAGCCCGAGAGGCATGCAAAGACCGCCGCGCCTTCGGACGCCTGGCGCAGAAGTATCGCGCCGCCGGCGTGTTGGAGTAGTGGGGCAACCGCTACCCGCCCGGGCTGTTTTCATCCCACCCTCTCAAGTCTTGCTTCTTTCCTTACAAAACCAAGTTCTTCCCTCGTAAATTGCTGCGACGTGCCGGGTCGAAACGATCCCTCCTCCGCGCAGCGCGTCCTCGATGGATCACGTAACTCGAAGAATCTACGCCTGTGAATAACGGCCAAATTCTGGCCCGCGAACTGCATGTATCCCGGCCAAAGGCAAAATGCGCTGTGAAGTCTGGGAAATCTGCGAGCCGCGGGGTTGCAAAGCAAATCCTCAGTTATTTTCTGCGCAACCCGAACGGGTCAGACAGCTTGATGGAGTTGGCGCGATGGCGGCTTATGCAGGAGCGAATCCGGATCACCGTTGAAGAGACGCAGGCGGCATTGAACTGGCTGGTCGCCGAAGGATATCTGGAACTGGAACCAAGAGTTGGAACGGAGAGTCTTTTCCACTTGAATCCGGAGCGCATCGGGGATGCGGAATCCCTGCTGAGGGACGAGAAGCAGAGTTGATTTCTATCGATTAAGGGCAAGGTACGAGGAGAACCGAGTGGCTGATTATCAAGCCGTATTTGCTGTGGGGGACGCGCTTGCGAAGTTCCTCAACAACAACTACGACCAGACGGTCGTCGGGTTCCCCTGCACGTTCAAGCTGGTCTCGAGCGCGGAAATTGCCAACGAAGACACCACCAATCTCGATAAGACCGTATCCATCTTCCTGCATCGCATGACCAACGCCGAGTACTACCACAACGTGAGCCGTGTCTACGACGCTCCCAACAACGAGCCGGTTCTTTATCTCGATCTGCACTATCTGATCTCATACTGGGACGCATCGGCGGAGGGCGCGGAGGCGGAGCAGAAGATTCTTGTGTGGACGATGCAGCAGTTGCAGTCGAACCCCAACCTCGATGCTTCGGTTCTCTCGCTTTCATCTTCGGCGCCGGGATGGACGAAGGCCGATTCGGTGCAGATTATTCCCTCTGACCTGAGCCTTCAGGACATCCTCGATATCTGGGACGGACTCGGTCCGAAGTACCGCCTCACGGCGGGTTACATCGCGCGCGTCGTGCGGGTTGACCGGAGCATTACTCCCGGCTTGCCGGTGGTGGCCACACGCTTTCAGGTGCAACAGATCGAGTTGCAGGACGGAGGCGCGGCGTGAGCACGGTGCCGATAGAGAACGTCGACCGCCGCATCCTGGGAGCGTTTGTGTGCATGGATGCGATCACCGGCAACTCAATCATCCCCGCAGTTCCTGTCACCACAACGAGTTGGAATGTGAAACCCAATTACAGCGGAATCTACGTGATCTTCGACGGGCCGAATTTCGATCCGCAAACCGGGCAATTCATCCCCAGCGGAAGCTGGCCCGCGCCTGCCACCTTTGAGGTCTCGCTCCAGGATCCGAACCTTCGATATCTTCCCCGGCGAGCCAATGTGCAGGCGCCACAGCCGGTGCCGGCCTATCCGCCGGTTCCCAACCCGCCCACAGGAGTCTTCGCACCACAGCAGATTGCGCTGTATCCGTCGCCGGCAACAACCATCGGGCCGAACTGGGCTTCGATCCACGCTTCGGTGACGAAGGCAGGTACGAATCCTCCGCAGGGACTGCCCTGGGCCGTTTTGCAGGTGGTCAACAGCAGCGATAACTCCGTGATGGCGACGAGCCAGGCCGATGCCAACGGCGAGGCGCTGCTGGCGGTGGTTGGACTTACCGTGCAGGCCAACACCAGCGGCGGCGGACCGGTGACGACCTCCACGGTGGCCGCGACCGTTACCGCCTATTTCGATCCCAGCGTTCTGAGCCAGCCTGCAGGCTGGATTCCCAACCCGGATGACATTTTGTCCAATCTCTCGAACTCCGCGCTCAAATCCAGCAGCCAATCGGTGCAACTAAGCTCCGGGCAGGAGATGGCGATGAGTTTTGCGATCACTGTATGAAGCGAGCCATGAATTCGGAAACCGCAACCACGAATTGAAACGCGCCAGGAACATCACCAAGGAGGACCGCCGTGCCCACTTATTTGACACCAGGGGTTTATGTTGAGGAAACCAGCTTCAGCGCACCGACCATTGAAGGTGTAAGCACCACCACCACAGCGTTTGCCGGGCCGACCTTGACCGGTCCGATCGGAGGCATGCCCTACGGCGGCCTTCCTGCCAGCGGCAACCCGTTAGCCACCGCACCGGCGGGCGGAGTTCCGCAATTGCTCACCAGCTTTGGCGATTTTCAAAACATCTATGGCGGCTATGCCAATCTGTCGCTGACGACGACGTCGCCAAATGCCGCAAAGGATATCAACTACATGGCGATGGCCGTGCAGGCGTTCTTCTCGAACGGCGGCTCCATGCTCTATGTCTCCCGGGTCTACGCGAACAATCCCGGAACCACGTCAGGAACCATCGATCCCGGCATCGCTAGTTCTGGCACGCCGTCAACCAGCAATGTTGTGGTCAATGGCCGCTTCCCCGGAGCTTTTCTGAATGGGCAGGTGGTGTCTGTTGCGCTCACCGCGACCCGCATCATGAACTTCAATAATGTTGCGAATCTTCCTACCGGGTCGCTTTTAGGAGAACCGGCTTCGGGCGGCGGATCTGCGACGTTTTATGCCAATGGATCGGGCGCGACGTTCATGTCCGATGCCGCAACACCGGCGGCGCTGACAGCTACAAACTTCCCCGCAAAGCTCTATGTGCTCACGGTGCAGGTGACGGCTCCGGGCGCGGCGGGGCAGGAATTGGTTTACAGCGGTCTCGGTCTCGATCCCCAGCACCCGAGTTACATCGGCAATGTGCTGGGCGTGAATCCTCCGCGTCCGGTCGACCAATTGCAAAACCAGATCTGGTTTCAGATCGGCAGCTCGCTCAACACGGCCGAGCCGCTCTTCAAATTGCTCTTCCCAACATGGAACGATCCTTCGGCCACGCCCGCGACTCCCACCGCACCCGCCAACTTCACGCTGAGCGGCGGCGACGATGGCGCGGAACCGATGGCGACCAATTACACGACGCCTCTCCAGTACCTCCAGGCCCTGGAAGACATCGCCATCGTCGCAACGCCCGGCTCGTCAGTTTACTCCGACAGCACGGACATCATGATCAGCAGCCTGATCCCCCATGTGGAGGCGCAAAGGGCCTATCGTGTGGCGATTCTTGAGGCTGGCCCGAATCTTCTCGACTCGGATTATGAAGCGGTTCGCGCACAGATTGACTCGAGTTACGCGGCGCTCTACGTGCCGTGGGTCTATACGGCGAATCCGCTGGCCGTGGCCGGCACTTCGACACCGGCGCAGATTCTGGTGCCGCCTACGGGATTCATGGCCGGAATTTACGCGCGCAGCGACACGAACAACAGCGTGGCCAAGGCGCCGGCCAATGAGGTCGTGATGACCGCAGTGGACCTGGAGCGGCACATCAACTTTGCCGAACAGGCGGTCCTGAACCCTCTGGGCATCAACTGCCTGCGTTTCTTCCCCGATCGCGGCTACCGCGTCTGGGGAGCGCGCACCGTGAGCTCGGATACCGAACTGATGTATGTGAACGTGCGGCGGTACCTCGTCTATCTGGAGCACTCGATCGACAACGGCACGCAATGGGCGGTTTTTGAGAATAACGGGCCAGCCTTGTGGGCGCGGGTTCAAGACTCGATCGACTCGTTCCTAAACAATGAGTTCGCCGCCGGCAATCTGCTGGGCACAACCGCATCGGATAGCTACTTTGTCCGCTGCGACCGCACCACCATGACGCAGAACGATCTGGACAATGGGCGCATGATCTGCGTGATCGGAGTCGCGCTGTTGAAACCGGCCGAGTTTGTCATCTTCCGCATTGGCCAGATGACGGCGTCCGCACGCAGTTAAACCACTTTCACCGAAGAGGAGTATTTCGATGCCGAACCGTATCGGACCTTACCCGAGTTATAGTTACCTGGTCGATCTGAAGCAGGGCCGCGATCCCGCGGCGGCGCTGGGCGGATTCTCCGATGTTGCAGGCCTGAAGACTGAGCTGCACATCTCCGAATACCGCGATGGAAACGACAGCGCAAATTACGTCCACAAGTACCCCGGCATGCACACCACCGGCGACGTTACTCTGAAGCGCGGCGTGGTGGATTCCTCGGACCTGTGGAACTGGATCACGTCGGTCAGGAACAACGGCAATCCCAGCACGCCGGTGGACGTGACCATCACGCTGCGTGACGAGGCCAACAATCCCGTGCAGATCTTCAAGCTCTACTCCGTAACGCCCAAGGGCTATACCGGCCCGACGCTGAGCGGCAAGGGCGCGGGCGACGTGGCGATTGAAGAGCTGGTTCTCGCGCCCGAGACGATTGAGGTCATGCCGGCCCAGGGTTGATGAGCCGTCTTTCAGATCCTGCTCCGAGAGTGCTTCATGAGCCGAGTTATCTTCAACAATCAGCCCGCCACGCCGCAGTTGAACCCGGGCCGCGCCGACATCGCCTGCTTCGTCGGGCTGGTGCGCGCGCTGTCCGGGGCCACTGTGCCCGCGGGCATGACCTCGTGGCTTAACTCTCTCGGATACACAACGGCACAGATCGCGACCATCACCAATATTCCAATTCCGATCGAGAGCTATCTCGCATTTACTTCCATCTTTGACGACGGCAGCACGGGCAGCGGCTTCGGCACCGACTACCTCGCCGCGGCGATCCGCAGCTTTTTCGCGCAAGGGGGCGCACGATGTTATGTGGTCCGCGTGGGCGATCCGGTAACGCCCAGCGATACGCCGCAGCAGAAGGCCGCCAAGCTGACGGCTCTGCTACCCAATACTGCCTACGCTCCCGACACTGCACTCAGTTGGACCGGCGTGAGCAGCCTTGGCGCTCTGGAAGATGCGTCGTTTCTGGCGACGCCCGATCTGCCGATCCTCTGCGCCTCAGCGCAGGCCGGAGCGATGGGTCAACTGCCCGCGGCGCCGAGCGGCCCCGAAGAGTTCGTTGTGTGCTCGCAGGGCGATATGACTCCACAGCAGTACCGGACCTTCCCCAATCCCGCGCCGCGCCTGGCATTCAGCGACTATGCCGCCTGGGCCGCGAGCGTGGCGTCGATCCTAAACTATCTGGCCAGCGGCGTCACCACCCATCTGCTTCATCTGCGCGAAATTCAGTTCATCGCGGCTTTCCCCATTCCGCAGGATCTCGATCCGGCTACCGCAGCCGAGAATCCTTCGAGCGCGGAGATCGCGCAGGACATTCACGCGGTGATTGCCGCTCAGATGCCGGAGATTCCGCCGCCTACCGGCATGGTCGTTGCCGGTAATATCTCCAGCGCGTTTCTGCAGCTTGGGTATCCGTGGCTCAAGACCACCGGCTCAGGCGTGCTGCTGGAATCACTCGAGCCTCCCGACGGCGTGCTCACTGGCTTGCAGGCCCGCAATGCCCTCACGCGCGGAACTTTTACCAGTGCGACGAAGATCACGCCTGCAGAGGTTTACGATGTGGATCCCGCGCTGCCGGCGCAGGAGATGCAAACGTCGGCGCAGCCGCTGACCTGGGGACCGAATTCGCCCAGCGCGCAGCCCAAAGCTCTGATCGAGCGCTTCAGTTTATTCGGGCTGACGTCGACGGGGCTGCAACTGCTCTCCGATGTGACGGCCTATCCGGGAGAGAGTTACCGACCGGGTCCCGTCAATCGCCTGGTCAATGTGATCTGCCGCGCCGCGCGCCGCATGGGCGACAGCGCGGTCTTTGAGTCAAACGGACCGAAGTTGTGGGGGCGCATCCAGCGCTTTCTGCAAAACCTGCTCACCCGTCTGTGGACCCTGAATGCTCTCGACGGCGCTTCGGTGACCGATGCATTCAGCGTGAAGTGCAACGCAAGCACGATGACGCAGAACGATCTCGATAACGGCAGGCTCATCGCCGAAGTCTCCTTCACGCCTGCGGCAAGCCTTGAAACGATCACCGTGACGCTGGCCATGGAGACAAGCGGGACCAGCGTTCAGGAGATCACTGCCAATCTTGCGGAGGTGAGCTAAATGGCCGCAGCCGCTCCCTTTCCGCTGCATGTCTTCCGTTTCCAGGTGGACTTTTTTACCGACTCGCTCTCCGACGACGACAGCCACGAGCAGTTTCAGGTCTGCTCCGGGGCCTTCGCCGAATGTACCGGCCTGGAAGCGACGATGGAGCCTAAGGTCATCAAGGAAGGCGGGCGAAACTACGGAGCCGCGCAGCGGGCCGGAGGCACCACCTTCGCGACCGTGATCCTGAAGCGCGGCATCAGCAGCAACCAGAACCTCTATCAGATCTTCAACACGATGGGCACCGGAACCTTTGCTCCCCGTATGCAGGTCACCATCAACCTCTTCGACAACAGCGGAGCGGCGGTGATGGCGTGGCAACTGGATAAGGCGATGCCCATCAAGTACAAATTCTCCGATTTCAATGCGAAAAACGCCGAGATCGGGATTGAGGAATTGCACCTGGCGCACGAAGGCCTCTGGTCTGTGACGCCCACAACACAGCAGCTATAAACCCATGCCCCAACAGCCGCCACAAGTCGTTAAAGCTACGCTGACCGCACTGCCGGACGGTACGCCGGTCACGGTGCACTTTAATCCCGCGTCGCTGGTCTATACGGTGGAGAACTCGGTCTCACAGCAGTCCGGCGCCCCGAAGACCGCGCAATATGTTGCGCAGTTCTCTGGCAAGCTGACGATGGATTTGCAGTTCGACACCACGGACACCGGTTCCGATGTGCGCACGGTGACCAACCAGGTCGCGCTCTTTATGCAGGCCTCGGCGAATGCTTCGGCAGCCGCGCAGAATTCGGCTCCGCCCAGCGCCAACGGCAACTCGTCCGGTCCGCCGCCAAAAGCTCCTCCGGTGCTGATGTTTCAGTGGGGAACTTATCAGTTTCAGGGCATCATGGACTCCTTCAAGGAGACCATCGACTTCTTCTCGGCCGACGGCGTGGCTCTGCGCGCGCTGGTCAGCATCGGGCTTTCCCGCCAGGATCAGGTCTTCGACGAGGGCGCCAACCTCTCCGGCCCAACCAATTCCGGGAGCCTGGTGCCGACATCGAGCAGCGACAGCGCGCAGTCGCTGGCAAGCCGCGGCGGCGATCCCAGTGCGGCCCGCCAGCTGGGCACCGACAACGGACTGGAGAGCCTGCGCTTCACCGGCGGGGCTTCGCTCCAGGTGAGCGGCAGCGGCGGCGTACAGCTCAATCCGCCGAGTGCCTTCGTCACCGCTTCTTCGGCAGCATCAGCCGGCGCAGGAATCGGACTTGGCATCTCGCTGGGAGCTTCCGCAGGAGGGTCCGCAGGAATCTCGGTTGGCGGGTCCGTGGGCATTTCGGCTGGCGCATCGGCGGGAGTCTCCGGCGGCGCTTCGGCTGGAGTCCAGGTCGGGGGATTGGGCCCTGCTTTTGGAGCCTCTGCTTCGGCAGGGGTGATGGCCACGGCTGGAGCTTTTGCCGGCTTGCAGACGGGCCGCGCGACAACCAGCACCACCGCAAATCTGAATCCGCTTGCGATGCTGCCGGCAACCTCGGGCGCCGATGTGGCTTCCTTCAGCGGCGCAACTTTCAGTCTTGGCGGAGCGTCGAAGAGCACCGGCTCTTCCGGGCTCTCCACCGACGTCGGAACGAATTTCAGCTTTAGCAGCCGGCTCACCTTTAACAGCGACGACTAACGAAAACGGGACTCAGAGATGGCAGTCACGATCGACGAGATGCACGTGCAGGTAAAGGACGCTCCGGCGCCGGCCAGCGCGCCTGCGCCAAGCGACGACAAGAAGAAGGACGTGAACTTGCACGAAGCGCTTGAAATGCTTCACGAACGCAAACTACGGCTGTACGCGGATTAATCTATGCCGGAACAACCACTCACTCCGAATGCCGTATACACCGCGATCCCGACCGTCCAAATCGACGGCCAGGGCAACGATAAGATTACGGCTCAACTGCTCAGCATCGAGATGCGCGAGCAGGAGGGCGGCATGTCGTCGCTGGAGATGCGAGTGAGCAACTTCGGATCGTACTCGAGCGGACTCGCCGACATGGTCTTCGAGGACGGATCGATTCTGAAGCTGGGCGCGGAGGTTCTGGTTTATGCGGGAGACGCCAGCTCGCCGACGGAGATTTTCCGCGGCAAGATTACGGCGCTCGAAGGGCGCTTCCCTGAGAATGGGCCGCCTGACCTTGTCGTGCTGGCTGAAGACGCGCTGCAAGCCGCAAGGATGAAGCGGCGCACCAAGAACTGGGATTCCACCACGTTAACTGCGATTGCGCAGCAGGTAGCCACGAATCTCGGCCTCACGCCCGTGCTTGCCGGCCTCGACGCCAATATCGGCACGCAGCAGCAGTTCAACGAGAGCGATCTCCACTTCCTGCGCCGTCTGCTGGCGCGCTACGACGCCGACGTGCAGATCGTGGGCGCGGAGCTGCATGCCTCGCCCATCAGCCAGGCGCAGCGCAACTCGATCGAGATCGATCTCAACAGCCAATTGCAAGAGGTTCGCGTCATCGCCGACCTCTCGCATCAGGTGACGCAGATCTCGGCAACCGGCTGGGATTATACGCAGGGCCAGCGCATCTCGGTCACAAGCTCCACATCTTCCTTCGGTCCCGGATCAGGACAGGCGGGCAAGGACTGGCTGCAACAGGCACTGGGTACGCGCTCGGAACAGATTGCGCAGTACACGGCGCTGAATTCGCAGGAGGCGCAGGCGCTCGTCGATACCGAGTTCTCGGAGCGCAATCGCTCTTTTGTGGTCGCTCATGGAGTTTCGCAGGGCAATCCGAATTTGCGCGTGGGAACTTATCTGAAGCTCAACGGATTGGGACAGCGTTTTTCCAACACCTACTACACCACCGCGACGGTGCATCACTTCGACACGCAGGGCGGCTATGAGACGCGATTCCGCGCCGAGTGCGCTTACCTGGGAGGTGGCTCATGAGCCGTCTTCTTCAGGAACAGAGCCTGGCGCTGCTGGGCACGGGCGCCTTCGTAGGCACGGTCGTCAGCGTTCAAGATCCCAGCAATCTCAATCGCGTCCAGGTGCGCGTCTTCGACGTCGATGGGATTACCGATCAGGACGGCGCAGTGTGGGCGCGCGTGGCTGTGCCGTTTGCCGGCAGCAGCCGCGGAGCATTCTTTATACCCGATGTCGGAGACGAAGTTCTGGTGGTTTATCTCGGGGGCGATGCGCGCTATCCGGTGGTGATCGGCGGACTTTGGAATGGCCAGGACAAGGCGCCGGATGCATTCGGCGGCTCAGGCGACAGCGTGGACCGCTGGACGATCACCGGCAAACAAGGCACGAAGATCGCAATCATCGAGGATTCGAGCGGTCCGACGATCCAGTTCACAACTCCGGGACAGCTCTCGGGCAAGATGACGGATTCGGACGGGTCGATTGAATTTACCGACGCAAATCAGACCTCGATCAGGATTGACAGCAGCGGAATTACGATCAATGCGCCGACCGCAGAGGTACAAGTGACAGCGGCCAGCAGCATGAGCATTACCGCGCCGCAATTGAACGTGAACGCGGCGATGGCGACGTTCAGCGGCATCGTACAGTGCCAGGTGATGCAGGCCACAACGGTGGTGGCGACGACCTATACACCGGGGGCAGGCAACGTATGGTGAGCAACGAAATGGTGGTGCAGGGCGTGGATATGACCGGCGTGGAGCAGAAGCTCCCGGTCGTCCTGCAGATGCACGACGACGATTTCCCCGTGCGTTTTCTCAAGGATCTCGCCTCGCCAGACGCGACGCCGATCTCGAGCACTGCCATCGTCGATATCGGTTCGCAGGCGCTCTACCAGCCTGTGCAACGCATGGTCACGCTCGCGATGGTCGATTTGAGCTGTACCGGCCTTGGCAATCCGGCGATTGATCCCCGGCGCATCGATTCGGCTGGCTTGGTGATCAGGCGCGTCTTTCGCGCGCCAGCCAGCGGCGGAGGAGCGATTGAAGAGTACAACACGCTCTCGGCCTGGATGAGCGATCCAGCGGGCCAGTTTAAGTGGGTGAAGCTCACGCACGATCAGGAGAGCTGGGATCCGGACCCGACGAAACGACCGCAGCTTCAATCCGGGCAGCCGGATCTGGATGCGCAGCTCACCGCACAATATCTCTCCACCGCGAACACCGAGAGCACCACGCCGGCTTTTGCCGCGCCTCCGGCTATCTGCGCCGCGCTGGGCCGAACGGTGTTCTATGCCGTCATTCCAACGGCGAGCAGCGAGGTCAGCGACACCGCGCCCAAGCAGCCTCCGCGGATCGACAAGACCGGTCTCATCAGCAGCCTGCCGGCTCTCTTGCGCTATCGCTCCGGCAATTCCGCGCCGTGGACGCCGACCCCAACCCCGCCGCCGACGATCGACTACCGCTGGATGTCCGACGAGTTTCTGAACATCGTCTATCCGCCAACGCTTTCCACAGCGAGCCCGCCCGCGGCGCCCACGCCCAATCCGCAGGTAGCGCAGTTCCAGCAGTTCACCACCGCGCTGCGTATGCTGCACACCGTCTTTGGCGCATTCGACAACACGGCTGAAGGCAAAGCAATTCTGAATGTGCTGAACCGTCACAACGTGACCTTGGCCGACAACTCGACCAAGCGGATGGGCGAATACTTCCTGCAGGCAAAGAATACTCTGCTCGATTTCTCGCCTTATCCCACCGCTTCGCCCAATGCTCCCACCATGCAGTTGCCCGCCACGTGGGACTCGTTGACCGACAAGGATCAGGATGCGCTGGTTGCCGCGATGACGAGCGCGATCGGGCCGCGTTCGCAGAGCCTCAATCTGCTTTCGCCGCAGGGGCGCTTCATGGACGATACACGGTTCTACAAGCTGCGCATGTTCTTCCGCGTCAAGAGCGATTCGGGCAATTGTCCGCCGAAGCTCTTCTGGAGCCAGTACAGCGGGCATTTCCAGATCGCGCCGTGGCACGCCTCCGGTACCCGCCCGCATCCGCCAATTCCGCTGCCCGATCCCACATCGAGTTTTGTCAAGAACGCGAAGCCGAACTGCAGTTTTCAGGTGCCCGGCAACCTGATGAGCGCGATGCAGGGGACCAGCATGTCGGGCCTGATGAATGGCAGCGGAGGCGGCGGTGGGCTCAGCCTGGGATGGATCTGCGGCTTCAATATTCCGCTGATCACCATCTGCGCGTTCTTCGTGCTCAACATCTTTCTGAGCTTGCTGAACATCATTTTCTTCTGGCTTCCATTTATCAAGATCTGCATTCCATTTCCATCGCCGTCACCCAGCACGCCCGATGAGGGAGCGCCATGACCGTTACGTACCAGGATCCGCTTGGCTGGCCGTTCCTGCCTGTACCGCAGGCGGGACAGCTTGTCTTTCCTACGCTCGAACAAAGCGTTCGCGACTCCATCCGAGTGATCCTGATGACGCGGCCGGGCGAGCAGTTGATGCGCCCGCGCTATGGGGCCGGCCTGGAAAACTTCCTCGACGAAGGAAACACCATCTCTCTGCGCCGCCAGATACAAACCGCAATCATGCAGAGTCTGCAGAACTACGAAAACCGCATCACGGTCGATGCCGTAGATGTCGATCCGGTTCCGGATGCGCCTGGCCAGCTCCAGGTCCAGATTCACTACCGCCTGCTGCGGACCAATTCTCCGCAGCAGGTTGGTTTAACCATGCAAGTGGGTTAACGTCATGCCGTTGATACCGCCCGTTCTCGACGACCGCTCCTACGACGACCTCGTACAGGAGATGCTCGCCAATATCCCGGCGCACACACCGGAGTGGACCAATCCGCAGCCGGGCGATCCCGGCCGCACTCTGGTGGAGTTGTTTGCCTGGCTTGCCGACACCATCCTGTACCGCGCCAACCTGATTCCCGAAAAGCAAAGGATCGCCTTCCTCAAACTTCTTGGCGAGACGATGCAGCCGGCCGCGGCTGCCACTGGCCTCATCTCGCTTTCGCTGGATGCAACTTCAGTAGCTCCGGTGGCCATCGCAAGCAGCGCAAAGGTGAGCGGGTCCGTCAACTTTGAGACGCTGGCCGAGATCGACATCCTTCCCATCACGGCACAGGCCTACGTCAAGGTACCGCTCAGCCCTGCGCAACAAGCCGCATCCATGCCGCTGCTCGCCGGCCTGAAGAAGCTCTACAATCTCTCCACGCTGCCTGCCGGCTATACCACCACTCCGGTTTTCACCAACAATCTCGGCGATCCCAACGGGATCGATATCGTGAACGGGACCACGGATTCCAGTCTCTGGCTCGCTCTACTCGTCTCGAACCCCGCGAATTTAACTCCGGTGCTGAACGCGCTCGGCCAGGGCGAACAGATTCTCAACATCGGCTTTGTGCCGTCGCTGTCTGTTCCGGGGCTCTTCTCCGAGGTGGGCCCGCCGGCCGCGGTGCAGGCGAACTGGATGATGAGCCAGCCACCGCCGCCTGCGGGACAGCCCATTACCTACACTCCGCTGAAGGTCTTCGGCGATACGACCGCGAGCCTCACACAACCCGGAGTGATCCAGCTTCTCGTGCCGGCAAGCGGCGTGATCGGCGCTCCCGCAAACAACGTCCGCTCCGATCCCCAGGCCGGCGTGGGCATGAAGCCGCCGCGCATTGATGACACTTCGATCACCTCGCGTCTGCTCACCTGGGTTCGCCTGACCACGCAGAGTTCGCTCACGGTGAGTTGGCTGGGCGCGAATGCGGTGCAGATCGATCAACGCACTACCTACAACTCCATCGTCATCGGCGTCAGCGATGGCAGCGCCAATCAGCAATTTACGCTTCCCCAGTCGCAGATCGATCCGGGGACATTCATTCTCAACGTGGACATGCCGGGCCTGGGCTATGTTGCCTGGCAGCAGGTCGACGATCTTTCCGTGCTGCAAGGGCCGGTGATGGCATACGTGCTCGATCCCGAGGCCGGAACTGTTACGTTTGGCAATCAGCTTCAGGGCATGATTGTGCCCGCGGGGCGGCGCGTGCGTGTGCAAACTATGCGCGCTGGAGGAGGCGCGGCCGGAAACCTGCCCGCCAGTTCGCTGACTGCGATTCAGGCCTTCGATCTCTCCGGCGTGCAGGTGCCGCAGACGATCACTGTGCAGCAGCCGGTGGCAACCACAGGTGGAGCGGACCCGGAGACTCTTGACTCCGCGCAGCAGCGCATTCCTTCGCTGCTGCAGAATCAGAGCCGCGCTGTTACTGCCTCCGACTACTCCAATCTTGCTCTGTACATCCCTGGAGCGAATGTGGCGCGCGTCGAAGTGTTACCGCTCTTCATGCCGCAGACGCGCACGACGAACGTTCCCGGCGTGGTCTCGGTCATGGTGATTCCCAACAAAACGGGAGTTCTGAATCCATGTCCACGCGCCGACCGGCCCACGCTCGAGACGGTCTACAGCTATCTCGATCCGTGCCGCCCGGTGACCGCGGAGATGTATGTGATCGCCAGTGAATATGTCGGCCTGGGAATCGCCGTGGGCATCGAAGTGAAATCCGGCTACGGCTTGCTGCAGGTCTCGCAGGCGGTGGAAACTGCGTTGCGCAGCTATCTGTGGCCTCTGGCTCCGGGTGGCCTCGACAACACGGGCTGGGCACTGGGCCGCAATGTCCGCGCCCTTGAACTCGAGGTCGTCGTGAGCCAGGTGCCGGGCGTCGTCGACGTCGACGGGCTCAACCTCTTCCAGGTACTTTCGTCCGGCAGTTATCAGATGCTGCAGGCGGATTCGAGCGGTTCGCCCGAGCTCACGTTGCAAAGCTGGCAACTTCCTGAAGTGCTCGATGTCGTCGTGATTGCGAGCCCGGATGGCACGCAAAGCACGGTTCCAACCACAATGACACCCGCACCCGAAACCGATACGACGGTCGCTGTGCCCGTTGTGACGCCGACGATCTGCTGAGGAATTCCGAATGGACGCGAACGGCCTGAGCTTCTGGATGCTGAGCCAATTGAACGATTGGCTTCCGCCGTGGCGCGCCGTCACGGCTTACATTCCGGGACAGGGAATCGTCGATCCCAACGGCAATATCCAGCTCGCGCAAACTGCCGGAACGTCGAATGCGATCGCGCCGACATGGAGCACCACGCTCAACCAGATCACCGTGGATGCCGGGGTCACCTGGCTCAACGCGGGGCCGGGGACTTGGCAGGCGGCGACAGCATTCTCCGCCGGGCAGTACATTCTCGATCCGAACGGCAACCTGCAATGCGCCGTGGCGATCGCGGGCAACGGATCGACGGGCGCGGCACAACCCGTCTGGCCGGTGGCGATAGGCGAAACCGTGGTCGACGGCAATGTGACCTGGAGCTGCGCCGGTCCCACGCAGGCCGGCCTGTTCTATTGCAGCAAGAGCAATCGCCTGCAACTGCGCAGCATGCGCACCGGTGCTCCGCCGGCGGAGGATTTCACCACAGCGACAAGCATGGTTGGCGTGGTTCCGATGACGCTGGACCAGTTTGGCAACTACGCGCGCTGGGACGCAGCCAGCAGCATGGTGATGGCCGGAGGCAGCGGGCCGGACGGCACAACCACGCTCGATGAAGTGCCCATCTATGCTCCGGGGCGAACGGATGTCACCGATTTGGCGATGGGCTACGACGGCATTCTGTACGTTGCGGTCGGCGGCTCACTGGTGATGATCGACCGCCGGCTCCGCTGGCCCAACTTCACGCTCACGGTTTCGGATTTCAGTTTCTGGCGGCTGGCGGCGCTGCCAGAGGGCGGCGTTCTCGCGCTCGACCGCAATAAACCGCAGTTGGCTAAGGTCTCTGGGCAACCGCTCGAAACGGGGCCGGCCGACACGCCCTATCCCGGGATCTTGCGCCCTTGCAACCCAAATCCCAATCCGCCGCAGATCGCGGCTCGCATTGCATTGCCCGCTTCAGAGACCTTCGTCGCGCTCGCGCCGCTGGACATGACCCAGCAGCCGCCACAGTTCGCACTACTCTCCTGGGGCGTCAATAGCGCAACCAATCAGGTTGCCAATTTCCGCATCGCAAACGAGGCGACGAATCCCAGCGCCGCATTGCAGATCGGCGCGCCCTGGCAACTTGGCGGCGTTCGTCTGCCTTACACAGTCAATGGGCTGGGAAATCAAAAGTTCGCAGTGTTGGCAACCAATTTGAACGAGGCGCTCATCTACGACCTCTCGGATGCGGGCGAGACTTTGGTTCCAGACGGCGAGACCTATATCCTCGCTGCGAACAACTTGGGCCCCTTCGTTCACGGATTCGATCTGCCGCCGAATTATGCGAATGTCCCCGGCAACATGCCGCTGATGCTGCCGTTGCTGCCGCTCTCGCTCAACACCCTGGCTGCGAGAGGAGCGACCAATCCGTCGGGTCCGGCAATCATCGACAGCGGCATCTCGCAGGCGGTATGGCACCGCATCTTTCTTGAGGCCATCGTGCCTCCACGCTGCGGAGCCGTGCTTTGGCTCACTGCCTCCGATCGCCTTGCCGACCTTGTCGATCCAGCCACTACCTGGTATCCGCATCTTCTCGGCGATGCCGACACCTCGTCGATCCCGGCGGCAATGCTCACCGGCGCGCCCAGCGCGGTGTGGCAGTCCATTCCGACTGAGGTGGCTTACGCACCGACGCTGCTCGACGAAGATCCCATCGAAGACCTTCAGGGGCTCTTCATGGTCCTGGTTCAGCGCGCAAACAAGGTGGTACGCAATCTCACTGGGCGCTACCTCGGCGTACGTGTCGTGCTCAACGGCGACGGCCTCAATACGCCGGAGATCGCCGGACTGCGAGCGTACGGCTCGCGATTCTCTTATGTGCAGAAGTATCTGCCCTCCATCTATCACGAGGCCAAGTTCCCGCCCGACGCCGATGTCGACGGTCCCA
Organism: uncultured Acidobacteriota bacterium; assembly: GCA_963745965.1. Classification (GTDB taxonomy): domain Bacteria; phylum Acidobacteriota; class Terriglobia; order Terriglobales; family Acidobacteriaceae; genus Telmatobacter. The sequence goes on from CAVUZC010000007.1 coordinate 832,772, forward strand.
GCACGCGCCGCGATTTCTTCGAGCGGTTCGTCGATCTCTTTGAAGCACAGTTCACGCGCATCGAAGATCGCATTGCCAACGCATATTTGCTGATGCGCTCCGAGAGCTCGCCCGACGATTCGCTTCCCTGGCTCGGTAGCTGGATCGGTATCCCTCCCGATAGCTATCCTCCAGGCCGCAGCCGCGCACGCATTCAGGCGACCCCCAGTCTCTACAAATGGCGAGGAACCACGAAGGCCGTCACGCAGGCGCTCGACGTAGCAACCAACGGCGCATGCACGAGGGGCGCAATTATCGTCATCGAGGACTTTCGCCTGCGCCACATCTTTGCGACGATCCTTGGCGCGGATCTCTCCATCAAAAACGATCCACTGCTGCCCGGATACTCGGCCAGCAGCAACTCGATCGTGGGCGACACGCTCTTCCTCGGCGATCCGCGCTTGCAGGCCGAGTTGCAGGCGCTCTACGCGACCGATCTGAATATCGCCGGTGGCGCACAGGCCGCACAGGCCTTATATGACAGCCTCGCGTATCGCATGACGGTTTTTATTCACAACCAGGTGGAGAACGTAAACCTGAACCTGGTGAATGAGATTGTCGAGGAGGAAAAGCCCGCGCACGTGCAGGCCTTTGTCCGCGTCGCAACGCAGCCCTTCATGATCGGACTGGCCTCACTGCTGGGAATCAACACCTATCTCGGCCCCGAAGCGCCCCTGAATCCGATCCGGGTCGATGTCAGCGATGTGGGCCGTTACGACGTCGTCACCGAGCTTCCGCAGTCTTGACCCGCGCATGGACAACGGAGAGGTCGCCGCTGAGTTCACGCCGCCGGTCGCCGTCATCACCGCCCCGGCCACAGTTTCGTCAGGAGGCGTCATCACTTTGAACGGCGCAGCCTCGTCGTCTCCGGCGGGTACTGCCATCACTTCGTATCAATGGACTCTGGTTCAGCCGTCGAGCTGAGATCGCACCACGGAGAAAGGGAAATGCCAACGCAAGACAGCAGCGGAAATCAGCAGACGGGAGCGCCGACGCCCGCCGACGCATCGGGCACGCCTGCCACGACGCCGGCTACATCGGCCGCGGCACCGGCGACTCCGGCAAAGACTGTCTCCGCACCTGCCACTCCTGCCGCTGCGCCCGCCACGCCTGTGGTTCGCCCAGCCGCAGCCGTCACTCCGGCGACTCCCGTGACCGTTGCAGCTACTTCGCCTGCGAAAACAGTCACTCCGGCCGCGCCTACGACTCCGGCAACTTCTACGGCCAGTCCGGCAGCAACGACTGTTAAGCCTGTGGTCACTCCCGTGTCATCTGCTGCTTCCGTCACACCGGTGACGCCTGTCATTAAGGCGATAACGACGCCGACTACCTCTGCTGGTTCGGCAACATCCGCCACTCCGGTGACTAGCCCTGTAACGCTGCCGCCCACGACAGCCACTCCCGTCACACCTGTCACCGCTGTGGCGGCCAGTGCTCCAAGCACTTCAACTGGGACTTCAACTACTGCTCAGCCCATCACTGTGCCTGCTAAACCTGTGGCCAGCCCCGCATCCACTGCGACCGTCGCCACGCCCGCAACTTCCGCGGCCAGTTCTGTAACGCCGGCCACGACCGCTACTCCTGTAGCGCCCATCACGCCTGTGACCTCCAGCGGTACAAGCAGTTCAGCCGGGAGCACACCGGTCGCATCGCCCATCACGTCTCCGATCAAACCGGTGGTCATCCCCACAAGCCCCGCGGCACCCTCTACGCCGGCAACTCCCGTGGCCAGCCCGGTGACTACGCCGACTGCACCTGCGACGCCTCCGATTACACCCATCACGCCGGTGACGCCAATTACAAGTCCAGTCACTCTGCCTGTCACGCCAGTCACCCCGGTGACACCGGTCACGCCAATCGTGGCTCCTGTTACGCCTGTCACACCAGTCACGCCCGTCGCGCCGCCTGTTATACCAGCCACGCCTGTCACACCAGTCACACCGCCCGTCACGCCGGTCACACCTGTTACGCCGCCTGTCACTCCTGTCACTCCGGTGACTCCAATCAAGCCGCCGGTTGGGCCGACTGTGCCCATTTCATCGGCCACGCCCCTCACGCCGGAAGATCCGTCGGTGACCACCTCTGCGCCCAAGTCGAGCATTTCGGTCACGGTGCCTAACACCTCCGGAACCGTCACGTTTTCGCTGGTGGTTACGGACAATCTCGGAGTGAAAAGCGCGCCTGCGTACGCGACGGTCACCATTCAAGGCGCGCCCGTTACGCTGCAGCCGATCACGCCAACGAACACTTCCACGACGAGCGCAACCAATGCATCGAGCACCAGCTCCACAACCTCCACCAGTCTTGCAAGCCGCATACTCAACCTGATTCGGCCGTCCTCATGAACTACGCGGGCCGGCCTAACCCTTGAACCGGAATGAAACCGACTGAATGACGAGATACAACAATGGCTACGACAGCAACTGTGGGAATGCCCACCGATAATCTGAATCCGCCGCCTGCGCCAAGCCGCGTCTACTACTCGCTGGGGCGCATGTTGGGTGTGGACGACTTCCAGGCCGATCAGGACTACCACCGCGGCTGCCTTGCCCGCGCGCTTCTGCAACTGTGCGGCACCGGTACGGTGGCGGGATTGAATGTCGGCATTCCGCAGGTCTGGCAGCCGAACACCGCCTATCCGGCCATGGCCTTCGTTTACGACTCCAGCCAAAACGTGCAGGTGAACACCGGCGTTGCCGGAACGAGCGGCAGCACGCGGCCCACATTTGCCACGGCGCCGAGTGGAACCGTGACCGACGGCTCGGGCATTGTGTGGACCAACTACGGCCCCATCAACTCTCTTGGGTGGCGGCCCAATGCGCCCTTCACCATTCCCACGGCGATCATCGACGCGAACGACAACGTTCAGGTGCTCAATGGAAGCGCGACGTTTACGACGGGTCCGTTGGCGCCGGTCTGGAGCATGGCCATCGGCGGCACGACGCAGGATGGCAATCCGGCGACGGCTGCCTGGACCTGCGTCGGTGAGGCGGATCTCGAAATCGCCGTGACGCCGGGATTGGCCGTTGACCGAGTCGGCCGCATGATCGAGGTGCCGGCCACGGTCTGCATTCGCATTCAGCAGTGGCTCGATAACCAGCCGCTGGCTTACCTGAACAGCTTCCTGACCTCCGGTAGCGGCGACATCCTTGTCGATGTCTTTGCCACGTTCGTGCCCTGCACGCAGGGCGTTACGCCGTGCTTTGCCTCGCAGGACGACTACTCGGCCACGGATGCATTCTCAGCCAATCGGACGCTCGACTCCTTCGCCATGCAACTGGTGTTGCGCAACGACTCGAATCCCCAAGTTCCCAAAGACCCATGGGATCCCGCCGGCGCGGTTCCCAGCGGCGCAATTACTTCTGCTATTGCCCAGAGTCTGAAGCTGAGTATCCTGTCGTCCAATGCGGGACCGTCCTCCACGCCGCCTTTTGCATCAACAGGCGTCGCGCCTGCCGAGATTCCGCCCGGCTTCGATGCCAGCTCGGTGTTTCTGGCTCGGATCTCGATTCCCGCAACTGCGGGCGCTTCCGGCCAGCTGCCCAATTTCAATCTGAATGGCATTACCATCGACAATCTCTCGCGACTATTTCTCTATCCAGCCTCGCTGGTGGCCCGTTCCATCGGCCTCAGTTCGGGATCGTAATCATAGGAGCCAGCCATGACCAACTATACGCAAGGCGATACGCGCATCACCCTTTCGCAAGCCGACGTGATTGCCGGCCAGACCAACGGATCGCTAGTCATCGACAGCCAGCGCAGCCGTCCTTACTGGTTCGACGGGAGATTCCTCGCTGCCCGCGACCTGATGCGCGAGCAGGATTACTTTCTGCAGCGTCAGTCGGATCTCGGCCAGGCAGCAGGCTTCAGCGTCATTCACGGCCTGATGGTGGAGACGCCCGCGGCTAACGACACCAGCGCGACACCCGATACGGTCATCATCCGAGCGGGACAGGGCCTGACACCTGCCGGCGAACTGGTGCTTATGCCCAACGACCTCACGGTGCAGTTGTCGGATCTCCCCGACGAGCAGAATCTCGACGCGCAGTTCAACCTGGCGCCGATTCCCAACACGCCACTGCGCAATCGTACCGGCGCGTATGTTATCGCGCTGCGCCCGGTCGAGTTCACTGCCAATCCCATCGTCTCTTACCCCACCAGCATTCAGGGCACGCGCACCACGCACGACGGCGACATTGTCGAGGCCACAGCAATTGCCCTCGTTCCGTATCCGAGTCCGATCAGCTGGACGCGCGGGAGCACGCAGGATGCCTCGCAACTGCGCGCGGCGCTGGCACGGCAGATCTTTCTCAATGCCAATCCCAGCCAGCTCTCCGATGCGCTGCTGCCCTTGGCCATGGTCTATCTGCAGCGTGGAGTCATCGCCTGGATCGATCCATATCTGGTGCGCCGCGACAGCGGGCCGGAGTACAGCGGGCTGCGTCTTGGCCTCGCCGATCCGGCAGCGCAGCAGGCCTTTCTGCGGCAATACGACTCGCAGTTACAGGAGACGGTCTCGACGCGCATCACCTCCGGCACCTCGCTCAGCTTTGCCGCCACCGACTATTTCCAGGCGCTGCCGCCGGCCGGGCGCTTCCCGCTCGCCACAATGGGCGTCAACAGCCAGGGAACTACGCAGAACTTCACGCAGGCCTTCTTTCCGCAACAGCTCGACGTGCGCCTGAGTGTCATTCCGGTCGACGAGATCCCGGCGCTGGTCGAAGACAGCATGTCGCTGCCGCCGATCGATCTCACGCTGCCCGCGAACGCCTATGCCGATCTCACGGTGTTTGCGCTGGTTCCCGTGCCGCGCGCCGGTTTTGCCGCGCTCAAAAACAGCCTGCCTACGCTGGCGCCGAGTCCCACTGCGCCGCAGATCCTCAGCTTCCGCACGCCATCCGATCTGCTGCGGCTTTATCAGGGCACAATTGCGATCACTCAGCCAACACAAAGCCAGAACTCCGCGTGGTCCAAGATCATCACAAGCCAGACCTACGGCTTCTACATTCGCGCCCGCAGTTCTCCCGCGTACGTGAGCTTTGCCACGGGATTGGTCACTTAACTTCCAAGCGGCTGTTGAAGAGCCGCGGAACAAACTTCGAGCCGGCGCAAACCCAAGGCAACGCCGGCCGACTGAATAGAAGGAACACCGCAGCGTTTCCCGAACTGCACCAGAGAGGCTCATATGCCCGCAACACCCATCGTCGATCCCGCATCCGGCGAATCGCTGGTCGGCACAGAACCGCAGCTTCAGCAGCAGGTCGATCTCAGCTGGTGGCGCCAGCGGCTGAACCTCTACACCGGCCGCACGCTCAGTGTCTCAGCCCTCGACGCCGAACAGAGCTATCGTGGCGGACTGCTCGCGACCCTGGGACAATCGGTGACCGCGGGCACCATCAGCGGCCTCGCACTGTCGATGGATCTGAGCGGCGCGGATCCGCTTCTCGTGGTCACGCCCGGCTACGGCATCACAGCCAGCGGCCAGGATGTGGTGCTGAACAGCACGCTCAAAGCCCCCTTGAGCACACTGGCGGTGATCGATGGCACTACAGGAGTGGAGAAGTTCACCTTCAGCCAATCTGTTGGCGACCCCACCAATAAAATCTACGCTGGAATTCTGCTCCTGCAGCCGGTGATCGCGCAGGTGAGCGGCCAGATGCTCGATACCGGTACGCCGCCGATCGAGGTCAGCGGTAATTTGGGCGCCTCTTGCTATCAGGATCCCTCCGAGTACGCCTTCGAGGATTGGCAGATTGCAGACGCGGTACGGCTTGTTTATCTGCCGTGGCCTACAGGTGTTCCCGCTCTGCCACTGCCCGCGAATACCCCCGCGGCAACCTGGAGAAACCGCCTTGCTTACGCCATCTTCGAAGCCGAGGCGCTGCTGGGTCTGGACGATCAGCTTCCCTGGGCGATGCTCGGCCTTCCAGTTGCTCTGATTGCCTTCAGTCCCGGCGTGGCGTGGGCCGCGAGCACAGCATTCACTGCCGGCCAGTTCATCACCGACCCGAACGGCAATGTGCAGATGGTGAAGACCGCGGGCACATCGGCCGCCTCTCAGCCCACCAAATGGAACACCGTCTACGGTGGCACCACAACCGATGGAAGCATTACCTGGATCAACAATGGCCTGGCCTGGAAGCCGCTCTTCGTCGATTGCAACTCCGTGGTGCGCGCGGGAGGGCTGCCGCGCAATCATTACGTGCTTCCGTCGCAGCCGCTGCCGCTGATGGAGTGGCAATCGAATACGGAGTTCGAGGCAGGCGACTTTATCATCGATGCAAATCTGAATATTCAACTGGTGAAGACCGCGGGAACATCGGGCGGTCCGCCGCCGCAATGGCCAACCGTCTTCGGTACGACGACGACGGATGGATCGGTCACGTGGATTGAGAATGGCCCTGCATCCTGGCAACCGAATCAGAGCTTCGCAGCTGGCCAGTTCATCTTTGACGCGAACGGCAACATGCAGCATGTGCTCACCGCTGGAGTATCCGGTAACCTCCAGCCGGTTTGGAATGGCGTGTATCTGCCCACTACGGACGGAACCGTCACCTGGATCAACAACGGGTCGGCCAATCCCCCGGTCGTTCAACCCGCGTTGGCTCAGGCGCGAATCAACCAGCTTTCCGAGCAGCTCAGCCAGGTGATGGCGCAGCAGCAATCTTTCAGCAGCCTTGCCGACATCTTCCCCACGATGCCCCCCAGCGGAATCCTGCCCGCGCAGGCGATGAACTTCCAGGAGCAGAGAGCTGTGTGGCTCCCGCCCAACTGGAGCATCTCGGCCGCTCCGGTTCATCTGGAGGAGCTGGAAACTGTGCTCGAAACCGGCATGACGCTGGACGAGATCGCGGCACAAAGTTCAGCGCCATCCGACTCGACGCTCATGGAGCCGGTCGAGGTTCTGGTTCCGCTGCCCGATGCTCTCTACGATCCCAACATTCTGGTCTATGAGACTGTTGCGCCCATTTTCAATCAGGAGGTGACGCAGGCAACCGATGCCCGCAACCTGACCTTGCAGGAAATGGAGGCAGCCGAGCTGCAGATCAACACTCTAAACACGGCGATTGGACCGAATGTTCCCGTCAATGGGAATCTCATCGATCCCGATCAGGGTCTCACGCCGGACGAGATCGCCGGCCGCGATATGCCCCCGCCCTATCTACCGTCCGCGGCGCAGAGCTTTGGCACAATCTTCCAGATACCATGGGTGGCATCTTCGAATTACTCCGCCAACTACATGGTGATCGACAGCAACGGCAACCTGCAGGTTGCCATCTCCAGCGGCGCATCGGGAACGGCTGCGCCCACGTGGAACACCAATATCGGCGCCACCACGACCGATGGCACTGTCACCTGGCTCAACAACGGCCCCTGGACCTGGCAGCCCGATACGGTGTACGTGAAGAACCAGGTTGTCATCGATCCCACAGGGCACCTGCAAACCGCCGCTACTGCGGGAACCTCGGCTTCGCAGCCGCCCAATTGGCCGACGAGCCCGACTGCGGGACAGAGCACTCCGGACGGAATCGTCTGGCAGGCGAACGGCAACGAACTCTGGCATCCCGATACCCTGTATGCCGTGGGCCAGTTGGTCCTGGATGTGAACGATAACATCCAGATCGTGCAGACCGGCGGCATTTCAGACGACAACGTGCCCGCGTGGAATCAGAATCTGAACCAGACCACGCAGGACAGCGGCGTAACCTGGCAGAATCTGGGCCATGCTAACTGGCAGCCGAACACAAGCTACTCTGCCGGCCAGGCAGTTCTCGATTCAAAAGGGATCATTCAGTTGGCGACCATCGGTGGTACTTCGGGCGCATCCCAGCCCACCTGGAACGACGGGGCCAACGCCACCACGCGGGACACATCTGTTGCGTGGCAAAACAGCGGGCCGATGACCTGGCAGTCCGGCGCTTCCTATGGCGCGGGCCAGCTGATCGTCGATCCCAACGGCAACGTACAATACGCCACGGGCGTCATCGGCGCCAAGGCTACAGCAGGAACCACGCAGCCTGCCTGGTCGACAAGTCCGGGAGGAAAGACAACAGACGGCGGAGTTAACTGGATCTGCTGTTCATTCGCTTCCGCGGACATTCAACAGGTTGAAGCCGTTGCTGCCGCAGCGCCGTACACCTCAACCTTCACGGATTCGGCGGGAACCAGCCACACCCTCGAGCTGCTCGGCACGAGCGATATGACCACCCTGGAGACGAATGGCCTGCAGGCCCTGGTCAACAGCCTCAATACCAGAATCTCGCAGGCCAACGACCTGCTCGACACAGCCTTTCTGACGGTTCAGACAGACATCTATCGTTACCGGCAAAATGTGCTTGGCGCAACGGCCGCCACCGCGCTGGCAACGTCGCCGGTGCTGGCGAACATCGCCACCGGCGAAACCGCCGCCGCGACGGCCACGAATTTGCAGACGTATATTGGCACGTTGCTGCCGACGACCAGCCCGGCTGCCACCTCATCCGGAGGAACCACTTCGGCGCCGCCCACCTATATCAAGCCCATCATCACACCCATCCAGCAATCGGTAGTATTGGCCGAGAATCCCGCGATCTTCAAGACTGCCGGAACGGTCAGTGTTGCTGCTGCTCCCCAGATGTTGCGCACCGCCGCTGTAAAGGCAAATATCACAGACGTCAGCAGCCTCTCGGCGGCTAATCTCACTCAGACCAGTCAGGCCAGCGTACAGCAGGCATCGTCCGCAACCACTTCCGGCGCTCTCAAGATCAATGAGCAGAGCGTCATTGATTCCGGCTCCTTGACAAAACTTCTCGGCGCGAATCTTACCGCGACGAAGGTTCCAGTCGCGACCGGACCTGTGCAGATCATTAATCCCGGCCAGAATGTGGTCGCAACTACGACCGACATCACCGGTCAGTCGCCGCTCGTCGGAGCGCAGCTTAACCTGCGTACCCTCACCATCGCGGAGCGCCTGCAGCAATCTCCCTCTCAGGAGGCGATGTTCTATTCGATCGGCAATCGCCTCAACTTCCTGCAAACGCTTGAGACACTGATGGAGGATCTCAATCTGGTGGTGGACGACCTGCCGATCCAGGTGGATGGTACGCCGCCGGCTTCTTCCACAACCCCAACGGCGGTGCCGGTCGAGACGCATACCTTTTCCGAGTTGCGCGATGCCACCCTGGGGCCCGCGCTCTTGACCAAGATTCAGGCTCCGTATCTGGCCAGTGACTCCGCTGAAGCGACTCTGTTCTCCGTAGGGGTGCGCGTCGACGAGCAGCACACCATGCTGCTGCGCGCGCTCGAGGCCCGCGTCCAGCAGTACTCCGACTTCGTCACGCTCTGCAACACTGCGCTCACGAACATTCAGAACGACATTCAGCAGGCGCAAACCTACGTCAATCAACTCCGCAACAATCTGCTGCAGGAACGACAGAACGTAGCGTTCACCAGTGCGCTGCTGGCGGACGAAACCCAGCGCGTGGCCGGCGTCAATGCGCAGCGTCAGCAGGTGCTATCGACCGCGGTGCAACTCGTGGCCTACACCCGCGCGCGCACAATGGATGCACTCGAAACCGCGCCCAGCCGTCAATTGGTGCCTGCCAATGTGGCCAACCCGGTGCCGGCCTGCCTGCAGCAGTCGGTCGCAATTCCGCCTGAGATGCGCGAGATCGTTGGCCAACTGCGCGAGGCGCCCGTCAACTGGCTGCCTTCGGTCACCTCGCAGGTCGGCAAACTCGAGCGTCCGGTCCTGCTCCAGCAACTCGCCGTAAGTGTGCAGGCGCGTGCGGCGCAATTGGTTCAGCTTCCTCTGCTGCCCTCCTCGTCGGCCGGAGAATCCGGAGTCTACGCTTCGACGATATCGAACGTGTATAGCGCCAATCAGCAGGTCTTCGTTGGTTACGAGCAGCAGCGAGCGGCCTACCAGCCGGCTGCGCTTCTCAATCTGAGCTGGAGCAGCCAGGTGTCCGCCGTGCAAAACATCGCTGCGGTCAACGACCTCATCTCGGCAGAATCCGTGCATACGGAGGTCAGCAATGCCGTGGCCCGCCTCATCCAGCAAATCTCGAGCGTGGCCACTTGCCTCTATACGCGGGTGAGCATCGCGCTGCCCATCGACCGCCTCGCCTGGGCCGAATACCTGCGCGGCGATGGCCTTTCGGTCCAGTTGCAGAGCCTCGCCATCCTGCCAAGCTGGAACCAGCTCTCCTACACCGATCGCCAGCAGATGCAGATGCTCGTGGACTGGCTCTTCCTACAGATCGATACCAGCAATACGGCCGCCGTGGCATTCATGAGCGATGTGGTGCGCACGGCGATCCTGCTGGCCAGCGACGTTCCCATCGACAACATCATCTCCGGCAGCGTTATCGCGCGCGTTCAGCCCGCGGTCGGCGGAGTGGTGTCGCTCAATCTTCCCTCGGAACGCATCGCCTCGGGAATGTACGTAAACCTCTACTCCGGAGCGACATTGGCCGCGCGCGCCGTGGTGAGCGACCTCGACAACAGCTCGGCCCGCGCAACCGTAACCGACGTATTTACGCCGGGCACGTATCTTGAAACTTCCGATACCGCCCACTTCACCACTATGACGCCGCAGGCAGTGGCATTGCGTCCGCTGTTCATGTAATGCACTGCTTCGTTGTGAGGATTTGATTCGATGGCATCCACCTTCGCGCTCCACACCGGACGACTCGACCGCCATGTGCGGCGAAGCGTTTTGCATGTAGGCGAAGGCGTGTCGCGTCATCGCATCTCCTGGTCGCTTGAGGAGGCTCTCCGCCTTGCGGCCCTTCCCGGCGAGGAGGAAGGCCGCATCTACTGCTTCCGCCGCCTTTCGCTCTCCGGCGTTCCGGCCGATGCAAATCGTCGCGTCTGGATGGAGCAGGTTCAACAGGTCCTAGGCGCGATGGCTCAGCGGGCTGTTCATGCCAGCCATCTCGGAGCGCATGAGGCCGACGCAGTCTACTTCAACAATCTTGAAGAGGCGCTTGAAATGCTGCTGCGCGGCGCGGTACGCGCTGGGCGCTGGATTGCTCCGCCGTGGTTTGCGACTTCGGTTCTGGGCGCGGAGCAGGGCAGCAGCTACGCTGCGCAGATCCCTACAATCATCGAGCGTCTCCGCCATTCTTCGATGGCTCCGGCTGCGTCCGCTTCAATTTTGTTCGCGGCGCTTGGCGACGCCGATCCAGTTCCGCTGCTTACAGCCATGCCCGCCCCGGTCATCCGCGAATGGCTTGGTGAACTGGAGACGCAAACCAATCATTCCGTCGCAGTATCTCCTATGCAGTTTTCCAGCGAAGTGAAAACCACTCTCCAGCGTGCCGCGTCGCATTTCGGCTGGAAGGAAGCGGCCACCGTCTGGCTTTCCGCGCAGGCCGTTCTTGCTTTTTTGCCCGGTGCATGGAACTCGGGAACTGCGGTCAGACGCGCTCGCGCAACTCTGCGTGTCCTCGAATTGGAGCAGCGCCGTGACCCAGTCAGTCACGAGTCTCTTGCCGCCAAGGACACAGCGCGCTCGCAACTCGTCTTTGACGACGATGCGATCTTGGCGCAACGTGAGATTTCGTCTCAAGCTCAGCCAGCGTCTTCTTCTCCGCACGAAAATCTGAAGCGATCGCGTTCCGATCTTTCGGCTGTGGAAGAAGCGGCTGGCGTTCAAGAGGTTGCCGACGCTGAATCGGCTTTCGAAGAGGCGCAACTCGCAACCGAATCTGAGGCTGTCCTTCCGGTTCCTCCGTCCATGCTTGGGGAGGGCACGCAGGCGGCTGGCCTGTACTTCCTGCTCAATGCGTTGCGCTGGCTGGGCATAGCTGGCGCGCTCGACCGCTGCCCCGCGCTCGCCGAAGCAGGCCTGGCCACACACATCGTGCGGCAACTGGCGAAGGAAGCAGGCGTGGTTGAGAACGATCCGATTCTGCTCGGTCTCCAGCTTTCGCAGCCAACATTCTCACTACCTGAAGAGCTTCTCGCAGATTTTGCTGTTGAGCCCCAAGTGTGGCCGCGCGGCTTTGCTCCATCACGCCGGGCTGGTTTCGGGAGCCAATACTTTCTGCATGTATGGACCGTTGCCGTGAAATGGTGGATCTGGCGAACGGGAAGACTCACCCTGCGCGACGTGATCCATCGCCACGGCCGCGTCTGGCTCACGCGCACGGATCTCGATGTTACTTTCTCGCTCGCCGCGGCCGACCTTCGCATTCGCCGCATCGGCCTCGACATCGATCCCGGCTGGCTGCCATGGTTTGGCGAATACGGACGCGTCGTGCGCTTCCACTACCGCGATCGCGACCCGGAGGCAAGAACATGATTGAGCGAGCCGCCCATGCAGTCATCGAAGATCAACTGGATTCACTCGCCTTCGTTCTCACGGGACTCGCTCGCCTGGCCAGTACCTGCGAAACCCTCGACGAAAGCATTCAGGAGCGGCTGCGTGCGATTGCGGGCCGCCGCATCGAGGGCCGCAGGAGCCTGCCGGAAGCCCTGCAAGAGTACCTGAGCAATCCTGAAGAAGCCGATTTCGCACTGGCTGAGGCAGCCCGTCAATTCCGGCTTCATGCGATCGAGGTTCTTGCTATCCGCCTGGCCATTGCCGCCGAACACGATCTGCTGATCGGCCATCTGCTCGTGCATTTGCAGCAACCTCTGGCTCTCAGCCGTCCCACTGTCGGCCTTGTCGCGCAGGCCTTTGCGCCTGACGCCCTTCACCTGGCTATCCATATTCTGGGCCAGGGCAACGCCGTCCGTTGCGGGCTCTTGCAGCTTTGCGGCGACGACCTGCCGCTGCCCGAGCGCCAGATACGCACTCCGCTGCCCACCGCGCTCGCGTTGCAAAGTCTGGAGAGCGCGTGGCCGGGAACCGTTCCGATTGAATTCGAGCAATACCCGGTCCCCTTAGGCGAAAGCGCACAGGCGCGCGCCCTCGAATTCGCCCGCCGTCTCCGCCCGCAGGGGAATGCCGGTCCTGCTCTCGTCATCCGCTGTGGAGATCCTCTTGAAGCCCGCGCGGCGGCTTCGCTGGTCTGTGCCGAATCCGGCGCGCAAGCGATTCTCGTTCACACCGATCAGTGGACGGGCATGGCGCCGTGGCTCATTCTCAACAGATTTGTCCCTGTCTTTGCGCAATGGCTCGTGCCCGGCGAACGCAAAGCGGTGCCTGTGATCCCCGGCTACTTTGGACCGCTTATCCTGCTCAGCGGTCCCGAAGGCGACTTTGAATCCGGCGATCGCAGCGTCCTCGATTGGCGGTTGGAGATTCCTTCCGCTGCAGAGCGCACGGAGTTGTGGACCATGGCCATCGGCGATCGCGCGGTCGCCGGGCAGCTTGCACGCGCGCATCGCCATGCAGCCGGACGCATCGCGACCCTCGCGGCAAAAGCGCGCGAAGACTGCGTTGCACTCGACTCCAGCGGAAAGGACAAGTCCATTTCGTTTGCGCAAATCCGCGCTGTCTCGCGGCGCGGCGATGGGACCGGCCTTGGCGCTCTTGCCGAACTGATCCCCGACGAGGTTGGCGACGAAGTCCTCGTCGCCAACGCTGCGCTACGCCAGGAACTGGAGTCGCTGGTCACGCGCTGCCAATTGCGCGAAGAGTTTCCGCGCTCGCTTGGCCCGTCGATTCAGGCCCGCTATCGCCCTTCGGTGCGCGCTCTGTTCGTAGGCCCCTCAGGCACAGGTAAGACTCTCGCCGTAGCCTGGCTCGCCACACGTCTGGGCATTCCCCTGTTTCGCGTCGATCTCTCTGCCGTCACTTCCAAGTACATTGGAGAGACCGAGAAGAATCTCAGCCAGTTGCTGGCCCGCGCCGAGCAAAATGAAGTTCTGCTGCTCTTCGATGAGGCCGACTCGCTCTTTGGCAAGCGCACTGATATTCACGAGTCCAACGATCGCTTTGCTAACGCGCAGACGAACTATCTGCTGCAGCGCATGGAGAGCTACGACGGCATCACGATTCTCACCAGCAACGGGCGCGCGCGTTTCGACGACGCCTTCTCCCGCCGCTTCGATGCCATCCTCTCGTTCCCGTTGCCGGGCCCGGAAGAAAGGCGCGACTTGTGGCTGGCCCATCTCGGCCCGGAACACGGCGTCAACAACGGTCATTTGAATCTCCTCTCGGCAGTCGCCGAGCTGACCGGAGGCCAGATCAGAAATGCCGTGCTGCGCGCGGCTGTTGACGCTGCGCAGGAGAAAAATAGGATTCAGTATTGCCACTTGCTGGCCGGAGTGGCCAGCGAATTCCGCAAGATGAGCCGGCAATTGCCCAACGAATTGAAGCAGGCGCAGGCCGCGGCGCAGGCCTCCGGCCAGAGCTGAAAGGGACCGCATTGGCCGCCAATGCCACCGCCGCTCCAAAGCACGCAGCTGCCGCTCCGCGCAGCGCGACGGCGAGCCACGCTTCGGCAAAGGCCACACCGGTTGCGAAGCAGCAGGCGGTTCGCGCCCCTTCGCGCGCTCCTGCTTCCGTACCCGCGCTCCCGGCGTTTGCCCGACCCGGCGTCGCGGCCTTGCATCCGGCTGCGTCACCTCAGAGCGCCGCAAAGCCAGCGGCCCCGCCGGTAGTTGCCGCAAAGCGCGACGTCATCGCAAAGCCCGAAACTCCAGCAAAGATCATTCCGCTTTTGCACGTCCCCGCACCCGCGGCTGCCAAGCCGGCCGAGGCCGCCCACGGCGCGCACCATCACGCGGCGGCCATCCCGATTTCGCCCAAGCCCGCGGTACACGCTGCACCGATACATCCAGTTCACGCCGAAATTCACGCAGCCGCGCCCAAGGCCAAACCGAAGCTCGCGCCGCTCGCGCCATCACAGGCTCCGACACTCGCCTCCGGGCAGCCGCTGCCTCCGCACATTCAAGAGGCCATCCAGAACAGCCTGATGGTCGACCTGAGCTCTGTGAGGTTGCACGCCAGCACCGCTGCACAGCGCAAGACCGAGTCCCTCGCTGCGCGCGCCTTCACCTTCGGCAATGACATTTTTCTCGGCCACGGCGAACACCCGACCGATCTCACCCTCATCTCTCACGAAGCCGCGCACGTCATTCAGCAACAGCGCGCCGCGCCTGTGGTGCAGGCCTGGTCCTCCGACCGCAGCGACCGTTATGAGCGCGAGGCCGATCAGGCTGCGGCCGCCGTTGCAGCCGGCCGCAGCTTCACCGTACGCGAGCACGTCGACTCTCCGCGCGTGCAGCGTTTCGGCATCAGCGACGCGCTGGACTGGCTAGCCGACAAAGCCACGGTTATTCCCGGCTTCCGCATGTTCACCATCGTGCTCGGCGTCAACCCCATCAACATGGAGCATGTCGAGCGCTCTCCCGCCAATGTGCTGCGCGCCGTCGTCGAGTTCATCCCTGGTGGAACGCTGATTACCCAGGCCCTCGACAAATACGGCGTCTTCGATAAGGTCGGCGGCTGGATCTCGGATCAGATTGCAACTCTCGGCCTGGTGGGCAGCTCCATCAAAAAAGCACTGATGGATTTCCTCGACAGCCTGAGCTGGAGAGATATATTCCACCTCGGCGATCTCTGGGATCGCGCGAAAAGGATCTTCACCGATCCCATCGATCGCATCATCGATTTTGCCAAAGGGCTCCTCGAAGGCATCTGGAAGTTTGTCCGCGAAGCCATCCTCAAACCCATCGCCAAACTCGCTGAGGGCACCTCCGGATGGCCGCTGCTCACCGCCGTACTGGGCAAGAATCCCATCACTGGCGAAGCCGTCCCGCGCACTCCCGAGACTCTTATCGGCGGCTTTATGCACCTGATTCATGAGGACGAGATTTGGCAGAACATCAAAAAGGCTAACGCCATCGGACGCGCATTTGCCTGGTTCCAGAGCGTGCTCTCGGGCCTGATCTCGTTCGTCTCGCAAATTCCCGAACTCTTTATCACGGCCCTCAAGTCCCTGGAGTGGTCCGACATTCTCGACCTTCCCGGCGGCTTCATGAAGATCGCCCGCGTCTTTGGCGGGTTCCTCGTCAACTTCGTCAGTTGGGCGGGCGGCAAGGTTTGGGATCTTCTGCAGATCATCTTCGAGGTCGTCGCTCCGGCCGTGATGCCCTATCTGCGCAAGGTCGGCGCGGCCTTCAAGAGCATTCTCAAAAACCCGCTTGCCTTTGTGCGCCACTTGATCGCCGCCGGCATTCTAGGGTTGGAGAACTTCGTCAAGAACTTCGGCGAGCATCTTAAAAAGGCTCTGCTCGATTGGCTCACCGGATCGCTGCCGGGAGTTTACATCCCCAAAGCCTTTACGCTGGCCGAATTCGGCAAGTTCGTTTTGAGCGTCCTCGGCATCACGTGGACGCAGATCCGCGCCAAGATCGTCAAGGCGCTCGGGCCCAACGGCGAGACCATCATGAAGGGCCTCGAAACCACCTTCGATGTTGTGAAGGCGCTCATTACGGGCGGTCCGGCTGCGGCCTGGGATCTGATCAAGGAGAAACTTACCAACCTCAAGGACATGGTGGTCGACGGCATCGTCGGCTTTGTCACCGACACGATCATCAAGAAAGCCATTCCGAAGCTAATCTCCCTGTTCATCCCAGGCGCGGGCTTCATTTCGGCCATCATCTCCATCTACGACTCGATCATGGTCTTCGTGCAGAAGCTGGCTAAGATCGCCGCCGCGGTTAAGGCCTTCGTCGACTCGATTGTCGCCATCGCCAACGGCCAGATCGCCGGCGCCGCCGCAAAGGTTGAGAGCGGTCTGGAAAGCATGCTCTCGATCGCCATCAGCTTCCTGGCCGGCTTCCTCGGCTTGGGCGGCATCGCTAACAAGGTCATGGAGGTCATCAAGAAACTTCAGGCGATGGTCGACAAGGGGCTGGATACCGCCATCACTTGGATTGTCACCAAGGCCAAGAGCTTCTTCGGCGCAGTCAAGTCGACCGCCCAAAACGTGGTGGAAGCCCTGGTCGACTGGTGGAAACAAAAACAGCCATTCCAGGATGCCGATGGGGCTTCCCATACTTTGCTTTTCAAGGGCGACAATGAAGAAGCCCCGCTAGTCTTTGAAACAACTCCCACGCTTCTGGGAGCGTACCTCGATAGCCTGAAGAACCTGAAGCCCGACCAGCAAAAGCTCGTTGCCGACATCAAGGCCGATGTAGCCAATATCAACACCATTCGTACCTTCAAGAAGAAGAACCCGACGCCGGCCGAGAGGAACCAGATTAAGAAGAACCGGGATGCGGTCGCGGCCGGGCTGAGCAACATCAGCAAGAATCTTGGCAAACTCGTCGGCGGAGACAACTGGGGGACGGAAGCAAAACCGCTGCCTCTCAGCTATCCAAAGCCTGCCGCTGCCAACTACGCCACCCTCTATATCGGTCCCAAGACGACCACTCCGATCAAGCAGTCGGATCTTAGAGCTGCCGAATCCGACCCTGCTCAACTTCAAAAGATTCAGAACAAGCTCAAGTCTTCCGATCCCAATGCGCTTAAAGAGTGGGGCAAACGGAGCTACCAGATCAAGCCGTTCAGCCCCATCAGTCCATCCAAGCAGCTTCCGGAAGGAGGGGACAAAATCGGTCTTGCGGGGGATTACCAAACTCACGTAGGAATGAAGCTAAAGCTGCCTAAGAATCCGGGATCCACGCCAGGTGGCGGGAAGATCAACGATGCCCTTAAGGATTATGGATATGTGCCGGCGGTCGAGCACACCGATGGAGATCACGTGGTCGAGATTCAACTCGGCGGCATCGACGACCTGAAGAATCTGTGGCCTTTGGAAAGCCGGCTTAACCAGCAGGCTGGCAGCCGGCTCAGTAAAGCCCAGGTGCCCAAGCCGAATGGAACCACTGTGAGCATGTCAGATCTCAAGGACACGGCCGCCAAAGGCAATCGTGAAGTCTGGCTTGTAATCGCACAAACGGAGGGCTAGATTTCCGTATACCTCTGTAGCACGACCCTGAAGCGCAGAGAGTGCCACTACCAACACCGTCGGCTCAAACAAAGGAATTACTGCGGCGGCTTGGGAAGAAGCAGCGGATCCCAGTTGTCATTCCCTCTCAGAAATGTGCGCGGCGCGTACTTCGCGGCTTCTGCAGCTGTAAGCGTATGAGCATAAGATTCCCGATCGCGAGAATTGGCCCCAGGGCCGGTCGAATTGTATTCGGCGAAGTAGGCCGTCTGCAGCGAATTGGTTTCACCCGGATGCCACTCGCGCCAACCGGCAGGATTGATCTGGCTGCCCATGATCGTATTCAGGTAGATGACCGTGGCATAGGGCCGCCAGGGCCGGCCGAGATACACCTTGCCGGTCAGGTCCGACGCCGCTGTGAGCGCGCAATGATCTAAAACGAATCCGGAGTCTTGGCCTGCATAGTTCCTGGCCTGTGCGGTGATAAACCCGCCGGATTGATGCGGCGTGCTGTAAATCGTGCAGTGGTCAAAAACCGCCTTGCTGTTTCCGAAGATGAAATCGACGTTGCCCGCGATAGAACAATTGGAAAAATACTGGCGCGACGGCGTGCAGTTTTGCCCGTCCGGCGAGCAGTTGCGATCGCCCGCATAGAGCGTGTCCTGATTGCCGAGCAGACGCACGTTATGGAAGAT
Organism: uncultured Acidobacteriota bacterium; assembly: GCA_963745965.1. GTDB lineage: Bacteria > Acidobacteriota > Terriglobia > Terriglobales > Acidobacteriaceae > Telmatobacter. The sequence continues at coordinate 851,340 of CAVUZC010000007.1, forward strand.
GGCGCGATCGCCGGTCACAAGCAGGGCCAGGGCCTGCGATCCCCGCGGAAGCTGCGGATGGGTAGTGTTGAAGTCGTTCTCGAAGGTGACATTCTCGGCAAAGAAGTTGTCGGCAGTGACATTGACCGTGGCAGAGTGAAGCGTCCCGCCGTTCTCGCCTGCGCTTCGGTCGTCTACCACCACGGTTTTTGTGGCATCGGAATAGGGGCTGCGGATCTGGATACCCGGCTTGTCGATCGTCAACACCTCACGATAAGTGCCCGGCGCAACGGAAATGAGCGCATTTCCAGCGGCCGGCACGGCGTCGATCGCCTGCTGGATTGAGTTAAATTCAGCGGTGCCGTCGATTGCCACATAGTAGGTATGATCCACAGGCGGAACTTTAACGGCCATAGCCGGCGCATTGTTATCCGGCGGGAAAGGCACAAATCGCGCCGTGCAGTCGAGCGGAGTTCCAGGCGTGGAGTCTGGCGTCTGTACGATCGTTACATCGTCCCCCGCCGGTTCCAGGTTGCCGCGCTCTTTCCCAATGGTGATGGTTGCGTGATTTGCGATGATCCGCGATTGCTGCTGGTCCTCTGCAAAGACGTTATCCAGCGTCAGCCCCAGCTTCTTATCGGCACTGAGACCGAGGAATGTGTAGGTGCCGGGCGTCAGAATGTGAACATTCTGGAGCGTGATGTCGCGATAGACAGGCAAAAGATCGCCTTTGAAGAGCGTATAGCGCGGCGTGAAAACCAGCGGGTTTTTCACATTGCGGATACATATGTCGCGATATGTGATGTTCTGCACGAGACCGCCGCGGCTGGGATCGGACTTGATGCGGATGCCGTTGTCCGCGCCGTCGATCGTCAGATCGTCCACCAGCACATGGTCCACTCCGCCGCTGGTTCCGCTCCCGATCGACATGCCATGCCCAGAATAAAAATGATTGTGCAGGATGGAGATATTGGACTCCGGGGTACCCCGGCTCAAACCCAGCGCAACGTTATCGTCACCGGCATGAATGAAGCAGTGTTCAATCGTGACATTGCGCGAAGATTTGGGATCGATGCCATCGGTATTGCGGGCGGTTTTGGGCGTCATGATCTTCACGCCCCAGGCCGTAAAGCCATCGCTCTCGCTCACGTTGACGTGCGTTTTGGGCGAGTTGCGCAGGGTGATGTCATACATAGTAAAGTTGCGGGCGCGAGCGATGACAATCAGCGGAAAGACACTCTGATATTTGTCCATCACTTTGGCTTGGTGCGCTAAGTCCCACCAGGTCAAGTTTTGGCCAAGAAGGGCGGCGCCTCCTCGGCCGTCGATCGATCCCCGGCCCATAATGCCGCTGTCATCCACGTCGCTGGCGGTGATGAGCGGCTTGCATCCGTGGCCTCTTTCATCGACCAGGCCGCAGCTGCCCGGCGCCAAATCATAAAGCCGCGGATCGCGCGATGCTACCAGCGCCGTATTCGCGTCCACTACCAGCGTGACGCCCGAGCGCAGAGTAAGCGGACCGGTCAGGAATACATTCTTCCATCCGGCTACGCGCAGCACGACGGCTTTCCCGGCGCTGCACGTGTCGATCGCTCTCTGAATGCGCTCCGTGTCCAGCCGCCGCTCGTCCGTCGCAGCAATCATGCCCTTGACGGCAGCTAGATTCGCCTTCAATGTGACGCAGGCGGAAGGCACGTGAGGCTCTGTCACTGTGCGCGTATCCTGCGCCGCCAAGTTCAGGGCAACGGAGAGCGAGATTGCTGAGAGCGGCAAACGATACCAGGAGCGCATAAATTTCCTTGACGCAAGCACCCAATTCCTGAGCTTGGACATGTTCTTCCACAGAGGCTGAACAGTAACCCGCCGTCCGCGGCTGCACAAGTTGGCTCGAAGGCAAGTCAGAATTGCCTGCAGAGCGTGCGGACTGACAGTCCATCGAAATGACTGCGGCACGGTGGCTTTTCCCCCAAGAAAATAAATGGTTTCCGCAAAGAGCGGCTGCGGGTTTTGGCCAAGGCCAAAATCGGCCATAGGTAGGACCTTTCTACAAGTCAATTCAATACAGGTAGAACCCCATGCCAAAAGAATATCCGAAAAGCAAAATTTCTCTGTTGACAGTCACCGACCCGGTGTATAAGACTACTGAGAATTAGAGATGTGGTCTGACCACATTGTCAATTGAAAACGTGATCAGACCGTGGGCCGTACCCCAAAACTGTTGTGTCGTAACCGATAAATCAGTCTTGGTGTGACCACATTGCAGCAACGGAATATTCAGCGGAGGCAGAACAATGAGGCAATTCGCGATGACAAGACGCAAACACATGGCATTTGAGATCCAGGCTGCTTTTCAGAGCCGGAAGCAACAAGGGAAATCTGAATCAGCAGCCAGCAGATGGGGGGCGGTCGCAGGCTTCTTCGCTTTACTGCTCGCGAGCCTGCTCCTGCTTTCTTCCGGGGCATCCGCGCAGGAGTTTCGCGCCACCATCAGCGGCACAGTCACAGATCCGAGCGGAGCCGTTGTGCCCGGCGCAACCATCGAGGTGCGTGAGACCAGCACCGGAGCCGTCAACCGCACCGTGAGCGACGGCGCCGGACAATATGAAGTGCCCTTCCTTTTGCCCGGAAACTACGCCGTTACGGTGACCGCAGGTGGTTTTCAAACCCTAAAGAGAAACGGAATCGTTCTTCAGGCGCAGGATCACCCCGTGATCGATCTCGTTCTGCGCGTGGGCAGCGCCAGCCAGACCGTAACAGTGACGACTGAGGCACCGCTGCTGAACCAGGCCAGCGCGACCATCAGCGACGTTATCTCTACTTCGTCGGTTGCCGACCTGCCTCTCAACGGACGTGCACCAGCGATGCTGGCTGAACTCTCGGTTGGCGTCGAGACCGAGGCTGCGCCGGAGCAATCGCACCCCTTCGACAACAACAATATGAACTCCTTCAGCATCGGGGGCACGCCGCTCCAAAGCAGCGAGGTGCTGGTCGACGGCTCGCCAGACGAAACCTTGCTCGGCGCACTGGCATTCAGCCCGACCGAGGACACGGTGCAGGAGGTCTCGGTGCAGCCCTTTGCCACCGACGCCTCATTTGGCCACACCATCGGCGGCGTAACGAACCAGATAACCAAGAGCGGAACCAACCAGCTGCATGGAACGATGTACGAGTTCGGTCAGATCTCTGGCATCGATGCCAACACCTATTTCAACAATCGCGGTCATCTTCCCACGCCCGTGTTCCATTTCAATCAATACGGCTTCACCGCCGGCGGCCCTATCTGGGTTCCGAAGGTCATCAACGGCAAAAACAAGCTCTTCTGGTTCTTTGCCTGGGAGGGCTTAAAGGATTCGACGCCGGCTACGACTACGCTGACCGTTCCCACTGACGCCGAGAAGGAGGGTGATTTTAGCTCACTGCTGGCCCTCAGCACCGCGAACCCGAATCCATACCAGATATACGAACCGTTCACAGGTACTTACAACGCCGGCGCGACAAGCGGGCGCACACCGGTTCCCAACAACTGTCTGACCAATCAATCGACCTATTGCGCCAGTGCGTCAGGGGGAACCGCCGGCTATACCCTCAACCCTATCGCTCTAAACTATTTGCAACTTTTCCCGGAACCAAACAATACTGCTAACCAAAAAGCTGACGGTGCGAACAACTACATCAGCAATGCGCCTAGTGTCGACGACTACAACGAAGAGTTCGGCCGCATGGATTACAACGTGAGCTCCAGTGACCACCTCTTCTTCGACTACCGGGCGAATCACCGCTCCCAGGTCAAACAGGACTACTTCGGCAACCAAACCAACGGCTCAACGCTGGTTCGTCAGAACTGGGGGTCCACGCTGGACAACGTCTACACCCTGAACTCCACGACGATCTTCGACGTGCGGCTCAACTGGACGGATTTTAATGAGGCGCACCTTTCGCCGGCTGGAGTCTACTCGCCAACCCAGCTCGGTTTCAGCGGTCTGCCAAATTCCGCCCTGCCCTATGTTGAGATGCCGGTCGTCAAGTTCAACAGCAGCAGCTACGAAAACTTTAACAGTACGGCGGCGCCTGCTTACGATCCCACTACGAGTTACCAACTGTTCGCCGACGTGATCAAGACCATCGGTAAGCACTCCGTGAAAGTTGGCTTTGACGGACGGCAATACCGAATGCGGATAAGAAACTTCGACAACGGAGCCAGTCCTTCAGGTAGCTTCACCTTCGGCAACAGTTGGGTAACCGCGGGGACAGGACAACCAAACCAGACGTTCGGAGGCGATTTGGCTTCATTCGAACTGGGCTTGGCGAATACGGGCGGCGACGGCTTCGATCTCCAAGCCGAAGGCGACTATCGCTCATACTATGTGGGAGCATTCGTACAGGACGACTACCGCATAAACAACCGTTTAACGCTGAACCTGGGCGTCCGCTTCGATATCGACACCCCTTTCGGCGAAAAGTTCGGGCGCACGGTCAGCGGATTCAATCCGGCGGCAACGAATTCTGCTTCGGGCGCGACCTGGAATTCGGCTGATAGCGTAACCGTGAACACCCAAACGTTCAGCGTGGCGCAGGCGAGCTTTAACGCTCTTGGCGGACTCACCTTCCCCACTTCAAGCTGGGGCGCGCCTTACCAGATTCAGGACAACAGCGGCTTCTGGAGCCCGCGTATCGGCTTCTCTTACAATCCGCCATGGCTTAATAACAAGATGGTGGTGCGCGGAGGTTTCGGCATGTTTGTGCAGCCGCAATCTCTATCGAGCCTGAATGCATCCGGCACGGTTTCATCGAATGCGCAGAGCTTCCAGTCGGGCTTCAGCGCTTCCACAACCTACACCTCGTCGGTCGACAGCTATTACAACAACTGCGCAAACGGAAGCACAGGGGACGCCACCTGCTCGGATTCGGGAGACTCTGCATTCACACTGGGCACTCCTTTCCCGGGAGGATTCACTCAACCGGCCGGTTCCTCGGCAGGCCCCAGTACTTTCCTCGGCGAATCCATCAGCTTTTTCGCTCCCGAGCAGCACGATGCGTATTCGGAGCGCTGGAACCTGGGCGTACAGCATGAGATCACCCCGTCCACACTGATTGAGGCGATCTACGTGGGCAACCATGCATTTCATCTGACCGCCAACGATCTGAATGGATCGGAGCAGAATATCAATGCCGTCCTGAAGCAGTACATGAATGTCAATCCTTACCCGGATTTCAATCTGAATAAGGCGGCGGGAACTACTGTACCTAACCCGTTTGCCGGCTTGCTGCCTCTCAACAAAACCTTCAATGCTTCCACGACGGCACTGGCCGACCTGCTGGTTCCGTATCCGCAGTTTGGCAACTCGGCAATCTACGAGGTGAACCAGACGACTGGCCAGTCATGGTACAACTCCGGCATGTTACACGTAGAGCAGCGCGCCAAGCATGGCCTGACTTTAACTGCAAACTATGCATTCGCCAAGTTGATTGAGCGAGATACTTACCTCAACGATCAGGACGCCACCCTGGAGAGGCGAGTTTCGCCCTACGACCACACCCATCACTTCACGGTGGGCGGCATCTACGCGCTGCCCTTCGGCAGGGGCAAGGCGTTCGACTTCGGCGGCAGCCGCCTGTGGGATGAGATCGCGGGCGGATATGTCCTGAACGGCATCTATCAATTCCAAACCGGCCCACCAATCGTCTTTACGAGCAATATTCCATTGCAGCCGGGTATGACCGTCAAGAACATCAAGAGCCAACCCCGCAATACGAGCAATACGAATCCGGCTCTCGTGAATGCCAGCAGTGTTTTCGCTACCGGCAGCCAGACCTGCACCTATGTGGCCGGGGCGCAGCCATGCGATGGCTCGGTATTTTTCAATGGGCAATACTCCAGCTACGACTACCGAACGCTCCCGACAACCATCGGCTCCGTGCGGGCAGACGGCTACAACAATCTGGACTCGTCGATCCTGAAAGACTTCCCAATCCACGGGGAGTCAAGCTACTTCCAGCTTCGCTTCGAAACTTTCAACACCCTCAACCACGCGATTTTCGCATCTCCGAACGTCTCCAGCGCGACGTCGAGCACGTTTGGTTTCATTACGGCCACCACGGCGAACAGCCTGCCGCGCCAGATTCAGATCGGCGGGCGGCTCGTGTTCTGAACCCATCGTCTTGTCAACCCGCGGTGCGGAGCCGGTTGAGCAGCGCAACAGATTGCCTGCTCAACCGGCCCCGGCGCGCAGCGCGATGGTGGACCTAGGCTGGTATGACCACTTGAGTCTTATCTATGTATGATCATCACCGCACGCCATCCAATCCTTAAGAGGCATATCCGTGATTCGACTCAGACTTTCCCGCAGACAACCGGCGTTGCTGGGCGCACTTTCGCTCGCCCTCGCTTCATGCGGCGCGCTCCACGCGGCCACAACCTGCAATCCCCGCAACTTCGGCGCCAAAGGCGACGGAACCACCAAGGACACCGCGGCCATTCAGAGCGCTATTGACGCCTGCGCAACCAAGGGAGGCGGCACGGTTCTCCTCACCGCGGGTACTTATTTGAGCGCGCCCATCGTGCTCAAAAGCAACATCACTCTCCAACTTGATAAAGGCTCCACGCTGCTCGGCTCGCCTGATCATGCCGACTACCCGTCTAAAACTGAGTTCCGCATGCCGGGCCTGCAATCGTTGGTAAGCGCCACCAATGCTGCGAACGTGGCCATCACCGGCGAGGGTACCATCGACGGGAATGGTGAAAGCTGGTGGCAGATGGCGCGAACCATCCGCGATGCGGGCGTGATGGGCAATCCCCATCCCCGTCCGCGTCTCATTGTCTTCGACCACTGCAAGCACGTGCGCGTCGAGGGGGTTACGATTCAGAATTCACCCATGTGGCAGCTCGTTCCCTACTACTCGGACGACGTGCTCATCCGCAATGTGCGCATCCTTGCGCCGCAGCATTCGCCGAACACCGACGCCGTCGATCCCTTCTCCTCGTCCAATGTGCGCATCGATCATCTCTACGCCGACGTGGGCGACGACAATATCGCCATCAAGTCCGGTGCCATTAACTCACCAGGCGGCGATGAACCTGCACGCGACATTACCATCACTGACTGTACCTTTATGCATGGGCACGGACTCTCCATCGGCAGCGAGATTGCGGGCGGCGCGCACGACATCGTAGCCGAGCGCATTCATTTTGAGGGCACGGACAACGGCATCCGCATCAAGGCCAATCGGGACCGCGGCAACGATGTCAGCGATCTGGTCTTCCGCGACATCTTTATGAAGGACGTAAAGCATCCAATCGTCATCAGCGAGTACTATCCGCGCATCCTGCCCCCCGTAGGAGAAGTGAAGCCGGAACCCGTCACGCGGCTCACGCCGCACTTCCACAACATCGTGCTTGAGAACGTAACAGCCACCGGCGGCGAGACGGCCGGCGCGATCATCGGCCTGCCGGAAGCGCCGGTTACTGACGTTGTATTGCGCAATGTCAATCTGAGCAGCAAAACCGGCCTCTATATCGGCTATGCCAACGTCACCGGGCAGAACGTGAAGATTATAGCCGCACAAGGCGACGCCATCGTCAAGCTGGCCGGCGCCAATGTGCGATTGCAATGATGCAAAAATGCCGTTTGTACCGGCAGACTGCGGACAGCCGCAAGTTTCCCGAACCAGACTCGCTACCCGATGATAATCTCGCTGTAACTTCGCTTTTCGGATTTGTAAGAGGTGGATGATCGTATGCCGCGGGTAGAAGAAGAACCAACGACGCATCGCACAATGCAAGTGGTGAACCACATCCGTTCCCTCATTGAGAACGGAACCTTGCAGCCGGGCGACAAGATCCCGCCGGAACGTGAATTTGCGCGCTCCCTTAAAATCAGCCGCGCCAGCCTGCGTACCGGAATCGGCTATCTTGCGGCCATGGGCGTCATCAAAATCCGGCACAACGTGGGTACCTTCGTGGCCGATGGTCCTCCTGAGTTTGGCAAGACCTCTCTGAGCATGATGACCGCGCTGCATGGCTTCCAGTCCTGGCAGATGTTCGAGGCCCGCATCATTATAGAGAGCCATCTTTCTGCACTGGCCGCCGAACGCGGAAAGGCAGAGCATCATACTTTGCTGGCCGAAGAGGTGGCCGAGATGTTCGCCGCTATCGACAGCCCGTCGGATTATCTCGTCCACGATGTGATATTTCACCGCGTCATCGCGCAGGCCTCGGGCAATCCCATTCTCGCCGCCATCATGGAAACCATCGTCTCAGCTCTCTACGACAGCCGGCGCAAAACCGTGGAGCACTCCATCGATCTCCGCGAGTCGGCTGAAATGCACCGCGAGCTATACCGGGCCATTCGCACTCGCAAGCCGCAGGAAGCGCACAACCTGATGGAGCAACACCTGCGCATGGCCCAGACTGCGCAGGGCATGGAACGCCCCGCCGGCGGTCGTGCGGCTTCAGCTGGTACGGGAAAAAACAAACCGGGACACACTGTAAACGCCGCATAGATCATTGGGCCAGCTTCAAATCGAATAGCTCGCGGCTGGTCCGTCCTCACATCAAGCGGAAAAGAGGTGGATCGCCGAGCCGTCATTGAAGACGATCGCGCCGGTGCCATTGAGCGGGTCCGCCCTCGACGACGTAACAGCCGCAAAAAACGAGAAACCCGTGAGACCGGCTCCTCGTTTTTCCGGTCATCTCCAGAAAAGGCAAAGAAGGTTACATAGCTGCCCGGCCTCGCGCGCAATTCCAACCCATAAGAACAAGGAGGCCCATGAGCGCCATCGCCAGCATCTCCCAGGTCGGCGGTTCGGGACTCACCGCGACGTCGAAGTCCGCTGAGCCGATCACAAACTGCTCGGATGACGAATAGTGACCGCCAAGGATCTCGAAGTCTCCGGTGTAGAGTGCGTAAGGTGTGCCCGGCTGAATCGCTACTGTGAACAGCAACCCCGAGTAAGAATCTCCCGATTGACCCATGGGCGCCAAAGTAAATGGATAGTTATCAAGGAAGGGGCTGTCATCCAGGACAAGCCCCGGCGACGTCGGATAGGTCGCCGGCTCCTCAATGGTCGGGGCGTCTCCATTGAGGTAGACGGTTTGGGTCGCGCTGTTGTTGGTCACAGTTGCGTAGAAATCGAGGACGTCGCCCTGCCCACCGGTCTGGAAGGGCGAGGAAATCGTGAGCGTGATAGCGTCGGCCCGGGCCAGCGAGGATCCCAGCAAGAGTCCCGCACCTGCCAACAGAATGGCGCATATGCTTTCCACATTTTTCATATTCTTCTCCGTAATCGCATGGTGCCTGAGATTTGAAAGTCTGCGAGCCGTTTAAGGCAGCGTAGCGCGAATACTGGCCGAGAATGAGCCGCCCGTATAAGTGCCGGAGTACTTCTCCACCACTCCTGCGCCGTCGGCCCCGGCGCTTGATGGGAACGTCAGCACCATCCTGACCAAGCCGCCATTTCCGGGGATGCCGCCAAAGTTTACCGGCAGCGATGTTGCTGTCGCCGATCCCAGTGTCGCCGAGGTGATCTGCACATTGTTCGCGGTAGCATTGCCGGTGTTAGTAATGGTCACCGTGGCCTGGTAATTACCAGCAACCTTGGCCAGAGTCGCGGTTGTCGTCAGTGTGATCGTGGGCGCTAAAACCACCGATAGCGTCGATCTGCCGGAGCTTGCTGGCGCATACCCGTTCGTACTGGTGTAGGCCACTGAGACCGTGTGCGGTCCGACGGCGAGTCCGCTGACCTGGACCGATGCCGTGCCGCCGGAGAGAGTGGCGGGGTAGGTTGAACTGTCGACCGTGAACACCACTGAACCGGCAGGCATGACCGGCAGCGTACTGGAGACGGTGACGCTCAATGTGACAGTTTGACCGTAGACGGGCGAAGCGGGCGAGAAGGCGCCTGGAGTCACGGTCGCAGTGGGCGCCGTGGCCGGGCCGGTGAGGGTGAGCTGCACCGAGGACGGCGTAGACAGGACGGCGTTCGTGAGATTGCCGTTAAAACTGACGGTGTCCACGGTGGTCAAATAGGTTGTGGGCGTGTAGGCAGCCGTGAGCACGCACGTTCCGCCAATGGCCAGCGTGCCGGCTCCGCTCGAATTCAGCGCACAGTCGGTGGAGGCTGTGGGAGTCAGACTGTAGTCAGACGTGTCGGTCTGGCTGAACGAAGTGCCGGTGAACGCCTGGTTGCCAGACTCCAGCAGTTCCACAGCCTGCGGCGGCTCGGCTGCGGAGAACTGTACATAGCCTTGCGCGCGGACCAGTTTCAAAACGCCTCCGGCCGATCCGGTGTAGAGATTGCCGGCCGAATCGATGGTCAGCGCAGCAGGTGTGAGCGTGGCTACGGTGAAAGCGGGACTATTGCTGCTGGCGGGAACTGCAAGGATGTCGGCAGTGTCGGCGATGAGCAGGTTGCCCGCTGCATCCGTAAGCGCGACGGTCGGTGCCACGGCGGGCGTCGCCACCACAGTTGCGGTGTTGGTCTGGAAGTTGAAGCGAACAATCGCCGGCGCGCCCGGATCGGCTACAAGGAGATTTCCGTTGGGATCGATGGAGAGACCCATCGGTGAGACGAGCGCGCCCAAAGGCAATGTGCGCGAGGCCCCAGTGATGGGATCGATCTGATAAACGGCCTTGGCCGACGAGTCGGAGACGTAGAGGTTATTCAACGCATCGACCGCGAGACCGGCGGGCGTAGTGAAGCTGAAGGGCAGGACGCTGGTTGCACCGGAGGGAGAGATTGCGGTGACGGTTCCGGCCGAGGTGTCGGCGACATAGACGAAGCCGCGTGCGTCGACGGCGACCGCGCCCGGCGCCTGGAAGGTGGCCAGGGCCGTGCCTGTGGCGCTCGCGCCCTGCGATTGAGCGGCCGGCGCGAAGCGAATCACCTGCTTGCTGTTCGCATCGGAGACATAGACGTTGCCGGCGTTGTCCGTGGCTAGACCCGCAACTGCAAGGCCCGAGCCGAATGTGGTTCGGATTGCCGGATCGAGAGTTGCGCCAGCGCCAAGCCCGATTCCGGTGAGACCAAGGAATGCGGTATTTCCTTCGCTGCTGTGCACGGTGAGCGCTGTGGAGCGCGCGCCCGGAACCGCGGGAGTGAATCTCGACGAGAGCAGGCAATCGGCGGTCAAGTCGGAGTTCGTAGCACAGGCAGGCGCGGCGAGCGACCACTCGCTTGACGTGAAGGCGAGACCGTTGGAGTTGGCCAGGCTGTCATTGGGGATGAAGTGCAGCTCGATGGGTTCGGTGACGGTGCTCGCGTCCGCCGTTGCCGGTGACGCCAGGCCCGTGGTCACTTTGCGAATGCGCGCGTTGAGCGTATCCGATATATACAGGTTGCCGAGCGCGTCGCTACCCACGCCGATACCGTTGCCGCCGTCGCCGACTACAGCCTGGGTAGCGGGGCATCCGTCGCCGAAAGCATCCGTTTCTGTCCCGCAATTGGTGCTGGTTTTGCCGGCAACGGGCCGAATGTTCGCGGAGTGCGCATCGAGGAACCAGGCAACGCCGCTACCATCGGAGATATAGATGTTACCGGAGTTATCGATGGCCAGTTTTTGCGGGCTCATCGTAACATTGGTCGCAAGCGTTGGATAACTACCCGAATAACTCGACGCCGCACCGCCGGCGACGGTGTAGATGTATCCGTTGACCGGATTCGCGACGCCCAGCGTGGCCAGCAGCACATCGAGCGGCGAGCCGGTACCGCACGTGACGCAGACCACGCGGACCTTTTGCGAGTCGGCAATGTAGACGTTCAGATTAGCGTCGGTCATCACGCCCTGCGGATTATCGATAGTGGCCGAAGTCGCCGGACCACCGTCGCCGGAGGAAGAAGCCGTTCCCGTGCCGGCAAAAGTGTGTATGGCGCCAGTGACATCGACTAAGCGAATCTTGTTGTTCGAGGTGTCGGCGATATAAACGTTGCCCACCGTGCCAGCCCACACGCCGCGCGGCGCGTTTACCTGGGCCGATGTCGCGGGACCGCCATCGCCGGAGCTGCCTGCCGAACCTGTGCCGGCGACGAGATACAACAGGCCCGTGGAGGCGCTCACTTTGAAGACTTCGTGGCTGTCGTAGGCCGCGATATAGATGTTTCCCTCGGCGTCAGAGGAGATGCCACGCGCCTTGTCGATGCTTACCTGCGTGGGCACGCAGCCCGTGGTGGCAGTGGGCGCGCAGGTTGTGCCGCTGATTCTGCCGGCAAAATCGGTGATTACGCCGTTGGGCGCAATGCGCCGCACCACGCTGGCTACTGCGTCGGTGAGATACACATTTCCGAACGGATCGGCAACAACGCTGCGCAGGTCGACCGAACCGCCAAAGACAATCGACGTGGCCGGACAACCGTCGCCGAAGCTGTCGGTCTCAGCCGGGCAGTTCGCGCTCGCGCCGCCGGCAAGGGTGGTCATGGTGTAGGGAAGTGCGATCGGACTGCTAGACAGGGGAACGATCGTTCCCTGCGCGACCGTGATCTGCATAGGCGTCGACGCCGAGCCGGCAAAGCTGCCGCTGGCCGTGTAAGTGGCCGTCACGTTGTCCGTACCGATGGGCAGATCGACGCCCGCGATGGCCACGGAAGCATTCGGCATCGCGGATGCCTCGAGCGTGGCAGTTGTGGCCTGCGGAATGCCGCTGCCCGTCGTGGTGTAGGTGAAGGTGACCGTGCCCGTCGGAGCTCCAACGGAAGAAGTAACTGTGGCCGTCAATGCCACCGGATGGCCAAGCGTCGTAGTTGTGGTATTGGCGGACAGAGCGGTCGTGGTTGGCGCGGGCGTGACAGTAACAGAAGCCGTTGCCGAAGTGGAGCCGTCATTTGCCCCGTCGCCGCTGTACACCGCGTAGATGCTGTAGGCGTTGATGCTGAAGGGCAAAGCGATACTGGCCGATGCAGAACCGGAGTTGAGAGCCGCCGTTGCAAACACCGTTCCGTTGACCACGAACTCCACGCTGCCTGTCGGGTTGCTACCCGTAACTGTGGCTACGGCCGTGAACGCTGTGCCGTAGGAGATCGAACTCGGCACGCCGGAGAGTGCGGTGGTTGTGCCGGCCAGGCTGCCTGCGTTCACCGTGACAACATAAGGCGCGGTGGTGGAGTAAACGGTTTGCCCGGCGGTGAGCGTGTAATTCGAATCGCCCGAATAGGTGGCTGTGAAAGTGTGCGTGCCGGGATCGAGTCCCGTGAGCGGCACAAAGATGGTGTCTGTGCCGCCGGGCAGCGCGACCGTGGTTGTGGCGTTGGTGAGCGCATCGGTCAGCGTGACTGTGCCTGTGGGATAGGCCGCGCCGCCTACCGCCGGCGTGAGAATCACGACCGCCGTAGCGTTCTGGCCTTCGGTGATGGTTTGCGAAACGCCGTTCGGGCCTGTCAGCTCGGGCGCAATGTAGATAAAGCTGCATTGCGGCGGATTGAGGCTTGTCTCCGTAATGTTATTGGCAAGGCTATTGCCGTTTAAGTTAACAAAGGTCGCGTAATCGCTGATGAAGTCGCCCGACACCTGGCCGGGGCCGTAGCTCATTGCAACGTTGGTTGGCGCAGGGCTGAATTCGGAAGCTGGGTAGGTGCCGGGGAAGCTCACGTTGTCGAGCGTGATGCCGAGTGGGAAGACCGCACCATTGTTATTTGTGCCGGTGAACTGCGCAGTTCCTTCGGTGAGGAAGGTGAGATTCTGCATGAGAATGTTTTCGAGGTTAGGGCTCGCGGTTCCGGTCGTGTTTTCGTAGTTGGGGTTGAAGTCAATCTCGGCCTTGTGGTCCTGGAAGCACGAGTTCGAATACTGAATGTTAGTCACTACACCGCCGCGATCGTAGCCGGATTTGATGCGGATGCCGGTGGAGTTGCTGTCGGCCGTGTTGTTGACGGAGCTTCCCGCGCCGGCTGTGCCGTTGCCGGAGAGCATGTTGCTGTCGAAGAGCACATTGCTTACGCCAGCCTGGGTGAAACTGCCGATGGACTCACCATGCCCTGCAAAGAAGCGGTTGTTGGTGACAGTTATGTTTGCTGCCGGAGCTGTAGTGCCGGACGCGCCCACGGCGACGTTGTCATCACCATCGGATATCCAGGAGCGTGTGATGGTGAAGTTAGTTGCGTTGCCGGGATCGATACCGTCGGTGTTGCGCGCGCTGGTCGGCGTGACGATCTTGATATCCCAGGCGGTGAAGTTCGAGACCGCGCCTGTAGTGGAAACGTGAAACAGCGGCGAGTTGCGCAGGGTGATCTTATAGAGAGTGACGTTGCTCGCGCCTTTGTCTATCTGGATGAAGCGCGGATTCTGCTGATTGCCTCCGCCGTTTGCGATCGACGAGAGCCCCCACCAGCTCTGGCCCACAAAGCTCGCAGGGAAGGCATTGATGAGCGGATCGCCACCGCGGCCGTCGAGCTTGCCGAAGCCCATGATGCCGGCGTTCGTTGAGCTGCCGGGAATGTCGATGAGCGGCAGGCAGCTCGAAGTAGCGCTCGAGTTGTTGACAGTGCCGCAGGTGTGCGTGCCGGGGACTTTGTCGTAGTCCTGCGCGTTGCGCGAGAAGAACAGCACCACCCCTGGATCGACGAGCAGCGTTACGTTCGAAGGCATGGAGAGTGGGCCGCTGAGGAAGGCGTCGTTGCCGCCGCTGCCCACCGAGAGTTCGACGGCCTGGCCGCTACCGGCGCAACTGTTGAGCGCGGCCTGGATGCGCGCGCCATCAGGATTGGTCACGGTGGCATCGACGGACGTTGGAATGTCATCGTTCACCATGGTGAGATCGGCGTTGAGCGCCGTGCAGACAGATGGAATGGTGGGTTCGGTGACGGTGCGGCTGTCGCCGGTAGCCACAAATTGCAAAACCGCGAATGCGGCCGATGCGCTCGACGGTGCATACGTATTGGCAGCACCCGCGTAGTTGGCAGTGATCGAATAGTTGCCGGGAGCCAATCCCGAGAGGCTGATGGTGGCGACACCCGATGCGTTCAACATTGGCGCGGCCGAATAGACAAGAGTTGTTCCCGAAACAGTGAGCGAGCTAACGGTGATGGAAACCGGGCTGCCGTTAGGCGAAGCAATGCCGGTGACGGAAACGACGAACATGGCCTCGGTTCCGCTGGCCGCGAAGAGCACGGAGGAGGGTCCGGCGAGCGTGCTTGATGTCGGCCCCGCGGGCACGACATCGTTGAAGGTGACTGAGCCGATACTGGGTGCGGCAAGGAAAGAGAGAATGTCGGTGTAGGTAGTGCCGGGATTTTCGAGGGAACTGGATGAGAGTGCGGCTGAAAGCGGGCAGGCTTCGCCCGCGGCAATGGCATTGGTGCTGCCGATCGTGCATCCAGAGGCTGAAATCGTAAAGGCACTCGACGCGGACTGCGCCGTTCCCGTAGCGGCCAGGTTGCCCACGTTGGTCAGCGTGCCACTGATGCTCGTCAACGGCGTCGATGTCGAGCCATAGGAGCCGGCGCTGCGAACGACCTGCACAATACCGGTATTCCGAGCATCGGCGTCATAGACATTGCCCAGGCCGTCGACGGCGATTCCGACAGGGGACTGCAAGCCGGAGAGAACCGTGGTTCTGGCGCCGCTCACAGGAACTTCAAGGATGGAAGCGCTGTCCTCATCCTGCACATACACGTCGCCTGCCGCATCCGTCGCCACGCCGACCGGCACAACGCCTGAGAGCAGCGTTGTCTCGGTGTAGGCGCCGGTTGTGGATGGCGCGAGCTTGTACACCGTGCCGGTACTCTTGTCAGCAACGTAGACATTTCCTGATGCGTCCACTGATAACGAAACAGGATCTGTAAAGCCCGTAGCGATCATCGACTGCTGGCGCACCGTGCCGTCCAGCACTACGAGCTTGTAGACGGCAGTGTTTGCCGGCGAACTTTGCACATCGGCAACGTAGATGTTGCCCGCAGCATCCGTGGCGACCGCCTGGGGCGTGGCCGTGCATCCGGAGCACGGCGTGTACGAAATCGACAGCAGAGAATATGCCGACGGCGATCCAGCAGCCGTTACGGCCAGTTCCTCGATGTCTGCGGCAGACGGGTTCACGGCAAACACATCGCCCAGCGAATCGACGGCAATCTGGGTGGGAGTGGACGGTAACGCAATTGGCGTGCTCGACGCAGTGGAGAGCGTGTAGGCAGTTCCGGCAACAGACTCGACAATCGACGTGCCGTTGGCTGCGTACACGTTGCCCGCTCCATCCGTGGCGACGCCGGCTGGAGAAATCCCGTTCAACAACGCGATCGTTGAAGGCGCAACAGGCGTGGTCGTATCGTTTGCCGTCGTGGACACATCGTCGAATGCCAGCGCCGATCCGGAAACCGAACCCACGAGGCTGACATCGGCGTTTTCGCCGCTCGAAGCGTTGGAGACAGTCAAAGCGGCCGCGCGCAGTCCGATTTCTGAAGGCGTGCTGGTAATCGCGACCGTACAATCTGCGGAGTTGTCGCCATTGAGCGTGCACGTGGGCGAGCCGGCAGCGATGTCTGAAGTCGCGCTGAGCGTTGCCGACGAAGCAGCCGAAGTAGCGCCGTAAGAGTGCGTCTCAAATATCTGCTCTCGTGAAGCGTCCAAAGCCTGCGGCGCAATCCCCTGGGCTATAACTTTGCGCACCAAGTCCTGCGATGCGTTGCTGTTCCCGTCATCCAGATAGAGATTGCCAAGTGCGTCCACGCCCACGCTCAGGCCGTTGCTATTGCCAAACTGCGCATTCGCCGCTGGGCAGCCGTCGCTATATGCGCTCAAAGATACGGGGCCTGACGACCCGGTGCAGAACGAACCCGACGCCACGTTGGCGGCGGCCGAAGTGAACAGGATGCGGATGTAGCCGGTATAGATGTCGAAGAACAACACGCGCGTCTTGTCGCCGATGAAGATGCTGCCTTGCGGGCTGACGCTCAGTTTTGTGGTGGAGGAATCTAGAGCGGTTCGGCTGTTGCCGAGTGCCGGCGTAGCGGAGACGCCGCCGGTGCTGCCGCTGCCAGCCAGTGAGTAGACGAAGCCAGGCTGCGGCGTCGCTGGCGACATGCCCGCGTTGTTGACTTCGATCGCATTCACCATGGCCGTGCCGGCCGCACCGGAGCTGCTCACAAACAGAACGCGCAGCAATCCGTGGCCCGCGTCGGTGAAGATCATGTTCCCCGCCGCGTCCACTGCTACACCTTGCGCATCGCTGGTGCTGGCAAAAACCGTAGCCGCGGTGAACAGGCAGCCGTCACCGTCGCTATCGGTGGCTATTCCACTGCCTGCACAGGAAGAGCCCTTTGTTGTCGCCGTCGTCGACGCACCTGCCACCGTGTAGACGTAGCCAGCGGTGAGCGTCGTCCACGATGTATTCTCCCCAAGAATGGCCCAGAGCGGGTTTGTCACGCCGTTGTAGGTCTGCGGTCCGAGCACCACGCGCCAACGTTCGCTCGTGGTGTCGGCAAAGTAGACGTTGCCGTAGGTGTCAGCGGTTACGCCGCGCGGCTGATCCACTTCTCCGAGCGATGCGGTGCAGGAGGAAGAGCCGCTGCCCGCGTTCACGAAAAGCGAGCCGCTGAAGCCAGCGAACGCCGGCGCCGTGCTGAAGGCGGGTGTGTTGTCCAACCCCACGCCGCTTGCTCCGCTCGAGCCGGCCGAGTAAGCGCATCCTGCCACAAGGCCTATATTGCCGATCGGAATCTGAATGGGCGCGGCAGCCGATGGCGAAGCCGTTCCACTCACGCAAAGCGGCGAAGCCGCTCGGCAGATGATGTGCACAAGATGATCGTTGTACCCGGCGAGCAGTATGTTGCCGTAGGGATCGATGCCAACACCGCGCGCATCGGCGAACGGTGTCGCAGGTGTTCCAGTCGCTGCCGCGCAACCGTCGCCCGACGCGTCCTCCTTGTTCGAACATGCTGTGCCGGTGCCGCCCACCGCCGTCATGATCCCGGAATTGGGATCGATCATGTGCAACACGCCCTTGATGTCGTCGTTTAAAAAGACATTGCCGTAGGGATCGATCACGACGCCACTGTACGGATCGTTGCCAAATATCCCGTTCACCGCCAGGCACCCATCTCCGTAAGCGTCGGTGGAGACAACTCCGGCGGGAAGATTCGGGCACTGTGTACCGGCAGTGGCCGCCATGGGCGAGGTCCCGCCCGCGGTCGTCATCGTGTATGGCAGAGCAATGGGCGTTTGCGCACAAAGTGTTACGCAGGCGAACAGACACACAATGGCTACGGCAAAGGCGGAAAGGCGGTGCATGACAAAGCCTCCGGGAAAATCCCCTAGAACTCTTCAGGAGGGGGATGGCAGTTAAGTCTGGAGCGCATCAGTGGTCTGACCTTACAGCGTCGTAATTATCAGCAAAGGCCTTGCGTCTTGTCAAGAAAAACATATCTCGATCTATGTTATTGAATAGATGTTACTTATTATTCACCAGTTGTTCCCTTCGTCGCATTTGGTCTAACCAGTAGCACCTGGACACCTGCGATCTACCTCCTCAGTGTTCAGTCGTCGGATGACTGCGCGGCAGGTCCTGCGACCTGCGCTTTTACGGATGGCCTACGGATTCAATTGTGCTGGTTCGCCGGGAGGTATTGTCAGTCGGCCGGAACGGAAATAGAGAGGAAAAACAAACGGAGCCAGCATCTGGCTCCGTTCTCTGTCCCTAACTGTCCCTGATGGGATGCAGCCAACAACATCTAGGTTGTTGATTTAAATGGTTGCGGGGGCTGGATTTGAACCAGCGACCTTTGGGTTATGAGTTCTTAAATTCAGCTTTTACATAGAGTTAGCAGGCATGGTTGGTTGCCACCTATAGTCCACAGCAATTGCCAGGAGTTTGGAAGAGTTTCACGGATGGGTTGAAGTTGGGTTGAAACCCCAGGAACGAAAACAATCCGTGAATTCATCCAAGCTCCAGTCTTTTTCAACTGGTTCAGCAGATGTTCGCGCCCGCGAAGACGAGTTACCCACCCAAATCCGCTTTGGTGTTCGCGCATCCCCATCCTTAAATACTTAAATACTGCGGCGCTTTCCGGGAGTAATCCGGTCGACCGCTGCCGTGACAGAAGTAGTATGTTATTGAATATACATCACTTAATGAGTGCATATGGCTAAATTGATCGCCCTTGAGCACGCATTAACACTGGAGAAAACGCATGGTCCCAATTTCGACTCCCTCCAAAAACCCCTGGCGAATTTCGCGCGGAAGAGAGCTCTGACCTCTGCTAATGTCAAAATCACACATTCCGCTTTATCCGAACGAAGAACTTCTGCACGTTCGCCTCGGTTCGCTGCTCAGTCTCAAATTGCTCCATGCCCTTCACAAGTAACGAGAGATTCTTGAATCCATAGTGCCGCGGATCGAAGTCTGGCTGGTGATTACTGAGCAACTTGCCCACCTTGGAAAGTAGTGCCCATCCACTTTCATCCTCGCAGGACTCCACGGCGCTTGCCAATGTTGGCGCCAGTTCATTCAAATTCCCCGGATGCTTTGTCGATTCGGCTGGCCCCGTTGATCCGGCACTCACTGAAGGCTCCTGTGGCGCCTTTTGAAAAATCTCAATGTAGATAAATTTGTTGCAAGCCGCCACGAATGATTTCGGTGTTTGCTTTTCGCCAAAACCGAGAGCAAGGAGCCCTTCTTCTCGAATTCGGCTGACAAGGCGAGTAAAGTCGCTGTCGCTTGAAACAATGCAGAAGCCGTCGAATTTGCCTGAATGGAGCAAGTCCATTGCATCAATGATCAGCGCGCTGTCGCTTGCGTTCTTGTGCACAGTGTTTCTGAATTGCTGGATTGGCAAAATGGAGTGTGTCAGCAAAGGCTCTCGCCAAGCCGCGAGCGCCTGGTTTGTGAAGTCTCCGTAGGGCAATAATTACCTTGACTCCACCACTTGTTTTTGCTAAAGTTTAGACAGTGGGGGGACGTTATGAACACCGAACCAAAGAGTCTTAAAGAGGCCATCGTTTACTTTTCGAATCCTGATAACTGCGTTGCTCATCTTGTGGCGCAGCGTTGGCCGGATGGCGTTGTGAAGTGCCCTACTTGCGGCAACGAAAAGGTCAACTATCGTGCGCATCGTCGCACTTGGACTTGCTCCAGCCATCACGCAAAGCGGGAGTTCTCTATCAAGGTCGGAACCATGATGGAAGACTCGCCCATCGGCCTCGACAAATGGCTTACCGCAACCTGGCTGCTCACTAACTGCAAGAACGGGATCAGCAGCTATGAGATTGCGCGGGACGTGAAGGTTTCCCAAAAGTGCCGCATGGTTCATGCTCCATCGGATTCGGCTTGCCATGCAAGACGAAATCTTTGGAAGCAAGCTGGGCGGGGAAGTCGAAGCGGACGAAACCTTCATCGGCGGCAAGGCTCGCAACATGCACGAGAGCAAGCGCGAGCGGCGGATCACCGGCACTGGCGGCAAGGATAAGACTGCGGTTATGGGACTGCTGGAGCGGGGCGGCAAGGTTCGGACAAAGGTTATCAGCAGTCGCAAGCGGAAAGAATTGCAAGCGGAAGTCCGCAAGCATGTTGAAGCGGGCGCGGCGCTCTACACCGATTCGCTTCCCTCTTACAGCGGGCTTGCAAACGAATATGCTCATCAGATCGTTGACCATGCTGTCGAATATGTGAACGGTCGTGTCCATACCAATGGCCTCGAAAACTTTTGGTCTCTCTTGAAGCGCGGAATCAATGGAACCTATGTGAGCATCGAACCTTTTCATCTCTTCCGGTACTTGGATGAGCAGTCTTTCCGGTACAACAACCGCGCAACCCCGAATAACCCCTTAAACGATTCCGACCGTTTTACTCTCGTTACTTCTCAGTTTGTCGGCAAGCGGTTGACCTTTGCTGAACTCACCGGCAAGGTGGGAGAAACGATTAACTAATCCTTTGCGGTTGAAGCGCGGGAAGCGGGCGAAACTCTAGCCCGCTTTTTTCGCGCCCGCTCTTTCTTCCATGCCTCTTCACGCTTGAGCAATTCCTCGCGCGGCACAGAGAGAACCTTGCGCAGCACAGCATTGAACTTTTCTAGCTCGGGGTTGTTTGCCACTCAATTTCTCCATGGATAGGTCAAAGGGTATTCGTTCAACATGACTGGACGGGTAACTGTGCGAAGTTCCTCGGAGCCGAGATGAGCCACGGCCATGAATTTATCGCCCTCCCACCGGGGCGCGTAAAGGGCCTTTAGGTCGGCGCGAATCGGGCGCGGGCTGCGATATAGACGCCTGTTGCAATCGCCATGCCACAGCCAAGCAATTATGTCGGCTGCTTGAAGGATGGCAATTTGTTGCTTTTCGGCGAATGTATGAGAGCCGTAGAAGTGCCGTTGGCGTAGCATCGGGTTCGCGACAATCATGTTCATGATGCCGTTTGCCTCCGACTGACTCCTATGTCCGGCCTCAAAAAAGTACGCTACTTTGCCTTGAAAATTCGACCCGTTCGCCCATATCTGCACGTTTGTAAAGCAGCTGTGGGCCAACAAGGAATACGCACTCCCAAGCGCCGGGTTGTCTGGCACTTCGTGGTTGTAAACGAATGTGTCTACCGAGACGGCGAAACATTTTGCAATGTGTTCTCGCATGATCTGGATGGCTCGCTTTTCAACCGCAATCCGCGCCACCTTGTCCAGTGTCTTGAAAACACCAACACCGTGAGCGCAATCGACCATATGAAAGTAGGGCAAGCTGTAATCGTCCAGCATAGCCAGCCACTTTTGATCCATCTCTTTCGCCTGCCCGCTCTCTATGATGAAGCCCGCAAGGCACATGATGGCTTCGCCCTCATGAGTTCCGCTTTCATCGAAGTAGGCCTCAAGCAACGTCATCACGTATCCGCCCTTGGGCAGTAGAATCTCTAAGAGGCGCGGGAAAAGTTTCACCGCTCACCTCCATTCTCCACCCGCTCTTTGGTGGAGTCAAGGTAATTATTGCGCTCCGTAGACTCGTTTGACCGTCGCCGAACCGATCTTCGCAATTTCGGCCAGCAACTCAGCCAATATCGACAGCTGTGCATTTTCTGCGTCAATCAAAACTGCCAACCGCATTCCTTCGCCTGTCAGAGACACATCCCTCACCCCGTCACAGCGCGAATCGTCTACCCTCGTGCCGCCTTCCTGTAGATTGTGGACAATACCATCGCAAACGACAACCAACCTGCCACCACATTCTCCAGCCACAACATTGTTCGAGGGAATTGAGTATCTGGATTCGCGCCTAAATCTGGATCGTTCGAGTTCGCCTTGGTTCTACCACGCCAGCCAAATGATAGGCTCTCGATGCTGGCATGGTTTTCAGGCTGCGCTATGAAGCCATTAAGGAACCTATCGGCCAAAGATTGTGCTAGGGCGCCACCACATGTCCATGCGACTGATTCCGCGTACGCGGTCCCTCGATGGTCTGTAATCGAATTAACCGGCGAGGGATTCGACAGCAACGCGAAATTTCCCGCACTGAGAAAGAGTATGCTCCACAACACTGTCCTGGCCCAAACTGTTGGATGAAGTGCGGCTTTGGGCCACGCCCGTATCCAGATAAGCGCTAACCCAGCCAAAACGAGACACGGAATGACCCATGGTGTCCAATTCGGCAACCTCACACTCCAATGCAGCAGTGTTACAGATGGAGGTTCTTCTCCTGGAAATCGAACCAGCGGAGCTGCAAAATCTGTCGCAGCTAGTATGAAACCAATCAGAACCAGCAACGCCATTCCTACCGAGGTACACGGTTTATACCAGCCCAAGAATGCTGAAACAGGTTTCCCAGTGAGGCCGACCCGCTCCTTTTGCGCCTCATGAATGAAATTTAGAGCCTCATCAGCCGGCTCAAACGCACCCGCTTCGTTATACCGCTTTCGCAGAGCCGCCCAGACCCTTTCTTTAACCTCGGGAGCTTGTCGCTCTGGCATCCAACCGTTCTGCTTCAATCGTTCCAAAAGAACCTCAAGTTCGTTCTTCCGTCGCTTTGGAGCATCGCTACGGCTGCTGCTTCCGGAAGATCCGAAGCGGAGTTCGAGTTCCGTCTCCGCTTCATATAGGCATTGAATGGCGTCCGAGCTTAATGTCGATGAATGCCCACGAAGCCACCGAATAGCCTCTAGCGAAAAGACGCACGCTAGCAGAACCTCGTCCGCTTTTAAGGCGTCCTGAGCGCGTCTCAGCAGGTGTTGGGCCATCTCTAGTGTCTGTGGAGGAGCAGCATGATGGCCATCATTGCTTACTTGTACTGGTGTTCCAATGCAGTCAAGAAAGGTCCACTCTGTGTGGTCTTCTTGAGTCCACGCAGGAAGCAGCCCATCTGAGCGAATGTCGTGTATCCAGCCCAGCGGCTTCGACAGACCTCGGAGTTCAGGAACCTTCCCTCTCTTCCTTTCCTTCCATGCAATCCATTGTTCTTCCGCCAGTGGCCACTTCTTTGGCGGCTTTGTCTCAACTTCCTTCGCGCCTGCTCCTGTCACGAGCATTCTCTTAAGTCTAAGACCCGGCAAGTCTTCGTAGCTCTTACGGGAGCAGCTGTCTTTCCAGTCTCGAATATCCCACGGATGTATAAGAACCCCTTTCGATTCTTTCTCAACATCTCCCGGTCCTACCTTACTGTCATTTTGCTTCAAATCATCGTCACCTTCGAGTTTCAACGTCTCAGCGAAACGGAACGCCGAAGGTGTGTCAGCCGGAGTGGATTGAATGCGAATGGATCGAATCTTATATTTGCCGGAGCGAAAGGCGCAGTAGCCTAACAAGTCGCGGTATTCCTCTTCAGTTTCCAAGATGAACGCATATTGTCGTTTCCGCAGCGCCTCTAGTGCGGCCGATACCGTTTGCTCTTCGGTTGTATGCGCATCGCCCCAAAGTCCTAACCGAAGGGCCACCCGGAGTCCAAAGGGGTCAAAGATATCTCGTTGGCCGAGTTTGATGAATCTTCTCTTCTGTTCAAGGATATCGCGACGAATATTGGATGAAACGGGGTCCTTTGGGCCCGTGTTTTGGGCCTCGGGCCTGACAAAAACCCTAGGACAATGGGGAACAAAGGAGTAGTCTTGTTTATTCGAATCCGTGCGCGTCTCCGCCAGGCCAACTTCAATGAATCGAAAAGTGACTTCAGGGTAATAACATACCAAACTTCTGATTTGCTCGAAATACGTCATTGTAGACAAGGCACCAGTCTGTACTGGGTCGATTAGACACAATGCCAGAGTATTCTTGGATTGTCGAAGTGCAAGCGACTCGAGAACAATATTCAGCTCTTCGGCGCCAGTCACGCTACGGCGAGTCACTCTGTCGTTAATGTCACTCGGATCATATCCCGTAAGATAGTCAATCTCTTCCCGCTTCGGGGTTATTCGTAGATCAGCCGCCACCAAGAGCATCATTGAGTATCCATCCTCCGTAGCAAAACGCCTTCCACATAAACGAAGGCTCCAACACGCAGAGCCACCCTTCTTTCCGCGTGTCATATCACATCGGCCGTCCACTTTTCGAGGTCCGCATGGATCCATCCAGCAATGTCATTCCACTTGCCATTTAGCCTAAGCCGCGCAGCGAAATTCCTCTTTCCTTCAAGCCAACGATCAACGATCCCCTTCCTTTGCAACGGCTCTACGTCGTCTCTCTGAATTCGAAGTGCCCTAACCAGTTCAGCTCTGCATGCAAGGGGAACAAAGACTCCGCCATGTATTCCTGCAAGATAAGCATCCAATGAATCGCCGTGGCGTCTCGCAATTGCAAGATCCTCCCACAATAGGAATTCTTCTACGCGCCACGCGTAGCTTGGGTCTTGCTTCCTTAATCGAACAGCGCACCACAAGTAGAAGAGGTGTTCTGCATCGTCACGCAAGTGTATGGCATGGGGCCAATATGTGCTCGAAGAAAGCAACGCGGACCGCCCGAAACTATCCAGAACCTCGTCTTGTGAACGCCAATCCCGGGTTTCCAATGCGATGTCGAAGCACCTTAGGAGTTCCTCGAACTCCTCCGGCGTCGAGGAACTATACAGGCCTGCATCATGGTAAAAGATCGGAAGATATGCCTTGCCTCCACCCTCCGGAAATGGCACCTCCACAACTTGCGGCTCCTTTCCGCCGAACTCCTGCGATGAGCCTCTCTGTGAAACAAACAAAATGGCCGCCGGCACATACTGAATAGGTGGCGTTATTGTGGCGTTCCATAGGCCACGGTCCGGGTCTCTGTGAACAAGCCAAATCTCACGGTCATGGTTTGTCGACCGCTCTCGCGAACACCAATATCCATGTTTTGTAATTCGCACTTCTGGCGTATCGCCCAGCAGCGAACATATCAAGCAGTTATCCTGGCAGCCGATTTCGGGTTTGGCATACTGCGATTTGCCGAGCCATTCAATCAAGCGACCGTCGTGGTCAAACACGCATCTCCTGGAACTCGTCATTCTGCTCTCTCCCATTAAGCCTAGACATTTGTTCTCCAGGTCACAGCAAATAGTAGCTCTCTGCCGAGTGCTCTTAAGTCCACGTCAATTGCCAGGGATCCGGTCAGCGGCAGAAAGAGTGGGTCACCGGCTGGAAATGATAGACCCTTACCAGTGAGGACAGCGCCAATATCGCCCAAGAGCATATTCTGTATCGGTGCTGTGTCATTTCCCCTTCTCCCGAAAGGGTTTAAGAGCGCCCGGGTCCACCCTTGAATCAAGCGCTCAAGTCCCACCTCGTTCTGATCAGAACCTCGGCAGTCAAAAGCAACAACGACGCCGTTTGGCCGCACCTTATCCATCGCCCTCAATTGAATCCACTTCTCAATAATCGGAGAGGACAACTCGCTACGCTGACCAAGTTCGGGGCAAGGCTGCAGAGCCAAGTTATCGCTGACCCAGCGTTTGCCGCTCCCGGAAATCAACATGACTGTTATCCCGTCGCTCTTAGCCGCATCTGCAATACTGCGCACCGCATTGAGCCACGGAATTAGAAAACGAACCCCAGGCTCGACCGGCCACTGAAACCTTTTGTGAAGCGCATCCTCACTGTCGAGAGGATAAAGAAAGACTCTGTTTGTAAAGGCTGCCTCAGAAGAAACGACTGTCGGCCTGAGCAACGCGATAAGCCAACCTAAAGCCTTGAAACTACCGTCATCGTAGGTGTAGGTCCCGTTCACTGACGGCTCATATGGCAGATGCGCTCGTTCACGCCTGTGTGCGTAAAGGGGCTTCAACCAATGACGGGGAGCAACCTGCAGTTCGTTGTCGCCGAATAGTGTCTTATTGTTAGGCACCATAGCGCGCTCTAGGCAGAGCTTTTTGGGATCAATATAGCTTCTTTGAAAGGCGCGTTTGAGTGCCGAATCCTCAACATGAAACGCCTTCTCAAACCCAGCACTCTCGTGAGTGTCACCTTCCATCCTCAGTTCTGTAATGTTAGCCGTCTTAGAAAGGCTGGGATGGGCGAGTAACACTATGGGGTCACTGCCGGGGACAAATCCATCAATCACGCTAAAGAACCTGTGCGAGAGAATGTGAGTCGTCTGGACTTCCAACTGGACAAGATATCTCTCAATATCCTCGAAACGCTTCAGTCTCTCTTTCTCAGCCGTATCATCGTCGGAAGCGAAATCTTTGCCTTCAGCAATAATTATGAAGGTAGCTAATAATAGAGGGCGGCCGCGCTGAATATCATAAATAGGCAATGCAAACAGCCATGCGTTTTCCGGATAGAGCGCTCCCCTTATTGAGCCTGCCTCGTAAAACGGCACGTTCATAACCGTAGTTACATAGTTCGAATATTGGCTGACCCATTTCGGACGAGGCTCTTCGCGCTTCGCGCTTTCCGTGTTCATCGCTTTCACCGTTCCGCTAGACAGAAGAACGTGATATCGACCTGCTGCTAGGGCTGCCATTTTCCTTGCCCTATCTATCAGGCGATTCTCGAGTTCGGAAGTCGCGTTTGTGTCGTTAAAATTGAGCGCTGCGAAGACCGGAAGTGGCGCATGGTCACCTTGTTGTCGTCCAAATTGGGCGTGGACCGCGCGAAGTACAGAGAGAACTTCCTCATCGTCGGTCGCGTCGTAAAACCCCTTATAAAAGGCCGGCATTGCGAATTTGAGCGGCGAGGCAAAATCAGAGTCTGGCATTTCGACCACGCCTTTGGGCTGTCTAATTCGCCTTAAAAGCAAAGGCCGCCATTCCTCCGCCCCCCCGTTTCCGTAAAGCACTGCTTCCCCATACCAAAACCAAGGCTCCTGTGAGATCCCAGTGCTCAGTAATTCCCACAAGGCAACATATGCACTGCGGAATCTTGTGTTATCCGAAGAGATCTCTGCCATCTTGCTGTTCTCCGTTCGTGCTCTGGCCCGGCATCGGCGACTATCTTTTGCCGGAGAGACTCCTTATCGGTTTTGAGAGATGGTTACTAGATCGCTTTGCTGCATGGAATGTGGCGTGCTGTCATCGCCTTTGAAGGGTGTGTGCAACGCAAGAAGGTACTGGCAACCTGAGCAGCCAACCGGTACGTGACCATCCACGAACTGTGCTCGCAAGTCTCGATGAGTTTCAAGGTTTCGAGCATCGTCATCATTGAAACTCCCGACTCGAATCCTGTGATTATTGGAACAGTAGGATAGAGAGCCATCGAAGTTGACGTAGAGCGCCATCCAAGGCCACATGCATCGATTACGCACGAAGTTAGTTGCGGGCGTTTCGTAAACCGTGCAGTGCGTTGAAAAGGGGATCAGCGCGTGGTCATTGTTTTGTGGAATGATCTCAGAGAGAAACTCAGACGGGTACCTTGAGCGGTAGGTACTTGTGCCGGCCAATGGACCGACGAAAAGGAAGTCAATGCCAAGATCATCCAGCCTCTTAACATGCCGGTGCAGTTCTTCTGGCTGTTCTAAGATATGCCTCTTAACGACCGCGGATACTCCCACCGCTGTGAGCGGCCGATGAATATCGCGCCAACTCAATAGGCGAGCAATCGTGTCTACAACACGGTCGTATTTCAAGCCGAGCCGGTCTGCCTCCATTTCATGGGGTTCCGCAAGGTCTAAGGAGATCGCGATGACATCAACCCCGGCATCCAGGAGTTCTTTAGAACGCGATTCAGTCCAAAGGCTTCCGTTGCTGACGATTGAACTAAAGCGCTTCTGCTCATCCGCATAGGCAACCATTTTGGCCAATTCCGGATGCAGGAGCGGCTCTCCCTGGCCGTGGAGCTGGAGGTAATAAGACAGGGGAAACCGATCGAGTATTTGCTTAAAGAGGTCGAGCGACATGTCGCCGACGGCTCCTGTCTCTGTCCCGTTATGAACAATGCAGTAGGAACACCTAAAATTGCAGCGGGAAGTCACTTCGATTTGAAGCATCGTTGGATCGGTCTTGCACTCTGTTCGGCCACCACGAATCTCGACGAGGTTCAACGCCGCGTTTGCCGCAAACCGGGGACGACGGGCAAGCTGTTGCAGAAAATTGAGATTGATTCCAGGCAAACACACCTCCAAAGCTCTTATGCCATTTTGCCACGCGCAAACGTGCGCCATTCCTCCCCGAACTTTGTCAGAAGGCGCTTCTCCTCCCCTACGCCCTGAAAATAGAGCAGTAAGGCGCACAGTCCGGCTAGGGTCGCCACGAGCCAACTACTAGTTGATGACGCGAGCAGAAGTGACGCTACTTCGAGAAAATAGCCGATAAGAAGAGGGTGCTTGATCCATTTGTAGATTCCTGTCGTCACAAGAGATTCTGGCGGAGCCCAATACCAGGAAAATGCCCCTCGAAGCGATGATTGTCCCGCTACGCGGAGACCCACGCCAGCCGCCATGAGAAGCAACGCGCCTGACCCTCTCGAAAGCGCGATCTCTTCGTTCTTCCAAAGACCCACGAAGCAAAGAATGAGAGCTGCAACGTATAGAAGGCCAAGTGCTGATGCCGGCCAATCGCAATTCCATGTATCCTTTGTCTTCAGGATCGAATGGCCATGGCCGCGAGCCCAATAGAGATGGACCCAGCGAAGGAGAAGCAAGCAGCAAACGCAAATGCCAACAAATAGAGAGCTCACGATAGCCTCTTCAGTACATCAGTGGCTGACCACTGCATTCGGCCGCCCAAGAGATCTGTGGACCAATGCGCGGCGCAACCGGGGGATCGATTCGAGTAGCATACCAGCCGAAAGAAGCAGGCCGACCACAGCGGCGATGAGAATGCAGAATGCCGCCAAATCTGGTGATGCTCCATATCGAGCTTGGTCAAAGAGCTGAGTCGCAAATGTTGCCACGGGAATCCGC
This sequence comes from uncultured Acidobacteriota bacterium, assembly GCA_963745965.1. Classification (GTDB taxonomy): domain Bacteria; phylum Acidobacteriota; class Terriglobia; order Terriglobales; family Acidobacteriaceae; genus Telmatobacter. The sequence continues at coordinate 880,500 of CAVUZC010000007.1, forward strand.
GGTAAATAGCGGACAAAAATGATGTCATCCAAGGATATCAATGCCGTGGCGGCAATTGATATGCAAATTGCGGGCAGAAAACGCGGCAGTGCGATTCGCATGAATCGCTGAATGAACGAAGCCCCCAGTGTCGCCGCGATTCGCAAAGAGCGCGCTTGCTGTTCCGCCACTCGGTCCATCAGCAAAAAACAGAATGCAAATCCCGGGACTGCTTGCCCAATTCCTCCGAACACCCATCCGGGTAAGCTCGCTTGTAATTGAGGAACAGAGCTCGTCGTTACGAAAAGAAGAACTCCAAGCGCGTTTTGCGGAATAAACAGAAGTAGAAGCGAAATCCAGCGGCTGATTCGGCGCATTCGTGAAAAAGGCAGGAGTAGAACGGAGAAGAATATTGCTGGTAAGACTGACATTAATGTTGCGGTCGTCCATACATAAAGCGACGACCGCAACATTAATGTCAGTCTTTACCAGCAATATTTGTTCTCCGTTCTACTCCTGCCTTTTTCACGGGAATTTAGCAAATCAGCCGCTACTCGATTTCACTTTCTCCTTCTGTTTATTCCGCAAAACGCGCTTGGAGTTCTTCTTTTCGTAACGACGAGCACTCTGTTCCTCGATTCGAGCGAGCTTACCCGGATGGGGCGTCGAGAAAATGGGCGAGCGGTACCCCGAGGGTGCATTTGTGTTTTGCTGATGGACCAAGTTTGGCGGAACAGCAAGCGCGCTCTTTGCGAATCGCGGCGACACTGGGGGCTTCGTTAGTTTGGCGAATTTACCGTAATCGCACTGCCGCGTTTTCTTGCCCGCAATTTGCATATCAATTGCCGCCACGGCAGTTGATATCCTTGGATAACATGATTTTTGTCCGCTATTTACCGCGGATTCCCATGGCAACATTTTTGCAACTCAGCTCTTTGACCAAGCTCGATATGGAGCATCACCAGATTTGGCGGCATTCTGCGTACTCATCGCCGCTGTGGTCGGCCTGCTTGCTACTTTCAGGTAGTTTGCTACTCGAATGGATCCCCCGGTTGCGCCGCGCATTGGTCCACAAGATCTCTTGGGCGGCCAAATGCAGTGGTCAGGGGCTGATATTACTTGAAGAGGCTATCGTGAGCTCTCTATTTGTTGGCATTTGCGTTTGCTGCTTGCTTACTCCTTCGCTGGGTCCATCTCTCTGGGCTCGCGGCCATGGCCGCTCAATCCTGGAAGACAAAGGATACGTGGAATTGCGATTGGCGAGTGTCTGCACTTGGCCTTCTATACGTTGCAGCTCTTGATTCTTTGCTTCGTGGGTCTTTGGAAGAACGAAGAGATCGGGCTTTCAAGGGTCGGCGCATTGCTTTCTCTCATGGCGGCTGGCGTGGGTCTCCGCGTAGCGGGACAATACATCGCTTCGAAGGGGCATTTTCCTGGTATTGCGGCTCCGCCAGAATCTCTTGTGACGACGGGAGACCAGCGAATGGATTTGAAGACACCCTCTTCTTATCGGCTATTTTCTCGAAGTACCGTACAGCTTCTGCTCGCGTCATCAACTAGTCCTGGCTCGTGGCGACCCTAGCCGGACTGTGCGCCTTACTGCTCTATTTTCAGGGCGTAGGGGAGGAGAAGCGCCTTCTGACAAAGTTCGGGGAGGGAGATAGGCGCACGTTTGCGCGTGGCCAAAATGGCATGGGAGAGCTTTGGAGGTGTGTTTGCCTGGAATCAATCTCAATTTTCTGCAACAGCTTGCCCGTGCGTCCCCAGTTTCGGGCAAACGCAGCATTGAACCTCGTCTGGACTCGTGGTGGCCGAACCAAGTGCAAGACCGATCCAACGATGCTTCAAATCGAAGTTATTTCCCGCTGCAATTTTAGGTGTTCCTACTGCATTGTTCATAACGGGACAGAGACAGGAGCCGTCGGCGACATGTCGCTCGACGCGTTAAGAACGAAGAGATACTCGGATTCGGTTTCCCCTGTCTTTATTACCTCCAGCTCCACGGCCAGGGAGAGCCGCTCCTCCGTGCAAAAATGGCCAAAATGGTTGCCTATGCGGATGAGCAGAAGCGCTTTAGTTCGATGGTTCAGCAACGGAAGCCTTTTCAACTGAATTTTCGCATTCTAAAGAACTCCTGGATGCCGGGGGTTGATGTGGTCGGGATTCTCCTTAGACCTTGCGGAACCCCATGAAATGGAGGCAGACCGGGTTGGGGCTTGGGCACGACCGTGTTGTGTAGACACGATTGCTCGCCTATTGAGTTGGCGCGATATTCATGCGCCACTCACAGCGGTGGGAGTATCCGCATCGTAAGAGGCATATCTTCCGAACAGCCAGGAAGAGGAGCTTCACCGGCATGTTAAGAGGCTGGATGATCTTGGCATTGACTTCCTTTTCGTCGGTCCATTGGCCGGCACAAGTACCTACCGCTCAAGGTACCCGTTGCTGAGTTTCTCTCTGAGATCATTCCACGAAAACAATGACCACGCGCTGATCCCCTTTTCAACGCACTGCACGTTTTACGAAACGCCCGCAACTAACTTCGTGCGTAATCGATGCATGTGGCCTTGGATGGCACTCTCCGTCAACTTCGATGGCTCTCTATCCTACTGTTCCAATAATCACAGGATTGGAGTCAGGGAGTTTCAATGATGACGATGCTCGAAACCTTGAAACTTGGTCGAACTCCCGGGCAGCCCGTGGATGGTCACGTTCCGGTTGCCAGTACCTTCTTGCGTTGCACACACCCTTCAAAGGCGATGACAGCACGCCACATTCCATGCAGCAAAGCAATATCATAACCATCTCTAGAAACCGATAAGGAGTCTCTCCGGCAAAAGATAGTCGCCGATGCGGGGCGGGAGCCGAACGGAGACGGCGAGATGGCGGGGGTCTCTTCGGATGACGCAAGATTCCGCAGTGCATATG
>CAVUZC010000008.1:0-3592 GCA_963745965.1 uncultured Acidobacteriota bacterium
ATTTGAACCCGTGTTATCGCCGTGAAAGTGGTCGCCTGTCTGGTAACTTATTGAAACTAGACGGCACGGATGGCACAGTAAGACACTTTCAGGCACAGTTGGAGCGGGTAATCGGACCATTATCGGACCATGATCGAAAGTGCTCTGGAGCCATTGAACATGGAACCAGTGCTTCAATCCATCCTCGAATCGCTTCCACCAAAATCCCCACGCTCAAAACTCGAACCTCACCGCGAACTGATCCGGGAGTTGCGCCGGAAGGGGCGGACATACCGGGAAGTCGCCCAGCTCTTCCGTGAGCGGCTGGGGCTGTACGTCGCGCCCAGCACGCTTCATTCGTTCGTGAAAGTCCGCGCCAAGCATCGCAAGCGCACACAGTTCGAGCTGCCCCCGCTCGAATCGGCTGGATGCCCAATCGGCAGGGTTCGCCTCCATCGCCGCTCTCAAGACAAAGCCGATTCTTCAGAAGCCGAAATCGGCGCGCTTCGTCTTCCGTGAAAATGAGCCACTGACCTTGACCGCCACTGGGGGTGAGCAATGACGGAGTTTTCAAAGCGCGTCGTCTTTACCATGGGCGGCAAAGGTGGCGTCGGCAAAACCGGCGTCGTGGTCGCCCTGGCCGAATGGTTTCAGGCCAACGAGATTCCCGTCACCCTTCTCGATCTCGATACCGAGAACAAAGCGCGTGGATCTCTGAAGCACTTTTTCAACGGAACCGTGACCAAAGTCGATGTTCATACCCCGGCGGGTCTGGATGCCTTTGTCGATCACCTCGACGGCGGTACTCCGATCATCCTTGCCGACATGGGAGCTGGTGCCGGCCAGGTTGCCGCGGGCTGGTTCGATTCGATGTATGAGGATGTCGCGGCGACCGGCGTCCGATTCACGGCGGTTGGAATCGTGACGCCGGACCCGGCCAGCGTCGAGAGTGTCCTGGCGTGGGCGAATCGGCTACAGGATCGGGTGGAGTATGTCATCGTCGAGAACGCGACGAGTGCGCTGGCGGATTTCACGTACTGGCGTTCAACGAAACAGGCAAACCAGTTCCGTCAAGCCTTCACGCCAGCTATTTTGCAGATGGAATTTCGCCTGGCCGAACTCGAAAACCCTCTCCGGCAGCATGGCATTCAACTCGGTCAGGTCGCAGACCGCAAAACGATGGTCGATGAACTGAAAAGAGCATCGCTCGTGATGCGCGCGCAGAGCTACCGGCGGCGGCTCTTTTCCGAATTCGACCGTGCAAAGGAGGCGTTCCTGCCATGAGCGCCGCGTCACCCGCTACAGAACCTCGAAATCGATCTGGCGGGAGAGCCGACGATGTTCGACTCTCTCGCCCGGCTTGTGCCGGACGAATTGCAGACCGCGTATTATCGCGTCCTCGCTCACACACGAACACTCAGCCCGGACGATGAAATGCTGCGCATTCTCGAAGCGATGGGCATTCTGGCGCTGCTCACGCGCCACACGCCGAAGGATATTGCGGACGAACGGGAACGGTTGCAGGAGTTGCTTGAGGCCCATCAGCAACACTCAGAGCAGGCCCAGCAGAACATGCTGGGCTATGTCCACGAACTGGAGTCACGGCTCGCCGAATCTGCCCGGCGAGATTGAAGCTGGCCTCGATCCGAAGCAGATTGCCAAGATGCTCGGTGAAAGCCTGCGCCAGCACTTTCTCCGTTCTGGCGTGCAGGACACGGTGAGCGCGCTGCAGACCACGAGCGCGGCCATGACGGGCGCACAGAAGGAACTCTCTGCCGCTCTGCGCACACTGTCAGATTCGCATGGCGGCGTTGTCGCGCAAGTGGAACGCGCCAACAATCGCATTGAGTATTCGCTGGAGAGCCGGGCGAAAACAATGGATGCGCTCCTGCATGAGTGGAAGAGCGATCTGCTGCGAATATGGATTCCCATGGTGGCCGGGGCTTGTATGCTGATCGGGCTGTTCGGCGGCATGGAGATACAGGGCTGCCGCGACGCGCCTGCGGTTACACCATCAACTACAGCGGCAGTGCCAGCAGTTCCGCCTGTGGCTCCTCAAGCTCCGGCAAAGACTCCCAAAGACGCCACGGGCGCAAAAGTAAGGCACCAAAAATGAATAGCTTAGCTCGTCCGCAGTCGCTGTTCCTTGAGTTGTCAACTCATAGGTTGACAACTCATAAACTGACAACTCATAATAATGGCGCTTAAACAAGGACTCCCAATGCCTAGTTCAACTATCAAACCTGATCCGTTTTACGACCGCACGGTCGAACTGGCGGCGCTTGATCGCGCTTGGAAGCGCCATGGAAACGGCGGGCAAATGCTGCTTCTTTATGGCCGCAGGCGACTAGGCAAAACCTTCCTTCTCCAGCGTTATTTCACGGCGGGAGCAACCGGCAATGAGCCGGCAAAGCCGCATTGCTACTATCTGGCCGAACAGTCCACGGCGGCAGCGCAGCAGCTTACCCTAGCGCGCCAGTTGATTGCGGCGCTACCCGCCGAGGGGGTGACGGCAGAGGAAATTGCAGTCTCCTGGAATGCGCTTCTGCGCTACGCCTCGCAGCAGGCGCAGGCTCGGAAAAAGGGCGCGGGCCGCTTCACATTGATCCTTGACGAATTCCCGTATCTCGTCGCCCAGACTCCTGAGTTGCCCTCCATACTGCAAGCGTGGTGGGACCGCGAAGGGGTTCACTCTCCCCTCTTCGTGGTTCTTTGCGGCTCGCAGCTCTCGGCCATGGCCGCGCTCGGCGAGGAAAGCGCGCCGCTCTTCGGGCGCTTCAATGCCGGAATCTTTCATCTCGATCCGCTTCAGTACGAAGATGTCGCCTGCTTCTACGCAAACAGCCCGCACTATGGCGTCGTTGAAAAGTTGCTTATGTACGGTGTTTTTGGTGGAACGCCGCGCTATCACGCTCTGGTCGATCCGTCGCGCCCACCTGCCGAAGAGATTGTCACTCTGCTGATGCAGCCGCGCGCCATCCTCGAAAACGAAGTCCGATTTCTCTTGGGCAGTGAACAAATCCGCGATCCGGCTCCCTACAACGCGATTCTCGCCGCGATTGCTGGTGGCGAAACGAAATTCAATGGCATTCAACAGTTGATCGGCGTGGAACGCGGGGCGCTTTCAAAGTCTTTGCGCACCCTTCTGGAACTGGGTTGGATTCGACGTGAATTGCCTTTTGACGAACGCTCCGAACGCCGCGCACTGTACCGCGTTGCCGATCCGTTCCTGGCTTTCTGGTATCGCTTCGTCGCGCCGCTTGCCAGCGACTTGCAGTTTTCTGATCCTACCGCTGTCTACGCTGCCCACGTAGCGCCTCGCTTGGCGGAATACATGGGCTGGTCGGTCTTCGAGGAAATCTGCGGCCAGTGGCTCCAACGCCACGCCAAGGAACGGCTCGGCCTGACCATTCGCCAGATGGCGCGCTACTGGAGCCGCGATGGTCGTACGGAAATCGATCTCATGGCGGAACTCGATCACGGAACCTACCTCTTTGGTGAATGCAAGTGGCGCGCGGATAGCGTAATGCGGTTGAGCGATCTCAGCGCGCTCCAAGCGAAGGTTGCCAGCCTGCCCGAGGCTCGCTGGCGGAACAAGCCCAGCTACATTCTC
>CAVUZC010000009.1:0-256176 GCA_963745965.1 uncultured Acidobacteriota bacterium
ACGTTGCGGTAGTACTCGAGGCCCGTACCCGCCGGGATCAAGCGTCCGACGATCACGTTCTCCTTCAAGCCGCGCAGGTTGTCGATTGCGCCGTTGATGGAGGCTTCGGTAAGTACGCGCGTCGTCTCCTGGAAGCTCGCCGCGGAAATGAAGCTGTCGGTCGAGAGCGACGCCTTGGTGATTCCCAGCAGCAGCGGACGCCCAATCGCGGGACGGCCTCCGTTCGTCAGTACGCGCTCATTCTCCTCGCGGAAGCGGAAGCGGTCGACCTGCTGCTCGAGCAGGAAGTTGGTGTCGCCCACTTCGTCGATGCGCACCCAGCGCAGCATTTGCCGGACGATGACTTCGATGTGCTTGTCCGAAATGGCCACGCCCTGCAGGCGGTAGACTTCCTGGATTTCGTTCACCAGGTAAGCCTGCAGTTCCTTTTCGCCCAGCACGGCGAGAATGTCGTGCGGGTTCAAGGGACCGTCCATCAGCGGATCGCCGGCGCGCAGGCGTTCGCCTTCCTGCACGTTCACGTGAATGCCGCGCGGCACCGAGTATTCCTTCTCGTCGCCGTTATCGGCCGTCACGTAGATCTTGCGCTGGCCCTTACTGACTTCGCCGAAGCGAACCACGCCATCGATTTCGGAAATAATCGCGGTCTCGTGCGGCTTACGCGCTTCGAACAGCTCAACCACGCGAGGCAGACCACCCGTAATATCTTTAGTCCGGGTCGATTCCTTGGGGATCTTTGCCAGCACATCGCCGGGACCGACTTCGTCGCCATCCTGCACCATGAGGTGCGCGCCGCGTGGCAGCAGGTAGCGCTTGTTCGTCTTGGCTCCCTTGATGCCGATCGCCGGCTGCCGCTTCTCATCGGGCGAGTCGGCAACCACCCAGCGCGAAAGGCCGGTGACTTCGTCCACTTCTTCGTTGAGCGTGATGCCTTCCTGCAGGTCCTTGAACTGCACCGCGCCGCCGATCTCGGTAAGAATGGCGTAGGTGTAAGGATCCCACTCGGCCAGCACTTCGCCCAGCTTGACGGCGGAGCCTTCCTTCACGCGAAGGCGCGCGCCGTAGACCACCTGGTAGCGCTCCTTTTCGCGGCCGCGTTCGTCCACGATGGCCAGCGAACCGGAGCGGTTCATGGCCACCAGTTCGCCTTCTTTGCTCTGCACCGTGTTCAGGTTGATGAAGCGCACGAAACCGTTGTTCTTGGCGTCGAGGCGCGACCGGTCCTGCACGCGGCTGGCTGTGCCGCCCACGTGGAAGGTACGCATGGTGAGCTGCGTGCCCGGCTCGCCGATGGACTGCGCGGCGATGACGCCGCAGGTTTCGCCCAGCTCAACCATACGGCCGGAGCCGAGGTTGCGTCCGTAGCACAAGGCGCACACGCCGCGGCGCGACTCGCAGGTGAGCACGGAGCGGATCTTCACCTTCTCCACGCCCGCGCCCTGAATCGCCGATGCAATGTCTTCGTCGATGGGCTGGTTGACCTCAACGACGACGTTGCCGTCGTAGTCCTTGATGCGTTCGAGCGAAACGCGGCCGATGATGCGGTCTCTCAGCGGCTCGATGATCTCGCCGGACTCGACAATGGAGCCGACGTAGATGCCTTCGAGCGTGCCGCAATCGTTCTCGGTCACGATCACGTCCTGGGCCACGTCGACCAGGCGGCGGGTAAGGTAGCCGGAATCGGCTGTCTTGAGCGCCGTATCGGCCAGGCCCTTGCGCGCGCCGTGCGTGGAAATAAAGTACTCGAGCACCGTGAGACCTTCGCGGAAGTTCGAGGTGATGGGCGTTTCAATGACTTCGCCGGAAGGCTTGGCCATCAGTCCGCGCATGCCGCTCAACTGGCGAATTTGCTGCTTCGAACCACGGGCGCCGGAGTCGGCCATGATGTAGATCGGATTCATGGCGCCTTCGTCGTCCGCCCGCTTCATGTTGGAGAACATCTCGTCGGCCACCTGATCGGTCACCAACGACCACATCTGGATGACCTTGTTGGAGCGCTCGCCGTTGGTGATGGCGCCGTCCATGTACTGCTTCTGGACTTCGATCACCTTCTTGTCGGCTTCGTCCACCACCGTGTACTTGCTGGCGGGGATCACCATGTCGTCCAGGCCTACGGAGAGACCTGAGCGCGTGGCGAAGCGGAAGCCCAGCGACTTGATGCGATCCAGCATGCCCACCGTCACCTCGAGCCCGAGGTTCTGGTTGCAATAGTTCACGAGCTGGCCGATGCCCTTCTTCTTGAGCAGGCCGTTAATGAACGGCATACCCGCGGGAAGCGCGTCGTTCAGAATCACGCGGCCCACCGTGGTCGACAGGTACTCCTTATCGAAGTCCACCGGATCGGTGTGCGTAATGTCCTGGTCGTCGTAGGCCGTGGCCATGTCGAGCACTTTGCCCGTGTAGCGCAGGCGGATGGGCGTGAGAGTTTCAACCTCGCCGGCTTCGAGCGCCATCAGGATCTCTTCGGTGTTGGCAAAAACGCGGCCCTCGCCCTTGCCGCCCTTCTTGGCCTTGGTCAGGTAGTAAAGGCCGAGCACCATGTCCTGCGTGGGCACAGTGATCGGTTGGCCCGACGCGGGCGAAAGAATATTGTGCGAAGCGAGCATGAGCACGCTGGCTTCGATCTGCGCCTCCGGCGACAGCGGAATGTGCACAGCCATCTGGTCGCCGTCGAAGTCCGCGTTGAACGCGGTGCAAACCAGCGGATGAATCTTGATGGCCTTGCCTTCCACCAGCACTGGCTCAAAGGCCTGAATGCCCAGGCGGTGCAGCGTTGGAGCGCGGTTCAAGAGCACCGGGTGGTCCTTGATGACTTCTTCGAGGATGTCCCACACCACCGGCTCCTGCATCTCCACCATTTCCTTGGCTTGCTTGATGGTGGTGCACTGGCCGGTCTGCTCAAGGCGGTGATAGATGAAGGGCTTGAACAGTTCGAGCGCCATCTTCTTCGGCAACCCGCACTGGTGCAGCTTGAGATCGGGACCAACCACGATCACCGAGCGGCCGGAGTAGTCGACGCGCTTGCCCAGCAGGTTCTGGCGGAAGCGGCCCTGCTTGCCCTTGAGCGTGTCAGAGAGCGATTTGAGAGGACGGTTGTTGGCGCCCCTCAGCACGCGGCCGCGGCGTCCGTTGTCGAACAGCGCGTCGACGGCCTCCTGCAACATGCGTTTTTCGTTGCGCACGATCACTTCTGGCGCATGCAGGTCCATCAGCTTCTTCAACCGGTTGTTACGGTTGATCACGCGGCGATAGAGATCGTTCAAATCGGATGTCGCGAAGCGTCCGCCATCGAGTGGCACCAACGGACGCAACTCTGGAGGAATCACAGGCAGCACGTCCAGAATCATCCACTGCGGCTTGTTGTCCGACTTGCGGAAGGCCTCGACGACCTTGAGGCGCTTGGCATACTTGAGCTTCTTCTGCGCGGAGGTCTCGGTCTTCATGCGCTCGCGCAGTTCCATCCCCAGCTCATCCACGTTGACGCGCTTGAGAAGTTCCTTGATGGCCTCGGCGCCCATCATGGCCTTGAAGCCCGAAGGCCGGAACTGCTGGTCGAGCTCGCGGAAGCGGTTCTCGTCCTTGATGATCTCGCGCTCGCGAACCGGCGCGTCGCCGGGATCGACAACCACGTAGGACTCGAAGTAGAGAATGCCTTCGAGATCGCGCAGCGAAATGTCGAGCAGGTGGCCGATACGCGAGGGCAGGCCCTTGAAGAACCAAACATGCGAGCAGGGCGACGCCAGCTCAATGTGGCCCATTCTCTCGCGGCGCACCTTCGAGACCGTCACTTCCACGCCGCACTTGTCGCAGATCACGCCGCGGTGCTTCATGCGCTTGTATTTGCCGCACAGGCACTCCCAGTCGGTGACCGGGCCGAAGATGCGCGCGCAGAACAGGCCGTCGCGCTCCGGCTTGAAGGTGCGGTAGTTGATGGTCTCGGGCTTGGTGACCTCGCCATGCGACCAGCTGCGGATCTTCTCCGGCGAAGCCAGCATGATGCGGATGGCGTCGAAGTCGGTAATCGGGCTGGCAAGCTCAAACGGGTTGGAACGGAACAAGGTGAGCCTCCGGTTCTAGCGGCTAGCGACTAGCTCCCAGCTGCTAGCTTTTGGCTTCCCGGGTTTGGGAAGCGGTTCATTTCCTAGCTCGTAGCCTGTAGCTCGTAGCTGTAGCTCGTTCATGCATTCACCGAAGCCCATACTCCTCGGCGGGCGGTTCAGAGCTACTGGCTACCGGCTATTGGCTACTGGCTGTAATTCAGTCCGCCACTGCCGCCACTTCCGGCGTTGGCGTCTTCTTCTTGATCAAATCCTCGCGCTTGATTAGCTCTACGTCGAGGCACAGCGATTGCAATTCGCGAATCAGCACGTTGAACGACTCAGGCACGCCCGGCTCGATGGCCGCTTCGCCCTTGACGATGGCCTCGTAAATCTTGGTGCGGCCGTAAACGTCGTCGGACTTCGCGGTAAGCAGCTCCTGCAGGATGTACGCAGCGCCGTAGGCTTCCAGCGCCCACACTTCCATCTCGCCGAAGCGCTGTCCGCCAAACTGCGCCTTGCCGCCCAGCGGCTGCTGGGTGATGAGCGAGTACGGACCGATCGAACGCGCGTGAATCTTGTCATCGACCAGGTGCGAGAGCTTGAGCATGTAGATGTAGCCCACAGTGACGGGCTGCTCGAACTGTTCGCCCGTCATGCCATCGAAGAGCGGCGTCTTGCCGGAGGAAGGCAGGCCGGCCGAAGCCAGCAGCGCCTTGATCTCGTCCTCACGCGCTCCGTCGAAGACCGCGGTGCCAAACCAGATGCCCTTCTTCATGCCCTGCGCCACGCGCAACAGCATCTCGTCATCGAGTTCTTCCAGTTGGCGTAGAGCGGCGGTTCCGGCGAACTCCTTCTTCATGAGTGCGCGCGTGGCCGCCACATCGCTGTTGGCGCGAACCAACTCGGCAACCTTCTTGCCCAGCCCGTGCGCGGCCCAACCGAGATGCGTTTCCAGAATCTGGCCCACGTTCATACGGGAGGGCACGCCGAGCGGATTGAGAACGATCTCGACGGGGGTTCCGTCGGGCAGATACGGCATATCCTCTTCCGGCAATATGCGCGAGATTACGCCCTTGTTGCCGTGGCGGCCGGCCATCTTGTCGCCGACCGAAAGCTTGCGCTTCATGGCCACGTAGACCTTCACCAGCTTGATCACGCCCGGAGGTAGCTCGTCGCCCTTTTGCAGCTTGGCCACCTTCTCATTGGTGATTTTGCGGAGCACTTCGATCTGGCGCGAGGTCATCTCTTCGATCTCGTCGATCTGCTCGTTCACCCGCGGATCCTTGTCGTTATAGCGAATTCTCTTAAGGTTCTTGGTCGAGATCCTCTCGATCGTGTCGCGATCGAGAATCGCATCTTTAGTCAATAGACGCTTATTGGTGCGCTCGTCGTGCAGGTCGGCCAGGACCGTCTTACCGCCCAGAATTGCTTCGAGACGCTTCAAGCGTTCGTCCGTCAAAATGCGAATCTCGTCGCCCAGGTTCTTCTCAAGTTTCGAAACGTACTCGGCTTCGATCATCTTGGCACGCTCGTCCTTCTCCTGGCCCTTGCGCGAGAAGATGCGCACGTCAACCACCGTGCCCTCGATGCCCGGAGGGCAGGTGAGCGAAGCGTCGCGTACATCGCCGGCCTTTTCGCCGAAGATGGCGCGCAGCAGCTTCTCTTCCGGTGTGAGCTGGGTTTCGCCCTTCGGCGTTACCTTGCCCACCAGAATGTCGCCGTGGCCTATCTGCGCGCCGATGCGGACGATGCCGCTCTCGTCAAGATCGCGCAGCGCGTGTTCGGAGACGTTCGGAATATCGCGCGTAATTTCCTCGGGGCCCAGCTTCGTGTCGCGAGCCTCGATCTCGAACTCCTCAATGTGTACGGAGGTGTAGTAATCGTCTTTCACCAGCCGCTCGCTGATGAGGATTGCATCCTCGAAGTTGTAGCCGCGCCAGGGCATGAACGCCACCAGCACGTTGCGTCCGAGCGCCAGCTCGCCCTGTTCCGTGCAGGGGCCGTCGGCGATGACCTGGCCCTTGATGACTCGCTCACCCTCGCGGACCACCGGCTTCTGGTTGATGCAGGTGTTCTGGTTCGAGCGCTTGAACTTAATGAGCTGGTAAATGTCCGATCCCACTTCGCGCGAGAGCTGCGTGGGATGGTGCTCGCCTTCGACGCGCACGATGATGCGCTCGGAGTCGACCGAATCCACAATGCCATTGCGCTTCGCCAGAATCACGGCGCCGGAGTCGCGTGCGGTCACGCCTTCCATACCCGTGCCCACCAGCGGCGCCTCAGCCACAAGAAGCGGTACCGACTGGCGCTGCATGTTCGCGCCCATCAGTGCGCGGTTGGCGTCGTCGTGCTCGAGGAACGGCACCAGCGACGCTGCCACCGAGACAAGCTGCTTGGGGCTGACGTCGATGTAGTCCACCTCGGTGCGGTTTACCAGTACAAAGTTGCCCTGCCGGCGCGCGTTCACCAGGTCTTCGGTAATGCGGCCATTCTCGTCGAACTCGATGTTGGCCTGCGCGATCGTGTGCCGGTCCTCTTCCCAGGCGGAAAGATAGAAGCTGAAAGGAATCCAGTCGATCGGACGCTTGCCGCCCTTCTTGAACTGCGCATTCAAGCGCAGGGCCTCGTCTTTCTCGATGTGATCGCCCACGCGCATGCCGCTCTCGCCGGCGTTGACGATCTCAACGTAGTCGAGAATCTTCGAGTCCTTCACCTTGCGGTAAGGCGACTCGATAAATCCGTACTCGTTGATGCGCGCGAAGCACGAGAGCGAGCTGATGAGCCCGATATTCGGGCCTTCCGGCGTCTCAATCGGGCAGATGCGGCCGTAGTGCGTCGGGTGCACGTCGCGCACTTCGAATCCGGCGCGCTCGCGGCTCAGCCCGCCCGGTCCAAGGGCGGAAAGCCGCCGCTTGTGCGTAATCTCCGACAGCGGGTTGGTCTGATCCATGAACTGCGAGAGCTGCGAGGAGCCGAAGAACTCGCGAATCGCCGCCATCACCGGCTTGGCATTGATGAGGTCGTGCGGCATGGCCGTGTTCAGTTCCTGATACACGCTCATCTTTTCCTTGATGGCGCGCTCCATGCGCACCAGGCCGATGCGGAACTGGTTCTCCATCAGCTCGCCCACCGCGCGCACGCGGCGATTGCCCAGGTGATCGATATCGTCCACCGCGCCGATGTTCTTGCGCAGCTTGAGCAGGTAGCGGATGGTCGCGTAGAAGTCCTCGGGCGTCAGCGTGCGGTGATCGAGCTGGGTGGCGTCCTGGTTCTCGTAGAGCTTGATGTTGAACTTCAACCGGCCTACGCGCGAGAAGTCGTACTTGCGCGGATCGAAGAACATGCCCTCGAAGAGCGCCGTCGCGGTGTCGAGCGTCGGCGGATCGCCCGGGCGCAGCTTGCGGTAGATCTCGATCAACGCCTCTTCCGGCTTATGGATCGAGTCGCGCTTCAGCGTGTTCGAAATGATGTTGCCCACGTCGTCGCGATCGGGAAAGAAGACCTCGAAGCTCTTGGCGCTCGATGCCATCACCTTGTGCAGGCGGTCGGCCGTCAGCTCCACGTTGGCTTCCACGATCACTTCACCGGTCGCGGTGTCGATCACGTCGGCAGCAGTAATCGCGCCATCGAGCTCCGCCTGCTCGACCTCAACCTTGTGAACGTTCGCCGCGCGCAGCGCCTTAAGAGTGTGCGGCGTAATCTTGCGGCCGGAGTGCGCAATCTCTTCCTTGCCATGCAGAATGGCGTGCGCCGGCTTCGCGCCCACAAGGTGCGTGCCCTTCGCAGCGTCCTGAGGAATCTCCCACTCGAGCTTGCTGTCGGCGATGTGAATGCGGTCGACGGTATAGAAGGTCTTGAGAATCTCCTCATCGGAGCGCAGACCCAGAGCGCGCAGGAAAATGGTGCCCAGGAACTTGCGCTTGCGGTCAATGCGCACGTAGAGCGTGTTCTTCTGGTCGTACTCGAACTCCACCCACGAACCGCGATAGGGAATAATCTTGCCCAGGAAATAGGTGCGGTTGTTCGCCGTCTCAAAGAACACGCCAGGCGAACGGTGCAGCTGCGAAACAATCACGCGCTCGGTGCCGTTCACGATGAACGTGCCGTTCGGCGTCATCAGCGGAATGTCGCCAAAAAAGACTTCCTGTTCCTTGATGTCGCGGATGGTCTTGTTGCCGGTCTCGGCGTCCTTGTCGTAAACCGTCAGACGCACGGTGACCTTGAGCGGCGCGGAGAACGTCATGCCGCGCTCTTCGCACTCCTGCTGGTCGTACTTCAACTGCAGGCTCACCGGGTCGCCGCACTTGTTGCAGAAGTCGGGCGTGTTCTTGTTGTAGGTGCCGCACTTCTGGCAGAGCACGTCGCCGGGCAGGAAGGGGTTCGTGATCACCATGGCGCCGCAATGCACGCAGGCCGTGCGCAGGTGATGCAGCCCCTTCAGGTGTCCGCACTTGCACTCCCAGTTGCCGATCGCGTAGTCCACAAAGTCGAGCTGCGAGATGCCGCGGAAGTCGGCAATGGGAAACACCGACACAAACACCGACTGTAAGCCCGAGTCATCGCGTTCGTTGGGCAGCTTGTCCATCTGCAGGAAGCGCTCATAGGAGCGCCGCTGCACTTCGATCAGGTTAGGAATCTGGGTGGCTGTGGGAATCTTTGAAAAATCGAGCCGGCTGCGAATCGCGCGCTTCTCGTTGGGCATGTTCACTCCTGAGCCTCGTCGTATCGGCGTCCGCCCTGCTGGTGGCTGCGCCGTGCCAGCGCTCGAGTCTCGGCGGCGCCGGCAACATCGTAGGATTTGAAGAATCTACCGAGCGAAACCTGTGCTTTTCAGTCCCGCCCCTCAATTGCACGCACGTTGTAAGCAAGCTTCCGTGCGTCCCGTAA
This sequence comes from uncultured Acidobacteriota bacterium, assembly GCA_963745965.1. Taxonomy (GTDB): domain Bacteria; phylum Acidobacteriota; class Terriglobia; order Terriglobales; family Acidobacteriaceae; genus Telmatobacter. The sequence continues at coordinate 8,928 of CAVUZC010000009.1, forward strand.
TGAACCCAGGCCAGGCGGGTTCTGATGAATGCTCGATCAAAGTTCGCGGTTGATCTTGCGTGCTGCGGGCAGGTGCGCTAGACTGCGCACAATCGTGGAAGAGGCGCACCGACCGGCAGACTCGAAAATCGGGGTCATGCCGTTGGGGCGAAGCTGCGTAAGTCAACCTGCATCAGACGCAGAGGATTCTGGCTGCAGAATATTGAAAAAACACGAAAAGCCCGTAAGGACGCAATGCCTCACGAGCGCAGCTCAACGCCTGTGCTCCCAATCGATTTTTCTTCCATTGCCCTCGCCGATCGCAATATCCGCCGCCGCGAATTGACCGCTACCCGACCACGATCAATAGCTATCCTGCCTGACCACAGGACCAGCCCTTTGCCTGAAAAGAAGTTAGCAAAATCAGATCACCGCACCTGGAAACTCACCGTCGCTCCCAAGCCACGTGGTGTGGAACCTGCGCCACACCTTCCACCGCTCTGCCACCGGCCAAAAGAAGGCAGGGTCGCAGAGACGCGCAACCTCCATCGTAGCGCGTCCCGCCGTCCCTTGCAAGTCTCGTGCCGTTTACCTTGACGGTTACTTGACTTCGATGGTCGCAACGCCCTCGAACTTCTTCTTGATGGCCTCAGCCTCATCCTTGGTCGCATTTTCCTTCAACGGCTTGGGAGCGCCGTCGACCAAGTCTTTGGCTTCCTTCAGGCCGAGCGAAGTAACTTCGCGTACAGCCTTGATGGTGTTGATCTTATTGGCGCCGGCATCCTTCAGGATGACCTGAAATTCGGTCTTCTCCTCAACCGCCGGAGCTGCTGCGCCACCGCCTGCCGCACCAGCCACCATTACGGGGGCCGCTGCCGCAGCCGAAACGCCAAGCCGCTCTTCCAGCTTCTTCACCAGAGCCGCCGCTTCCAGCAGGCTCAGGCTCACGATTTGCTCTTCCAATTGCGCAATATCCGCCATGTTCTTCTCCAATCGAAATCCCTGTGAATTTGTCTTTCTGCAGCCAGCTCAACAAACTTGAAAGGTTCCGGTGCGCCAGACATGCGCCCTTTCAAAATGATCTCTGGCCCAAACTCTAAAAACAGCATTCAGCTTTCAGCCGTCAGCTTTTCCTGCCCCTGAAATCTCTCGCCTCAGCAAGATGAAACTGAAAGCTGCGAGCTGAAGGCTTATGGCTCCCGGCCCTTAGGCCGCTGCGAACTTCTCTTTCTCGACGCCTTGATTCAGCACCACAGCCAGGTCGCGGCCCGTGGCATTGATCACCGTTGCCAGGCGCTGCGCCGGAGCGTTGATCAGGAAGAGCAGCTTCGAGAAGATCTCTTCCTTGCCCGGCATCGTGGCCAACGACTTCACATCGTCCACGGTCAGCAGCTTGCCGTCTACAATACCCAGCTTGAACTGGAACTCGGCCTGGTTCTCGCCGGCCCACTTGGCAAACACCTTGGCCAGCGCCACGGGATCACCCGCAGTGAACGCCACCGAGTTCACGCCCTTCAAGCCCTTGAGCGCATCCGCAACCTGCGTGCCCGTGCCTGAAATCGCGGCCAGCTTGTTCTTCACCACGCGATACTTGCCGCCGGCTTCGCGAATCACCTTGCGCAGCTCGTAGTCCTTGGCCACCGTCAGCTTGTTGAACGTGCCGATGATCGCGGTGGTCGACGTCTGCAACTCTGCCGCCAGCAGTTTGACCTTCTCGACTTTCTTTCCTTTTGAAATCGCCATTGCCTTCGCTCCGCTCCGGCCAGGTTTCAGGGGTCAGGTTTCAGTGTCCCGACCACGCGGATTCCCAGTCTCTGCCTTTGCTTTTCCCGCGCCCACAATAGGCGCTTATCAAAATGTCCCTGCTCTGCCTCTCAAAAACTCCGCAGGCAGACTCAAAAGCTTCGGGCGCCACGGGACTAACTGACCCCTGAAACCTGACACCTGAAACCTGCTTCTCAGTGCTTGCCCGCCGCGTCGGCCACTGCCGTATCGAGCGGCACGCCCGGGCCCATCGTCGAGCTAAGCGTCGTGCTCTTGATGTACTTGCCCTTGGCGGCTGCGGGCTTGGCGCGCACAATCGACGTGATCACAGTCGTCGCGTTGTCGATCAGCTTCTGCGGCTCAAAACTCAGCTTGCCCACCGGCACGTGCACCAGGCTCGTTTTATCGGCGCGAAACTCCACCTTGCCGGCCTTGATTTCCTTCACCGCGGCTGCCACATCCATGGTCACGGTCCCGGTCTTGGGATTCGGCATCAGGCCCTTCGGTCCCAGCACCTTGCCCAACCGGCCCACGACCTTCATCATGTCCGGTGTCGCGATCAGCGCGTCGAAGGCGGTCCAGTTTTCCTTCTGGATCTTCTCAACCATCTCTTCGCCGCCCACAAAGTCCGCGCCTGCTTCCTGCGCTTCCTTCTGGCGGTCGCCGGTCGCAATCACAGCCACAGTCTTGGTCTTGCCCAGCCCGTGCGGCAGCACCACAGTGCCGCGAACCATCTGGTCCGCATGGCGCGTGTCCACGCCCAAACGCATCGTCAGATCGACGGTCTCGTCGAACTTCGCGTACTTCACTTGCTTCAGGAGATTCACTGCTTCAGGCAGCGGATACGCCGGCTTGTTCACAGCGGCGCGCGCCTTCGCAATATTCTTGCCAGTTGCCATGCTTCCCTCGTCTCCCACCGCTTTTGCCAGCCCGCCAATGCGGGAGCGCTCGCCTTAATCCGCAAACGCCTAAAAGCCGTGGTGCTATTGACAGCGCAGGGATTCCCCCGCGCACGTACCTAGTTATGGTACCGAAACGGCAGTCGGATTGCAAGCCGATCGGGAGCGAGCGAACAGACAAAGGGATCTCGCCCTGCGTTGATCGCGGCCCAAATCGCATCACCCTTTCCTGTATGGGTCATTTGCTGGTTCGAGGCTGTGAAGTGTCCAACATCCTTAGCAAATAGCTGGCGACAAATAAAAGCTCCAGCGCTTCCTCGGGCTTCAGGTCAGGCAGGTGATGCTTTTCGTGCGTATATGCGTTGCGAATCCACCCTAAGGCGCCGCTCATGATGCCGGTCAATCCCTGTTGATATGCTGCCCTTCTTGCAGGGTTCAGCTTGGGATACGGCATCTTCAACTTTTTCGCGTTGAAAAGCGCGTATACAAGATCTTTGCCTTGCGAGTTCTTAACTGAAACATTTCGTGAACGGTCGCGGACCTCGTTTAAGCGATTCTCGTAAATCTCAAACGCTGCTGCCACGGCTTCTTTTAGCTTGTTTTCACGAAAATAATGGGCGTACCCACGCAGCACCGGATCGAGTAACTCAATTGATGCTGAAATTGCCATATCTACCGCTACTACGTCCGAGTTTTTTGCGGCGCTCAGACCATCATCGGTAACGCAATAGAATCCTTGGCCGTTATCCCGAATCAATCCATGTGAAACAAGGAATTGCCATGGCGCGGCCAATAAATAGTCTCTGGCGGCGATTGTTTCCATCGGCGGGAAGCCGCCCGTCAGCATTTGTCCATACGCCTGTAATTGGAAATTCATCTTGCCAAAAGTCTGAGGTGGAGGAAACTGTGTCGCGAGACGACGAAGCAAAAGAAGCGCCTGCTGTTGAATCGACATCGACCTTAGCCCGTCCAGCGTTCGGGCCACACTTGCGATACTGACCAACTTCCAAGCTTCCATAGAGACCTACGATACATTGCCGGATACCCGACAAGCTCTGAAACCCCCAAGGGTGTGGGAAGCGTCGGCACGAATGAACGGAAATCGACCTGCTCAGAGCATCGAGCCGTCGGTCCGCAAGCAGCGATCGCGATTGACTTGTGTACATAATTGTGTTTACATATAAAGGTACGCCATGGCCGAGCAAGAACTCGAGTTCGAGTGGGACCAGGCCAAGGCCAAAAGCAACCTGGAAAAGCACGGCGTCTCGTTCCTCACTGCCGCGGCCATCTTCCAGAACGAAAGGCTGGAGCGAGTCGACGACCGCGAGGATTACGGCGAGGTGCGCTGGATCGCACTGGGCCGCGTCGATATCGAGGTGTACCGTGTCGTCTACACATGGCGTGCCGAAAATCTTATCCGCATCATCAGCGCCCAGAGGGCAAACAAAGATGAAGAAGAAATCTACTATCGCGAGATATTCCCTTAGCGAAATCGAGGCGCTTCGCCAGCGCGGCCTCGACAAGACCCGCGCCGCCGTCACGCGCGCAGAATCCCTCGGCGACGATTTCTGGAAGTCCGCGCGTGTCGTCATGCCAAGCGGCAAAACCTCCGTTCATCTGCGCCTCGACAGCGATGTGGTGGAGTGGTTCAGGGCGCGGGGCAAAGGCCATCTGACGCGCATGAATACCGTCCTCAGAACTTACGTCGACGCGCAAAAACGCAGCGCGTGAGCAACGCAACGACATACTCTCGCTTCGGGAGCGCAGCCGGAACCACTTCCGCGCCAAGCTTTGCCTGATCGGCTGGAAAGCACGAAATTCCTTGTGAAACATCCAGCGCCGATCTATATTCGATGGAACGATGTCTTTGCGGCACAAAAGCGAGCTGGCCACCAACCCCGACGCGATGCGGGGTCAGAACCAGCTCGCCCTTAGCCTGCCGTTGCTGGGCCTTATTCAGGTCCCCGGCTGAGGCTGCTCAAGACACGAAATTGACAGGCCGTCAGCGGGGAAAGCCCCCTGGCGGCCTTCGGCTTTTTGGCAGGAGAAAAAACTATGCTGAAAGATCCCAGCAAAAAATACCGGCCGGTCGCAGACTTCAAACTCGACGACCGCACCTGGCCCTCGAAGACCATCGCCAAAGCTCCAGTTTGGTGCAGCGTCGATCTGCGTGACGGCAATCAGGCCCTCATCGAGCCCATGGACGCCGCGCGCAAGCTGCGCATGTTCGATCTGCTCGTGGCCTGCGGCTTCAAGGAGATCGAAGTGGGATTTCCCTCAGCCTCGCAGACGGACTTCGATTTCTGCCGCGAGCTGATCGATCGCAAACGCATTCCGGACGGCGTGACGATCCAGGTGCTCGTGCAAGCCCGCGAAGACCTGATGGAGCGCACCTTCGAGGCCATCCGCGGCGTGCATCGCGCCATCGTCCATGTCTACAACTCCACCTCGATCGTGCAGCGGCGCGTGGTCTTCGGCATGAATAAAGACGCCATCAAGCAGTTGGCGCAAAAGGGCGCGCGCCTCGTCCGAGATTACGCCGCGCGCTATCCCGAAACCGAATGGGTCTTCGAGTACTCTCCCGAAAGCTTCACCGGCACGGAGATGGACTATGCCCGCGAAGTCTGCGAAGCGGTCATCGACGTGTGGCAGCCCACGCCTACGCATCGCGCCATCGTCAATCTTCCCGCCACCGTTGAAGTTTCCATGCCCAACGTCTACGCCGATCAGATCGAATGGTTCAACCGCACCATCGCCAATCGGGATTCGATCATACTGAGCGTCCACCCGCACAACGATCGCGGCACGGCGGTCGCCGCGGCAGAGCTCGCCCTGCTCGCCGGCGCTGACCGCGTCGAAGGCACGCTCTTCGGCAACGGCGAGCGCACCGGCAACGTCGACATCGTCACTCTCGCCATGAATCTCTACACGCACGGCATCCATCCCAACCTCGATTTCTCGAACATCAACGATGTCATCGAGTGTGTCGAGTTCTGCAACCGCATGTCCGTGCACGAGCGCCACCCTTACGCGGGCCAGATGGTCTTCACCGCCTTTTCCGGCTCGCATCAGGACGCGATCAAAAAAGGTTTCGCCGCGCAGCAGGACGGCGGATTGTGGCAGGTTCCCTACCTGCCCATCGATCCCAAGGACCTGGGCCGCAGTTACGAAGCCGTGATTCGCGTCAACAGCCAGTCCGGCAAAGGCGGCGTGGCCTATCTGCTCGAGCGCGACCACGGGCTTCGCCTGCCCCGCCGTCTGCAGGTCGAATTCAGCCGCGTCATTCAGAAAATGAGCGACACGCGCGGCGGAGAGGTCACGTCCGAAGAGATCCGGGCCGCATTCCAGGCCGAGTACATCGATCGCAAAACGCCATTTCTCCTGCGCGGTCATCGCGACGATGCCGACGAAGGCACGAACCGCCTCACCGCAAAGCTGGTGCGAGACGGCATCGAGCACACAGTTTCGGGAACGGGCAACGGTCCTATTGAAGCCTTCATCGACGGCCTGCGCCGCGAGTTCGCAATCGAGGTCCGCATCGCCGATTACGAAGAGCACGCCCTCGGCGTCGGAGCCAATGCCTTGGCCATCTGCTTTGTCGAGGCGCAGGTTGCAGGCGCGCCTCCCTCGTTCGGAGCCGCCATCGACGGCAGCATTGTGAGCGCGTCGCTCAACGCCATCGTATCCGCCGTCAACCGTTCCATGCATCGCGACGAAGGCCCTGCGCCCGCGGCGTCAGAAAAGAGCGCGGCCGCAATCCACGTTTAGTGCAGTCTTGAAATACGAAATCGAACAAGGTGCGTGAGTGCCCCCTGAAACTCAAGCGAGGGCCGTTTTGTAACAAGGGCACGGCTTTAGCCGGGCCATCAACTTAACAGAATGCGCAGGGCTTTAGCCCCTGCTGAATCTCGCTGAAAAGGTCGTTGGCTCCTGGAAAAGCGCGGCCCACCCTCTTCCTTTGAGCGGTAAGCAGATTCATCTGAATCTCAAATGAATTTCCGCCCCAGGGAAGCGCTTTCCCGCCCGAGCCCCCCATGCACTCGCCGGAAATCCCGACAATGAAAGATCCGTTTCCCCTTGAATTTCCGCGTATTTAACCTCCGAATCGAAGAATTTCTTGACAATCGAACCATAACTTTCATATAGTTCGCCACACGAACGAAGCTGTTCGTCCTGATCGATTGTAAAAACGATTTTCCCCAGCTAAACCAGCTCCATACAAAAATTGCGTTTGTAGATTTCGCCTGCTCCCTTTCACGTCACAGAGTTTCTCAACGCGCAAACCCGGAATAAATCGCCACTCACAAATCGGCTCTGCTCCCAACTCTTCTCAACTCACATAAGGAGGAAGAATCGTCATGCTTCAATCCCCCAATCGTTCGCGCGGCGTCTTGTGTGCGCTCGCGCTCCTGCTGGCGCTCGCCGTGAGCGCCTCCGCGCCAAAAACCTTCGCCCAGGACCGGGAGAACACGTTCGCCGACGCGTTTACCCCATTGGTCTATCCGGTCCAAAACACCGGGGCCAACTTCCCCGCTCCCACCTTCCCATCGTTCGCGCAGCTTCCCATCATCCGGCCCCTGCCTGATCCGTTCCAATTCATGGACGGACATCGTGACAACGAATTCACAAGCTGGGAGCGCCGCCGCAATGAGATTACGGCCGCCGTCGAAAAATATGAGATCGGCCCTGTGCCCGACTGCCACGACTGCACCATCACCGCCAACTACGTGCCGCCGGCAGCCGGCTCCAGCAATGGCACGCTGACCGTGAACGTGACCCGCAATGGAAATACGCTCACTCTCACCTCCGGCGTCTACATTCCGCAGGGCATGGGCAACGGCCCGTTCCCGGCTTTGATCCCAATGGAAATTGCCTCTTTCAACTTTCCACCCTTCGGCGTGTTTAGCTTTCCTCCGCCCACGCCTCCCGACTACGGCAGCCTGCCCGCCAGCGTCTTTTCCGGTCTGCCCATCGCCACCGTCGGCTACGTCAGCACGCAGGTGACACAATACTCTTTCACGTCGCCGAGCGACCACACCGGAGATCCCTTCTACCAGCTTTACCCCGAGTATTGCGAAGGAATTTGCCCCAGCGGCACCAGCAATCAGGGCGAATACGCCGCCTGGTCGTGGGGCGTAAGCCGTCTCATCGATGGTATGGAGATCGCGACTCATCAGTCCGTGAACCCGCTGCCCATCGACATGAAGCACATCGGCGTTACCGGCTGCTCCTTCGCCGGAAAGATGGCGCTCGTCGCCGGCGCCTTTGACGAACGCATCGCTCTTACCATCGCCCAGGAAAGCGGCGGCGGCGGCGCAACCTCGTGGCGCGTCTCGCACGACATCGAGGCGCAGGGCACTGTGGAAGACGTAGACGACACGAATTACGACTGGTGGGCCGACCAGATGCAGCAATTCTCCGGCGTCAACGTTTACAAGATGCCGGTCGATCAGCATGAGCTGATGGCTATGGTTGCGCCCAGGGCATTGCTCTCAACGGGAAACACTGAGTTCTACTTCCTGTCGAATGGCTCGAACTATGTCGCGTCGCGCGCGGTCGAGAAGATCTATGACACACTCGGCATCGGCGACCGTTTCGGCTTCTATCTCGACGGCAACCACAACCACTGCGCCACGCTGCCCGCGGAGAATGCGCCCATCACAGCTTTCGTCAACAAATTCATGCTCGGACAGCTGAACACCACCACCGATGTTCATGTCTACCCGAATCCCAACGACACCACCGACTACGGGTACCCCATCGTGGTCGCTGGCGGCAACTACGCATACTACTTCCCAGCCTTGAACTACAAGCGGTGGACCGATTGGTGGGGAACGGACGACCCGGTCTTTCCGGATAACTGGAACACGGGTGGAACCGTCCTCGCGTCACTGGACAGCTTCCCTGGCATCTTTGACCTCTTCAACTCGCCATTTATCCAAACTGGCGACACCGTTGAGGCGGGCTACGATCTGCTGCTGGGCGGCAACCATCCCGCGGCCACCGTCTCTCTGGTCAGCGGTGCCAACGTCAACGCCGACATCGTCTGCCAGGGTGGTAATTCCTATACCCTCACCATTCCGCTGCCGGCGCAGTCTTATTCCATCGCCGCCGGCGACGACACACCGCAACCCTCGGCCAATCCACGTAGCCCGCTCGTCTTCCAGGGCTCGACAACGGCCACTCCTCCTGCCGGAGCTTCGCAGTGCGTAGCGGGTCGCACGGTCCATGCCTACTTCAGCACCATGGGAGTATCCGAAGGCGGCGATGGCAACCCCGGCGGCCCAGGCTTGCTCACCTCCGACGTCACCGACCCGCTCTTCCTCAGCTTCCACCTGCTCGACTCGACCAATGGACAGGGAACCTTCTATAGCTTCCCGCTCGTCGTCAACTTCAACCCGCTAACTTCAGCCGATAGCACCGACCAGAACCCAATCCCAGCACCGTAGCACCACAATCCAGCCGGAAAAAAGCGCGGGGCGGGATAAACTCCCGCCTCCGTGTTTTGGAGTTGCCGCCACGTTTGGAATGGAAGCAGAATCGCCAACATGAACTTGGCTCTTTAGGCAATTTACTGGCGGGTGCGCAAGAATAAGGGCATCCCAATGTGGGAACGCCGCTGGAAACCTGGAGGTGATCGGCCTAATGCATGCAGATCGCAGAACGCTTACTGCGGCAATTTTCGTGCTCGCGCTCCCACTGGCTGCCATATTCGCTTGCAGAAGGTCTCCGGCAGCCGCCGAATACGATGTGCTGTCCGCATTCATCGATGCCGAATTCGCGAGTCAAAAGGGCGTACAGCCGGTTGAGCCCGCCGGCGACGCGATTTCCAGGATCGTAATTTCCAGTGTGACCGAGTCCGATGAAGAAGGGATATATACTCGATCGGACGGAAACGGGCAACGCCTTCCGTGGACCCAAACTGCAAGCTGGCTGCAAAACGAAGCCCCCAATCTTGAGCGAACGACGATAGATGCTTTCCGGGAAGCAAACCGTCATCAGACAACCCTTCGGCGTCATTTTCACCCGGCTATTGACTACGAACTCGTCGATCCCACCCAGCTTCAATCCATATTCAAGAGCGGCAGTTGGCCAGCATTTTTCAAGACGTTTCCCGGATCTTCTGGAATCTTGACGTTCTCCCGGGTGGGGTTTAGTCGGGATGGTATGCAGGCGCTCTTCTATGGGACGAACAGATGTGACGGGCTTTGCGGCAGCGGCATGTATATAGTTATGGAGAAGCGCAATGGCCGCTGGGTGATCGAAAAAGAGATTGAGGCGTGGATTTCATGACGCCGCTTACGCGGCCTGCGTTTCGCCCTTCAACTGCTCGGCTTGATAGTGCGCGATTAACGCATCGACGAAGGGCTGCAGCCGCCCCTGCATCACCAGATCGAGCTGATGCAGCGTCAGCCCGATGCGGTGATCCGTCACGCGGTTCTGCGGAAAGTTGTAGGTGCGAATCTTCTCGCTGCGGTCGCCTGATCCGACCTGCTGTTTGCGGGCCTTTGCGAGTTCGGCGTTCTGCTTCTCCATCTCCATTTCGTACAAGCGTGAGCGCAAAACGCGCATGCCCTTTTCGCGGTTCTTGATCTGCGACTTCTCGTCCTGGCAGCTCACCACGGTGTTGGTCGGCAGGTGCGTAATGCGCACCGCCGAGTACGTCGTGTTCACCGACTGCCCGCCGGGCCCCGACGAACAGAAAGTATCGATGCGAATGTCCTTGGCCTCGATCTTGATATCGACTTCCTCAGCCTCAGGCAGCACGGCAACCGTGATCGCCGAGGTGTGCACCCGCCCCTGCTGCTCCGTCTCCGGCACGCGCTGCACGCGGTGTACTCCACTCTCCCACTTCAGCTGCGAGTACACACGGTCGCCTTCGATAATCGCAATCACTTCCTTGTAGCCTCCGATGCCCGACTCCGACAGCGAAAGCAGCTCGACCTTCCACTTTTTCTGCTCGGCAAAGCGCGTGTACATGCGGAAAATCTCTGCAGCAAAAAGCGAAGCCTCGTCGCCGCCCGTGCCCGCGCGGATCTCAAGAATGATGTTCTTCTCGTCGTTCGGGTCCTTCGGCAACAGCAGCACCTTGAGCTCTTCTTCGAGCGCCGCGGCCCGCGGTTCGAGCGCAGCAATCTCCTCCGCGGCCATGGCGCGCAAATCGGCGTCGCTCTCGGCAAGCATCGCGCGTGCGTCGGCCAGCCCCTGCCGAGCCTGCTTCAACTCGCGATACTTCTCCACCGGCGTCTCGATTTCGTGCAGCGCCTTGGCCGTCTTCTGGTATTTCTCGTGGTCGTTCAGCACCTCAGGCAGCGCAAACTGCGCCTGCATCTCGTTGTAGCGCTGCTCCATTTGTTCCAGCCGATCCAGCATGTGCCCTCCGGGCCTCCAGGTTTTGGACGAGTGGGGTGGAAATTGAAAAAGTGAATGAGTGACCGAAGTGAAGAAGTGAATGGGCGCAGGAAAGCGTATGCGGCGGGAGCCGCTAAAGCAGAACCGAGATGGGCTCGCGAAGGGTCACAGCAATTCCTATTCTAACCCGAGTCCGTTCCAGATTGATTTCCGGACAGCGATGATGCCAAGGCAATCGCATTTGGATTTGGAATCTTGAATAGCAGCGGCTTTGAAAGGGCACGGCTTTAGCCGTGCCAATAGATATGTCAAAAGCGGTCTCGGCTTTAGCCGCGGAGGGATGGTTTTTCCTGCTCAACCCCCATCCCTCAGGGCCTAAAGGCCAGGAATTTTCTTTGCCAGCATTCTATGGCACGGCTAAAGCCGTGCCCTTTCAAGGCAAATTCTTCCCGTATCCTGAAATGCGATTGCCCCGGCGATGATGCCTAACCTGCAAATATGCGCTGGTTCGCTAAGAAGCCGCGCCGCGCATCAGGGATGCGACAACATCCGCGGCGCTGTAACTCTCGGCGCCATCCCGCAGAAACCTGGCCACGTTGCTCACGTCGTCGCCCACGGTCACCAGCGGCGGCTCGGCCACGCCGTCTCTGCGCGTCTGCGGATGCCCAATATTTGCCAGCAGCGCGTTGCACAGGCATTTGCGCCCCGCGCTTTCCTCAATATCGCCGCCCTTGGCAACATACGACGCTTCCGGCTCGGCAGCGCACCTGTACGCCATCTTCCCGTCTTCCGTCCAATACGCCTCGCGCAGGTATCCAAGATCGCAAATGCGCATGCGCGCAGCCGCAACTCCCGCATCGGAGTACGTCCCCGCAAGCTGCGCCACCTTGAAGGGAAATCCTGTCGGAGACGCCAGCGGATCGGTGAACACCTCGGCCGTTCCTCGTGCAGCCTGCGCCACCAGCATCTTCTTCAAATCGTGGCGCAGCCCCGACTCTTCGCTGAACGCGAACGCGGTGCCCACCTGCACTCCCTGAGCTCCCTGCTCCAGCGCTTCGTGCAGTTTCTCTGCGCTGCCGTATCCGCCCGCCAGCCAGAAAGGCACTCCGAGCCGCCGCAACTCGCCCACATCCACTCGATCGCGCTCTCCGTACACCGGCTGCCCCGAAGCATCCAAGGCCACCTTGCCGCGCGGAGGCGCATTGTGTCCGCCCGCCGTCGGGCTCTCGATAATGAGCCCATCCACCTTCCCCGACGCGCGCCGCAACATTGTCGTTGCCAGCGTATTCGACGAAACAATCGCCAGAAACTTAGGCCGCTCCAACTCCGGAAGCGGACCCTCCACGTAATCCCGCGGATCGAACCGCATCATCGTATCCTGATCGGCCGGTGCGCCGCTCACCGACAATTTGTACTCGGCCGGTCTTCCCGCGGCATAGTTATCCAGCACCCCCGGAATGTGCAGCGGAATACCCGCGCCCATCAGCACATATCCCACGCCCGCAAGCATCGCCCCGTAAATCGAGGCCAAGTGCGGAAGCTGCACCTTCTCGAGGAAATTTACTCCGATCTTGTTCAAATGACCTTGCCGCGCGAGAAATACTTCCACAAAGTTGCTCACCATCAGCAGCTCAACCAGCTTGCGGGAATCCGAGCGCTGGTGCATGGGCAACGTTGGATACGGATCGCCATCCGCCTTCCCTCCAGGCACGAAGTACTCATTCCAGATGCGCTTCGCCGTCTCCGGAAACGGAAACGCATCGAAGCCCCTGCGCATGTGCCCGCCATCGTCGCCATCCGCCAGCCGGCGCACCACTACCTGGTCAAGGGCGGTTCCTGACACAACGCCAAGCTGCCCCAACCGTGAAACTGCCTGTGCCAGCCGCCAGTTCGACACACCGACGCCCATGCCGCCCTGGATGATTTTTGGCAACGGAAACATGCGAACCATTGTTTCACAAGAGAATCCGGAACGTCAGTGATGGCGAACCTTCCTGGCCAGCTCACCACACTCGAAACCTCTTGCAATTTCGTATTTCCCGCGTTCTCGGCGGGCATGGGCGCGCCTCAGCCAAGCTCTGCCGCGCCGCGCAACAATCTCATTATGGGCAGGTAAGTTGCACAGTCGCGGCGACACGTCCGCAGCCGGTGCCGCAAGACGTGAAGGCACCGCATATCGGTCCCGTATAGCCGTATTGCGGATCCCACGCAAAAACGTTATACGTGCCCTTCGCCGTGCTGCCGCAGGTCGCCAATCCCGCTGAGGAAACCGTCACGTCGGTCGTCGGCACTCCTGCGTTTGTACACGCGCCCCAGGTGGCCGTCTGCGGCGTCACTGCGGTGGGCGACTCGCTCCAGTGGCCGGTCGCCGTGAACTGCACCGGCGAGCCGTTGGCGCTGCCCGTCGCCGGGCTGATGCTCAGCGATTGCAGTTCCCGGTTGCCGCTGCCTCCGCAACCTCCCGCAGCCAATCCGAGCACTGCAACTAACCAGAATTGCTTGAGTGGAAGCCTGTTCATGAGCGGCCCCTCCTCACCCGCAAGTTTAGTCCCGTTCGTCCACCCTCAGCGCATTCTTTGCGGGAATTGCTGAAAGATCCTCGTCTTCCCGCTTTCGGCCGGAGGAATGAGCACTATCCCCACGCCACGACCGCCCCATTCATGTGCGCTATCTCACATCCCACCCCGCGCACCCGGCCTATAATTCCTGCCAGAATAGATGCCCGCTCCCGCAGACATCTGCTTGTGGAGGGTGTGATGTTGAAGTCGTCTTTGCTCGTTTTCGCGGCCTTGCTCGTAGCCGCTATTTGCCTGCCGCTCGTTGGCCGCAACCCGCAGGCCGCCCCCGCGCAAGCTGCCGCCACCGGCAAGAACCCCAAGCCAACCGCGGAATCGCAGGCCCAGGCCAAGGCGATCTACAAACGGGATTGCGCGCTTTGCCACGGCGACACCGGCAACGGCAAGAGCGATCTGGCCACCAGCATGAGCCTCACGCTCGATGATTGGACCGATCCAAAATTTCTTGCCGACAAGCCCGATAGCGCCCTGTTTGCCTCCATTCGCAAGGGCAAAAACCAAATGCCGTCAGAGGACAGCGGCCGCGCCGATGACACCGAGGTCTGGAATCTGATCGTCTACATCCGCTCGCTTTCCAAGGCCCAGCCGCCGGCTCCGGCCACTTCCACGCCGTAACCGCAGCGTCCTCAACGCACCGCTGTGCTGCCGGTCTCATGACCGGCTGTAGTGTGGGCCTCCCGGCCCGCACTCTGCGCCCACATGCGTCATTCGCCGGGTACCCCAGGTGCCTCGCATTTGGGCACCTGGGATACCAGCCAAGTCAGCTCCGCTCACTCCGCTATCCTGAGACCATGGCGGCAACAAAGGATTTCAACGGAAAATGGGCGCTGGTCACCGGGGCGAGCGCTGGCATCGGCGTGGCCCTGGCGCGCGAGCTTGCCCGCCAGGGCGCAAAACTTATCCTCACCGCGCGCCGCAAAGATCGCCTCGAATCGCTTGCCGCCGAGTTTGCGGCGCAACGCGTCGAAACGCGCATCGTCGTCGCAGACCTGAACGATCCCGCCGCGCCCCAGCAGATCTATGACGCCACCAAAGATCTCGCCGTCGACATCCTCGTCAATAACGCCGGTCTCGGCCAATACGGCCATTTCCACTTGAGCCAGCCTGAGCAGGAATTCAGCATGGTGCGCGTTAACTGCGAAGCCGTCATTCGCATTTCACGTTTGTTTTTGCCGCGCATGGTCGAGCGCCGCCGCGGATGGGTGCTGATCGTCGCTTCCACGGCCAGCTTTCAGCCGCTGCCATATCTGGCCACCTACGCCGCCACCAAAGTCTTCGACCGCTTTTTTGCCCTCGGGCTCGCTGCGGAAGTCGCGCAGTACGGCATCAAGGTCACTGCGCTCTGCCCCGGCACCACAGAGAGTGAATTCTTCGAAGTGGCCGGCGCATCCATCTTTCGCAAACGCAAACTGCAATCCGCGGAAGAGGTCGCCCGCCTGGGCCTGGCCGCTCTCGCCGCAGGCCGGCGCACCATCATTCCCAAGCCGAGCGGCCGATTCATGGCATTCCTCGTCCACTTTGTGCCTACCGGCCTCATCACGCAATTCGTCGAGAAAGGCGCGCGCCCCGCAGCCAAGCCCTAAGGCCGGCCCGGAAAGCTGCCTTCGCTCCTGCTCCCGGGCTTTTTCCACAGGAAGCAAAACAGTTTTCCCAATCTGGAACGCATTTCACGCTCCGAGAACTTTTGTTCTCCAACCCAGGGGGAAATGCCTTGCAACCTTTTTCAAAGTATGGCATCTACATAAGTAATTAGCAGAGGCTTCCCCACGATGTCCTACCAAAGCAAGTTAACACTCTCACTTGAGGGTTCTTCGGAACCTCTTCCCTAAATCCCCCCTGGTCACCCCTCTTCATTGCCTCTCGAGCGGGCCTACCGGAAGGTAGGCCCATAAGCTCTCCCGCCGCCCCGGCCTCTCGTTACAATCGAATGAGCAATGCCACCTTCATCCCATCCATCTTCTAACTCACCGTCAATCCAATCGCTTGATGCTCTCTTCCAGGAGGCTGGGCTCGTACGCTATCCGCGCCGGAAGCCGCGCAGCGCCCGGCCAACCCGTCTTGATCCCCAGGCTCCCGAAGAGCTAGTCCCTCCGCGTCCCGCCATCCGCCGCGCTGCCAACGGTGTCCAATGGTTGCCCATCCCCACCTGGGATTTTCCCTGGCTTTGGAGCGGATTCAGTACACGCATTGGCGGCGTGAGCCGTGCCTACTGCGGTGAAGATGCGCATGGGGATCTGAACCTCGGCTTCACCGCGGAGGACGACCGCGCCAGCGTTCTCGCCAATCGCCGCCTCCTCGCCGAAGCCGTTACCGGCAACGCAGCTACTCCGATCGTCCCCCTCAAACAATTCCACGCAAACCTCGTCGTTGACGCCACGTGCGCCGACGCAGCCCGCCCCACTCCGCGCCGCGCCGACGGCCAGATCACCGCCGAGCCAGGTCTGCTCCTCGCTGTGCAAACCGCCGATTGCATTCCGGTCCTCGTCGCCGATCGCCGTCAGCGCATCGTCGCCGCCTTCCACGCCGGCTGGCGCGGCACCGTGAAACGCATCGTCGAAACCGGCGTCGGCCGCATGAGGCTTCTCTACAACTCCCGCCCGCGCGACCTGACCGCTGCCATCGGCCCCGGCGCCGCAGCCTGCTGCTACTCCGTGGGTGAAGAGGTGCTCTCCGAATTCACGTCGCAGTTCGCCTACGCGCCCGAACTCTTCCACGAGGTCTTCGACTCCGACCCCATCAAGAAAAAATATCCCATGTTGTTCTTGACGCAGCGCGCGCCCGGCCACTCGCCCATCGGCCCCAGCCTGCACGTCGATCTCGTCGAAGCCAACCGCCGCCAGTTGCTCGACGCGGGTCTCGCTCCGCGCGCCATTCAGATCGTCCCCGGCTGCACGCAATGCCACACCGATCTCTTTTTCTCGCACCGCGCCTCGCAAGGCCGCGCCGGCCGCATGATGGCCGTCATCGGCATTCGCGAAAGCGAGAAACGCCGCTCCAAACATGCATTGTCATCCTGAGCGAGTCCGAGCATTGCGAGGACGAGTCGAAGGATCTGCAGTTGTTCTTAGCGGCTTCAACCCAGCACGAAAATGGGTGCCCCATCCTAAACGCGCCGTTTGCGTTTAGGGCGGGAAAGCACAGGCCTCAACTCACAGGTTTTTTCTGGAATGGATGCGGAGAATCCCTACGCCGTCGTCGCCGCCTCGCCCGGATTCACCAGGTCGCGCAGCTCCTTCGAGGGCTTAAAATAAGGTACTTTCTTGGCAGGCACTTCCACGCGCGCGCCGGTCTTTGGGTTGCGGCCGATGCGAGGATTCCGCTGGCGGATACGGAACGAGCCGAAACCCCGAATCTCGATCTTGTCCCCGCCCTGCAACGCACTGATCACCGAGTTGAAGATCGTCTCCACAATCACTTCGCCGTCGCGCCGGGTCAAATCGCCCAGTGCCGTTACCTTCTCTACCAGGTCCGCCTTAGTCATCTCTTTTAAACCTCCCAACTTACACGGTCAGCCTACTGGGATTGTGCAAGGGACCGCCCAAAAATGCAAGTCCCCCCCGGCATTTTATCCTTTGCGCATCAGCAAGTTGCCCCAAAACTTCGTCCTTAGCCCAGCGCCCGCGCCTCAACCGCAAGCCAACCAGCCCTTGCGCTATCATGGCGGGAGACACTCGCCTCTGCACAACCGCCCATCCCTAAGCGGACGCATCAGGCCCCTTGGTCCGCGCATGTCCTATCCGTCTTACAGCATCGTGATCCCCACCTACAACGAGGCCACGCGCATCTCGAACGCGCTCGAATCCGTCATCGCCTGCGTCCGCCAGCGCCACTGGAACGCCGAAGTAGTCGTTGTCGATGACGGCTCCCGCGACCAGACTGCCGATATCGTCCGCGCCTTCGCCGAGTCCCACCCCGAAGTCCGCCTGCTACAGAATCCCGGCAACCACGGCAAGGGCTACAGTGTGCGCAACGGCATTCTCCACTCCTTCGGCGAAATCGTGATGTTCACCGACGCCGATCTCTCCGCGCCCATTGAAGAAGCCGAAGGCCTCTTCGCCGCCCTCGCCGCCGGCGCAGACATCGCCATCGGCTCCCGCTGGCTCGAACGCGCACGCCAGACCATCCGCCAGCCGCTCTACCGGCAATTCTTTGGCCGCTGTTTCAACGCTGTCACGCGCGCCGTCATGGGCCTGCGCTTCGCCGACACGCAATGCGGCTTCAAAGCCTTCACCCGCGCCGCCGCGCAAACCGTCTTCCAGCTCCAGACCATTGAGCGCTGGGGCTTCGATCCCGAGATCCTCTTCATTGCTCTCAAGCGCGGCTACCGCATTCAGGAAGTCCCCGTAAGCTGGGCCCACGACGAGCGCACCCGCATCAGCTACCTCAAAGACGGCATGAGAATGTTGCAGGACATCGCCATCGTCCGCTGGAACGCCCTCCTGGGCCGCTACTCAAAAGAAGTAGAGCGCATCTCCCGCGCCGGCCTGGCAAAATAGCCTCAGGGCCAGGAACCCAGCCAGTGGTTCTAATCAAGCTATTGGGAAAGGAGACACGACACCATGAACTCCACAGTTGCGATCCCCGACCGCCGGGCATCCGCTTTCCCGGTGTGGCACACGGCAATCCTTCTTGCCGCGCTCGCAGTCCTCGTGGCAATGGGCACCCGGCCGCACGGCAAATCCCCTCACCATCGGCTCATCGGATATCTCATCGCCGCGACATTCGAATGGGCCATGACCGGCTGGATCGTCTTTGGTTGCCGCATGAAGGGCGAGAGCCTGCTCAGCCTGCTGGGCGAATTCTCCGCTCGCTGGCGAACCGTCCTGAGGGATATTGGCCTGGCCCTCGCATATCTCGTGCTCGCCAATATTGTTCTCGGCATCCTCGGGCACTTTCTCGCTGGCCCCCCGAACGCAGCCCTCAAAGACATCCTGCCGCATACACCCGTCGAACAAGCTGCGTTTGTCGGCCTCGCGGCCACCGCGGGCTTCTGCGAGGAATTGATCTTTCGGGGCTACCTGCAAAGCCAGTTCGCAGCCTGGACGGGCAGCCTTTCCATCGCCCTCGTCCTGCAGGGCATCGTATTCGGAGCTTCTCATGCCTATCAGGGTTTCGGCCAGGTCCTCATCATCACCGTGTACGGATGCATGTACGGTCTGCTGGCAGCGTGGCGAAAGAGTCTGCGGCCCGGCATGATCGCCCATATGCTCCAGGATGCGATCAGCGGTTTGATCGCGGCCAGATCGCTCCTGAAATGATTCTTGCCGTGAGGGTAGAAAGATGAAGCTTTCACAAGTACTCATCGGCCTGTTCCTGCTGTCGTCCACAATCGGAGCGGCTTCACAAAATCCTGCTGGGAGCAGCAATGTTGCGCATCAAACGCGCAAGCCTAAGCCAGACTTCACCTTGACGATCTCAACCGAGGATAAGACGGTAAAAGCTCAAAAGGACATGGACATCTTCGTGAGCATCAAGGAGAAAAACATATCGCGCCACATAGTCAACGCGACGAAACCGCAAGATCCCGGCAAATGGTATACGATGCGCGTTCTTCTTGACGGTCATCCCGCGCCAATTACGCAGAGGTACCGGGAGATTCTTGATCCGAAGCCAGTCAAAGTGGGCCCAAACGTCATGGAGGCGGGAAGCGACGGCTTCCCCTTTACGATCAACCCTGGGAAGTCGAAGACGTTTGAAATTACTCTAGATGCATTTTTCGATTTGAATACTCCAGGGAAATACGAGATCACGTTTTCAAGGGGCACGGACTCAGGACAACCCTACAACGTGGATGTCAAGTCCAACACCATCACCATCACCGTGCTTCCGCCGGACGATCCGGCACCAGTGCAACATTGAGGCTAACCCGGTTTTTAGGAAGTGCCCCACATCTCGTTTTTGAGCCGACTATTTGTATCCGCGGGTCGTTCGCGCCCGCACACGCGTGCGGCAGCGAAACGCTGAAACACCTGGGCGCGCTCCCACCGGCGTCTTCTTTCGCCTGCGAGCCGCAACCACTGTGAGGCCGCCCTTCTTCTTTTCCGCATCCGATTTCCCTGGTGCGCCCGCGCCGCCTGCTTCGCCAGTCGCACCATCCGGCATTTCGGGAGCGGAAAGACTGAGTTCCAGCGCGTAAGCCTCCCGGTAGTGCTCCAGCGCAATCTCGCAGTTTGTCAGTTGCTGTTCGATCTCGCCAATCTCGTCCGCACTGACGCGCCCGGTCGTCAGACGATCCCTGAGCGTTTGAATCCTGTTCTCAAGGTAAATAATGTGCGAATGCAGGGAATGTCGCATGGGAAGCCTCTCGGTATTCTGAATCTCTCACGGCTCATAACTCGGAGCAAGAAGAATATTTTAAAATCCCGCCCTAAGCCAAGCATCAACGCAAGCCCTCCTCCGAGCCTATGCGGACACCGCCCCCAGCAATGCTCTAATAAACCTCAGCATCGTGCCCACACACCGTTTCGACGTTCTCATCCTCGGCGCTGGCGCCGCCGGCCTCATGGCCGCCATTCAAGCTGGCCGCCGCGGCCGCCGCGTTGCTGTGCTCGAGCGCGCCAGCCGCCCCGGCAAAAAGATCCTCATCTCCGGCGGTGGCCGATGCAATTTCACCAATCTGCACACCCGCCCCGACAATTTCCTCTCCGCCAATCCCCACTTTGCCAAATCGGCCCTGGCACGCTACACGCCCGCCGACTTCATCCGTCTCGTCGAGCGCCACGGCATCGCATGGCACGAGAAGACGCTGGGCCAGCTCTTCTGCGACGGCTCCGCGCAGCAAATCGTCGACATGCTGATGCGCGAGTGCCAGGACGCCCAGGTGCGCGTCCTCGTCTCCACCAACATTCATGAAGTGCGCCGCGACGATTCCAGCGGCGCGTTCACCGTCGCCGCCGGCAACGCCCTCTACACGGCTCCCGCTCTCATCGTCGCCACCGGAGGCCTCTCCATTCCCAAAATCGGCGCCACTGGTTTCGGCTACGACATCGCGCGCCAGTTCGGCATCCCCATCGAACCCTGCCGCCCCGCGCTCGTTCCGCTGACCCTCGCCGGTGCGGAGCGCACGCATTTTGCCAGCCTCGCCGGCGTCTCTGCGCCGGTCGTCGCTACCGCCGGCAAGCGCAGCTTTCGCGAGAAGATGCTCTTCACGCATCGCGGCCTCAGCGGCCCGGCCATCCTGCAAATCTCGTCCTATTGGCAGCAGCCCGAGCCCATCCACATCGACTGGCTTGCCGACCGCGAACTCCTCGCGCCCCTCCGCGCGCCCAACGCCCGCCGTGATCTCCCCGCGCTCAAAGCGGCGCTGCGCATCTCTCTGCCCGCCCGCCTCGCCGACCAGCTGGCTGAATTGGCTGCGCCACCGCACTGGACCAACCCCGCCCTCGATGACTTGGAGCGCCGTCTGCACAGCTTCGCCTTCACGCCCGCCGGAACCGAAGGCTACGAGAAGGCCGAAGTCACCGCCGGCGGCGTCAGCACCGCCGCACTCTCCGCGCAAACCATGGAGTGCCGCACCGTCCCCGGCCTCTATTTCATCGGAGAAGTAGTCGACGTAACCGGCCAGCTCGGCGGCTTCAACTTCCAATGGGCTTGGGCCTCCGCCGCTTCAGCCGGCCGCGCAGCTAATTCGCAAGGTGAGCGGGAAGAACTTTGACCAGTGGAAGCGAATCTGAGCGAAGCGGAGTTAGCCCTCCCCGTAAAGCAAGGGGACAGAGTATACCTTTATCAACTTACAGACCTAATTACCGAAGTTTTTATTTGACACCCAAAGGCACCTCAACGTAGATTACTCGCAACCTCAATTACGGGTTTGATCCTACCCAACAACCGCAGGAGCCACCGGCCTGACGGACAAAGATCAGTGTGTCAGCCTGAGCGAATTTGGCGGTTGTGGCATTGTCGAAGTTAAATCCACCTTAGCGCTCTCTAACAGGCCGACATTCTCAATCGCAGGGCCCCACTTGCAATCCGAGTCACAACAAGAATCCTATCGCTATTCCGAATGGAGGAAGTCCAAATGATTTATGTACCAGCTTTCCTGAGTAGATTTCTTGTGAAACGAGCCCTACTGCGGCGCGCAATATCGAGAGCTTCGATCTGCGCCATGCTGCTCTTATCTTTCCTCGTCAGCGCACAGACGGCGCATGCTCAAACGAATCCGCTTTGTAATACCTTCAGCTTTTATTCTGTTCAATCACCCATGCCCGCTAGTGCTGGAACCGGGTATCTCTATTATTCCTGGGAGCTTTCCGATGGTACTGACTCATGCTCTTTTGGTGATCTGCCGATTACATCGTCTGCCTCATGGCTAACCATTTCCACGGGATACCCTTCGTGCCAAACCCGAGGCACAGCCCCTGTGTATGCGTATTGTTCTCTGCCCTTTACCGTATCTCAAAATACCGGACCTGGAAGAACCGCTACAATCTCTATTCTCTACTTGGCCAATGTTCAGCCGAAATCGCTACCCGTTTTTCAGTACGGCGCGCCGGAGACGTTGACCGTCGGCACAAGCGGCAGTGGCACGGTGACGAGTTCCCCATCCGGAATATCCTGCCCCGGAACCTGCTCAACCTCTATTCCGGACGGAACATCGGTTACTCTCTCAGCCGCACCGAGCACCGGATACACATTTACCGGATGGTCTGGAGCATGCTCCGGAACCGGGACATGCGCTCTGACAATGAACAGCGCCGAGAGCGTTAAGGCAACGTTCAGCCAAATTCTAGAACAATTGACCGTAAATGTTTCCGGCAATGGCACACTCACGGAGTCAGGACTGTCGGGGTCAGGAACGATAACGGGTCCCATCTCGGTGTTATATTTCCCTCCATACGGGACCACGGTTACCCTTACACCTACACCGAGCGCCGGATACCGGTTCACCGGATGGTCAGGAGCATGTACCGGAACCGGGACATGCACTCTGTCAATGTACGGCGCCGAGAACGTTACGGCGACCTTCAGCCCAAATCAAGAACCATTGAGCGTAAATGTTTCTGGCAGTGGTACGGTCACCGGGTCGGGAGTATCAATATCGGGTCCCGGATCGGGATCCTATAACCTTTCATACGGGACACCGGTTACTCTCACAGCCACGCCGACCACCGGATACCAGTTTGCCGGATGGTCAGGAGCGTGCTCAGGAACCGGGACCTGCGTTCTGACAATGAACGGCGCCGAGAGCGTTACAGCGACCTTCAGCCTGATTCAAGAAACATTGAGCGTAAGTGTTTCTGGCAGTGGTACGGTCACGGGGGCAGGAGTATCGGGCCCCGGGTCGTATCATCTTTCATACGGAACCGTGGTCACCCTTACAGCCACGCCGAGCACCGGATACCTGTTTACCGGATGGTCGGGAGCGTGCTCAGGAACCGGGACATGCGCTCTGACAATGAATAGTGCCGAGAACGTTACAGCGACGTTCAGCCCGATTCAAGAAACATTTAGCGTAAGTGTTTCTGGCTGTGGCACGGTCACGGGGGCAGGAGTATCGGGCCCCGGGTCGTATCATCTTTCATACGGAACCGAGGTCACCCTTACAGCCACTCCGTGCGCCGGATACCAGTTTACCGGATGGTCTGGAGTGTGCTCAGGTACCGGAACCTGCACTCTGACAGTAAACGGCGCCGAGACAGTACAGGCCAATTTCAGTGCTCCGAGCATCAATTTGACCGCGTCTTCCAACCTGGTCTCTCCAGGCACACCTGTGACGCTAACAGCAACGGTCCAGGAGAACGGCATTGCAGTGCACCCGGGCCTGGTGAACTTCTGCAACGCTTCGGTTAGTAATTGCCTTCCTGGCGGAGGCTTGATCAGTACGGTCTCGCTCACTTCATCCGGAACAGCAACGCTCCGCTACAGGTTTGGACTTGGCCCGCATAGCGTTAACGCCCAGTTTGTGGGGACATCCTCGTATCCAGCCGTGAAATCGGCGCCCCAAACCATCAATGTCGCCCTGTCTCCATTGGCATCAACCGGAACGCAAATCTGGGCCGGGGGCCCGTCGGGGAACCACACGTTCTTCGCTACGGTGTGGAATTCGTTTGCCTTTGCCCCGACCGGCACGGTGACTTTCGTCGACACGTCGAACAACAACTCGATTCTGGGGACGGCTACGCTTGAGGCACCAACCACTGGTCTTGCGTATCCAGCCGCCCTAAGCTTCTCAGAGACCAGCTACGCGGTGGGAAATTCCCCCTATGCGGTAGCAGTTGGCGATTTCAATGGCGACGGAATTCCCGACATCGCCGTTGCAAACGCAGGCGGCAACACGGTGAGCATCTTGCTTGGTGACAGTAACGGGACATTCCAGGCGGCTGTCTCCTACGCTGTGGGAACTAACCCCCACTCGGTAGCCGTGGGTGATTTCAACGGCGACGGAAATCTGGACCTGGCTGTAGCCAACGAAGCCGGCAACACGGTGAGCATCCTGCTTGGCAAAGGTGATGGGACATTCCAGTCAGCGGTCAACTACACAGTGGGAACCAATCCCTACTCGGTAGCTGTGGGCGATTTCAACGGTGACGGAATTCTAGACCTGGCCGTAGCCAACGAAGGCAGCAACACGGTGAGCATCCTGCTTGGCAACGGAAACGGAACATTCCAGCCGGCGGTCAACTACCCAGTGGGAACTAACCCTTACGCGGTCGTAGCAGGGGACTTTAACAATGACGGAAAGCCGGACCTCGCTGTTGCCAACGAAGGCAGCGGTACGGTGGGCATTCTGCTAGGAAACGGTAATGGGACGTTTAATACACAGGTGACCTATGCAGCCAGTGGCGCCAATGCAATCGCGATAGGTGATTTCAATGGCGATGGAAACTTGGATCTCGCTGTGACGGGCAGTAATCAAATATACGCCCTTCTCAATAACGGCGATGGGACATTCGGTGCGGCAACGGTCATCGCCTCTGGGCAGCCATTCGCAGGAGCCGATGGGGTCGCGGTTGCGGATTTCAACGGCGATGGGATCCCCGACGTCGTAGCTGTCATGGCACAAGGCGACTCTAACATACTTCTCGGCAACGGCGACGGAACATTCCAGGACACCGGGTTAGGCCCCCGCGTCTCGGCGGCTGTTCCTGAATCGGTAGCGGTTGCAGATTTTAACGGCGACGGACTTCCAGATGTCGCCGTTGTAGGGATGTCATCGGTTGTGCAAATCGACCTCAATCAATCAATCCTCAACGGCTCGGCAACGGCAACGCTGAGCAATGTAGCCTTGCCCAGTGGAACGCAGTACATCCAAGCCAATTACAGCGGCGACAGTGACGATAGCTCCAGCCAGTCAAGCACCGTCAAAGTAACGGGGCCATAATCACAACCAATCTTTGCCTGCTCTCCTCCGCAGGCGAAGAACAGCTTGGCCCGGGCCTTGCAGTTCGGGCCAAGCGCACAAAACCTGTAGCAAGAACCGCACGCGCAACCGCAAAAAATCTCCCGCCGTTTTTGCCGGTAATTTTCCCCACCCGGCGCACAATAAAGACAAAGCAGCGAAAGCCTCAGCCCACTGATTCACTCGCACCGGCTATTGGCTACCCACTAAACCGGCTAAGTCTTTATTCATCTAGATTCTGGCCACAAGCGCCAGAATCTAAAGATTTTATCCGTTTCGCTGTAGCTTAAATCAATGAAAACAAAGATGATCCTTCGAAACAGGGGGGGAGGGGGGCTAACCAAAGAGTAAACAAATGGACAGCTTTGGTGGAAACCGCCCCATTTCGGCCCGATTTGCACCAAATCGGCTGCATTGACTGCAGCCAAAGCGCGGTTCCAGACGCCGATTCGCAAGAAACAGTATCATCGAAGAGGATGAGCGCCGCTGCTTCCAGCCACGCATTTCAAACCTATGACGCGCGCCTTGAGCCTATTGCCGCCAAAGTGATGGCGCGGCAGCGGCTCAGCGCGGAAGACGGCCTCGCGCTCTATCGCACGAACGACGTGCTGGCCGTGGGCTGGCTCGCCAACCACGTGCGCGAGCGGATGCACGGCGACCTGACCTACTTCAACGTCAATCGCCACATCAACCCCACTAACGTCTGCGTGGCGGCCTGCAAGCTCTGCGCCTTCGGCCGCAAAAAAGGCGACCCCGCCGGCTACACCATGGCCCTCGAAGAAGCTTGGGAGACCGCGGCCTCCGGCTACTCTGAAGCCGTCACCGAGTTCCACATCGTCGGCGGCCTGCACCCCGATCTGCCACTGGAGTTCTTCCTGGATCTAATCCAAGGGCTAAAGAAAAAATTTCCGAAGGTCCACATCAAGGCCTTCACTATGGTCGAGATCGCGTTTCTCGCCCGCCGCGCCAAACTGAGCATTGAAGAAACTCTCCTCAAGCTGCGCGACGCGGGTGTCGACTCCATGCCCGGCGGCGGCGCGGAGATCTTCGCCGCGCGCGTCCGCTCCATCATCTGCGATCACAAAATCGATGGTCAGGAATGGCTCGAGACCGCGCGCACGGCGCACAAGCTGGGCTTCAAGTCGAATGCGACGATGTTGTACGGCCACATTGAGAACGACGAGGACCGTGTCGATCACCTGCTCAAGCTGCGCGCCCTGCAGGACGAGACCGGCGGCTTCCAGACCTTCATCCCGCTCGCGTTCCACCCTGAAAACACGCCGCTCGATCATCTGCCCGTGACCACCGGCCTCACCGACATCCGCCAGATCGCCGTCAGCCGTCTCATGCTCGACAACTTTCCGCACATCAAGGCCTACTGGCAGATGATGACGCCCAAGATCGCGCAGATCGCGCTGCGCTTCGGCGCTGACGATCTCGACGGCACGGTCATCGAAGAGAAGATTTATCACGACGCCGGCGCCACCACGCCGCAGGGCATGACTCGCAAGGAGCTTTGCCGCCTCATCACCGAAGCCGGCCGCACGCCTGTAGAACGCGACACCCTCTACCGCCCCGTGACCCGCACCGAAAACAGCTTCGCTATCGCAGTTTAAGTAACCCCATCCGCTCGAACTACCCGTTACATACACGGATAAAATTCCGCCATCGCGGTGTAGTCTGTTGAAGATCGAGGAGTCGTTCCCCTTTTCACAAGCGGTCAGTGCATGAGCCGCCCAATCGTCACGCAAACAGTTCCCGTCAGGAGATCGCCGCCCGATGAACGCCCTCAGTCGCTCCGGCCGCTTGATATTCTCCTTCGCGATCATCGCCCTCGGCACGGAAAATATCCTTTGCGCGCACCACGCGGATTCCATTCCCGCATTGCCCTTCCTGCCGCCGATTCCCTGGCTGGCGATTCCCTTCGGCATTCTCTGGGTCGCCTGTGGCGTTGGTCTGCTCACCACGAGATGGCTGCGCCTGTCCGCCTACACGCTCGGCGCAACATACATCTTCTGGACCGTCGTCCACGTTGTGCCGCAGTACATCGCCAAGCCCGGCGACATGGGCCTGCGCACCATCGTCTTCGAGCCGCTCTCGCTCGCGTGCATCGCGCTGCTGTTGCCCGGCCCGGCCTGCACGCCGAGATGGCTCACCCTCACCTTCCGCGCCGTCATCGCCGTCGCCATGATCGTCTTCGGCGTCGATCATTTCCTGGGAATCGTCTTCATCGCCTCGCTCATCCCCAGCTGGATTCCCTGGCACATCTTCTGGGTCGGTTTCTTCGGCGTCGCCATGATCGCCGCCGGCGTCGGCATCGGCTTTGGCGTATTTGAGGACTGGAGCTGGGCCGGCCTCGGCCTCATGTACGCGATCTGGGTCATCACCCTCCACATCCCGCGCACACTCGGCTTCTACCACATCCCCGGCGCCATCACCGACCCCGATGAATGGTCGAGCCTGTTCATCGCCATCGGCTTGTGGGGTGGGCCGTGGTTATTGGCGAAGAATCGCAAATAGATTGCGACCGAAGCATGACTATCGAGCTGCCGCACGGTGCGCAGTTACTCGAAGGTTAACTGCAGCATCGGATAGCGCTTCCAATCCCGCGGCGGGTACTTTGCGCTGTGGCTCAGCCCCGCGGCGGCATCGGCTTATCGTGAATCACCATCCAGTTGATTCCGAACTTGTCGCGGAACTGCGCGAAGCGTTCGGCAAAGAAAGTCTCGCCCAGCTTCATGAAGACCTCGCCGCCCTCGGTAAGCGCGTTGTAGATGCGCTCGGCTTCTTCGTTGCTGTCGACGGAAATTGTGAGATACGCACTGCGCATGGGCTGGCAGCGCTCCGGAGGCCCATCGCTTGCCATCACAATGGCGTCGCCGATCTGGAACCGGCAGTGGAGGATGCTGTCGGCCTGGAGCCCCGGAGGCAGGTTTTGCGGGCCGCCCTGGCTGGCCATCGCTGCGTAGGTCCCTTTCATCAGGATCTTCGCACTAAGATGCTTCACGTAAAAATCGAGCGCCTCAGTACACGTGCCGGGGAAGTTGAGATACGTATTGATTTTCATCGCCTGGATTTTCCTTTCGGGGAATTTTTTTGCCTTCATTCGCAAGCTGGACTGTGCAATCAGCGGCGTAGGATCGCGCTCTTCTCAGCATTGCCGAGTCACCGCGAGCACGGCAATGCGACAGTGCTCCATCCGGTCGGCCGCCGCATCTTAGAATGCTAACAACGTTCCGGCCGCTCCTCTGCCCGCGCGCGGCACAGCTTCAAGAATACGGAGGTCTCATGAGCATTGTCGATCAATCCTCGCGCATCACGCCCTTTCTCTGGTTCGATAACAACGCCGAAGAAGCCGTCGCATTCTATCTGAGCGTCTTCCCCAACTCGCGCAAGCTGGGCGAGTTCAGAAGCCCGGTCGACACTCCCAGCGGACCGAAAGGGAGCATCCTCACCATATCCTTCGAACTCGACGGCCTCCGCTTCACCGCACTCAACGGCGGCCCGGCGCACACATTCACCGACGCGATTTCCTTTTTTGTGCGCTGCGAAACGCAACAGGAGATCGACCATTACTGGTCCAGATTAACGGAGGAAGGCACGGAAATCGCTTGCGGCTGGCTCAAGGATAAATTCGGTCTCTGCTGGCAGATCGTACCCGCGCATGTTTTCGAGATGATCAAGCATCCAAAGGCAATGCAAGCCATGATGAAGATGAAGAAGTTCGACATTGCCGAACTCGAGCGCGCCGCGATGTCCTAAAGAGCGAATGCCATTACTGTCGCGTTCGCGCTCTGCTATTCTGGATAGTTTACGAGTCAAAAGGACAGGCTGAGTGCAGCCCACCCTCGCGAGCAGGCTGGAGGAATCGATGCCGGAGCACAGAGCGCGCAAGCATCATCAGGACCGCGTGGCCGAGGCGTTGCGCGAGGAGATTGACGTCCTCATCGAGGGCGAACTTTCCGATCCGCGCATCGATTTCTGCCATGTCAGCGAGGTCGCGTTCAATCCTGGCGGAAAATCGGCGCGCGTGTACGTGACTATCGACAGCTCCGTAAAAGACATTGACAAAGCCGAGACTGAGACCATCGCTGGGCTGGAAGCGGCCAAGGGCTACATCCGCCACGAACTCAAGGAGCGGATGGGCGTGCGCCGTGTCCCCGAACTCAGCTTCCTCGCCGATCGCTCCGGCCGTTTTCAGGCGCGCATTGACGAGCTGATGAGCCGCTCGCGCTCGCCGCGGCGAGCGGCTTCGCGCCGCGGCGCCGCCGATCCTGCTTCAAGTACGCAAACGGGCCCCACGGACAACAAATCACCGAACGAGCAGGAAGCTTTGCCAAATTAGTTCCCATCGATCTGTCTGAGCTTCTGCGCAGGAAATACGATCGTTTCCTGTTGCCAATCCAACTCCGCTGGAGCTGCTGCATTTTTTGTGAGGCCATGAGTCCTTCCTTAAGAAAACTCGCTCGGGAACGCGCGATCTTCCTACCGCTGCCCGCCCCGCAATCGGATTCCGCGCTGGGACGCGCCGCGGATTCCGACCACGCGATTGCTGCAATTCTCGATCTTCTCCATCGCGGCAAGCGGTTCCTCCTTTGTTCGCACACGCGGCCCGATGGCGATTCCGTGGGTTCCATGCTGGCGCTGGGCATGTTCATCGAAAAGATGGGAAAGCACGTCGATCTGGCCGCAGCAGATGCCATCCCTCCGCACTACCGGCGGTTTCCCGGCGTCAAATCCATCCGCACCACGGAACGAATCCACGGGCGCTACGACGCAGCCATACTTCTCGAATGCGGCAGCGTCGAACGCACGCGCCTTCGCGGTCTCGAAAAACTCCCCCTGGTCAACATCGACCACCACATTACCGGCTGCGAGTTCGCGCACCTTAACTGGATCGATCACAGCGCGGCCAGCACAGGCGAGATGGTGTATCGTCTGGCGCAGGCTGCGGGTGTTGCCATCACGCCCCAGATGGCGCACTGCATCTACGCAACGCTGCTCACCGACACGGGAGGATTCTGTTACGGCAATGTGCGCGAGTCGACTTTCGCGCTGGCGCGAGATATGGTTGCGGCCGGCGCCGATCCCGTCGCCATCGCCCGAGAGGTTTATTTCTCCGCGCCTCTGTCGAGGCTCCTGCTGCTGGGCGCCGCGCTGCGCCGGCTCAAACGCGAGGGCCCGCTGGCGTGGCTTTGGATCACACCCCAGGACATCGAGCGCACCGCGGCCACTGAGGAAGACTGCGAAGGCATTGTCAACGCGGCGCTCAGCACGGCCGGCGTCGATGCCGTAGTTTTCCTGCGCGAAATGCCTGGCCGCACCATTCGTATCAGCCTGCGCAGCAAGAGCGGCTTGAATGTTGCGGCCATCGCCGCGCGTCTGGGAGGCGGCGGCCACAAGAATGCCGCTGGCTGCACACTCCACAATACGCTGCCCCGCGCTCTCAAAACGGTTCTCGCAGAACTGCGCAGCGCCTTGGCCGGTCAAAAACGGAAGGCCGTCCGGAACTGAGTGGACCACACGCTTCTGAACTCCCGGCAAATCTGTTAGCCTTGTCCCTGTCGCATTTTTTGCAGCGTTTTCCGCGCCGTTTGCGGCGCGGGTGGTGTGCGGGTTGGTCCCCCATCCGTCCTGCCCCTGTTCGTCCTGTGTCGATATGAGAACTGTGTCCGAAATAGATGTGCCTTGGCGCGCCCGGAGAGATGGCTGAAATAGGAAATCCCGTGGGACATTCGGCTCCAGGTCGGCAAACAGCTTGGCGATTCCGCGTGCCTCGCTGGTGCATCGTCTGCGAAGCGGCCGTTTTCCTCGTCTTCGCTATTTTCTTCCTTCTCTACGGAGTCACTCCCTGGCTCGGCGGCGACGGCCTCGGCCTCGTCGGAGCCGACGAACCACGCTACGCACAGATCGCGCGCGAGATGCTGGTGCGCTTCGACTCAGTGCGCCCGCTCAAAGATCGCCTGAGCGCCTGCATCGGGCCGGATCGAATCCGTTGCGCAGTGCATGCCACTGAAGCCGCCCTCAAAGGCCGCCTGAGCGCCTGTGTCACGCCCTATCTCTATGGTCGCCCGTGGCTGGAAAAACCTGCGCTCTACTATTGGCGCGCCATGTTTCTCTTTCAGGATTTCGGCGTCCACGACTGGAGCGCGCGCCTTCCCTCCACCACGTTCGCCTTCATCATGGTGGCGCTCATCTACCTGCACATGCGGCGATTCCGTCCCGGCGGGCATCTCGACGCCGCGCTGATCACGGCGGCCTGCGCGGGTATCATCGGTTTCGCGCGCGGCGCCTCCACCGACATGCAGATGGCTGCTCCGCTGGCCATCGGACTCCTCGGTTGGTATGCGTGGTACGAAACCGACTCCAAGTTCTGGCTCTACGACATCTATTTTTTCACCGGCCTCGCCACGCTCGCCAAAGGGCCCGTCGCGCCGTTGCTGGCGATGCTCATCATCGTTGCCTTTGCCTTTCTGCGCAAGGAGTGGAGCATTCTTCGCCGCTCGCTGTGGTGGCCCGGCATCGTTCTCTATTTCGCCATGGTGCTGCCCTGGTTCATTGCGGTGCAGCATCAGAATCCGACCTTCTTCCGCGAATTTTTCCTCGAGCACAATCTGGAGCGATTCGCCACCGACCGCTATCAGCACGCGCAGCCGTTCTGGTACTACCTGGTGGTGATGCTGCTCGCACTCATGCCCTGGACCGTGCTCGCTGTGCGCGCCCTGATCGACGGCATTCTGACCTCCGTCGCCGAGTGGCGGCTGCGCTACTCTCGCCCCGGCAAGCCCAAGCCCTCGCGGCCGGGCGACGCCTTCCCCGAATTTCTCGTTCTCTGGGCACTCATCCCCATACTCTTCTTTTCCTTCTCCAAATCCAAACTCCCCGGCTACATTCTTCCAGCCATCCCGCCCATCACGATTCTCACTGGGGATTATCTTTTTCGCCGCCGCGAGCATGGCCTCAATCGCTGGATCCTTTTCGGGCACGCCGCGCTTTGCGGCACCATGACCGTCGCTGTCCTCCTGATGCCGTGGTTCGTGGCACACAGTCTCGTTCGGCCCCCCGCGCACGCCTTGGTCGCCGCAGCTCTCGCCGCCGTCGGAGCCGGCCTTCTGATTTTCTTCGTCACCAGGGGCTTTGGCGTGGCGTGGCTGCGGCCGGCAACCTGCTGGATTCTCGTCGTTTTGGTTCTGTTCATTTACGGCGTCGGGCCGTTCTTCGGCATTCCGCAGGTCTCCGCCAGCAAGCGCGTGATTCACCTCCTCGACCGCTCGTACTCGGCACGGCCGCTGGCGGAAAAGTTGGCGCAAGTCGCGCCCCCGGGCGAAACCGTGGCCGTCTTTCGCGTGCGGCGCGACACAGAATACGGCCTCTCGTTTTATCGCGATCAGGAGATCGTGAACTACGACGAAGACGGCGTTCCCGACGAGCAGCATGTGCTCGTTGCTCGCGTGCAGGGCCGGCACGGCGCCGAACTCGACACACAGATGACGATCGAGGAACTGTTCGAGGGCCGTCCATATCAGCAACTCTTCAGCTGGCCGGAGCAGGGATTGGAGATCTATCTCGTGGGCTCGCGGCAGCCGCTTGTTCCAGCCCCCAGCGAGCCCACAGATTTGTCCGCTCCCTCAACCACGCCCGTCAACCAATAGTCGATCCGTGTGCTCAACGCTGCATCTCCAGGAAAGACGCGCGAAAGTCACTTGCCGGTTGTCGCGCGATGGTGGCAATGTGTCCGGAAGGGTAAAATCAGGAATCGCGCGTCGCGATGCGGCGACTGCGTCGAACTTCGGAGAAGGAATGCAGGCCACTGACGGGACCATTGAAATACTCGATCTGCGGCACTTCACTGCGCCCGTGCTGCGTCCTCTGCTCGATGCCGAAAGCGAGATCTGGCACGACCGCCTGCATTGGGACTATCGCGCCTCATCGCGCCTGCTAATGCAGTATCTCGACAACCGCATGTTGCCCGGCTATGCCGCCAGAGAAGCCGGCCGTGTGACCGGCTACGTCTTCTGCGTGTATGAGGAAACCAAGGCGGTAATCGGCGATGTCTTCGCATTTCCCGGTGCCCATGAAAATGGCGCGTCCGGTCCGGCCCATATCCGCGAAGAAACGCTGCTGCGGCACTTGTTCGAACTGCTGCTCAACTCCCCGCATGTCGATCGCATTGAATCGCAGTTGCTGCTTCATCCCGCAGGCCGCTTCGCTCCCGCCTTTCGCGCCGCCGGATTCGAGGTTTTTCGCCGCCTCTTTCTCGTGCAACACCTGGCCGCCCGCTCCAGCCCGACCAACATCGACCTGCCGGCAAATCTTGAATTCCGCGTCTGGCGCGAAGCCGACCTGGCCCCCGCCGCGCGTCTTATTTGCGAAGCCTATCGCGACCACCCCGACAGCGCGATCAACGACCAGTACCGCACCGTGCCAGGGTCCATGCGTTTCCTCAACAACATCGTGCGCTACGCCGGCTGCGGAACCTTCGCGTCCCAGGCGTCCTTTGTCATCGTGGAGCGCGCCAGCCGCGAGCTGGCCGCGCTGGTACTGGGCTCGCGCGTCAGCGAGCTAAGCGGCCATCTCACGCAGGTCTGTGTTCACCCCGCGTATCGCCGCCGCGGCCTGGCCCGCTTCTTACTCGAGCAGGCAGCCGTCAGCTTTCTGCGCCTGGGCGCCTCGGAGATCTCGCTCACCGTCACTGAAGCCAACACCGATGCCACCCATCTCTACAACCGCGAAGGCTACCAGTGCGCTCACAGCTTCGATGCCGCCGTCTGGCATAGAGCATCCACAGCGTAGGGCGCGAAACGCTCCAAAAAACAAAACGCCCGAAGGGAATTCCCTTCGGGCGTTTGTGTTCGTTCTGGAGGAATCTTACTCGGCCGCCGCTTCGGCTGCCTTGGTCTGCGCCACGGTCCACTCCGGCGCGCCCACCTTGAAGCGCGCAAAGCGCCGTACCGTGATGTTCTCGCCCAGCTTGCCGACCTTCTGCGCAATCAATTCCTTCACGCTGACGGCTTGGTCCTTAATGAACGGCTGTTCCAGCAGGCAAACCTCTTCGTAGAACTTCGCCATCTTGCCGTCCACGATCTTCTCGATCACGGGAGCGGGCTTGCCGGTAGCCGCCGCCTGCGCGCGATAGATCTCCTTCTCGCGCTCTAGGTCCTCCGCCGTCACGTCCTCGGGCTTCACGTAACGGGGGTCGCTGGCCGCGATGTGCATCGAGATCTCCTTCAACAGCTCCTGGAAATCATCAGTCCGGGCCACAAAATCGCTCTCGCAGTTCAGCTCCAGCAGCACGCCAATCTTGCCGCCGGCATGAATATATGTGCCCACCGCGCCCTCGTTCGTCGAGCGCGCCGCCTTCTTCTGCGCCGAAGCCATGCCGCGCTTGCGCAGCACAACGACCGCCGCTTCCTTATCGCCCTTCGACTCCTGCAGAGCCTTCAGGCAGTCGCCCATGGGCGCGCCGGTCATCTCACGCAGCGCTTTCACCAATTTCGCATCGATCTTCTCGCTCACTGTCGTCATCTCTCTTTTT
Source organism: uncultured Acidobacteriota bacterium (assembly GCA_963745965.1). GTDB lineage: Bacteria > Acidobacteriota > Terriglobia > Terriglobales > Acidobacteriaceae > Telmatobacter. The sequence continues at coordinate 43,371 of CAVUZC010000009.1, forward strand.
CCCTCCGGCCACCGCCGGCCCGCGAACGCGTCGCGGATATGAATTTACGATCCAACTCGATTCGCGATTTAACTCTACGCCGGAATTGTTTCCGGCATACAAAAAGCGTGGCCTACCAAAGTAGCGGCCACGCTTATATCGTGCGCATGGTCACGCGCAACAAATTTGTTTAATACGCGCCCTCGGCGGCCTCGTCGTCTTCCGCCACAGCAACACCGGCAGGCGCCTTGCGAACGCCGCTCAACGCTGCTTCCAGATCGACCTCTTCCGCCGGCGCGGCCTCAGCAGCAACTTCGCTGCCCTCAGCCGTAGCCGTTGCCTCCGCAGGCGCTTCCTGGAAGGCCTTATCGCCGAGCAGGTTCACGCCCTCGGCAGCCGAATCGGCAATCTTCGAGGTGAACAGGCGAATGGCACGCAGCGCGTCGTCGTTGCCCGGAATCACGTAATCCACCACCGTGGGATCGCAATTGGTATCCACCACCGCCACCACGGGAATGCCCAGCTTGCGCGCTTCCTTCACCGCAATCGCTTCGTTGTTCGAATCGACGACGAAGATCGCGTCGGGAAGCCGCTTCATGGTCTTGATGCCGGCCAGGTTGGCCTGCAAATGCTTCCGCTCCCGCTCCAGGCGAATCACTTCCTTCTTGGTCAGCAGGTCGTAGCGGCCATCGGTCGCCATCTCATCCAGTTCCTGAAGGCGTTTTACACTCTTCTGCACCGTCACCCAGTTGGTGAGCAGCCCGCCCAGCCAGCGCTGGTTGATATACGGCATGCCCGCGCGTGTGGCTTCTTCGGCAACCGCGTCCTGTGCCTGGCGCTTGGTGCCGACAAACAGGATCGTCTTGCCGCCCGAGCACAGCTCAGTCACGAACTTCGACGCGTCCTTGAACAACTTGAGCGTCTTCTGCAGATCGATGATGTAAATTCCGTTGCGCTCCCCGAAGATGTATTCCTTCATCTTGGGATTCCAGCGCTTGGTCTGATGCCCGAAGTGAACACCCGCTTCGAGCAGCTCCTTCATGGTGATGGTGGCCAATGGTCCTCCTTCGTGGACTGCATCCGGGTATCACTTCTGTGGCCCGGATTCATTCCCCTTGCGGGGAGATTTGTAAAACCAGCCGGTAGCTTGTAGCCATTAGCCTTCAGCCTTTCGTGCCATAGTCGCCGCATCGGGAACCCAATGCATTTAACAAGACCGAGAAAGCTACCGGCTACAGGCTACGAGCTACAAGCCCGCAAGCGCCTAGCGCTTGCTAAACTGGAACCGCTTGCGTGCGCCCTTCTGGCCGTACTTCTTGCGTTCTTTCACGCGCGCGTCGCGGGTCAGCAATCCTTCGCCCTTGAGCGTCTTCCGCAGCTCAGGGTTGAACTCAAGCAGTGCGCGGGCTATGCCCATCTTCACCGCGTCGGCCTGGGCTGCAACCCCGCCGCCGCTCACCGTGGTCACCACGTCGAAGCTCGCAGCCATATCGGCCACAACCAGCGTCCGCTTGGCGGAGGCGCGTTGCTGCTCGGTCACAAAGTGCTCTTCGAACTTCTTGCCGTTGACCTTCCACTCGCCCGTGCCGGGACGCAGAAAAACGCGCGCAATTGCGCTCTTGCGCCGCCCCGTCCCGTAATACTGCACCAGATCTGCCATTTTCCCTCTTAGCTGTAGCTAGTAGCTAGTAGCAGTAGCTGCATCGTGCTTCGAAATCGGTCCCGTACTTTCTCCGTCAGACCTTGGCGTCACCGCCGGATCAAGCTGAAAGCTGATAGCTGACGAGCTATAGGCTGCTTACTTCATCTCCACCGGCAATCTGCGCCCCGTGGGGGTGCTTGTCGCCGCGGTACACCTTCAACTTCGATCCCATCGCCCGGCCCATTTTGGTCTTGGGCAGCATGCCCTTCACGGCTTCCTCGATCACCATTCTCCGGGCGCCGGTTGATCAGCCGCGTAAACGACTCCTCGCGCAGCCCGCCCGGAAAGCCCGTATAGCGCCGGTAGAGCTTCTTCTGGTCCTTCAGCCCCGTCAACCGGATCTTCTCCGCGTTGATCACGATCACATGGTCGCCCATGTCGATGTACGGCACATACTGGGGATTCAGTTTGCCGCTCAGCACACTCGCGGCTTTAGTCGCGAGCCGCCCAAGCGTCTCGCCCGCCGCATCCATCACATACCACTTGCGGCTGATATCCTTGCCGCTCGGAATAAAGGTCGACATGTCTCTTCAGTCCTCAAAAAACCAGCTTCGCGCCCGGCTTTTAAATACTGGCTACAGCTCGTAGCCTTTAACCTCGCGCAAAACGCTTCGCCCATGCCAAAAAAGCACGGGCCTTCAAAATTCTGCCCACTGCCAAACAATTCTGTTCGGGTGAGAAGCTGCAGGGGGTCCGCCCCTCGAAGTCTGTCTTCGGAATTCATCCCCGAAGCCCATCTTCAAGCGAGCCTTTGGCCTCGCCAAACCCCAAAACGGGTCCAGCCGCCTACCGCCTGCCCCGCCAGAACCCTTCAGGGTCTCTCGCAGACCGGTCCGGGTGAGTACACACAGACCACAGGCGCAACACCGCGCAAGGTCTCTAGAATAGCCGAGAATCCTGCCCAGAGTCAACGAAAACCCTCTCCTTCCTGAACCCAGCGGGATTGCCGTGAAATGGCCCAGTTGTTAGCATGTCGCCATGAAAACTGTCTTCGAGGCGGCGGGTGGCATCGACGGTATGCGCCATCTGGCTGAGGCCTGGCACCAGCGGGTGCTGGCTGACGAGGAGGTCGGCCATCCATTCAGGCATGGCGTACATCCCGAGCATACCGAGCGGCTCGCCGCCTACTGGGCCGAGGCGCTCGGCGGCCCAAGCCTGTATTCCGATTCCTACGGTGACGAGACCAGCGTGGTCAGGATTCACAGCGGCAATGGCGAGCACGACGAAATGAATCGTCGTGCAATTGCCTGCTTCGATCAGGCGCTGGAAGATGTCGGTCTTGCCGGTGATAATGCCTTGCGGCAGGTGCTGCACGACTACTTCGCCTGGGCGACCACGACGACCATGTACCGCTACCACAAATCCGCCGATGATGTACCCAGCGGCCTCACCATCCCACGCTGGTCATGGAATGGAGCTCCAGGAGTGAGCCTCCAGGCTGGTCACGCTTGTTTTGGAAGGATTGAATGGGAACGAATGGTGCGCCCGGAGAGATTCGAACTCCCGACCTAATGCTCCGGAGGCATTCGCTCTATCCAGCTGAGCTACGGGCGCGCTCCTCCAGAATACCGCATTTCACGAAACTGGCTGCGTGCTGCTCCCCCTTGTTGCACGGCAATCGCATTTGGATTTGGAATCTTGAATAGCAGCGGCTTTGAAAGGGCACGGCTTCAGCCGTGCCAATAGATATGTCAAAAACGGTCTCGGCTTTAGCCGCGGAGGGACGGTTTTTCCTGCTCAACCCCCATCCCTCAGGGCCTAAAGGCCAGGAATTTTCCTTGCCAGCATTCAATGGCACGGCTAAAGCCGTGCCCTTTCAAGGCAAATTCTTCCCGTATCCTGAAATGCGATTGCCCTGCCCCTTGTTGTGTGCTGACCGGCGCAGGAGGCGGGTTGCGTGACCGCGGGTCAGGCTGCGATCATCGCTGCGCAGATGGGAGCCGGAGCAGCGCTGCTCCGAATGCCACTCGACTCGGAGAGTCCCCGCATGAACCGAAAACTGCTGATCGTTTCCGCTGCTGCATTGTGGACCGCGACCGTCTGGGCGCAGGCACCCGCCCCGTCCGCGCCGGCATGGGCGCCACCCGCCGGACTGGTAACGATTCCCATCTGGCCGAGCACCCCGCCGGATTCGAAGCCAGGCCTGCCGCCCGAAGTGAACGAAAACGCAGCGGGAGAGCATAAGATCGCGGGACGGCCGATCATCCGCCTCGGCAACGTCTCCACGCCGACCATCACCATTTATCCGCCGAAGGGCAAAAACACAGGCGCGGCCATTGTGGTCTTCCCCGGCGGCGGCTACCAGGTCCTGGCCATCGATCTTGAAGGCACGGAAGTTTGCGACTGGCTCACCCAGATCGGCGTCAACTGCGTTCTGCTCAAGTACCGCGTGCCCGATAGCGGCCCGTATCCCAAGTCGCCGGCGGCATTAGAGGATGCCCAGCGCACCGTCGGACTGGTGCGGCAGCACGCTGCGGAGTGGGGCATCGATCCCGATCGCGTCGGTGTGCTGGGATTTTCGGCGGGCGCGCATCTTGCCGCCGCCCTCAGCACCCATTACGACAAGCGACTCTACCTGCCCCAGGATGCCGCCGACCAATTGAGCTGCCGTCCCGACTTCGCCGTCGTTCTCTATCCTGGCTATCTGGCCATGTCGGACCACAACTTCGCAGCCAATCCCGACATCCAGCCCACGGCGGATACGCCGCCCACATTTATTTTGCAGGCCGAGAACGACTACGTCGCACACGTTGAAAGCTCGGTGGTGTACTTCATGCAGTTGAAAAACGCCAAGGTCCCCGCGGAGTTGCACATCTACGCCGAGGGTGGTCACGGCTTCGGTTTGCGGTCTGGCGATCTCCCGATCCTCGGCTGGCCCAAGCTGGTCGAAACATGGCTGCACACGATCAAAATGCTGCCGCCGGAATAGAATTCAGCCGTTTCACTCTGCACGAGGTGGAATCCACGGACATTTCTGCGAGATGTCAGGATTGCCGGTAATGTGTCCGGAATGCCGGAATCGACTCAGTACTTGCGTTCCCAGCTTCCGGTGGTAGGCTTAGCAAGCAACGGAATTCGACATGATTATGTCCGATCTCTATACGATTCTGGCTCTTCTTGGGTATTTCATGGCTCCGGCCATGTTGGCGTGGGGCTGGGCACGATGGATCAAGCAGCGGCCCCGATCATGGACGATTCCATCGACGTTGTCCTTCACCGGAATTACGCTCGCGTCGGCCTCGGCGCTTTTGGGGCTATGGGTGATCGCCTTTGTTAACAGCGGTAGACCTGAATACACGATAAACTACTCGCTCCTCTCGTGGGGTATTCCAACAGGTGCGGCCCTCTCTCTTACTGCATTAGCATTCGCACTCGGCGGCGTATGGCAACGAAGCCCTATCAGGTGGCAGGCTCCTGCAAGCGCGCTCGGAACGCTCGCCTTTTGGCTCCTCGCGGCAGTTTCGAGCTGATCGCGGATCCATTGCTTGAGCCGCGAAAGAATCACCCCCGGGCCCATAAAGCTCGTCCCGGCTGTATCGTCGGCAATTGGGAAGTAACCAGCATCTGTTGGGAAGTAACCAGCATCTGTCGATCAAAACCCGAGCGCAGTTCCAGATAAACGGGGTTTGCGGTGATACGCAGCGGCATGTTCGTGAAGTCGCCAAAAGTATCACCACAGGAACCGCACCCCGCGGACTCTTAAGGCCAGCGGCCTGGAGCTACAATCGCCTCATGCTGCTAGCAGTGCTCACCATTTCCGATCGTTGCGCGGCCGGACAAATGACCGACACCGCCGGCCCGGCCGTGGCCGAAATGCTCAGGCGCGCGTGGCCCGATTCCGAACTTGCAGCTGCGCTGCTCCCCGACGACGAAGACACAATCGCCGCAAAGCTGGAAGATTTCGCCGGCAGGGGTGCCGCACTGGTCCTCACCGCAGGCGGCACGGGACTCGGCCCGCGCGACCGCACGCCCGAAGCCACGCGCCGCGTCATCGACCGCGAAGCGCCCGGACTCGCCGAGGCCATGCGCGCCAGAGGCGCAGAGCGCAACCAGTACGCGTGGCTCTCGCGAGGCGTGGCTGGGCTGTGCGGCTCGACGCTCATCGTCAACCTGCCCGGCAGCAAGCGCGGCGCCGAAGAGAGCATCGAGAACATTCTGCCGCTCCTGCGCCACGCCATTGAGGTCGCGGCCGGCGGCCAATCCCACCCGTGACCGTTAAACTTTTCTCGCGCGCGGCCAAACTGTTATGCTGCAACCGCCGGAGAAAACCGATTTAGATAAGGGAGAATTTTCCGATATGTGGTTCCTTGGTATGGATGTGGGCACGGGCGGTACGCGCGCCGTGGTCGTCGATCACGCGGGAAAACTGATGGGTGCGGCCTCATGCGAGCACGCGCCGTTTCGCGCCGAGCGCCCCGGATGGGCAGAGCAGGACCCGGAGGATTGGTGGCGCGCCGCACAGGACGCAATCCGCGGCGCAATCGCCGTCACGCCGGAGCCGCGCGAGCCCATTGCGGCGCTCGCCCTCACCGGGCAGATGCACGGCGCGGTCATGCTCGATGAAAAAGGCGCGGTGCTCAGGCCTGCTCTCATCTGGTGCGACACGCGCACCCAGCCGGAGTGCGACTGGCTCACTGAGAAAATCGGCTACGAGCGTTTGATTGAGCTCACCTGCAATCCCGCGCTGCCCAACTTCACGCTCACCAAATTGCTCTGGGTCAAGAAGCATCAGCCGGAAATCTTCGCCAAAATCCGCCACATCATGTGCCCCAAGGACTACGTGCGCTACCGGCTCACGGGCGAGTTCGCCATCGACGTGCAGGAAGCCAGCGGCACACTGCTGCTCGACGTCACGCACCGCCGCTGGTCGCGCGAAGTCGCAGAAGCCGCAGGTATCGAGATGAGCTGGCTGCCCAAAGTCTACGAGTCGCCGGAGATCTGCGCACGCATCAGCGAGAAGGCCGCGGGCCTGACAGGGTTGAAAGCCGGAACTCCGGTAGCCGCCGGCGCGGGCGACCAGGGAGCGGGCGCAGTGGGCATGGGCATTCTGCAACCAGGCAGCGTTTCGGCAACCATCGGCACTTCGGGCGTTGTGTTTGCCGCAACGGCCGAACCGACGAAAGATCCGAAGGGTCGCATTCACACCTTCTGCCATGCTGTACCTGGGCGCTGGCACGTGATGGGCGTAACGCAAAGCGCCGGACTCAGCCTGAACTGGCTACGCGGCACGTTCTTCGCGGGGCAAAGTTACGATGCATTGAATGAGGGCGCGGCGAAAGTACCGGCATGCAGCCAGGGTCTGGAGTGGGCGCCGTATCTGCTTGGCGAGCGCACGCCGCATCTCGATCCTGAGGTGCGCGCCGCTTTCACTGGCATCGGCGTTGAGCATACCGGCGCGCATTTTGTGCGCGCGGTTCAGGAAGGCGTCGCGTATTCCTTGCAGGACACTTTCACGCTCTTCAGCGACCTGGGAATTCCTGTCACGGCCATCCGCCTGGGCGGCGGCGGCGCGCGCGGCAATCTGTGGCGTAAGATTCAGGCCGGAATCTACGGCAAAGCTGTGGAAGTGCTCGTCGCCGAAGAAGGCGGCGCATTCGGTTGCGCGCTGATGGCCGGCGTGGGCGCGGGCCACTGGAAGAATCTTGATGAAGCATGCGGCCAGGCCATTCAAGTGGCGCAGCGCATCGAACCTGACGCAGCTGATGTTGCCGCATACAAAGCCGGCTACGCGAAATGGCGCAAGATGTATCCCGCTCTGCGCGGCCTAAGAAACTAGCAGACAGATAGACGGATGGTCTGTCATCCTGCGCGGCCTCAAGCCACATTTATTGCGGCTTGAGGCCGCTTTCGTTCAGGATGACAGCGGCGGCGATAGACGCCGTTCTCGAATCGTGCGTTGGAGCTACGCGGTCAAAAAGTCGGCAAACACAAAGCGGTCGCGGGTAACGATTTCTCCGGTCTCAAGCAAGAGCGGGCTCTTGAACATCGGCCCCGCATAGACGCAGGTGTGGAACTCGCCGCGCTCGGCACAGGGATCGATGCCGGGCGGAAAGTCGCGCAACAGCTCCTCGTCGAACTCGCGGCCGGCAAAACTGGCTGGCAGCTTATCCGTATCGACGCAGGAGATGCGTGCCCGTAAGCCGCCGGCGATCATTTCGCGAGCCAGCTCGTCGGTGGGAATCTTCCACAGCGGAAACAGCGGCTCCAGTCCCGTGGGCGCAAGGTTCCTTTCGCGATAAGCGCGCACGTCCTCAAGAAACAGATCGCCAAAAGCGACCGCGTCGATGCCCTCATGGATCGCTCGTTGGCAAGTCTCGGCCATGCGCTGCTCGTAAATGTCATTGGAGCATGGCCAGGGCAGTGGCACGACCCATAGCGGAAGTCCGGCCGCCGCAGCCTGAGCTTCAAGCACCGTGCGGCGCACGCCGTGCATCGCAACGCGATCGAACTCCGTGTTGACCGTGGTCAGCAATCCGCAGATTTCAATGGTCGGATCGCGGCGCAGCGCGTGGAGTGTCCATGCGCTGTCTTTGCCGCTGCTCCAGGAAAGTAGAACGCGTTTCATCAATGGCAGCCTTCAACTCTCAGCTATTAGCTTTCAGATTCATCTTCGCACGACGGGAAATTGTCTTTTCCACCATTGACAGAAAAATGACAAGCTTTTGCGCTCGCGTTGCGCCGACCATCGATTTCCCACTAGACTTAGGGTTGTAATCCCGCCACGCCCGTGCGGAAGTGGTGAAATGGCAAACACACCAGCCTTAGGAGCTGGCGCCCAAAAGGCTTGCGGGTTCAAGTCCCGCCTTCCGCACCAGTTTTCCTGTTCGCGACCTTCTATTCAGTCCCAACAATTCAGTGGGTCGCGGCCCACACATGGTAGCTGTTGAAGAGAAATTGTCCGCCGAGGATCATCAGCCATACCCACAGGGCAAGGCGCAGCGGCCGCCGTGGAACGTGCGCGCTCACCAGCGTTCCGCCAATCGCGCCAAGCACTCCGCCCACGATGAGATGCAGCAGCAGCGTGGTGTTCATGGCATGTGCGAACAAGTGCGCGCCGCTGCCGATCAGCGAAACCAGAAACCCGAAAAGGATATCCGTGCCAACCACCTGCGCCGGCTCAAGCGGTGTGAGACTCAAGAGAGCTGCGCTGCCCAAAGCACCCGCTCCGGCCGAGGAAAATCCCACTTCCGCGCCGACCGGCAACATGAGCAATGAAAGTAAGGGGCTCCGGTCGCGACGGTCCGCGTTCTGCCGCGCGGCACGGAAGGAATAAAAGATTTGCCATGCTGCGGTGGTCACCAGGATGATGCCCAGAATGGCATTGAGCAGGTTGGCCGATCCGGTGCTGATGAGATGCCGGAGAAAGAGCGAACCGACGATGACTCCCGGCACTCCGCCGAGCAGCATGAATCCGAGCGTGCGCCAGGCCACGTTGCCGCGAAAGATCTGCGCCGGCGCGAGGATCAGCTTGACCGCGGCCGAAAACGTCAGTCCAATGCCAACTGCGACGGGCGCTGGCACACCCAGAAACAGCACCAGAACGGGCACGGTGATGGTTCCCGCGCCCACGCCAGTCAGCGCGATAAAGGCCGCAATAAAGAATCCAATGATGTATTCCATGCGTCAGGCACCGTTCTTCTGTTCGGAGGAACTCCGCCCCCCGGTTTGCTGACCTGCTAGTTTGCTGACCCGCTGACCGTATGATTCGCTGCTTCAATATGAATTCCGCACTCGACTTTTTGTCCAGCCCAGCGCCCGGAACGCGGATCGTTGGGATCGAGCGGGAGTGTGGTGCACGGCTCGCACCCGATCGAGGTGTAGCCGCGCGCGTAAAGCGGCAAAAGTGGAATGTCCAACTGCTCGCACGCGTACCAAACGTCGCGCGTGGTCCACTCAGCCAGCGGCGCCAGTTTCAGCACCTGCTTGCCTCCGGGCAGCGCGAACATCGCCCGCTCTTCGAGCGCCGTGCGGCTCCGCGCCTGTTCGCGGCGTAGCCCCGTAATCCATACACGGTAGCCGGCAACCGCTTTGAAGAGCGGCTCAACTTTCCGCAGACCGCAGCAGCGGTCGGGCGCGGATTTATAAAGCAACCCGTGCTCCGCCTCCTGCTCGGCCACGGTCTTTTCCGGCAGCAGATTGATCAGATTCAGGTTCCACTCGCGCGCAATCCGGTCTCGATACTCATACGTCTCCGCAAAGTGGTAGCCGGTGTCGAGAAACAGCACCGGAATCCGCGGATCAAGCGCGATGGCAAGCTTCGTGAGCAGCACATCCTCGGCCTGGAAACTGCATGTGAGACAAACGTCTCCTCGACCCGTCACTTCGTGCGCCAGCGTGGTCCGCACCGCATCGAGCTTTGCATTCACTTCGGCAGAAATCTCAGCAACACCCATCACAAATCCGCCCCTTCTGAAGAGATAAAGATTCCCGCTCGGCGCAGCAGTTCGTGCACTGCTGAGACGGCGTGCATCCTATTGTCAGCATCAAGTGTGACGTCGAATCCGCCTGCGCTCGCCGTCAGTGCTGTCTCTTCGCGAACACGCACCACCAGCGCAATCAGTCCCGACTGCGCCTGCACGTCGGTCACAGCGTCGAGCAGCTTCGGATCCTCTCGGAAAATAGGCGCTTCGGCATCGACGCGGCAAACAATTGCGCCCACGGCAAACAACGAGCGCTCCACGGCATTGATCAGATCCGCGGGCCCGGCCAGCTCCAGCACGCCGCCGCGATGACCCCACCGTGCCTCGCGCTCGCCGGCCGTCACGCGGCCCCACGCCGCCGTCTCGTCTTCCTCGGCAACCGTCTGGCCCTGCGCGGCCGTTACCATGCCGGCGGCAACGGTGGCGTTGGTTTCGGGATCGATAAGAATCAGCGCGCCCGTCGAGCGGTTCTCGCGATACAGATCGACAGCGATCGGCCGCAGCAGATGCAGCGACACCGCTCCAATATCGTTCATGCGCAACGTGGGCGCAGGCTCGTGCCTGAGCGCGCCGAGGTCCACGCGATGATTGACCGATGAAATCACTACCGGCACTGTGTGGCTGGTGTGCTTGAGGAAATAGCGGCGATTCGTGTCGAGCGGTCTCTGATCCATCCACACCAGCGAAGCATCGAGGGCGCGCGCCACGGTCGGCGCCGTTCGAGCTCCGTCAGGCGAAGTCCCGGCGCGCCCGGCGCCGGCAATCAGATCGCCGCGGCTAATATCGATCTCGCGATCGAGCACAAGCGTGACCGACAGCGGCGCAACCGCCTTTTCGAGGTCACCATCGAAAGTGACGATGCGCTCGATCTTCGCTTCGCGGCCCGACGGAAACACTGTGATCTTGTCGCCTACGCGAACCGTCCCCGACGCAATCTGTCCCGCGAATCCGCGAAAGGTGCGATCGGGCCGCAAGACCCGCTGCACGGGAAAACGGAACGATGCATCCTGCGTGCGATCTGCCGCAGGCAGCGCCTCAAGCAGTTCCAGCAGCGACGGCCCGTCATACCACGGCATCGCGCCAGTGCGGTGAACCACATTGTCTCCCTTGAGAGCGCTCACGGGGATAAAGTGCGCCTCGACCGGCGTGCCCGTATCCTCCGCGATCTGGCTGAGAACCGCACGAAAATCCTTCTCGATGGCGCGGAAGGCCGCTTCGTCGTAACCGATCAGGTCCATTTTGTTTACGGCCACAATTACGTGACGTACGCGCAAGAGCGACGCAATGTATGCGTGACGCCGCGATTGAATCTGCACGCCCTTGCTCGCGTCGATCAGCACGATGGCCGCGTCGGCCGTCGAAGCGCCCGTGGCCATGTTGCGCGTGTACTGCTCGTGACCCGGTGTGTCGGCAATGATGAACTTCCGCTTCGCCGTCGAGAAATAACGATAAGCGACGTCAATCGTGATGCCCTGCTCGCGCTCGGCGCGCAAACCGTCTGTGAGTAGCGCGAAATCGATCTGCCCTGGCGCCGTGGTGCCCTTTCCTTCGATCGACCGCACCTGGTCCTCATACACTGACTGCGTGTCGTAAAGCAGCCGCCCGATGAGTGTCGACTTGCCATCGTCCACGCTACCCGCCGTCGAAAAACGCAGTAAATCCTTCTCGCGCTCCTGCGCAAGGAACTCGCCAATCTCAAACCGCTTGTTCTCTAACTCTGTCGCAACCGCCAACTTAACCTCCAACGCTTTTAGTCCCTGGTCCCTGTTTTCTTGGTCCCTTGTTCCCTTGGTCCCTACCTTTAGAAGTACCCTTCCCGCTTCTTGATCTCCATCGAGCCTTCCTGGTCGTGATCGATCACGCGGTTGGCGCGCTCCGACGAACGGAAGGAGATTAGCTCGGCAATGATCGCGGGAAGCGTGTCGGCGTCCGAGCGAATCGCGCCCGTGCACGGGCTGCAGCCCAACGAACGCAGCCGGCACTTCACCATCTGGGGCTCCTCACCCTTTCTTGCTACGAAGGCTTGTTCAATGGGGAGGAGCGCGTCGCCGCGCACGTACATGGGCCGCTCCTTGGCGAAGTACAGATCGACGACGGGAATTTTCTCCTCGTGGATGTACTGCCACACGTCCATCTCCGTCCAGTTCGAAAGCGGAAACACACGAATGCTTTCGCCGGGATGGACGCGTGCGTTGTAGAGGTTCCACAACTCCGGCCGCTGGTTCTTCGGATCCCACTGCCCGGCCGTGTCGCGGAAGGAATAGATGCGCTCCTTGGCGCGCGACTTTTCTTCGTCGCGCCGCGCGCCGCCAAAAGCCGCGTCGAAGTTGTAGTGGCGCAATCCGTCAAGCAGCGCCTGCGTCTTCAACAAACCGCAGCAGCGCTTGGTGTCGAGCGCGATGGGATTCGTTCCCGCGGCAATCGCCGGCTCGTTACGCCATACCAGCAGTTCCGCGCCCACCTCACGCGCCATGTTGTCGCGAAACGCGATCATCTCGCGAAACTTGAAGCCGGTGTCGATGTGCAGGAGCGGAAAAGGAATCGGCGCGGGATAGAACGCCTTCTGTGCTAACCGCAGCATCACCGACGAGTCCTTGCCGATCGAGTAAAGCATCACTGGCCGCTCGAACTCCGACGCGACCTCGCGCAGGATGTGAATGCTCTCGGCCTCAAGCAGGCGCAGATGATTCAGGCGCTCGGCGGACAGAGCGCTTGCGGGTGTATCGGAACTGGAGATTTCGCGTTCGGCAACCGGCATCATGACCTCGGGATTCAGTGGTTTGGGCCAAAGCCGGGCACATAGAGACAGGCCCGGCGTTCAGCCAAGGGCGTCTTCTTTCGATTGTTCTCGAGGAGAAGAGACTAGCGCATACACCCGTTGGCAATGTGCCACAGGCGACAACAACAGCGCATTTGCAGGGTGGGAACCATGCGTGAGGTTATGGTAGCAAAAGGTGAGCCGCCGCGCAATGGACTATTTTGGTCCACATTGGCGCGCAGCTCTATTTGAGCCGCGCGCCGAGCGGAACCTCTTCCAGAAATCCAGCCAGCACCGGCGCTCCGCCTTCGAGCGAAGCCGCCAGCAACATGCCATTCGACTCGAGTCCCCTCATCTTGCGCGGCGCCAGATTTGCCACAATCACGATCTTGCGGCCGATGAGCTTCTCGGGCTCGTAGTGCTGCGCGATGCCGGCCAGAATCTGCCGCTTTTCATAGCCGAGATCGACTTCAAGCCGCAACAGCTTGTCGGCCTTCGGCACGCGCTCAGCCACCAGAATCTGCGCCACGCGCAGTTCCACTTTGGCAAAGTCATCGATCGAAACCACCTGCGGTGGGGCAGACTCTTGGTTTGGGGTCGTGCCTGCGGGTGGGTGTAGGGGAGCATCCGCCGGCGCGGTGGCAGGTGTCGTGCTCAGGCGGCTGCTCGCCATCGGCGCAGGAACCTGATGGACCTTCGCCGTCTCCACTGTTTTTGCAGGATGGGTAGGAGCCGCTGTGGTCGGCGTGGTCGCGTCGGCAGCGGGTGCGCCTGCTGTGGTTGCCGCCTCGGTAGAAACCACTGACGTTTTCGCGGGAGCCTGCGTCGGGGCCTCGATGTCCCGTTCGCTCGCCGACTGCACCGCGCTGCGATTGTTCTCGTCTTCAAGGTTCTGCATACATTCGACTGTGTCCTTCTCCGCGCGGGGAAAGAGAGGCGCGGGCTCGCCAAACTTCGTGCCCGCCTTTAAACCGCCCCACGCGAGGTCTTTCAAAAATCCATTCTTCGCTGCCTCGGCCAACTCACCCTGGCCCAACTGCCGCCACACCTTCGCGGCCGCATCCGGCAGGATCGGATAAACGAGCGCGGTGATGACGCGAATGGCCTCTGCGGCTGTGGCGAGCACGCGCGCCTGCAGCGCGGCGTGGTCGGCTTCGCTGCGGTCGGCGGGGCGCTTCCACGGGGCGTTGGAGGTGAGGTAGCCATCGGTTTCGGCAACCATAATCCACAGACTTTCGAGCGCCTGCGAGAAGTTGAGTTCATCGAACCTCAACGCGAACTGCTTGATGATAGTCTCTGCCGTGGATTGCAGGCTTGTCCTGCCTATGTATTCTCGGAATTGCCAACTTGTCTCATCTAGATCAGGTCTGACCATGTACTCGCAGACAGGCACAACCCCGCCAAAGTACTTGTGCACCATGTTCACCACGCGGCTCACCAGGTTGCCGTAGCCGTTGGCCAGATCGCCGTTGTACCGCTGTACCAGCGCATCGAACGAAAAATTCCCGTCCTGCCCGAAGGGAATCTCGCGCAGCAGAAAATACCGCAACGCATCGGCGCCCAGAATCGCGTGAACGGTTTCCGCACGCACAATATTCCCGCGCGACTTCGACATCTTGCCCTGATCGAAGAGCAGCCACCCATTGGCCTTCACCGAGCGCGGCACGGGAATGCCCGCAGCCATCAGGAACGCCGGCCAGTACACGCAGTGGAAGCGGCTAATCTCTTTGCCGATCAGATGCACGTCCGCCGGCCAGAATTTTTTGAATTTCTCATCGTCCTCGGAACCATATCCGAGGGCAGTAATATAATTGGCCAGCGCGTCGAGCCACACGTAGACAACATGCTTCTCGTCGCCCGGCACGGGAATGCCCCAGTCAAAGGTGGTGCGGCTCACGGAGAGATCCTTGAGCCCGCCGCGCACAAAGCTGATGACTTCGCGCCGTGTCGACTCCGGCCCCATGAATCCCGGATTTGCCTCGTAAAACTCCAGCAGCTTGCGTTCGAAAGCCGAGAGCTTGAAAAAATAATTTTCCTCGCTCACCGTCTCTGTCACGCGTCCGCAATCGGGGCAGATCGTGCCCGGCGGCCCATCCACATACGCCTCATCTGAAACGCAATATTGGCCTGTGTACGAGCCCTTGTAGATGTAGCCGCGGTCGCGCAGCGTGGCGAACAGGTGTTGCACACCGCGAATGTGACGCGGCTCCGTGGTACGGATAAAATCGTCGTAGGTAAGCCCCAGCCGGTCCCACAAACCGCGAAACTCGCCGGCAATTTTGTCGGCAAACTCCTGCGGCGAGCATCCAGCCAGTTGCGCCGAGCGCTCGATCTTCTGCCCGTGCTCGTCGGTGCCTGTCAAAAACCACGTCTCGATGCCCAACGCCCGTTTGCGCCGCGCAATGGCATCGCACACGATTGTCGAGTACGCGTGCCCCAGATGCGGCCGTGCGTTCACGTAGTAAATCGGCGTGGTGATGTAATAGCGGCTGCCGTCCGAGCCTTGTTGTGAGCCTCGTTGCGAGTCTAGTTCAGTCATGGAAGCGCATTCCGTTCGCGCACACGGATAAGTCGGTGTGATCAGCGATCTGCTTCCATTCTAAGGTATTGCACGCAGAGCAGATGATTCGGTAGTTGGAGTGCTCACGCCTGGCAGCGTTGAGATTTTGAATTCTCTACACGCAAGAAATCCCATCTCCCCGCCGCATACCGCCAGCCGGAAAGATGGGATTCTTGCCCCAGATAACATTACGGCAGCGGGCCGTAGCTCTCATTCGCCGTAAAGGAGTTCAGCGATGCGCCGCCCGTCCCGCCGTCGAGCGTTACGTTGAGCGCAAAGGTCAGCGACTGCAGCCCGACCAACGATGCTGTATCGGTCTTCTGCAGCCTGCAGGCATCTGCGCAAATCTCGAACACCTGCAACTGTTCCGACAACGTCGTGTCCGCCGGCGTCACCGTTTCGGTCACTTCGGCGCTTCCGATAATTCCTCCGATCGACGCCGCTCCCAGATCAAGCGTCAGATTCTCCGCCAGAACCTCCGAACTCGCATTCGGCGGAAAAGCAACCGTGTTGTAGCCAATGATCGAAGTCAGCGTCAGATCCTTTCCCGCATTCCACGGCGCGTAGAAGGTCAGTCCGGGATACGGTGTTGTCACCGAAGCGATCGACGAAGGAATCACAAGAATCTGCTCCGGCGTAATCGTTGTCGAGACCGGCGCAATGTAGGTGAAGTTTCGGTAGAGGGTGCTCTCGAACATGCACCCGCCGGCGCCCAAGGCAATGTAGCTGGCCAGCGTGCCGGGAACACAGTTGCGCCCTGCAGAGACCTGAGCCTGGGTTGTGGTTACAGTGGAAGCAAGCAGCGCGCATGCAGCCGCAATCAAAAGCCTGACTTTCATGTTGAGTACCTCCGGGGGATTGAGATAGACAGCAAACGCAAGTTAGCTTGGGCGTCGAACAGCGGTCAACATTCTTTCTGCATGGGTCAGGTTAAAAGATGGCAACTGATTGATCTATAAGCGTCGATTAGCAGTCATTAGTAACGTCACGTGCGGTCCTCGCGGAAGCCAGGTGATCGCCATCGCCCTCATCGGCGCAGGTGAGGATAGTGCTGGAGATGGCGGGCCGGAAACTCGACCAAGTGACCTGTGGTTTGAATGTGCGGTGACACACTCTGCTAAAATTGCCATGAAAATCAAGGATTTTTGAGGCTCTCGCGTGGTTCTGGAACTGGAAAAGCGGCTCGCTGACCGTCTTCGTGCCGTGCTCAAGGAAAAGTACTCACTCGACGTCGCGAACGTGCCGCTGGAAACGCCGCCCGACCTGCATCTGGGCGAAATCGCCACTCCGATCGCCCTGCAACTCGCGCGCACCCTCCGCAAAGCGCCCAAAATCATCGCGCAGGAAATCGTCTCCGCTTTAGGTTCGGTTGAGGGCTTCTCCCGTTTCGAAGTGGCCGGCGCCGGCTACATCAATGCCTTCCTCGACCGCGCGGCTGCGGTGAAACTCGTTGCACGCGCCGAGGCCTCCGGGCTTTCGCTGCAGGGGCATGCGCTGGTGGAACACACCAGCATTAATCCGAATAAGGCCGCGCACATCGGCCATTTGCGCAATGCGATTCTAGGCGACACGTTTGTGCGCCTGCTGCGCGCCGCCGGTTATAAGGTCGATGTACAGAACTACATCGACAATACGGGCGTGCAGGTGGCTGACATTGTTGTTGCGCTCAAGCACTTAGAGCTTGGCGGAATTTCCGGGATCGATGAGGCCGATCAGCACTCTTTGCCGTCGATCAAGAAGAGAGTCGAGTACTACGAGCAAGAATCGAGAAAATTCCCCAAGGACAGAGAGCTGCTAATTGACTACGTTTGTTGGGGGCTCTATACGCGAGTGAACGTCTGGTACCAGGCTCTTGAAACGACAGAACAGAATCAGGAAAAGGTTGCGGAACGGAAAAAGATTCGTTTAGATACGCTGCACGAAATCGAGCAGGGGAACAACGAAACCGCTGCGATTGCCGAACTGATCTCGACTGCCGTCCTGCGCCGCCATCTTGAAACCATGCTGCGCCTCGACATCGAGTACGACTTTTTGCCCCGCGAAAGCGAAATTCTGCACCTGAAGTTCTGGGAAGCAGCCTTCGAGAAGCTCAAGCAGTCGGGCGTGCTCTATTTCGAAAACGAGGGCAAGAACAAAGGCTGCTGGGTGATGAGCCGCGCTGGTTCTTCCACAGAACTCGTCCAAAACCAATCCAGTCCAGAGAGCAACGGCCCGAAGGGCACGGACGAAGACGCAAAAGTAATCGTGCGCTCGAACGGCACCGTCACCTATGTTGGCAAAGATATCGCCTACCACCTCTGGAAGTTTGGCCTGCTGGGCCGCGACTTCGGCTACAAACCTTTCTTTAAATACCCGAATCACGAGTGCTGGATTTCGGCCGAGCACGGCGAGGAGAACCATCCGCACTTTGGCGGTGCGACAGCAATCTATAACGTCATCGATTCGCGCCAGGCTGATCCGCAGGCCAACGTGATCCAGGCGCTGCGCGGGATGGGCTACACCGATCAGGCCGACCATTACACCCATTTCAGCTATGAGATGGTCGCGCTCACGCCGCGCTGCGCAGAGGAGCTTGGCTACAGCATCTCCGACGAGGACAAAGGGAAGCCGTATATCGAAGTCAGCGGCCGCAAAGGCTTCGGCGTCAAGGCCGACGATCTGATCGACAAACTCATCGCCACTGTTCAGCCGCTGGTTGATGAAAAGCAGGCCGCAAGCTCCGAGCCCGCCCGCCGCACCATTGCTCGCCAGATCGCTATCGGTGCCTTGCGCTACTTCATGCTCAAGGTGACGCGCAATTCGGTGATCGCCTTCGATTTCAAAGACGCGCTCAGCTTCGAGGGAGAAACCGGCCCCTACATTCAGTACGCAGTAGTGCGCATCCGCAATATCTTCCGCAAAGGAAATGCCACGCCGGAAGCGGTGCTTGCTGAATTCGCGAAGGAGGCAAGTCAGAATTCTGACGCTTTGTATCGGGGCGCGACTTCAGTCGCGCCGAAAACGGCGCCAGTTAGGGACAGGGCTTTAGCCCCTGCGGGGTCTGCGCTCGCCGCCTACCTTTCTGACGAAGTGAATGAAGACATCTGGTCCCTCTGGCTGCGCGCCGGCAGATTTTCCCAGGTTCTCGATCAGTGCATCAGCACATCGGAGCCGGCTTATCTCGCCAAGCATGCCTTCCAACTCGCGCAGGAGTTCGCGAACTTCTACCACCGGCATCACATCTTGACTGAAGAAGAACCTGCGCGCAAGACCTTTCTGCTGGCCACCGCAGCTGTCACCCTTCGCGAACTCATTCGCGCCCTCGCCCTGTTAGGCATTGAAAGCCCGGAAGCGATGTAGACGACGATTCGGCACAGACGGGCCCAAAGGAATCCTTATCTGCAATCTTCAACTTCTGTACTGCGGAATGGCTCTCCCCTGTTCACATCATCGAGTACCTTCTGCTGCTCGGACGTGGAAACCACACACAGCAAGGCGCGTAAACTGTCGCTCAATAGATTAGGATTCGCTGTTCGAAGTACCCACGAGTCTTTCTTTCCAGGCGTCGATTGAAATTGTGTGCCGAATATCTGTGATTTAGAAACCGAGAGAAGATACCGGTCCAATGTTGCAGCTGAGAGCCATCGCGCGTTCTTTTTGCCAAGACTGATCGCATCGACAGCCAGCACATGGGCCAACAGGTAGTCATCAGGTTCTTGGCCGTGCTGGTAGATCAGTGCAGCATGGTAATAATCGTTGGCCGTGCGCACTTCACCAACCTCTAGCATCTTGTGTACTGCGTCTCTCCGCGCGGCATCTGCTGCACTGACATCCGACCAAGTAATATGTTTAGCTTGTCTCGCGTCTTGATCTTCGTTGAAAAGCTGAGTTAGCTTTGCGTTATCCGCAACGGTCTGGCTGGCCGCGACGGAGGTGTAAATACATACAAAGAGCAGAGCCACAATTCTCATTTTGTCTCCGAAACCCAAATAGCATGAATGAGAAGTATAGGCTGTGTTTTGACAGTCACGCCTCTTCAACACCTCAAATTGTTCAAAGATTGGTCGCCTGCCGATTCTAGCAGCGATCTCGGTCTTGAGATTTGAGACCCGCGACAAGGACCTACCTCTTCGGAGCCCTGGACGGCTGAAAGCTATTCTCTCTTCCGCCGCTGATGCGTCGATGGAATATTCATGTCCTCGCGGTACTTGGCCACGGTGCGGCGCGTGAGCTGGATGCCCTGCGCCTGCAGCATGGCCGCGAGTTGATCGTCGGTGAGCGGCTTCTTCGCGTCTTCGTCCTCGATCAGTTTGCGCACCTTGCGCTTCAGGACCAGCAACGGCGTATCCGCGCCTTCGGGTCCGTTCGCGCCTTCCGAGAAGAAAAATCGCAACTCCAGCACGCCCTGCGGCGTGTGCGCATACTTGTTGGCCACGGCGCGGCTCACGGTGGAGGGGTGAACCCCGATCTCCTCGGCCACTTCCTTGATCATCATGGGCCGCAGCCCTTCCACGCCTCTGTCGAAGAACTCCTGCTGCCGCCGCACAATGACTTCACAAGTACGCAGGATGGTGCTTTTCCTCTGCGCGATGTTGCGCATCAACTGCATGGCCGACCGGAAGCGCTCCTTGACGTACTCTTTCACTTCCTTGTCGGTGTTCTTGGAGACCAGCATGTTGCGGTAGCGCCGGCTCAGGCGCAGGCTGGGCATGTCTTCCTCGTTCATCGAGACCACCCACTCGCCGCCGCGCTTCACAAAATAAACATCCGGCTCGATGAGCCGCGCCTGCTCGCGGTTGTACAGGCGTCCGGGCCGGGGATCGAGGGTGCGGATGAACTCGATGGCCGCATGCGCTTCCTCAGGTCTTACCTGCGCCGCGCGCGCCAGGTCCTTAATGTCGCGCTTTTGCAAGAGAGGCAAGTGACGGTCCACGATCACCGCGGCAATTTCCATGGCGCGCCGCCGGTCCTCGATGCGGTCTTCGGCCTCGTCGCGGAAGCTGCCGTGGGCGTCGACGTCGGTGGTTTGGAGCGGCCCGCCGTACATTTGGTTAAACTCGTGCTGCTGCGCCGCGATCTGCAGCGCCAGGCAATGGCGCAGGTCGCGCGCACCCACGCCCGCCGGATCGAGACGCTGCACCACCTCGACAGCACGGCGAATGAGATCGAGCGAGGCAGCTTCGCCCAGTACATGTCCGTTTCCAGGGGTTGGATCACTCGGAGCCGCTCGCAGGACCGCAGCCAGCTCCTCTTCGCTGGCCGTCAGGTATCCGTCTTCATCAAGGTTGCCCACGACAAAATCGGCGGCCTCGTAGAGCTTCCGGTCCAGGCTCAGAGATCCCAGTTGCCACGCCAGGTGATCGGACAGAGTTGTAGGCTGGGAGAGAAAGTTTTCAAACGAGGGCTTTTCGCTCTCTTCATATTCCGGCTGCGTGCGGTAGCCGGGATCGAGATACTCCTGAAAGTAGGAGCCAAAATCGATCTCGTTGAAGATATCCTTGGGCGGCGTGACCGTTTCCTCCACGCCGCGCTCCAGGCGCTCCTCGCGGCCGGCCACTTGATCCAGCATGGGAACGGACTCGTCAATCTCCTCCAGAACGGGATTCTCAACCATCTCCGCATCGATCATCTCCTTCAGTTCGAGCTTATTCAGGGCGAGAACGCTCACCATCTGCATCAGACCCGGCGTCAGGATCTGGCGTTGCGAGACTTTGAGATTCAGTTTGGGTTCGAGCAGCGCCATCGTCTAATCCAGTTCTTCGTTCGTCCCAATGCGAGTCTACCCAGAAGTCGATTACGTGAGAAAAAACTTAAAGGAGAAAGCGGATGGTTTTCGAGCCGCCTGTTCCAATTTGGGCTGCGGCTCATTTCCGGAATCTCTGTTTGAAGTGTACGTCCTGTGCCGTGCTTCCGCGCCCCTCGCCGACTGCCCACGCGGTTCGTTCTGGATAGGGCACTTAACCCGACTCACCAATATAACCAACACCCTAGCTCAACGAGAATCCCTCTCCGAGGTATATGCGTCGCACTTCCAGGTCATTGCCAAGCTCGTGCGGCGTGCCGGAGCGGAAGATGTGGCCTTCAGCAATGATGTAAGCGCGATCGGTCACGCTCAGCGTCTCGCGCACGTTGTGATCGGTAATGAGAACTCCAATGCCGCTGGCCTTCAGGTCGAAGATGATTTTCTGCAGTTCCAGCACAGCGATCGGATCAATGCCGCTGAACGGCTCGTCGAGCAGAATAAAGTTGGGCTGGATTGAAAGCGCCCGCGCGATCTCCACGCGGCGCCGCTCGCCGCCCGAGAGCGCATAGCCACGCGTGGTGCGTATATGGCCCAGATTGAGCTGCTTGATCAATTTCTGAGTGCGCGTCCGCCGCTCCCGGCCGCCGATCGCCTGCGCCTCCAGCACCGCCAAAATATTCTCTTCCACCGTCAGCTTGCGAAAGACCGAAGGCTCCTGAGGAAGGTAGCTGATGCCGTAGTTGCGTGCGCGCAAATACATCGGCAGACGCGTGATATCGTTCGCATCCACAAGCACGCGTCCCGAGTCCGGAGCCACCAGGCCGACGATGATGTAGAAGCTGGTCGTCTTGCCGGCGCCGTTTGGCCCCAGCAATCCCACCACTTCGCCGCGGGAAATTGTCAGGTTGACGTCTCGCACAACCTGTCTTCCCTTGTAGCTCTTGCCGATTCCCTCGGCGATCAGTGTTTGCATTCGTTCCTGGCTCGCCTTCCGGAATTAGTGTTGGATCCGCCACAAACGTTTCAATTTATCTTCATCTTCCATGCGCTGCGGGTGCGGTGGTTTCGGTTCGCGTCTCGTGCCCGCCGCCTTCGATACTGACGCTATCATCGCGGCTGTGGAAAATCAAAGCCTTGCCACTCACGCTGCCTTGCTCGGGATCTGTCATCCGCGGCGGCGCACCCTGCGTGCCAGTCAACACGTAATCCCCGCTCACGCCCGAGTACACCAGTTGCTCACCAGTTCCTCGCCTGCCTTGCGCAGTCAGCACCACGTGCCCTGTCGCCGTCATGCGATCCACCTGCGCCTGGTCGCCGCTTCCAGATCCCGCCGGAATCACGCGCAGTTCCACGCGATCGGACGACGACGTAGCCAATCCCGTCTCCGCAACCACCGCTTCTGCTACGCCGCCACGCATCACCGCCCGGTGCTCGGCATCGAAGTACTCCATATCTCCACCGCGCACACGGATAACGGAAACATTCGCACTCTTTGCCCCGCCCGGCGTAATACTTTGCCCGTGCGCATTTCCCGCTTCTGGAGCGCCAACGCTCACCAGCACAGCGCGCACCGGATCAGCGGCATCGGCCGTTGTTGCCGTCAGGGTCTGCAAATGCTGGTCCAGCACAATCTCCGGCGCAGCGATCGAATTCGCCTGTTGCCACAGCCGCGCATGCCCACGGAAGATGGCCTCGCCCGTCGACTCGTTCAGTTGCGCCTCTGTCGCAATCACGTGCGCAGGCCCATTCCCGCCGAGAGCGCCGCCTCCCTGCCCGGCTCCGGCCTGCCCCAATCCGCTTTGATTGCCACTTCCGTTTTTCGCGCCGGCCCACGTCGCCTTCACATTGCCGTGCGCAAAAGCATCGCCCGATTGCCGCGATACGTCCACGTTCTCCGCAGTCAGCTCCAGTCCGCCATCCACAATGCGCGGTCCGTCCCCGGCACGCGAACTGCCTGTCAGATGCAGCCACTCGCCGACGCTCTCATACACAGCCTTCCCGGCTGTGGCGCGCAACGGCGGTTGCGGCTGCGCTCCGTGTTTTGCCGCGGGCTGCTCAAAGAGCACAACATGTCCGTCGAGTTCCGCTGATTGCACTCCGCCGGCGTTCGAACTCTGTGCTCCACCACGGTTTCCGGTCTTCTGACCCCTGACCCCTGACCCCTGACCCCTGTTTTGCGCCGTCGGCGCAAAACTCGCAATTAGCTTGTCGCCGCTCGCGGTCTCAAGCGCTCCCGTCGCTGTCCTCTCCTCCATCGCCGCGTGTCCTGTGCCCACAATCGTGCGCAGCACCGATCCCGCGGCAAATGTGCCGGTCACCTCGTCGGCCTGCATCTTCGCAGGGGCCGCGACAATATCGCCGCGCTTGCTTTCGCTCGTGAGCACAACGCCGCCCGCACCGCGAATCGTCTCCAGTTCCACCTGAGTCTTGCCCGCGGATTTCACGGTGCGGAAGTCGAGATCCGCAACCGGCGAGCGCCAGGTCCGGCGCACCTCGATCACCTGTCCCGCAGCTTCCCCGCCGGTTGCATCATTCTCAAACGTTACCCCGCGCTCCAGATGCGCGTGCCGCAACTCCCCCTGAGCGCCGAAATTCAGGTCCGCGGTTGGCGACGTGCCATGCACGATACTGCCTACGTGCGCCGCATCGTTCCCCCGCTTCGAGTCCATCGTCACGCCGCCTTCAAGATGCCCACGCCGCGGCTGGTTGTGCTCGTCGAACTCCATCGCCGCCGTGGGCGACGCGAGCCGTCCGCCGTTGAGCGTAGTCAGCACAAATCCGCCGGTCGCATCCAGGCGCTCCGCCGACCCATCGTCGCGAAATCCAATACGCGCCTCGCCCGCATCCGCCTCACCATCGCGATATTCGAGCCTAGCCGAGCGCAGCACGCACAGCTGCGCGCCGCGGTCGAACTCCGCATGTTCCGCATGGATGCGCACCGCGTCCTCACCGCGATAGGTGGTCAATTCCACCGCGCGCATCAGTGTCAGGTGACCATCCTCGGAATTGAACGTTGCGCCCACGGCACTTCCACTTCCCTGTGTCAAGGAGAACGACACGCGCTCTGTGGTCGTCACCATACCGCTGTTCCGGTCAAAGGAAATACCGCTGGACTGCACTTCAATCTGGCCCGCTGCGCGCGCCATCGCCTGCGCTTTATGCGGGCGCCCAGCCGTCTTTGCATTGCCGGCCTGCGCCGTGGGCCGCGTCAGCAGCATCTCCACCGGCCCGGCTGCAGTCGCCACACCGCTCTTCTGGTCGTATTCGAACTCGTCGCCTTTGATCCTATCGGCCTGGGTTCCGTTTGGGCCGTAGAGATCGATCTCCACCCCACGCAAATCGATGTGATCGTTCTTCAGTTGAATCGCCTTTGCGGCATGAATCCTGAACTTCGAGTGAGCGCCGAAGTTGTGCGTGTAATCGAAATTCTGCGATTCCTGCTGAATCTCCTTGGCCAGATGCTGCGGCAGGTCGATCCGCCGAAGGCGGCTTGTCCACTTCGCGACCACAAGAAACACGGCCAGCGCGGCCAGCAGCAGCACCGCCGCGGCCAGCACCATGGTCCGGATTCGCTCGATTGTAAAGCGCACAGTCAGCGTACCAACTCAAAAAGCTCGCGTCGGAATTGCGTAGTTATCCTGAGCGACCGGCGCGAAGCAGGTAGTCGGAGGATCTGCGGTTGCTCTTCAACGCGCTCAGATTGCACGCTAGTTCCTGATGCCCAGCCGCTCCGCCAGTCTCTGCGCAAGGCTCTCACCCAACTCGCTCCACAGAAGGCGCGCCGTCGCGCCTGAAGCCTTCTCGACCGCCGCTGCAAGTTCCACCAGCTGCCGAACGTTTTCTTCCACGTGCCGCGCGCCTACCCGATCGAGATCCGCATCCTCTTCGAGAAAGGGGGTGTCCGAGCCAAAGTCGATGCGGATGTGCCCATCCTGCTCGTAGGCGCCGTCATCGAACAGCGGCCCATAAGCCGTGACCCGCACCAGCCGCAAGCCTCGCACCCAGCGCGAATTGACCGCTCCACTCGACTTGGCATCCCAAGCGGATCTGCTCGCGTTCTCTGCGAGTGGCATCGTCGCAAGCCTGCCCTGAGCAGAATCCACCGCGGCGGAGGGAGCCGAATGGGAATCCGCAGTTGTCCTGACTCCCCCTGAGCTTACATCGCCTGTCTCGATCTCCCACAGATTCCACCCAATCTGAAACTCATACGCATAATCGTCGTGCAGCAGATCGAGCGCTTCCTCCACGGCCTGCCGCGGCGCGGCGCCCGGACTCGATTCTGGATCGCCGGCCATTCGCCCGTACACCCGCTGGAACACCGGCGCTTCGCTCCAGTTCACGGGCCATACCGTCGCCGCATATACCTTGGCCTCGCCGCCGTGCGCGGGAAACGCGCCCAGCACCGCCAGGAGCTTCTCGGGGATCGATTCCAGGAGCAAATTCGGATACCAAAGGCTCAGATAAAGAGTGTCGGCCATCGTCTCTAGTTTAGACGGGAAATCAGCGAGTCAGCGCTGAAAACAGGTCGCCGGGAAGGAGCGATGCTGACTTACGAGACCACAATCTCGCTGAAGTCGGCGATTGTCGAGAAGCTGCGCAGCACCTCGTCAATCAGGCCCAGGTGAGCGCCACGGATCTCCGGATTGGGATCGAGCACCATCACCTTGTCGAAGAACTTGTCCACTGTGGGCCGCAGCGTTGCAATTTTCGCCAGCGCCTCGCCATACGACCGCTGCTCGCGCAGTTTCGCGACCTCCGGCGCAAGTTCCCTTGCCCGGTGCCACAAGTCGATGGCCTCAAGCCCCGACTCGCCCAGCTTCGGCTGCGCCGGTTGATAGCCTTTTTCCTCGGCTTGCTTCAGGATGTTCTTGATACGCTTGAACGCCGCCGAAACAGCGACGAAATCCTCTGACCCGCGCGCCGTCGCGAGCGCTTCAGCCCGCGCAATCGTGTCGCGCACGTCGTCTGCGCCCACGGCCAGCACGGCCTTCACCACGTCGTAGGCAAAGCCGCGCACATCCTTGAGATAAAACTCCAGCCGCTCGCGCAGGAATTCTTCTACCTGCACATGAGTCCCCGCGTGTCCATTTTTTGCCGCGGCTTCATCGCTGTCAGCACGAGAGGCCTTGCCGTCTCCATGCAGCAGATCGCCGATAGATTGCGGTGGCTGCTCCACTATCGCGGCTTCTTTGTCTATGTCGCCAGAATCGGAAGAAGCTTGCTCTTCTCCCCCAGCGCAAGCAGCATTCAACACATCGCTCAGCGTCAGCGGCAGCTTCGACTCGGCCAGAATCTTCACAATGGCGTTCGCCGCGCGCCGCAGCGCAAACGGATCCTTCGATCCCGTCGGCGCGTTGCCAATTCCAAACATCGCCACAATGGTCTGTATCCGATCGGCGAGGCCAAGCAGCTGCCCCTCGACCGTCGACGGAATCCCATCTTCCATCGACGCCGGCGTGTACTGGTCGTAGATGGCTTTCGCCACCGGCTCGTCCAGTCCCTGTGCGCGCGCGTAGAGGCCTCCAATCACGCCTTGCAGCTCGGTGAACTCCTTCACCAGTTCGGTCGTAAGGTCGGTCTTGGCCAATCGAGCCGCAGTTTGCAGCGCATTGAATATCTTTGTATTCTCCGTTGGATTTGGAGAAGCACCCTCATAGGCTGCGAAGAGCGTCTTAGCAATTTTTCCATTTTGCTCTGTCTTCCAGGCGTAGCTGCCCAGTTCCTTCTGGAAGGTCACGTTCTTGAGGCTTTCGACGCGCGCGACGAGCGGCGTCTTCTGGTCCACTTCCCAGAAGAACCGCGCATCTTTGAACCGCGCCCGCAGTACGCGCGCATTGCCGTGGCGAATGATCGCCGCGCCTTCGTCGTTGACCTCCGTGTTGAGCACTGCGAGAAAATATGGCGCGAGCTTGGCCGCCGTGTCTTCGATAGCGAAATATTTCTGGTGGTCGCGCATGACGGTCACCAGAACTTCTTCGGGCAGCGCCAGATACTCTGGCTCGAAACCACCCAAAATCACAGAGGGCCACTCGGTGAGGTGTGTAACGGTTTCGACCAGCGCTTCATCTTCGCGCCAGCGTGCGCCGTCGATCACACGTGTCGCCGCGTCCAGAGCTTTGCGGATGATCTGCCTGCGCTCGGCGACGTCGACAACCACGTGAGCCGCGCGCAACGCCTCTTTGTACGCGCCAGCCGATTTAATCTTGACGGGAGCTTCTCCGTGCAGCACGCGATGACCGCGGCTTTCATTGGTCGCAGTAATGCCGGCAATCTCCAGCGGCGCCACGGTCGCGTCCATCATTGCAACCACCCAGCGCACCGGGCGCACAAACCGCTCCGGTTTGCCTGCGCGCCAGTACATATTCTTGGCCCAGTAGATCGCGAGCACTTCTTTGGGCAATTCGGCGGCAAGAATTTCGCCCGCGGTGCGGCCAACGCGCTTGACTGTTGCGCCTACGTACTCGCCCTTGGGTGTGGTTACTTTCTTGAATTCGGTGACGGCAACGCCGGCTTTCTTCGCAAAGGCCTGCGCAGCAGGCGTGGGATCGCCGCTCTCATTGAAGGCCACCTTCCACGACGGGCCCGTCTGGACTTCCTCGATGTTGGCCTGCCTTTCGAGCACATTCGAGACGAGCACGGCCAGCCGCCTCGGTGTGGAGTAGGTCGTGACCACGGCGTCCACTGTTGCCTCGGGCGCAAGCAGCCGCTCACGCTGGAGCAGTTCGCCCACACGGTTGCCCAGTTCGGCCTCGGCCGCCGCAATCATCCGCGCGGGAACTTCTTCGAGACCGATTTCTAATAGAAAGTCTGCCATGATCCGTCATTCTCATTCGAGCTAGTAGCCTGTAGCCATTAGCTGAAGACTCGATTCACTTACTTGAACTGCTCGACACCGCACGAAAAAGCTACGAGCTACCGGCTACTAGCTACCGGCTCGCTTGCTTCCTGCTGCACCGCCCACGCCTTCGCCACGCCCACCGCCAGATTCCGAATCCGTCCAATTACGCCTACGCGCTCCGTCACGCTGATGGCGCCGCGCGCATCGAGCAGATTGAATAGGTTCGAGCACTTCAGCGCAAGTTCGTATGTCGCCAATAGCGGGAAGCGCTTCTTTTCCTTCGCGTCGGCCTTTTCGTCCGCTAACAGCGCGTTGGCCTTCTCGAGCAGCGCCTGCGCCTCGGCCTCGTAGCTGTTGAAGTGCTCCCACAGCCGCGGCACTTCGGCCATTTCAAAGTTGTACACAGAAAACTGCAGCTCCTCGGCCAAGCGAACCTCGCCGTAGGTCACCGCCGCGCCGGTTTCGGGATCGCGCGCCCACACTATGTCGTAGATCGAGTCCACGTCCTGCAAAAACGCGGCAATGCGCTCCATGCCATACGTCAGCTCGGCACAGATGGGATCGAGATCGAGCCCGCCGCACTGCTGGAAGTAGGTGAACTGCGTAATCTCCAGGCCGTCCAGCATCACCTGCCAGCCCACGCCCCACGCGCCGCCCGCAGGCCACTCCCAGTTGTCCTCTTCGAACTTCAGGTCATGGTGCTTCAGGTCAATGCCCATGGCCTCGAGCGATTCGAGATAGAGCTCCTGCACGTTCACCGGCGGCGGCTTCAGGATCAATTGGAACTGGGTGTGCTTAAAGAGCCGGTTGGGATTCTCGCCGTAGCGCCCGTCGGCCGGCCGCCGCGAAGGCTGCGCGTAGCCCACCCTGTAGGGCTTCGGCCCCAGCACGCGCAAGAACGTCTCGGGACACATGGTGCCCGCGCCCACTTCCACGTCGTAGGGCTGCTGGATCACGCATCCACGCTCCGCCCAGAACCGTTGCAGGCGGAACAACAAATCCTGAAAGGTCAGCGAGGCAGGCTTCATGATCGGTGTGGCATCGGAGGAGGTCACAGGTAAATCTCTCTCATCGGAACTAAAGATCGATTTTAGCAGCCTAGTCGAAGTGGTTGGCGTGGCAGGCGACGGTCCTCTTAGCGTTGGCGATCATCCTCTGGCCATCAAGCGGAGGACGTCTTCTCGATTTATGCCTTTGGTTCTTTGGGCAATCCACCGGTCACTTCTGCCAAAGCCCGCGTACCAACAGTCGGGATTTCGAGATTGCACCGAATAGACCATCATGCTGCCCCGGCCATTCTTCAAAGTATTTCCGCTGAACCAAACGAATAGGTTAGATTTACCGTGTTCTTCGACTCGCCTCTGAAGATTGAGATGGCTCCATTGCCGTTCCGTCCTATGAGGCAACTTGGGAAGTGAATCCTCTACATAGCCTGAATCCGACCGGCGAAAAGACCATTGGTCGGTAATCCTCTCCGGAGTGAAAGGCGGGAATGTGAGATTGTCCTGGGAAAACTCCACTTTCACGGTGTCGCAGAACTGTTCGGTGATGGTATCCCGTGGGTTGATCGCGCCAACGGTTCGATATCGGGCGGTCGTGCCGTGGCCCGAAAATCGAAGCCATTTATGATCGAACCAATTATCCACCCTGATGACCCAAACCACCGCCGGTGCCTCACAACGAACTAACGCGTTCACAATCAAGTTCACCGCATCGATGAATTCGTTGTCATCGGTCAAGGCTGACGGGATTTCAAGGCCTGTCTTACTCATTGTCCACAACTCAGTCCATCACTCTTGGTCTGGTGCGCTCATTCGGTGGTAGGAATCTTAATGGACCCAAGGGGCTCCTTGCTCGGGCCAACCACCCGCCTCGCCCGCACCCTTTGTCAGTCTACGGCCAATCCTGCGCGCCGTGATAGATTCTCGCAATTTCAATCACTTCATCCCTAACCCGATAAACGGCGATATACGGCAGCAGCGCAAACACCAGCTCTGCCAACCGCTCGTGCGGCTGCTCGCGCGGTCCAGCCCGGAGAAATATTGGAGTTGAGAGATGCCTTTGTAGATGGTGTTTGCGACGCGCTTGGCAGCAGCCGGGCGCTCAATCCATGTGCAGATGCGATCCAGGTCCTCAGCTGCGGGGATCGACTACCGAATTTCCGTCACGGTTCGAGGAAGCGTCGAAGCCTGTCGCCGACCTGCTCATGCGTCAGCGATTCGCCATGCGCCAAAGCAGCTTCGCCGCGCCGGACGGCTTCGATAAAGCGATCTTCCTCCTGGAAGTAGCGGGTAACCACATCCCGCACGACCTCATCTGGGCTGAGGTATCCGCGTGCCGCACGTTCGGCCAGCCGAGCGCCAATCTCCGGATTGAATTCGACTTCCATGCGATGAGTGTAGGGTGAAACGAATTTTCAGGCAATCTCGGCGGATCTATCGGTAGTGTCTCAGTTTGACCAGGCTTTGAAAGGGCATGGCTTCAGCCGTGCCGCAAAATAGCCCCCAAAAAATCGGGGCTTTAGCCCCGGAGGAAAATTCTTCTTCAAACTCATACGCTACCGATCTATCTCCCCGGTTGCGCCAGCGCCTCTCTCGAAATCGCGGCAGCTACTGTGCACTGTAGACCATCCCCCCCTGTCACCCGCGAACCGCGATGCGAATGCTCCAAGAAAAAATGCACCATGCGCCAAGATCATTTGCAGATAATTTCCCCTTCCCGGCGCACAATAGAGGCAAAGCAGCGAGAGGCTCGGACACACGATCCATGGATCCGGTTTTTCCTGGCAATGGACGGGACTTGGCGCCTGAAACCGGCAGCTAAGTCCTGTGCCATCTAGATCATGGGTTGCAAGTACATGAAAACAGGGATTTTAGCGATTTAAGAACAGCTTAAACACTTGAAAACAAAGATGATCCTCATAAAATGGGGGGGAGGGGGGAGGGGTAACCAATGATTAAACATTTCGCTCTCAAACCAAAACATCTCGTACTGATGATCGATATGTTGCTTGATCGAGAGTTGGTTGCAAGCAGGATCCTGCAGTTAGGCAAATGAGGTCGCGCAAACCATCACCCGCCCAGCCGCGCAATTGCCTCCGCGCTCTTGAGCTTGCGCTCCAAATGCCGCTCCAGCGTCTGCAGCGTGAAGCGCCGCAAGTCCTGCCCGCGTTTGCGCGGCCACGGCTCAGCGGCGAAGGCTGTTGCTGGCGCGCGCAACATACGCTGGGCAAGTTGCCACGAGTCAGCCGAGAGCGAAGTTGCCGAACTGTTGGCGTGCAGATTGCAAAAAAGTCCGTCTGCATAACTGTTGAACGAAACTTCCGCCCCACGCAGTGGTTCGCCGCAGACGATGCAGCGGCCAATATCGGGCAGCAAGCCCATCAGCCGCGTCATCCAGAGTGAAAAATAGGTGAGCGCCATCCACGGCTGCACTGTCTCAGACTGGACGGCTGAGGTCTGCTCCAGCACCGACACCAGCAGCCGGAAAACGGCGTCTTGCGGGTCGCGTTCGGGCAAGGCTTCGTCGAGCAATTCAGCATAAAAGCTCAGCACCGCCATGCGCGTGTGATCCACCGGCGCCGAGAGCGGCGAACGTACGATTTCAAGTTGATCGAGCCGCACCAGTTCTTGCCGCGGCCGCTCGGCAAACCAGGCCCGCGTCAGTGTCATCGGCTCCAGCGCCCCGCCAAAGCGCTTGCGGCTCTTAAGCGCCGCCTTGGCCACGCCGCGCATACGGCCGTAGTCGCGCGTGAAGAAGCTGACAATCAGGTCCGCCTCATGCACCGGCCAGGTGCGCAGAACCACCGCTTCTGAGGAGAACACGCCCATGCCTTTTCATCATCGCACCGAGGGGAAACGTGCGGGTCTGGAGACCGGCACTACATCGACCGAGGCGCAAACACACGAACGCGCGTCCGGCCTGGGGCAGGGCGCGCGTTTGGACGCACTTCAATTGATTAGGAGCGGATGCGCCGGCTAGCGGCCGAAATGCTTGGCGTTCTTCTCGGTAAAGTGGGCCCACTTCTCCGGCAGGTCGTCCTGCGCAAAGATGGCCGAGACCGGGCAGACCGGCACGCAGGCGCCGCAGTCGATGCACTCGACGGGGTCGATGAAAAGCTGATCGGCGTCGCCATGACCGTCTTCATCTTTCTTGGGGTGGATGCAATCGACGGGACAGGCGTCCACGCAGGCGGTGTCCTTGGTGCCGATACAGGGTTCTGCAATGACGTATGCCATCTTGGCTCTCTCCGGGGAACTTCTTGCGGTCGCATTGCGAGCGCGCCGCACTGAACTTCACGTGGCTGATAGTAGCATACGGCCCGAAAGGGCTGGAAGCAGGGAGCGAGGGAGCAAGGGGGCGAAAAACCACACAGCGGAACGATTGCAATCCCATGTGCCGAAAGGTGAGACGAGGGATTGGGAGCAAGAAGGCTCGCTCTCGAAGAGATCAGCCTTTTCCGCCTTGCTCCCTTGCTCCCTTGCTGGCTTGCTCCCTGTTTTTCGCGAACTCCTGCGGCGTAGGGATGGGTGCAAGATTGCGGCCCGCGAACATATCGTCGAAGAAGCCCATCAGTTCGTCGTGCAGCAGGCCATTTGTGGCGAGAATCTCATCGCTGGCCAGCCGGAAGGGTCCGCCGGCGAAGTTCGTCATGCGCCCGCCGGCTTCTTCGACGAGCAGAATCCCGGCAGCGGTGTCCCACGGATTGAGATTGAACTCCCAGAATGCATCGATGCGGCCGCATGCCACGTAGGCCAAGTCGAGCGCGGCCGAGCCGGCGCGGCGCACTCCGTGCGAACGCAGCGTGAACTCGTGGTAGAAGTGAATATTCGGGCTGGCGTGGCGCTTGCGGCTGGGAAAGCCGGTGGCCAGCAGGGCCTCGGATAAAGTCGCAATGCGAGAGACACGCGCCGGCTTGCCATTCAACTGGGTTCCGCGCCCGCGCTCGGCGGTGAAGAGCTCGTCGCGCATGGGATCGTAGATGACGGCCGCAATCAGCGTGCCATCTTCTTCCGGCTTTGTCCCGATGGGGCGGTGCACCAGTCCCATGGAAACGCAGAACTGCGGGAATCCGTGCGCAAAGTTGGTGGTGCCATCAAGCGGATCCACATACCAGCGGTATTCGCCGTCGAGCCGCTCGCGCGTGCCTTCCTCACCGAAGATTCCATGCTCCGGAAAGACCTCGCCGAGTCGGCTTCGGATCAGCTTTTCCACGGTGCGATCTGCCACTGTCACAAGGTCCACATCGCCCTTGTACTCGGTTTCAACGCCGTCGAGGAAGTATTCACGCAGGCGCGCTCCTGCCTCGCGTGCGACTGCTGCTGCTTTGGGAACAAAGACGAGGTCGGTTTCGACTGCGGCCGCCGAGCGGCTCACAGCGGCGCCTCGGAATGGCCCTGTCCGTCCGCGTTCTCGTAGCGCGGCACCCGCCGCCGCCCCACTTCGCTGATGGAGCGGATCTGATGCTTGTAGATGAAGAGATTGGGCTGGTTTTCGCGGGTCAGGCGCAGCATGGAGTCGTCGAAATACTCGATCCAGCCGCGCACCGTCTCGCCGTCTCGCAGTTTCACATTCACAACCACCTGGCGATCGCTCAGGGAGCGCAGGTACAAACCCTCCTGGCCGGTTTCGCCAGGCGGGGGTGTCTTAGAGCGGCGGCGCGAGGACAGTGGAGAAGCCATATTGCCATTTTAGATGCAGAAAAGGGCGGTCAAGGCAGCATTTTCATTGCGAACCAGCAGGAAAAGTCTGGAAACGTCCCGAATCGGACCAGTTCAATGGTTGCTGCTCGCCGGGGTGTCTGCGTAGTAGCCGGTCTTGTGGCGGACGTTGAACTCGCCCGCCGCGGCGCGGGGGATGGTCACCGTAAGGCGATGGAAGACCCTTCCGGGCTCCTGGTTCTTTGGATAATAGCCGAGGAGATATTGGGTGCGCAGGTCGTCACTCACCTTAGCAAAGGCCTTGTCGAGGCCGCCGTCGCTCACGTAGAAATACTTGCCGCCGGTCTCTTCCGAGAGTGTGATGAGCGCGTGCTCACCGCCCAGGTCGCGGCCCGCGCTGGCTTCGATGGGCACGTCGATGAGCGAATAGATCATCACTTCGTTGCGCAGCGCGGCTTCGAGGGCCTGGGCATAGGTGGAACTGGAGGCGGTGTCGTCGCCGTCGGAGACGAGCACCAGAACTTTGCGGCCGTCCTTGCCGCCGAGCTTTTCCGAGCCCAGATAGATGGCATCGTAAATGGCAGTGGCCCAATCGCCGCGCAACTGGCCGAGCGCCCGATCGATCACAGAGAGCTTATTCGTGAAGGGCACGAGTTCACGCACCTCGGTGGCGAACTGGAGCACGCTCATCAGGTCTTGCGGGCGGAGAATGTCGTGGGCGAAATGGCGGGCCGCGGCGGCTTCCTGGTCCATGTCTTTGCGTACGCTGCCAGAGGTGTCGATGGCCAGGGAGATGTCGAGAGGCAGCTCCGATTGCTTTTCAAAGATGGCGATCTGCTGCGGACGGTTGTCTTCGTAGACGGCGAAATCGTCCTTGGTGAGGCCGCCAACGAGGGCACCGTTTTTGTCGGTGACGTTGACGAAGACGCTCACCAGTTTTACGTGCACTTGAAAGGTGGCGGCGGGATCTTGCGCGGACAGCCCCGCGGTGGTAAGCGCCAACATCGCACTGAGGCCGATGCGCTTTGGGATGGCAAAGCCGTTAAGCCTCATCAGGCACCCCCACGGGTCGCACAGCAATTTCTTTTGGGAAGGGTTCGCCTGGCGCCCAGACGGCACCATCAGCAAACGTTTCTTTCTTCCAGATGGGGACGGTTTGCTTGAGCGTGTCAATGAGCCAGCGGCAAGCCTCGAAAGCCGCACCGCGATGCCCTGAAGCCACGACGATGAGCACGCTCGTTTCGCCGATTTCGAGGCGGCCCAAACGGTGGATGAGGGTGATGTGCCGCACGCCGAAACGTTCGCGAGCCTTCGCAGCCAATTCGCACATTTGCCGCTGGGCCATCTCTTCGTAAGCTTCATAGTCGAGGTAAAGGGTACGGCGACCGCGCGTGTGATTGCGCACGATGCCGTCGAAGACGACTATGGCGCCGTCTTCGGCGGTTTTGGCCTGCGCGATGAGGTTTTCGGAGTCGATGCGGTTCCGGGTTAGGACCACGGAAACACCCTTATCGGCACGGCTCTCCTCCAAAGCATTCGCGGTCCGCGTAGGACCGCCGCCGGAAACGGGGGGCAGGAGGCCCACCTCGTCACCGTCGCGGAGGATGTGGTTGGCCTGAGCGTACTCGGCATTGACGCTAACGGCTATGCTGCTGCCGAGGAGTTCTGCGGCGTGCCCTGCGGGCAAGTTCTCGCGCAGGCGTTCGAGCAGAATGGCGACCGTAGCACCCTCGGGCAGCTCCACAGGGGCCGGGGGACCGAAGGCGTCCTTCAATACTCCAAATGCAAGCACTCTCACACGCATCACTCGAAAGAATACCGCCTGCAAGTTAGACGTGGCAGCAAGGAATCAGGAGCTTGCGTGGCGCTTGTCTACGTCGGCTATCGGCTGCGACACGGCTTTCTTCCCGTCGCCCACTACAGATCGAGCGGCTAGAGAGCCAAAACTGGGCCGTTTCGGGGCCAAGCTCCGACACGGGAAACGATTGCCCGGATTCGAAGGGATGTAAAAGCACAATCCCAGAAGAAAAGGCCGGCAGGTTCGCCGGCCCATGCAGTGGAAAACCGACGTATGGTTACGCTGCGGCTCCGACGGTCAGATCGGATTCAACCGGCTGCGGCCTCATGACGAGCCTGGGCAGGGCCACAGCTAGTACGTCTTCAACGTGCGCGGCGTAGCGCACGTCGACGCCCGCCATCATCTCCGGGGTTAAATCTTCTTCCACGTTCTGGCGGTTTTCGGCGGGAAGAATAACCGTATCGACGCCGGCGCGGCGTGCGGCCAGGAACTTCTCCTTGATGCCGCCAACAGGCAGCACATTGCCGCTGAGCGTGATCTCGCCGGTCATGGCCGTAAGCGGGCGCACCGGCGTATTGGTCAGCAGCGACGCGA
The DNA here is from genome assembly GCA_963745965.1 of uncultured Acidobacteriota bacterium. GTDB lineage: Bacteria > Acidobacteriota > Terriglobia > Terriglobales > Acidobacteriaceae > Telmatobacter. Next base: position 79,402 of record CAVUZC010000009.1, read on the forward strand.
GCACCGTGGCCATTGTGACGCCAGCCGAAGGGCCGTCTTTGGGAATGGCTCCCGCGGGCACGTGAATGTGGATATCGAGTTCCTTCGTGAAGTCCTCGGGCAGTCCGAGGCGCGCGGCGTTCGAACGCACCCAGCTCATGGCCGCCTGCATCGATTCCTGCATCACCTCGCCAATCTGGCCGGTCATGGTGAAGCCGCCCTTGCCCTTCATCTTGTTGGCCTCGATGAAGAGGATGTCGCCGCCGGCGGGCGTCCACGCAAGGCCCACCGCAACGCCGGGCCGCTTGACGCGCTCGGCTACTTCGGTTTCGACGCGCACCTGAATGCCGCCCAGGAATTCTTTTATCAACTCGCGCGTGACCACGAGCTTTTCGGTTTTGCCTTCCACCACGCGGCGCGCCTCTTTGCGGCAGACCGTGCCAATCGTCTGCTCAAGCTTGCGCACGCCAGCCTCGCGCGTGTAGTGGCGAATGATGTGCCTTACGGCTTTTTCGGGGAACTCTATCTGCTCTGCCGTAATGCCATTTTCCCTGATCTGCCGCGGGATCAGATAGCGCTCGGCGATGTGCACCTTCTCTTCTTCGCTATAGCCCTCAAGCGGGATGAGCTCCATGCGGTCCTGCAGCGGAGCCGGCACGGTGTCGAGCATATTGGCCGTGCAGATGAAGAGCGCCTTTGAAAGGTCGAACGGCACGTCGAGGTAGTTATCGCGGAAGGTGTTGTTCTGCTCGGGATCAAGCGTTTCGAGCAGAGCCGAGGCCGGATCGCCGCGGAAGTCGCGGCCCAGCTTGTCGACCTCGTCGAGCATGATCACCGGGTCGTTGGTTTCGGCGCGGCGGATGCTCTGGATGATCTGCCCGGGCAGAGCGCCGATGTAGGTCCGGCGATGGCCGCGGATCTCGGCCTCGTCGTGCATCCCGCCAAGCGAGATGCGCTGGAACTTGCGGCCGAGGGCGCGAGCGATGGAACGGCCCAGACTGGTTTTTCCCACGCCCGGAGGCCCGACGAAGCACAGGATCGGCCCCTTCATGTCGGGCTTCAGTTCGAGCACGCTCAGATAGTCGAGAATGCGGTCCTTCACCTTCTTGAGCTCGTAGTGGTCCTCGTCCAGAATCTCGCGGGCCTTGGAGATGTCTACCTTGGAGCCCGAGCTTTTGCTCCAGGGCAGCACCGCCAGCCATTCGATGTAGTTGCGCGTGAGGCCGTAGTCGGCGGCCATGGGCGACATGCGCTGCAGGCGGCCCAGCTCCTTCATGGCCTCCTTTTTCACGTCATCGGGCATGCCAGCGGCTTCGATCTTCTGGCGCAGGTCTTCCACGTCGCGCTGGCCCTCGTCCTGCTCACCCAGCTCTTTCTGGATGGCCTTGAGCTGTTCGCGCAGGTAGTAGTCGCGCTGCGATTGTTGGACCTGGTCCTGCACTTCGGTCTGGATCTTGGCGCGCAACTGCTGCACCTCGATCTCCCTGACCAAAAGCTTGTTCAATTGCTCCAGCCGGTCGGCCACGTTCGCCGTCTCCAACAACTGCTGCTTGTCGTCTGTGGTCAGGAATGGCAGAGAAGAAGCTACGAAATCAACCAGCCGAGCGGGCTCATCGATGTTGGCCGCGATGGTCCGCAGCTCGTCAGAGAGGGTGGGCGACTCCGCGACTATCTGCTGAAACTGGCTGATCACGTTGCGCACCAGCGCCTCGAACTCCGGAGAAGGCGCCGGCGAAATGTCCTCGAGCGTTTCCACCTCGGCCATCATGAAGGGTTCGGATTGCACAAAGCGCACGAGCCGCACCCGGGTAACGCCCTCGGTAAAAACAAAGCGGCTCTGGTTGGGCATACGCACTACTTTGTGCACGGTGGCCAGAGTACCCACGCCGTGCAGGTCCGACGGCTTCGGTATATCCAGGCGGGCGTCGAGTTGCGCCGCGACCACAATCGACCGCTCATCGCCCAGAGACTCGATGAGCTGGATGGAGCTTTCCCGTCCTACCGTCAGCGGCAGGACGGCGTGAGGAAAAAGAACGGTGTCACGAACCGGAAGCACGGGAATTAAGCGCGTCCCAGGAGCGGTCCTGGGTTCATTCGAGATGGAAGCTGGCTGATTTGGCATTGAGCGTCCCCGTATCAACTTTTCTTCCTTTAGATTGTTCAGAAACGGAAAAGTTGCAGCTTCAGTTCCTTCCGGGCTCCTCCATTGCTTGACATGCCCTCATGCTTACGTTGCCGGATGCGCCGCAGTTCCGGCTTCAGCTAAATGGCTGGGAGAACAAGGCCTGCATCCCTGTCCAGCAGCAGCCTCTTCAGAATAGGATGCAGCCCTGACGTCTGGGCAGGCACCACGCAGCTGTCTACGGCCTGCGATGGCCGCTCCACGGAAGTTATCGGCGGGAAAAGCGGGAGGGTGAGGTGTGCTCCCTTCCCGGCGGGGGAGTTGGGAAGGGCGATCATTCTGTTCAAAAGTGCAACCGCTGGCGTTCAGCGATCCCGGCAGGGCCGGTCACGGCGTCGGGGCGGCCTCATCTTCCCGTTTGATCGCCGACTCGATGTGTTCCCACACTTCGTCCGGAGGCTCCACCGCAGGAAAGAGCTGGCGCGCCGCTTCTGCAATGGTCGTCAGGTCGGCCAGGAGCGCGTTGCAACGCGCACAAGATTTCACGTGAGGATGGGACGATGCATCCTCGCCGGATGCGATCAGTTCGGACAGTTGCGCCTGAAATTCCACGCAGCTCATTTTCTCGATACCCGCGTTCATGGCTGCGCCTCCAGGCGGCTCTGCGCGCGCAGTGCGTCGCGAAGTTTTAAACGCGCCTTATGCAATTGCGATTTACTGTTGCCAATCGAACAGTCGAGCATGGACGCAATTTCATTATGCTCAAAACCCTCGACGTCGTGAAGGATAAAGATTAGACGGTACCCGGCGGGGAGATCGGCGATGGCGCGTTCGAGGGCCAGCCGGTCGATTGCCCCAGTGAGCATGAGGTCGGGCGCGCCAAAGCTGCGGCTTGGGCCCTCCTCCGGGTTCGGCTCCATGGCCTCATCGAGTGAGATCAGGGATAGGCCCTTCTTGCGCAACTGCATGAGGACCACGTTAATGGCCAACCGGTGCAGCCATGTGGAAAACGCCGAGTCGCCGCGGAAGGTGGCGATCTTGCGATGCAGCTGCAGGAAGGCCTCCTGCGTCAAATCCTCAGCTTCGGCCACGTTACCCACCATGCGCAGGCAAAGCGAGTAAATGCGCCGTTTGTGGAGGTTGTAGAGCTGAGCAAAGGCGTGATGATCGCCTGCCTGGGCTCGCGCCAGCACTTCGGCCTCCGCCGGATTGGGAATTGCGGCAGTGTAACCCGCAGGCCGGCCATTGGGGGTGCTCTGCGCGGCCTTCGGGCCTGGCTGGGATGTTTGTGTTTGTGTGGGGCCTTGAGACATTCGCTTCCTTGGGGGTACCGCTATACGCTTCGATGCAAGATGGCCGTCCCGGAGTTGCTGTGCCCGGAAATGCGTCTTTCAATCTGATACAGCAGGGCTTGGTTTGGGTAACGGATGGGGAACAGGCAAAGTCCCGAACCCAAGCCAAGTCGGAATAGCGCAGCAGAGGAAGTGAGGCAGCGCGGCAGAGCACGGTGTCACGTCTGGTTTTGCTCAGGCCTCGTTCCTCGTTAGTATAGGGGAAAGCATCCCGGACGGGCTGAACGATTCATTGGATTGCGGCCGATACCCGCAACTTTGCGCAGCGACCCGGTTTACGGCCTTCAAAGGTCTGCTGTTTCTCTGATTTCTCTGCTGTTTCTGAAAATATGGTCTTGCGGACAAAGCCGGTAGAGAAACGTAGTGCAATGGCTACCGGGTTCAGGCTGCGTTCAACTCTCCCCGGGGCAAATGTATGAAGAGGCAATCCCGGGTGAATCGAGTTCTGTACGCCGGAGTTTTGCTTTCTTACGGATTGCTGGCCGCGGTTGGGATGCGCCAGGTTTTTTGTCAGACGCCACAAGCCCCTCCGGCATCCACGCTTGCCCCCTCGGTTTCTGCCAATCCGATTACCGCCACTGGAGCGACTGCGGCGTCGCCCACTCCTTCGAGTAACCCAGTTCCGACGGTTGACTCCGTTTTCGCGTGGGAAGGTTTGCCGGTTCGAAGCATCTCGTTCGAGGGCGTCTCGGCAGACCAACTGCAGCCACTTGCCGGGCACTTACCCACCGCCGAAGGGGCACTGCTAACCGAGGTCGACCTGAAGCGCAGTCTGCGCCAACTGTATGCGACCGGACTTTACGACACGATCGAAGCGCGCGCCACGCGCGCAGGCAACGGCGTAGTGCTGATATTTGCCGGGCTCCCACGCACGTTTATCGGAACGGTAAACGTGGACGGCGCTGCCGGCGCCACCATGAACATGCAACTGGAGCGCTCAAGCCAGCTTGATCCTGGCACACGGCTCACTCCCGAGAAATTGCAGCGCGCCGTGGCCCAGATGCGCTCCACGCTCGAGCAGAATGGGTATTACGAATCAGCTATCCAGCAGACCATTACTCCGCGCCCCAGGCAACAGCTCGCGGACATCGCGTTTCACGTGGCTTCGGGACCGCGCGCGCATGTGGGAAAGGTGACGGTTACAGGCGACTCCGGAATGACCCTGGAAGAGTTCCGCCGCCATGCCGGTCTCTGGAAGATCGCGCACGTCGATCACGACACGGTGAATCGTGCTCTTGATGGCGTATCGCGCGCCTACCAGAAGCAGGACCGCCTCGAAGCCGAAGTAAAGCTCGTATCTGCCGACTACGATCGCACGGCCAAAGCGGTCGACTACCGTTTTTCCGCAAATCGCGGTCCGATCGTACGCGTTGAGGTGCACGGGGCCAGCATCGATCCCGACCGCGTGAAGCGCCTCGTTCCCATCTTTCAGGAAGGCAGCGTGGACGAGGATCTGCTCAATGAAGGCAATCGCCGCCTCCGCGACTATTACCAGCGCCTCGGCTACTTCGACGCGCGGGTGAACCATCAGCTGCAATCGGGTGACAGCGGCGAAGTCAACATTCTCTACAGCGTGCAACTGGGTCAGCGGCGCCGTTTGGAGAAAGTTTCGGTTACGGGGAACCACTACTTTTCGTCAGCCACGCTCCTCGATCTTTTGAGCGTCCATGCTGCGGACGTGCTCAATCGTCACGGCATTTACAGCCAGGCCCTGGTTTCCTCCGACATCGCAGTGATCGAGAACGTTTATCGTAGCAACGGATTTTCACAAGTGAAGGTCGCGCCCGAAACCAGCACACCCGAGACCGTAGACCCTCCAGGCGAGACCGAACAGCCGCGCTTGACGCATGCGCATACGGCCCCGCTCGCAGTCGTTTATCGCATCAGCGAAGGACAACAAACACGCGTCGGAACCGTACAAATCGAGGGCAACGATCACATCCCCACGGCCACGTTGAGCTCCTTGCTGAATACCGCGCCGGGCCAGGCACTTTCGCCGCGCAATCTGGCTGGCGACCACGATGCACTGGTTACGGCCTATCTGAGCCGTGGCTTTGAGCGGGCAACGGTCAACGTAAACCAGCAACCCGATCCCTCCGATCCTGGTAAAGTCTACGTCACCTTCCAAATCAATGAAGGGCCGCAGACTTTTATTCGCAATGTGATGCTGACTGGCCTGGAAGAGACGCGCCCGCAAACCGTCGCGCGCGCCATCACCGTTCGTTCCGGAGATCCGCTCAATCAGGACGCGCTCGATGCGACGCAGAGCAACCTCTACAACTTTGGGCTCTTTAACCAGGTGAACACCGCGGTTGTAAATCCCATGGGCGAGGCGCCGCAAAAAACAGTGCTGATCCAGACCAGCGAAGCGCGGCGTTGGACGCTGAACTACGGCTTCGGATTCGAGGCCCAGACCGGCCAGCCGCAAAACAACTGCTCCGGTGCGTTCGCAGCAGGAGTGCGGTGCAATCCGAATGGAAAAACAGGCGTGAGCCCGCGCGTGCTCGCGGGCATCACGCGCAACGATCTCTTCGGCCGCGAGCAATCGGCCTCGATACGCGGCACCTACGGCTTGCTTGAGCAGAGCATCGGGCTGCAGTACCAAGTGCCGCACATCGAAGGCAATCCGAACCTCGGCCTCACCTTTTCCGGCGGCTACGCCAACAGCCAGGACGTATCGACTTACGTCGCATCGCGTCTGGAAGGCGCGTTCCGCCTGAGCGAAAACTTCAATCTTCCGGGGGCATGGCTTTCCCGCGCCAACACGTTCATCTACGAAATCGATTTCCGCAGAGTGAAGGTGTCGGCCCCGAGCTTGCAGGTCTATCCGGGGGCCATCGCCGAGCTCTCGACGGCAACGCGCGTGGGTGGGCCGGCATTCACATGGTTGCGCGATACGCGCGACGTGCCTCTGGACGCGCACCGCGGCACCTATACCAGCTTTCAGGAGTTCCTCTCCGACCGGCTCTTCGGCGCGCAGGCCGAGTTCAGCCGCATCGATACTTCCAATTCCAGCTACTATAGTTTCGACAAGAATCGATTTGTGATCGCGCGCGATACGCGCTATGGGCAGATTCGCTCCTTCGGGAATGGATCGAGCGCGCTCATTCCGCTGCCCGAGCGGCTTTATGCCGGCGGCCCCGTTTCATTGCGCGGCTTCTCGCAGAACGCCGCTGGTCCGCGCGATCCAGAGACCGGCTTTCAGATCGGCGGCGCAGGAGCGTTGATCAACAGCACCGAACTGCGCCTGCCGCCGCCGACACTGCCCTGGTTCGGCAACACGGTGAGCTTTGTCATTTTTCACGACATGGGGAACGTGTTTACCAATGCCGGCGATGCGTGGGCAAGCGCGATTCGCGTGCGGCAGCCGGACAGCCAGGCGTGTAGAGACGCGGTGGTGACGAATCCCGCGCAACAATACCCGGGAGGCTACGCGCCGCCAAGCACCGCCCCCGTCACTTCGACCGGCCAACAAGGCCCGTGCAGCTTCAACGATTTCTCGCACGCGCTCGGCGCAGGATTGCGCTACCATACGCCGGTGGGTCCGATTCGCTTCGATTTCAGCTATAACCTGAATCCGCCGATCTACCCGGTGAATATCAACTACGGCATCCCTACCCCGGCGAACAATCCTCCGGGCACTCCTCCCGGATGGGCCACGGCCCCGTACCTCGGCCAGGCGCCGCATATCAACTTCTTCTTCAGTCTGGGGCAGGCCTTCTGATGCGCGTACACACCCCAATCCCGGCTGATTCTTCGCGCAGCATTGCGGCGCCGCTGCTCGCCGGGTTGCTCCTCGTGTCGGCCGTGGGATTGTGCTGCGCTCAGTCTGCGCAAAGCAACTCGGACTCGAATCAGGCGGCGTCCTCTGCATCGCCCGTCGTTCTCGACCGCGCGGTCGCGGTCGTCAATCGGCACGTGATCCTGGCCAGCGATCTCGATGACGAGATTCGCCTTTCCGTACTCGATGCGAACAACGCAACCAGCCAGGAACTCACGCGGCAGCAGGCGCTGGAGAAACTCATCAGCCGTACGCTGATCGAGCAGCAAATCCGCCAGGAAGACATGGCGGCACTCGAGCCATCGCCGGAGGCGGTCAATGCCCGGCTTCACGAGATCCGCACCGAACTGCCCGCCTGTATTCGCCAGAATTGCGCTTCCGATGTTGGCTGGAAGGCATTCCTTGCCGCGCATGGATTGACCCAGCAGCGTGTCGATGCCTATCTGCGCTATCGGCTGGAGATTCTGAGCTTCATCGAAGAGAGATTCCGGCAGGGCATTCAGATTCCCGAGCAGGAGATTGAGGCCTATTATCACGACACGTTGCTGCCTGAATACGCACCCGGCGAAACCGTTCCGCCGCTGGCCCAGGTGTCGTCGCGGATTCAGGAGATTCTGCTCCAGCAGCAAGTGAACGACCTGTTCGATAATTGGCTCACGAACCTGCGTCAGCAAGGCGACGTGGAGATTCTCGATCCGGAGCTTGCGCCCGATCCTGCTGCCGCGCCGCAAAATCCTTCCAATCCGGACGCAGCGGAAAGGACGAGCCGATGAGCCCGCGCACGCCAGGCGAAAGCGAAGAGCGCGCCGCTCTGCAGCCGGCGCGCGGCAAGGCACGCAGCCGCGTGCGCCGCTTCTTCCTGCGCCATCTTCCGCTCGCCGTAACGGGCGCTGTGGTCTTCCTCGCGATCCTGGCCACAGCTATATATTTCGCCGCCAGCTCCGCAACCTTTGAAAATGCCGTGCGCAAGCACCTGATTGCGTCGATTGATAAGATGACCGGCGGCCGGGCCCAGATCGCATCCTTCCACTGGCGTCTGCTCCATCTGGACGCCGAAGCCGACGGTGTGGTAATTCACGGCCTGGAAGATCCCGGCGACGCTCCCTTGGCGAAAATCGAGCACCTCCACGTGCATTTCAGCTTGCTCAATTTCTTCAGCCCCAGCTTTCGCCTGCGCAGCCTGGAGATCGACCGGCCGAGCCTGCACTTCATCGTCTATCCCGACGGATCAACGAACCAACCGCATCCACGACGGCCGGGGGCCTCCTCCAAGACAGCCATTGACAAGCTGTTCGAGTTCCATGCCGGGCGCATTACGGTTGAACAGGGCAGCATACACTATGAAAACCGCGCCGCGAATTTCGACTACCAGGATCGATACCTTCCGCTCGACTTCACAGCCGGCGACGCTTCTCTCGTCATGCGTTATGTTGCACCGACGTTTCATGCGCCCGCGTTTTATCGCGTCGAGGCCGGTGTCGTCGATCTCAGCTTCGCGCGCACTGTTCCGCGCAAGGATCTCGAAGTGTATGGGGCTATACAAGCCACGCTCGACCTCGGCCGGTCGCAGGCATTTCTACGCTCGTTGCGTATTTCGGCGGAGGGTCGCGGCAGCGAAAGCCACGCACTCGTAATCACCGGAGACCTTGCCGATTTCACGCATCCTCGCTGGCACGCGCATTTGCTCGGCGATCTTGATATGCGACTTATCGATCCCATCACAGGCTACCCCGACGCGCCGGATGGCCTGGCCCACCTCGACCTGACCGCTTCCGGCGAGAATTCGACCTTCCAGATCGACGGCGGAATGCATGTCAACAATGGCTCATACATTGGCGAAGGGGTTACCGCCAAGGGGATCACTCTTGACACCCGCGTCCACGCCGATCAAGAGGAATTGGACATCACGCAAATCGTCGCGCGCCTGCGCCAGGGCGGCCAGATCGATGGATCACTTGCGCTCTCGCCGTGGCTTCCCATGGAGCCCTCGGCGCACCGGCAAGCCACGATCGAAGCTGAAGTCTCTCCAGCCAATCGCAATGTTCTTGTGCGAGCGCCCGATTGGATCATCCCCGTAAGTGGCAAGGTGACCGCCGATTTCAAGGATGTCGCGATCGATACGGTTCTCGGTATGGTCTGCCCGCCAGCGTACCGGCGTCTGGGACTGGACGCGCGCTTGAATGGAACGGCAATCGCTGTCTGGACCCATGGAGACGCGCGCACGGTATCGGTGAATGCACAGCTCGCTATGAGCCCCTCGCTGCGGACTCCGGCCGGCGAAGCACCCACCAACGGAGCGATCGACGCAACGTATTTCCAAGGCAATGGCTCGGTGGAACTCCGCAAACTCGAACTTCATCTGCCCGCGAGCGATCTTGAAGCGCACGGCGTGCTGGGCGCATACCCCATCGCCAGCTCATCGGCGCTGACCATCGATTTCCACTCGCACAATCTCGGGGAAATCGACACCGCCCTGCGCAGCCTCGGATACAAGCGCGAGGGAAGATCCGGAAGCGCGGCGCTGCCTGTTTCTCTGGCCGGACAGGCAGATTTTCATGGCATATGGACCGGTTCTCTCGCCCGGCCGCACATTGCAGGCACAATCCAGGCCACGCAACTCGCGGTTGAAATGCCGTCGAATTCCAGTAGCCCGCAAATCCCCAAGTTCTTACGGTTCGATTCTCTCGCGGCGACAGGCAGCTACTCACCTTCTCAGATCGCCGTTCAGCACGCCGAGCTAGTGCGCGGCAATACGCGCATCGTTCTCAATGGCACACTCGATGCTTCACCCGACCGTCGACCGAAATTAGACGCAAACGCAGTGCTTCACGCGCATTTTGACGCAGCTAATCTCGATGCCGCCGACTTGCAGCCTTTTCTCGCGGAGCCGGCGGGCCTCAACCTTCCGCTCACGGGCGCACTGAATACTCACATCGAAACCAATGGGCCGCTGCACGCACTCTCCGGATCCGGCTACATCGAGCTGAAGCAGGGCACGCTGTACGGCGAGCCGATCTTGAATGCCTACGTTCAGGGATCTTTCGCCGGCCAGGTGCTCAAGCTCGCATCGGCGAGGCTCAATGACGCAGGCGGCAACGTCTCCGGGTCGGGGAGCTACGATTTCAAATCTGGACTTTTCCAGATCGATGCGCGCGCCGCAAACATCGACGTTGCGCGCCTCGGTGCGATACGCAACCGCGGTATGGACGCGAGCGGCAAGCTCGATTTTTCTGTTAGCGGTACCGGCACTTGGAGTAATCGGCCCAGCGACTTGCACATCGACGGCCACGCGACTGTCACATCGCTCATCTTCGGCGGCGAACGATTCGGCACTCTTCAGGCTACGGCGCACTCCACGGGGCCTTTCGTTGAATACAGCGCCACCGCGCAATTGGATAAGGCACCGGTTACTCTTCACGGTCAAACCGAGCTTCATGGCGATTATCCGACGCACGCCCAAGTCGAATTTTCCCGGTTCGATCTCGCCACGGCACTGCGCATGGCGCACATGGGCGCATTCAACGGCGAGTCAGCGCTGGCCGGCACAATCTCAGTGAACGGACCGCTCGCGCATCCGAGTCAGTTGCAGGGCGAAGCGAACATCCGCCAACTCACGCTCACTGTCGCAGGCGTCGATTTCAAGGGCGAAGGCGGTTTGCATGCCACGCTGGCCAATGGCCGGATTCATCTCGATCCTCTGCACGTCATCGGCCAGGATACCGATCTGCTCATGCAGGGCGATCTGTCCCTTGAGGGCTCTCGACAGCTCGATCTTGCTGCCAGAGGCGCCGTCAACCTGAAACTCGCCGAGACCCTCGACGCCGACCTGACCGCCAGCGGCATGACAACCTTCCAGCTGGAAGCGCATGGACCTCTCGCGCATCCCAATTTTGAAGGCCGCATCGATCTTGAGAACGCCGCTCTCTCGCTTGAAGATCTGCCCAACGGCCTGAGCCAACTGCACGGCACTCTGGTCTTCAACCAGAACCGGCTCGAAGTGAAAAGCCTGACTGCAATGACCGGCGGCGGTCTGCTAAGTGTGGGTGGTTATCTCGCCTATCAGCATGGCATCTACGCCGATCTTTCCGCCACGGGAAAACAGGTGCACATTCGCTATCCCGAGGGAGTCAGCTCGCTTGCTGATGCAACATTGAGTTTGCGAGGCCCCCAGGACCACCTGTTGCTGAGCGGGAACATTCTGATCACACGTTTCTCGGTCAGTCCCGATCTCGATCTCGCCGCGCTAGCCATCCAGGCTGGTAATTCGGTACAAGGCATTGCGCCGCCCGAAGCGCCCTCCAATCATCTGCGCCTCGATGTGCATATTGTTTCCTCTCCGCAGTTGAGCTTTCAGAACGCTTTCGCCAAGCTTGCCGGCAATGTGGATCTGCACCTGCGCGGCACCCTGGCTACGCCGTCGCTGCTGGGCCGCGTCACGATCACACAGGGCAGCGCCTTGATCGCCGGAACCCGTTACGACCTTGAGCGCGGCGATATCACGTTCACCAATCCGGTGCGCATCGAGCCGCTCATCGATTTGAGTGCCACGGCGCACGTGGAAGACTACGACATCTCCCTGGGCCTCCATGGATCGCCGCAAAAACTCTCCGTCAGCTACCGCAGCGATCCGCCATTGCCTGAAGCCGACGTGGTTTCGTTGCTGGCCCTCGGGCATACCGCCAGTCAGCAACGGCTCTACACGCAACAGCAGCAGGAGCAGACGCTCGTGAATCCCACCGATGCGCTTCTCGGCGAAGCCCTAAACGCCACGGTAAGCAACCGCGTGCAGAAACTCTTCGGCGCCGGCTCCGTCAAAGTCGATCCCAATTATCTGGGCGCCTTCGGCAACTCCACCTCGCGCATCACGGTTCAGGAACAGGTCGGTCGCGTGGTCACCCTCACCTTTGCCACCGACGTGGATACCGCCAGCGAGCAGTTGCTGCAGGCCGAAGTGGCCATCAACCGTCATGTCTCGCTCGTTGTGGCTCGCGACGAGTCGGGGGTCTTCTCGATGGTCATCAAAGCGACACGGCGATATCGCTAAACATCAAAAATGACCCGCCTGCAAGTGAAAGAAGATCTCTACTTTTCGAGATCCAGTCATTGGTGAGCCACCAAGGTTTCCGCATCCGGCCCTCAAAATGGTTATGCTGGAGTGTGGAATCCCACCCAACGCATTCGGACGATAAGATGCACGATCCCGGTGAAGAGAGCACTGAGGGACTGGGGTCCGGCACGCATCGCGATTTCGAGTGGGTTCTCATTGGCCCGCATGGACTGCGCGCCGGCTGGTCAATCCTTCTCTTTGCCGCCACATACTATCTGCTGCGATTTGCCGCCGGGATTGCGTTCTATGCGGTCGGGCTCCTCGACGGAACAAACGAGTACGCCCCGACGAGCTTGCTGGCGGGGGAACTGAGCGCCTTGCTGGCCCTTGCAGGCGCGACCGCCCTGATGGCCCGCTTCGAAGGCCGGCGATTCCTAAGTTACAACTTGATTGGACCGCGCCGAGCGGTTCACTTCCTGTCTGGCGCGATCGCTGGGTTCGTTGCGCTCTCTGTGCTTGTTGCAACCATGGCATGGGGCGAATGGCTGCGCTTTCCGGCAGTGCCGTCCACCGGGACGCGAATTCTCGTTTTCGCCGCGGAATGGGGCTGCGCATTTCTGGTTGTGGGTCTCTTCGAGGAGGGCTTCTTTCGCTGCTATGCCCTCGTTGCCCTCACGCGCGGAATTAGCTTCTGGTGGGCGCTGGCCGCCGAGATCGCGATCTGTTCCTATCTTGCTCTGCGCGGCGGTCAAGGAACTGGGGGCGTCTATGCGGCCGCTGCGCTGGGATTCTTCCCTTGCCTCGCGCTCCACCAAAAGGCTGCTGCGCGCAGCGCATTTTGGCAGGCGGCGTGGGTCACATCAACGCTTTTCGGTTTTTACCACACCTCCAACCCCGGTGAAAGCGGCGTCGGAATCCTCGCCGCGGCCTTCATAGGCTTTGTGTTCTGCGTGAGCATTCGCATCACAGGTTCTGCGTGGTGGGCCATTGGCTGCCATGCTGCGTGGGACTGGGCGGAGACATTTTTTTATGGCACCGCCGACAGCGGGCTCACACCGCGTGGAAGTTATCTGACCACAACGCCTGCAGGCAAACCGCTATGGAGCGGCGGAGCCGTCGGTCCAGAGGGCAGCGTACTTGTCCTTGGGGCGATTGTGCTGCTGCTGGCTCTACTGCTGGTTTACGGTCGTTTGAACTCTCCGGCTGAGGCCGCCACCGAGTAAACTCATAGCCATAGCATCTTGCTGCGAACTGTGAACTGATCACTGACCACTGCTTTTATGCGACTTTGGCTTAACCGCAGCGCCGAGATTTCGCTTCGCGAGCAGTTGAATACTCAGGTTGTGCTCGGCATTTTGACGCGCGAGATTCTTCCCGGCCAAAAGCTGCCGAGCACGCGGGAACTGGCGCGCCGTTTCGGCATTCATCCCAACACGGCCAGCGCCTGCTATCGCGAGCTTGAGCGCGACGGCTGGCTTGAGTTCCGACATGGCAGCGGTGTGTTCGTCGCCAACTCGCGCCCTGCGGTTCCTCTCACGCCGGAGATGGCCGTCGATCAGCTCATCGGCGAGCTGGTTGCGAAGGCGCGCAAGGTCAGCGCGACAGATTCCATGGTGCGCGCGCGTTTGCGCCGCTGGCTCTCCCTTGAACCTGTAGCGCGCTGGCTCGTCATCGAGCCCGACCCCGAGCTGCGGAAAATTGTGACAGCCGAGATGGAATCGAGCCTCGCACTGCCCGTAACTGCCTGCGCGCCGGACCAGTGCTGCGACGCAGAGTTGCTTGAGCGCTCGATCCCCGCGACGCTCCCCAGCAAAGCCGCCACAGTGCGCAAGCTTCTGCCCGCAGGAGCTCACCTCACGGTGCTCGAGGTGAACCCCGTAGCCTCCGCGCTACAGGCCAATTTGCAGCGCTACTTGCCCGATCACACCGCCGACCTCATCGGCATCGCCTCGCGCTGGAGCGAGTTCCAGCGCATCGGCCGCACCATGATCGTGGCCGCGGGCCTCAAGCCCGAAAACCTGCTGGTACGCGACGCCACGCAGTCCGGTTGGAAACGCGGCCTGGAATCGACTGTGGCTGTCATCTGCGACATCGTAACCGCGCAGCAACTGCCGAAAAAATGTTTCCCCATCATTTTCCGCCTGTTCGATGAGGCGTCGATAGCGCAGCTCCGCAGCATAGAAGCCGAAGCCGCGCAAAAGCCCCTGGTCTAAAGCGCCAAGACAATACTGTGACACTTACGAAAGTGTCCTCGTCGCGTCCCACGCGGACCTGCTGCCGGTCTACGATTTCTCCAACAACGAGAAATTGGAGGCTACGACATTGAACAACTTTGTACGCATGGGGTGCTCCACCGTATTCATTGCGCTATTTCCGATCATCTCAATGGGGCAGTCAATCGATGCTCCGCGCGCACTGGATACATCGGCACAGACTTCCAGGACTCCATCTTCCCACCGTACTGTGCGTCTCTCGCGGCACACCGAAGTCGAGGTCCGTCTTGAGGAAGAAATCAGCTCAAAGACCGCAAAGGTCGGGCAACAGGTCCGCTTTGCGCTGGACGAAGACCTGACAGTGAAGGGCCACGTTATTGCTAAAGCGGGCACGCCGCTTAGCTCTACGATCGTTAATGTTCACCCACGGGACGAAAAACACGACGGAAAACTCACCTTCAGCAATCTCAAACTCGATCTCGCAGGAGGCCAGAGCATCGTTCTCCACGGTGGCACTCCGGCGTCCGATATTGACGACGACACGTGGGCCTACGTAGTTGGCGCCATTATCATCTTCCCCATCGGCATCGCAGGCCTGATCATGATGGCGAAGGAGAAAGCAGAAGAGGCAAAAAACCTGAGCCGAAGGCTCCGCACACCTTTGAGATGGAATTCAACGCTGGTGAAACCTTCCATCCCTGCCCAGTTCGCACCTTCACTATCGACCTCGACTCATTGCCCCCTGCGGCTCCGATCGGCCAGCCTTTGAATGCACGATAGCTCATTTTTTGATTTGAGTTTTGCGACCGCGCGGCAGTATGAAGACTACCCGCTCTCGGCGTTGCCGGCCAGCGTATCCTGAATCTGACTCATGTCGGATTCGGTTCCAACCACCACATCTGCGTTGAGGACTGCAAGGAAGCGTTCGCACCTGCCTCGCTGGCCACGCATTCTGCTCCGTGTCTCCGGGTGTCTTCTCCTGCTTCTCTTGATCGGTGCAGGCGCAGGAGTTCTGTGGCTGCATTCAGCAGCCCAGTTTGCCTTGCCGCAACTCGACGGCGAGGTGCAACTGGCCGGGCTTTCCGCGCCGGTGACAGTCCAGCGCGACGCCCACGGCGTGCCGCATATCGAAGCTGCGACGCAAGACGATCTTTTTGTCGCGCAGGGCTACGTCACGGCGCAGGACCGGCTGTGGCAGATGGATGCATCGCGGCGCGCGGCTGATGGAAATCTGGCGGAGATTCTGGGGCCGCAGCTCGTCCAGAACGACAAGACGCAACGCGTGCTGCAGATTCGCCTGATGGCGCAGCGCGCGTATAGCCAGATGCCGACTGC
Organism: uncultured Acidobacteriota bacterium; assembly: GCA_963745965.1. GTDB lineage: Bacteria > Acidobacteriota > Terriglobia > Terriglobales > Acidobacteriaceae > Telmatobacter. The sequence continues at coordinate 95,231 of CAVUZC010000009.1, forward strand.
CGAGCGCGCTATTCTCGACGAATACGCACGCGGCGTGAACGTTTACATCGCGCAATGCGAAAAGGACAACACGCTGCCGCCGGAGTTCCGGCTGCTTGGCTACCGGCCCGAGCCGTGGACAGGCGTGGATTCGATGAGCGTGGGGCTGATGATGGTCGAGACCCTCGACCTGCGCATCACCACCAAGCTCTCCCGCGCGCACGTTGAGGCCAAGCTCGCCGATCCGAAACTCATCGCCGATCTTTACCCGGTCGGTTCGTGGCGCGATCATCCGCCGACGGGGATCAGGGTGGACTTGAGCGCGCCGCTGCCGCAGTTGCCGCCGACAAAGAAGGATGATGATGACGAGGACGATGAGAATACGGAAGCTCGAGTTCCAGCCGATCGCATCTTAGCAGCATGCGGTGAAAGCGCGGAGCCGATGAAAAGCCTCCCTCAGGGGCTAAAGCCGCGCTCATTCTGCAGCGCTCACGGCACGGCTCAAGCCGTGCCCCTTCAAGGAGCTGCCTTCGTGGCCCCATTCGCTTTTGCCGCACCGGAGGATCCGACCGAGATGGCTCTGCTGGGCGCGACCGGCTGCGAAGGCTGCGCCTTCGGCTCGAACAACTGGGTCGTCGCCGGCTCGCGCACCGCAAGCGGAAAGCCGCTGCTCGCGAACGATATGCACCTGACGCTACGCGAGCCGGACACCTGGTACATGGCCGATTTGCACGCGCCAGGATTTCATACGGCTGGCGTTACGCTGCCCGGCCTGCCGCTGATTGTGGCCGGGCACAACGATCATGTGGCCTGGGGCTACACCGCGCTCTATGCCGATGTGCAGGACCTCTACACGGAGAAGCTCGACGGCAAGGGCAACTATGAAGGCAACGACGCCGCGTGGCATCCGCTCGCCGTCGATCGCGAAACGATTCGGGTGCGCTGGGGCCGCGATGTGGTTGTGAATGTCGAATCCACAGAGCACGGTCCGCTGCTGAATCCGCTGCTCGTCAAGGGCGATCCCCCGGTGGCGCTCAAGTGGACGCTCTACGATCCCACGCTCAACGCGCTGCCGCTTTACGAGATGAACACCGCGTCGAACTGGGCAGAGTTTTCGGTGGCGCTCGCGCAGTGGAACTGGCCCACGCAGAATCTGGTCTACTCCGACGATCAGGGACACATCGCGTACCACGCTATCGGCAAGATACCGATAAGGGTCGGTGGACTGGCCAATGTGCCCGTGACCGGCGCAGCCAACGATTGGCAGGGCTATATCCCCTTCGACCAGATGCCCAACGCCTTCGATCCGCCGTCGGGTTTTCTGGCCACGGCCAATTCGCGGGTTACGACAGACCAATCCCCATACCCGCTCACCGACGATTGGGCCGATCCTTACCGTGTGGAGCGCATCTATAAATTGCTCGACGGACGCGACAAGTTGACGCCGGCCGACATGCTGAGCACGCAGACCGACATTTACAGTGAGGTCGATCAGGAGATGGGCCAGCGCTTTGCCTACGCGATCGACCACACGCCCGGCCCCGATGGCTCGGGCGACCCCGAGATGCGCAAGGCCGCCGACCTGATGCGGAGCTGGGACGGACGGCTAACGACGGACTCCGTGGCCGCATCGCTCGTGACGCAAACCCGTGCCGCGCTGTGGCCAATGATTCTCGAGCCGAAGCTTGGCAAAACAGCCGCAGACTACCACTGGGGCGAGTCGAACTTTGCTCTTGAAGAGATCGTGATGCACGCCAAGCCTGCGTGGCTTCCGAAGGAGTACAAGAACTGGGACGCGTTGCTGACCGCGGCGGTGCGCAAGGACATGAAGAATGGCCACGCGCCTGCCGATCTGGATCATTGGACCTACGGAAGCTGGCACGTGGTCGATATCGAGCATCCGCTGGCGGCGTTTCTGCCATTCCTGAGCCGCGTGGCCGGAACCGGGCCGCAGCCCCAGAGCGGCGACGGCACTACCGTGAAACAGGTGGGGCGCACGCTGGGCCCGTCGCAACGCTTCACCATGGACTGGAGCAACATCGACGGGTCGACGGAGAACATTGTGTTGGGCGAAAGCGGCAACCCGTACAGCCCGTACTTCCGCGATCAATGGAGCGACTGGTATAACGGCACGACGTTTGCGCTGCAGTTCAGTCCGACGGCGGTGGCGGCGCAAACCACGCATACTTTGCGGCTCATACCATGAAAGAGCAGGGAACGAGGGAACAAGGGAACCAAGGAGCGAAGGACGAGGGTCCGTCGGGGCTGGGCTACCTCGCCGGGCCGCTGATTATTTTTGTTGCGGCCTTCATCGCGATTGTGCCGCAACTGGTACGCGGCAACTCCTGCGGTCACGACTTCGACGTGCACCTCGTCTCCTGGCTGGACTGCGCGAACGCATGGCGTCACGGCATTCCCTATCCGCATTGGGCTCTCAGCCCCAACTACGGCGCTGGCGAACCGCGCTTTGTTTTTTATCCGCCGCTGACATGGATGCTGGGCGCGGCGCTTGGGCTCCTCCTCCCGTGGAATCTCGCGCCGATTGCGCTCACATTTCTGACGCTCGCGGCCACGGGTCTGGCCACGCGCGCGCTGGCGCTCGAAGCACTGAACGATCTGCCGGCAACGCTCGCCGGATGCGCTGCGATTTTTTCCGGATACGCGCTCTTCACCGGATATGAGCGCTCGGCGTTCCCTGAGTTTACCGGCGGATTCTGGCTTCCGCTCATTGTGCTGTTCGCGATGCGCGGGAGTTCGGCTGTTGACTCGGGTTCACTCCCGCCTTCTCCAATACAAGCGAGGTGGGGCGCCCGCGCACTCTCGCGGCAAGTGTTTGATCGTTCGACCGCGCTGCTGGCCGTCGCTCTCGCCGGTGCGTGGCTCTCGAACCTTCCGCTGGGCGTGATGGCGGGGTATCTGATGGCCGGCGTCGCGCTCATCTGGGCGGTGGTCCGTAAATCCGTGATCCCGCTGCTTCGCGCCGGCGTTGCGGCTGTGCTCGGCCTCGGCCTGGCCGCTATCTACTGGCTGCCAGCGGCATTCGAGCGGAACTGGGTCGACATTAAACAAGCCACACAGGACCCCGGCTACAACTTCGAAAGCAATTGGCTCTTCGCCCACAATGCCAACCCGTTGCTCACGCTGCACGATCAGATTCTGCAGCAGGTGTCGTGGATCGCAGTCTCGATGATGGCCGTGACTGCTGTCTGCTTCGTGATAAGTTGGTTTCGCGGCGTACTGCTCATCGACAAAGCGAATACTTCTCGCCTGTGGTGGGTTCCGCTGGCCGCAATTCCGGCTGTTATTATCTTCTTCCTGTTCCCTGTTTCGCGACTGCTGTGGCATCTGCTGCCGGAGATGCCCTTTCTCCAGTATCCCTGGCGCTTGCTTGAGGCGGTGGAAGCGCCGATGGCGATCTTTTTTGTGGCGGCCATCTGGCCCTCAGGACGGCGTGCCCGTGTGACTGTACTCGCCATCTGCAGCGCGGCATTTCTGGGTGCGACAGCGTACGCGTCCCGGTACTTCTTCCAGGTCTGCTACCCGGAAGATACCGTTGCCTCAGTTCGAAGCGACTATCGGGCCGGCACGGGCTTCGAAGGCATGTACGAGTACGAACCTCCGGGCGGCGACGATTCGAGTATCGCCACTGGCCTTCCCGATGCTTGCCTCGTGGATAATCCTTCCATCGTCCTGGGCAAACATGATCCTGACGATCCCGAAAGCAATCCCGCGTGGAGCCGCGAGCAGGGCAGCTGCGAGGCTACTTTCCATTTCGTCAATGGCCTGCAGACGAATCCCGAGCACCGCGAGATACGCGGCGAGGCCCCTCGCGCTGGTTATCTTGTGCTGCGCCTGTTGAGCTATCCGGCGTGGCGCATACGCGTGAACGGCCAACGGTTGACAGCCCTACCCCGGCGCGACGACGGCCTTATCGCAGTGCCGGTGCAGCAAGGCCCAATCGACATGACCATCGATTGGATCAACCCGCCCGACGTTGTGGCTGGCCGCTGGGTGAGTGGTTTGAGCGTGCTTCTGATCACGATCCTATGGTTCAGTGGAAGAGAGCGCAGCCGCAGTCGGCTAACATAAAGGAAAACCATGTGACCTGGAGTTTCCAGGAGGGCCGCAGAAGTTATGCCACCGGACGTAAAATCGCTGATTCAGGAAGGCGTGGAACTGACCGATCGCGCCCTCGAGTCGCTGATTCCAGCGGCGAGCGCGGTTCCCGCCTCGATTCATGGCGCCATGCGCCACTCCGTGTTTGCCGGCGGCAAGCGCCTGCGGCCGGTGTTGGCGATGCAGGCCGGCGTCACCATTGCCGGCGCACTGCCTAAGGGGATCGAGCGCCTGGGTGCGGCGCTCGAAATGCTCCACACTTACTCGCTGATCCACGACGATTTGCCTGCGCTCGACAACGACGACCTGCGCCGCGGCAAGCCTACTTGCCACAAGGCCTTCGGCGAGGCCATCGCCATACTCGCCGGGGACGCACTGCAGACCCGCGCCTTTGAGGTGCTGGCCGGGCTGGATTGCTCGCCCGCTGCGACGGTGCAGATCATCGGCCTCATCGCCAACGCTGTGGGGACGGTCGAGGGCATGATCGGCGGCCAGGTGCTCGACATCGAGAGCGAGCACCTGAAACCGACGCCCGAGCTTGTCGACTCCATCCATCGCGCGAAGACGGGCGCGCTCATCCGCGTGAGCGTGGTTGCTGGCGGTGTTTTTGCGGGCGCGACAGCCGAGGATGTGGCGCGTCTCGATCGCTTCGGCCGGAAGGCCGGTCTTGCCTTCCAAATTGCGGACGATGTTCTCGACGTGACTGCCGACTCGGCGACGTTGGGCAAGACAGCGGGCAAGGATCAGGCGACGGAAAAAGCCACGTGGCCGGCTGTTTACGGCATCGAGCAGAGCCGGCGCGATGCCGCGCAACTCATTGACGAGGCGTTCGCTGCTCTCGATCCGTATGGCAGCCGGGCGGATGGGCTGAAAGCCGTAGCTCGCTATCTGGTGGAACGCAAAAACTAACGTGCAGCAGCGGAGGTAGACTTGCTCCGATATGCGACACGGTTTCATGCGAGGCGGACCCGGCCAGGGCAAGAGGAAGGGTTGGGCAGCAGTCTACTTGCGCAGGACGTGACGCAACTTTTCGCTCTGCACAGTGAGGTCTTCCACAGCGGCCTGCGCGCGGCTGAGTACGCTCTGGGCGGCGCCGAGGTAGCGCGGGAGGGCATTCCAGAACTTGCCGACGGCTTCACGCTGCTCAATCATGACCAGAGCCGCGCCGGTGAGCGCCGTCGCCAGGCCGGCGCGCCGTTTGCCCGCAACAAGAAGAACGCCGCTCGCCACCAGTGTTCCCGCCGCGACCATCCGGAGAAACTGTCGGGAATCGGCGGTGCGGACGCGAATTTCGCTCACGTTGCTTGCTGTCTGCGAAAGCGGCACAACTGCCATGACCTCACCTGCCCTTTCTTCCGCGATTGCAGCGGAACTTCCATGGCCCAAAGATCGCCCGAAACGTGCCCTACAGCATTCAAAAACTTGGATGCGCCGCGGCGATCGACGGTTCGGTCTCTCAATCCAGGTCGATTTCGCGCAAGGGCTTGCCCTCGGTGACGGGGGCGTCTTTGGCCTTGCGCAGCGCCTCGGCAAACTTCTTTTCCAGCAAATCTACCTTGTTCTTTTCGGCATCCACGCTCTGCCTGAAAATCGACTCCGTCCGTTCGCCGTGCTCGCGCATGGCCTTGGCCGCGGTTTCGAGGTCTTCGAACATGCGCTTGCGCGGCGCAGACGTATGGCTCACCACCAGGCCCGTCGCGCCGTCGATCTTGAGCATGGCACCGCAATCCGGGCAGGCTACTTCGAACGTCTTGTCCTTGTTCTCGGCCATTTCAACTGTATTTTATGCGCTTCCGGCCACTTTGGGCAGGGATATCCGCGACTCGTATCATTCAATCGTCACATGCAGATTGAATTGTTCCTCGTTGGGATCGGGCTTCTCCCACGAACGCACATAGTGGAGCAGCAGAACGCCCGTCCCCTTGGCCCTGGGCGCAAACTCGAAGATTTGCACGATCGGCCGGCCCAGCTGTGGTTGCGCAGAGCCCGGTTGCGTCGCCTGCGTCTCGGACTGGCCCGTCAGCTTCAGCAGCGGCGTCGATTGTTTATGCAGGTACCACATGAATCCCGTCGTGGGATTGGAACTGAGGCGAACCTCCAGCACGTCTCCCATCTTGATCGCGACGGTTGCACCCTTGTCGCTATCAGTTACGACCTTGGTGGCCGCCTGAGACATGGCCGGCCCCATGGCCAGAAGAACGACGCCGGCGAGAAGCAGCCGGGAAATAGCGAGAGACTTCCGATGCGTCCGAGCAACTTGCATGACGAAGTGCCCTTCTCGTGGCACACCGAACTTGCCGGTCACGCCGCGCACACCGAAGATAGCTCCATTGTCCCCGGTTTGCAACCGCCGCCGCGTCACCGGTCCTTCATGCTCCCAATTGACACGTTTCCGCATGATGCGGGAGTTGCCTGCCCCGTTCGCCTGTCAACTTGCTGACTTGCCGACTCGCCGCTTCTTACGCCTTCGGCGTCGCCGCGGTCTTGAAGTTGATCACGTGATAGATCGCCGGCTCTGTCCCCACATTTTTGAACCCATGCAGTTGGTTGGACGCATTGAAGACGACCGAGCGCGGCCCCACGCGAATCCACTCCCCGTTCGAGAGGGTCTCGACCGTCCCTTGGCGAACGATGATCAGCTCTTCATTGGGATGCCTGTGGGGCGGGTGGGACATCATGCCCGGCTTCAGCGTCGAAACGTGGATCTCGAGGTTTTCGAGAGTCGCCGTCGGCGTGTTGCAAACCGTCCGGACGGAGCCTGTGGCGTTGGGCTTATCGACAAGGGAGTTCCAGTCGAAGACACGCGAGCCCATCACCGGCGCGGAATTGGGTGCTTGCCCGGCAAGGGCCATTGCGTCGCCAACGACTGCAGCAGCAAGTGCGGCGAAGAGTTCTCTGCGGTTCATGATCGTTTTCCCTACGCTGCGATGCCTTGCCATTCTCGTCCTCATGTCGAAGGTGCTGTTTTTGGAGACAAAGAGTAGCCCTTAAGAAAGATACCCAAATTGCCAGAAATTCTCTTCTCGCTCCACAAACCCTTTTTGATTGATCCTGTATGGGCGTGCGCCGTACATAACCACTTATAGAGATCATCGTGAGGAACGAGGAACCAGTCGCGGCTCTTCAAGCTTCTAGCCTGCGGGTCGGGGAAAAGCATCCAGATCGATCGCTTGCCGTATCTCTTCCAATCGACGGTAGGCCGAGCTTTAAGTTGAACGATTGTGAGATTTCCCTCGTTGTTACGCAGCACCAGGTCTTCTCCATAGCAATCGGCTTCGGGGCGGTAGACACGATAACCATTCCTGATCAGGAGGGCGGTAACTTCCGCGCGGTTGGCGGCTTCAATTTCATTACTCGTAAGCTTCGGGAGTTTCGCCATAGCGATCACATCCGATTCCTCGTGCTGGAATCATACGCCGTGCTGCTGGTGCACAAAAATCGAAGACCCGCTGGGTGCGGGCCTTCGCTGGTCTTGCAAAGCATCCACAGCGGCTACTTCTGCGCCGTCTGCAGCGGTTTCCGGCCGCTGGCGGCGGGCGGGTTCACATGCGCGTTCAGGAAATCGGTTAGGTCATCGACATCCTGCTTTGTACCCACCATTGGCGGCATGAAGTGGTGGTACGGCGAATCGGGCTTGTACTCGTGCAGCATGGTGACGAAGTTCTCGATACCGGAGCGGTCGCGGCCACCTAGCAGCGTGACCAACGGCCGGTAACCCTCAAGCGTGTGACACGACCCGCACTCGCCGCGGAAGATGGCCTCGCCGCGCGAGTAGCTGGAGTTCGCGTCGTACACCCAATTGAAGTGAATCAAGTAACCCGCTTGATCAATCTTGATCGCATAGGGCACGCGCACGCCATTCGAGTACATCCAGCGGCCGATCACAAAGGGCTTGCGCAGCATCTCGCGCGAGTATTCGCCGGCGGCCGTCGCCGTAAGCGCCAGCAACAAAATTGCCACCGCGTGCGAAAGATTGAAGTCCACAGGATTGCGGTACGCCATGTAGTAGGCAACGCCGATAATCGTCGCCGAGGTCATCACAATCACCAGCGCCATGCGGGTGACGATGGCGAAGGTTCCGGTTCCGATGGTGTCCATGCCCAGTGTGAGAAGCGTGCGCTGCGATTCGGGCACCATCAGCACATACCAGCCAAAGAGGAACGGCATGGCGACGAACGAAGGCACCAGCCACTTGACGCTCCACTTGACGAGCGAAGACTTTAGCCTGGGTTGCGCGCCGCCGTCGATGCGGCTGGCGCTGATGAGCGCCCAGATGCCGGCCAGCGAGGCGCAGACGCAACTGCGCAGCAAGAGGCTGGGCCAGTAGGTGGGATTGAAAAGCGCGTTCCAGAATTTGCTTGCCTCATGGCCCGTTCCCGCCACGGCAAGCCAAGTGTCGCCCGGCGTGAGCATGAAGGTGAGAATGCCGTTGATAATGATGAGCGTGAACGCGGACGCGCCAGCGTAGACCCAGCCCACCGTCAGATGCAGTTTGGCGTCGATCTTGTTCCACGTGTAGTAATAAACTGCAGCCGTGGTCAGCTCGACGATGAAGAACACCCACTCGATGGCCCAGCCGAAGACGAAGTTGTGAATCAAAGTGCTAGTGGCCTCTGGATGCGTCAATCCTATGGCAAACCAGATGCCCACGCCGGAGATGGTGCCAAAGACGCCAGTGAGCACGAGGAAGAACTTCGAATAGCCCACCAGTTCCCTGAGCCAGTCTTCTCGGCCCTCGCGCAGCGCCTTGCGCTCCGCCAGCGGCAGGTAGAGGCCGCCGCCCACGGCAAACTGCGAGATCATGACGTGGAAGATGGCGATAATGCCGATCACCCAGCCCGAGCCGAGATAAGGAATGTCCCAGAATGGATAGTTCATTGTGTACTCCAGTGGACCGTGTACGAGTGAAAGAGTGAACGAGTGAACGAGTGAAGAAGTGAGGAAGTGAAAAGTAAGCCCTATGAGATGTTGTTCCTTAAACTGCTCAGCAGTGCAAAAAGCATGTTTTCAACCTCATTCGACAGATCTTGGGCATCTTTTAGCAGGTGCCCATCCGCGAGCCCAAGGTTGGCGGCCACTTCCAGTTGGGTTTGCAGTTCGCAATTCGAGCCACGAGCGATGAGAAGAAAGCGCCGGAATTCGGGGGCACTCAAGCGTCCGTGGCCTTCGGCAATATTGCTTGGAATCGAGATTGCCGAACGTCTTAACTGAGAAGTAAGGCCAAAGACTTCTTCGCGCGGAAAGGCTCGCGTGAGGCGATAGACTGCGGTCGTCAACGCCATCGATCTTTGCCAAACCAGAAGGTCTCGGAATGATTGCTTGACCGATCTGGTTTTGGCTTTATCCGAAATCACTTCTTAGGCTCCTCACTTCACTCGTTCACTCGTTCACTCATTCACTTCTTCACTCACCGAATCGTCCAGTACCCAATCACAGTCGTCGCCAGCAACGCAAACACGGCCAATAATCCGAAGTAATGCGCAAGTTTCGCGCGGCGGCCCGATTCTTTTGTGTTGTCGTAGAACGGAATCAAAATCCAGAGCACGATGCCAAGGGTGAAAAGCAGAATGCCGGCAACTTCGCCGAGTTCGGCGTATTTACCCGAGAAGACGACGCCCAGCAGTTTCAGCATCTCGAAGGGGCTCATGAAGTACCACTCGGGATGAATGCCCATCGGCGCCGGCGACAGCGCATCGTATTGTTTCCCGAGCGCCCAGGGAAATACAGAGGCCAGAAGCGCCAGAATATTGAGCGAGACGAGCCACATGGCGATGTCCTTGCGCAGAAAGTTCGGCATAAAGGGCATCGATTTGCGCTGCGCGACGGGTTTGGCTTCTTCGCTTTCCGGCACAGCGTTGCCGTGGCGCTGCACCAACCAGAGGTGAAATGCAAGCAACGGGATGAAAAGCGCAGGCAGCACCACAACGTGAAGCGCGAAGAATCGCTGCACAGTAAATTCGGATACATCCGGCCCTCCGCGCAGCAGATTTGCGACCACGGGTCCGACCTTTGGGATGGCTGCGGGAATCTGCAACCCGACCTTGGTGGCGAAGTAGCTCAGCTCGTCCATGGGCAGCAGGTAGCCGGAAAATCCGAAGACCGCGGCGAGGCCGAGCAGCGCCATGCCCGAAAGCCAGCCAAACTCCCGTGGCTTGCGGTAAGCCTTCATAAAGAAGACCGAGAACATGTGCACGAGGATGGCGAAGATCATCAGGTTGGCCGACCAGGAGTGCGCCGAGCGAATGAGCCATCCGAAGTGCATCACAAACGTGATCTGCCGGACCGATTCATAAGCATCAACGCCCGGGCGGTAGTACACCAAAAGAAGGACGCCCGTGAAACACTGCACCATGAAAAGAAACAGCGTAATACCACCCCAGTAGTACCAGAATGACTGCGCGTGAACCGGGACAGTCTTCTTGCGTGCGAAGGCGGTGATCTCAGAAAGACCCAGCCGCTCGTCTACCCAGTCATATACGTTACTTGCCATCGATTTCGTCGTCATTGGTTCTCGTCCTGGCGTGGCCGGCTCGTCAGCAGATTACGTTCTCGACACCTCGACTCCCGTGTCATTTACGGCAACTTTGAACAGCTTGAGCGGCTTGGGCGGCGGGCCGCTTACGTTGGCGCCGGTGTATGGGTTGTACACGCCGCCGTGGCATGCGCAGTGAATGCGGTCCATCTGGGGCTCGTATTGCACCGTGCAGCCCAGATGCGTGCACACAGCGGTCAGCGCCACCCATCTATTGTCGGTGTGGTGAATCAACATAGCGGGCGCGGAGCCGAACTTGAACATCAGGACCGATCCTTTGGGCAGCTTCTGCGCGTCTTTCAGCGTCACTTCGGTCACGGCTGAGGCACTCAGCGCCATCTCGCTCGGGCTCGCCAAATAACGGTACACGGGATAGGCGAGCAGACCGGCATAGCAGGCGCCAGCCGCGCTTGCAGCGGCCACGAGGAAGGCCCGGCGCGTCTTCGATTCGCCGTTCTCCACGTGTTCTGGAACGATATGAGGTGAAACCGCAGTTTGGCTCATCTTGAATCCCTCTCATTGCAGTTGCTCGGGGTCAGGCCGCGCCTTCCATCGTTTTTTGCGACCGCGCCACGACCGACACGAGCCAGCCGATTACGCCGAGTCCGCCGACAAAGAGCACGAGGAACAGTCCTACGACGCTCCAGTTGGTCGCCACTGCCCGGTCCCACACGTCGTAGCCTTTCGACAAGAGCGTTACATCGCGCACGCCGTCGCGGTAGATAGTGAGCATGATCTCGACCAGCACGGCCGTTAGAGCAGCCGCCCAACTTAGCCTTCCGGCAGCGATCTTGCCCAAGCCGGCTATTGCGCCCACCAGCACAGCGACCAACACCAGCGCGATCCAGCAGTAGCCGGCATAGCCGGCGAATCTGTATGCGGGATAGACTGCATGGCCGGCGAGTCCTGCCTTCACCACCGCGGGCTGCACGTTCGCTGCCCACAGCCCCGCGGCCAGATACACCAACCCGAAGCCGGCAGCCACCTTGCCGCCCAATCCCGCGACGAATGCCTTTTGTTCCGCGGTAAAGGTGCTCCGCCCGGACAGATACATGAGCCACAATCCAGCGATCAGCAATCCGCCGGCGAGCATCATCAGCCAACGCGGTTCTAGCGTGGGGTCGCCTTTGGGCAAATATGCACCTGTGGCCGACGCAGCGTACATGTTGTGCCACGCCTCGGGCCGCAGCATCAGCGTCATGTTGGTCGAAAGCATCCGCGCCACGCCACCGGCGAGCAGCCACGCGATCAGCCCCACCCACCAGGCCGATTGGCCGCGATCGAGCCGCGCTGAGAATTTGTAGAGCAGCCAGTAGACCGCCATGAGAGTGGGAACGATCGCAATCCAATAGAGGCCGATCAGCACACTGCTCGTATAAAGCGCGCGTCCGTAGAGCACCTGCGCAAACAGGAGCGGCGGCACGCCCAGGTTGATCACGAACGTCATGACGATGGTGAGCCGCCGCGCCAAAGCGCGCGCTGTGGTGTGGGCATTTGCCGACGACCGGAAGAGGCTGAGCAGGATCGCCAGCAGCAAACCGCCCAGCAGCATCTCCACAGCTACAAAATGCAGCGACAGCGTGACCACATGCAGCAGCTTCATCAGCCATACAGGAGCCGGCAAAGGAATGGGATCTACTGCAGGATAAGGATTCATGACGGTCTAGAGGTTCCTTTCACCTTCGGATCGGACGCGGAATCGGGCGGCGAACTGTCGCAATTCCTCGCGCAAAGACCGCGCCTAGCGCCGCCGAACCATCTAACTACGTGGATCGAGCGGCGGCATCTATACCGCACAATCTGGACATGTTTGCTCCAATTTTGAATGGAACGAAGTTACGCTATCGCCCGCGGTAATCGTGGGTCTGTGACGATTAGCACATCCGACTGTGATGGATTCGATTAGGCTGCGATGAACAGTACCGATGATCCCGGGCCCGCAACGCGTAACCGCGCCACTGGCATTGAGCTGCGTTCGCGCTCAGTGAATTTGTTCGGCAGGATGACGCCATGAAGAGACCGAATTCGTCCATGCAATTGACACGTGCCGCCGATTACGGCGTGCGCGTGATGATCCAGCTTGTGGCTCTTTCGGCAAGCCGCCGCGTTTCGCTGCCCGAACTGGCGCGAGCTACCGGCGCCCCGCAAAGCTTTCTCTCGAAAGTTCTGCAATCGCTCACGCGGGCCGGGTTCATCAGTTCGCAGCGCGGGCAGACAGGCGGATTCCACATCACGCCGCACGGCGCCGCAGCCTCGATGCGCGAGGTGATCGAGGCCATCGACGGACCGGTATGTCTCAATGTCTGCATGGTCCACGGCCGGTCGTGCGCGAGAAAAGCGAATTGCTCCGCTCATCCGGTCTGGGTTGAGGCGCAGCAAGCCATGATGCAGATCCTCTCCGGCGCAACCATCACTGCGCTGGCATCGCCAAACGCGCCCACTCTCTCCCGCAGCGCTCACCCGCAGCCAAAACCAGGCGCAAAATAGAACTGGGTTCCACCCGCCTCATTTGCTTTTCTCCCGCTCGGAGTGGTTCAATTGAGTTACTGAAACAGGGGTGCTCCGCAGGATGCGGGGCTGAGAAGATACCCTCGAACCCGATCCGGATAATGCCGGCGTGGGAAGCTTTCTCCAGTCTGAGCGGCAATACTTTCATCCAGCGCAGCTCATGCTCCTTTGTTTCAGGCGATATCGCCCCAAAGGATGCTCATGTCGACTGCTGTTTCCGCTGCCCGCCAACGCCAGATTTGCTCGGGCGCTGTTCCCGCCTTGGTTGCCGGGATTCTTCTGATGTGTTTCGTGGCCGCGCCGTCGGGCGCGCAAACTGCATCGCAAAGCGCCCATCCGTCATCGCAGAAAATGCGGACGCCCGCTCCGACGCCGCAAAAACCGGCGCCTGTCACCACCACGGTTGTGGTGCACAGCGATACGGAGGACAATTACCTTCCTCAATCCGTCACTGTGGGCACACTCGATGGTTCGAGCTTGCTGGAAGCGCCGCTGTCAGCCAGCGTTGTAACGCGCGAACTGCTCAGCGATCAGGTTTCGCGCCTGCTCTCCGATGTGGTCCAGAACGACGCCTCGGTGGACGACGATTACGTGCCTGTGGGCTATTACGGCGTATACGAGATTCGCGGCTTCCCGATCGATCTCGCCACTGGACTTGAGATCAACGGTATGACCATCGCCGGCGAGCAGGATGTGCCGCTCGAAAACAAGGAGAGCGTCGAGATCCTCAAGGGCATTGCCGGCGTGGAAAGCGGGGTGGCCAACGGAGGCGGGCTCATTGATTATGTGACCAAGCGGCCGACCGACATTGGGGCGGTCGATCTCGCGACCGATCAGCGGGGCACCGCGTACGGAGCCGCCGACCTCGGGCGCCTTTTCGGAAGCCGCAGGCAGGTGGGTGCGCGGCTCAATCTCGCTGGCGAACGCATCGTGCCTTATATGAACGACACAAACGGGTGGCGTGCAGTGGGCGCAGGCGCGGCCGACTGGAAGATCAACGACGCCACCACGCTCAAGGGAGACTTTGAATACCAGCACAAAACCGAGCGCGACGGCAGCGGCTACCAACTACTCGGCGGAACGGCACTGCCAGACATTAACCAAATTTACCGCTCGACCATGCTCGGCGATCAGCCCTGGGGCCTGCCCGACACATACGACACCTTCAACACGAACGTACGCCTCGACCACACCTTCTCGGCAAATTGGCTTGCCTTTGGCGCGGCCAGCCTCAGCCACTCGCTCATCCAGGACAATGTGCTCTACGCCTACGGCGCGGCGCTCGACCCAAATAATAACTACGCGGTGAATTGTCCCGGCGCGCCCAATGCACCGGTATATTTCTTCTGCCCCGATGGTAGCTTCGGCATCTACGACTACCGCAATCCTGGCGAACTGCGTATGGATGCCGAAGCAGAAGCCATGCTCACAGGTCACGTGCACACCGGAGCCGTAACGCAGGACCTCACGTTCGGCGGCGTCCTCTTCCTACGCAGCGTGCAGCAGCCGGGCTTCTACACGATGCAGAACCCCTACGATCCCAGCGGCGTCGTGCAGGACGGCGCTGTCTACACCTACGTTGGCTCGGAAAATATCTACCAATCGATTGCTCCTATTCCCGCTCCAGGTACCGCGAACTCACTCGAACCCTCGTTCGAATCCGCCGGTCCGCGACGCATATGGGAAGACAGCCACCAATCCTCCGCCATCCTTCAGGACCGTGTACATCTTCCCGGCCACATTCAACTCATCGCTGGAGGCCGTTACGATTCGCTGCGCGATCACAATTATTCCGCCTACGCGAGTTGTTCGGATTTCACCGTCCCCGGCGCATGCGATCCAAATTTCACCGACAAGGACGTCTGGCTGCCGCAGTACGCCATCACCTTCAGCCCCATCGCTAACTTCACGCTTTACTCGAATTACGGCGTGCTTTTGTCGCTAGGTCCTCAGAGCCCCTTCTGGACCGACAACGGCAGCCAGTTCTTGTCTCCTTACTACACGCGCCAGGCTGAGATCGGCGCAAAGTACGAGCCCGGTCGGCGCATCCTGCTGACTACCGCGTTCTTCCATATGCGCGCGCCGTTCTTTTATCCCAAAGTACTGACGGCTGCTGACATCCTTAATCCGGAATGTGTTTATGATCCAACTGCGTCAACGAATCTATGCTTCGTATCTGAAGGCCGTGAAACCCACAATGGCATCGAGCTGAACGCCGAAGGCGAAGCTGCCACCTGGCTGCGCCTGAATGCTTCGGCAGCGGCCATGAATGCCATCTCGACCGACACCGGCACGCCCAGCTACGACAATAAGCAGGTGATCAATGTACCTCATCTGCACACCAATCTCTTTGCCGATGTGACGGTGCCGCACATGCATGGGTTACACCTGATGCCCGGCTGGAGCTTCACCACCCGGAAGGAAGCTACGCGCGACGACCAGGTGAGCGTACCCAGCTACAACCTTTTCAACCTGGGTGCGCGCTATACCCCCGGGGGCGAACAGGGCCGCGTTACCTTTCACATCTATGCCGATAACATCACCAACAAGCGCTACTGGTCCGACACCGGCGCAAGTTATGGCGATACGTTTGTGTGGTTAGGCGCGCCAACAACGGTGCGCCTCTCCGCGCACTACCGCTTTTAACTGCGATGGCAACCTGTGAACAAGAAAAGGCGGCGCCAGACGCGAACCGAAGGGCGCCTGGCGCCGTGCAACGCTACCCGCTCCAACAGGCGTAATATCTTTGATAAGCAGCTCGCAGCCATGACCCAAACCACAAAAGTCCACGGCATGGACGGCTCGCTCGTTCCCCCCGACTGGCCTCCGCTCACGCTCGATGAAGTGCGCCCTCTCCTCAGCCGGTTTCCCACGCTGGGCGAGCCGTCGCGCATTCTTAGCGTGAGCCCGCGCCCGTTTTCCGCAGCCGGTATTGTGGCCACTTCGCAGGGCCGCGTCTTTATCAAACGGCATCATCGCGCCGTACGCGATCGTGAAGGTTTACTTGAAGAGCATCGCTTTCTCGTGCATTTACTCGATCGCGGCGCTTCGGTCCCGCGGGTTCTTGCCGATGCCGACGGAGAAACTGCCATCAAACTGGGCGAGTCGTTCTACGAAGTGCACGAAATTCCTTCGGGAATTGACCTTTACGAAGACGCGATCTCCTGGACGCCGTTCCGCACTGCGGCGCACGCATATTCCGCCGGCCAGGCGCTCGCCCGCCTTCATCTTGGCGCACAGGATTTCGCCGCACCGGCGCGCAAGCCCCGTTCACTGGTTGCAAGCTTTACGATCTTCGCTGCGCGCGATCCTATCTTGGCCATGGCCAGCTTTCTTGGCCGTTGTCGATCGCTCTCGGGCCATAAAGGCGTTCGCGTTTGCGCCGCGCAGGCCATCGACATCCTCGCACCTTTTCATGCTGAGCTTGCTCCGCTCCTGCCCACGCTGGGCTCGCTGTGGACCCACAACGATCTCCACGCCTCCAATCTCTTCTGGAGCGGCGAGACGCCCAATGCGCAGGCCACGGCCATCATCGATTTCGGCCTTGCCGACCGCACCAACGCCGTACACGATCTGGCCCATGCCATTGAGCGCAACATCATCGAATGGCTCGTACTCGTGAACGACCCCGAGCATCCCGGCGACGTGCCGATCCACCTCGATCATCTAGATGCGCTTCTCAACGGCTACGAATCCGTCCGTCCGCTCACGTTGGAAGAGCTCACAGCACTCGCGCCCATGACAGCACTCTGTCATGCCGAATTCGCACTTTCGGAGGCCGATTACTTCCTCGGCGTTTTGCATTCTGAAGAGAGAGCCGCGATGGCCTACGATGGCTGGCTCGTTGGGCACGCGAAGTGGTTCGCAGGGACCACGGGTCGCAGATTACTCGACGCATTGCGCAGCCGCGCCAAAATGCGGGCGCGACGAGCCCACGCAGGGGCTATGAAGTGAGCGTGGGGTCAATCGCTCAATATGTTGCCGCGCACATGCTTGAGACCGCCGGGATGCTAGCCACGGTGCTCGGCATCTGGCTGACGACAAAACGCCTGCTCATCTGCTGGCCGGTCGTTTTGCTCGCTGATCTTCTTTATCTTGTGGTCTTTTATCAGTCGCAGCTCTATTCGGACGCGTTGCTGCAGATCTTTTTTGTCGCATTCACACTCTACGGTTGGTGGCATTGGTGGCGGGGCGTGCGCGCCGACGGCGAGGTTCGGGTGGTCCAATTGCCAGTCGCCAGTATGATCGTCGCGATTGCTGTCGGCGCATTGGGCAGTTTTCTTTTGGGTGAACTTGCCGTCCGCCTGCACGCCGCACTGCCTCATCTCGACGCCGCGCTCGCCAGCTATTCACTGGTCGCCAGCTGGTGGGGCGCCCGCAAGCATATCGCAAACTGGTGGCTCTGGATTGTGGTGGACATCGTCTATGTCGGCGAATACATCTACAAAGATCTCTGGCTGACAGCGTTGCTTTATGCGGGCCTCGTAGGTCTCGCCATACTCGGCCTGCGCGACTGGCGCCGCGCCGCGGCTGCTTGAAACGATTCCACCTGACCCCGTGTACTCTCGCCTGGTCGCCTATCGAATGCGTCGGCTAGAGACGGAGTAGTCGAAGACAGGCGTGGCGTTCCCTTACTCTTCCGCGCCGATTCGGTTCTGTAACATCGAGAAGATAGGAGCATTGCGTGCCGATTCTTGCCTCCGCTGACTGGCTGATCTTGTTGATCTACGGATTCTTTGTGCTGTCCGCGGGACTCTCGCTTGCTCCGACTACCACAAGCAGCCGGGATTATCTCGTGGCTGGGCGCAAGCTGCCGGGTTGGCTTTGCGGGCTGGCGATGGTGGGCGCAAGCATGGGATCGCTGGAAGTGCTCGGCATGGGCGCAGCGGGAGCACGATACGGAGCGGCCAGCATCGGCTATTTCGCATTGGGTTCGATTCCGGCGATGCTCTTCGCGGGACTGGTTCTCATGCCCGTGTTCTATGGCGCGGAATCTGCGCCGGGCGTTTCCGTGCGATCGATTCCCGAATATCTGGGGCTGCGCTTCGACCAAAAGACGCGAGTGCTGAATGCAGTGCTGTTCATCGCCATGGCGTTGTTCAGCGCTGGGATTTCTCTGTATGCAATGGCTCGCATTGTTCAGGCGTTGCACGTCTTTGATAGCATCGCCGATCGATTCAATTTGCCACCCGCGGGGAGCGCTACTGCTCTTCATGGCGCTGCCTGCTTTGCTGGTGCTTGTTTATGTGCTGCTGGGCGGGCTTGCGGCAGCCATGTACAACCAGCTGCTCCAGTTCTGCGTGCTTGTGGCGGGACTGCTGCCCGTGGTGCTCCTGGGATTGAAACGAGCCGGTGGATGGAGCGGACTGAAAGCCTCAGTCCCGCCTGGTTTATTGCATGGCGGATCTGGCATGCATTCCACGGGCATCGGCGTTGCGGGATTAGTGGTTGGCATGGGTATCGTTGTGGGCGGCGGAACGTGGTGCACAGATTTCCGTCTGCTGCAGATGGCCATGGCGGCAAAAAATGCGGCAGCGGCGCGAAGGGCGCCGCTGATTGCCGCGGCTGTGCGCATTTTCGTTCCTCTGCTGCTCATTCTGCCGGGATTGTTCGCGCTCAGCCTGCCTACGCCGCGCACCACGATCGTGATCCACAACGAGAACGGCTCGATTTATCACGAGATTACGGTTGTTCCGCCCGCGGTTGAAGCGGGTCAAGGGCTGGTTCCGGCGAAAGCAGACGCCAGTGGCAAGCCGATTAAGAGCGCGGACGGTAAGGTTGACCTGGACTACGCCCTGGCCATGCCCAATGTGGTGCTCGCATTCCTGCCCTCGGGCCTGCTGGGTTTGGGATTGGCTGCGCTGCTCGCATGCCTGATGAGCGGCGTGGCCGCGAGCCTGGCGGCGGCGAACACGGTTTTTGCGTGTGACGTCTACCAGGCATCCCTTAACAGGGAAGCAAGCGACAAACAGATTTTGAAGGCGGGCCGATGGGCAACGGTGGGCGGAATGTTGCTCGCTTTTGGAACGGGCTGCGCCGCAATGCGCGCGAATGACCTCTTGGACGCGGTGGTCCTGATCTTCGCAGTTGTGAATGTGCCGCTGTTCGCAACGATCCTATTGGGTGCGTTCTGGAAGCGCGCCACCGGGCACGGTGCGTTTACAGGTTTGCTGGCGGGTATCGCCGCGGCGCTCCTGCATCACGGAACTGCTTTACCGCGCGGTGAGCAGTCGGGCATTCGCGGTGGATGGATCGCGGTGCTGCATCATCCCGCAAGCGACATGGCTCTCGCGATCGGGACGGCGGCGTTCGCGTTTCTCGTGAGCCTCCTGGTGACGGTTGCCGTGAGCGTTTGCACCAAGTCGCGATCTGAAGCAGAACTGGTTGGGCTGCTGCAATCGCCGAAGCCCGCAACCTCCACTTGGTGGAAGCAGCCGGAAATAATTGCAGCGGCGATCATTCTGCTGGCGTCGATTGCGGTGAATCTGATCTTTCTGTGATAGGAGCGAAGCATGGCTAAGAAGGCGAAGTCCGATTTCGCGACTCCGATCAACTCGCCCCGCGATGCAGGTCGACGCGCGCATCGCTGTGGGCATGTTCTTCACGCTCACGGGAACGATTCTTTTTGCGTTCGGCATGTCGACGCGCGACCGCACCGATGTGTACGTGAAGAGTATGGGCATTGATGCGAGCCTCTGGTGGGGGTTGGCGCTGCTTGTTTTCGGAATTGTAATGCTGGCTTTCGGCAGGCGTGGGCAGGCGAAGATGGAAAAGTCAGGGAATAGGGAATAGGCAGGAGGGAGTGGTTTTCTCTTGTCTCTTTATATGTTCACTTTCCCCTGTTCATTCTCGACCTTCCATTTCTAGTCTCTGATTCCCACCGTTCACCGTTCATCGTCAACCAATCCAGTCATCGGCCGTCGCGAAGGCGACATGGCCTCCTTTGAGAACATCTTTACGCAATCGCCGTTAGACTTGAAGTGAGCGATGAAGCGCAAGACGATTGCACATTACGAGATTCTGCGGCGGCTGGGCTCGGGCGGAAGCGGCGTGGTCTATGCGGCCAACGACACACTGCTGCAGAGGCCGGTGGTGCTGAAGATGCTGCACACCGGCGTGCTGACCGCCGAGCAGATGCGGACGACGGTGCTGCGCGAAGCGCGGCTCGCGTCTGCCATCGAACATCCCAATGTGTGCGCGATCTACGAAGTGGGCGAGAGCGGCGACGAGGCTTACATCGCCATGCAGTTCGTGCCCGGCCAGCCGCTCGACAAACTGATCGGGCGCGGGCCCGCGAGTTTGCAACTGCTGCTCTCGGTCGGCATGCAGATTGCCGACGGCTTGCAGGCAGCGCACGCGCTGGGCATTTTTCATCGCGATCTGAAACCGCAGAACGTGATGCTGACCGACGGCGGCCTGGTGAAAATTCTCGACTTTGGGCTGGCGCGGCGGCTGCGGCCAGAGGATGCGCGTTTCGATCCGGCCAAGCCGGCGGTGGCCAAGGATGCAGCGGCTGCGGCCGCCACTTACACCGCGCGCGGCGGGACGATCCGCTACATGGCGCCTGAGCAGTTTGTCACCGGGCACTCAAGCGTGCAGTCGGACGTGTGGGCGCTGGGCATCATTCTGTACGAGCTGGCCAGCGGCCGGCATCCCTTTTCGCGGCCCGAAGCCGAGGATTTCCAGGTTATTCGCGCTATCCAGTTTCTCGATCCGCCGGATTTGAGCGAGGTTGTGCCGGGAATTCCGCCAGAGCTGAAGAGCGTCATCATGGCGTGCCTCGAAAAGAATCCCGGCGCGCGCACGGCTTCTGCTGCCGAAGTGCGTGAAGGGCTGAAGACGATCATGAAGACGCAGCGCATCGAGACGGGGATTATTCCTGGCGATGCAGTGGCCAACTTGCCCTCCACGGGCCCGGCCTCGGAAAAGCGCGCTACGGGATTGCTCTCCATGCTGGCGGAGCGTTTTCGCGAATCGGCGGGGGATCGTACGACTGAGAATTCGCTGGTAGTGCTGCCGTTTGCTAATATGGGCGCGGCCGAAGCGGCTCCGCTTTTCGGCTATGCGCTGGCAGACGCGATCGCGGCCCGGCTGGCGCGGATACCTTCGCTGGTGGTACGGCCTTCGAGTGCGCTGATGCAACTGCCGATCGCGCAGCTCGATCCGCTGGCCGTAGGGCAAAAACTTCTGGTAAGGTTTGTGCTCGCCGGAAATTTTGTGCGCTCAGAGAACGGATTCGACCTGAACTGGCAACTGCTCGACGTGGCCTCGCAAAGCATCCGCTCAGGTGGATCGATTCGCGTGGCTTCGCTCGATTTGATTGCGGTTCAGACGGAGATTTCGAACGACGTCTTCGCCACGCTGCAGGGAATGGGCGCAGCGGAACGCATTGACGCAGGGCCAGCGGGAGCGGGCGCTGCGACGGCACGCGCGGTGACACGGGACGGACCTCTCTCGGGACCGGTGAGCGAAAAGTATTTGCAAGCGCGCGCGTTGTTAAGCTCATTCATGGTCCGCACCAGTGCGCGCGCCGATCTCGACCGTGCGCATGCGCTGTTCTCAAGCGTGACCGCAACCGATTCGGCGTTCGCCGCCGGGTGGATGGGACTCGGCATTGCCGAGTTGCAGTACGCGCGGCACGGCTTCGGCGGCCAGATTCACGTGATGCGCGCAAGGCGCGCCTTCGACGAAGCCCTGAAGCTCGATCCGGTTTCGACCGAGGCAAATCTTTATCGCATTTACATGCTGCTTTCGCGCGGCGAAAAAGAATCGGCTCGCCACGGGATTGCCAACCTGCTCTCGAGTGCGGGCAACGACTGGAATGTGCGCTTGGTAGCCGGACTTGCGCTGCGCGGCGACGGCATGTACGAAGAAGCGCTCGATGAGTTCAGCCGCGCACTCAAGTTGAATCCGGCGAATGCGGCGATTCTCTACAATCATCGCGCGCGCGTCTATCACTACCAGAACCAGATCGAATTGGCTGGCGACGAACTGGAAAAAGGTCTCGCCTTGGAGCCGCGTCATCCTCTGCTGCGCACTTCGGCCGGTTACCAGCAGATGCGACTGGGAAACTTAAGCGCGGCGATCGAAATGCTCGAGAGCGTCATCGCTGACGATCCATCTATGCGTATCGCCGTGCCGACGCTGGCTATTTGCTACGTGCAGGCCGGCGCGCGCGACCGCGCTGCGGCGCTGCTCAAAGATGAAACGCTCGCCGCGGCCGAGGCCGACAGCGAGATGGCCTATCGGCTCGCAACCTACTTCGCCGCAGAGGGCGACTCCAGCGAAGCCTTGCACTGGCTGCGCCGCGCCATCTATCTAGGCAACGAGAATTATCCCTGGTTCCAGAAAAACCCGGCATGGAACAATCTGCGCACGAACTCCGATTTCGGGCGCATCCTCGAAGACCTGAAGCGGGCATTCAGGAAGAACCAGAAGACGTGGAAGCGGTTGCTGGAGCAGGTGCCAGCAGGCGCGTAGAGAGCTGCTCTAGCACGGCGGCTCGATGCGCTCGTACGGAACGTACTCTGGCTCCCAGACATAATCGCGAAGGATCTCGGTAAATCGTGCTTGATCCACCGCATCGGCCATTCTATCTTCCATCGCTTGCCGGCCTACGGCCTCGGCTACTGTCAGACTTACTTTGCGCGCTTCGGCGATGGGCGGCAGAAGCGGTGCGGAACTGCCGGTACGCGCCGGCGACAACGCGGCCAAGGTTTTGGCGGCGGCCATGATCATATTGTCGGTGACACGTTTGGAGCGGGAGGCGAGAATTCCGAGAGCGAGGCCGGGGAAGATGTAGGAATTGTTTACCTGTGCGATGCGGACGAGTTTGCCGTTTACTTCAACCGGAGCGAAGGGGCTGCCCGTACCGACCAGCGCGCGGCCGTCGGTCCAGCGCAGCAGATCGGCGGGTACGGCCTCGGCTTGCGAGGTCGGATTCGATAGCGGAAAGATGACGGGATGGGGAGTGTGGCGGGCCATCTCCCGCACCACGGCTTCAGTAAATGCGCCGGGCTGAGCGCTGACGCCCACCAGCACCGTGATGCCGGCGTTGCGGATTACGTCCAGCAGCGAGATCCCTCCGGTCTCGGCACTTCCCGGCGAGAGCTTCCAGCCAGCTACGTCCTCGCGCCTGCGCTTGAGTTGCTCCTGCTCCGGACGAATGCCCTTGCCGCCTTCCACAAGCAGGCCGTAGCGATTGAAAGCGTAGATGCGGCTGCGCGCCTGCTCTTCGCTCAGGCCTTCTTCTTTCATTGCATCGATGAGCAAGTTGGCGATGCCAATGCCGGCCGATCCCGAGCCGAACATGGCGATCGTCTGCTCCCTGAGCGGAACTCCTGTAGCGCTGACCGCCGCGAGCAAAGTGGCCGTGGTGACGGCCGCAGTGCCTTGAATATCGTCGTTGAACGTGCAGAGGCGGTCGCGATAGCGTGCAAGCAGGCGCGCCGCATTGCTTCCGGCGAAGTCTTCCCACTGCAAAAGGATGTGGGGCCAGCGCTTCTCGACAGCGCGCACGAAGGTCTCGACGAACGCGTCGTACTCCTGGCCGCGGATGCGTTTGTGCTGCCAGCCGATGTAAATGGGATCGTTGAGCAGCGTCTCGTTGTCGGTGCCTACGTCGAGCAGCACGGGCAGGCATTGCTCGGGGGGAATGCCGCCGAGCGCGGTGTAGAGCGCCATTTTGCCAATAGGAATGCCCATGCCGCCCGCGCCCTGATCGCCGAGACCGAGGATGCGTTCGCCGTCGCTCACGACAATGCAACGCGCCGCATCGTAGGCAGGGTTGGCGATGATCTGTTCGATGCGGTGCTTGTTCGGGTAACTCAGGAAGAGTCCGCGCGGCTTGCGCCAGATCTCGGAGAATCGCTGGCAACCTTCGCCGACCGCTGGAGTGTAGACGATTGGCAGCAGCTCCTCGATGTTATGCGCGATGAGCGAATAGAAGAGGGTCTCATCGTTGTCCTGCAGGTCGCGCATGTTCGAGTATTTGCCAAAGGCCGTGGAGCGGCTGTCAATCACTCGCTTGCGGCGCTCACGCTGGTCCTGAAGCGTGCCGATGTGCGGAGGCAACAGACCGTGAAGAGCGAAAGTGTCACGCTCGCTTGTGGTAAACGCGGTGCCCTTGTTGAGGCGCGGGTTCATGAGAAGATCGCGCCCGGAAAGACTGGTGCGCACGATGAGGGTGCCGGAACGGACTGGTGAAGAGGCTGCGGAGTTCAAAACGGTCTCCTCCTTTGCAAGCTTGAGAATAAGGGAATGGCCTTCTACGCAAGTGTGATGAGCACCACCTCAGGCTGCGTGCCCACGCGCATCGGCGGTCCCCAGGTTCCCGCGCCCGTGGAGGTGTAAACCTGAAGCGCGCCGAATCGGCGCAGTCCGCTTGTGAAGAGACCATAGATGCTCTTGGTGATCCATGTGAAGGGCAGAAATTGGCCTCCGTGTGTGTGACCGGAGAGCTGCAGACTGAAGCCTGCCTGCTCCACGGTAGGGAGGCGCGTGGGCGCGTGATTCAGCAGAATCGACGGGCGCGCGCGATCCAGTTTCATGCCGTCGAGCGCGGCCTTCATGCGCAGCGGCGAAGAGCTGCTGTGATAGTAGACGCCTGCTACCTGCACGCCGTCGATGTCGACGAGTTCGTCGCGCAGTACGCGGACGCCGGCACGGCCGATGGCCTCGATGTAGTGCGCAGAATCAGTGAACTCCTCATGATTGCCTGTTGAAAAGTAGATGCCGAGCGGCGGCGCAAGCTGCTTGAGCGGCGCGATGACACGATCGACGTCGGCTCTGGTGCCGTCGTAGAGGTCGCCGGGAAGGAAAACGATGTCGGGTTGGAGGCTGGTGGCTTTGGCGACGACGCGGCGGCAGAAGCGCACGCCGTTGATGGATCCGAGGTGCAAATCGCTGAGCAAAACCGCGCGCCGGCCTTTCCATGATGCGGGGAGGTTTGGAAGCTCGACGCTAAAGCGGCGGATGCGAATGACGCGCGCGTTGATGAGCCCATAGATTCCTGTCATCGCCGCAATTCCATAGAGGACGCAGGCAGCGAGCGGCCGGGAAGAGGATGGAAAGTGCGCCAGCCGCATTGCAAACCATACGATCCAACAGAGGAACGAAGTCCAGAAGAAGAAGTTCATGAACCCGAGCCAGACGGCCGCGAGCCAGTAAACGAATCGGACGGCGGGGTTCGCAAAACGGAACGCGAGCAACGAAGCGACGACGAAGCTGAAGGCCAGAACCAGCATGGAAACACGCAGGCCGGCAAGTGTGGAGGGACTAAGACCCGGCCAGAAGGCGATCCAAGTGGAGAAGATAAACCAATGCGCGAGAAGGAGAATGATTTGGATGATGCTGATCGCCAAAACTGGCCAGGCCTTCAAGCGGATGTCTCCTCTCCAATTTTTGCATGGACTGGATCGGAGGGTGATTCGTTGCGGAGAGATTTCGAAAAGATGTATGCGCGATTCTCGAATCCCTGAGACTCGTAAAAACGGTGCGCGGCTTCGCGGTGGAAACCAGAATCAAGCTCGATGCGCGCGCAATTCTTGCTGGTAGCCAGTTCCACGGCCGCAGCAAGCAACGCGCGGCCGATTCCTTTTCGCCGATGTCGTTCAGCAACGATGAGTTCATCGAGGTGGGCGAGAAAGCCCGCCTGCCAAAGACTATTTTTGAGAGTCAGCGAACAGAATCCGGCGACCTTGCCTTCGTTTTCGGCACAAAGATAGAACTGCGTTTCCGAAGTCAGTGCGCGACCGTAGGCGGTGTGAAGCGCACCTGAATCGAGTTGGCGGCCCGGCCAGAGCTCCCCAAGCAATGCCAGAACCGAGTCGAAATCCACCTCGGAGCAGAATCGAACCGTCCACATGACGCTATCCTAACTGTTTTAGGCTGTAGAATTATGCGCGCACGCAAGCATCTTGCCGCATGCAACAATCTTTTCATGGAGCGCTGGGACAAGAACGCGCTGGGCATTTACATCTCGATTCCCTTCTGCCGGTCGAAGTGCACGTATTGCAATTTTGCGTCGGGCGTTTTCCCGGCATCGGATCATGCGCGCTACGTGGAGCGGGTGATTGCGGACCTGGCTGGCGCCCGGGCGTGGGCCGAAGGGGTAGGCGCCGAACTCCCGCGGCGGGCGGACACAGTGTACCTGGGAGGGGGCACGCCTTCACTGCTCGAACCAGAGCTTCTGAGGCAGCTCTTTGCAGCGATTCGCGCGGAGTTCGATCTCGATGCGGATGCCGAGATCACCATGGAGTGCGCGCCCGGGCAACTGGCGGACGCGACGCTCGAAGCGATGGCGGCTGCAGGCGTGAATCGCGTGAGCCTGGGCGTGCAGTCGTTTGTCGATAGCGAAGCCCATGCGAGCGGGCGGTTGCATGATCGGGCGACGATTGCGGAAGACCTGAGGCGGCTGCGCGCGGCCGGCATTACGAATCTGAATATAGATCTGATCGCGGGCTTGGCCGGACAGACGTTTACCTCGTGGGAGGAGTCGCTCGATGCGCTAATCTCGTCAGGGGTGCCGCATGCCAGCGTGTACATGCTGGAGGTGGATGAGGACTCGCGTCTGGGACGCGAGATGCTGAAGGGTGGTGCGCGGTATCGCGCGGGGCTCGTGCCCAGCGACGACGCCATTGCGCGTATGTACGAGCGGGCCATTGAGCGGTTGGAATCGGCGGGACTGCAGCAATACGAGATCTCGAACTTCTGCGGTTCAGGTCTTTACTCTCGGCATAACCTTCGGTATTGGGAAAGACGTCCATATTTAGGCGTTGGGCTGGACGCGTCGTCAATGCTAGGCGCAGCCGGTTTTGGAAAGGCAAGTCCACCAGGGGCTAAAGCCCCCGATTCATCTTCCGAGGATGACGGCCCGGCTAAAGCCGTGCCCTTGTTACAGAAACTGGAGCGATCGAGCTCTTCGACTGCCTATAGAACGCTCCACGACCGCTCGGTTCTGCGCGCAACCACGACCGACGATTTGGCGACGTATTTGGCCGGAACGGGAATGACGGAGATGGAGTGGATCGATGCGGCGCGCCAGCACGAAGAAGCATGGTTTCTGGGGCTGCGGACGAACCTTGGAGTAGATGCGGCAGATCTCCGTTGCGAGTTTGGCGCCGGGCCGGTTGAACCGGCGATGGAGACGGTAGAGCGGCTCGTTGAGGATGGATTGCTTGTCTACGACGGCGATCGGGTACGGCTTACCGCGCGAGGACGGCTCATCTCGAACGAGGTTTTTCAAGAGTTTCTAACGACAGGGGCTAAGGCACTGAGGGACTGAAGGACTGTTCGCGGGTGCGTGTGGTCGAGAGTCCGCCTGCGCACGGGACGGAGAGGACGCGGATGAACGAGCTGGGCAAGATGCTGGTGGGCATCGGGTTGGCGATTGTGCTGGTGGGCGTTGTGCTTTTGCTGGTTGCCCGTACCGGCTTGCCGCTGGGGCGGTTGCCGGGAGATTTTCACTATAAGGGCAGAGACTTTTCCTTCTACTTTCCGCTGGGAACTTCGATTCTAATCAGTGTGATTCTGTCGCTGGTTTTCTATCTCATTTCACTCTTTCGCCGATAGAGCGAGGTCGCACTGAGGTAGACCTTCAGCCGAAAAGCAATGATGCCGCCCGGAGGCGGCATCGGATCAGACGAACTTCCTGGAAACCGGGGCGAGTGGCGGCCGGTTAGATACCGACGCCGAATTCGCCGGCTTCCTGCTCCCCGGCGTTGGAGTAGAAGTCGTAGGGGGTGCGCTTCTTGAAGCGGTGGCGGCTGCGCAATTCGGAGCCCACGAAGATGCCCACCGCGGCGACGGCCATTCCCACTGAGAACCAGGTGATCATGCGCATAGCAGTGGACGCGCACTTCTCCGGCTCGGTTTCGGCAAGGGGCGTAATGGCTTGAACGTGCGTGGACATTTGCGGGAGAGCCTCCTACACGAACATGATAGCGCAAGAATGCATAGACGGGCTGACGGAACCATGGCGAAAATGGGGCATGTTTCACTCAAAGGTATCGATTCGGGCAATCCACGGAGCCTTTTCGGCTTCGGGAAGAAAACTGGCGCGGATGGAACTCCGAGCCAGGCTCCGCAGTTCGTCGCGCGTGAATCCCTGCTCGGTGTGGGCGAGGAGGAACTCATTGGCGAGATCGGAGCCGAAGAAGGCGGGATCGTCGGAGTTGAGGGTGACCAGGAGGCCACGATCGAAGTAGCGGCGCAGGGGATGCGCGGCGAAAGAGGCGCAGACGCCGGTGCGGACGTTGGATGTGGGGTTCAATTCCATGCCGGTCCTCCGCACTCTTAGCTCCTGGAGGAGGTTCTCGTCCTGGATCGCAGATAAGGCGTGGCCGATGCGTTCGGAGCCGATGGCGAGGGCTTCCCAGATGGCTTCGGGGCCGGTGGTTTCGCCGGCGTGGTTGGTGAGGCGCAGGCCGTCGGCGCGGGCCTGGGCATAAAGGGCGCAGAATGGCTCGGAGCCGGTGCGGCGCTCGTCGCCGCCGAGGCCGATGCCCACGATGGAAGGATAGTAGGCGCGCAACTCGGCGGCTTTGAGGAAGACGCGCCTGGCCTCCTCGACGGTGAAATGGCGGACGGCGTCGAAGATCCAGTAGAGCGAGAGGTTGAGCTCGCGGGCGGCGCGCTCGCGGGCGCGTTCGAGGGCCGCGAAGATGGGCTCGAAGCAGCGGGGATCGAAGTTGCGCCACATATAGATGACACCGACAGAGATGAAGACCTCGGCGTGAACGATGCCCTGGTCGTGCAGCTGTTGCATCATGCGCCAGGCGATTAGCTCGTAGTCTTCCGGCTCCTTGATGCGACGGGTGACAGCCTTGAAACACTCAATGAATTCGGTGAAGTCAGTGAAGCTATAGAGAGCCTCAGCGTCATGGAGCGTCAGCGGGAATTGGTCGTTGCGGGCGCTTAACTCGACTAGCGTCGTGGGCAGGATGGTGCCTTCGAGGTGCAGGTGCAGTTCAGCCTTGGGCAGGCGGCGGATGAAGTCCTGTATCGAGGTCACGAGTCTAGTCTAGCTGGGAGCAAGGGCATTGGGATTTCGCGTTGCGGTACGAACGGGGCGTGAAGCTGTTCCCAGCGTTGAAACGCTGGGCTAACAAACATTGCGCCTACGGCGCGGAGAGTCATTTGGTCGTGATTGTGGTGGCGTGGTTGTTGACGTAGGTGATGGTCCAGGTTTTGCCGGCCTGATCGTAGGTGACAGTGCGATTGCCTTCGCTGCCGCCGTCGGATTGGATTTTTTGGCCAATGGACATACGGGTCTGGAGCTCGCTCATTCCGGGCTGGACCTGATGCGCGTCGATGGCGGCCCAGATGGATTTGGGCCAGTTGTCGTAGATGGTGTGAGGATCGTCGTAGTAGAAGAGAACGTCGGTGAAGTACTGCTCCTGGGGGCCGTCGATGACGCCGATGGCGGTGGCGTAGAGGCTGGCGCTGCCGGGCAGAGAGAAGACGGCGAAGACCTGGCGCGAACCGTGCGAGATGCCGTCATCGACCTGAGCGGGCGCAACGGCTTTGATGATTTTCTTGATGTCGAGACGCTGCGCGGAGGGGATGACGCCGACTGATTTCGCGAAGACGATGCGGCCCGAGTCATAGGGGAAGTACGGCATGGTGTAGCCGTTCTTCATCCAGACGCTGGTGTTCTGGAGTTTGGCGACGTCGGCGAAGGAGGTGGGAAAGATCATGCGCACTTCGGCGAAGTCGTCGGGCGATTCGGCTTGCTGGGCGGCCTGGCTCGCGACGCCGGGATTGCGGCGCTGGTGGAAGACAATGGCGAGATAGATGCCGCCGATGGCGCAGGTAACGAGAGTGATGATGAGGGCTTTTTGCCAGTTGGTCATTTTAGCGAGTCAGCAAGTCAGAGGTTAGCAAGTCAGCTTCGCGGCGGATCAGAGTCCAAGGCCGAAGAAGCTCAGTTTCTATCTGACCATCTGCAGCGGAGTTCGTGCAAATTGCCGGCGGCTTCAGGGATGTGCAACGGAAATCGTGCATTTGTGTTTACCAAATGATCAAGGGGGGCCCCCCCTATTTTTCAAGGAAAATCCTTGTTTTCATCGGTTTGGGCGGTCCTGAAACCGATAAAATCTCTGTTTTCAGGAACTTGTGGCCATAATATAGACAACAAAGGGGTTAAGCTCGGTTTCCTGTGAGCTTCGCCGTTTGCTTTCAGCAGGTGTCAGGTGTCGGCTCTCAGCCATCAGCTCTGGCCGCGGATTACGGACCGGATTCAAGCTTGATGGGAACAGTATGCGCCGAGAGGGGGAAATGATCGGCAAATCTGCGGGAGATTTTTGGGCGGATCAAAATCTGCGTCCGGCACAGCTCTCCTGGCGGTTATTTGCATCCCGAGGGCCTTTTCCATGGATTTCAATCTTTTAACGGAGACGGCGAGAGGCGGATCCAATATCATATAATATTCGAATATGCTAATATTTACTCATGCCAGACTCCATCCGCCGCTTCAAAGCTGACATCTTCCAGGCGCTCGGCCATCCGACTCGCATCGCCATTCTGGAACTTTTGAGCGAAAGCGAGCTCTCCGCGGGGACTCTGATCGAAAAGCTGGGCATGGAGCAGGCGAACGTCTCGCAGCACCTCGGCGTCCTACGCGCCAAGCAGATCGTTGTGAACCGCCGTGCCGGGAACCAGGTGTTCTATTCCGTGCGCGACCGCACCATCGTTGAGGTCTTGAATCTGATGCGCGCCTACTGCCATTCCCAGCTCAAAGAATCGCAGGGAATGCTGGAAGAAATGGACAAGCCCGTCGAGACCCTTCATTGAACCTTTCTGAAAGGCGGCTTCTCACTTGAATCTTTCTTATAAGCGGCTTCCCCGCTCGCTTCAGTGTCTGCACGGTTACACAGCCACGCAGCTTTCGCACGACCTGGTTGCCGGCGTAACGGTAGGTCTGGTCGCGCTGCCCTTGGCGATGGCGTTTGCTATCGCTTCCGGCGTCTCTCCGCAGGCTGGCCTTTATACCGCTGTCATCGCCGGATTTCTGATCTCCGCGCTGGGCGGCTCGCGGACTCAGATCGGCGGCCCCACTGGTGCCTTCGTGGTCATTGTCGCCGGCATTGTGGCAAAGTTCGGCGTCTCGGGCCTGGCACTCGTCGGCCTCATGGCAGGTCTTCTCCTGCTCATCATGGGCTTGACCGGCCTTGGCACGGCCGTCAAATATATTCCCCGCCCCGTCACCATCGGCTTCACCAACGGCATCGCGCTCCTCATCGCTTCCACCCAGATTAAGAACTTCCTAGGCCTAAAGACGCCGCCCGTTCCCAGCGAATTCCTCCCCCGCATCGAGATGCTCCTTCGCCACGCCGGAACTCTCCGCTGGCAAGCCGTCGCTGTCGCCGCTGCGTCGCTCGCCATCATTCTCTTCTGGCCGCGCGTCACCCGGCGAGTTCCCGGATCCATCGTTGCGCTTTTGCTCACAACCGCTGCTGGGGCTTTCTTTCATTTACCTGTCGAAACCATCGGCAGCCGCTTCGGCGGTATTCCGCAAGGTCTTCCGCACTTCGCATTGCCCGCGTTTCACTCCGAGCACATCCTTCCCTTGCTCCCCTCGGCTTTTACCGTGGCGCTGCTGGCGGCGGTCGAAAGCCTGCTATCCGCCGTGGTTGCCGATGGCATGAGCGGCGACCGCCACGACTCCAACGTCGAGCTGGTCGCGCAGGGCGTGGCCAATATCGTATCGCCCCTCTTCGGCGGAATCCCTGCCACAGGCGCTATCGCGCGCACCGCCACCAACATTCGGTCCGGCGCACTGACCCCCATCGCCGGAATGACGCACGCGCTTACATTGCTCACGATTCTCGTCGTCGCAGCGCCTCTGGCTCGCTTCGTGCCCCTCGCCACTTTGGCTGCGGTCCTGTTCGTCGTTTCCTACAACATGGGTGAGTGGCGCGAAATCGGCTCCATCCTCCGGCTTTCAGCCACCGACATCGCTGTCTGGCTTGCGACATTTGCTCTCACCGTTCTCACCGATCTCACTGTCGCCGTCGGCGTGGGCATGGCGCTCGCCGCGCTGCTCTATATTTACCGCATCGCCGAAACGACCACGGTGGCGCCTGTAACGCGCGACTACCTACGCGACGGGCAAGCACACATCCTTCAGGACAAGGACATTCCAGCCAATGTAACCATCCTCCGCATCCACGGGCCGTTCCTCTTCGGAACCACGGAGAAGCTTGCCGAGGCTACGCGCCACCTGGGTCATTTTGGCGATGTCGTCATCCTTCGCCTCCGCAACATGACAGCGCTCGATGCCACCGGAATCCACGCCCTCGAAGGCTTCTCTGAGCGTTTGCACAAAGCAGGCAAAGCACTCCTCATGTGTGGCGCGCGCGACCAACCTTCGCAGCTTCTCGCGCGATCGGAGTTTCTCGAGCGGGTCGGCCCGGAAAATGTTTTGCCCAACGTGCAGGTAGCGCTCGCCCGCGCCCGAGAGATCCAGCAGGACTTCTCCGGCATCGGCCACGAGTTGGCACTCGACCTCGAGCACCACCCGCTCTAGAGTCGAGTTTTAGGGAATTGCTTGTCGTCCTCAGGGCGCGTGCTCAGGTTCGGAGACGTTTGGTTTTGCCATCAACTCCAGTGACACTCAATGTGGAATTCTGTGCTGAGTTGAATTCGCGAAAAGCAACCGCAGATCCTTCGACTCGGTCGCCGACGGCGGACTCGCTCAGGATGACACAGCTTTGCTGATGCGAAATTTTGAGACACGCTCTCAGCGCAGTTTCACTGTGCAGCGCGGGCTGCGGGTGGGGCTGGTTGGGAGGGCTGGTTGCCGGGGGCGAATTCGGAGCGGTGGCGGCTGTAGAGGAAGTAGATGAAGAGGCCGATGACGAGCCAGATGACGAAGCGGAACCAGGTGATGATGGGCAGTCCGGCCATGAGGAGGAAACAGAAGATGACGCTGAGGCCGGGAATGATGGGGCCGCCGGGAACGACGAAGCCGCGGCGGCGGTCTG
This sequence comes from uncultured Acidobacteriota bacterium, assembly GCA_963745965.1. Classification (GTDB taxonomy): domain Bacteria; phylum Acidobacteriota; class Terriglobia; order Terriglobales; family Acidobacteriaceae; genus Telmatobacter. Next base: position 128,351 of record CAVUZC010000009.1, read on the forward strand.
GCTCACGATAGCGGAGGACGATGACGCCGATGGAGACAAGAACAAATGCAAAGAGGGTGCCGATGTTGGAGAGATCGGCGAGGGTGCCGATGTCGAAGAGGCCGGAGGGAATGGCGACGAGGATGCCGGCGACCCAAGTGGAAAACGCGGGCGTGCGGAAGAGGGGATGGACGTTGGAGAAGACGCGGGGCAGGAGGCCGTCGCGGGACATGGAGAACCAGACGCGCGATTGGCCGATTTGATAGACGAGGATGGAGGAGATCATGCCCATGAGCGCGCCGAGAAGGACGACGAGACGAATCCAGTAGAGAGGATGGCCGCCGGGGAGGATGGAGAGTTTTTTGAGCGCGTTGACGACGGGGGCGGCGTCGCCGACCATGGAGTGCCAGGGAACGAGGCCGGTGAGACAGACGGCGACAGCGACGTAGAGCACAGTGCAGACGATGAGGGTGGCGATGATGCCGATGGGGAGATCGCGCTGGGGGTTGCGGCATTCTTCGGCGGCGGTGGAGACGGAATCGAATCCGATGTAGGTGAAAAAAATGATCGACCCGCCGGTGAGCACGCCGGACCAGCCGTTGGGCATGAAGGGATGCCAGTTGGCGGGATGAATGAAGCCGATGGCGGCGAAGACGAAGATGAGGATGGCGATGAGCTTGAAGCCGACCATCATGTTGTTGGTCCGGGCCGACTCGCGAATGCCGCGGACGAGAATGACCGTGAGCAGCATGACGATGAGGAAGGCGGGAATGTTGAAGCCGAAGTGCCAGCCGGGATTGTAGAGGTTGTTGCCGGCGAGGTCCTGGAGGCCGTCGGGAAGATAGGCGGGCGAGATCCATTTGGCGGAGGGATGGAGGCCGAACCAGTCGAGGAGATCGACGACGTGGGCGGCAAAGCCGACGCTGACGCTCATGTTGGAGCCGGCGTATTCGAGGATCAAATCCCAGCCGATGATCCAGGCGATGAGCTCGCCGAGCGTGGCGTAGGTGTAGGTGTAGGCTGAGCCGGCAATGGGAATCATGGAGGCGAGCTCGGCGTAGCAAAGGCCGGTGAGCGCGCAGACGAAGGCCACCAGGATCATGGAGAGCGCGATGGCGGGGCCTGCGCCGGGACGGCCGGCGAGGATGGAATGCGTGACGACGTAGTGGATGAGCGGCGTGTCGGTGATGGTGGGGCTGGGAAGCTGCTCGCCGGAGATGGCGGTGCCGATGACGGTGAAGATGCCCGAGCCGATGACGGCGCCGATGCCGAGGGCGGTGAGCGACCAGGGGCCGAGGGTCTTCCTGAGGGCGCGCGCGGGCTCTTGCGAGTCGCGGATGAGCTTGTCGATCGACTTGCGGGCGAGCAGTTGGCTGGGCATGAAAGGTTTCAGGTGTCAGGTTTCAGGTGTCAGGGATCAGGGGCCGGCTGCACGATGTGCCGTTCTCTGAAACCTGACCCCTGAAACCTGCAACCTATCCTTACCGTTTGCTCTGGCCGCGGGCCAACTTTTTGACTTTCTGCTTTTGCGAGCCGCGCGGGGTGGTGCGCTTGGCCTTGGGGGCGGCCTTTTTGCGCGCCGTGCGCTTGAGCTTTTTGCGTTCCGCCTTGTCGGCGATCTTCTTGGTGTCTGCCACCGTGAACCTCTTTCCGTGGTGTGTTTGCGATTGCCCGTGGGCAAACGTGGATTGAAGTTATCGTAACAAGCGCGGGCGGCAAGATGAAAGGGGCGCGGCTGTTCGCGGGCGCGATGCTGAACATCTGACGCCTGAAATAGGACGCGATGGGCTCGCGGATCGATGAGAGCGCGGGGACGTGAGGGAGATCGGCGAAATAATAGAGGGGGACCGTTGAGCCGAATAGCAGCGCGTCACTGCAAGGTTTACAGTCGTGAATACGCGGGCGCAGCCGGGAAACGTTTAGAATGCGAGGGAGAAACAAGCAGAGCGGGACGAAGGGCGGAAGATCCATTGGCGGTTCTGGCGGTACAGCAGATCCGGCGCATGCGGGGCGGCGCGCAGGGCCAGTTGATGCTGGGCGCGGACGGCCATATCTATGTGGTGAAATTCCAGAACAACCCGCAGCACATGCGGGTGCTGGCCAATGAGCTGCTGGCTTCGCGGCTGGCGGCGGCCGCGGGGCTGACGGTGCCGGAGACGGAGCTGGTGGAGGTCTCGGAGTGGCTGATCGAGAACACGCCGGAACTGGAGATCGACATGGGAAGGACGCACGTGCACTGCAAGCCGGGGCTGCAGTTCGGGTCAAGGTTTGCGGGCGGCCTGATGCCGGGCCAGGTGGTGGACTATCTGCCCGAGGAACAACTGGCTGAGGTGAAGAATCTGGATGAGTTCGCCGGCATTCTGGCGTTCGATAAGTGGACCGGCAACGCGAACGGGCGGCAGGCCGTGTTCGTGCGGCGGCAGCGGGAGCGGCGGTACAAGGCTGTGTTTATCGACTTCGGCTACTGCTTTCACGCCGGGGAGTGGCGCTTTGAGGATGCGCCGCTGCGCGGCGTCTATTACAGGAATGAGGTCTACCAGGAGATTGCGGGATGGGAAACTTTCGAGCCGTGGCTGACGCGGATCGAGACCCTGCCGGCGGAGACGGTGTGGGCGGCGGCCAACATCGTGCCGCCCGAGTGGTATGGCGGCGATCTGGCGGAAATGGAGGCGCTGGTGGAAAAGCTGCTGGCGCGGCGGAGCCGCATCAGGGAATTGATTGAGGCATTTTGGAAATCGGACCGGAGGCCATTTCCAAAATGGGGAGGGAGGGGGACGGAGGGTGCGAAAGATGCTTGGAAGGAGGGCAAGTGGGGGACTACGATGGGGGTGAATTAGAGGTGTGTGGTTGCAGGTGTCAGGTTTCAGGATTTCTGACCGCGCTGACCGCTGACCACTGAAGCCTGAAACCTGAAACCTGAAACCTGCGAGAATCATGAACGGCATCCATCCCAGACGCGAATGCGAGTTCCAGCTGCTCCGGTATGTGCCGGATGCGGTGCGGAACGAGTACGTGACCATCGGCGCGATTCTGCGCGAGGCGGGGGCAGGAGACGAGCCGGGGCAAGCTGAGGTGCGCTTTACTCGCGACTGGCGGCGGGTGCGCTGCCTCGATCCGGATGCCGATACGGCGCTGCTCGAAGGTATGGAGAGCGAACTGCGGCGGCGGCTTGCCGATCCTTCCTCTCTCGATCCGGAGCCGGCGCGCAAGTTGATGCGGATTCTCGAGGAGTCGCTTTCGCTGAATGTGCAGATGACCGAGCCGAAGGCGTATCTGGCGGAGAGCATGCCGGCGGGCATGGAAGAGCTGATGCGGCTCTACGTGGAGCCGCAGACGCGGGAGCGGACCTCAAGACTTAGCGGACGCGCCGCCATCCACATGCGCATGCGAACCGAGTTCGAGCGCGCCGGGGTGTGGGATCTCTTACGCAAGAGAATTGCGGCCTCGGAGTACACGCGGCCTGGCGATCCGTTGCGCATCGATGCCGGCTACCGGCCCAACGGCGTGATCCGCATGTTTCACGCGGTCAGTTTCGAGCCGGGTTTGGAAACGGCGAAGGTGCTGGCATTTTCCGCGGCGGCGTTGCGCTCGGGAGTCGAGCGGGTGGAGAAGGCGGAGCTGGAACTGACGGCGATCATCGAGCCGGCGGCGCGCTTCGGCGCTACCGGCGAGGAGCCGGAACGGCTGGACCTGTACCGCTTTGGCGTGGAAACCATGGAAGAGAACCGGATCCGGGTGCTGACGACCTCGGATATGGAGCGCGTGGCGGCTACGGCGCGGCGGGAGCTGCGGGTGTAGAACTTAGGGAATAGAAAGACCTACCGATTTGCTTGGCGCCGATCTGCGAATCCCAAAATTGTGACGACGAGCCACCCGCCGCTCACCTCATATTCACCTATCATTCATCACTCATTCCTCTAATCAGCCTCCTGGCCGCTGATGATCCCCGATCCGTTAGTCCCTGCCCTCAAAAAAAGTTTCCGGAGTTTTGCCGATAATTTTCCTGTTTCGCGCTAGGATCGATTTTGTTGATGGAATTCAGGCGGTTCTAAGGCTCCGGCACGAGCGAGAATGGGCAGTAGCTCATCGCGAACCGCTGAGCACGGAAGACAGAGAACGTAGAAGGCATGGCTGAACGCCATGCCTTTTTATTTGCAGCAAAGTTGGTTTTGGGCAACGCGGTTTCGTAACAAGGAAGGTGCGCGTGAAGGTAGGGGAGCAGTTACGGGAGATGTGGCGCGGAGTAAGTCGTAGCGGCCGTGGCCGGGAGACCCGGGCCGCTGAGTTGGCGGCTGCGGCGGAGGCGGAGCGCAAGACGCTGGCTCTGCCCGCGATTCTGAGCCCGGTGCAGTTTCCCGGGCGCCATTTGCCGAAACCCACGCCGGTGAATCTGCGGCGGTTTGCCGAGACGCCCGTGGTGCGGCGGGCGATCAATGTGATCAAGGATCGCATTGCGGCCATGGACTGGCAGGTGCGGGTGCGGCGCGGCGTGGATCCGGCGGAAGTGGCCTTTCTGCCGCGCAAGCTGAAGGCGCTGCGGCGCACGCTCGAAGAGCCAAATCCGACCGACAGCTTTCGCACACTGATGGAGCAGGCCATCGAAGATGCGCTGACGGGCGGTTTCGGGGCCATCGAGATGGAGCCGACCGGCGATCCGGAGCGGCCGGCGATGCTGTGGCCGGTGGATGGGGCGTCGATCCGTATCAACGCCAGGTGGAACGGCGAAGAAGACGTGGCGCGCTACGCGCAGGCCATGCCGGGACAACTGGAATCGAGCGCGATCGATCTGCTGGACAGCCAATTGATGTATATCCGCATGAACCCGCGGAGCTTTACGCCCTTCGGTCTGGGGCCGCTGGAAGTGGCGTTCGAAACGGTGAATCAGTTTTTGAGCGCGCATCGCTTTGCCGGGAAGCTGGCGGCGAACGCGGTGGCGCAGTATGCGCTGTGGCTGAACGAGGCCACGCCGGCGCAGCACGAGCGGCTCATTCACTGGTGGCAGGACGAGATTGAGGGCACGGGACGCGTGCCGCTGATCTCAACGGAGCAGAAGCCCGAGGTACTGCGCTTTGCGCAAGGCACGGATGCGGACCTGCGGCTGGCCTGGCAGGAGTTTTTGATTCGCATGGTGGCGAACGCGTTTGGATTGCCGCCGCTGATGCTGGGGCTGGAGGCCGATGTGAACCAGTCGACAGCATCCGAAATGGCCGATGAGGCATTCCGCGGAGCCATCTCGCCACTGGCTCTCTTGCTGGCGCAGCACATTACGCGGGACCTTTTCTCGAAGTGCATCGGCTGGAAAGAGTTCGAGTTCGCGTTCAACGAGTTGAGCGCGCGCGACGAGATGACGGAGCTGCAGGTGCAGGTGCAACTCTTGCAGGCCGGCGTGCTGACCGTGAACGAGGTGCGGGCCATGCGGGGGCTGGCGGCGATGGAGACAGGTGTCAGGGATCAGGTTTCAGGTGTCAGTGATCAGATGTCGGGCGCCAGTTGATGGCCGAAGACTGAAACCTGAAACCCGAAACCTGGCGAGTGGAGCGAGCAGATGCGACTGGATGCGATGGCGGTGGAGATTCCTCATGTGGACAAGCACCCGAACCGGGTGCCCTTTGAGGGTGTGTTGACGGTGGTGAACGCGGCCAGCGACAAGGCGCCGGCGGGGGCGCGCGGGCACCGCGTGATGCTGACGAAGGAGGCGGCGGAGAAGGCGCTGCCGTCGCTGTTGGGCATGGCGGTGGATTACCGGCCGGGATGGGACGGGCACGACGCGCGGCGCAAGATCGGCCTGCTGACTGAGGCGAATGTGATCGGGCAGCGGCTGGTGGTGCGCGGCTATCTTTATGCGCGCGATTTTCCCGAGGTGGCGGCGGCGATCGAGGCGCACGCTCCGCAGGCCTTGGGCATGAGCTATGAGCTCGCCGATGCGCGCGTCGAGGATATGAGGGCCGACGTATGGAAGCTGACGCACGTGACCTTTACCGGAGCGGCGATTCTGCTGCGCGACAAGGCGGCTTACCGGGCGACGAGCTTTCGCATGGCGAGTTAGGAGAGGCAGCGGGGTTAGCGGGGTTAGCGGAGCTAGACGAGAGTCTAGTCAGCGAGTCCGCAGGTTAGCGAGTTAGCAAGTTGGCAGTCGGCAAAGAGGCTCCGCGTTGCGGAGCTTTTTTGTTGAGCACGAATCACCATCACGGAGGAAAGGATGGATATGGAAAACGACGAGAAGGGCATGGTCGAGCGGCTGGAGGTCACGGCCACATTACTGGAAAGAACGCTGAACTGGCTGGAAGAGCGCGCCGCCACGGCGCCCGCGCTGTCGGGCGAGGTGGAGAAGATCTCGGCCACGGTGGAGACCGCCGCAGCGGACTGCCGGGTTGTGGAATTGACCGAAAAGCTGGCCGCTATGGAGCGGGAATTGTCCGAGGTAAAGGCCGCATCCGCGCAAAACGTGTTGAGCCCCCTGCGCCGGACCGTTCCTGCGGCCACGGCGGAGATGCTGGCCAAGCACGGCATCGGCGAAGGGCCGATCGATGTGAAGGCTCTGGATGCGGCGTTGTCGGGGCTGAGCCTGGAACAGCGCATCGCGGTGAAGACGCAACTGCTGCGGGCGGGAGCGATTTCGTAAAGGCAGTGAAGAAGTGAATAAGTGAAGGAGTGAACATGTCTGTCTACTGATCAGCTCATTCCTTCATTCACTTTTTCACTCATTCACTTTTTCACTTTTTCACAAACCACGGCCCCATGGAGGGGCGGAGAGAGCTATGAACGCAACCTTTGCAGATATTCACGCGGCAGCGGATTACATCGGGCCGGGCGCTATCGAAGTGCCGCTCTATCAGACGGAGATCTTCGACATTTGCCGGCGGTCGAGCCCGTTCGGGCAGCGCATCAAGCAGGTTCCGGCGACGGGCCATCCCTCGCGATTTTTCGAGCAGACGGCGATTCCCAATCCGGCCACGGCCGGCTTTGTGAATCCGCGCAGCATCAATCCCACGGTGGTGAGCCCGACGCGCATCGAGCTGAGCGTGCCGCTGAAGGCGATTGTGGCACAGATCAACTACAACCTCTTCGACATCGAGCTGGGCGACCAGCAGAAGCAGTTTGCCTACCTGCAGGCCAAGGACCTGGTGGATACGGTAAGCGGCGTGATGGTGGCGCACGATGTGGCCCTGTGGCAGGGCAACGACACCAGCCTGAGCGCGCCCACGACCACGCAGTATATGGGCTGCACAGCGCAGATCGTGGCCGGCGGCAACACCGTGACGGTGACCACCTCGATGAAAATTGTGGACACGATCAAGACCACGATCGCGCAGATGGTTGCCAACACCGGCTACCAGGTGCGACCGACGGCGATCTATGCCAACCCGGTGCTGCTGGACCTGATCGACCAGGAGATGAAGAGCGAGTACAACGTAGTGCTGAACACGGACCAGATCACCAGCGGGTTCCGCGTGAAGATGCTGTCGACGCAAGCCGGCGACCTGCCGCTGATTCCCGACTGGAGCCTGCCGTATACGCCCGGCAGTCCGGGCAGCTATCCGGCCTACATCGTGACCGAAGACCTGATTGAGTATCACTGGCTCGGCGATCCGGCTCCGCGCGTCTTCCAGCTCGGGCTGCCCAACTCGCTGACCTACCAGTATGTCGCGGTCAAGTTCGGCGCGCCGGTGGTGAAGGGCGCGAACTTCGCGCATTACCAGGTGATCGTACAGCGGTAAGAAAGGCAGGGATCAGGTTTCAGGGGTCAGGGATCAGGGAACGACGAGCGCAGGAATTGCGCGCACAGTCTTCAACACCTGAACCCTGACACCTGACACCTGAAACCTGGGGAGACTTTTATGGCTTACCTTGAGCCAACGGACTATCCGAATTATGGATTGCCGGCGGGGACAACGGCGGACTGGATTACGGCGGCAACGGCGTTGATTAACAGCTATTGCAGGCGGCCGGACCTGAATGTGATGCAGTATGTCGAGCGCCTGCGCGTGACCGCGGGATCGCAAACGGTGCGGTTGAGCTTTCTGCCGCTTACCGCCCTGGCTCCGGCTGCTTCGCCGCTGGTCGGCATTGAAGGCCGGTACATCCGGCCACGGCGCGGCGAGTTGCTGCAGGAGCCGATGAGCGAGATTGTGTGGGCGTTCGGGTTGCCGGGACAATGGACGGCGATCGATCCCACGCTCACGGATTTCAATCCGGCGACGGGCGAGCTGACGCTGCCCTGGAACGTGCTGGGCTTGCCTTACAACGAAGTGCAGGTCACGTATACGGCAGGGCTCGTGACGATCGGCGACGACGTGAAATCGGCGTGCGCGCAGATTGTGCGCAATGCGCAGGCGACGCCGGCGCTGAACGCCAGCATGACCAAAATGGACACCATGCAGGTGAAGTATTTCTCGAGTTCGCTGGTCGATGAGACGGTGCAGGAGTGGCTGAAGCCGTACGTTGCGAACAAGCTGGGGTGAGATGCAGGGTTCAGGTTTCAGGTGTCAGGTTACAGACAAAGCCCAACCATCTGGACGACGGTCCTGAACCCTGACCCCTGAAACCTGTGCACAGGAAATGGGAGCGAGCTATGAGCGATACGGCGCCACACAATCCGAGAGGAGCGCCGCAAATGCTGGCCGACGCCTTGCTGCGAAACGCGGGAGGCGCCACGGCCCTTTTGCGCGTGACGGGCACCAACACGGATACAGCCCAGTTCGAAGTGGGCCTGGTGGCGACGACCTTCGCGGAAGTTCCGGTGAGCCCGGTGTTGATGCGAAAGCTGCGGCCGACTTTAAAGGAAGGCGATCAATCGAAGTGGGAGCTGTTGGTTTCAGCTACAGGCGTGGAGCAGCAGGTAAACGCGCTCGATTTCGCGTCGGCGCAGTCGTTGTTCTCCATGACGCTGGCGGTGACGGTGGCGGGGCAGGACTATCTGATCGAATCCATCGGCTCGAATGAAGCCTTCGGACAGGTGTATCTTTACCGGCTGCTGTTGCGCGAGGCGCGGCAGCAAGGGGTGTAAGAGCGTGGATCGTGAGCCGTGGCTCGTGGTTCGTGCCCGGAATCAGCAAGCAACACTCTGAGCTGCTGTCCCAGTACGAACCACGACTCACGGTACGGAGCTTTCGATGCAGAATGCAAAAGACTCGTTTTACATGGCGCTGCGCACGCGCCTGACGACGATCAATCCGGAACGGACCATCCTACAGCGCGGGGCTGTGCGCCCGGGAATTCTGGTGGAGGAAGCGGAAGCGCCCTTTGCCCAGCTTCCTCACGACGTATTCGTGCTGCGCTGGACGGGTCTTGCGGCGGACATGGATCTGGCGTCGACGATGGCGGCGCAACAGTGCGAGATTGTCTACCAGACCTGCGGAACGCAGAGTTTTGGCGGACTGGATCGCGGGCGGGCCTTGAGTGAGATGGATGAAGAGGTAGTGGCGATGCTGCAGCCCTTCTATACGCCCAAGCTCAATTACGCAGCGACGCCGCCGGTGGCCATGCTGACCCAGGTGTTCTGGGATGAGCCAGTGTTTGGCCCCATGGTGAGCAATCGCGACCTGCTGGGACGAAGCGCGAGCGTGATGGTGTACAGCTACCAGGAGCCGGGGGAGTAAATGCAGGTTTCAGGTGTCAGGGGTCAGGGGTCAGTTTGGGCTTGCTGATGCTGAGGACCTTTGAAACCCGAAACCTTACACCTGAAACCTGGATTTCAGAGGATTTCGCAATGACAGCAAGTTGGTTTTCCGCTCCGGCGCCGGTGGCGCGACGGGTGCGCGCGTATTTTGCGCCCGTGAACCGGGCTGCGCAAACGCCTGTGCTCTTCGATCCGTCACAGCAGGGCCGGTTCAATCTGGACGTGCCACCCGCGCCGTGGATGGACCTGGGCTGGATCCAGAATTTTGCGCGCAAGCCGGCCAGCAAGTCGGCGCCGCTGCTGACGGGCATTCCGGCGGCGGCGCTCGAACAGGTGCGCGAAACTCTCCAGGCGCAGGTGAGCCTCGAATTCCTGAGCTGGACCAAGCTGACGATGGCGCTGGCGACGGGGTCGCAGCACATGAACGTGCTGGCTGCGGCGAACGGCGCAACGCCGGCCGCCGATGGGGCGCAGGCTGTGCCGGCGGTGATTCCGCAGAGCGGCTCGACCGCGACATCGATACAGCTCGCGAGTTCCGATGCGGCGGAGTTTGCGGCGGGATCGATCGTTGCCGTGGACGTGGATTACACGGGGCAGACGGGGTATGTGGGCGGCCCGGTTTCGGGGGCGTACGTGCGATCGGCGCTGACGGACGTGGATTACGTACGGCGTGTGACGTTCAACGTGGCGCTGGTCGCACAGGTTGCCACGACAGGATTGACGCTGGCCACGGCGTTGCCCGGCGGCGCGCCGGCCGCGGGCGCGAAGGTGCAGGCGGTGACGGGTTTTGTGGACCGCGAGGGCGGCTGCTTCTACCAGGAATGGTCGGCTCTGTTTGTGATGCAGGGCAGCCAGGGAGAGAGAATCTTCTTTCACTATCCGCGGCTGCAGTCGATGAATGGCGCGGAAGAATTAACCACTCCGTTGAATGGAAGAAATCACAATGGGCAGTCACGGGTGATCTTGAAGGGGCAGTTCCTGGCGCTGCCGGTAACAGACCCGCTGGACGGCGAGCGCGTGGTTTGTTACCGGAGCTTTTTGCCGGCGCCGAATGCGGTTGTGTGAGAAAAGTAGGGACTAGGGAATAAGGGACTGAAGGACTAGAAAAAACGGCCTGCAACGACGGTCTGGTTCCGATCGGAAGCAGCCCTCAGGGGCTAAAGCCCGCATTCTCGTTGAGCCTTTTTCGGCACGACTAAAGTCGTGCCCTTTCACGATTGACGAAACACGAACCACGAGAGATGCAATGAAAATCACGATTCAAGGGCAGGACTATACGGCGGCTCTCGATGCCGTGCGTCCGTTGACGATCGAGCGCAAAATCAACGAGCCCTCCGTGTGCCAGTTGTGGCTGAGTCTACCCGCCGACGGAAGTCTTGCCGCGCCCGCGCGTTTCCAGACGCTCGCGGTGACGGGCGACGATGGCACCCAATACTTCACGGGATACATCGCGGTAAGCCCGCTGCCGGAGTACGCAGGGATGGGTCTGGAAGGCCCGCGGTACCGCACGGCGATCGAGGCCGTGAGCGACGAATGGCTGCTCGATCAGGTGCTGATGCCTCCGAACGCCGGCGTGAGCAACCTGACGGCCGGACAGGTACTGGCGCTGCTGATCGCGGAGTCGGGAGCCACTACGCTCTCTTCCACCGGGCTCACGCTCACAACGCCGTTAGGCAGCTTCGTTCCCGATCGCGGCGCCAATTGGAGCAAGAGCGCGGGTCAGGCCGCGAGCACCACGCGTTCCGCATATCGCGCGGTGAACGGAGAGGTCAAGCTCTCTGCCGTGCAGTCCACGGTTCATGCGCTCAACGAGACCGACGGAAGCCTGAATCTTGCCAGCCTGGCGCTTACCTCCAGCGTGAAGCGCGCGCTGGCCAACGATGTGACGGTGTGCGGCGAGGACGAGCCGGTCGCCTACGTGACGGAATACTTCCTGGGCGACGGCGTGACGACGGAGTTTTATCTCTCCGAGTACCCGTATTTCCCACCCGCGGCGCAACGCACGATCATCAGTGAGCTCTTCAACGAGACACAAATCAATGTGACGCGCTGGAGTCCGCTGGGAGGAAATTATTTCGGCCTGGGAGCCAACGGCCTCGCGATGAACGGCGGCAACGGCTACGACGGGCAAACCTTGCTCACCTGGCTTAATCCCATTGAGATGGGAGGGACGCTGCTGCTGGAATTGGTCGGCGTGACGCTGGCCGAGAACAGCACGGGGATTCTGGGAGGATTCTTCAACGGCGGTCAGACGGCGTCGGACTGCGCCGCGGGAATTCAGGCCACGACGCAGCAGGGCACGGACGATGTAGTGCTACAACCGATCGTGATGGGCACGGCGGCTGGCGCCACCTTCACGATGAACCCGGCTAACGAATACACGCTGCGTGTGCGCATTCGCTGCCCGGAAAGTCATCGCGTGGGGGCGATGTACTACTCCTATGGAAACAATGGCCTGATCGGCGCCGGCGGCGAGTGGATTGTGGCGCCGGCCAACATCCAGATGGAAGTGCAGGAATTTGTAAACGGCGTGGGCGCAACGCCTGTCACAATCTACAGCGGCGCAATCGCGAACCTGGCTGCGCCCTGCTATGTAATCCCGGTGAGCAGCATCAACATGGTGGGCACGATGCGCGCCATCCACCTGACCAACCTCGGCTCCGGCTGGGTAGAGAGTACTCCGCCGAACGGTTCGCCATACACGCGGCGCATCGGTCCCGCGCAGGCGGCATCGGAGTGTCAACTGGTGCGCACGGGCGAATCGGGCAAGGTGGTCTTCTACACGGGCTGCACGCCGGCCCAGGGCGAACAGATGGCGGTGAGTTACCGCACCGTGCAACGCGCCGTGGGCCGCGCTGTGAATATAGCGAGCCAGCAGGCACTCGAGCAGGCAGGATCGCCGTGGGTAGCTGCGTGGATCGGCACGGTGACGGCGCCTCCGGCGCGCAACTCGGCCGATTGCCGCAACGCCGCGCAAGTGATGGCACAAGCCGCAGCCAGCCTGAGTGCGCTGTGGAGCGGCGCTTACAAGGGCAACCGCACGAGCTTTGCGAGCGACGTGTGGCCCGGCGAAGCGTTGGCGCTGAATGCGCCTTCGACCAGCCTGAACGCGCAAGTGGTCGTGCGCACTGTGAAGGTGAGCTATAGTCCAAGCTGCCCGGATCTTGTGGAGTACGAGATCGCGTTTGCGAACGATTGGGCGGATGACCTGGCCATTAAAACCAGCGGAGCGGTGCCGGTGAATGCATGGCTGCCGGCGACGGCAAATCAAACGGTGCTTCGAAATCTGAACAATCTTATTGTGACCGCGCTGAACGGCAGCACGGTGACGGTGAATACCGGCGTCACTCCGCCCACCGGCGGCGGTTTTGAGATCCGGCTGCGCGACTACGCCTTCCAGCCCGGCCAGGATCCGACGCTGGTTGCGCGCAGTTCGGCGCAGAACCTCACCTTCTCGCGGGTCTCGGCCAGTGAGCGATTTTATATCCGGATGTATGACGGCTGCACGCCGCCGAACTATTCGGAGTTTTCTGCGGCATTGTTTATTAATCTGCCGCTGAGCGGTGGACAGTGAACAGGTGTCAGGTGCCAGAAATCGATGTCGAGCCACGGCTCTGCTGATCCCTTAAACTTGACCCCTGGAACCTGCACGGAGTACCCATGCGCATGATGAACGAATTCGAAGCCCAGGTGATCAGCGACTTGAGTGTGTTGAAGTCGCAGATGGCCGGCCTGATGGGCGACGGCAACGGCGGACGCCTTGCCGATTTAGAGCGCCGCATGGACCGCCATGAGCAGAACTGGCAGCGCGCCAAAGGGTTTCTTGCGGCGGTGAGCGTGCTGTTCGCCGTGGTGGAGGTTGCGATCGAGGCGTGGCACCGGCACTGACACCTGCGCGGTGGGCGAACTGCGCCTGCGGCGCGATTTGTGTGATTGGCGGTTGTTCATCCATATAATAAGTTCATGAGCCAACAACCGCTCGTCGGCGTGGTGATGGGCAGCAAGAGCGACTATGAAACGCTCTCCGCAGCCGTGGAGATTCTGCGCGTTCTGGAGATTCCCCATGAAGCGCGCATCGTGAGCGCGCATCGTACGCCCGATTGGCTTTTTAAATACGCAGAGACGGCGCGCGAACGCGGCCTGCGCGCGATTATCGCCGGAGCCGGCGGCGCGGCGCATTTGCCCGGAATGCTGGCGGCGAAGACCCTGGTTCCCGTGCTTGGCGTTCCCGTTTCTGCGACGCAATTGAACGGACTCGACTCCCTGCTCTCGATTGTGCAGATGCCTAAGGGCGTTCCCGTGGGGACGTTGGCGATTGGAAAGCCGGGCGCGGCCAACGCTGCACTGCTCGCCGCGGAAATTCTCGCCGCAACCGACGCCGCTCTCTACGAACGGCTGGCCGCATGGCGCGCGGCGCGCACCAAGGAAGTGCTCGACCAGACGCTGGGCGAGGAAACGCCTCGGTGAGCGCGCACTCTTCTCCAAATCCAGAAAAAATTGGGCCGGGTGGTTTGATCGCGATTCTCGGCGGCGGCCAACTCGGCCGTATGACGGCGATGGCTGCGCGCACCATGGGCTATCGCGTGCGCGTGATGGATCCCGAAGCGAAATGCCCCGCGAGTTTTGTTGTCGATGAGACCATCGTCGGCCGCTGGGACGACGCGGACGCCGCGCGAAAGCTGGCAACGGGCGCCGATGCCGTGACGCTCGAGATTGAACAGATTGGCGTGGATGCGTTGCGCGTGGTTGAAAGCGTTGCGCCGCTGCGTCCCGGCGTCGAGCCCGTGCGCATTATTCAGGATAAGACACTGCAAAAACCTTGGCTCGCAAAAAATGGTTTTCCGGTGGGGCCGTTTCGCGTAGCGCGGAATGAAGATGAGTTGCGCGAGGCCGTGGCCGTGCTGGGCGGCGATGTGTTTGTCAAGACCGGCCGCGGTGGCTACGACGGGCGAGGGCAGGTGCGCGTTCAGCCCGGTGACCGCATGGACCCCGGAGCGATTTGGCTAAAGCTCGGCGAACGCCCGGCAGTTGTCGAACAGGCGCTTGATCTGGAATGCGAAATCAGCGTCATGGCTGCGCGCAGTCCATCCGGCGAGGTGCGCGCATTCCCTGCCGCGCGCAATCACCACGAGAATCAGATTCTGGCCTGGAGCGTTCTGCCGGCCGGCGTTGCGCAGGAGCTTGAATCCCGCGCCGAAGCTCTGGCGGCCGATCTCGTGGCTAAACTCAATCTTGTCGGCCTGCTCTGTGCTGAACTCTTCGTCACGCGCACGGGCGAGCTCTTTGTTAATGAGCTTGCGCCCCGGCCGCACAACAGCTATCACCAGAGCGAGCGCGGCTGCGCCACCAGCCAGTTCGAGCAACTGGTGCGCGCGGTCTGCAATCTTCCGCTGGGCTCTACGGAGCTGATTTCGCCCTGCGCGATTGCGAATCTGCTCGGCGATTTGTGGTTGGGCAGGGAGCCCGATTGGTCTGCCGCACTCGCAGTGCCCGGCGTGCGTTTGCATTTATACGAGAAGCACACGCCGCGCGCGGGACGGAAGATGGGCCACTTATCGGCGGTTGGCGCTACAGCGGAGGAAGCAGTAGAGCGTGTGCTGGAAGCGAAGCGGCGTCTTTAGCGGCTGATCCGATACAGCACGTGCCGGCGCAAGGCATGGCCTTCCGGCAATTTCGGGTGGTCGAAGTCGTCGCGCGGATCGTGCGTCATGCCGAGTTTTTCCATCACCCGCCGCGAGCGCAAGTTGGCAGGCACCGTGAAGGAAATCACTTGTTCCAATCCAAGGTCATTGAAGCCGTAATCAAGCGCGGCGCGCGCGCCTTCCGTCGCCAGCCCTTTGCCCCAACTTTCGAATGCGAGGCGCCAGCCGATTTCAACGGCCGGCGTGAAATGCGCGTCGAATTCCGGAGCGAATAAGCCAACAAAGCCGAGAAACTCTCCGGTTTCGGTGAGTTCGATGGCGAAGGGACCAAAGCCGTGACGATCGATGTGCGCCTGAATACGATCGAAGAGAGCATCCGACGCATCGGCGGTGAGCGGCTCGGGAAGGAACTCCATCACGCGTGGATCGGCGTTCATCTGTTGGAACGGCACGCGATCGGAGTCGCGCCAGCGGCGCAGAATGAGACGTTCTGTTCGTAACGACTCGAGCATTGAACCGCCCGCCCTAAGAGTGATGTATGGAGTGCTGAGAAGCAACTGCAGATCCTTCGACTGCGCAGGTCGCAAAAAGCGCGACCTGCTTCGCTCAGGATGACAGACTTGAAGGTTCGCGAAACTGGCTCGCGTTACGAGCTGAACTGTTCGGCCTTTTCCCAGCGTTTTGGTCGCTTGTTTTGCTGCAGGATTTTTTTGCGCAGGCGCAGCGACTTAGGCGTGACTTCGACAAACTCATCATCGGCGATGAATTCGATGGCCTGCTCGAGATTCAGCGTCTTGTATGGCACCAGACGGATGGCATCGTCGGCGGTGGAGGCGCGCATGTTGGTCATCTTCTTTTCGCGCACCACATTCACGTCGAGATCGTTGTCGCGCGAGTGCTCGCCCACGATCATGCCTTCGTACACTTCGACGCCCGCGCCAACGAAGAGGATGCCGCGCTCCTGCAATCCGTTCAGCGAGTAAGTGGTCGTGCTTCCCAGACGGTCGGCGATGAGCGCGCCCGTGGGCCGCTGCGGAATCTCACCCTGATAAGGAATGTAGCCGTCGAAGAGCGAGTTCATGACAATCGTTCCGCGCGTCTCGGTGAGCATTTCGCTGCGCAGGCCGATGAGGCCGCGGCTGGGCACGCGAAACTCCAAACGCACGCGGCCCGAGCCGTGATTATGCATCTTGTTCATTTCGCCTTTGCGCGGCCCGAGTTTTTCGATCACTGTGCCGGTGTACTGCTCGGGCACGTCGATAGTGAGGTGCTCGACCGGCTCCATGCGCACGCCGTCGACCATGCGCGTGACGATCTCCGGCCGGCCCGCCATCAGCTCGTAGCCCTCGCGGCGCATCATCTCGATGAGAATGGCGAGTTGCAATTCGCCGCGGCCGAGCACTTTGAAAGTGTCGGGAGAACCGGTATCTTCCACCCGAATGGAAACGTTGGTGAGCAGTTCTTTGTCAAGGCGCTCACGCAGATTTCGGCTCGTAACGTACTGGCCTTCGCGGCCGGCGAACGGCGAATTGTTCACGCTGAACTGAATCGCGATAGTCGGCTCGTCGATGACGATCAGCGGCAGCGGCGCGGGATTTTCGACGCTGGTGATGGTTTCGCCGATGGTGATGCCTTCAACGCCGGCTACGGCCACGATGTCGCCGACGGTGGTCGCTTGAATATCGGTGCGCTTCAATCCGGCAAACGTGAAGAGTTTTGTGATCTTCGTTTTATTCAGCGAGCCGTCGCGGCGCGAGATGTTCACTTCGTCGCCCACGTGGAGCGTACCCTGAAAGACGCGGCAGATTGCGATGCGCCCGAAGTAGTCGGAGTAGTCGAGGTTGGTGACAAGAATCTGCAGCGTGCCTTCGGCGTCGCCGGTGGCTTCGGGAATCGTGTTCACAATGGCCTCGAAGAGCGGCTGCAAATCCGTGCCGGGCTTTGCCGGATCTGCGCTCGCTGTGCCCGCCTTTGCGACCGCGTAGAGCACGGGAAAATCGAGTTGCGATTCGTCGGCATCGAGATCGATGAAAAGATCGTAAATTTCGTTCAGCACTTCCTGCGGGCGCGCATCGGGGCGGTCGATTTTGTTGATAACCACGATGGGAGGCAGCTTGGCTTCAAGCGCCTTCGAAAGCACGTAGCGCGTTTGCGGCAGCGGGCCTTCAGCCGCGTCCACTAACAACATGACGCCGTCGACCATTTTGAGCGCGCGCTCCACTTCGCCGCCGAAATCGGCGTGGCCCGGCGTGTCGACGATGTTGATCTTGCCGACGCCGAAGTTGATGGCCGTGTTCTTGGCGAGGATGGTGATGCCGCGCTCGCGTTCGAGCTCGTTCGAGTCCATCACGCGCTCGGCTACCTGCTCGTTGGCGCGAAACGTTCCAGCCTGGCGGAGCATGGCGTCGACAAGCGTGGTCTTGCCGTGGTCCACATGGGCGATGATGGCGATATTGCGTATCGTCTGGGTCAAAACTTCAGGTTTCCTTCTCTCGGGTTGGCCGCGCGGGCCCTCGGGTTGGTGAGGGGATTTCGGAAGATACAGCCGGACAACACGGCTGTTCTTATTTTACCAGCCGGAGAGTGTTGCGCGGCGTGTCGGCGGAGCTTTCACTTTTCTCTTTCGCCGTTGATGCGAAGGAATTAAACTTCTTGAGCTATGAAAACTGCCGCTTACGACTGCTCTCATTCCTCGTTCCACCGCCGTTTGGCCAGGAAGGCGCAGGCCTTCACTGCCTTGCTTGCCTTTTGCGGGCTGTCTGTTGCGTTCGCACCGCAAGCGCCGGCGCAGACCGCGACCTCCGCCAAGCATCTGCTGATCTACGCGATCGATGTCGAAGGCGGCCAGTCTACTCTTCTCGTCGCGCCTTCGGGCGAGTCGCTGCTGGTGGATACCGGCTGGGCGGACAACAAGGGCCGCGACGCCGAGCGCATTCTCGCCGCCATGCACGACGCGGGCATCAAGCGCATCGATCATGTGCTGATCACGCACTATCACGACGACCACGTCGGCGGCGTGCCCAATCTGGTCGCGCGCGTGGAGGTGGGCGAGTTTCTGGATCACGGCGAGAACCGCGAGGACTCGGACGACACACGCAACAACTACGCGGCCTATCTGAAGGCCATTGCCGGGCACAAACGGCGCATCTTGCATCCCGGCGACACGATTTCGATCGCCGGCCTGAGCATCGTGGTCCTCACCGCCGACGGCCAGCACATCGCCGCGGTTCCGGGCATCAAGCCGGTGCCGAACCCCTGGTGCGCGAGCGAGCACGCGTGGCCGGTGGATCTCACGGAGAACGCGTACTCGAACGGCATTCTTGTTACGTTCGACAGGTTCAAGTTTCTCGATCTCGGCGACCTGACGGGCAAAAAGGAAGTGGCGCTCGTGTGCCCGAACAATCCCATCGGAACGGTCGATCTCTATCTTGTCACGCATCATGGCATGGACTGGTCGAACTCGCGGGCTATCGTGAACGCCATTCATCCGCGCGTGGCGATCATGGACAACGGCGCGCACAAGGCCGGCAAGCCGGCAGCGTGGCAGATTGTGCACGACAGCCCGGGCCTCATTGACCTTTGGCAACTGCACACGGCAGAAGATGCCGACGCCGCGCACAACAGTCCCGATTGGCTAATCGCCAATCCCAAAGGCGATGGGGACGGTCATGCGCTGAAGGTCGTTGCAATGCCGGATGGAAGTTTTTCCGTGACCAACACGCGGACGGGGAAGACGAAGGAGTATCCGCGCAATTAGTACCGCGACATCTGCACAGTGACTCGTTGCTGCCACGTGCGGGTCGGGAGGCCCGCACGACAGCCGGCTGGGAAGCCGGCGCTACAATTCAACCGCTTCACTTCAGATAGGCGCGCACCAGGTCGATTAGGTCTTCGGCCAGCTCAGGGGCAATTTGCTCCTTTGCGCCGTCGACCAGGTGGAAGCGAATGTGCGTCTCCAGCACTTCTGCCATGAGGCTATTGACGCCGCCGCGCACCGCGGCCAGGAGCATCAACTGGTCTCCGCAGTCCTCGTCGCCGGTGAGCGAACGCTCGATGGCGTCCAGTTGGCCGCGGATTTTTTTCACGCGCTGCTGCAGCTTGACCCGTTCCCGATCCTGATGCGACATGGCGCCACCTCACGGCTTGACTGTACCTACCCGGGGTATGGTATTTACCCAGTAGGGGTATAGAGTTCCGCATCCATTCTATGCTGTTTCGCGGCTCCAATCCGTTGGGTCCGGCAGGTATCGGCCTGACCTGTGCCTTTCTGCTCAAGGGCACGCTGGCAGCGGCGCAGACGGCTGCGGGATTGCCCTCGGCGCCGGAGCCGCAGGCGCAAATCGAAAGGCAGATTCCTCAGCTACCCGCGGCGGAAAACTCTCCCGCTGGCGGCGCGAGTGGAAGCGGCGCTCAGGATCGGCAGCCTGAACCGACGCCTGTACTCACCATAGCTCCGCACTCGGAGAGCGCTCGGTATTGGATCTCCGGCCAGGCGAACAGCATTTTTCAAGCGCACGGGCATTTTCGTTCGCCTTACCAGGGCCCCAACAGTTTGATCGATGATTTTGAGACCAAGGCGTCAGAGGTTGCGACACTTTTTCTTGGATATCAGTTACGGCCGAATTCGCGCTACAACACCGACCTGATTGTCGATTTTGAGAATGCGGGCGGGCGAGGCATTTCGCAGGCGCTGGGACTGGCAGGCGAAACCAATCTGGACATTGTCCGCAATCCCAACTTGAGCACTGCGCCGTATCTCGCGCGCGGCGAGATTCATCAGATCATCGGCTTGACGGATGAGATGACCGACCAGGAGCGCAGCCCATTTGCGCTGGCGATGAAGGTTCCCGTGCGGCGGTTCGAGATCCGCATCGGCAAGATGACCCTGCCCGACACGTTCGACGTAAACTCCGTTTTATCCGACAGCCATTTGCAGTTCACGAACTGGACAATCGACAACAATGGCGCGTGGGACTACGCGGCCGATACGCGCGGATACACGGTGGCCGGAATTCTGGAGTACGACGACAAAGTGTGGTCGGCGCGCTACGCCATCGCCGCCATGCCGACGGTCGCCAACGGCATCAGCCTGGATTGGGCCTTGAGCCGCTCGAACGGCCAGAACTGGGAGTTCGAGTTGCGCAAAGGGCTGCTGGCTCTGTTCACGAAGACTAAGCGGGAAGGCGCGGTGCGCATTCTGAGCTACGTGAACCACGCGCACATGGGCGATTATCGCGAATCTGTCGATCAATATCTCCAGGGGGAAATCGCGGCTCCGGAGATCACGGCGACGGAAGAATTCGGCGCGGTGAAGTACGGGTTCGGGTTCAACACCGAGCAGGTGGTCACCAGCAGCCTTCGCCTCGCCGCACGCTTCGGGTGGAACGACGATCGGCACGAATCGTTTGTTTATACGGAAGTCGCGCAGACGATTCTCTTTGGTGGCGATTACAACGGCCATGACTGGCATCGCGAGAACGACAAAGTGGGCGTGGCGTTTGTGTCCAACGCCATCAAGCGCGACCACCAGAACTATCTTCACTACGGCGGGCTGGGATTTCTGCTGGGCGACGGGAATTTGCGCTACGGGCGCGAGGATACTGTGGAGTGGTACTACAACGCGCACATCTGGCGCGGACTTTACGGCGCGCTTGGCGGGACCGAGATCGCGCATCCCGGCTACAACATGGACCGCGGGCCGGTGTACGTGTCGACTGTACGCGCGCATATCGACTTTTAAGAAGCAGGGAACAAGGGCCCAAGGGAACAAGAAGTCCGGACTAGCTCAGAACTGCTTCTATTCGCCTACGGCTCCAGCCGCGAGGCCAACGATCACTTGCCCTAGGGTTGCTGCTCCGGCTGCGCGGGGAGCGTGTAGATCACCTCGCCGGGCTTGGCGTAGTGGAGTTTCTCGCGTGCTTCGCGCTCGATGGCTTCGGGGTCCGACTGGAGGCGCTGGATCTGTTGGCGCATTTGCGCGTTTTCCTGCTGCAGATTCTGAATCTCCTGCTGAAGGGCTCGGCCTTCGGCGCGCTTCTGCTGCCAGACCGAAAGGCCGTGCTTGCCGTAGACCACGTGCCAGGTGACCAGCAGCGCCAGTACAACTGCAACGACGGTTCCCGCAGGCCGCCACAGGCGTTGCGCCCAGCCAAAGGCGCGCTCGACGACTGGCGCGGGTTTTTGACCAGGTGTTGCCGTCTCCGTTTGTGCTGTTTCTTTCGGCATCGATCCTTTATCCGTTCAGAACAAATTTCTCGGCCGCCGAGCGCAGAGATTGCATCTGGCTCTCGTTGCGCGCCTCGGTATAGGCGCGCACCACCGGCTCGGTACCCGAAAGCCGGTAGCAAACCCACGAACCATCATCGAGAATCAGCTTGAGCCCGTCGGTCCGCACCACGCTCGTGACCTTGCGGCCGCCGAGTTCCGTGGGATCGCCCTTCAACTTCTCAGTGAACGCGGCTTTCTGCTCCGCGGTCAAGTGGAAGTTCTCTCTGTTGGGATAGAAGGAACCAACCTTGGCAAAAAGCGCCTGCAATTGCACGCCCAGACTCGTGCCGCGCGTGGCCACCATCTCCGCGATCAGCAGGCCGGCGATGATGCCGTCTTTCTCGGGTACGTGGCCGCGGATGGTGAGGCCCGCCGACTCTTCGCCGCCGATAGCGATCTTGTCCTGAATGATCAGCTCGCCGATGTACTTGAAGCCGACCGGGGTCTCGTAAAGCTCGACTTTGTGGTGATCGGCAAGCGCATTGACGAGGTTGGTGGTCGCCACGCTTTTGGCCACGCCGTTTCTCCAGCCGCGCGTCTCCACCAGGTAATCGAAGAGCAGCGCGATGACGTAATTGGGCTGGATGAAGGTTCCGTCGCTGTCGACGATACCGAAGCGATCGGCGTCGCCGTCGGTGGCGATGGCAAGCGATGCGCCAATCTCCTTCATCTTTTTCTTGGCGTCGCCCAGCAGTTCGTCGGATGGCTCCGGCGCGTGGCCACCGAAGAGCACGTCGCGGTAGTCGTGCACCGTCTCGACCGTGACGCCATATTCGCGTAGGAGATCGGAAGGATAACCGCGGCCCGCGCCCCAGAACGGGTCGTAAACGATCTTGATGCCCGATTTCGCGATGGCTTTGAGGTCGACCAGTTCAGTGAGGCGCTTGAGAAATGAGGACTTCACATCGGCAGTCTCAAATTTCCCGGCGAAGGGGCTGGGAACGCCGCCGCCACCGCCGCCGCTGCTCGCGAGTTTTTCTGCCGCTGCTTCAATCTGTTTGGTCGCTTCGGGCAGCGCCGGAGCGCCGTCGGGAGTGGAGTACTTGATGCCGTTGTACTCCGGCGGATTGTGCGAAGCGGTAAAGTTGATGGCGCCGGAGGTCTTGAGCGTGCGGACGGCGTGCGCGATGGCCGGAGTCGGTGCGGCCTCGGGAATCACGATGGGCGTGACGCCGGCCGCGGCCAGAACCCTGGCTGCCTCGGCCACGAAGCTCTCGCCGAGGAAGCGCGGATCGCGTCCCACGAGCACGCGGTGCGGCGGTGACTGGGTCTTTACATACGCGGCAATGCCGCCCACGGCCAGCCGGATATTGGCCACCGTGAACTCCTCCGCAACAACTGCCCGCCAGCCCGAAGTGCCGAACTTGATCGCCGTCGCCATGGACTTCTCCTCATCTCTTTGCGGTTTGCCGCAAAATCCATACTGCAATACCGCGCCCGGATCGGCAAGGGCACGGAGCACGCGCGGTTCGCGTTGACGGAAATATAACGGGAGCAACCATGATCTTTCTCTTCCCCACAATCTTTCCCTTCCCAGGGGACGCGTATAATTCTGTCGTACATTTCAGCCCCTCTGGAGGCGCCTCATGTATCCCTTTCATGTATGGCGTGTTATCCGTCTCTCCGCCATCGCAAGCTGCTTTGCCATCACAATCGCCAACGTTGCGCCTGGTCAAACCGCGCAGGCTCCGCCAGTCCCGGCGGCCACTCCGGCAGGCCAATCCACTGCGCCCGCTCCTGCGAGCGCGCCCACGATCCGCGTCACCGCACGCGAGGTGCTGCTTGACGTGCTGGTCATCGACAAGAATGGACAACCTGTGACCGGACTCAACGCTTCCGACTTCAGCGTGGCGGAAGAAGGAGAAGCGCAGATCATCCGGAGGGTCAACGAGCATCGCGCCATGGATACGGAAGCAATGAGCAAGCTTACGGCCGCGCCGGAGCTGCCGCCCAACACATTTACCAACTTCACGCCCGTGCGCAATACCAACGCCTCCATCGTTCTGCTGCTCGACGCCATGGATTCGCCGGTGGAAGCGCAGATGGCGATGCGGCAGCAGCTCATCGATTTCCTGAAGCACATGCAGCCCGGGCCGCCGGTTGCGATCTTCCAACTCGACACCGAGATGCGCCTGATTCAGGGATTCACATCGGACCCGAAGGTGTTGCTTGCGGCGGCGGAGAGCAAGCGCGACATGCCGTCGCTGGCCAAGCCGACTGCGGCGCCGCGCTCCTACGCGGGTGATGCGGTTTATCGGCGCACACTCATGGAGATCCTGCGCGATGGGATGCACGATTTGGGCAGCTATCTGGCTGGATATCCCGGGCGGAAGAACCTGATCTGGTTCACCGGGCGGGTGCCGATGACAAGGACGGGAATGGGCTTCGGTTATCCGTTCGGCGATGGCATGACCGTGAGCGACAGCGAGGACGAAACGCACGCATTGACCGATGTGCTGACCGTGAGCCACGTCGCGGTGTATCCGGTGGACACCCGCGGTCTGATGGTGATGCCAAGGTCTATGACCGCTGCGTCGGCGCGCAACCCTGGTCCCATGGCGATTCCTCCCATGGGCTACGCGAGCCATGCAAATATGGAAGTCGTCGCGAGGGAAACCGGCGGCAAGGCCTACTACGACAGCAACGATTTCACGCGGGTGATCGAAGATGTGATCCGAACCGGCTCAAGCTATTACACGATTGCCTACGCCACCACCAATACGAAATGGAATGGAGAGCTGCGGCGGATCGCGGTCACGGTCGACCGTCCCGACGTCGAGGTGCGGCACAAGGAGGGTTACCGCGCCTACAGCCTCGACAAGCGGGAAGAGAAAGGGATTGCCGCGATCGAGAAGCGCGCTGCCGATCAAGCGGAACAGCAGGCGAGCGGCGAAGCGGAGGACAACCAGGCGAATGAGGGCAATTCAGATGCCGGCGCGAAAACAGCAGATGCGGGGCTGGGCGAAACCATTCACCATGCGAAAACCGGCGGCTTTCAGGCAGCCATGGCGCTGGGCGCGATTCCACCTACCGAGATCGTCTTTTCCGCCAGGCTTGAGCCGGATGCGAACATCGCCAAGATCGAGAAGAATGCAACGATGCCGCCAGGCAACTTTCTCGCGCCGGAGTGGCAGCACAAGCCGTTCCGCAACTACGCCATTGTGTACAACGCCGACGTGCACAGAGCCCGATTTACGCGAACAGCCGACGGCGTGCGCCACGGCACCCTGGAGTTCGCCGCCATTGCCTACTTTGCCGACGGCGAAATGGTGAATTCGATTCTGAAGACGATTTCGCTCGACGTGACCCCCGAGCAATACCGCGAGCTGCTGGTTTCGGGCATGGAAGTGAAGCAGGAGATTGCCGTTCCGGCAAAGGGCAATTTCTTTTTGCGCCTCGGCGTGCACGACAAGGAGGGCGACCAGGTCGGCGCGCTCGAGATTCCGGTCGACCAGGTCCGGTTGGACATTGCCTCCGCGAATGCGCAGACGCCGTGAGCCGGATTTTTTAAATGCCTCCGTTCGAATTAGTCGTGACTAACCCGAAGATTTATTGAGCGGATTCTCCAACCCGGCGTCTAGTTGAACGAGGGCGCCCTGGGACCCACTCGGCCTTCGACCCACGCAAATGATGTGCCGCGCCGTTCTTCCGCAACGGCAGAAAAGGGGAGTTATGCGTCTGAATGGAGTTGGAAAGCAAAGATACGCGTTGATTCTTTGGACCCTTCCCGCTCTCTGTACGCTGGCATTCCTGGTTTTTGCGACACACGCCGGCGCGCAAGACAACCCACCCAAGTCATCTTCTCAACCCCCGCAAATGTGCGAGGCGCGGATGACGCCGCCTTTGGGGAACGCACAGACCGTCTTCCTGAAAAGTGTCACTGAACAGAATGACCTGAACGATATTGCGACCGATTTGCGAAATGCCATGCCAAGATTGCACGTTTTCCCTGTTCGATTTCAGAACGCCATCACTCTGCGCGGCACGGACGAGGATCTTACCTCGGCGCAGAAGCTCATCGCCGAACTCGATAAACCGCACCAAATCTACCGCCTGACCTACACCATCACCAATTACGAAGGCGGCAAACGCACGGGGTCGGAGCAGTATGTGCTTCTCGCGGTAGCCGGGAAGAGAACCGTCTTCAAGCAGGGCAGCAAAGTGCCCATCGCGACGGGTATGGCGGCCAATGAGAATGGCGTGCGGGGCTCCCAGGTTCAGTATCAGGACATCGGATTGAGCATCGAAGCGACGGTAAACGTGTCTTCTGAGAACCCCGAGTTGCATTCGAAGGTTGAACAATCGAGTCTGGCTGGTGAAAAGTCGGCAACGACACCGGCCGATCCGGTGGTTCGCCAATCTGTCGTTGAGGGATTTACGGACATCTCCCCGAACAAGCCAGTTGTTGTTGGATCGTTCGATGTTCCTGGGTCCACCCGCCACCAGGAGATCGAAGTGGTTGCAGAACCGGTTCGCTGAGCCCGCTCAATTCCGGCGTAAGGATGGGGCCGAACCGGGCGGTTTGCGCTCCATCCATTCAGGGTCTCCTGCTGATGAGTGCAACGGGAAGTGTACCCCGATCAAAACGGGGGGTGCCGCAGCGCTGGATTTGGGCTTACATTGGTTTCAGGATTGTCTTGATCCGGGAGCTCCTGATGCTTGAATCCAATTCGTCCGCACGCATTGCGATGACCACCGCTGCGAGCCGCGAGGAAGCGGAACGCCTGGGCCGCGTGCTGGTGGAGGAGCGCCTAGCCGCGTGCGCCACCATCCTGCCCGGCGTGCACTCGATCTACCACTGGAAGGATCAGATCGAGTCCTCTGAGGAATGCCTGCTGCTGCTCAAGACCGCTCTCCATCGACTGCAGGCACTCGAAGCGCGCCTGCACGAATTGCACAGCTACGAAACGCCTGAGTTTCTGGTGCTTGCAGTCGAGGCTGGAAGCCGCGCCTATCTCGCGTGGCTCGAGGCCAGCCTGGGCGCAGGTGAAAACAGAATCGCGTAAGGCGCGCAGGACAAGCCGCCTCTGGAGCACGCGCTCTCTGTTATTCTTTGGAGAGTTTGTCCCATGCGTTGGCTCCTGATTGCCTTTGTCGCCTCGCTCGCGGCGCTGTTGTTTGCGTCTGCAGGTCTGGCTCGTCACATTTGGAGACAGCGCACCCGGCAGGGCGGTGAAACGTCCGCGTATCCGGAGGGGCACGAAGAGCCTGACGTGAAGACGAAAGGCTGATCGATCTGCCGAGCCGCGCCAGGAATCGAGGCCATCGAATCGAGGTCTTGGCATCGAGGCAACGGAAATTCGATCCGGAGACTCCAATCTACGAAGGCCTCTCCCGCATCCAATCAGCAAGCGATCGGATCATCGATTCGCCGAAAGGAACTCTTCCCGTCGTGACCACCCAAACGCCTGAAGCTGTAAGGCCAGCCAGTCCCGCTGTCAGGGAAATCTCGATTGCGCACAGTCCTGATTCGGACGACGCTTTTATGTTCTATGGCCTGGCGACCAGCAAGATCCGCGTGCCCGGTTATCGCTTCACGCACACGCTCTGCGACATTGAGACCCTGAACCGCCGCGCCCGCGAAGAGGCGTTCTACGACGTCAGCGCCATCAGCTTTCATGCCTATCCCTACGTGCAGGACAACTACGTCCTTATGGGCTGCGGCGGCAGCGTGGGCGAAGGATACGGCCCCATGGTGGTTTCCAGCCGCAAGATGGACCCGGGCGGTCTTGGCCGCATCCGCGTGGCCGTTCCTGGCACGCTGACTACGGCATATCTTGCCCTGAAGATTTTCAACCCGGAGATTGAAACCGAAGTTGTTCCTTTCGATAAGATCATCCCCGAGATTCTGGCGGGAAAATACGACGCTGGACTTATCATCCACGAGGGCCAGTTGACCTATTCGACCAGCGGACTCTACAAGGTGCTCGATCTCGGTGTCTGGTGGCGCGAAACCACCGGCCTGGTGCTGCCGCTCGGCGGCAACGTGATCCGCCGCTCGCTGGGAACGGACGTGCACAAAATTGTTTCCAAGGCGCTGCGCGACTCCATCAGCTACGCTCTCGAACACCGCGAACCGGCGCTCGACTACGCCATGCAGTTTGCGCGCGATCTCGATGCCGGACTGGCCAGCAACTTTGTGAGCATGTATGTGAACGAGCGTACCCTGGACTACGGCGCCGACGGCCGCGAGGCCATCCACAAGCTGCTCGAAATGGGCCACGAGCGTGGCTTGATCCCGATTGCGCCGCGAGTGGAGTTTGCCGACTGATCGCTCACCAAAGGCATCTTCGCTGCGATTTATGCTACGCAGCCATGAGCACCACGCGCGCCGGCAATCATTACCTTTGACCCGCAAAAGCCGCCCGAAGGTGATTACGAGCGGCTCATGATTCTTTTCCACAAAAGCTAAATTTTTTCTAATACTTGTCGATACACCGGGCAGGAGAAATTTCCCTATGCCCGGTCACGCTCAGCCCGCATTTTTGCTCGCATCGTCGGATACTGACCTGCTGCATTCGGTTGAGCCAGCCCTCCTGGCCAGCGGCGCGCGCGTCGATGTTGTGCTCACATCCGAGGCTGCCTTGGCGGCTGTCTCCGGGCCTCGCCGCCCCAGTCTGATTCTGCTCGATGTCGAGTTGCCCGGCATGGCAATGGGGCAGCTTTTGGCAACTTTCCGCTCGGAGTCATCGATTCCGCAGCTTCCCATCGTCCTCATCGCCAGCTCAGTCGCACAAGAATGGATCGATCGGCTCGCGGAAGGCGCAGTGAACGATCTCATCCTGCGCAGCGCGGAGCCCGCCTACTGGCAGTTGCGCCTCGACCTTGTCCTGCGCACCCAGCGCATGGCACATGAACTTGAATCCTTGCGCGATGCCGCCCTGCGCAATGCGCAACTCGATCGCCTCACTGGCGTCTACAATCGCGAGTCGCTGCTTTCCATGCTGTTCCGTGAGACTGATCGCGCGCAGCGGAGCCAGAGCTCGATGTGCCTGGTGCTCTTCGATATCGATGACTTCGGACACTGGAACTCGCGGCTGGGCGTGGATGCCTGCGATGAACTGCTTTGCCAGGTGGCCAGCCGCACCGCTGCACTGCTGCGCAGCTATGACGTGCTGGGCCGGCCAGGTATGGACGAATTCCTGGTGGCCTTGCCTGCGTGTACTCCGGCCAACGCCATGATGCTTGCCGAGCGTTTGCGCACCGAGGTGTTTTCCACACCGTTCCGCGTTGCGGATGAGTCTATCCGCCTGTCGGCGTGCTTTGGCATCGCGGTAAGCCATGGCCGCTCACCGGTGGTGGTTCTGCGCGAGGCCGAGCGGGCACTGGATCACGCCAAGGCAGGCGGACCCGAATCGATCCAGTGTTTCTCGAGTTTGCCTCAACCCTCTTCGTCACCGGTTACGTTTCTCTCTGGCTCTTCGGGCGACGAGTTGCTGGCTTGGTAGCTTGCGCGAACGAAGGGACTATGGGAGCCGATGAATCAGGCTCCTGCCTGTTTCATCACTTCGTCCCGATCAGCCGAATGCGGGCCGTGAATGCCCGCCCCTCCGGCTCGCTGAAAGTTCCAAACTGCGGCGAATCCACCACGTTGTTTACAACCAGAGGATTTGCGCTGCCCGTTCCGTTTTCCATCACGCCGCGCAGTCCCCAGTACTGCCCGCGAAAATGGAACTTCCACTCGAGGCCCGGGCTGATGTTCACGTAATCCGAAAATCGATAGGCTCCCGCCGTGCCTACCACCTGATCTGCAGCATTGACCGCCGTGTAAGCAAAGCCGCTGTGCACATCCACCTGGTACACAAAGTCCCAGCGGTGCTTCAACCAGCTGAGCGGAATCGGCAGCCATCCCCAGGAGATCACGCGATTCGGCGTATCCCACGGCAATGGCCCGCTCTGCTGTGCTCCCAGCGGCGACGGGGTCGGCCAGTAGCCGAGCGCCGCATTGGTTCGCGCCGAAGAATGCGTGTACGACCCATATACCGTATATCCATTTGCAAATATTTTCCTCGCGTCGAACTCCTCGGAGCTGTACCGGTCCTCGCGTCCATTCGTCAGCAAATAATCGCCGGCAAGCACCCCCGGCCCGCTCTGGTTCGCGAACGTGAACACATCCGCGGTTCGCTTCTGCATAAAGTTCGCGCTGGCCACGATCGACCATGGCAATGCCCTCTCCACGCCTACGCTCCAGTTGACAGCGTGCGGCGCACGCAACGCTGAATCGTTCTTCGTGAATACGGTCTGCTGGGCCGGCCCCACCGGCGTCGCGCCGTCTGCCTGGAAGTAGGTATCGGATCGCACACCCGCAAACGTCTGCGTCAGGTACTCGAGCTGCGTGTGCTCGTAATAGACGCCGATCCCCGCCGAGACCTTCATCCTGTTCTTGTCGCCCGGCGGCGCATACACGGCGGCAATGCGCGGCGAAAGAAGCAGCCGCCGCACAATCTCATCCCAATCGAAACGCAGCCCCGGCTCCAGCAGCAAACCCTTGGGCAGCCATCCATTTGCCGGCTGCCACCGATCCTCGGCGTACGCACCCACCTCGGCGTTGTGCAGCGTAAACGCCGGCGCCGGCGCAAACACGCTCTGCCGCTCCAGCGTCCCGAGATCGCCAGGAGCCGCACCCTCGCGAAGATAGCTCACCGGCGCGCGGGTCTGATCCTGGTTGTAGCCGATGTGGTCGAGATCCAGACCTACCTTCACATCATGGCGCCCGGCCCAGTGCCGCGGCGGCAAGTAGAGCGCCGCCGTTCCCTCCAGCCGCGAAGAGCGCCCGGTCAGATTCTCAAAGTAACTTCCTACAGCCATCTCCGGCGTGATCTCGTACGGGCCGCCCGGGTGCGGTTCATGCCCGTCGCGAAACCTTAGATATCCAACACCCAAATCCAAAAGCCCGCCGTCTGCAAGGCTCCATTGATTGCGCAGGTAGGGCAGCCAGGCGATGATGTCGCGCTTGGTGGTGCTCTGCTGCGGAACCAGCGTGGAAATGCCATCGTAAGGCGAGTGGTAATCGTTGAAAAGCAGCCCTGTGGTAAGAATCTCGTTCGCTGAAAGATTGATCTGCGCCTTCGCCAGGTTGCTGCCCCGCACCAAAAAATTGGTGTCGGCGTTGGACGGCAGTTCAGGTATGTACAAGTTGTCGGCGTCGATCTCCACGCCGTCGTACCACCAGGCCCGGTCGCGTTTGAGCGGCCCGGAAAACGTGAATCGCGGAACAAACTCCTCGAAGCGCAGCCCATTCAGCTCCCGGAACGAGGGAATAAAATTCGTCCCATTGAAACGATATTTGTTGTCGCCCATCCCGGTATTGAATGCCAGCACTCCTCCGGTGGCGCGCCCATACTCCACCGGATAGCGCGTGCTCTCCTGATCGATGGAGCGCACCGCGTCGGTGCTCACACGCATGTCCAGCGTGCCTTCGGCGGGCGAGCGCACATCGAAGCCGTCGATCATGTCCAGCGTTTCCCATGTCGACGAACCGGCCACGTGCACTTGTCCGGTCGCATCCGGCACAACCGCAGGATAGAACCGCAGCAGTTCGCGGATGTCGTTCGACGGCTCAAAAGGAATGTTGACAATCTCCGGCGTGTTCATTGTCATCCGGTCGGAGACCTTCTGGGTGTCGATCCCCGGCCGCGACGCGGTCACATTCACCTGCTGGCGCACTGTCTGTTCGTGGGCCAGGACCAGCTTCACGATGCGTTCGCCGGGCTCGATCCCGCTCGCATCATTGGCATAGAACCCCGGCTTCTCCACTTGAATCTCGTACGGGCGTTGCTGCTTCAACGTGTAGCTGCAGCTTCCCGCAAAGTCGGTTCGCAGGTTCGCCGGCGTCTGCCCCGGTTCGGCGACCGTCACCTGCGCGCCTTGAACGGCGACGCCGTTCTCGTCCACGACGGTCAGCGTGACCCGCACAGGCGCCTGCTGCGGCTGCCCAGCCGCCAAGGCGGCGCAGAGCACCAGAACCAGACTTGGGGAAAAAAGCAGGCAGGCCAAGGCCCGCGATCCGCTAGAAGGACGTAGCATGATGACCGATCGGAATCGCATCTGGCGTTCCGCCTCGCCGCAAGTATACGTCACTAAAAAGACACACACCCGTCAGAGGATTTCTCGATCGTTGTGACAATTACTATCCATGAAGCGTTTGCCATGCGCTATGGCAAATGCGGAGCATCCGGACTCCATTCCAAAACACTCGAGTCATTTTTGTTACACCGTAGGTGCGCTCCTGGTAGTGGACGGGCATCTCGACAATTTCGAGATGCAACTTTGACGCACCGAGAATCAGCTCGTAATCGCCCCATAGATCTCGAATACCCCATCCGCCGAGCCCATTCTCGATCCTCGGCCAATCTTTCCGCCAGAGCGCCTTGGTGCCGCACAGTGTGTCTTTAAAACGCTGGTTCAGCAAATACGAAAAAACAACCCCAAAGACGCGGTTGCCAGCCCGATTGAAAAACTTCATGGCCGTCTCTGGCACAGGGTAGACGAGGCGGCTCCCATTGATGAACTCCCCAACATTCCCCACAAGCGCCTTGAAGAATAGGGGCAATTCCTCGGGCATGACAGTAAGGTCCGCATCGAGGATCATCAGGACATCACCTTTGGCGCCACGGAAGCCAGTCCACACATTTTCAGCCTTGCAGATCCCCGGCCCATCTAACAGCCGGATATCGCGATCGGGGTACAGTCGTTGCATCCGCCGAACTTCGTCGCCTGTGCCATCCGTGGATTTGTCGTCGCAAAAAATGATCTCCGTGTGCTTGCCCATGTCAGGGATTCGCTCAACAGCAGCCTGAATATTGCCCTTTTCGTTCCGGCAAGGAACAATGACGGACACAGAGGTCTCGTTTTCATCGTGTGCCAAGGGTTTGAGGCGCGCTACGGTCACTTGAATCATGCAAAATCGGCGCAGGCCCGGAAGCTTGGCCAAAAACTCATTCAAGAACAGGGAAATTAATGGAATGTATTTCGGAAACCAAAGGATTTTGTGAGTGCGCAGAGGCGCGAAGCCTGATAGCACCAAGAATCTGTTCACATCTTCAGAACTAACCCAATTCGGTTCAATATAGGGAGAACGCAATCTCAATAAACTTGCCAGCTCGAGCACGGGCTCCCAAAGGTGATTGTAGTTAATGATCAGTAAGCGCGTATTCTGCGTGCAGTGAGTACGAATGCGATTGAGTGCCGCGAGGATATCAACGGTATCGAAAACATGACCAAAAATGACATAGTCAAACTTCTCTCCAATAGCCAAATCTTCAGGGTCGGCACAAACGAAGTTGAGGCCCGGATGGTTCTTGCGAGCGACTTCTACCAGCTTCTGGCTAATCTCAACCCCGACCCCATACGAAGGTTGCATCGCGGCTAGCAGCCCGCCGGTCTGGCAACGTACTTCCAAGACCCTCTTATTGGGCTCGATGATGAATCGCAGGAGGCGCTCGATACGGCCGTAGTAATAGCGATTCCGCTCGATCCATCGATCCCGTCTCAGGGCGATGCTCTCCTGTAATTCGCGGCGCCCCTGGCGGGTAGATTGCAACGCCTCCAGGCCCCAGGCACTCTTCTCAACTGCGGCGTGTGGCACGTAAATCCTCCTTGGGCTCCCTTCATATTACCCGCGCCCGATTCAAGTTCCACAGCCAGGCCGTGTATAGAAGGGTTCGGCCGGCAGGCGATCTCACCAGAAAACCGGACCAGAACTACCCGAACCAGATGCTTTGTCTTTTTCAACCCGCGCTACTGGGGAAGCTCGTTTTTGTGCTGTTCAACGCGAAGGAACACAATGGTAACGATCTGATTCGATTGGGGACGCCTTTCGGTCGAATTGAACTACCATTTATTTAATAAGGCGTCAATCTTCCTCATCGCCCGACTACGGCAATGCAACATGAGGTACGGAGACTGGCAATGCCATCCGATTGGGATTCTCGAGCGGAACACGAAGTCAATCACGGGCGTTGGCTGGCAGAACAAGATACGGAGAAGGTTTGGGGTTGGAACACGCCGGCCGGCCGTCTCCGCGCGCAACGACGCGCTCAGCGGATTATCGAGGGAGCTCGCATCCCAAAGTGCGGCCGCGTTCTAGAGATTGGTTGCGGAACCGGCCTTTTCACTGCGATGTTCGCGGCCACGGGAGCCCATATCACTGCGGTAGACATTTCGCCGGAATTGTTGGCGAAAGCCAGATTGAGAAACCTGCCTGTCGATCGCGTTACGTTCCTTGAAAAGCGTTTTGAGGATTGCGAGATTGATGGCCCCTTCGACGCGGTCATCGGCTCTTCAATCCTGCATCATCTTGATATCGACCGGTCCATCGAACGAATCAAGGCAATGTTGAAGCCGGGCGGAAGGATCGGCTTTGCCGAACCCAACATGCTCAACCCGCAGGTTTATCTGGAGAGAAGGTTTCATTATCTGCCGATGTTCTCCTACACATCTCCTGACGAGACGGCATTTGTTCGCTGGAAGTTGGCGGCAAAGCTTGGCAGCGCCGGGTTTCACGACATCGTGCTCGAACCGTTCGATTGGCTTCACCCATTCACCCCGAAGCCGCTCATCGGCGCTGTCCGATCCATCGGCGCCTTGCTTGAGGCAATCCCTGGAGCGCGAGAATTGTCGGGCTCGATTGCGATTAGCGCGCAGTATGGAATGGCCGAATGAATAAGACAAATGAACTGCCGGGAAATCCATTTATAAGTGCGTATTCTTTGGTGAAGCGCTCAGGGATCCTCGGAACCCCGATGGGCCGCCGGTTATTCAAGTCCGCCTATTTCTTTTACAAACGCTATTTTGAGGACGATCTGGAGGGACTGCTACGGTCGTGCCCTTCTCTTGTCCGTGGCGGAGACGTTTTGGATATCGGCGCGAACATCGGCTACACCGCCACCGTTCTGGCACGAGCTGCGGAGCCGGGTCGCAAGGTCTACGCCTTTGAGCCGGAGCTTTCAAACTTCGCGATTCTCGAAAGGACGGCACACCAGCCCGAGTTTGAAGGCAAAATCATTGCGGTGCCATGCGCCGTCGGCGCCCAGGACGGGAACGTCGATCTGTGGGTCAACGACCGTCACCACGGGGATCACCGGATCATCACAGAACAGTTCCGCTCGACGCATCCGGAAGCGAAGCATGTCGGTGTGAATCTGGTGAGCATCGACAGTTTCCTGAAGAGCAGGCGGGAAAATATCTCTTTTGTAAAAATCGACGTTGAGGGCTATGAGTTGGCCGTCTGCCAAGGAATGCGAGAAACGCTGAAGGAGAACCCAGATCTTACTGTCTTCCTGGAGTTCATGCCCGCGGCATTGCGCGGGTTGGGATTCGAGCCATCGCATCTGATCGATTTTTTCATCGAGCAGGAATTCACAGCATATCTGGTCCATCCGCGAGGAAAGCTGACGCGGGGGTTGCCGTCTTCCATCAACGATTCAGACTATTTCGACCTTTTATTCAGCCGCCGGCCCATGGCCTGCGATGGTGAATCATGAAAACGGCAAGCTCGGTAACAGTTTTGAACATTCGAGTCATGAAAGATCGAGCCGCACCCCCAAAAGTCTCAGCATTCGTGGTGCTGGCCTCCGCGCTGCCCTCACTGCTTCTTGCGACCGCGTGCCTTCTCCCATTTGCGGACAAGCCTTTTTTGATCGACGATCCGCATTTCCTCGCGATGGCGCAGCAGATCGTCAAGCACCCGTTGCATCCGATGGATTTTGACATTTGCTGGAATACCTTTCCCGATTGCAATAAAGCCTACCTTTTGACGCCAGGGAACGCCCTGATGGGATATGCACTCGTGCCTACGGTTTTGGGCGGCGCGCACGAGTGGATGGCTCATTTAACGCAACTGGTGCTGGCATGGATCGCGATCCTGGCCATGACTTCTTTGACGCTTCGTTTGGGATGGAGCCGGAGACACGCGATGGCGGGGGCTTTGCTTCTGGTGGCCATCCCTCCTTTTCTCCCCATGGCCAGCACCGCGATGCCGGACATCCTGGCGGCAGCCCTTGCTGTTGTGGCAATCGAGCGTCTTGCGGCGTGGAAAGCCGAAGGGAAGTGGCCCCAGGGGGCAGCAGCCGCAATCGCGCTTGGCCTTGCGGGATTTGCGCGTCCTCACCTTGTGCTGCTCTTGCCACTCGGAGCATTCTTCTTGCTCGACAGCCTCAATCCGGGTGAGGCTTTGGCCCAGATGCGGCGGAAATTCAGGTTCTGGGTTCCTGTCCTTGCAGGCGCCGGTCTATTGGCGGCGATCATTCTCACTGTCCGCGAGCACAATCTGGCCATCAATCCTCCTTCCGCTGCCGCGCACGGGCAGAATCTGGGGCGCAATCTTTTCGCTTATCTGTTGTTCATGGCTTTCCCCTTCCCCTTGGCCGCCTGCTGGCTGGTGAACCGATTCAAGTCGAGACGAACGCTGACCATCGTCATGGTTGTGGCCGCAGCCCTCATCCCCTGGATCTGCCCGATACCCAGATCACTTGCCGCAGCCTACTCCTTAACGGCTTTTGGGTGCGGTGCGCTGTTCGGATTGCTGCTTGAGGCATTGGAGAAACGCGATCGCACGGCGCTCTTTCTCATACTCTGGCTGATGGTGCCACTCCCCATCGTCTACTACGTGCATCTTCCAATAAAGTACCTGCTTCCGTGTATACCTCCGGTCATTTTCCTGTGTTTCCGGTTGATGGAAGGCGTGCCGGTCAGGGTGGCACGGATCGCGGCCCTGGTCGCGATCGTGGCCTACACAGGCTACTCCATACTGATCCTTCGCTCGGATGACGATTTTGCAGAGATCGGCCGGAATTCTATGTATCAATTGATTGCGCCGCACGTCGCGGCCGGCGAACAAGTCTGGTACCCCGGTCATTACTGGTCCTACTGGTATGCTCCCCTGGCTGGTGCGAAACTCACCTATCCGGGCGGCCCTCAGCCAAAGCCCGGAGATCTGTTGGTCGATGACGTATTCGCGGGAGGGGACGTGTCGCTAGCGCGCTTCCCACACCGCACGCTGGTGGAGACAATCCACTACAAGTATCGATTCGGAAGAACGATGGGAGCAGGAATAGGCCTTTACTCCAACGGATGGGGTTACTGGATATGGGGTTTCGGCGAGGACCCCGAAGACGATATGAACTTTGGAGAATTGACTAGGAGCTGGTTGCTGGTTTCCTTCAGTCAAATCTCTTAGCCAACCGGCCCGGACTCGACATAGTAGCTTCTCGGCAGTTTTTTCCCGCTCGGTTCGTAGCGAGGCACGCGGTGAAGTCGCAGCTTATGAGCGGCAAAGCCGGCGGTGGTTGCCAGCACGCCCAATCCGTACTTCACGCTGCGCTTGAAATTGATGGAGGAAGCTTCTTCGAAGTACTTGGCCGGGCAGGAAATCTCTCCGATGCGGAAACCGAACATCACCGCCTGCGTGATCATCTGGTTGTCGAAGACGAAGTCATCGGAGTTCTCGAGCAGCGGCAGCGTTTGCAGCAACTCGCGCGAGAAGGCGCGGAAGCCCGTATGATACTCGGACAGCTTGACGCCCAGAAATAGATTTTGAAACGCGGTCAGCAGCCGGTTCGAGACATATTTGTAGAGAGGCATTCCCCCCTTGCGTGCTCCGCCGCCGAGGATTCTCGAGGCCAGCACCATGTCGTAGACGCCACTCGCGATCATTCCCGCCATGGCCGGAACCAGCAGCGGCGTGTACTGGTAATCGGGATGCAACATCACCACAATGTCCGCGCCCGCGTTGAGCGCCTCGCGATAGCAGGTTTGCTGATTGCGCCCATAGCCGTAGTTCGCGTCGTGGACGAATGTCTGCACGCCCAGGCTCCGCGATAACTCCGCGGTCCTGTCTTTGCTGGAATCGTCGACCAGGATCTTGATGTCCACCAGGTCCGTGAGCTCCCCCACGGTCTGCTCGAGCGTTTTCTCGGCGTTGTACGCGGGCATCACAACCGCGATTCGCTTGCCGTTGATCATTGCCTGCACTCCCCAAAAAATGCGGCCGCATGCCCAATCAAGATGTGCGGCATTGGTCCGGTTCCGACAGTGTGAGTACCGCGCAGAATCAAAAAGGGGCGAAACAACACTCGCGAGCCGGAACTCAAACGCTACCTAGAATTATTCATCAGGAACTCCCCCCGAGGCCGGTTTTCGGGTTAACTTGGCGTATTCCCAGCGCCGGCACCAGCGAAATGCAGGAAATGACGGAACTCCATCGGCTTTACAATTCTAAGGTCAGCTCCGCAGCCATCTCCCGCAATGAGATGAAGCCCATTTCGAAAAGCACCGGGGCGGCCGATAGAACTTCAAAGGCCTTTTGCCGAAGCGGTCGAGGTGACCATGGCTTACAGATCAGTTGCCGAGCAAAACGCTCAGGGAGGATTGTCGCCTGTGGCGCTCTATGCGTGCGCGGGTTGCCTTGTGACTATCGCGGCATTCCTCGGGGGTCTTTTGAGCAAGGCGGCAGCTTCTGGGATTGCTGCTCCGCGCGCTCTGGAAGTGAGACTCTTTATCGTTCTCGGCTTGCTCTCCGTTGCAATCGTGTTTGCTACTGCAGCCCTGGCTCGCCCCGTCCGCATTAACTCATTTTGCAATTCGGATCGGCCAGCGGGCAACGGGCTTTGGCTGGTGTTCGCGGTGCTGGTGGTGGTTCACCTCTCTTTGATGATAGTAGTCTTACGCGCCGTCAAAGAGCCATTTATCGATGTTTTCACTTTTCAGAGGAGTGCTTGCGAAAATCTGTTGAAGGGCATTGACCCGTTCGGTGCAACTCAGGCCGACATCTACAATGCCCGCGATTCCGCTCTCAACTACGGTACTGGGATGGTCGTGGGTGGGAGAGTGTTAGTGGGATTTCAGTACCCCCCCTTGACGCTGCTTTGGGCTCTACCGGGATACCTCCTTGGAGACGTGCGATTCAGCTACATCCTGGCTGTGGTGATCTCGGCTTGGTTTCTGTTTGCCCTCAGCCCGGACAACCGAGGGCTTGCCGTTGTGAGCGTTCTTCTTCTTAGCCCAGTTACCATCTTGATTGAAGCTCCAAGCTTCACAGAACCCCTCGTCTACATGACACTTTGCGCAACGGCTTATGCGGCAGTCAAGAAACGCTGGTGGATGCCCATCGCCCTTGGATTATTCCTGGCGACCAAGCAATACAATTTCCTGGCGTTGCCGCTCATCGCCTACTTTGTTCATCCTTTCCAATGGAAGGCATACTGGAAATTGACTGGATTATCACTCGCGACAGCCACCGTGACGGTTCTGCCATTCGCCTTCTGGAATCCCAGAGCGCTTTGGCATGATACCGTCCTGTTTCATTTGAGGCAGCCGTACCGTCTCGATTCTCTGAGCTTCGCTGTTCCGTTCCCCTGGATCATGAAAGTGGGTCCGGTGCTGGTGCTGGCGTTCCTGATTTGGGCTTTGCGGGCCAGATTTCGAAGCGCGGCCTCGTTCCCGGCGGCCTACGGAATCGCGCTGCTTCTGCTTGTCCTGACGAGCAAGCAGGCGTTCATGAATTACTACTTTCTTGTCGGCCAGACATTTTTTCTTTCGATTGCGGCGCTGCTTGCCGCTCGGCAAGAGGAGGACGCTCAAGCCCATCGTCTCTTAGGAAACAATGCAGGGCAAGGCCTGCACGTTCAACTGGTTCCGGCCGATGGCGATCGGTGAGCTGGCGCCAGGATCAGCGCGAAAGCTGTCAGCAGTTTGCACCCAGATCAATCCATCGCGGCGCAACTTCTCCATCGTTGTTCTCTCAAGCATGGTCGTCCGATGCGGCGGCATTCTCCGCATGCACCTCAGACGTCAAGTAAACCCACAAGTAAAACACGCCCATCGCCAGCAATGCAATCGGCAGCGGACGTCTCAGCGCGAGCGTCAGCAAATGCCCGCCGAATCCGTCGTTACCCTTTTCCAGGGCATCGGCAATCGTTTTAAAAACGGTCAGTGGAATGTCTCCTGCAAGCAGGATCGCCGCAGCCGTGACAGCGAATGCAATTTTCCCAATCCGGTCACGCCGGGCCCACAACATGCAGCATGGAGGTATAGCCAGCATGATGAGTTTGGCGTCCCATGGGCGGTGATACGTAATAATCATTTCGAAGGCGATCGCGGCCACCAGCGCGAACCAGGCTGCACGCACGGTAAAGCGAGATCGCAGAGTCTGGATTATCCATACAAGAAGGAGCGCCCCGCAAAGAAGATAACTCGCAGGATTATAGAAGCGCGGGTCGTCGCGGAAGATGCTGAAGACGGCCTGCAGATCGACCACCGACGAAATAGCGCGGCCCGCCACGGAATTGACCGATGGCGAATCGATGCCATCATGGGTTGAAATGGCTGCCATGTTCGCGTGCCAGCCCTGCATCCAATTTGGGGCGACATGCGAGACCCAGAACACCCCGGCAATTCCGATGGCCGCCGCGATGAGCAGGCTCTGCAAAGCCCGCTTGCGGTGCGCGCCACCAGCCAGCAAGAAGTAGAGCCAGATAAACCCAGCGTCGTGAGGCTTAACCGCGAGACCAAGCCCAAGACAGAGCACTCCCAACCAGACGAAGCGGTCGTGGAGCAGGCACCAGACAGCAATCACGCAAAATCCCACAACAACGCCTGCGGTGTTCCCAGCACAGAAAATAGCTTCACAGTTCACAGCAAAGAGGCAGGCGAGTAGAGTGGCAGCGTCGGGTGCGATGCGCGCCCCGAGGTCCCACATGAGCAAGATGGCCGCGATGAATGCTGCGCCCGTGAGCAACATCCAGAGAACGCACGCTGCTCCCCACGGCAACGCAGCAAATGGGGCAGCAAAAACCAATGCCGTGGGCACATTGACGCAATAGGTTATGGTCTGAAGCTTAAAGGCGGGGAACGAGGGCTTCTGGCCGCCTTCGGAAAGATACTCTCGTTCGAGGTCGCTGACGCTATATGGATTGTGGCCATGAATCAAGCAACGGGCGCCTGCGTATACACCTCGAAAGTCGGTCCACGCCGTTCCGCCGCGCCCAATCGAGACACCCCATAGGATCGCAATCGCGAGGCAAGCCAGCACCGAAAGTAAGCCATTGCGATACGCGGTTGTCATGCTCGATCTCTCCTCACCCCCTTGAAGCGTTGTCGTTAAAAACCGATCCCTGAAGAGCGGCTAGCGATGCATTTTCTGCACACGGCGCTACCCTTCCTCATCGCCCGAAGCCCATTCTCGGACTAGAAACCACTGGCAGGGAGCGGTTCCTGTGCATCTGCGGAGGCTCTCCTTTCCTGGGCTGTGCGCCGGAAGTATACCCAAAGATAGAAGCTGCCCGTCGCCAGCAGA
Organism: uncultured Acidobacteriota bacterium; assembly: GCA_963745965.1. GTDB lineage: Bacteria > Acidobacteriota > Terriglobia > Terriglobales > Acidobacteriaceae > Telmatobacter. Next base: position 169,152 of record CAVUZC010000009.1, read on the forward strand.
ATGAGCGGAGCAGGGTGAAAGACAAAAGCTGTCAATAATCTTCCCTGCACGCTGTTCAAGTCTTTCATGCCCTTCATAAGGCCCAGAAGTATGGTTGCGGGAACGTCGGACGTACTCGCAATCGCCAAAGTCGTCATCAGGCCAGCAATCCACTTCAGGCGTCCGCCTTCACGCCACAGCAATGCACACGCGGGCACTGCAAGCAAGAGCAACTTGGCATCGTAAGCACGATGGTAAACCGGCAGCATCGAAAGCGATGCAACCGAGGCCAGGGCGAACCACGCATTTTGCTTTGTGAAAGGCGATCTGAGCGTTCGAATGGCGCCCGCGAGAAGGAGCAATCCGCAGGTCAGATAGCTGGCGAGATTGTAAAATCCCGGTTCGTCACGAATAAGGCTGAACGTCGACTGCAGGCTGATCACAGTGTCGGCGGAGCGAAACGTGAGGGACTCGGGCCCGGGATCGTTCACGCTGCCCCGCGCGGAGAGCGTACGCAGGTTTGCACGCAGTTCCTGCGGCCACTGAGGGGAAATTTCGGAAACCCAAAGGATCGCCGGCAGCGCCAGCGCGGCGACGACCACGAGAGTCTGCAAGGCCCGTTTGCGATATGCGCCTCCCGCCAGCAGAAAGTAGAACCACACCAAGCCCCCAATCTGAGGCTTGAGAGCAATACTGATGCCCAGGCAAAGAATACCGGCACGCAGGAAACGCCCTTGAAGGAAACAGCAGACCGCAACTAAGCACAGACTTTCGACGAGTCCGGAAAGATTGGCGAGCCCAAAGAGCAGTTCGGAATTCGCGAGCACCAAACAGATCAGAAGAGTGGCCGGCTTCAGAGCGTAATCCTCGGCTACGTTCCAGACGAGGAAAGCTGAGAAAGAGAGACCGGCCACATTCTGCAACATCCAAATCAGAGCCGCGGCTTTCCATGGCAACATCGCCAACGGCACAATGAGGAACAGGGAAGTGGGAAGATTGACGCACACCAGCATGGCGCGGCGAAACAAGAAAGCGTCGGCTGGATTGGGAGGAAATTTACCGCCCTCGGACTCGTACAGGTGCTGCAATACGGGAGGACTATACGCGTCGCTATGATGCATCAGACAACGCGCCGGGTAAAAAATGGCTTTGAAAGCCCCAAGACCAGAGGATCCTGTTGCGATCCATGAACCCCAGCCAACGGAGATTGCTGCGCTCAATATAAGACAAACCAGCGCTTTTCGCTTTGCCGAGCCTCTTTTCGGCGTCATCCTTTGCCTCTTAGGGTGCCGAAGGACGAGGCTAGCGCGGTCGACGAAATCAAACGTCCACCGCTCGGTCGCGCAGAGTTGGTTTGACTCACTGTCCGTAACAGCATCTCGGTCCAGTTCCGTTTCAGCGGGATCCTCGAAAAGTTACAATGAATGATCGAAATTCTACAGCATCGCCGGAAACTTGTCCGGTGGGGATTCATCCGGCACGAACCCCTCTGGTCACCTTCGGATCGCGCCAAACGCACGAAAGGCCGAATGAAATTATTCATCCGGCCTCTCCTGGTTATTTCTCGTTTCCAGAGGGGGTTTAGCCCGCTCTGGATTTGAGTCGATCCCCCGACAGTGCGTGCTTAGGACAGCCTCCGGTTCCCCTAATTGAATCCCCTAACTACCTCGGAAAACCAGCTGTTTATCGTGGCCGCAAGTGGAGGGAATGTAAATGCGACTGCCAGGAAAATGAGACTGCCGGCCAAGGCGTACTCAATCAGATCCTGTCCTTGTTCGGCCTTGTTGAGATCCTGAAGTCGTACCTGCAACCATGCAAGAACGTGGCTCATTGCCGCACACCCCCATCCCCGAAGTAACCACACCCGCAATCAGCGTAACACCGGGAATCAGAGTTTTACGAAGCTTGCGCCTTCCAACTACGCAAATACCAGAGGTTCGTTCGGCCGCAGCCTAAAACCTTTGGCGTGTTTCTTCGTGGCAGTCTTTCCGAGTTTTGCCCCTGACAGCAGAGGTACAGCCCCGCGGAATGCGAAGCTGTACCCCCCGGCTTGGAAACTGAGATGCTGGGTGCGTAACGTCGCAGGGTTTATGCGAGCGCAGAGCTGATGTTCGAGAACACGGTGTTCACAGACGAACCCACCTTCGACATCATCGCGATGGAGACCACAGCGATCAGGGCGGCTACGAGGGCGTACTCGATGAGGTCCTGACCTTCTTCGTGCTTCATCAGGTTGTTCAACTTCACATACATTGCCAGAAACAGATTGTTCATTGTTGTATCCTCTCCGATTTTTCCCCAGCCTCGGCCGGGCGAATTGAATCTTGCATCTGGCGTGCCATTCCTGGACACGTCAGTCTGCAATGTAGAATCAACAGCGTAGAAATGAATATACCACTATCGGGTGATAAGCGCTGTGTATACCCATGTTTACAACTATAGGCTGCAAAGAATGGGCCTGTTTACATTACCTTTGGCATGTAGGCTGGCCGGAAATAGATGCCCCTAAGCATGTAGCAGGAACAAGTTTCGCCATCTTTGCGCCTAAGCCGGCAGTTTCGCAATCTCCTCGTGCGCTTGAACCGTGCTTCGACCCAAGAAAATTGCACACGCAAGGATGGGCGCGGACATGATCGCAAACTCTGCCCCACCCGGCCTCGAAGGGGCAAAGATCAGTAGAGCGATCGGAAGAGCGAGAACGGCATCCCTGCACCGAGCAATGACCTTCTTTCCCTCGCTTCCCATGAGCACCATCGGAAGCAGCAGAATCGCCAGGTCGTCCGGTTCAAGGTGGTAGCTCAGCAGTACAGCCATGAGGATAGAAAACGCAAATGCATTTCGAGCACTTAACTTCCGCACCACAACCAGACCCCAGACCAGCAGGGTGAGAGACGCCAGACAAACCACTCCAAACAAAACGTGCGAAGAAAGCACGTTGCCCAGAAGAAACAGACACGCGCCACAAAGAGTTGGCTGCGCCCAGGAATAGACAGCGACGGCAGCCTCCTGCGCCTGACTGTTCCCGGAAACCAGGCTCACCTTCGAAATCTCGCCAAGCCATGCCCGCAAACCACCATGAAGCCAGTACGGCAGGCAGATTGCCGAAATGGTGGCCGCCCCGGCTATGAACCCGGCGGCCACACGCCGGCCATAGCGAACAGCAGTGAATAAAGCCACCAGGAGCGCCAATTGCGGTTTGATCAGCAGAGTCGCCAGAACGAATCCGCCGGCGAATCCGCGCGAGCGATTCAGCAGGGTCCATCCGAAACAAAGGACTAACAACATCAGCAACGCATCTTGTCCCTGCGCCACCGCGATCGTCGTTGGAATGAATGGGAAAAACAGCAACCCCGGGCGTGGCTGCCAAAATGGAATCGTCTCACAAAACTCTTCGCGTGCCACAAGAAAACTCAATGCGATCAGAATGGCATTACACAAAAGGACCAATAGGTAGGCATTCCGGTAATTCAAAAGCGAAAGCGGAACATAAAGCAATGCGTCGAATGCCAAATGCGCGTACGGGAGCATCTGATCAGACTTCCCCACCAGGTTATCTTGCACCTGCCTCTGGCGTGAGAGATCGTAAAGATGCGACGGCTCCGTGCGCGCCAATACTGCGGCGGAGTAGATCGATCGGAAATCTAATGTCTTGTAAAGCCCGCTTGAGATCCATGAACCTGCCGCAAGCGGAAGTAACAGAAAAGTGTAGACCAGCCACGTCCACACGAATGGCCGGACTGAGTCGCTTTTTAGCGGCATAAGTACTCCCGGAATAACGGTTTCGCGACGCGGAAGCGCCCTGAGGGAAAATGTCGGTCTTCGACGCGGCTTAGCAGGGATTATAGGTTCCCTCTACATGGTTCAGAGCAACAAAATGGCGCGTTCACCAAACGGAGTACGTCTCCCCGGGTAAGGCTCGATTCCGGCAGTCGACCGGGGCTAATTCGGTGCTGCCGATGGCCTACGGGAAAACCTCCCGGTCGCGTAAAGGTACCAGCCGAGCCATGCCGGTGCAGTCCACAAGTAGTATCGAGAGACAATCTGAATCGGTATCTCCAGTTCCAGAAGCCCCACCCCTGCAAACAGTGCGAGGGGCCAGGTGGGCCGGCGCGCTTCCATACACCGGTACGCTCCCGCCATGACAGCTGGAAGAAGCGCGGATTCATCGTATACGAACCCGTAGGGCACAGTTATGGCGCCGATCAAAAGCAGCAGCTGCCCATGATCCATCCAGTCCCACGATTGGCGGCGCGTCCAGAAATACCAGATGGCCCACACGGAAGCCAAAGTCATGGGAAGAAATTGAATCCAGACGTCGTGCGGGTTGGTTATGAGCCTGAGTTGGGCGCTCAAGCTGGGCACCACTTCATTGAGTGGGCCTCCCGTGCGGATAAGTTCGGCCCACTGGGCCCGGGCATGCTGGTCCATTGCATATGCCATCGCACAGCTCCCCATGAGCGCCACGCCGAAGCCTGCCAGAATGCGATAGCCCTTTTTGTTGGTCAGGCACCAGAGAAAAAGCGCAATGCCGAAGGGCACAAACAAATGCGGCTTCAAAGCGCACAACCAAAGCGAAGCTCCGGCCAGAAATGGACGATTCTTCCAAAGCGTAAGGAAGAGTGTGATCCCAAGAAGTAACAGGATCCCAGTCTGGCGGGCCATCAGGCACGCCACGACGGGGGGGAACCCGAATCCCAGATAACGCAGCAAACTGTCGGGCCTGCCGTGCAGCACCCAGAGCAGCCGGCTGACCAACCCCACCACGCCAATCAGAAATAAGGTCCAGACAATCAAACCGGCTTTGGGCCCGATCCACCCAAACGGCAGTGCCACGGGAAATGCCAAGGGCGGATTCCGCATGATCAGCAAGGCTACGTGCGGGTCGCGCCCCACCTTGGCCTCGAGGGCGAGCACGGCCTTGGCATCGTATGGATTCTGCCCGTTTCTAAGCAGGTGTCCGGCGGCCCAATAGCTGATGAAGTCACATCGTACGGTGCTTTCTTCCGAGAAGCCCACCGCCATGTAAATCGCAAGAACGGCAACGCCGAGAGCCAATGCGATCAGTATTTTTATCGCCTTCCGAACCTGCCCGATCTCCTGCGGCTTACTCTCCTGGGCGGTGTCTGTCTGCATTGTCTCCCTCGGTTCATTCGGCGAGCCGGCGCCGCCGATGCGCTTGTATTCCCACTTTTTATTCGCGGACAAAGGTTTTCTAGACTTGGAACAGCGAGTATATAAGAATAACCTCCATGGCTGACAAGTTCGCTACTCCGCAGGCGCAAGAAGTCCGCGACCTTGCAGGTATCTCCATAGCATTGTGCGCGGGGTTCGCGCTGGCCTTTGCCGCTCTCTATCTTTTGATTCAACTTGCTGGGTATCCCGGTGGTTCACGCGGCCTGGCCGGAACGCGCGACTTTGTCTCTTATTGGGCCACGGGCCGCCAGCTTGTGCTCCATGGCAATCCTTACGACCGCAATGCCATCTCTGCGCTGGAGCATCGCGAAGGCCTGCAAACCACTACAGTTCTCATCATGCGCAACCCACCGTGGGCTTTGCCGTTTGCCTACCCGCTCGGGTTTCTTGGCCTGCGGGCAGCCGCGGTTGTCTGGTCGGTGCTTCTGCTCGCATGCTTGTTCCTTTCGGTGCGCTTTGTCCGCCAGCTTTACGGGGAGCCCCCCGATCGACTCCATTGGCTCGCGTTGTCCTTCATGCCGGCCCTGCTTTGCTTCCTGATGGGCCAGACAGCGCTTTTTGCGCTGCTGGGGCTGGCCCTTTTTCTACGCTGGCATTGTACCCGGCCGTTCCTTGCCGGAGCGTCCCTGTGGCTCTGCGCCCTGAAGCCCCACCTTTTCCTGCCCTTTGCCGCCGCACTCGCCGCCTGGATCGTTGTCTCGCGTGCCTGGAGGTTGCTGGCAGGCACCACCGCATCCCTAGTGCTTTCGAGTGCTCTGGCGTCTTTGCTCCATCCGCATGTATGGCTTGACTACGAGCGGTTGATGCGCTCGCCAGCGGTCGAAAATGACCTCATCCCCTGTCTTACGTGGGTCTTCCGCCAGTGGATCGATCCACGGGCGGCCTGGCTCCAGTACCTGCCGGCAGCCTTGTGCTGCGTTTGGGCTCTTGCCTACTACTGGCTGCGCCGAGCCGTATGGGACTGGAGAAGCAATGGCGGCCTGCTGATACTGCTCTCTCTTCTCACCGCACCCTACTGCTGGATCTATGACCAGTGCGTGGCCGTGCCAGCGCTTCTCGACGGCCTTTACGCCACCCGTACCCGATCTGTCGTATTGGCTCTCGCGCTGGCGATTCTCGTGACGGACGCGGAGATTTGCGTCGTCCGCGTCACTTCGCTGCTCTTTCTCTGGACAGCCCCGGCTTGGCTGGCGTGGTATCTCATCGCCCGATCCATGTCAGGTCCATCCAAGATATCCGGGGCTTGAGCTACGGCCAGATGATCCTTCTTTGCTTGCCCAAGGGCACACTTGCGCTCTCCTCTCGATATAATTCCGACATGCCATCAGCGAAGAGTACCTTGCGCTTGGCGCGCGCGTGCATGTGTTGTCTTCGTGACTCCAGCCGAAACGCGCCAGGTCAAGAATGAACGGAAAAGCTGCAAAGATCATTGCCGCCATATGCCTGATTGCATTCACCGTGGGAATGCTGGCGGTGCTCGTTACTTCCATGAACCTGGGCGAGAGCGACTTCATCGGCTTTTTGGGCGGCCGGAAAGCAGCTTGTTCATCACAGCAGTCCTTACGATACCAACGCGATTCTCCGCATTGCAGCGTCAAGCCGGGCTCGTGGGAAGTTGGCCAAACGTATCGCTGGATATGCCCTCGGCCTTTTTCCTCGTTCTGCCGCTGGGCCTGTTGAGCGCAAAGGCCGGGGCCGTCTTATGGTTCTGCGCTTTCGTCCTTTCCCTTACACTTTCAGTTCGGTTGCTTTACATTCTTCACGGACGGCCCGAGAACGGCCTGCACATGGTCTGTTATTTGTTCGCTCCCTGGTACGTTTGCCTGATGGCAGCTCAGCTAGGCACTTTTTTGCTTCTGGGGGTGGTGCTCTTTTTCTATTTTCAGCAGTCTCGTCCATTTTGGGCAGGCTTCTCGCTATTGCTCTGCACCATCAAGCCGCACCTGTTTCTGCCCTTCGCGATCGTCCTGCTCGCCTGGATTCTGTATCGGAGAGCTTTTCCCGTCCTCGCCGGCTTCGCCGCCGCGCTGGCCGCCAGTTGTGCGCTTTCCTACTTTTTCGATCCTCATGCCTGGTCTGAATACTCCTCGCTGGTCCGGCAGAATCCGGAAATCGTAACGGATTTCATTCCTACCTTGAGCGTGCTGTTTCGTTTTGCCGTCGATCGCAACGCGGTGTGGCTGCAATACCTTCCTGCTGCAGCGGCTTGTATTTGGGGACTTTGGTACTTCTGGACCAGGCGCGCCGCCTGGAATTGGCTTTATCACGGCGCGCTGCTCCTGCTGGTTTCAGTTTTGTGCGCGCCCCACGGCTGGATCACCGATGAGGTCGTCGTCCTGCCGGCGATCCTGGCTGGCCTCTACGCGGCTGAGGATTCCCGGCTCCTGCAGATTGTCCTACTGCTCATGTCAGGCATCGTGGTACTCGAATTTGTCAACGGCGCCAAACCTGTTTCCCCGTATTTCCTCTGGACCGTCCCGGCGTGGTTCGTCTGGTATCTCTTTGCCACGCATCATCGCCCTTCACCTGCAGTGACTGGCTGAACCGGTCCCTCGTTTATTGCCCTGTGGGCCTTGTCTTTCTTGGTCCCCTGGACTGCTGGTCTTAGCTCTCTCGCCGGTATAATTGCCGTGAATCGGCAACGGAATGGCGCTGCCATGTTGAGCAACCTGCGCGGTGCGAGTGCTTCCTCGATCGAAATCGCGCGTAGTTGCGGCATCACGCGCAGATTCATCGCAAACACCGGCGATCTGTTGCGGCGGTTTCTGTTCTGTTTTCTGCTGTGGATCGCTTTCTTTGAAGGTGCCAAATGCGCGTTCTCGACGTCCTTTTGCATCCCGCCTTTATGGCGATCACGGCTCTTTTTCTTTCCATCATCTGGATGCTGAGGGACGAGAAGGACAAGACCCGGGTCGGCCTGGTGTTTGCGCTGCTCACTAACCTCTTCTACGGGGTACTCTGCACGCTTTTTATGCGCGGCGAAGGGTCCGCTTTCCCCTGGAAGTACGACCACGTTCTGGCTCGCCTGGATGTGGCGCTCGGCGTTGAGGCCACAGTTATTGCACAGGCGCTCGCACGGATACCGCACAATTCACTGTGGATCGTCTACGATGCCATGGTTCCCATGATGATCGTCTGGTATCTTGTGGCGCGATACCGGCGTTTCCCTGGCTCGATCATACTGGCCTACGTGGCGGAGCTTGTTGCCGGTCCGCTACTCTATGCCATTGTGCCTGCGTGCGGGCCGGTCTATGCATTCGGAAAGCAGTGGCTGCACCCTCCATTGTTCGCGCCGGTCGCCGTGCGCCTGACAGGGATGCCGAACGCATTTCCTTCCCTGCACTTTGGCACAGCATTCTTGTTTGTCATGTTCGCGCCTGGCAAAATCTGGAAGGCGGTCGCCCTGCTCTTTTTTGCGGCAACGGGCCTGGCGACCCTATCTACGGGAGAACATTATGTGATTGATCTCATCCCAGGCCTGGCCTTTGGGATGTTTGCGTCAGCGGTGGGAATGCGCAATTATCGTCGCGCAGCCTGCTTTTTTGCCCTTTCGCTCGCCTGGTCGCTCGTAGTGCGATTCGGCTACACGATGCTGCTGGCGCATCCCATTCTTCTGCGCTCTTTCGCAATCGTGACCTTGGTGGCGGTGGCTGTCGCGCTCGTCCGGCAGTGGACCGCTGAGCCTGCCTTGGCGACGACGCCCGAGACGGTCACCGTTTAAAAAAACTGCAGCCAGCTTCTGCTTCGATCCGCTCTGAGCGTCTCTGCGATCGGTTCAATTACTGCATAGGCGAAGCAGCGGCCGGTGCCATCTCTATTTGGTCGCCCCGCTGGGTGCGCGTTGCCGCAGCCGTCCCAGCAGGTAGTTCCAGTACACTGTGCGCCGTGAGACAGGCCGACACGCGCCAAGGTGGCACGCTGTGGCGCACCTTTTTCACGCGCAGTTTGCGGTCAAGGTAAATGAGATCGATTGGGAAGCGCATAAAGAACGTGTGGACCGACTCGCAAGGGGCGATCCACAGACCGTCACCGGGGGGAAGGCTGTCGCGGCCCAGCAGGCCTTTGTTGCGCGCGGCTGCTGTGTGCGCGTTCTCAAGCCGCGCCGCTAGAACGGTACCGCGGGTCATGTTGAGCGCTTGCGTGACTGCGCTCTGCTTGAGTTCAACCCGCATGCTGTTCCCTTCCGGTCTTGCTCATGCACACGGGTCCCCAAAACGCCTGTCAAGCCTCCCAATTATTGCTGCGGCGTCCCCGCTCCGCCGGACGGTGCGCTCCCGCCACCCGGAGTAAGCTGGGTTCCGCTGCCATACGAAGTGCCTCCGGTCATGACCAACGGCTTTTCGGGTTTCATGCTTTCAATGAGCGTCTCCACCGGAACCGCGGGAGGAGGCGGCGGTAAAGTGTTGTCTGCCGTCTTCGCATCCGGTTGGTGCATCGGGATATTCGAATTGGGCGGCAGGAATTTCGGATCAGGATACTTCAGATCCGGCAGCTTGGCGTCAGCCGCAAGCGGCGATACAATCTCCGGCGTTACGATCACGAGCAGCTCGGTATCGTTCTTGGTCTTCGACTCCGATTGGAATAGCTTTCCAAGAATCGGAATGTCGCCGATGAATGGAATCTTCTGGAACTGATCGCTGATCGTTTTATCCAGCAGGCCGCCGATGATGAACGACTGCCCGTCCTTTAGCTCCACCTCCGTATTCACTTTGCGCGAAGTGATTCCCGGAACTGAGAATCCCGCGATATTGACCCCGTTGGCGTAATCCAGCGCGCTGACCTCAGGCGCCACCTGCAAGCGAATGGTGCCGCGCGGAGTGAGCGTTGGGATAAAGTTGAGCCGGATGCCGTATTCCTGGAACTGTATGCTGACTGCGGGCGTACCCCCTGACGTGCCGGATACGACCGGATACGGGTACTCTCCACCGGAAAGGAAGCTGGCTTGCCTGTTGTTCATCGCCATGATATTGGGCTCCGCCAGCGTCTCAATGACGTTGTTTTGCTCCAGCGCATCGATGTTGGCGCCCACATTCAGTCCTGGGAGGAAGGCGAAGATGCTCCCTTCCGTGCCGAACAGAGCGGTCCCCCCGATCCGGACAGGCCGGAAGTCGTGCCGGATGTGGTCGTACTTCCGCTGTTCGCGATTTGTGGCTGACCCTGCAAATTCGCCGATACCCCGCCGACCGCATGTCCCAATCCCAGGTCGACCAGGTTTATGCCGAGCTGGGTTGCCCTGCTGCGATCCACGCTGAGAAAGCGCACCTTCAGCAGAAACTGCGGAACGGAATTTGGGACTTCGACGTTCAGAAGGTTTACCACCTTGCCGGCGGACGATGCAATCGACACCGCCCGCGCCGAGCTGGCCAGATCTTTCACCGTCCCGTGCAAAAATACGGTACCGTCGCTCAACGAGACGCTAACAGGCTGGCCAGGCAGCTCGGCTCTCAGCTCGTGCCGGAGGTCCTCCAGCTTCTCGTTCGTCAATCCGGTGTTGGGCCGCACCTTCACGGTGAAAAACTGCCGTCCACCGCGGACATCCCAGATAATCAGGCTTGTCGCGCCCGCGCCCGCGCCGGTGATCATGATCTCGGTGGGACTCACGGTGGTGGCGTCGGCAACGTCGCTCGCGCCTAAGGCAACGCGCTGAATCGGTTGCGCGGTGTCCACCAGCACGGCTTTGCCCACTTCCACGCTGAGTTCATTCGTGGAGTCTTCGAGCGCGGCTCCCGTGGATGGTGCGGAGGACGGAACTGCCTGCGCCTGTGCTGCCTGACCGGCACAGAGAGCCGCGATCAGCACGCTGCAATATGCGATGGTGATCCCACTCGTCGATCTCAATGCTGTCCCCCGGATATTGGGTAAGTCTGTTCAGAGCTCTTGGAACCGTTATTGATGATGATCGAATACGTCTGCGGCTTCGGCAGCGGCGGTCCCGCTGTGCGGCGCGGACCTTTGGGCGCGGGCGGTGGAGCTCCCGCCGAGAAAAAAGCGCTCATCTGCGTTGGCGGCACTTTGGCAATTTCTGTATCCATAGGGTTACGCAGCGCCAACGCAATCTTGAGGGTATTGCTGGCCAGGTCCAAAGTTTCGGCCTGTTCCGGAGTCACCAGCAACGTCACAACCTGCACCTGCTGCGGCTTGCCGGTGGCGTCCTTTTGAATGTCTGTGCCCGCTGACAACACCTGGATGTTTTGCAGCAGTATCTGCGTCTGCTGGTTCCCTGCCGGCGCATTCGGGGGCGTGCCCGATCCGAGCACGTCAACGCGCGTGCCGGGAATCACAAATCCGGCTACACCGACGACTTCATCCACTTTGACCGCGCAAGCCCTCATGCCCTTGGGAATGGTCGGCGCAAGTCCACCGCCGACTCCTGCTCCGGAGAGCCGGCTATCGGTGATCATCTCTCCCTGGTAGATCTCGGAGACCACGCCGCGCCCCACAGCATTTTCCTGCTTGGTAATCGCGCCTTTGGGCAGATCGCCGGCAATTGCCATGGTCGTCAGGTCGGCAGGCGTGATCACCGCTCCCAACGGAATGTCTCTACTGGCTGCGAACACTTTTGTCGTCGGCCCTTGCTTTGGGGTCGCCTCGTGCGCGCTGATGCGGTGGACCACCCACCAGGTACAAGACAGAGCGATCACGAAAGCGACAAAGAAGATCGTGAGCAGTCTTCGATTCATCCCTACTCCGTTCCAACAGGCAGGATTGCCAACCCCGCCTTTCTCTATCTGTCCGCCCTTAATCGACCGGCCAGCACGCCGCGAATCCGGGCTGGAGGATCATCGCCTTTTCCATTTGGTGGACAGTGCCATTACAGTGTAGTCCCACTTTTCTCTGTCCCTACCCCGTTGTTTTGTGGATAATGCCTAACAAGGTATCAAGAAAGCAACTGGGAATCGCTGCAACCCGCGATTCTGGGTACAATATCTCCACCAACTCCCTCCGGCACGATGCGGATTCCCCGAAGCCATCGAGTCCGCCAGGGGGCGTTTAATCTTCATCGCATTCTCCGCGGTTGGGGGCGTTCTTGGCTTATTTCGCTTCAAACACAGAAGAGCCGGAACCACTGGCATGGAAGATTCTTCAGAGCCGGCTTGGCGTCGCCGAAGAGACCCAAGTCGCCGACGAAGGCGCGGCCGAGACCGAGGCCGATGACGTGCCATCGGAAGAACCCACCCAGGTTACTTCCGTAATAACCCAGCCCGATCGCGATTTGGTGCTGTTTGAATCGGCGACGCCTCCCCACCAGGGGATGTCGACCTTCGGCGGATCTCTTGTCGTCCACGCCCTCGCCGGGGCTTTGCTCTGGTTTGGCTTGGCGTATAGACCACCGAACTCCAGAGTGATCACAGAGCGCTATAACCTTCGCCAGCTCGATCTGGAGATGCTTGCAGAGCTCGAGCAGGCGCGCGTACCGCATCCAGACCCGTTGAATGCTCCAGTTCCCAACAAGCCCCGTCTGACGGCACCGGCGCCGTCGCACAGCATAAAGACGCCCGTTGAGAGGTTGCAGCCGCTGATCCAGCCTGATCTTCCCAACACCGTGAAGATGGCCCAGCAGATCCCAGTGCCGAGAATCGTTCTCTGGTCCGCGAGTAACAAAGTTGTCCAGAAGATTACTCCGCCCACGATCAAGAGGCCCGCAGCCAACGCCATTCCCGTGCTTGACCGGCCGAACCAGGAAATCAGGATCGCTGACGTCGCAATCTCTTCGAACAGCCAGCTTGCGCTCAAATCGCAGGTTATTCCCAGCACAACCCTGCCCGTCGCCGATCGTAATGCGATCCAGGTGCAGCAGCTTTCTTCTGTGTCGCAGATCGCGGCCGCGTCTACACCGGCCGCCATCCTTTCTCTGTCCGATATTCAACTCGTGAAGGGAACCGCCGAGTTGCCACCTGTCACGGCGGCGCCCAAATCCGATGCGCGCACGGGGCTGGCCGCAGGCCAGGGGAAGAACACGTCAACTGAAAACGGGAATGGATCGGGAAAATCGGAAGCCGGCGGCGATGAGCTTACTGAACTCACAGTTACTCCCTTCGCACTCTCCCAGGAGGGCCACTTCTCCGCTGTCATTGTGGGCAACGATCTCGCCGAAGACTATCCCGAGCTCGCCGGTCTTTGGGCGGGCCGGGCGACCTACACTGTCTATCTGCATGTCGGGCTTTCCAAGGCATGGACCTTGCAGTATGGGTTGCCGCGCGACGCTAAACCTGCCGCCGCCGGGGCCGTTACACGCCTCGACCCGCCCTGGGCCTATAGCATTGTGCGTCCCAATCTCCCGCCCGGATCCATCAATGCCGACGCGCTCATGATTCATGGCTTCATCAATGCGTCCGGCAAATTTGAAAATCTCAGTGTCGCCTTTCCGCAGCCCTTCCCCATCGCGCAATTCGTCCTTCATGCCTTACAGCAATGGCAATTCCGCCCCGCCACACGCGACGGCCAGGCCGCCAAAGTCGAAGTGCTGCTCATCATTCCCGATCAGGATGAGTAATCTCTTCCGGCGCTGCGCCTCACGGTTCTCCTGACGAAACTGGGGCGCAGCCTGAACGGCTGCGCCCCAGTTGATTCCATTTCTCTCGCCTCGATGATGTTGCTCCCGCCTTTACGGTGTATCCGGAGGAATGAGACGCGTTTCGCTCAATCTGCTCAGGATTGCCTTAGCGATAGATTGCAGATCGGTGATGGCGTTATTGCCGGCTGCGGCCTGGCACGCCGTGCTTCCTCCGGGCGCGTTGTAATCCGAGAAGAAGTTCGACTGGTCCTGCGGGGTCTGATCCCACCCAGTGGACATGTCCTGCATGGCCTCGCACGGGGTAATATTGGGATGCTTGCCGGCGCCAACGTCCGATTCACAGTTTCCGGCGTTATACGGCGAGGAATTGTCGGCCACGGAAGTGGATGGGGAACCGTAGGCAATGCTGAAAACCAGGATGCCAGAAAGCGTGGTGCTGTTGAAATTGTTGAAAGACTGCGCAGCGTCTACTTCTTGTCCGCACTCACCCACCAGACTGGGGTAGGTACCGGTAGTGTCAGAGGGGTTAAGACCATTGGTTGAGGTTTGCGTCGGACAATAGCCGCCCGTCGCGGTGCATGCCATGTCAGACCAGACGGGGTTGTCTCCCGTGGTGGCATTGCCGTCGCTGAAGATGATCATGGCGTTGGCGCTATTTACGCCGCCAGCCAACCGGGCGGACTGCTCGGCATCCAGTGCCGCCGCCGCCTGGTAGAGGGTTGAGGCGAGGTAGGTATTCTGCGTGCTATTCACCTGTACGCCAGAGCAGTTACTCGACTGCCCGATCGCATTCACGATAGGGTCCCCGGAAGTGAGCGATGAGGCTCCGTAGGAACTGATATAGCTGTCGGAGAAATCTGAGATTTGAAAGGTCTCCTGGATCGAGCTGGTACTGGTGGTGGTCGTGCAAGTCTGGTTCCTGCCCGACCCTGTGCATTTTGTGGTTGAGGTTGTGGTTGTGAGGGTCGGTTGCGTCACGGAGGTTGCGGTCGTGGATGGGAAGACGTACGGTTCACCCGTCGCAGCCTTGCCCGAGCAGTCATTGTCATTATTCTTGTTCGGGTTGTTCGGATCGTATTCAAATCCTGGGAAGGTAAACATGCTCGCGTAGTCCTGGGTAGGATCGAGTCCCTCGAGGATCGTCGCGATCGCGTTTTCCGCGCACTGCATCGACGTGATGTTGCCGCAATCGGGATCGTTCACACGCATCGAATACGTGGTGTCCAGGACAAACGCAATATTGAACGGTGTGGGCCTGGCTCCCTTCGACGCTGCTGAAATAGTGCTGACTGTCAGCGTTTTGAAACCCATCACCCCAGCGAAGAAAGTGGGCACACTTGCGGTCTCTTTCACGGTGATCATGTTATACGTGGGGGGAGTGGCCGTCGCATCGCAGGTAAGACCCCAGCCGGCTACGGTCGTGGAACACTTTGGGGTAACTGTTATCGGCGTATTCACGGTGTATCCCTGGCTATAGTTGTTCAGGGTCCCAGCCGCGCCGTAGGTATTAGCCACCGACTGGTAGGTTCCGTCCGTGATATGCCAGGCTGCCGCCAGAGCCGCCGCATCGGTGGACGCCTGCAACTGCTTTCTCACCAGGTAGCCGTGGCCAAGATCGAGCGCAAAGGCAGACGCTGCCAGAAACAGGATCATGCCCATTGCAACCCAGACAAGCACTTGCCCCTGCTCGTCCCTTATCGCCGCCTTGAAAAGCGGCCGCCGCGAAGAATTTGTACTGCGCGTCCTTGAGCCGCGTTGCGGCTCCAAAATGGCCTTGCGCGAACTGCTTTTTCCAAATTTGACCATCGGACGATCTCCTTTCCGTTTTGTCCAATTCGTTGGGACTCCCGGTCCCTGAAGTTTGGGTATCACTGGCTCACGCTGCTCGAATCCTCACTGAACGACCTGAGTGGTGTGGGCGCCCAGAATCCACGACGACGTGTAATGAGGCAGGATCAACATGCCCCCTTGATACGTGGTGTAAAGCATCAAAGCCGGATAGGTCGCGGTGATTTGTACCTGGTCTCCCTCTGTCATTCCGCTGAAAGTACCCGTGCAAGTACTGCCCAGGTTTCCTGACTGGGTTCCGGTGGATGCGGGGGTGTACTTGATGGTGTAGGTAATGTTGGCCGTTGCCAGACTTTTCGCGTCGCTGTTCATCACCGATACCGCGTAGGCGCATGGATCGCCGTTCACAGGGCTGCTTGACACGCCCGTAGACTCAGCGAACGCCCGCGCTCCCATGGCGACCGCGTCAGTGAGCGTGATGTAGTTGTTGACGAGAACGCCGATTGCGACAAGCCCCATGAGCAGACAGAGTAACAACGGCGCGACAAGCGCGAATTCCACGAGCGCATTGCCTTCGCGCAACCTGCAGAATTGACGAAAACGGGAGGAGACGGTCCGATAGGCACTCGGTATTCCGGTCCTCCCAGGAATGGAATGAACGTGGCCGCACCTGCGGTGCAGCGCGGTCAGTAAAGCCCGCCGTTTTGAGTTTTTATGACCTGTCATCGTTCTAACTCCTTGCGCGGCCCTTTGCCGTTTGGGGTTCCCGCACGCTGGGCATCCGTGCATTTTTTCATTCGGCAGCGCCGTTGTCCAGTTTTAACTGCTCCAGAAATCGCTCGAACTCGCTCCGGCATGCCGCATCCTTTGCGGAATCGGCGCCAAGGCGCGGGTCCATCTCGTCCTCCAAAAGAAACTGCAGGCCCACGCCATCCGGTCCCCAGCGCACCGCCCGGGACTGCACGCGGATGGAGCGCTCCTCAATCTCCTCGCCCTGATCGCCTCTCTGTAGAATCATCACCACCAGGGTTCCGGGGTACCAGCGCTCTTCGGTCACCACGTACAGGCCCGTCGAACTAATATCGCGAACACCATGCGGCACCGGGGCAGCACCGTTCCAGAAATACGCCGCCAGTCCCGTCCCGGGCATGCGCGGAGCCTTGCGCGGATCGGGCGACCACCAGCGCTTATACGAGGTGCGCGGCTCGCTGGGGATCTCTGCGTCCGGCTGCGTCAGATCCATCTCGTAAGTCGCCTGCGCCGCCGCGCTTGTATCTTCGTGCCGGTTCTCGAGCTCCAGGACTCCCGGTCCGCTGCTCCAGAGCGGCTTCTCGCGCAGCAGCACCGCGCCGGTGATCGCGGTCGACACGGCTCCCGGCACGTTCCGCACGTTGTTCAACCGCTGCAACTGGGTGCCCATCTCCTCGGCCACGCAAAGCACCAACTGATCGCCCGGCTGGGTCTGCGAGGAGTAAATGGAATGCGCAGGCACGGCCAGAACACTGTGCGGCTTCGGGCTCGAGAGACTCACTTGAAAAGTGGGGAACGATTCCACGGTGTCGATCACGCGGCAGTCCTGGTCCAGATAGATCAGATCCAGAGGCGCAGGCACGTCGGCCGCGGAGATGCCCCGGAACGGAGTCATCCATACGCCCTCGCCGGATTTCAGCGGATGCGACGTGACCCACCCGCCGATAGCCGCCTGCGGCAGGTCAGCAGCCTTGACCTCCAGGCCCAAAAAACACTCCCGGGTCTGGTTATAGGCGCAATGCTTCCGCGATTCCATCATTCTGGCGTACCGCGACGGCTCGAGAGAACGTCGTCGTTCTCTCTGCGTCTCGGTTGCTTCCGCAAATCTCTCCAGAAGCTCCATACAAGCCCATCCTTGCCTTCTACACACATTCCGGGGCGAATGGGGAAAGTCAACGTTTTCATTCTCCGGGCTCCTGGCCCGAGGATGCTTGCCGCATCCCGGGCAGGTTTTCCCGAATCGACAAATCTTGCTGATGCGCCGCGCTGCCCGTTTCCTGCCCAAGCCCGCGGATACCTACCTGCTTGCTTACTTGACGCGCGTGCGGCGGCGCTGAATCAGAACTGCCAAAATGACGACTGCCAAAACCCCCGAAGCGATTCTGATGATTCCTACACTGTCCATTGCATTCTCCCTTCCTGTGTTTAGTTATTTGCCTAGCGCAGAAAACGACTCCATGATCATGATCGCGGCAGGCCCCAATGTTACCACAAAGAGCGAAGGAAAGATGAACAGAACAAGCGGGAAGATCAGCTTGACCGTTGTCTTAGCCGCCATCT
Source organism: uncultured Acidobacteriota bacterium (assembly GCA_963745965.1). Lineage (GTDB taxonomy): Bacteria > Acidobacteriota > Terriglobia > Terriglobales > Acidobacteriaceae > Telmatobacter. The sequence goes on from CAVUZC010000009.1 coordinate 186,937, forward strand.
CTTCGACCTGCTGCACGCGTTGCGTTCGCAGCGACTCCGAGTGGACTCGGAGCATCTTGGCGATACTGGTTCCGAATTGCTCAGTCTGCACCATGATCGAAACCAGGTTCTTCACGCTTTCGACGTCGGTGCGCTGCGCCATGTTCTTCCATGCATCGGCGCGCGCCCGTCCGGCACGCTGTTCCAGAACCACCATGCCCAGCTCGTCGCACAGTTCCGGTTGCGGCTGGCGGAGCTCCTCCGCTGTGCGCGCCGTTGCCTGGTCGAGGCTCAGGCCCGCCTCCATGCAAATCACCAGCAGATCCAGCACATCGGGCAATCCGCGCGTGATGCTGCTTTGCCGCTTCTTGATGATGTGACCCAAAATAAAGTCGGGCGCCAGGTAACCGCCACCCACAGCCGCCAAAAGGTACATCCAATTGAAGCCTATCCAGTTGGAGACCATCATCGCCAATAACAGCAGCAGGACGATGAGCACCGCCTTGGAACCGAAAAATACCCTCACCGCCGACTCATTACGGAAACCCGCACGAACCAGTCTCAGCTGCAGCACCGAGACTTCTTTTTCGCTTTTCGGAATCAGGTTCTCGACCGATTCCATCAGGCCGCCCAGCGAGGACTTGGCCTTCTCCATGGCTGAAGTCAGGCGCTTCTCTTTGGGCTTGGGAGCGATGGCTTCGCTGATGCGCTTCAGCATGCTCCCTTCGCGGTAAAACAGAAGGAAGCCGCCGCTCAAAACGAGCAGAAACACGGCCAAAAATGCAACGATCGCCAGTCCCATATGTCTCTCCTATATATCAATGCTGACAATCCGGTTGATCACCCATCCGCCGACTGTGATCATGGCCGCAGCAGTCCAAAGCATCTTGATGCCCGTTGGGTTCGTCCACAGAATGCCGATCAGCGCCGGATCGACGAGGTAAATGATGAAGCCCAGCCCGACAGGCAGGCACGTGAGAATCCAGCCCGTAAGTCTGCCCTGCGCCGTGTGCACCTGAATCTGCCGCCGCAACCGGAAGCGGTCCCGAATCACCGCCGCAGTTTTGTCCAACACTTCGGCGAGATTGCCGCCGCTCTCTTTCTGAATAATGATCGCGGCGGCCGTGATCTTCATATCCTGCAGCGGTACGCGGTTCAGCAAGTTCTCGAGCGCGGACTTCAGCTCCAGACCGTAATTCTGCTCCTCGAAGCAAATCTTGAACTCAGTTCTCACCGGTTCCTGACATTCCTTTGATACCAGCGCGATGGCTGCCAGCAAACTATGGCCCGCGCGCAGACCGCTCACCATCAGCTCCAGTGCCTCCGGCAGGATCTTCTCGAATGCGGCAAAACGCCGGCTTCGCTTGAACATCACCCACCCATACGGAACTGCGCCAATCGCAACAGCTGCGATGAGCGCCAGCGGAACAGAATGAAACGAAATGTACAGAACGTACGACGGTCCCACCACGCACGCAACCGTCATCAGCAGGAGACGGCCCGGACTCCAATCCAAGGCGGCCTGGCTCAGAACGCGGTGCAAATAAGCGGCGATGTCCAGCCGCAGCAGCTTTTTGTTCAGCCATGGAATACTGCTCAGCTGATCGTCTTTGCGTACGCTGAGGTTCTGCTCCCGCAGAATGCGATTGGGCTCCGTCTTCAAAACCGCGTCTAATGCGGCGAGCGCCTGCTTGGAGTTGCCGGAGGACCCGGCGATAGCGAGCGGCACCGCGATCAGTGCGAATATGCCGACGAACACTAACACTGCAATGAACATCCCAGTATGCCTCCTTTCTCCTTAGTTAACCGGCGTTTCCTTGTCAAACAAGCTTGGCGGCAGCACAATGCCGGCAACCCGCAGTCTCTCGAGGAAACGCGGACGGATGCGGCTGGGCACGAATGTGCCGATCACGCGGCCGTCCGGACCGATGCCTTTCTTCTGGAAGGTGAAGATCTCCTGCATGCTGATCACATTCTCTTCCATACCTGTGATCTCGGAGATGTTTGTGATCTTGCGGGTGCCGTCGCTCATGCGCGTGGCCTGCACGACGATAGTAATGGCCGAGCAGATCTGCTGCCGCACCGACTTCTCCGGCAGGTTCATATTGGTCATGGCCACCATCGACTCCAGGCGCGAAATGGCATCGCGCGGCGTGTTGGCGTGGACGGTGGTCATCGAGCCCTCGTGGCCTGTATTCATGGCCTGCAACATGTCGAAGGCCTCTTCGCCGCGGATCTCGCCCATGATGATGCGGTCGGGACGCATACGGAGGGCATTGATCAGAAGCTGCCTTTGCCGGATAGCGCCCTGACCTTCAATATTCGGAGGCCGCGTCTCCAGGCGCACGATATTCTCCTGCGCCAGCCGCAATTCGGCCGCGTCCTCGATCGTAACCATGCGCTCGCTGTTGGGAATGTACTGTGAAAGGATATTCAGAAATGTCGTCTTGCCAGCGCCCGTGCCGCCCGAGATCACAACGCTGATGCGCGCCCGTACCGCAGACGACAGCACCTCCATCATCTCCGGCGAAATACTCTTGATTTGTACCAGTTGATTGGCTGCAAGAGGTCCGGTTCCGAAACGCCGGATCGACAAGGACGGTCCGTCCAAAGCCAGAGGCGGAATGATCGCGTTCACGCGGGAACCATCGGGTAGGCGGGCATCGACCATTGGCGAGGATTCGTCCACGCGGCGCCCTACGCGCGACACGATGCGGTCGATGATCTGCAAAAGGTGCCGGTCATCCCGGAACGAAGTATTCACCTTCTGCAGCAGTCCGCCTTTTTCCACGAACACATGGTCTTTGTCGTTCACCAGGATGTCGGAGATCTTTGGATCCCGCAGCAGCGGCTCCAGCGGGCCCAGCCCGAATACCTCATCGAGCAGGTCGGCGTGAATTTTTTCCTGCTCGTCGAAGTTCAGCGGCACGCGCTGATCCGACATAATCTCTTTCACCAAACCCGAGACCGCCTGCCGGGCCTGGCTCGAATTCACGCGCGACAGCTTCTCGAGATCCAGCCTTGAGATCAGCGTGCGGTGAATTTCCGCTTTATAAGCTTCTAGATTCAGCAGTTCCACGGGATACCTTCCATGCAGCCTGGGAATGTTCTAGAACCGGTCTCATAAATCAGCGTCTTCAACTCGCCGGATTCGTGGGACCCGCCTTGTTATTGGGTCCCATACGTGCGCGGGGCGGTGCATTGCCCTCTATGAGACCGGTTGTACCCGGTTCCGTCAGGAAAACAGCCGGAACCCTTTCTTCTTTGCCGGAGCAGCTTCTTCCTCCTGCCCCGTAAGCGCCGTTGCCATCTTGCGGATCTGCCGCGCAATCGCATTATCCTCCAGCACCAGCGGCGTGGCTTGGATCTGCATCTTCTGCACCGAGGCGAAGTCGTTAGGAATCTTCCACTGTGCCGGCTTGGTCAGCGCCCTGTTGATCTCCTCCTCAGGCACGCCCAGCGCCCGTGACTCAAAGCGGTTGATCACGATCTCCAGTTTGGGCAGCGGCCCTGCGAAAAACTGCGAAATCAGCCGGTTTGAATTGCGCAACTCGGGAATGCTCGGCTGCGTCACGAGATAGAACGCAGTGGCTTCCCGGTAGACGATTGTGTCCATCAGGTCCAGCTTCGACCCGATATCCAGTACGACGTTATCGAACTCCTGCCGCGCAATCCGGATGATCCTCTCGAGCGCAGAAGTATCGAGCTTGTACTGCACGAACCTTCCCGGTGCAGCCAGAAGTCGAACGCCGGAGTCGTGTTCAACCAGCAACTGGGAGAAGAATCGCGCGTCCATCCGCGCTCCCGACTCGAGGGCATCGACAGTGGAAAACTGCGCTGCCAAGCCCAGGTTCAGGGCCGCGCCGCCCATCGGCAGGTCGAGGTCGATCAGGAGCGTCTTCTGATCTCTTTGCTGAGCCAGCGCCACGGCCAGATTGCAGGCCACCATGGTGGCGCCCGCACCGCCCTTGACGCCCATCACCACAAGGAGCCTTCCCGTCGCCCTGAACGAAGACGGCGCCACCGGCTTGCGCACTGCGGCCCGCGTCAGCGCCTCAGCCACTACTTCCTGGGAAAACGGATAGGTCAGGAACTCGCGCGCTCCCGCCTGCATGCAGCGCACCAGAAGCTCCGGATCGGTGCTGTTCGAGTACACCATCACCGTGGCGCGGCCGTTGGCGCCGATCGCCTCCACGAGCTCCAGCGCAAACATCGGATCGCTGTCGAGGTCAACCAGGACAGCGTCGTAGTTCTCCTCCAGCATCTTCGGCGCATCGTCCAGCGCCGGTGGATAAGTTGCAAATTCGTTAATGTCGTTTCCGCCGCAGTTTTTCAGAACCATCACCGCCGCCGAACGCCGCTGTTCGTTCGGACCGATGAGCGCGATCGAAAGCGGCACGCCGCCGGTCGCCCCGTTTTGCGGTGGATGGGACGACTGCGGCGAGTAATCCGTAGGCACTTTGTTCATGCTCCTAAAAGTTCCGTTACTCTCGTGCGACGAAGCCTCGCTCGACGGGAACTGATATCGGGATTGCTGCAAGATTGACACCGTTTATCTCTGCCCTCAATGCCCCAGAAACGACATCAACGTTCCAATCGCGATCGCCGGCCCGTATGGTACATAGCGCGGCCGCGGAGGATCGAGCACCGCTTCCCCGTTCTCCTGCGTCGGGCCGAGCACCAAACCGCCGGTGCGCCGGACAATCTTGCCCAAATACCCTCCCCAAGCCACCGCGCCCAGCGCCATCGCTCCTCCAACCAATGCGGTCAGAACCAGAGCAATCAACAACTGGGTGGGACCGATCCAGGCCCCGATCGCCGCGAAAAGTTTCACATCGCCTGCGCCCATTCCGCCCAGCAAAAAAAGAACGCCAAACGAAAGCAGTCCCAGCCCCGCGCCACACAGGCTCTGACCCAGGCCGTGCCAGCCATGGAACAAGCAGGACACCACAACACCGGCGCCAAAAAAGGGAAAGACCAGCCAGTTCGGGATACGCCGGCTCCGAAGATCCGTAAATGTCGCGACGGCCACGGCCGCAGCCGTAGGCCACCAAGCGATTGAATAAACCATCCTGGCAATTTCCTTCCCAGAGTACCAGCTAAACACCTTTACTGCAATTCCCTGACCAAACTTCCGCTGCCCAAACGACCCTTCCCTCCAGTGACATAGCCGTTACCCCTTGAAAGGGTGTACTCGGCTGTATACGCACTCAAAACGGCGTGGTGTAAAACGTATACACTCTCACGATGACAACAGGCAATCGAAGCGTGTTGGTTCTGATTCTGGATCATTTAAGTAGCCGACAATTGTAGTTCGCAGTCAATGCTGCTTTCGGGCCAGAATCACGCGCCCCTCCGGCAAACGGTCTGAAATGCTTTAGCGCATCTGCAAGTGTGCTCCACTGCGTTTCAAACTGCGCCGTGAAAAAGCACAGGCGGCAACTCTTTGGTAACCCCCGCAGTGCTCCGCAGACGCGCGAGAGACTACCCTTTCGGAACCACTCTCGGAAGTCACAAAGATGCGCGTCCACAGTGCCGATGAGCTTCCGAATTTCGGTTTTCTTTGGAGTTCATTCGGGAGTCTTCCTGGATTTATTCCCTCTCGTTCGTTCCGCAGCTCAGTTCCGATCTCCCCCTCCGAGCCTCCCATTTTCCGGTCAAGCCTGAACGAGTGATCTCTGGTCACTAAGGTCATACCACGGTTACACGAAAGAGGAATGGGCTGTCTATCGATGCCTGCCGATGATAGACCTACATTGCTCACCAACCCCATGGCGCATCAATTCAGACACTTGGATGGCTCGACAGTCATGACCAGAGTTGCGATTTATTCCGAGGACCGAACGCTGCAGCCGCTTCTCTCCTCTGCGCTCGGGAAGGACTTCGAGGTGTTGCTTGAATCCGACGGCGCGGGGATGGACAGCCTGATTGCCTCCGGTGGCTGCGATGTGATGATCCTCGATCTCTTCCACCGCGAAGACTCGGTCGAAAACCGCATCGAATGCGCGCGCCGTCTCATCGCCTCGGACATTCCGGCAATTCTGATGGCTGACGACAGTTTGCGTTCCACGGCGTTCGAGCTGGTTCGTTCCGGCGCTTTTGGTTATACGCGTAGGCCGCCCTCCGTTCGCGATCTGAAGACCATGCTCACTCGCGCCTCTGAAACTTCGGCGCTCAAGCAGCAGTTATGCATTCCGCACACGCGCATCGAAGAACCCGACCGTTGCGATCGCATCATCGGATCGAGCCCCGGTATGCAGCGCGTTTACCAATTGATCCGCAGCGTCACCAACCTCAACGCTACTGTGCTTGTCACCGGAGAAAGCGGCACCGGCAAGGAACTCATCGCCCGCGCCATTCACAATCTGGGTGCGCGCGCCGGAAAACCTTTCGTCGCCGTTTCCTGCGGCGCCATTCCCGAAACCCTCATCGAAGCCGAGCTCTTCGGGCACGAGAAGGGCGCGTTCACCGGTACCGTGGGCGCCCGCGAAGGCTACTTCGAGCAGGCTCAGGATGGCACGCTCTTTCTCGATGAAATCGGCGACCTGAGCCTCTTTACGCAGGTCAAGCTGCTGCGCGCTTTGCAGCAGATGGAGTTCAACCGCCTGGGGTCGACCAGGCTCATTCCCCTGCGCGCGCGGCTCATCTTCGCCACCCATCAGGATCTCGCCAAGCTTGTCGCCGAGGGCAAGTTCCGCCAGGATCTTTATTACCGCATCAATGTCATGCGCATCGATTCGCCAGCGCTCGAGGATCGTCCCGAAGACATTCCGCTGATTGCGCGCCACCTTGTGCGCCACTACGCGGAAGTCTTCCAAAAGCCCATGGATGCGATCGAGCCCGAGGCGCTGGAGATCCTGCAGGGCTATTCCTGGCCCGGCAACGTGCGCGAGCTTGAGAACGTCATGCAGCGCGCCATCATCCTCGCTCCGGGCCGCATGGTCCGCGCCGAAGATCTCTGCCTGAGCATCGACGAGCAGGACGGAACCGCAGGCGCATTCGATGAAGTTCTGAATATCGCCGATTACCAGCCGGCCGGCTCCTTCGAGCGGCAGCTCCGCGATTACAAGATCAAGTTGGCGGTCGCCGCGGTACGCGAAGCCAATGGCAACAAGACCGTTGCCGCCCGCAGCCTCTCGATCTCGCGCGCTTATCTGCATCGCCTGCTGCGTCTGGCCGAAGCCGGCGGCGAAGCCGAGCAAGGCCTTACCGAACAGCCCATCCGCAACTCCGTTACGGCATAAAGGCGCCGGAGCCCGCGGCCTTGAATTATCGCACCCTCTCACATTGCGAGCTTCCTATTCTTCTAACGCTCAAGAGTGAGGACTTGAGCGAAATAGCTGACCACAAACACAATGCTGTTGTGTGGGGCCTTCGAGGTGTCCATCTGCGCACCCTCGATAACACATTCTGTCGGGTACAATCTCAGACAGTCGCTTAGCCGGTCAGCACGTAGATTCGACCCCGAAGACCTCAATTCTCCAGAGACAATGGCGACTCAAGCGCGCAAGTTCTTGCTGCGTGGCGCGGCGGCAGCGCAGCTGGGGCATATGCGGAAAAGGTATGAGAACGCTGGGCGGTGTTTCAGACGACATCCATCTCGGAGGCTCTGAAAATCAAGCGGACTTCGCAGTCGAGCGGGCCTTCCAGTAATCGATTGGATGGCCGCGCTATACGCCAGCGCCGCCGTTTGTGGCTCATCTTAACTTTGTGCGGAGCAACAGCCTACCTCTATCTCCGCCTGTTCACCCTCGCCATGACTCCATTTTTGTTAAACGGAGATCAGGCTCATTTCTGGATGGACGGTATGCGTCTGCTCGACGGTGAGCAAATTTATCGGGATTTTTTTCGATTCATTCCGCCGGGCACCGACTATCTGTACGCAATTCTGTTTCGATTGTTTGGGCCGCGTGTCTGGGTAGCGAACCTTGTCGATCTCGCGCTGGGGGTTGGGCTTGCATGGCTGTGCTTTTCCATATCGGCCAAGCTGATGAAAGACCCTCTAGCCTGCCTGACGACGGCTTTATTTTCCGTCTTAGTCTATGGCAAGTCTCCCAACGGAACCCATCACTTCTTCGCAGTACTGGCGATCGCGGGCGCGTTGAATGTGCTGATGGGAAAGATGAGCCGCCCACGACTGGCTATAGCAGGAATCCTCTTCGCTGTGGCGGCTTTCTTCAATCAGGTTCATGGGGCAACTGCCCTTGCAGGAGTTGGCCTCGTTCTGATCGGGCAGCACTTCCGCGCAAAGAGTCATCCCATGGAACTCGCTAGAAACCTGGGTTCATTGCTGCTTGGATTTGTCCCGGCCGTCTTGCTTCTGAACGCCTACTTTATTCATACAGTTGGCCTGAAGCAGCTTTGGTTTTGCCAGGTAACCTATGTATGGAGCTATAAGGCTTATTCTCCAGGGATGTGGCGGCTCAGTCTCCTGGGAGCGCTCGCCCCACCATGGACGTGGATGAGCCTTCTAAGATCAGCGCCCTATCTCTTCATCATCGTGATGCTCCCGGTAGTTTATTGCGTCGCCTTCTGGCTTCTTTGGTCGCAAAGAAAGAACACCTCCTTCCCCTGGGAGCGGCTCGCGTTGATCACTACGGTGGGATTTCTCCTGCTTGCCGAAGTCACTGTGGCAGTTACCTGGTTTCGCGTATTCACCGTTTCGCTCTTCGGCGTGATCCTGTTTGTCTGGTTGTTAGCCGAGAAGCCGCGCATGATGCGCTACGCCTTCACTCTCGGTTGGGCCGTGATCCTTGTGTTGGCCGTGCGACAGGCGATCGGCACTCACACTTCTAACTCGGTAAAGGCCGAGTTTCCGGGAGGGTACTTGGCCACGACTCCCGAGAACTACGAAGAGCTGCACTGGATTGAGCAACTGACAAAGCCGGGAGATGCATTTCTTGAAGTCGATTGGCCCGGCGTGTATCTGCCTCTCCAGTTGCGAAATCCGCTGTATCTTGCTAGCCTCGACCCTTGGGATGCGCCTCGCACAGAGGATATCGATTTAGCCATTCAGCAGATCGAGTCAAAAAAAGTGCACTATATACTCCGGGAAAAGACCTTGGATTGGTGGTGCAGTTCCGATCATCCTTGTCCCGTTACGATCGCTTACTTTCAGAGATACCTTCAAACTGCATTCACCCGTGAACACACGTTTCCTAACGGGGATACGTTGTGGAAGAGAGACAATTAGGAAGTGGTGTCTGGCATGAGGTACCAATGATTTTGCCGGACTTATCCGCAGAAAGACCGCTTCCTGATTTCGCCTGCTCCGTTCTACGCGAAGTAGTCTACGCTTGACGTTCCACCCGATTCGTTCGCGGCGTCCAGCATCAGATCGTCTTCTTCGTCCTCTTCCGCGCCTGCGGCTTTTCTTCCCTGGCGCTGCCCCTGGTCGTCTCCTGGTCTAGCCGAGCCCTCGATATCGAAGATCTCTGGCGGACGGAACTCCGCTCGCGGCGCCTTCACTGCCGACAGCGCGCGAATTCCGGGAATGGGGGCAATTTCCATCTTCGCTTCTCTGCTCCGCCGGTTCTATCGGCAGCAGCGAGCGAATCTTTAATCTTTCCCACGCATTTTTGTCCGATTTCAAGACACAAGCCTCACTTTGCGCTGCCGTGCGCAGACCCTGCTTTCCCTGCTATCGTTTACCTTTGTCGCTCTCAGGAGAAACAAGGGCTCATGCCTCATCCAGTGATCAAATTCGGCACCGATGGATGGCGCGCCGTGATCGCCGATGACTTTACCTTCGCGAACGTGCGCATCGCCGCCGAAGCCATCGCCGCCTACATTCATGCCGAGGAAGACCCTAAAAGAGGCATCTGCATTGCCTACGACACGCGATTCGGGTCGAGGGCCTTCGCGCGCACCTGCGCTGAAATTGTCGCGGCCACTGGGATTCGCGTGGAGCTATCCCACGCCATCACGCCCACGCCGGCGCTCAGCTATGCGGTGCGCGAGCGCGGCGCGGCCGGCGGCATCATGATCACCTCGTCGCATAATCCCGCGCAATGGAATGGCGTGAAGTACAAGGGCTGGTATGGCGGCTCAGGCAAGCCCAGCATGATCTCCGCGATCGAATCCTATTTAGGCAAGCCAGTTCCCCGCCCTGCGCAGTCTGCCCCGATTGTCGAGGTCGATTTCCTGCCCGATTACCTCACGGCGATCAAGAGCTTTGCCGACCTCGAACTGATCGCAAAATCACGAATGAAGTTCTGCATCGACTCCATGTACGGCGCAGGCGGCACGATTCTTTCGGACATCTTCTCGTCGCTGGGCGTGGCGAATGTCCCGATCCGCTCGAATCCCGATCCGCTGTTTCCCGGCATCAACCCCGAGCCGATCGAGCCGCACATTCGCGCGCTTGGCGAAGCGACGGTCCTGCACCAGTGCCAAGCGGGCCTCTGCACGGACGGCGACGCCGACCGCATCGGCGCCACCGACGAGCACGGCAACTTCGTTGACCCGCACAAAATCTATTCCGCTCTGTTGAGTTGGGTGCTCAAGCGCAAGAACTGGCCGGGCGCAGTAACCCGCGCGTTTAATACAACCAAGATGCTCGATCGCATCTGCAAGAAGTATGGCCGCGAGCTGATCGAGCACGGAATCGGTTTCAAATATGTCGTCGACCTCATGCTCGAACGCGAGATTGTGATGGGCGGCGAAGAGTCGGGCGGCATCGGTTTCCAGCGCCACCTTCCCGAGCGGGATGGGCTGCTCAATTCTCTGCTGCTCGCGAACGTCATGGCCGAAGAGGGTAAGACGCTCGGCCAGCTGGTCGCCGATCTGCAGGCCGAGTACGGCGAACACCAGTACGGTCGCATCGATCTGCATATTCCAGACGAGATCAAGAACGCGGCCATCGCGCGGGCAAAGTCTCTCGCCGCAGGCGACACGACCTTCGCGCAAATGCCCATCCTGCGCACGGAAACGCTAGACGGCGTGAAGTTCTATCTCGACAATCCCGAAGCCAAAACCAAGCCGAACGCCGCCGAGACGTGGCTGTTGCTGCGCGCCAGCGGCACCGAGCCGCTCATGCGCATCTACACCGAGTCGTGCTCGAAGGAATCGGTGGCGCGGCTGCTGGAGTCGGCACGGGAGTTTGCGCTGGGCGGGTGAGGTCAGGCGATAAGTATTTATAACAATATCGTAGATCAGCGTATTGAGCCGCTCGCGGGTCAACTAAGCTGACTCCCCACGAGGGGCGGCGTGGCAAACTGTTGAAGCGCCAAGTCTACGATTTCATCTCGCCATGTTTTAGAGCGATCTCCAATCCACTCCGTCGATACTTCGACGACAGTGGGGCCGTTCTGGTGAAGTCGAATCGCGCGATTGAACATCTCTCCCAAGAAATCGCATTCCACATTGTATGCGTTACCAAATTCCTTCGGAGGGACAACAGCAACCGGAAAGGTTGTAGGAGTCTTTCCAGCCAACACGTCAAACATCGGATTTATCTTTGGGTTTTCGGCTCTCACCTCAAATCGGAGCGTGGACATTTCTCACCTCCCTGCCCGTGAGCGGGCACGTTGCTAAATACAGTAGCAGGCATCTCCGTTAAGTCAAGTGAGTCAAGCAGTTCGGCGAATAATCTCCGCGCCTGCGCGCGGATCTACACGGAGTCCTGCTCGAAGAAATCGGCGGCGAAGTTGCTCGAGTTGGCACGCAGCTTTGCGCTGTACTGCTGAGGAATTCCAGGGTATGCAACTGCTCAGCGCGACTTGAACAAATGCCCGAATCTTCCACGCAAATATCCCAGCTTTTCGTAAAGGCGTTTTGCATTCATACACAGAACGTCTTTCGTCGTTAGCTCGATAGGTCCAATCGTCCTACTCGGTTCAATGACCTTGCCCTCAGAATGCGTATCTCTTAACCGGCCGTGTTTTGAGGATTAAATTCATCCTCGTCATCGTCGTGGCGGTGGGAATGTGGGAATCGGTTTCATCGATTTCCAAGGTTTGTGGGAAGGGCGGAAAACAGCGTTATCGTTTTCCGGGCTTTCCATAAACCGTCATTTCCACGGCCTGCCTCGATCGCCGCGTATTCTCAGGCGGCGATCTTCTCAGCAGCATCTGTCCAGTCTTGCTCGAACTGCATCGGGCTGACGTAGTTCAGCGTCGAGTGCATCCGGGTTCGGTTATACCAGAGCAGCCAGGAGATGGTTTCATCCTTGGCCTCCCGGATCGTTTCAAAACGCCGGCCGTATAGCCGTTCCACCTTCAGTGAGCCGAACAACGTCTCCGAGCAGGCGTTGTCCCAGCAGTTTCCCTTGCGGCTCATCGATGGCGTAATGCCATGCTCTTTGAGTACCTCCCTGAAGTCGTCGCTGGCGTATTGGCTGCCGCGATCGCTATGAAAAATCAATCCGGCCAGCTTGCCGGGATTGCGCTTGAACCACGCCATCTCCAGAGCATCGATCACCAGGTCGCGCTGCATGTCCTGCCTCATCGACCAGCCCACCACCTTGCGGCTGAACAGATCGATCACTACCGCAAGAAACAGCCAGCCTTCTTCGGTCGCGATATAGGTCAGATCGCCAACCCAGGCCTGGTTGGGCGCAGCCACCGTGAACTTGCGATCAAGCACATTGGGCGCAATCGGAAGACCGTGCTTGCTGTCGGTGGTGGCAACGCGGAACTTTCGCTTGCCGCGCGCCTGAATGCCATGCTTCTGCATCAGCCGTTGCACCCGCAGTTTACCCACGCGAATGCCCTGCGCCCGCAGTTGACGCCAGATCCGCGGCCACCCATACGCACCGCGATTCTCCGCGTAAACGGCGCTGATGTGAACCAGAAGCGCTTCGTCGCTGAGGTGACGACGCTGAGCAATATGGACCCGCCGCGCCAGATGTTCATGGTAGCCAGAGACACTCACCAGCAGAACCCGGCACTGAACCGAGATCGGCCAGACTCGCTTGTGGCGATGAATAAAGGCGTACTTCATTTCTGGCACTTCGCAAAATACGCCGTGGCTTTTCCCAGGATGTCGCGCTCCATCGTTACCCGCGCCAATTCTGCCCGTAAGCGGCTGTTCTCCATTTGCTCGGCAGTCACCTGAGGCTTGCCGCTGGCACCCTTCAAGGTCCCGGCTCGATGCTCCCTGACCCAGTTGCCTAACGTCTGTTCAACCACGCCCAGACTGCGAGCTACCGCTGCCTGACTCTGGCCCGACTCCACTAGCCGAACCGCCTCTTGCTTGAACTCCAGCGTGTAACGTCCCCGCGTTGCCTTCGTCATCTTCGCTACCCTTTCGCATTAGAACAGCTTGCTAAGGGATACGTTTTGCGCGGGCAAGGTCACAATTCTTGATATGAACTTCCATCGGTAGGGCAGATGGTGAAAGTCGGGGTCGCCGATAACCTCAAATTCAGGGCCAGCAACCTGCGAGAAAAGGCTTCCGTATTCGTCAATTTGTTGTTGCGAAGGATTCATGTTCGGCCTCTCCTTTGAGGCCGAGCACACTCTAACTCAAAGTGGATGATAGGTCCAGAAAACCTGGAAGATCAGTATTGGAAGCGGCCGGGTGCGCCGGTGTCTCGCTCCTGAGACCTGGGAAACCACCATTCTCCCACTCCCCGCCTTCACCGAAACATCCGCGCGTCGAAATGGAACTCCTGCGGCGGCTCAACCTTGATCTCGGTTATTGCCGGGTGTAGCGGGTTGATTAGCACATTCCACTCCGTGCGCAGCGCCGCCGATGGAACCGCGAGGGCCAGCGAGGTTTTCTCGCGAATCCAATTGTCCCCGATGGCGCGCAATGGCTCGAAGTCGTCGGCCCACCAGCCTGCCGGCAACTCGCCCGGTTCGAGACGCCGTGCAGGTTCGCCTTGAGGCAGCGCGGCGGCAATCGAAACCAGATCGTCCGGCTGTTGATTCGGCTCCAGGTGAACAAACAACTCCATCGCGGCAAGCGACAGCGAAGAGGACGCATAGACCATGGGCACGCCTGGCGAGTTCCATCGCCCTCCGAAGCGGCGTGCTCCCAGGCCGGAGAACGCCTCGCCTGCGAACCTGGTGCGGCAAATCCGCCAGATTTGCATCAGCTGTAAACGCCGTAGGCGATCCGGCCCAGTATGTCCTCGACTTCGCGCACGCCCGGATCGGTGTCCAGTTGATCCAGCGGGCGGCCTCCGCGCAAGGCGCGATTCGGCGTCTTGAGCCACGCCGCCGCCTTTTCCCCGTTGCCCAGCGTCTCTGCCGCCGTCGTATAGACCTGCGCCAGGCGAACCGCCCGGTCGCTCTCGGCAGCCGTCAGCCGCGAGTGCTGCGTCAGCCGCCGCGTCAGCGTGCGCTTGGGGATGCCGATTTTTTCAGAGATCTCCGCCTGGCGCATGTCTAGCCGCTCCGCGAGCAGAAGAAGCGCCTTCACGGGCAGCCCCTCGCGAATCAGCTCCGCCAAAGCCCCGCCCTTGTTCACCGGCCTGCCCAGAACATGCTCGCCGCCAAGGACTTCAGGTACGGAATGGCTCGCCATAACACGCCTCGATCTCCAATATACGCCATTTGGCCTAATTATAAAAGCCATTATGCGTGAAATGTGTTTTGGAAGGCCCGTTAAAGTCCAGAAAAGCGCAAAACATTTTCTATCTTGGCAAATATGTTGTCTATACATAATATTATGTCATGAAAGACAACGGGGCACGGTCAGATTCCGGCGAAAGCGGCCTTTACAATCGCATCGCCGTTCTGCGCGCCGAGCGAGGCATCAGCCGACAGGACCTGGCCGACGCCGTGGGCGTGAACTACCAGACCATCGGGTTTCTGGAGCGCGGCGAGTACGGACCGAGCCTCAAGCTGGCGTTTGCCATCGCTGCCTATTTCGGCCTGCCCGTCGAGGCGGTTTTTTCTACTGAGCCCTTAAAGCCGCTGAGCCAGCAGTTGTATGGCACGCAGTCCCAGGAAAAGGAGAAAGCATGAATACCGATTATTCCGTAGGACACATCCGCATCCGTTTCGAATCGCGTGCGCGCCGCCGCTGGTTCGTCGTGCTCTTTTACGCCCTGATGGCGGTGCTCGACCTTGCCTGTGTCAACAATCGAATCCATCCCCCGCCCTCATATCTCGCGGCATGGATCGTCATCGGATTGGCCATTCTCGTGGCTGCGAGCCTGATCGTCTTTACGTGGCTCGCCGGCCCCTGCTGGCGCGACGACGAACGCGAAACCCATCGCCGCGAGCACGCATTCGCCAGGGCCTACCGCGCTCTGGGAGTTTTCATTGTGGCTGTGTTCCTGGCCGTCGTCGGCCTGTTCCCGCCGGGACAGAACCCGATCGCGCCGTACCTGCCGCCGGTGATTCGGGCGTTTCTCATCCAACTGCCGCTCTTACTGCTCTTCGCGATCGTCTTCCTTTACGTCTCCCTCCCGCCCGCGATCCTGCTCTGGACCGAACCGGATATGGAGGGACCGCAATGAGAACCGAACTGAACCTCTTGGGCAAGCACATCAATATGGCTACGCGAACTCGCCGCCGTTGGCTGGTCGCGTCATTCTATATATTCTTCTTGGTTTTGATTGCTGTATCCTGGCTAGCCAGCCCATCCGGGACCGGCGCTTCTTTCGTCACAATCGAGTTCACCATCTTCGCGGGTCCTATCCTCGGCGGCTATCTTACGGGGTGGATAATCCCGTTTTCGAAAGCCAGCATGGTCAAACCCTTTGGCGGAAATCAAGTTCTCAAGTACTGCTCCAAGCGTTCGCGATCGGCACTGTCCCGCTTTTTCTATCCCTACCCGGCGTTTCCCGAAGCAAATGAGATTCGAAGCGACGAACGCGAGCTGAATAGGCGGAACGATGCCCACTTTGTGGCCTATCGCATTTTAGGCGTCATGTTCGTCGCCGCTTTTGTCCTGGATTTTTTGAATAGTTCGGAGTCTCAAATCCTCGCGCTGGCTGGAATTCCCGCCCCAACAGTTCACAAAGCGATTCAAGTTCTTCTGCAGGCGGGATACATTCTGTTCTTAACCCTTCCTGCCGCCATTTTGCTTTGGACCGAGCCGGATATGGAGGAAGCCCGATGAGATCCAGCTTCAAATTATTTGGGATTCAATTTGACATGGCTCGACGGTCACGTCGCCGCTGGCTTGTTGTGACGGTGTATGTCGTGATCGCGGCATCAATCGCCGGCGCAGGGTTTGTCAACCTACGGTGGCCGAGGTTCATTTCCCCAACTGTGTTTTTGATCCCGATATTCGTCACGATATTCTTCAACTCCTTTGTCTTCGGCGGCCTTGAACGTTGGGGACGCGGTCTCGTCAAGCCTTTTTATGGCAACAAAACGCTCAGCAGCTATGGCATGGAGGGCCACGCCGCTCCCGGCTATTTCAGGAGCAAGTACCTGAATGACGAACTGGACCTCCGCCGCCGCAATGAGGCACATTGGCGAGCTTATCGCTGGATTTATCCAATCATCGGACTGGCTTGGTGGATTGCCTTGATGAAGCGCGGCGCACCGCAAATGCCGGACTGGGTTTCAAGCTTTCCCTTCGACATTCTGCTTTGCTGCTTTCTCACAGCGCTGATTTGTCTTTACGCCACGCTGCCGCAGGCGATCCTGCTATGGACCGAGCCGGATATGGAGGAGCCGCGATGAGAAGAGAGTTGACGATTACTGGCTTGAGACTGGATATGAGTTCCCGAAGGCGGAGGAGGGTATTCGTGGTATTGGTTTACCTCGTTCTTGGCGTGCTTCTCTCAAGTGCCATCCTGTGGGTTCCTTCAACTCTTGGGAGCGTCTTGTTTTACCTAATTCCGGTGATGTTGATAAACCGATTCGAATTTGGGGGGCTGACAACGCGGGGACTTGTGCGGCCGTTTTCATCCGAAATACGCCCGATCTGGTTCAAAGATGATCCGCCACCCGCATCTGCGATTGACCGCTGGTTTTGGCGGCGCTCTCCTTCGCGAAGAGAACTGCAGACAGATGAGCGCGACAACGGGCGACGGGACCGGGCACATTATCTCGCTTACCGTGTTCTCAGCCTATCCACGTATATGGTTTGGGGCTTATTTGCGATGGTGCGAATGGGGCCTGTATTCGGCGTCAGGGGTTTGCCGTTCGACTTCGCCCTTATGGCTGCACTTGCAGTAGCGATGCTGGCGATGACGCTGCCGCAGGCCATCCTGCTCTGGACCGAGCCGGATATGGAGGAGCCGCAGGCTAGCTGATGACAGCCACCTTGGCGCGCTTGCCCAGGCGGACGGTCAGCCGCGCGGGTAATGCGCTGACGGGAATCAGCAGGCCGTCCGCTGTTTCGCCTCCGAGCTTCACAGCCTTCTCGGCGATCTTGCGGTTGGCTTCGGCGTTACTTGCGGCGAGGCCCATCGCCACCAGCAGCTTGGGCAGACGAATCTGCTTCGATCCATCCGGCCCCGCCACATCGGCGAAGGCGATCGCCACTTCTTCGAGATTCTCCGCGGTCCCACCAGCCTGAAACATGCGCGCCCAGTTTTCGTCTGCGCTCTGCGCGGCAGCTTCGCCATGAAAGCCGGCGACAATCGTACGGGCTAACCTTTTCTTCGTTTCCATCGGATGCAGCTTGCCCGAGGCAACGTCCGCCTTCATCCCGTCGATCTCGCTCTGGCGCAGATCGGTCAAGAAGACCCAGTACTTCCACATCAGTTCGTCGGAGATCGACATCAACTTGCCGTACATCTCCGCGGGCGGCTCGTTGATCCCAATCGCATTATTCAAAGACTTGCTCATCTTCTGCACGCCGTCGAGGCCTTCGAGGATCGGCGTCATGAAAACGATCTGAGACTTTTGGCCGTAGTCTCTCTGCAGCTCGCGGCCCATCAGGAGATTGAATTTCTGATCCGTGCCGCCGAGTTCCACGTCACTTTCCAAAGCCACGGAGTCATAGCCCTGCGCCAGGGGATACAGGAGTTCGTGGAGACTGATGTCCTGCTCGGCGCGGAAGCGGGTAAGGAATTCCTTGCGGTCGAGCATTTGTGAGAGCGTGACTTTTGCGGAGAGGCCGATCATACCGGCGTAGCCAAGCTTGTCCAGCCACTCGGAGTTGTAGCGAACTTCGGTCAGCTTCGCATCGAGAATCTTGAAGACCTGCGCCTTATAGGTCTCTGCGTTCGCATCGATCTCTTCTCTGGTCAGCGGCTTGCGCGTCACATTACGGCCCGTGGGGTCGCCGATCAGCGCGGTCGAGTCGCCGATGAGGAAGATGACCTGGTGGCCGAGCTGCTGAAAATGGCGCAGCTTGCGCATCAGCACGGTGTGGCCCAGGTGCAGGTCGGGAGCCGTGGGATCGAATCCCGCTTTCACGCGCAGCGGGCGGCCGGTTTTGCGGCTCTCTTCCAGGCGCTCGCGTAAGTCGTTCACGCGAATGATCTCTGCTGCGCCCTTCTCAAGCAGATCCATCTGTTCGTCTACTGGCAAAAAAGTGCTCATCGGTGTTTTCAGTATAAATTCCTGCGCGACTGCGCTTGGAAATTCGCGCAACCCACGCGACCTAATCGCTGCTTGATCCGCCAGCATCTCTGCTGCCTTCGCTGCCTTCGTCGCTCTGTCCATCGCCTTTCAAATTTCCGGGGTATCACCTGCCGTTCTGCGGCCCGATACACGAGCCTGGTCTTCCCTTTTCCAAGCCCCCTTGCCAGGTCGGCAACAAGCCGCCAGAGGCGTAATCATCCGCGAATGCAACACGGTACCAGCCTCGCAGAATGGCCCGGCTGACGAATTGCAAGGCACCTACCGAAAATCCGATCTCTATAAAGGAGATTCCGTGCAAAATAATTGGCGTTGCTCGGCGATTTGCCTTGACATGTCCTCCGCAAAGGGCCAAGGTTAGCAACAGTCACTTCCCCACAGCCCGTTGATACTCTATCCTTCGCGCACACGACTGATCTCGCAATTGGTGTGTCGCAGAAGCATATTTGTCTGCTCTGATGCGGCAGCAACAGCAAATCTTCGCACGACCGGAGTGCCAAATGAAGCGTTTCCATGTGATTCCCGCGGTTGTATTCGCCGTGCTCTCCCTGTCCCTCAACGTAGCTATGGCTGCCGATAGCTGCTCAGACTGGGTAAAGCAATCCGACGGAAGTTACTGGCGCACGTGCGTCGACGACAAAGGACAGCAGTACTGCCAGGCATCCGTAAATAACAGGGTTACAAAGGTCAGTTGCAGGACAGGGAAGCCAGTGGCGGCCAATGCCCCCCTTGTCGCCCCGATATCGACTGGTAATCCTGCAAGCCTTACAGGCGGCATAGCCAATACCGAGAATATCCAGAGCGATCTTCAGGTGGGTTTTGCGGACCGTATCTCGCCAAATAACATGGCGGCGGATACTCACGCGGACCAATGCATGGCCAACTATAAGCAGTGCATGAAGGGTTGTGATGGAGCAACGTCCTGCTCAAATCAATGTCAGATTAACTACGATAACTGCATGAAACAAAACCAGTAATATCCAGGTAATATTTTTCGAATTTTAGTAAGGTTTGAGCGCTCGACTCGGGCCGATCTAATGAGCACATCTGAAGAAAATGTCCATATAGCTATTCTTCAGGGAGGGGTTAAACAATGAATTACCGCGCTCACCCACGTCTTCTCTGCCTGGCCATCGTCGCCTTCGGACTGTTTCTCGTTTACTACGGTCGCGCCCACGCCGGCCCGGTCAAGAAGGGCGCAAAGTCCTCTGACCCTCGTCTCACTGGCCCGCGCGATATGAACTACGACCACACCATTGTTCCCGGAGTCAGGATTGGCCCAGTCAGGATGGGTGGGCTTGTCAGCGATGCCGTGCAACATCTCGGTAATCCCGACAAGGTCTGGCGCACCAAACCTGGCCCAGGCCTCCCCTCCTCGGATGAGGTCCGTTACTGGTACAAAGATGAGTGCATCTCATTTTCATGGCAGGACCACGGGATTGATCCTACCATTGATGAAGTTGGTTGGGGCCGGTTTGCAATGGTTGTGTGGTGTAACAAATGGTCCACTCCGGATGGAATTCAGGTTGGCTCATCTATGCGCGACCTGAGCAGCCATCTAGGCGAGTATTGTGCCAGTAATGCGGATTTAGGCAATGGCGATACCTTGATGATTGTTACGAAGCAAGGCGCTTGGTACTATAGCAAAGGTCGCAACAGCCCTATAGACTCCATATCCGTGGTGCCGGCTACGAATACGTGGAACGGCATGTGCAATGACAAGTGAGAACCTGCCGAATCGTCCGGAGCCGCCTGCTCACGCGATGTTGAGCTTTGTTCTCGCTCGGTGAGAGCGACAGACTCCTGATTCCTGGCTGCGCCGATTCCTCTGCGCCATAGCTACGCCGATTCCCGAACTGCTGCATGATGACTTCCGTCACTTTCAGGAACTCTTTTCCAGGCATACAGTAGTCGATATGATCCCCAAGCCAGGCAACTGACCTAGGCCAACGGTCACGCTGTCGGTCTCCCAGCAAGGGCGGGCCCGGCAGCGGCGCGTCCAATTCTCTGATCGAACCTTGAAGCTTCGGCCTGCGTTCTCCGCACGTGCGATGACTGGCGATTTTTCGCGATCTCCGCCGCAAACAGCCGAGCTCCACGATAACGCCGGAAAGGGACCATGCGTTTCACCACCTCCTCCTCAATGTTTCAATTTCACTCCTTCCTGCGCAGCTCCATAGGGCTGTGCGCGCTGCTCTTCGCATTCCTCGTGTCGGCCATCTCCGTCACTTGCATCGCGCAATCCAAACCCAGCGCCGTGGGCTCGACTACGACCATGACCGCCTCTTCATCGACCATCGCGCTCGCCATCACCACCACCTCTTGCCCTGCAGGAACACAGAACGCGGCCTACGTGGGCTGCATGATCGGCGCAACAGGCGGTACGCCGCCCTACACATTCAGCGTCGACAGCAACGGCAAATATCCGCCGCTGCCTGAAGGCATGTCGATCGACGGGTCCACCGGCAAAATTACCGCGAGCATCATCGGTGGCCAGGGCAGGTACATGCCCATGATCGTCGTCGCCGACTCTGCCGGCAATCAGGCGACTGTCCAAATCACCTTCGAGATCAGCGGCCACAGCGGGTTCCTGGCCAATATCTTCCCGGCAAATTCCATCTTCCACCATCGCGTGGATGCAGCAACCACCGGCCTTCCCGTCGACAAATCGCCCGCTGCGGCCATGTATAGCGCCTATCTCAACGAACCTATCGAGCCGCTCTTCGGCAACGCTGGCGGTGGCGCGTTCCCCTGGGGAATTCCCGCGATTGAGGTGCCGTACAATCAGCCCGATGTAGAGGTTTCCACCACGCTCTACAGTGCGATGTTCACCTCGGGACCGATTCCGGCCTACGCGCCGGTCGAAGGCACAATGTACTCGGGCGGCGACCGTCACGTGCTCGTGTTTCTCGAGCCGGGCCCCACGACTGCCAGCACCCCTTCCAATCCGGCTCTCTACGAGATGTGGCAAGGGATCTATGAGGATGGTCCCTGGACCGATTCGTCGAACGCGCTCTGGGCCAACGCGAACGGCAACGCGCTGCCGCCGGAAGACCTGGGAACTTCCGACGCTGCGGGATTGCCCGTCGCCCCTCTGCTGGTGAATGCCAACGAGGTTATCGGAGCCGGCACACCCACCGCGCCGAAAGGAGCGGTGAAGCATCCCGTACGATTCACGCTCAGTCGCATGCTGAATTACTGGGTGTGGCCGGCGACGCACACTGCGGGCGTGGGATTGTGCAACACGGCGTCAGGCACGTCGATTGACGTGATGTCGGAGATCTCCGAGGCTACGCCTCCCGCCACCTGCACCTGGAGCGGGCCGGCAGGGGAGATCTACAGGCTGAAGGCCTCGGTGGCGAATCCCTCCTGCGCAGCCACCAGCCCACAGGCGGCCATCATCATCACAGGGATGCGAAACTACGGCATCATCCTGGCCGATAACGGCTACAGCGGAGACCTGATCGGCACGCCAGACGCGCGCTGGAACGACAGCGATCTGGCCTGCCTGTACAACCTCAAGCTTTCGGATTTCGAACCGGTGAACGTCTCAAGCCTGATCGTATCGAACACCAGCGGGCAAACCAGCAAGTAGCGGTCGTTCAGCAAACCGTTGTCCCAGCCTTTTCGCGGATGATGTGGAAGGGTTGGGACACACGTACTTCCGCTCCTGCCTTATAATGATTGCCATGCACCACCCCATCCATCCCGCCTTTGCGATCGCGCGCGCGGCGGCTCCGGCCGCCTAGATTCCGTCCCACCTCATCGAAAAAAACAGTTGTCAGTGATCAGTTGTCAGTGGTCAGTTTTCATCTGCCCACTGAACACGAATCACGAGCCGCGAATCACGCTTCACGCGCCCGCTGTTTACTGAAGACAGCTCCCTGTCACTGACAACCGATCACTGACAACTGACCGCTGCCTTTACACTGGAGTCATCATGGAAGAGTTTTCTCGCATTCAGCGCCTGCCCGCTTATGTCTTCAACATCACGGGCGAGATGAAGATGGCCGCCCGCCGCCGCGGCGAAGACATCATCGACTTCGGCATGGGCAATCCCGACGGCGCCACGCCCAAGCACATTGTGGATAAGCTGGTGGAGGCGGCGATGAAGCCGCCCACGCATCGCTATTCGGTTTCGAAGGGCATTCCGCGTTTGCGCAAGGCCATTTGCAACTGGTACAAGTCGCGTTACGATGTCGATCTCGATCCGGAGACAGAGTCGATCGTCACCATCGGATCGAAGGAGGGGATCGCTCACCTGTGTCTCGCCATTCTCGATTCGAGCGACACGGTGCTGGTGCCCAACCCCTCATACCCGATCCATATTTACGGCCCGGTCATTGCCGGCGCGAACATAGTCAGCGTTCCCGTGCACGATCAGGGGACCTTCCTGCAGGAGCTTGAGAACCTGATTCCGCGCATGACGCCGCGGCCCAAGGCGCTGATCGTCAACTTCCCGTCGAACCCAACCACCGAGTGCGTGGAGCTGCCCTTCCTGGCCCGGCTGGTGGAGCTGGCCCGCGAGTACGGCTTCTATCTCATCCAGGACCTGGCCTATGCCGATATCGCCTTCGACGGCTACAAGCCGCCAAGCGTGATGCAGGTTCCCGGCGCGAAAGACGTGGCCGTGGAGTTCTTCACGCTGTCGAAGAGCTACAACATGCCCGGCTGGCGCATCGGCTTCATGGTCGGCAACAAGAAGCTGGTGGGCGCGCTGGCCCGCCTCAAGAGCTACTTCGATTACGGCACCTTCACTCCCATCCAGGTGGCGGCCATCCAGGCACTCGAAGGCCCGCAGGAGTGCGTGGCGCAGATCTGCGACAACTACCGCCGTCGCCGCGACGTGTTGATCGAAGGCCTGAACAAGCTTGGCTGGCATGTGCCCTCGCCCAAAGCAACCATGTTCGTGTGGGCAAAGATACCCGAGGCCTACCGCGAGATGAAGTCGCTGGAGTTTTCAAAGCTCCTGTTGACGGAGGCTAAGACCGCAGTGTCTCCGGGCATCGGCTTCGGCGACTATGGCGACGAACACGTGCGCTTCGCCCTGATCGAGAACGAAGAACGGACGCGCCAGGCGCTGCGGGGGATTAAGGCCATGCTCGCCAAAGGCGTCGTCCCTGCTTGATCTCCCTATGAATGTCACCCTGAGCGACGTCCGTTCGCGCTCGAGAACGGCCGGAATCGGAGGGCATCGAGGACGAGGAACCCACTCGCCAAGCCTTCCGCGGCATCGCCTTACACCTCCGCGCCCGTTCACGAGCACGCGGAAGCGTAAGCCGTGTCCCGACAGAATGCGTAGAGGATGTCGGGGAGCGATCACTCGATTTTGAGAGCTGGGTAAACACCGACCCAAGCTTCCGCTCTCAGCTCACCACGACTATTGGGCGCGCAGATTCTCCAGAATCCACGCACCCGTGCGTTGCAAGACTCCGAAGCTAGGCCCCGTGCCTGATCATGCTTGCCTGCTCCCGGCCTACGGAAGACCCCGTCAGCTTTGTAAAGACACTGAGTCTCGGCTCCGGCCGTTGCCACAAAATGCGCACCGAGGCTGCGTCGTTAGGATAGGTTTCAGCGGATTTCTTTCCTGTCGGTTCCAGGACGATGTCGACGCGGCGATTGTAGGCAAGCCAAGTCGCTTTCTCATTCCTCATCATCCACTTCTCGGGTTTCTGGGAATCCCTGGACTGGAGGGACTCTACTTTCTTTATACTGAGCTGATCGTTTTTCCCTTTGGCCCGCACTTCGAGATCCGATGCGGGAACGCCCTTGGAAATAAGATATGCCTTCGCGAGCTCTGCGCGGCGCTCGCTCAGCGCCTGGTTGTAGTTTTCCCCGCCGCGGATGTCGGCGTATCCGACGATCACCAGGTTGGCGTTCTGCTCGTAGTCTCCAAAGTTTTTGAACTGCGAGGCCAGACGGTCAAGAGCCGCTTTCTCACTGGGAACAAGGCCGATCTTCGGATGCCGTCTGGTTGGATAGGCCGTGGGATAGAAGAGGCTGGCCAGAGTGGTGTTCGGGGGTGGGTCTACTGAACCCTCAACCTGCAGCGTGGCGGTTTTGGTTACAGCGCCGCCGCAAGGGTTCGAAGCGGTGAGGGTGTAAGTGAGAGCTTGATCGACCGGCCCAACCTGCTCCTGCTTTGGATCGGCCACGATGGTCCGGCTTCCGTCAAGCGCCTCTTTTCCGAACGGATGAATCGTAGCCGAGGCGGCATTCGAGACCGACCAGCGCAACGTGGCAGACTGATCCTCCACAACCTTGTCACCGATCTTGCGATAATGAATCACGGGCTCGCTCAGCGCTAATGTTGCCGTGGGTTCATTGTTGACGTCGACGGTTACCGTCTTTGTCACCTCGCCGCCGGGCCCGATCGCTTTCAAGACATAGGTCATGTCCCCGGTCGGCGTCACCACACGATCGCCCTCGCTGGGCACCGATCCAAGTCCGGTGATCGAAGTGTTCACGGCATCCGAGGCACTCCACTTCAACGTATCGCCTGCTTTGCAGCCGATGTTATCGGAGTTCGCCGCAAGCTCCGCCGTCACCGGGGCAACCGGGACTGTCCTGCTGAGAATTCCGGCGTGGAATCGCGGCTGGGGGCCCAGCTTTTCTCCCGCGGCAAAGTTTTTGTCAACCTGCCTGCCATTGTTGTTGAGATGGATGATCGTTTTTTGTCCGGCGCTCGCCGTAATGTTGCCGGTCCATATCGTGTTACCGTCGCGCATCACTGTGACGTGGTAACTTCCCGGCTGCACGAGCAGGCGGCGGTGCCAAAGCCAATCCCAGTCGAATTCGCCGGCGCGGCCAACAAAGTAGGCCGGAGTTGCGCCGTTCAGCAGCACTGCCGCCTGACGATCTCCCTTGAACTCAAGGTCGGCGAACGGACCGCTGACCTTGCCGCCGTAAAGATGCAAATCCACATGCAGCTTGGTTTCGTTCCCGCTGGTTAACTGCACCTTCTGCGTGTTGGCGGTGTAGCCATAATTGCGCACACTGATCGTGTGGTCGCCGGGAGTCAAGTGGATGGCATGGCTTCCAGCGCGAATGGCCTTGCCATCGACAAACAAGTACGCCTGCTTTGGCTGCGCATGAACCTTGAGTTTTGCTGAGTCTTGAGATTGTGCAATTGCCGGATTGAGCCACAGTAGGGCCGAGGCGCACAAGGCAAGAAAGGACATCTTAGACAACATCATTCGCATCGCAACTTATCTCCTTTGCGGAATGGCCGCGTGCGAGCTTCAAAGATCGAGCGGGTTGACCGGGACAAGAAAATGGAGAGAACGAAGCAACGCGGTTCGCACGTCTAGCGCAATCCTGCTTTGCTCTTGTGGGGTCTCACCCGCGATGAACGACGTGGACCATCCCCCTCTAAGAGCGATGCGCAGATGCTCGCTTGCGTTGTCTGTCCGGCATTTCTGCAAATCGTGAATCTGCGCGGCTAACTTCGCGCTGGCGCAAACGTCTAAAGCAACGCGTTAAGCCGCTGACATGCGAAGCGGCGCCGACTTCCAAGTGTTCTAGACGGTTGCGTGCGCCCCTCATCTCGATTCTGAGACGCGAGAAAGAACAAAGCAAACTCACTCGCCCGGCGCCCTGCTAGACTACCCCCACCATGGCCGATGCGATCTGGAATGAGTACGAGCTGTTTTGTCCGGTGTGCAACACAACCTTCAAACAACTGGTCGTGCTGCACAAGGTGCCGAAGAGCTTCGACATCGCGCCTTATCTCGCCGGGTTTGTGGAGCAGCACGATCACAAGGCCTTTCAGGAAGCCCAACGGCAAAAGGCGCAGCCGCCTCCCGACCCCGGGAAGCCATGAACATGCGTAGGTGATGCGAGTCACGCCCACGAATCGCGAGTGCGCCTAGGATCGTAGAATATTTTCGCCAAAGACGGTCATGTATAGCCGCACACAGAACGAAAACGGCAGCTACAACTCGCGCTGCCTCGATTGCTTTATGACCATCGCCTCGTGCGTGGAGACGGAGAAGGAACTCGATCTGCGCGAGTCGCACCACATGTGCCCGGAGAAAGCTCTCGCCCAGTTGATGGCGCTGGATCGTGCGGCGCACGAGCACCCCGCACGCAACTGACGGTCCCTTGCAGCAGTTCGTCCGCAATCCCTAATGCTTCCAGGGCATGAATCGATCTTTGTGCCCGCCGCCGGTTTCAAGAAAGACGAACGAATTGCCGTCGGGATCGTGAACCAAAGCGATGCCTTTGTCGCGCGCGGGCCTGAATTCTTTCAGGCGATCGGCGGCTCTGCGCGCGTCGTCCACTGAAAAGAGCAGTTGCGGCAGAGCGCCGGGATGCGCGGGCCGCAGCTCAACGCGAAGATCGGGCGCGCCGGGAGTAGTCAGGTGCACATCGCTGCCGTCTTCCTCGGCTTCAAATCCTAGCTGAATGTAAAACTGCTTCTCGGCAGCAAGGTTGTTGACTGGAAGATCGACGCCCATAAGCTCGGTGGCGATGCGGTTCGCGCCCAGATGCTGGCCGCGGTCGAGCACGTGCCGCGATCCCGGCATGTACTGGGTGAACTCGATCGTGCGCCCATCGGGATCGCGCAGCGAAGAGACCAGATTTCCGGAGTCGGTCTTGCTTATGCGCGATGGCTGAAGGCCGATCGAGGCGAAATACTTCACCAGAGCTTTGAGATCGCCGGCTTCGTAGCTCACGTGGATCCAGCCCAGCGGCTGCGACGCATCGGTCCTGGGATAAATCTGAATGAACTGGCGGTCGTCGATCTTCACAACGACGGCCATCGTTTGGCCTGCATTGGTGATGGCGAACGACTCCTCGTAGCCGAGCTTGCCGAGGAAGGAGATCTCGCGATCGAGGTCGCTGACGCGGAGGGCGACGAGGGCGATGCCGGTAATGCCTGCCCCAGGGGCGGGAGGCTGCGCGACGGCGGGCGCGACAAGCGCGCAGGCGAGCGCAGCAACGATGAGCCAGGAATTTTTCATATTGGTCTCCTCAGCATGGCGTGCGGAGGCTGCGAGTCAGGAGCGGCCCGCAGGCTTTAGGTAATCCTCGCGAAACGGCATGAAGATGTCGAGCACTTCGGAGTTGTCGAGCGCTGCCGTTTCGTGCTCAACGCCGCCTTCGATGATGATGCTGTCGCCGGCGCGCAGCTTCCAGTTCTTGGCTTTGGCCTGTAGACGAACGCAGCCGCTGACGACATACATCATTTGACGGTTGGGATGGCTGTGGCGCGCGCCCTTCCAGCCTTTTTCGTAGGTGTGGCGCACCAGCATGAGATCGGGATCGTAGGCAAGCACCTGGCGCAGCACGCCCGGCTCGGGCTTGGTGGCTTGCGTGGCCTCGGATGCGGCGTAGATGACCCCAGAATCGCTCATTCGCTCCCAGAGACGATTTTAGATCATGATACGCGCAGGCGCGTCAGCGAGACATACACCAGGCTGCGATGGCCGGGCGCGTATAGCGTCAGGGAGCGTGAGGTTTCGCGGACCCGGAACATGGCGCAGCGGTGGAGGCGTTGCTGCAAGGAGCCTCGTCGAGAAGCGCCTGCACCTGCTTCTCAATGGCCTTCGGATCGGTCTCACCCTGGAAGCGCGCGCGGATTCGGCCGCTCCTGTCGATAAGAAAGGTGAGCGGCAATCCGAGGACCCCGCCGTAGTTCTTGCCGAGCCGCGCATCGCCCATGGAGTTGGGATAGTCGAGCTTGAGCCGCTGGACTACACGCCGCGCATCGGCGGCGTCATCGTCCATGGAGATGCCGACGACGGCGAATCCGCGAGGCCCATACTGGCGCTGCCACGCACTGAAAGTCGGCATCTCGATCTGGCAGGGGGAGCACCATGTAGCCCAGAAATTGAGCAGAACCACCTTGCCGCGAAGAGCGCCGAGATGCAGCGTGTGGCCGCTCAGATCCTGGCGCGTGAAATCGGGCGCGGGCTGGTTGAGCAGCTTGCGCGCGGGCGCTACGGCTTGCGCGGTTGCGCACGCGCTGCATGCGGTAAAGACCGCGACGAGAAATGCGGCTCGCATTCCGCGCGGCAATTTGGATGCGGCCCGATCCACTTTAGTGCGTGCTCTCAACCGGGTACCCTTTGCTTGCCCAGTCCACGTCGAAATTGTAGGCCAGGTAGAGGACTTTCACGCGCGTGAATCCCATGTCGACGAGGAGCTTGTACGTGGGACCTACATTGGGGCAGCGATTCCAGGGGCAGCAGCCGCAGTAGAGCACGATGAAGGTTTTACGCGGCAGCTTGGCGACACGATTGCGCAACGCCTGCGTGCCCGCCTCCTGCATACCGAGCCCTATGTATTCGGAGTGCGGGATGTGCGCCTGATCAAATAGCATGCGCGAGCCGACTTGGAACATGAGCGGCTTCTCCGCGCTTGGCGTTTGCAGAATCCGATTGAGCTGCTCCGGCTGCAGGAGCATGGAAGTAGGAATGGAGTAGGCGCTCGCCGACGGCGGCGCGGCCCACTGAACAGCGGCGAACGCCGGGGTCTGGACAAGACAAAAGAAGACGAGCGCTGCAATGATACCGGCGCATCCGAATCGAACCGTTCGCATAAAGGGATTCTCCGCGCTCATTGTAATGCGGAGTCAGCGGCGATAGCTGTGATGGCGGAGCTGGCCGAATCGAAACGGCATCGAACGCCCGAAGACCGCCCCAAATTGAAAACGCCAGAGACCGAAGCCTCTGGCGTCTCAATCTTGATCACTCAGCAGTACAGCCGGTGCTGCGTCCTCCGGTTCCCCCAGCGGCCGACTTCCAGCTTTCGCTAGCGTCGTTTTCCTCTGGGTGCGCCGGCACAAACCTCAGACTTGCGTCTTCGGCATGCACTCCAGCACGACCGGTGGCCAACCCTCCGGCTCGGATCGGTTTCGTGTCCTCGGCTCGACCGGCGCGCACCTCCGATTTGCATCGGCGCTCCGCGCATCCTGCCGACCAGCGGCTATCCATCGACTTGCGCCGACGTCTCTCCTCCGGCTGGGCCGACGACCTACCTCCAACTCGCATCGAACTTCGTCCTTCAGCTCGGCTGGCAACGGCATGCGGCTTGCGCCACATGCTGCACCTGCTCCCCCGGCTGGCTTCCGCCTCCGGATTGCTCCGGCTGCTTCCGCCCTCCGGCTTCACCGACCGTTGACCGCTCGGCTTGCGCCTTGCAATCTACTCTCCGGTTGAGCCTCCGATGCACTCCTTGCTTCAACCGAACCTTGCATCGCCGGCTTAGCCGTCGATGAGTATTCAGTCTCCACCGGCTCTTGCATCTTCCGGAATCACCCAGCTAAACAACTTCCGGCTTGCGCCGTCTTTTGTAACTTCTGGTGCGTCCAGCGATCCCTCTCGAGCTTGCGCCCGAGGTTTCACCCTCTGTCCGGGCTGGCGGCCATCCTCCGGCTCTCACCGGCTGTTCACTCCGCCCGCCTTGCTGGCGATTCGCTTCCGGCTTGCGCCGACTGCGTTTCATTCCAGCTTCCGGCAACTAATTCCGATGCCCTACTGAGTCATCAGTTGAAAGAGACAGTACGTCCGTTCAATCTGTGGATTCAAGTGCAAAAGTCAAGTTAATTTGTGGATTTCACCAGAGCTGGTGCAACGGCGCGTTTTTGTTGGGCGACAGTGGAGAATTGCCCGGATGCTAAGTGAAAACCGACCCCCCAGGACTCGGGGCACGAGTGAATGAAGCGCCGGGCGATTGCCTTGTCACTCGGGTTTAATGTCGCCGCCGTGGATCTCAATAAACGTCCCTTTTCCGTCGGAAGCGTACGCAATCGGCACCGAATAAACGGTCCCGCAGCTTCTCACATCCCAGGTTTCCTTCCAAGGCGAGAGGTTTCCACTCTCCTGCAATGTGGGCTCGGATCCCACCAGATGGGTATCGATCACTTCCAGGTGACAGCCCTTTTTGGTTGAAATCCCCCGCGTATCGAGGGTCGATTCAATCTCCTTGAGAGTGTCGTTCTGTAGGTCCGGATCACCCGCCGCCTCGCCTGGAAAAGTTGCCGTAAACTGGAGGCCTCCGAGGGTCGCATCCACCCGAACATTGAAGTTTCGCTGTTCGCCGCAGGCCGTGCCGGGGACGGTCTCTCGCCAGCTGCCGCCGACGGCCACGCCGTTCTCGTTTGTGTAAAGGGGAGCCAGAACTGTGTACTTCGCGCCGGCGGAATCGAAGTCCAGGGAGACATTTTTGCAGCGTGCGTCGAGGCCCTTCTCGTAGGCGAGTATGGCGGCCTGGATTTTGGCGCGATAACCAGACGCGCTCTTCTGCGTGAGGATATACTGCCTGGTCGGATCGGCGGTCGACACACCTGCGCCTGCCTGCTGCGCGGCCAAAGGAACGAAAGAGGCAAGCACGAAGGCAATTAAGGCCGCACGGCTTCCGAACGAGATCATAGTCGATCCTCTCGTCTGAAGTTTCGGGGGAGGCACCATCATACCATCAACTGCATATACCGGTTTACCCCGGAGGGGTTACCCGAACCTACACCGTGACGGGGAGCGTCATTCCGTCGTAAGTGCCATTTGATTGCCTGGTCCACGGCTTCTTTTTCCTAGAGCGGCCCCGGGTTAATTCGAGTCTGCTCAGGCCTTGGAGGGCTGGCTCGCGTCGGCGATTTCTTTCCGCGAGACCCGCCCCCGGACCGCTCCGCTCTGCGATACTTGATTGTTATGCCGATTGACGACCTGCCGCAGGCTGCACAAAAGATTGCCGGATTCCTGAACTCCTTGAACAAGCTGGGCGGACTGCGCCTCAAGTACCGCATTGCGGCAACCGAGGCGCCGCACGATGACGAGGGCGAGGCGCACCCAGCCCCCAATCAGGTTCTCAATGTGGAGCTGGCCGGCCCCGACGTTCCGCTCCTCATCCAGCACAACGGCGAGCTGTTGCGGGCACTGGAAACCCTGGCTGTGCAGATCCTGCGTCTCGACCATCACGAACATCATTTAGTGAGTTTCGACGCCGCTAACTTCAAGGCTCTCCGCGCCCAGGAGCTCCAATTGGCCGCCGAAACCGCCGCCGAAAAAGTCCGGCAAACCGGCGTCCCTTATAGCTTTCCCCCCATGAACAGCCGTGAACGCCGCCAGTTGCACATGGCCTGCCGCGACCTCCAGGGCGTGGAGACGGCCAGCGTGGGCGAAGGCCCCAACCGCTTTTTGGTGATCTTCCCCGAGGGCAAAACCGACCTGCCCGTAAGGCCACAGGTCAAACCGCGCGGATTCGGGCGGCGGTAAAGGCAGGGATCGGGTCTCAGGGGGTGCTGGTTGCGGGCCCGAACAGCACCTAGTTACGGGATAAACCGAATGCGTCGCCGGTCGTCAAAGTCCCCGGAAGTATAGAGGTGCCTTGTCCGGTATTGCCGGGTTTGGACCGGCTTGCCGACTCGAATTTCATACTCTGTGATCTGGTAGGCTGTTTCACAGGCGTTGCACTGGCCTTCGCGCAGATTATCCCAGGTCCTGATGTGAAGCGGGTTGGCCATGGACACATCCACGACCCCACCTGAGATCATCGGTAGAGTTGAAACCTCGTATCCCTGCGCCGAGGGAACCACTGTGAAGACAAGGGCCGGGCTGGTCAAGTCGCCCATATATTGCATGGTGACGAAATAGATTGGGCCTGCGCTGGTACAGGCACGGGTCACGGCAAGCGTGGTGAACGACTCCGAAAATTCCGGTTTCTCGCGTCGAAACTCCGGGAGATTCCGCAGCGCCTCGCTCTCGACCGTCTTCCCATTCCGCATAATCACAAAGCCCATGTCGTAAGGTCCGATCGAAGTCTCTGTGTCCTCGTGCGACTGGATAAGGAGCGAGTCGGAGGCAGACAAGGAATAGCGAAAACGGACAAAATCACGGGCTTTACTGGCCGCCTTCATGGCTGTAAGCGGTACGAGAGTGATTCGGTTTTTACATTGCGAGGAAGCCGAAGTGGCCGCCCCCAAAGAAGATGTCAGAGTAAGTGCAACTAGAAATCCGCACCTTCGATACATAGCGTCGAACTCCATCCAGTCACACGCAATACTAACTGAGGCTTCTCAGCCAGCGCTCTAGGACTCGAACCGGGCTCGGGATGGTGCCGTGCTCAATCCCCCATCTGTGCAAGCTGCTCCGCACTCTATTCTGACTTGTTTGAGTCTTCGATTTCCTTGAGACAACGGAGAGCGACCTCGCCTCCAATCCCGCGAAGCTTCTTCCGAGCCTGTGCCAAGCCTTTGGCTCCCAACCCTCCGCCGTCGCTCGTCCCTGCAAAGGAACACGCCTTCTTTTGGGTCGATACCGGGAGTGTGCCAACGGCGTCAAGAAACTTCTCTGGAGACTTTTGGACCAAATCACCGAAGAATGCTCCCAAACCCTCCGACCCTGCTGCGTTATAGCCGCCGATACTGGTTCCAAGCAGGGGCGCGAGGATTTCGGGGTGGCCGTGCTCCCAAAGGTAAATCAGATAGAAGCCCGTCATGTCGTCACAGCCGTAGCGGATCTCAGGGTAGTTGCAGCCCGCGAGGACGTGCAGAAGGTAGTCGCGATTTCGGTCGTAGTCCGCATCCAGAGCGGCCAGGAGGAATGCCACCCGTTGGGCTCGCCGCGCATCGGCTGTGTGCTGCGCTGCTCTGAGTCTTTGTATGATTCGGTCACGACGTTCGGCTTGGACAACGACCTCTTTGGGTATCTCTCCGTATGGAAGAAGTTGTTCAACAATATCCCGCTGAGGCGCTACCGGCCTAGATTGGGCGGGGAGCAACATTGCATAGGATAGTGAGGCAATAACTCCCAAAGCAACGGCCTTGAATCGCATCTTCATGGATTATGCGTCTCCTTACTCTTTACTCTGCCACCTTCGCCAGCTGCTCGGCCGTCGGTCGGGGTGTAACGGCGCTCACCGCCACCAGCGCCCCGACGGCCGCAAACAACGCCGGGAAGATTGCGTCCCGCTGGGCAAGCATCGGCGGAAATAGATTCTTCAGGCCCAGGTTGTCCCACGCCAGAGTGACCGCCGTTCCGGTGGCAATCGCAGCCACCGCGCCCCAGGCCGTGGCGCGCTTGGAGTAGAACGCGGCCAGCACCACCGGCGTAACCGCAGCCGAGTAAATGGTGTAGGCGTAGAGCATCTTGGCCAGAATGCTGGGCGCATAGAGCGCCTGATAGAGCGCCCAGGAGCCAAGCAGCACCACGGCGAGACGGGAGACGATGAGGATGCGCTTGTTCGACGCGCCCGGCGCGATGTAGCGCACAAAGACGTCTTCAATCAGATTGCTGGCCGGCGAGAACAGATAATTCGACGCCGTGGAAATGACCTTGGCAAAGACCGCGCCGAGCAGCAGCGCTCCCATCAGAGCCGGCAGGCCGTGCCGCGCCGTGTAAGGGATGATCTCGTAGGGCTGCGCCGCAACTTCGCCGGTCTTGTAAAGTGCCGAACCAATCACAGCAATGGCGACGATCAGCGTTTCAAGAACCACGGTGCCCACGATCCAACCCACGACCGATACCCGCGCGTCGCGTTCCGTCTTTGCCGAGAAGAACTTCTGATACATCACCTGGTTGCCCAGCATCAGGAGCATGGTTGGCACCAGAAACTCCATGGCGCGCACGAAGGTGAGGTTGCCAAGAACTTGAAAGTGCGTGGCAGGCAACGCAGCGTGCAGCCCGCTCCAGCCGCCGGCTTTCGCGAGCAGCATGGGCGTAGCGACGATGCAGATGACCGTGACCAGGGAGCCGATGGCCACATCCATATAGGCGACCGACGACATCCCAGCCATAGCCGTAGTGACAATGACAAACATAGCGATGATCCAGGTGCCCTTTTCCGGCGTGACCGTGCCAGGAAAGATGAGGTGCAGCACATTGCCGCCGCCTTTGAACTGGTAGCTGGTAATCGCCACATAAGCAAACAGGATCGCGATGGTGCCGAGCACGCGTGCCGTCTGGTTGTAGCGCGCCTCCAGCAGGTCGGGCAGCGTGAACTGCGCAAATTTGCGGGCGCGCGGTGCAATAAAGTAGATGAGCAGCAGGCCCAGCCATCCGCCCGCCGGCAGCCACAACGCCGCAAAGCCGTTCCGGTAGGCATTTTCCGCCCCGGCAAACAGCGAACCCGCGCCGATCCACGAAGTCAGCAGCGTAAGAACCAGAACCACGGCGGAGAGCGAACGCCCGGCAACCAGATAGTCGGCCTTGGTTTTTACCCGCAAGGCGCGCTGAACCGCTACCGCCAGGAGTGCACCGGCAATTGCAACCAGCACAACAATGTAGAGAAGAGACATCCGCGGGATTCCTCAGGAGCGACTCAGAAGATTTTAGAGCAGTCCGGCGGATACTTGCCCAATCGCAGACCGGAAGACACGCGCTGGATGGTGTTGCCGCGTGGGCAAGCCCAGCCCGTATCTTCTTCGGCAACCGCTGCATCAAAATCTTACAAGGCCGAGGTTGACGCGCGGCCAGCCTCGCGCTACTCTCGCAGTAACTGCATTTGGTACACAACCTCAATCCGCGACCCGGCAGGACAGCCCAGAACCTGGACCTTAGTCCGCCCTGCGCTTTCACCATCCCTTCACAATCAGCCGTTTGCCAGCAAGCGCCGAAAGGGGCGCTTGCGTTCTCGCTCGTTCATCTCAACTTCAATCGACCGTCCGGGAGGATGTTGACCCTTTGAAGATCGCTCTGGAGATCACGCCCAACCTTGAGCCCCTGTTCGGGACCCGCGATGAAAACCTCAGACTCATGGAAAGCTCGCTCGGCGTCCGCATCGATCTCCGCTCGGACGCAGTGCATGTGCAGGGCCCCGAAGATGGCGTCCAGCGCGTGCGCAGCATCTTCGAGGACTTCGAAGCGCTGCGCCGCCAGGGCCACCATCCGCATAACGGCGAATTGAACGGTATGTTGCGCCTCGTCGTAGCCGACCCTGCAGCGACTCTGAAATCCGTGGCCGAATCCGGCAAACAGCGCTCGGTGGGAATCAAGCGCACCGTGCAGCCGCGCTCACTCAACCAGCGGCGCTATGTTGAATCCATAGAACAGAACGACATGGTCTTCGGCGTAGGCCCGGCGGGCACCGGCAAGACTTATCTCGCCATCGCCATGGCTGTCGCGGCCATCAACGCCAAGCGCATCAATCGCATTGTCTTAGTTCGCCCCGCCGTTGAAGCCGGCGAGCGCCTGGGCTTTCTGCCCGGCACGCTGCAGGAAAAGATCGATCCTTATCTGCGCCCGCTCTACGACGCGCTCTTCGACATGCTCGACGCCGAGAAGGTCGAAAAGATGATCGAACGCAATGTCATCGAAGTCGCTCCGCTGGCATTCATGCGCGGCCGCACGCTCAACGACGCATTCATCATCCTCGACGAGGCCCAGAACACCACCATCGAGCAGATGAAGATGTTCCTCACGCGCATGGGCAACAACTCCAAAGCCGTCATCACAGGCGACATCACACAGATCGACCTGCCCAACCCGCGCAAGTCTGGGCTCGTTGACGCGATCAATATTCTTGACGGTGTAGAAGGCGTCGCGTTCTGCCACTTTGAGGAAGGCGACGTGGTCCGCCATCCGCTGGTGCAGCGCATCGTGCGCGCCTACGAGAGCGCTAAACCGCAGCAGCAGGAACTGCCGCTCGAAGGCGCAATCCCCGTAGACGTACCGCAACTCGATCAACGGCCCGAAGTGCAGACCAAGACCTCAAAGCCGCAGTAAGCGGTCCTTTCACGTAAAATCGAACTCACAGCGGGGCTGAAACGCAAGCCAGCCCCGCGCACGATGATCCTTGTCGACCCACAACTGGACACCATCCCTGCACCCCCCTCCCCGTCGGGCGCGAAGCTTCCTTCCGTTCGCAGTTTGTCGCGCTTTCTCAAGGAAGCTCAGGCCGCCGTCCGCCTACGCGGCGAAGTGACGGTGCTGCTCTCAACGGATGCCGCGATCCGCGACCTGAACCGGCGCTTCCGCGGAAAGAACAAGCCGACGGATGTCCTTTCTTTCCCTACCACGGGTCTCGTCCAAAGCCAAGAAAAGGGCGATCTGGCGATCAGCGCGGAGACGGCGCTCAAGCAGAGCGTTGAGCAACGACACTCGCTGGCGGCGGAAATCAAGGTTCTCATCCTGCACGGCCTGCTGCACCTGGCCGGCTACGACCACGAAACCGACAAAGGCCAGATGCAGCGCCGCGAGCGGCTCCTGCGTAAGCGCCTCGGCCTGCCGCAAGGACTGATCGAGCGCGGCGAGACCCAACGCAAATCTCGTCCAAAACCCCGCCCCACCGCAGGTGGCGCCCACTCATGACACCGCTCCAAATCGCAATTCTCGTCGTACTCGCCGCGGTGGCCACGTTGGCTTCGTACATCAGCCGCGTCTACTCCGAGTTCGGCAAGATCCTGAGCCGCGAAATGCAGGAAAACCTCGACGCCTGGGAGGAGCGCATCGAGCCTCATCTCGGCCTGAGCCGCGAGCACGCCGCCTTGTGTGCCGCAGTCGTGACGCAACTTTCGCTGGCCTTCGTCGCCTTCGAGTTCGGAGTCAGTCTCTTCGACCGTGGCATGCGCCTCGGCGCTCCGAGCGCGGTAGAAATCGCGCAGGCCGCCTTCGGGGTGGTCCTGGTGGTCGTGCTCGCAAACCAACTGATCCCCTCTGTGCTCTTCAACCGCACGCGCGGGTTGTGGGCTGAGCGGCTGCTTTGGCCTATCGTGTTGCTTTTATGGATGGCCACGCCCGTCACGGTTTTCATCCGCTTCTTCTTCTCTGTGGCCGCTCTGGCTGAGGCACCAGCCAATCCTGAGGAGCCTGCGCCCGACGTTGAAGCTCTGATTGAAGCCGGCGAAGAGGAAGGCATACTCGAGCAGAGCGACCGCGAGCTGGTGCGCTCGGCCGTCGAGTTCGGTGACATGCTGGTGCGCGAGCTCATGACGCCGCGCCCGGAAGTCTTCGCCGTCTCGGAATCCATCACGCTCGAACGTTTTCTCGAAATGCTCAAGCATCATAACTATTCGCGCGTACCCGTCTACTCCGGCACGCTCGACAACATCCGCGGCCTGGCCTTCTCGCACGATCTGCTGCAGATTACCGACGAAGAGGCGCGTACCCGCACCGTGGCCACCATCCTGCGCCCCGCCGAGTTCGTGCCCGAAACCAAAAAAGGCTACGAGCTGCTGCGCGAGATGCAGCGCGAAAAGCAGCACATGCGCATCGTCATCGACGAGTACGGCGCCGTGGCAGGGCTGGTCACGATCGAGGATTTGCTGGAGCAGATTGTCGGAAACATCCGCGACGAACACGAAGAAGACATTCCCGCCGAGGATCCGGTGCGCGAACCATCGGGCTCCTGGCTCGTCCCTGGAAATTTTCCCGCCGATCAGCTCGGCGATCTAGTCGGCGAGCCGGTGGAGCTGGGTGAAGACTACGAAGCCACTACGCTTGGCGGTCTGGTGAGCGAGATCGCGGGCCGCATTCCCGCAGCCGGCGAAACCGTAGCGATCGAGCCTCTCGGACTGAGGGTTGAGATCGTCGCCTCCACAGGCCGCCGCATCGAGCGCATGAGGCTGTTCCCAGCCGTGGCGCGCCTGCCGTTTCCAAAAGAGGCTTGAGGGCCGCCAATCCCGGTCCTTTTGCGCGTGGCTCCGCGATAATAGGGATGGAGAACGATACGTGAAATCTGGATTTGTCGCCATCCTCGGCCGTCCCAACGTGGGCAAAAGCACCCTGCTCAACGCCCTGACCGGCGAAAAAATCGCCATCGTCACGGCCAAGCCACAGACCACTCGCAACCGCATCGTGGGTGTGCTGGAGGTGCCCGCGCCGCCCAAAGGCCAGCGGAAAGGTGCGCCGGGGGCGGCTCAGATTGTCTTTGTCGATACGCCGGGTGTACACAGGCCCGCCTCGCAGCTCGACCGGCGCATGTTGCAGGAGGTGCACGAGGCGCTGGAATCGCGCGACTTGGTGCTGGTGCTGATGGATGTGACGCGTCGGATCGGGCTCGCCGAATCGGCCGATCCGAAAGAGAAAGGAGATCGCCGAGCCTGGTCAAGCGAAGACGAGTTTTTGCTATCGCTGATCCGCAAGCTCGACTGCCCGGTGTTTCTGGTGCTCACGAAGATCGATCTCGTTCGCAAGGATCAACTGCTGCCGCTCATTGAATCGCTCACGAAGCAGCACAACTTCGCCGAAGTGATCCCCGTGAGTGCGCGCAAACGCGACGGACTCGACGTGCTGGTGCACAAGATCGTCGATGTGCTTCCGAAAGGCGAGCGCTACTTTCCGAAAGACCAGTACACCGACCAACCCGTGCGCTTCATGGTCGCCGAACTGATCCGCGAAAGCATTCTGATCGAGACGGGCGAGGAGGTTCCGTATGCCGCGGCCGTGGTCATTGAACGTTTCGAGGAACCGGAAGGAAAGCCAAGACCGGGCACGAAGCCGCTGACGCGGATCAACGCCGCGATTTACTGCGAGCGCGACGGACAGAAGGCCATTCTGATCGGCAAGGGCGGGGCGAAGCTGAAGGAGATCGGAACCGCCGCACGCCGAAAAATCGAGTCGCTGCTGGGGACGCGGGTGTATCTGGAACTCTACGTAATCGTAGAGCCCGGCTGGCGCGAAAAGAACGCGTTCATCGAGTCACTCGACTGGCGCAACCAACTGGAAAAGCTGGCTACCGCGCAATCCGGTGAAGACGATACGCGAGAGGAAGATCAGTAAGCGTGGACGTCAGCGAATGACTCTGAAGGGACCACCGGCCGGCGCGGGCGCGCCATAATCGGAGTCAAACCCAAGGTGCAGCTTGGCAGCATCGGACATGCGGCTCTTGTCCCACGGCGGGTCGAATACCACATCGACCTTTACCTCGCGCACCTCAGGCAATGCGGCGAGCTTGCGTTCGACTTCCGCTTTAATGACGTCCGACATGGCGCAGCCAGGAGCAGTAAGCGTCATGCGCACGTCGATCCGTTTGCCGCCTTCGACATCGGAAACCACGGCCGCATAAATCAAACCCAGATCGACAATATTGACCGGAATTTCGGGATCGCGAACGGTCTTCAGCGCTTTCCAGATCAACTCTTCGCGGAAAGCCTCGGAACTGGTTGCGATTTGCGGATTGGAAGGAATATCTGCTGCCACGGAACGTCCCTGCTATTCGGTTGAGATGGGGTCGTGCTTGCCTTCGAGCGCCGACTGCAATGTATGCCAGGCCAGCGATGCGCACTTCACGCGCGCAGGAAACTTCGAGACGCCCGCGAACACAGCCATCTTGCCAAGATCTTCCGCCTTGGCGCTCTCATCTTTTCCCGTAACGAGGTCGTGGAACTGTTCGAAGAGCTTCGCCGCCTCAGCCTTGCTCTTGCCCTTCACCATCTGGGTCATCATCGAGGCCGAAGCGCGAGAGATCGCGCAACCGGAGCCCTGGAAGCCGATCTCCTTGATCGCGTCTCCATCCATATCGAGATAGACAGTGCAGCGGTCGCCGCACAGCGGGTTGTAGCCCTCCGCCTCGCGGTTCGCCGATGCAGGGCGGCGGAAATTCCGCGGCGCTTTGCTGTGCTCGAGAATCACTTCCTGATACAGATCGCTCAGTTCCGCCATTTACGCGAACACCTCGTGCGCCTTGCGGATTCCTTCGACCAGCGCGTCCACTTCCTCGCGCGTGTTGTACACGGCAAACGACGCCCGCGCAGTGGCTGGGATTCCGAAAAACTCCATCACGGGCTGCGCACAGTGGTGGCCTGTGCGGATGGCAATTCCTTCGCCGTCAAGAATCGTGCCCAGATCGTGCGGATGCACGCCCTCCATCACAAACGAGAGCGCGCCGGCGCGTTCCCGCGCGGTTCCGATCAACTGCATGCCGGGCAGCGCGCCGACCTTCTCCGTAGCGTAGGCCAGCAGATCGTGCTCGTGCGCCGCGATGTTCTCCATGCCCAGCTTGCCGATATACTCCAGCGCCGCGCCCAGCGCAATCGCGCCAGCAATGTCGGGCGTGCCGGCTTCGAACTTGAAGGGCAGATCGTTGTATGTGGTCTTCTCGAAGGTGACCGAGCGGATCATGTCGCCGCCGCCCTGGTAAGGCGGCATGGCCTCAAGCAGGGCGCGCTTGCCGTAAAGCACGCCAATACCCGTCGGCCCGTAAACCTTGTGACCGCTGAAGACGTAAAAGTCGCAATCGAGCGCCTGCACGTCGACGGCGAAGTGCGGCACGGCCTGCGCGCCGTCGACAAGGACGGGAACTCCCTGCGCGTGCGCGAGCTCAATTATCTCTCGCAGCGGAGTCACCGTGCCCAGGGCGTTTGAAACCTGCGTGACGGAAACGAGTTTGGTGCGAGGCCCGATCAGTTTCGCAAACTCATCGAGTCTCAGCTCGCCGCGGCTGTCGATCGGCGCGACGCGGAGATGTGCACCTTTTTCCTCGCACAGAATCTGCCACGGCACGATGTTCGAGTGGTGCTCCATGGCTGTGATCAGAATTTCGTCCCCGGCGCTCACATGCGTGCGGCCGTAGGTCTGCGCTACCAGATTGATGGCTTCGGTCGCGCCGCGGACGAAGATGATTTCGCGCGTGCTCGCAGCGTTCAAAAAACGCCGCACAGTTTCGCGCGCCGCGTCGTGCGCCTCCGTAGCGCGCACGCTCAGCGTGTGCACGCCGCGATGAATGTTGGCGTTGAGGTGCTCGTAGTAGTGCGTAATAGCGTCGATCACCACGCGCGGCTTTTGCGAGGTGGCCGCGTTGTCGAGATAGACCAGCGGCTTCCCGTGAATGCGTTCCGCGAGAATGGGAAAATCCGCGCGAATCTTCGCGAGGTCGAGCCCGGAGGCGCTGTGGCGCGGCAGCGGCTCGTGAACCACCGGTTGGGTGACGGCCGTCATCCCACTTCCTCCCAGTGCTGTGCTTCCTCTTCCGCGGACGCGGCCATCGGAGCCGTCTTTAACGCGCTGGCCAGTTCGTGCAGGCGTTCGCGAATCAGGTTTTCCGCGAACTCGCGCGCCGCAGGTTCCTTCATGCGGTCGAGACACTCTCCCGCGAAAGCATAGAGCAGAAGGTTGCGCGCATCCGCTTCAGCGATGCCGCGCGCGCGCAGGTAGAACAGCTGGGATTCGTCGATCTGGCCGATGGTGGCGCCATGCGTGCACTTCACATCGTCGGCATAAATCTCGAGCTGCGGTTTGGTGTCGATGCGCGCGTTGTCGCTGAGCAGCAGATTGCGGTTAGTCTGCTTGGCGTCGGTCTTCTGCGCGTCTTTGTGCACCACGATGCGGCCATGAAAGACGCCGCGCGCATGGTCGGCGAGAATGCCGTTGTAGAACTGGCGGCTATTGCAGTTTGGCCGCGCGTGCTCCACAAACATAAAGTTATCCAGGTGCTGACGTCCCGCGCCGACGAAGAGGCCGTTGATAAGGCACTCCGCGCCTTCGCCGTTGAGCACGGGATGTACGTTGTTGCGCACCAGGCCGCCGCCTAAAAGGATCGAGTGCGAGTCTACCTGCGCGCCGCGCGACTGCTCGAGGCGCAGCGTGGAGACGTTGAAGGAGGCGAGATTCTCGCGCTCGATAAGGAAGTGCGAAATCACGGCATCCTGGCCGGCAGCGAGCTCGGTGACCGCGTTTGAGAACGCCGCCTCGCTGCCCAGCGAAACATACTCTTCAATAATCGCGGCCTGGCTTGCGTCTTCTGCAATGATAAGCGTGCGCGGATGAGTCGCGATCTCGGCGCCTGTGCCGGCGGAAACGTACAGCAGGTGGATCGGATGCTCGAGCACCACGCCGCGGCGGATGCGCAGGTACGCGCCATCTTCCCATAGCGCCGTGTTCAGAGCGGTGAAGACGTCCCGGTCCATGTCGGCATAGCGGCCCAGATGCTGCTCGATTCCCTCTGGAGCGCAGCCTTCCCTCGCGCAATCGATTGCCGAGGACAACGAGCAGACCAGCAGGCCTTCGGGCAGATTTCCAAGCTCGGAAAGCTGCGGCGCAAAGTGGCCGTTCAA
Source organism: uncultured Acidobacteriota bacterium (assembly GCA_963745965.1). GTDB lineage: Bacteria > Acidobacteriota > Terriglobia > Terriglobales > Acidobacteriaceae > Telmatobacter. The sequence continues at coordinate 229,285 of CAVUZC010000009.1, forward strand.
AAACACCAATTGGCACGCAGTTCCGGCAACGCGAAACGGTTCGATTTGCGCGCCCGTAACGCTGAACTCGCCCTTCGCGGCACGGCGGAACGAAGTCTTTGCCAACGCGGCAAGATTGGTGAAACGCCAGTCCTCGTCGCGGGTCGATGGAAATCCCTTAGCGCTGAAGCGCGCCCATCCGCCTTCGCGCAGCTCCTGCAACCACACTGGCTCGCGTTCCTGCCCTTCGGCGCGAACCTCTTCGTACGCTTCGAAATAATTGCTCAACCGCTCCGTCTCTGTTGCCATCGTTCTCTTGTTCCCCATCGCTTTTGCTGCCGTAATCATGCGAGCAACACCTGTTTCTCGTCAGCCTCAGCTCGCCCGTAGCCCTTCTCTTCAAGCTCCAGAGCCAACTCAGGGCCGCCCGAGCGCTCGATCTTTCCATCCACCAGCACGTGTACGAAGTCCGGTTTGATGTAGTCGAGCAGGCGCTGGTAGTGCGTGATCACCAGAAACGCGCGTTCCTTGCTGCGCATCGCGTTCACGCCTTGCGCCACGATACGCAGCGCGTCGATGTCGAGGCCGGAATCGGTCTCATCTAGAATGGCGAGTTTGGGCTCGAGCATGGAGAGCTGCAGAATCTCATTTCGCTTCTTTTCGCCGCCAGAGAATCCCTCGTTGACAGAGCGGTTCATGAATTTTTCGTCCATCTCAAGCAGCTTCATCCGCTCCTTGTAGAGCGGCAGAAAATCCATCGCGTCCAGCTCGTCCTCTCCGCGATACTTGCGGATGGCGTTCATGGCCGAGCGCACAAAGTACGCGTTGCCAATGCCGGGAATCTCCACCGGATACTGGAATGCAAGAAACAGACCCTCGCAGGCGGCTTCTTCGGGATCCATGTCAAGCAGATCCTTGCCCTCAAAGAGAACTCGTCCGCTCGTGACCTGATACGCGTCGCGGCGCGCCAGCACCGCCGCCAGCGTGCTCTTGCCGGAGCCGTTGGGGCCCATGATGGAATGCACTTCGCCGGTATTCACCGTCAAATTCACGCCCTTCAAAATCTCGTTGCCATCCACCGAGGCGTGCAAATCCTGGATTTCTAACAATGCCATTCGATTTCTCTCTCCATGTCGTTCGCTTGCTGACCCCTGAAACCTGATCCCTGCCTTATCCCACGCTGCCTTCCAGGCTCACGCCCAGCAGCTTCTGCGCTTCGACAGCAAACTCCATCGGCAGTTCCTTGAAGACCGTCTTGCAGAAGCCGTTCACGATCATCGAAACCGCGTCTTCGGTCTTGATGCCGCGCTGACGCAGATAAAAGAGCTGATCCTCGCCAATCTTCGACGTCGACGCCTCGTGCTCCATACGCGCCGTCGAATTCCGCACGTCAATGTACGGGAACGTGTGCGCACCGCACTTGTCGCCGATCAAAAGCGAGTCGCACTGTGTGTAGTTGCGCGCGCCCGTTGCGCCCTTCAAAATCTTCACCTGGCCGCGATAGGTGTTCTGGCCATAGCCGGCCGAGATACCCTTGGACACGATCGTCGAACGCGTGTTCTTGCCGATGTGGATCATCTTCGTGCCGGTATCGGCCTGCTGGCGGTTGTTGGTCAGCGCTACCGAGTAGAACTCGCCCACCGAGTTGTCGCCCTGCAAGATGCAGCTCGGATATTTCCACGTAATCGCGGAGCCGGTTTCTACCTGCGTCCACGAGATCTTCGAGTTGCGCCCTGCGCACTTGCCGCGTTTGGTCACAAAGTTGTAAATGCCACCGCGGCCTTCCTTGTCGCCGGGGTACCAGTTCTGCACCGTCGAGTACTTGATCTGAGCGTTATCGAGCGCGATCAGCTCCACCACCGCGGCGTGCAGCTGGTTGGTGTCGCGAATCGGCGCCGTGCAGCCCTCGAGGTAACTGACAGACGCGCCCTCGTCGGCCACGATCAGCGTGCGCTCGAACTGGCCCGTCTCCGCGGCGTTGATGCGGAAATACGTCGAAAGCTCCATCGGGCAGCGCACGCCTTTGGGCACATAGACAAACGAGCCGTCGGTAAAAACAGCGGCGTTCAAGGCCGCGTAGAAGTTGTCCGTCGGCGGCACCACCGTGCCCAGGTACTTCTTCACCAGTTCCGGATGATTCTTAACTGCTTCAGAGAACGAGCAGAAAATCACACCCATCTCGGCAAGCTTGCCTTTGAAGGTAGTCGCCACAGAGACCGAGTCGAAGACCGCGTCCACTGCCACGCCCGAGAACTTCTTCTGCTCTTCGATCGGAATGCCGAGCTTCTCGTAGGTCTTCAGGATCTCGGGATCGATCTGATCGAGGCTTTCAACCGACGGCTTCTGCTTCGGCGCCGAATAATAGACGATGTCCTGGTAGTTGATCGGGGCGAATTTGACGTTGGCCCACCTGGGCTCGCCCTGCTCGCGCTCCATCTTGAACCAATTGCGCAGTGCAGTCAGCCGCCACTCCAGCATGAACTCCGGCTCGCCCTTGCGCGCCGAAATCAGGCGCACAATGTCTTCACTCAGCCCCTTGGGCACGCGGTCTTCGTCGATCTCGGTAACAAAACCCCACTTATAGTCCTGTGCGGCCAGATCGCGAATTGTCTCGACAGTGGAACTCATTCATCCTCCACGGGATTTCGGGGTTCGAAGGGATCATTCCAAATGCCAGCCCGTCCTACCGCACGCTTGGCATTTTGGCTCCCGGCGAGAAGTACAGCCCCTGAATCCCGCTATATAGGACTTAATTAGTCCTATATCTATATCGAGTCTAACCCGGAGGGCTCATTCTTTCAAGGGGAGGGGAGGAAACCGTTGATTTTTCAGGGATTTTCTCTGGGGGCGGCTCTGCTTTATTTCATGCCGCGGCTCAGACGCAGGGACTGTAACCTTAACAGGCGCAAACGGTTAGTGGGACTCGCCGTGCCGGTGCGGTCCCGGCTGGCGAACGCGGCTCGCTTCAAAGCTCACAATCTTCCACAGGCCCTGGGCATTGCGCACATAGACGCGCGTATAGCGAAAGTCGCCCGTCATTGGGCCGTCTGGCGTAGTGGCCTGGATATTGGCCAGGGACGTGACCACAGCAGTGGCTCCGTAGAAGCGAACCTTGCGGTCGGTGATGGATATGGACGTGAAATGCATGCGGCCGGAACGAAGGATCTGCAGCGCCTCATCGCGCGACTGTAATGTGCCGTTGGGCGTGATGGCCATATAGTCGTCGGCCAGCAGGGAATCCAGCGTTTTCACGTCGCCCGTAAGGACGGCATTGCGCCACTCGTCCTCGAGTTGGTCGATCTCGTGGCGGATTTCGTGCTTCTGCGCCAGGAACGATCCGCCGGCGAAGAGCGGAACGGCGTTGACCGCGATTGCCAGAACAGAGGCTGCGGCCCACCGTGGATTCAGTAACCGAAATCGGACGGGGCTAGGCGATAAACCTGGCATACGCGTACACGGTAGTACCGCAATGGGCTTCTGGTCAAATGGAATTCTCATGAAAAACGTGACCAAGGATTCGGCGCAGAGTTCGCGTCGTTCGTATGATCCTACGGTTGGACGCACCGGAGGTACGAAAAGTTGGACCCGAGTAAAACAATGAAAGTACAGCGGCTCCGATCGACGACACCGCTGGAGGGCCCCGATTCAGATCCTTCACCCCACCGGCTCCAACGGGATCCTCGTAAAGTCAACCCACTTACAATGAGCGAACGGGGGACAGAGAAGATGCCATTGCCTGTCGACGCCAAAGTATTTGCTGCAGATTGGATTGCCGCCTGGAACTCGCACGATCTTGACCGGATTCTCTCTCACTACGCCGAGACCGTAATCCTGACCTCGCCGGTGGCGGCAAGGGTGATCGGGGATCCGGCCGGCGAGGTGACCGGCATCGGCGCGCTCCGCAACTACTTCGCGAAGGGGCTCGCCCTGTTTCCGAACCTAAGGTTCACGCTCATCGACGTGATGCAGGGGCTTTCCAGCGTAGTTCTCTACTACGAGAATCAAGTCGGCACGCGGACAGGCGAATTCATGGAGTTCGACGCCCAGGGCAAAGTGACGAGAGTCGTCGCAAACTACAGCATCTGATTTGCCGCCAGCCCTAATTCATCAGCACCGCTTCGCGATCGTGCAGCGTGCCGCGGATGGCCGCAATCCCCGCTTCGAGATCCGGCAACGCTTTCAGGATCGCCAAACCATCTGCGCCCGTAACTGACTTGCGCATCAGCTCGCACTGGCCCACCAACAACGAATCGAAGTGAATCAGATTCGCGAGCGTTGGTGCTTCAAGCCTGTAGCGCTGCGTCATGCGGTCGTTGGCCGGCGCGGGCAATTGCTGGATGAATTGCTCGAGCCGGCTGATCTCGCCGTGCAATCGCTCCAGCTTCTGCGCCGAGGCAACCGCCGAAGCATCGGGAAATGGCTTGGCGCGCGTGGGAGCGGGGAGAAACTCGCGCCGGTAATCGCTCTCCGCCACGCTCACAGCATTCGCAGCCTCGCCCAAAAGCCATGAGGCCTTGGCGCGGACCATCTGATCGTCGGCGCGGAGCTGGTTCTCAACCTTGTAGAAGTTGTATCCCCAGCCATAGAACAGGTTGATCGCGACCTGCTCAAGCTCGTCGGCAGCATAAAAATACTCTCCCGCCACTATTTGCCTCCGGTAGGCCCCGGCAGTCCCGCCTCTGCGCCAACGGAATAAAAGCCTGAAGGCTGTCCGCCGATGGTGAAGGGCACGCCTGCCGCGGCGTTGGGCGCTGAAACCAGTCCCTTGTCGGCCATCTTGATGGCGAGATAGTAGCGCACTGCCTCGATGGGCGTAAGACCGATAGCTTGCAGTGAGATCAACTCGCGCATGCGTTCGTCCTTGGGCATGATCAACACTTTGAGGTCATTGAGCGTGATGCCGTAGGTCTTCAGGAAGTCGGAAAGATGGCTCTTCACCAGCTCGCGCACTTCCTGGATGTGCTCGTTGATGTCCTCCATCTTCGTTACCTGCACAATCTGGTTGATGGACTGTTCGATCGCCGGACCGGCGTAGTCGGCCACTTCTTTCAAGTCGATGAGGTGGCCATTGAACGGCAGGTGAGTGATGAGCTCGAGAGCGGCGTCTTTGGTGTCCACGTGGATGTAGTAGTCCACCTGGTAGGCCATTTCGGCCATCTCTTCGCTGGTCGCAATTCCCTCGCTGCGCACCAGAAGCTTGGAGCGGTTGATGTAGATGACTTCGTATACCCACGGCGAGTTGCCGCCGAAGAATCCCTGCGCAATGGAGCCGAGCAGCGGCTTGTCGGGAGTGGTAATTGCATACTGGCCGGTGTCGTAGACACTCAAGACCGCGCCGCGCGATTTCAGCACGCAGAAATGATTGCTTTCAACCGTAAGCAGCGATCCGGAGACAATGCTTTCATCCGCGATTTTGACGGCCAGAACCTTGGTGCCAAGAATATCGGTGCCGTCGCTGGTAAGTGAGGTGATAACCTGCCGCGTGAGTGCCATTTTGCTTCCCCTCCTGGCTTGAATTCCTTAGCCTGCCAAGAATACCTGAGCGGCCACGCCTCGCCAAGGGCTTGAAAGCGTAAAGGCTGGGAATATTGGGCGCGAGGTGAGGCAAATCACGCCGCATGTGAATGGCAGATGAATTACGGGAGTCGCGGTTCTCAATTGAGCACGCCGGCTGGCTGGCTCGCCGATTCGCCGTTCTTACCCGTAAATGCCGTCGAGCGCCGCGGCAAACTCCGGCAGCACAATGGTCTGGTCGCGATCGGGGCCGGTGGAGATCATGCCGATCTTGGCTCCGCTCTCGCGCTCCTGGAAGGCGAGGTAGTCGCGCGCGGCCTGCGGCAGCTTGTCGTACTCGGTGATACCCTCTGTCGACTGGTGCCATCCCTTGAGCGTGGTGTAGCGCGGCTTGATGGCTTCCAGGCCGCGCACATCGGCAGGCACCTCGTCCGTCAACTTGCCGTCGATCTCGTAGCCGGTGCAGACGGGAATCTCCGCTAGTTCATCGAGCACATCGAGCTTCGTAACCACCAGCCACTCGGCGCTGTTCACCTGGTTTGAGTAGCGGAGCATGGGCATATCGAGCCAGCCGCAACGCCGCGGTCGGCCCGTGACGGCGCCGTACTCCTGACCGCGGGCGCGCAACTGCTCGCCCACTCCGTCATGGATTTCCGAAGGAAACGGCCCCTCGCCCACGCGTGTCACGTACGCCTTGGTCACGGAAATCACCGTCCCAATCGCCGTAGGACCCACGCCGCTTCCGGTCGCCGCGCCGCCGGCTGTCGCTGAGGATGAAGTCACATAAGGGTAAGTTCCGTGGTCGATGTCGAGCATCGTCCCCTGCGCGCCCTCGAACATCACGCTGCCGCCGCCGGCCAGAATCTTGTTGAGCAGCCGCCCGGTATCTGCAACCAGCGGCCGGATGCGCTCCGCCGCCGCCGTGTAATCGTCGTACATCTTCGCCGGGTCGAGCGGACTGGCCCCAAAAAGCGCATGGGCGATGGCGTTCTTCTCTTCGCAGGCCGCCTCAATATGCGTCTTCAGCAGCGATGTGTTCAGCAGGTCCACAATGCGCAGCCCGCTGCGCGCCATCTTGTCTTCGTAGGCCGGCCCGATGCCCTTGCTCGTGGTGCCGATCTTCTGCCGGCCCGGCGCGGTTTCAGCCGCCAGTTCGATCATGCGGTGATAGGGCAAAATCACCTGCGCGCGATTCGAGACGAACAGGCGTCCGTCGAGATCGAGGCCGGTCTTGCGCACGCGATCGATTTCGTCCAAAAAATAAATGGGATCGAGCACCACGCCGTTGCCGATGATGCCTTTGCACGTGGGCCGCAGCACCCCGCAGGGAATGAGCTGCAGCACAAATTTGTGCTGGCCAATAATGACGGTGTGTCCGGCGTTATGCCCCCCGGCGTAGCGCGCCACGGCCGAGAACCGTTCGCTCAGCACGTCGACAATCTTTCCCTTGCCCTCGTCGCCCCATTGGGCGCCCAGCACCACAGCCGTCTTTGCTCGCATTCGCGCGTCCTTGATTCCACACAATAACCCGCCACAACAAGCCGAAAGTGGGTCTGTTGCGCGCGGGTATGGATTCCGCTGCGGCGTCGTACCTCCGCAGCCATTTCAATTCTAACCTTCTGCAGCTTCCCAGCTCGCTCGCGCGAATCTCTGTTAACCATCCGCCCAATCATTCGTTGTATATGCAGACGCGTCCAGAAATGAGGAGAAACGCCATGAACGTCCGTTTCCGTATCGCATCTTCGCTCTTGTGCGCCATCGCCGCGCTCTCGCTGGCCGCTGCGCCGCTCGCCGTCGCCCAGACCCACGCGACGACCGCAACAGCAGCACAAACGCCCAGTGAGAACGACGTGGCCGACACCCAGCAGCAGTTTCTGCACCTGCTGCGCCTAAGCCCCACTCTCACCGCTGCAGTTGCTGCCGATCCCTCCTTGTTAGCCGATCAGCAATACGTGGCCCGCAGCAATCCGGAACTGGAACAATTCCTCACCCAGCACCCCGAAGTCGCGCGCAATCCCGAGTTTTATTTGTTCAGCAGCCTCAACCCGTCCGACGACAGCCGAGACAAGGCGTTGGAGCGCGTGCTCTGGCCCGACTTGGCGCCGGCGCCTCAACAGGAGTCCTCCGCGCCCAAGTTCGTCGAAGAACTGGTTCCCATCATCATCGTGCCTTCCATCTTTTTCGCCATCGTCTGGATCGTCCGCCTTTTCGTCCAAAGCCATCGCTGGAGTCGTGCCTTCAAACAGCAAATGGAGATGCAGGGCCGGCTGATCGACAAATTTGGCACCAGCCAGGAGCTGATTGCGTATCTGGATTCAGAGGCAGGCAAGCGCTTCCTGATGGGTTCACCGATGGCGCTGGGGCCCGAGTCAGGTCCGCACATACCCAACCTCGTGGCGCGCGTGCTAACGCCATTGCAGACAGGAATCGTGATGACGCTGCTCGGCGTCGGATTCCTCTTGCTGCGACACGTTGGGCCCGATACGGGAGAGGGGATGACGGTGCTGGGCACATTGGCTCTTACGCCGGGAATTGGGTTCATCCTCTCGGCAGGAGCAACGTGGGTTCTGGCCCATCGCTTGGGCCTGATGCCCGAAAAGGAATTGGCCGAAAGCGGAACTTCCGCGCCCTACAGCTCACAGGACCGGAAGTGAGCCGCAGTGGAGCCGAAAGTGGCCCCGCCAGGAAAGCGAACGCGTATGGCGTGGGAATTCGCATTGCCGAATCGCTGGGCCGGCGGCACTCAAGAAGCCGCCGGCGTCGGCGTCGCTGACCCGGTGCTGGAGAACGAGGCCTTTGCCCTTTTTTACTCGCGCTCCTCGCGTCCGCTCTGGGCCTATCTCGCGCGAGCCTCAGCCGATCCTGCCCTGGCCGACGATCTGATGCAGGAGAGCTACGTGCGGTTCCTCTGTGCGGAGGGCGCTCCTTCGCTCGCTCTCGATGGCGAAGCGGCCGCGCGGCTTTATCTGTTCCGCATCGCCAGCAACTTGTTGCGCGATCATTGGCGTCGCCCACGCGGCGCATCCATCGAGGAGATTCCCGAGGAGTTTTTCGCCGCGCAGGATAGCACGGCGCAGACCGATTCCGAGATTCTGCTCGGGCCCGCCCTCCGCCAGATGAAGCCGTGCGAACGCCAGATGCTTTGGCTGGCCCACGCCGAGGGCTACTCGCATCGCGAGATCGCGCAGGTGATGGGTCTAAGCGCCGCCAGCATCCGCCTCCTGCTCTTCCGCGCGCGGCGCAAAATCGCGGCTCTGCTTCGCGCGTCCGCTGAATCGCAAACGCTCGGGAGGAAACCATGAAGCTCGTCACCTGCCCGCACGAGAAAGAGCTTCGCCAGTCCATCGCGAACGGCCAGTGGCCGGATGCATGCGCACCGGAGCTCCGCGCGCACGTGAACACCTGCCGCACATGCGGCGACCTGGCGCTCGTCTCTCAAGTCTTCCGGCAGGCGCGTGTCCAGTCGCTCGCCGCGTCGCCTACCGTCTCGCCAGCACTTTTGCTGTGGCGCGCGCAGCTACGCCGGCGCAATGCTGCCCTCGAACGCATCGGCCGCCCCCTATTGGGCGCACAGATCTTTGCCTTTGCGGCGGCTCTGATTGCAGTTGCAGGATTAGCCGGCTTCGAGGCGCGCCGAGGGGCCGCATGGTTCACATGGTCATTCTGGCATGACTGGTTCGTCTCTGCCGCGCACGCGAACAGCCTGAACTCCACTGCAATCGCCGGGGCCGGTGGGAATTGGTTCCTGCTCGCGTCTGCATGCGCCGCGTTGGCATTGCTGGGAGGCGCTGCCGTCTATCTCGCCACCGATAAGCAATGAAATAAACAATTCAGTGCAGTTCCGCGGTTTCCATATCCAATCTTGGGTGCCCCAGGTCCCTCGCATTTGGGGACCTGGGATAGCACGCTATTCCCGTCCCTGGTCCAGCACCGCATCCGCAATGCGTGCAGCCTCGATCGCCGGCCGAACCTCGTGCACACGCACAATCGATGCGCCATTGAGGATGGCTGCTGTCATCGCCGCCAGACTCGCGTTCCCGCGCGCCGCAGGCGGAGCATCGTTTCCCCCCAAGAGCGGCGCCAGCGTGTGCCCCAAAAACGATTTGCGGCTCAAGCCGGCAAGCAGCGGCCGGCCCAGCGCCAGCAGTTCCGCCTGCCGGCTGAGCAGCGTGTAATTCTCGCCGTACCGCTTGCCGAATCCGTACCCCGGATCGAGAACCATGCACTCCGGCGCAAGACCCGCGTTCTGCGCCGCATGTAAGCTCGCAGTCAGCCCTTCGCGTACCGTCGCCAGCAGCGCATCAGGCGCAAGCTTCGGTTGTCCGCGCCACTCGTCAGGCCGCCCCCGCGTGTGCGCAAGGACCACGCCCGCGCCAAACTCCGCGCAGACCTTCGCAATTCCCGGATCCCACGTGAATCCGCTCACGTCATTCACAATCTCCGCGCCCGCTTCGAGCGCCGCCCGTGCCGTGGCCGCTTTATATGTATCCACCGACACTACTGCGTGCGGCAGATTTTTCAGAATTCCTTCGAGAACCGGTAGCAATCGCGCCTGCTCTTCATCCGCGCTGACCAAAGCATCCGCCCCGCCCGCCCGTGAACCCGGCCGTGTACTCTCTGCGCCAAGATCGAGAATGTCGGCGCCTTCCGCAATGCATTGCTTGCATCGGGCCACCGCAGCTTCCGGGTCAAGAGAAGAACCGCCGTCACTGAACGAATCAGGCGTCACATTCACCACGCCCATCACCAGCGTGCGCCGGCCCAGATCGAGCGTCCGCGTGCGCAGCCGCCAATGGTTCGGGTTTCTCATCGGTGTAACGGGTTTCTCGTTTCTCCCCCTCCGATACTACGCCGCCCCCTGCTACACTCCGGGCATGAGAACTTTGCGGCAGTTTCTGGGCCTCACGTTCGCCATCCCCCTCATTTGTAGTTCCACGTTCCGCGCGCAGGAGCCCGCCCATCGCGAGCATCATGTTCGTTCCGCGCCCACCACCGGCCCCCTGGCCAGCCGCGTTCAGGCCATCCTTGCCGACCCCGCGCTCAAACATGCGCACTTCGGTATCAGCGTAACCACGCTCGACGGCCAGCCGCTCTACGGCTTGAATGAAGCCGAACTCTTCACGCCCGGCTCGAGCGCCAAGCTCGCTGTCACCGCCGCCGCCTACGGCCTGTTGCCCGTCGACACTCTCTCCTGGACAACTCTCGTCGTCGCCAATGGCGATCTGGACCCGTCCGGCACGTTGCATGGCGACCTCGCCATCCTCGGTGTCGGCGATCCCACGATCGGCGAACGGCAGTATCCCTACGCTGAGCCTGGAAGTGCTCGGCCACCAGAAGCGCCAACATTTCAATCGAGCCCCGCCCCCTCCAGCACCGGGGCTTCCGCGACTGCTCCAGGCACGCTGACGCAGACCGGCTCAATCTCCCCTGAAGAGGCCGCGGAAGTTGCGCGCGCCCGCAGAATCATCGCTCCACTCGATCTGCTCGCCGAGCAGGTCGAGCAAGCCGGGGTGCGCGCGGTCGATGGCGGCGTCCTCGGCGACGACACCTGGTTTCCCGACGAGCCTTACGCCCTCGGCTGGGCCTGGAACGATTTGCAGTGGAGCTACGGCGCTCCCGTCTCCGCGCTCACCTTCAACGAGAACACCGACCAACTGAACATTGACCAGGACTCTGCCGCGGACGGCCGCACCCAGGTCACCTGGGTTCCCGACGTCGACTATTTCACGCTCGACAACACCACCAAACCGGCTGCCCCCGGCGAACAGGCTCACCCCGGACTCGAACACCGCCCCGGCCTCACCATGGTTCGCGCCTGGGGCACGATACCCGCGGACGGCCTGCATGCTTCGCTGGCCGTCGAAGATCCGGCAGAGTTCACAGCCGACGCATTCAAGCTCGCCCTCCTCAATCGCGGCATCAAGGTGAGCGGAGAACCCGAATCGCGCCACCGCTTTCTCACCGGAACCGGCGACTTTGCCGGTGAGCGCGAGAAGCCGCTGAAATTCATTCCTATTCATCTCACAACCATCGCCAGCGACCCGGCGGGCCGCCGCGTGCTGGCCGCGCACATCTCCGTCCCCGTGGCCGAAGACATCGCCGTCATCAACAAAACCAGCCAGAACCTCCACGCCGAACTGTTGCTTCGCCTGCTTGGCAAAACCTGCGGCGCCGAAGGCAGCTTTGAGGAAGGCGCGCGCGTGGTGCGGCAATTCCTCGTCGATGCCGGAATCGACGATAACGAGTTCTTCCTCTACGACGGCTCCGGAATGAGCCCGTTGGACAAGGTCACGCCGCAGGCCTTCACGCGCCTGCTCACCTACGCCTCGCGTCAGCCGTGGGGCGCGAACTGGCGCGATACGCTGCCTGTGGCCGGCGTGGACGGCACACTCGATCACCGGTTCAAAAACTCCCCGCTCAAAGGCAAGATGGAAGCCAAGTCCGGCACGCTCGACGAGGTGAACTCGCTCTCCGGTTACCTGACCACTGCCACCGGCCGCGATGTCGCCTTCTCGATCCTCGTCAACGGCCGCTACCCTGAAAGTGACGCCGAACAGCAAGCCATCGACCGCATCGCCGAAGCCATTGCCGCCGCGGAGTGAACGCGCTGTATCATGAAAAACAAATGCTCCTTCGCAATTCTTTTTTGGTTTTGGTTTGCTTCTTCGTCGTATTCGCTGCAGCCGGCTGCCGTCAACTCCCGCCCTCCAAACCGTCCAGTGAATGGAACCGGCAGGAGGCGCGTGGCGCGGCCATCTATCAGGCACATTGTGCGCGTTGCCACTTTCCCAATTCGACACATCCCTTGCATGGGCCGGGATTGCAGGCGATCACAAAATTGAAGGCGATGCCCAGCGGCGCGCCGCCCACCGACGAGCGCCTGACAGCCGTCATCCTGCACGGGCGGCAAATGATGCCCGCCACGCCACTCAGCGACGACGATCTGAGCGACCTGCTCGCCTACCTGCACACACTATGACCACTGAATCCCATCCCGATCCCCACGAGGCCGGCGCAGCCCAACCCAAAGCCGAGGCAAAGCCGCTGCGCGCCATGATCGCGAAGCAGCCTGGGGTGATCGCCGTCAGTTGCTACATGTTGCTTCTCGCCGAAATGGCTGTGGTGTCCGTGATTCAGGGCGGCGCGGGGCTGTTTTATCTGATCTTCGCCTCCATGTTTATCGCCGCCGGATTGGGATTATTGTTTCTGCTGCGATGGGCCTGGGCTCTCGCGCTTGCCGCTGTGGCGCTCTCCGCCGCATGGTCCCTGTGGTCCTTTTCCACCGAGCACTCCGCCGGTTTCCTCGTGCGCGGTTCGCTCAACCTTGTCATCTTCCTTTATCTAATGCGAACCGGAGTACGCGCAAAGCTCCGTTGAATCGTTCACTGCACTTTGAATGCCTTGTCGACCATCGCATTCGGATCGCGGCCGGCGGGGAGCATGGTGAACAGCGACTGCGTCGCGGTGCGCGCCACCGCAACATCGCCGGAGCGGCTGTCAGCTACAAAGAGCAAGTGTCCGGCGGCGGAGAAGGCCATGGCGGCCGGCCCGTCGCCCACATGGATCGCTCCCACTCGTTTGCCGTCTTCGATCGAATAGATGGTCACCTCCTGCGAGCGCAGGTTCGCGACATACAGCAGTGCATTGTCGCGCGAGACCAGTCCGCGCACGGGATCGGCGCCGATAGTGTACGTGTCGCCGACTTCGTCGGTGGTGTTGTAGATCTCGCTCACCGAATCGGACGCGGAATTCGACGCAAAGACCTCGCCGCCGTCGGGCTTGAGCGCAAGGTCAACGGGGCCGTGCCCCACGTCCATCAACGCTTCGAGCGCGTCAGGTTCATTGGGGCGCGCCTGAGAGTTGGCGAGTGCAATGGCCATCACCTGGTGCCCGGCCGAGCACGCCGCGAACGCTTTTGAAGAATCCGGCAAAATCACCGGGCTGGCTGCGCCGGGGCAGTCCGCGAAGACCGCGCGCACGCGGCCCGTGGCCGGATCCATCACACTGACCGAGTTGCCCTTTTGATTAGCGACGACGAGGGACTTGCCGTCGGGAGCGATGCTCGCCGCAACCGGCCCCTCGCCCGCGCCGAACTGCGCAATCTCTCGCCGCGCCTTGAGATCGAGAACGGAAATCGAGTTGGACGCGGAGTTGGCCACATAAGCCCGCGCGCCTTCGGAATCCACATCGATCGAGAGCGGCTGCCGGTGTACTGGGATGGTCGCCACGACCACGTTGTGCTCGGCGTCGATGACTGAAACCGAGCCGTTCGCGCCCTCGGCGCCTTCATTAACAACATAGATCTCATTGCGCGTGGGGCTGGCTGCGACCGCTACCGGACGCCGGCCCACCGCAAGCTCTCGGTCGAGGCGGACATTCACCACGTCAAGAACGGTGACTGTGTCGCTGCCGCCATTGGTGACGTAGACGTATTCGCGATAGTCAGCTGGGTACTGCGGAAAATCGTGAGGACGGCAGGCGGTGAGGAACCATGCGAGAACGGCGCAGGCGGTAAGGATGACCGGGTGCGGAATTGTTGCTGAGCGCGTTCTCACTGTTCGATGTCCACTGATTATTAGAGCATGTCCGAGGAAGTCGCCCGAATTGCAGAGCAGGCAATCACCTGCCGACGGACGCTGAGATGCTTACAACATGGCCGCCGGGAATTGCGGGCCGGGCGGCATGGCCTCACGAGCGCGGACGCGCTAATTTGCGGAGGATTTCTGCGGAGAATCGAGAATCCCGGCGCGTTGGGCAGCACGTTTCTGCGCCCGCCATTTCAGGCCCAGCCATGCCACGTAGCCCAGTTGGATGGCCCAGGTGATCGTGTAGGCCGCCTGCCTGAACGAGTGGTCGAGCGAAGCCGGATCAGGCGAGGGAGCAAACAAAACCAGATACGCTACCCTGCCGAAAAGCGCGATAGGTACAGCGAGAACCAGTACCGCAACCATCTGCCTATTCATAAAAGTCCTCGTTTTCCCAAGCCAATCCTGGATGAAGCTCAGGCCTCTAAAGCCAGCTGCACTTCTGCGGCGGCGATCTTCTGGCGCTGCCGCTCCACGCGATAGCGCAGGGCGAGAATGAGCGCGCCCCAGAGAAACCACGCCAGCATGTTCCACAACAGCGCGCCCACCATCGAGGGATCCATGCCTGAGCCCTGCGCTCCGCCGAAGACTGGCGCGGGATGCTGCGTGCGCCACCAGCGGTTGGACATGTAAACGATCGGCACGTCGAGCGCGCCGAAAATTCCCAGCACGGCGGCCAGTGTTTGCATCTGCGGTCCCGCGGCAAAGCGGCGCAGAAGCAGGTAGCTCATGTAAATCAGCCAGAGGACGAGTGTAGTGGTGAGGCGCGCATCCCAGGTCCACCAGATACCCCACGCGCGGCGGCCCCAGAGCGGCCCCGTCGTCAGCACAACCGTGCAGAAAACTACGCCGACCTCCGCTCCGGCGACCGCCCAGGCATCGAACTTCTCGGCGCGGTTGGTGCTACTGTGCCTCGAAGCAAGATAGCCGATCGACCCGATCAAGCTGACGGCGAAAAATGCAAACGCCACAGACGCCGACGGCACATGGTAATAGATGATGCGAAAGATCTCGCCCTGCATGGCATCGTTGGGCGCGACCATCGCCTGATAGTACCCCCAGCCCAGCAATGCCAGAGTAACGAGAACGTAAGCGCCGATTGCGAGTTTCTTCATGGGAAGCCCTGGTGACTCCAGTGTACGACGCCCGTGGACCAGCGCGCGGGCCAGGTGTGGGCCAGTTTGAGCCCAGACTGGCCAACGGGAACCAATGAACCGGCCTTCATTGAATGTGACACTTGCGAAAGTGTCTTTGTCTCTCCCCGTCGCAGCGCGCCCATCACTTACCATGATCTTGCCGGATAAATCATGCGCGAGCACCTGGCAACACTGATCGACGACTTTCAGCGGACGGACAGCAAAATGGCCCGCAACATTGCCGTGGTGCACTACCACGGCAACAGGCGGTACGCGACAAGTTACGGCGCCCTGGCGCAATGGGCCGGACGGTTTGCTGCGTATCTGGCGGAGCACAAGATCGTTCAGGGCGACCGCGTTCTCATCTGGGCCGAGAACAGCGCCGACTGGATTGTGGCGTTCTATGGCTGCATGATGCGCGGCGTACTGGCCGTCCCGCTCGATGCCGCCGGCTCTGCCGAGTTTGCCGCGCGCGTAGCCGCAGACGTTCATCCCAAACTCGCCGTCGGCGATGCGCTGCTGCTCGACAAACTCTCCTCTGCTTTCACCGGCGGCCCGATTCCCACGCTCGCGTTTGAAGACTGGAGCAGGCAACTGCCTCAAGCACGGATGGACGCGATCAGCGGCCTCTCGCACGAAACGCCGCTCGAAATCCTTTTCACCTCCGGCACTACTGGCGATCCCAAAGGGATCGTCATCACGCACGGCAACGTGCTGGCCAGCGTCGGTCCCATTGAAGACGGCGCGCAGCCTTACATGCGCTACGAGCGGCTCGTTCATCCCCTGCGCATTCTGCACACGCTGCCATTGAGCCACGTATTCGGTCAGACCATGGGTCTCTGGATTCCGCCCATCCTCAAAGCCGAGGTCCACTTCGAGAACCGGCTTGCCGCACCGCGTATCGTCGAGCTGATCCGTACGGAGCGCATCTCGGTTTTGGCCGCCGTGCCGCGCGTGCTGGCGCTGCTTAAAACGCATCTCGAAGCTTCGCACCCGGGGTTCGCCGAGCGCATCGCGCAGGCGCAAAAACTCAGCGCGTGGAAACGATGGTGGCGCTTCCGCGCGGTGCATTGGCAGTTCGGATTGAAGTTCTGGGCCTTCGTTTCCGGCGGCGGCGCGCTGCCCGCATCGATCGAGCATTTCTGGAATACGCTCGGATTCGTAGTAGTGCAGGGCTACGGCATGACCGAGTCGACGGCGCTGATCACGCTCAACCATCCTTTCCATGTGGCGCGCGGCACCATTGGCAAGCCGATGCCCGGGCGCGAAGTTAAGCTCGGACCGGACGGCGAGGTGCTCGTGCGCGGTCCCATGATCTCCGGCGCGACATGGCAGGGAGGCCGGCTTCGCCCGCGCGATAGCGAATGGCTGGCCACCGGCGATATCGCTGAGCGGCAGGAATCCGGCGATCTCAAATTCCTCGGCCGCAAGAGCGAAGTCATCGTCACTGCGGCGGGACTGAACATTCATCCCGAGGACATTGAAGCCGCCATCGAAGAGCAGCCGGGGATCGCCGCGTGCGCGGTGGTCGCCATGGAGACGCCGCACGGCCCGCAACCGTGCGCCATCCTTGCCGTCCGTGGTTCGGGAGATGAGGCGGCGGCGGCGATTGCGCGAGCCAACGCCAAGCTCGCCGACTTCCAGCGCATCAGCCGCTGGGTACTGTGGCCGGAGCCGGATCTGCCTCGCACCTCAACAGGGAAAGTAAAGCGCAAGCCGGTGGCCGCGTGGCTGGCTCGCATTCAGGCCGCCGCGGCCGCGCCCGCTAGCGGCGCTCCTGCTGCTTCTGAAGGCGCGTTCGGGCCTTCCTCCGACTGGCTCCTCGCACTGATTACGCAAATCACCGGAGAGTCTTACCGCAGTGTCGGCGACGAATTGCGCCTGAGCGAAGATCTGCACCTTGACAGCCTGGGACGCGTGCAGCTTGCCGCCGCGATCGAACAGCGGCTGGGCATCGTCGAAGGCAGTGGCCTGCTCGAAGAGGTGCAGACGCTGGGAGAACTGCGGAAGCGGGTGGAAGAGACAGGGAACAAGGGAACAAGGGAACAAGGAGACGGGAAGACAGGGATCGAAAGGCCCGGGAACGAGGGGACGAGAGAACAAAGGAACGAGTCAGGGACTGACGGATTAGGAATCAGGGAACAGGGATCAGGCGGTCCGCCGGCGTCGCGCACGCACTTTATTTATCCCACGTGGCCGTGGTGGGCGCTGTTCCATTGGCTTCGTGTGGCCTTCCTTGAAGCCATTCAGCGGCCCCTCACCTGGTTCCTTGCCGAGCCGCGCGTCGTCGGCCCCAAGAAGCCGCTGCCATCCGGCCCTCTCCTCATCGTGGGCAATCACGTCACCGCTTACGACGGCCCGCTTATCCAATATGCGCTCGCAGGGCCGTTGCGCCGCCGCATCGCAGTGGCCATGGCGGGCGACATGCTTGAGGACTTTCGCCATTGGCGCAATCCCGAATGGCCGCGCGGGCACAAAGGCTTCTACGTGCTCGGCCCTCCTGCCTACTGGCTGGTGACGGCGCTCTTCAATGTCTTTCCCCTGCCGCGCCAGCGAGATTTCCAGTTGAGCTTTGCGCACGCCGGCAGGGCCATGGATCGCGGCTACAGTGTGATGGTATTTCCCGAGGGCACGCGCTCGGCTGCGGGACAACTCGCACCCTTCCGTCCCGGCATCGGCATTCTCGCCAAACAAAGCGGCGTCCCCGTGGTGCCCACCGCCATCCGCGGCCTCGGCGAGATGAAGACGGGCCGGCGAAGCTGGTTCCGCTCGGGAACGCTCGAAGTGCGCGTAGGCGAGGCGATCCGCTTCGGTCCAGAAGACAGCGAAACGGCGATCACCGAGCGCCTGCACGATGAGGTTGAGCGGTTGTTGGGCTGCGAGTGAGCGAAGTTTTCCCGCCCTGGCGTGTACTCTGTTGAGAAACAGTTGAGAATGGGTGGGGTAGTATCCCTGCGAAAGACAGGTGGTGGTGTTGGAGACGACCTTCCAGGAACATTATGCAAGTCTGAGTGATGAAGAACTCCTCCACATTGCGGGCGATCGAGGAGATTTGCGTGAAGTAGCCGCCTTTGCGCTCGACACCGAGTTGGCCCGGCGGGGCTTGACGCAAAAGCAAGTGCGCGCGAAGAAGAGAGATGAATTACGGCTGGAGATCCTGGAAGCGAGGGCGCATCAGCCAAAGCGAAAGAAATCGAAATACTTCGTGGCCCAAATCAGTTTGCGCCGGTTTTTCATCGGCCTTGTCGGGGCTGTGCTACTGATGTTTCTGACAATGCGCCCCCATCGTCCAACATATGAATGGTCGGAGCCCATCCTTGTCGTATACACGGGAGTTCTCTTGGCGTGCTTGGGTGTGCAGCCATGGGTGAGGAGAACGCTGAATTTCTGGCTTTCCCTCACGATTGCTTGCGTTCCCCAGTTCATTGTCAGCCATTGGCTCACTGAGTATCATCCCGCGCACTCAAGGGGTGCAGAAAAAGGTACATGGTTTCTGAGCATTCTTTCGGGTTATGTGGTTGGAGGCGCCGTGTTTCTACTGCTACAGAAGCTCAAGCCGTGGCAACGGACCAAAACCCCACAATAAGCGGTCAGGTCGTCGGTCTTGCAACTCGCAATGAGATCGCTGCTACGCCGTGTCGGGCCAAAATACCGCTGCTCATGAGGTGATTCTGACCTTTGTCGATTCGCGAACCTCTACATCCTGAGTGGGTCACTGGCATTCCGGAGGTTACCAGTCCCGCTCACCTTTGGCCAGTTACAGGCCGTCCCGCCCCGGCGCACTTCTGATTTCGTTTGCCGGGCCTTTCCTCGGACCAGCTTGCAAGCGCGGACGGCCGAAGCGCACAGCGAGCTTAACTTCCCATGCGTTACTTGTCTTTTTCCGCGTCGTGGTACTCGCGGCGGATGCACTTCAAATCCACCGTTGGCTTTGGATACTGCATCTTCAGCGATTCCAGATGTTCCACAACGATGCGCGCGATGGCCAGGTTGCGAAACCATTTGTGGTTGGCGGGGATAATAAACCACGGCGCATGTTTGGTGCTGCACCGGGAGAGCGCTTCTTCGTAGGCCGCGACGTAATCGTCCCAGCATTCGCGCTCCTTGTAGTCGGCCTCGCTGATCTTCCAGTGCTTACTGGGGTCGTCGAGCCGCTCTTTGAAGCGCTTCAGTTGCTCTTCTTTCGAGATGTGCAGATAGAACTTGAGAACCTGCGTGCCGTTCGCGGCGAGGTTGCGCTCGAAGTTGTTGATCTCATCGTAGCGGCGCGACCAGACTGCTTTCGGCACCAGGTTGTGCACGCGCACCACCAGAACATCCTCGTAGTGCGAGCGATTGAAGATGACCACTTCGCCGCGGGCAGGCGCGGCCTTGTGCGCGCGCCACAGAAAGTCGTGGGCAGCCTCCTGCGCGGACGGCTGCTTGAATGCCGCCACGCGGCACCCCTGCGGGTTCATCGCGCCCAGCACGTGATTGATCGCGCCGTCTTTGCCCCCGGTGTCCATGGCCTGCAGGCAGATGAGAAGCGAATGGCCGTGCTCTGCATAAAGCAGATCCTGGAGCTGGCGGAGTTTGACCTGATAGTGCGCGATCTCCTCGGCGGCGGACTTATGACTTTTGTGGGAGTCTTTTTCTGCGGCGTCGATCTTCTTGAGCTTTACTTTGGAGCCCGGCGCAACTTTGAACCGTTCCAGATAATCCATGACCCTTCTCTTCTCCGCTTCGAGCCGTGAAGGTGTTGCTTCCGGCAATGCGCGGCTTTCAGGCGGCGCAATTCCCATGGCAAAGGCTATGCGCGGTCGTTCCTACCATCTTCGCCGAACAACACCATCGGCGTACAGGTACTTGTGGGGTTAGAATGCGCGCGTCTTGGTTTCGGATCCAAAACAGCAAAATGAGAACGGCGATCCCCGGCCTGACACCTGACACCTGAAACCTGCTTCTAACTCTGCACGCGCGGACGGAAATAGTACGTTCCGCCGCTGATCACTGGGGTCCAGAGAGACATATCGGCGGGCTGTTCGCTGGAACCCAGGAAGAGCACGCCGTCGCGAGCGAGCACGCGATGCACGCCGGCCATCAGCTTGAGGCGCGTGGGCTGATCGAAGTAAAGCATCACGTTGCGCAGAAAGACGATGTCAAAACTATCCGTCGACCGGTTGAAAGGCAGCGAGGGGCCGCACAGATTCGCCTGGCGAAAGTGGCAAAGCCTGCGCACCTCGGGCCGCACGATCCATTCTTCGCCGACGTGGTCGAAGTAACGGACCACATAGCGCGCGGGCAGCCCGCGGTTCATCTCAATGCGCTGGTAACAGCCGGCTTTCGCGCGCTCGATCACCTCACCGCAGATATCGGTGCCTTCAATGACGATGCTCCAGCCGACCAGCATGGGGAAATGTTCGAGCAGCAGCATGGCGAGGCTGTAAGCCTCCTGGCCGGTGGCGCAGGCGGCGCTCCAGAGGCGAAGCGAGCGCCGATGGCGGCGAGCCTCAATAATCTTTGGCAGCAGCTCCGTTTCGAGGAGTTCGAAGGGGCGCAGATCGCGAAAGAAGCTGGTCTCGTTGATAATCATCGCCTCGGCCACTTCGCGTTCCAGCGCAACATTCTTGTGCCCGCGCAACTTGTGCACCAACTCGCCAAGATGCACCATGCCCTGGTTGCGCAGGAGTTTAGTGAGACGCGCGTCAAAGAGATAGTCGCGCGAGGCGTCGAGGACGTTCTGCGAGACGTCGAAGACGATTTGGCGGAGATAGTCATAGTCGACAGTTGCAACTTGTTCCATGGCTAGACCACCATCCTGGCAAGGGTTCGATTTGCAGCCGGCGCGATGTCTGCAGCGCGCAAAATCTCCGGCGCGATCGCGGCCAGGGGAAGCACTTTGTAGGCAAGTCCCGCCTGAGCGACAGCGCCGGGCATGCCCCACACCGCGCTCGTGGCCTGATCCTGGGCCAAGACCGAGCCGCCGCGTTCGAGAATTTCGCGCGAGCCGGCGAGGCCGTCGTAGCCCATCCCCGTGAGCACGACCGCGAGTACTCCAGAGCCGTAGTTGCGCGCCACCGAGCGAAAGAGCTTGTCGACCGCGGGCCGGCAGTGGTTCTCCGGCGGGTCCTGCGCCAGGTGAAGTGTCACCGGCGCGCCGGGACGAGCCGCGGCAACGGTTTCCATGTGCCAGTTGCCGCGCGCAATGTAGACCGAGCCTGGGAGCGCCGACATGCCTTCCGCAGCTTCGCACACCTGCAAGGGGCAACGCCGGCTGAGACGCTCGGCCAGCAGGCGGGTAAACACCTCGGGCATGTGCTGCACGATGAGCACCGGAAGCGGAAAGCGCGCCGGAAGCTGCGGAAGAAGAACATCGAGCGCAGCCGGTCCGCCCGTGGAGACGCCGATGGCAAGCACTTGCGATTTTTCCGGTGGCCGCGGCGCCAAAGTGGGCTGCGTCGCAGGCATGGACAGTACCGTCCGCGGCGCGGCAGGCGCGGCGAAACGTGCGTGCAAGTGACCGGTGAGCGCGTGGATTTTAGGCAGCAGTTCCTGCCCCAGGGCGCGGCTGGCGGCCTCGCGCCCGCTTTGCCCGCTCGGCTTGGCAACATAGTCGCTCGCTCCGCTAGCCAGGGCTTCGATCGTCACCTGAGCGCCATGCTGAGTGAGCGCACTGCACATGATTACCGGCATAGCATGGCGGCGGGCGCGCAGTTCGCGCAGCGTGGCAAGACCGTCCATCACCGGCATTTCGACGTCGAGCAGAATCAGGTCGGGCGGATTCAGGCGAACGATTCCAAGCGCGGTCGCGCCATCGGCTGCCGTTCCTGCTACTTCAAGGCCGGGATCGGAGAGAATGACCGAGCGCAGCAGGCTCCGCATCACGGCGGAGTCGTCCACAATCAGAACCCGAATGCGGCCCGCGGCCGT
This sequence comes from uncultured Acidobacteriota bacterium, assembly GCA_963745965.1. Taxonomy (GTDB): domain Bacteria; phylum Acidobacteriota; class Terriglobia; order Terriglobales; family Acidobacteriaceae; genus Telmatobacter. The sequence continues at coordinate 251,408 of CAVUZC010000009.1, forward strand.
CCCCAAAGCTGTCATCGATCAGGCCTCCACCAGGCCCAGCATGGCCAGTTTTTCGTTCAGAGCTTCCTCGTCGAAGGGCTTCATCAGATATTCGTCGGCGCCGGCTTCGAGGGCGCGCACAATGTACTCGTTCTCGGCCTCGGTCGTCACCATTAAGACCTTGAGGTCGCTGGCTCCTTCGGCGCGAAGCTGCTTGAGCATCTCCAGGCCATTCATCACCGGCATGTTCCAATCGATCAGTGCAAGGTCGAACTCCAGACCGCTGTGAAGCTGATCGAGCCCCGCGCGGCCGTCGGTTGCCTCTTCACATGCAATGCCGCGTTCTTCGAGCATGCCCCGCAGATAGCCGCGCACGAAGCGCGAATCGTCGACGATCAGTGCGCGCATGGTGTTCCTCCTGGGAGAAATCCGGCCCTAAGCCGCCCTGGCCGCGCCCGGACGTGCCGAATCAAGACGCGCCGGGGCAAGCCGCACCGGATCGAGGCGCTCGGGATCGAGCATGACCAGCAGGCCGTCCTTCAGCTTGTACGCACCGGCCAGCAGCGCTCTGCGGCGCTCGTCGAGTATCGACGGGTTGGGTTCGTAGTCGACCGAGGAGACGGTGAGCACTTCTCCCACCGAATCCACCAGCAGCCCGAAGCAGCCGCCCTCACTCTCCAGCACGAGAATGTCCTGCGCATCATCGAGGGACGGAAGATCGAGCAGAGAACGCAGGCTTACCGTGGTCAACACATCGCCGCGATAGTGCACCAGCCCGCCCACGAACCCTGGCGCCAGCGGAACCGGCCGCGGACGCGTCTTGCCTACAATTTCGAGAATGTGCTGGATGGGCACGCCGAAGAGCGTCTTGCCCAGGCGCACGGAGCAGACCTCGACCAGCACCACGTTTTTCTGATTGCGTTGCACTTCGCTTCCGCTTGTGCTCATGCCGATGCCTCCGCAGCTGGTTGACAAGTCTCCGGCGCTGTTTCGCTGGCGGGCAGCGGCGGCACGCCGCCCAGATTGACGATGCCGGTCACGCGGTCCTTAAGCAGCGTGACGCCGTCGGTGCGCGCTCCGCTGCCGGCCTCGCAGAGATTGCCGCCGGAAGTGACGTCGAGCACGTGCGAAACCGCGATGCCCACCTGGCGGTTTCCGTCGCGGCACACCACCACCACGATCTGCATCTCGGGATCGCCCTGGGCCGCGGCCAGAATCCCGCCCGAGTCTTCGACCGGCAGCAACTGGCCCTCGAAGTTGAGCACAGGCCGGTAGCCAATGTGTTCGATCCGCGAAAACGGCAATTGTTCAATGCGCAGCACGTCGGCCAGCGGCACCGCGGCCTGGCGTCCCGCCACCTCCACCAGCAAATAGCGCTGGCGTGCCGCCTCGGTCTCGTCTTCCATAACCTCCGCGGACTCTTCCTCGCTGCTCAAGGTCACCCCGGTCTGCTGGGCGATCAATCCGGGATCGAGAATCAGGGCCAGATCCGCATTGCCCAGCACCGTGGCGCCCGAGAACAAGCCAATATCCTTCAGCACCGCGCTCAGCGGCTTCACCACGATCTCCTCGGGATCGGCCAGCGAATCGACAACCAATCCGAAGCGGCGTCCCTCGGCATCGAGCACGGCGATAAAGTTGTCGCGCTCCGGGGAGAGCCCGCACTCGCGGCCGGGCATCAGCAGCCGATCCAGAAACACCAGCGGCAGCAGATGCCCGCGCAGCCGGTAAAGCGGCGCGCCCTCCATCCATTCCACCGCCGTCGCGGCCCGTTCGGGAGGAATGTGCACCAGCTCTGAGAGCGCGCCCTGCGGCACCGCAAAGCTCTGGCCGATCGAGCGTACGATCAGCGCGGGAATAATCGCCAGCGTGAGCGGAATTCTCATGCGCAGCGTGGTGCCTTTGCCCACGCGCGAGTCGATCTCCACCTTGCCGCCGATCTTTTCAACGTTGGTGCGCACCACGTCCATGCCCACGCCGCGCCCGCTCACGTTCGTGACCTGAGCGGCCGTCGAAAAGCCGGGCAAAAAGATTAACTGCAGCAGATCGCGCTCGCCGAGCTGCGCCGCGCGCTCCGGCGTCACAAGGCCGCGCTCCATGGCTTTGCTGCGAATCTTTTCCGGCGAAATACCGGCGCCATCGTCCGATACCTCAATGACAACATGGCTGCCTTCCTGCGCGGCCCGCAGAATAAGCGTGCCTTCGGGATTTTTGCCCGCGGCCTCGCGCACGTCCGGCGGCTCGATCCCATGATCGAGCGCATTGCGCACCGCGTGAGTGAGCGGATCCTTGATGGCTTCGAGCAGGCTCTTGTCGAGCTCCGTCTCCTGGCCGTCCATCTGGAGATTCACGCGGCGGCCGAGCGCGTGGCTCAGGTCGCGGACCAGGCGCGGCATCTTGGAAAACACATTGGATACGGGCTGCATGCGCGCCTTCATCACCGACTCGCGCAGGTCGGCCGTCACCATATCGAGGCGGCGCGAAAGCAGCGTCATGTTGGGATCGGCCGCCGTGGCCTGCAATACCTGGTTGCGTGTGAGCACCAGTTCGCCCACCAGGTTCATCATGCGGTTGAGCAGCGCCACGTCCACGCGCAACGTGCTCTCCGCCGCGGCCCCTTGCGCGCGCGCTTTGGAAGCTTCGGCGGGCGTCAGCGTTGCGGCCTCGGCAATGACTTCTTGAGGTTCCGGTGCCTGAGCAGCCACGGCAACTGGACGAGCGGCTGGCTCATCGGCGGGCTCGGCGGCAGCTGGCTCCGGCTTCGCGGCGGAGGTCCGAATATTCACGGCGGAAGCGGCAGCTTTGGCGGCGACTGCCTCGCGCGCTTTCCGGGGCGCGGCCGCGCTTTTGGTTTTCGCGGCTTGCGCGGGAGCCTGCAGCTCCGCGAGCCGCGCAATCAAAGCGGCGTCGTCTCCTTTACCGTCGTTGCCTTCGGCTTCGATCGCCTTCAGTATTTCGCGGAGGCCGTCGAGCAGCGCCAGAAGCGCGGTAATCACCGGGGCGCTGGCCGTCATTTTGCCATCGCGCAACAGGCCGAGAAGATTCTCGCCGGCATGAGCCAGCTTTTCCAGCCGCTTATAGCCAAGGAATCCCGTGGTTCCCTTGATGGTGTGCACGGAGCGGAAGATCTCAGCCAAAAGCTCTTTATCCTTCGGCCGTTCCTCCAGTTCCGTAAGGCACCGCTCCATGCGGTCCAGCCCATCCTGGCTCTCGATCAGGAACTCCCTTATCAGATCGTCCATGGCTCCCACTCGTCCCCTGGCAGGGCTCACCCCGCACGGCGGACACTTAAGAGCCTTATCGGAAAGTTAGGGGCGCAACTTGAGAAAGCAGGGGACCAGAGAGTAGGAAACAAGATACCCCCGGCAGAGCCGGGGGAACTCCCGCTGCGCATTACATGCTTTGCGCGACACCGCTGTTCGGAAGCTCATTGAGGTCCACGGCGGTCAGTTTCTCAAACTCCTCAATGAGTTCCTTGTCCCACCATCCGCGCTCCGTCTCTTCGTGCATGATGCGCAGGGCTTCGCCCCTTGGCAACGCGGCATGGTAGGGCCGGTCGGTGGTCAGAGCATCGTAAACGTCGGCTATCTGCAGGATGCGCGCGGTGACGGGCACCTCGTTACCCTTCAGACCATCCGGATAGCCTGAACCATCTTGCTTTTCGTGATGGTAACGAATGATCGGCAGGACGTGGCGGAATGACTTGAGCGGCGCACAGATGCGCTCCCCAATCACCGGATGCTGCTTGATGACCTTCCATTCATCGGCGGTGAGAGGTCCCTTTTTCAGCAGGATATGTTCGGGCACGGCGATCTTGCCAATATCGTGGATAACGCCGGCACGACGCAGGGCCACACATTGCTCCGCGGGCAGATGCAGGTGCTCTGCCATGAGGGTTGCATAGTGTGAGAGGCGATCGCAATGGCCGCGGGTATAAGGATCCTTGGCCTCAATGCTGAGGGCCAGGCTGAACAGAACTGTCTCGGCGTTCTCCAACTCATCGGTGAATTCCTTTAGGCGCAATAGCGAACGAGTGCGCGCCAGCAGTTCCTGGTAGTTCACCGGCTTACTGAGAAAATCATCCGCACCGCAGGTGATTCCTTCGATGCGGTCGTTCACGCACGACAGTCCCGTGACCAGGACGACAGGAATAAAGAGCGTCTCCGCCTTCGACTTGAGGGTCCGGCAGACCTCGAACCCATTCTTCCCCGGCATCAGGACATCGAGCAGGACAAGGTTGATCCTCGTTTTTTGGATGAGCTCCAGTGCCTGATCGCCGTCCTCCGCGCAGATCACCTGGTACCCTTCAGCGGAGAGGATGGAGGAAAGCACTTCACGGCTTATCTCGCTGTCATCGGCGATAAGGACGACGGCTTCTTCTGCAGCATTCGGCATGGTCCCAGTCCTCGCTACAGCAACGGCTGCCGGGCATTTGCACTCTGGCGCCGGGCATTTCGGGTGCAGAACACCAGCCGGAACGAGCTTAGGGGGGAACTATGCACCTGCCAGCGGCATCCAAGGCGCTGGCATCGCAGATCTTCGGCGGCGGTTCCAGCCGCATGAAGACCGGCAATAAGGGGCGTCAGCGCACGCACTTAGAGCCACTGCAGAGTCTGGGAAATACGAACCTGAGTCTTGCCAACCCGGGCTTACACGGCCCGAATGGCGGCAATGGGCTGAGTGGACAATGGAATGAGAGTCACAATTGCCCTTCTCAACAAATGCCAGTGCATACAAAAAGCACGTAAGTGAATTCTTACCTGGTCTTGGAAATCATGTCAAATTACCTT